>NZ_VEBK01000001.1 GCF_007676755.1 Bacillus sp. FJAT-22090 | reverse complement strand
ATAAAACAAAAAAACCCTATAAGATGACCTTTTTAAAGTGTCTATCTTATAGGGTACAGTTTATTTTTCCTCTGTCTTTTTTGTTTTGCATAAATGCTAAGTAAAAGGCCATTTGCTGGACAGAAAAGTATGGCTGAGTTGAAGGTAAAGGTTGATATAGTTTTTTACCAAAGAACCCTATAGTTTAATAAGGACATTTACTATTTTTGTGGCAATTATTCCTTTTTAATTCAAGCTGAACAATATATTTTTATTGTACAATATAGCAATATTATTTCTTTGTATGAGCATGTTGGGAAACCCATTCTCCATATCCATTAACTATTAATCATCCTTTACTTTTAACAGAGCCAATAAATAAAAGACTAAAATACTGCCAAAACTTTTGGTGGTATTTTTTTGAATTCTAAAACACATCTAGATTTGAAGAAGTAGCATGTTTCGTTAGTTTGAATGAAGGTAGACGGGGGTAACAGAGTATTGTCATAGTTTTATAGGGAACTTAACTAAAAAGGAGGATGATGGAATGTTCGACCAGTATTATTGGAGGGATACAATCTCTTTTTTACCAGAAGTATTAATAGGTTTAGTTGTTTTATTAATAGGGTTTTTTATCGCGAAATTATTGGAGAATATGACGTATAAATTACTGCGTAAATTTCATGTTAATGAACGGTTAGGTAATACAAAATCCAAATGGACCGTAGAAAAAGTAATTAGTAAAGTGGTATTTGCTATCGTTTTAATATTAGTATTTGTGCTATTCTTTAATATTTTAAACTTGAATACAATGGCGACTCCGTTTGTTTCGATGTATTCAGGATTAACTGGTGCTTTCTTGAATATTTTGAAGGCAGCTTTCATTTTATTGTTTGCTTGGATCTTAGCTACAGTAGTGAAGAAAGTAATTCAAATGGCGGGTACTAAGCTCAATTTGAATAAATATGTGGGGAAAACAGGCGTTGATGCCAATCAAGTGGATCAAGAGAAGTGGACGGATACTGCTGCAAATGTAGCATATTATTTAATCTTTTTATTGTTTATTCCAGCGGTATTAAACGCGCTTGGAATCGACGGTTTAAGCGGTCCATTTGAAGGAATGCTTGCTAGTTTCTTTACCTTTGTCCCTAAATTGGTATCGGCTGCTATTGTTTTTGTCATTGGATGGTTCGTTGCAAAACTAGTTCGCAATTTAATAGAGAAATTTTTACATTCAGCTGGGGCTGATCGTTTAGCAGATAAGTTGAAGATTTCATCTTTTATAGAGGGATCGAGTGTATCAAAGGTAGTAGGAATCATTGCGTTTATTTTAATTATGATCCCGGTGTCGATTACTGCCTTAGAAATAGTAGATTTAGAAGGTATTTCTGCACCTGCCATAGCAATGTTACATGATATTATGGGGATGTTACCAAAGATTTTCGTGGCGATTGTGTTAGTGTTAATAGGAGTAGTCGCTTCGAAATGGGTAAAAGATATAGTCGTTTCATTGCTTGAAAAACTCGGTGTGAATTCGATTTTTGGAAAAATGGGATTCAAATCTGATACTGGTACTGGTCTCTCTATCGCAGCAATATTAGGTACGGTAGTACAAGTTGTCATTATATTGTTATTTGTTGTCGAGGCTCTTCAGCTATTGGAGCTGGAGTTCATGGTAACACTGGCAACTAGTATTTTTGCTTATTTGCCAGCGGTTTTTGCCGCAATTGTAATTCTAGCTATAGGATTTTGGTTGTCTAATATTGTCGAAAAGTTGGTCGGTAGTGTGATGACTAAGTCTTCAGGTGCACCACATTTCTTGCGCTATGTGGCGAAGTATGCGATTTTAGCATTCGCATTCTTTATGGCGCTTGACCAATTAGGTATTGCTGCTTCCATAATAAACGCCGCGTTTATCCTAATTTTAGGGGGAGTTGCATTGGCATTCGGCTTAGCATTTGGACTTGGTGGGCGAGACCATGCAGCACGTTATTTAAGTAAAATGGAAAAAAGTATAGAAGAAGCAGATGTATCGAAGGAAAAATATGAGGAGAAAAAGGAATCCATGAAAGAATCATTCAAGGAGAATTTCCGAAACCCAACAGAAACGGAACAAAGTTTGTATGGAAATAGTGCTCATGTGGATGAAATCAATCCGATGAATGAAAGGGAACAATTTGAAAAAAATGTGATTAACCCAACACATGAGGATGAATCACCTGAGACGGGATATAACATCCCATCTACAAATGACCTTCATCCATACGAAGATCTACCTCCAAATGATGAACGTACCGATAAATAATAAAATAAATATGCTCCGGCGCAAATTGCGCTGGAGCATTTTATTGTTAGACGCAAATTGAAAATGATAGATACAAGTTTTCTCTTTATAGGGTATTTCTTTTATTGTTTATAAATTTGAGAGATAGATATTTTCTTCATAATTAGTGCATATGTTTATAGGGTCATGAATAAGTAGAAATAAGCTATTTACATTTTTAAAGAGAAAAGTATAATTTATATTAGTCATAAAATTCTGAAAATGCACCAAGAAATTACTTAAGTGCTTTGTTGCAGATAGTAAAGTAAATTACGTCATTCTAATCAAAGGGGATCTGATAAATGTTCATTACTGAAAAACTGGCATATCATGCTAAAGCACAGCCACATCAGCTGATTACACAATTTAATGGTAGGAATACAACTTATTCCGAATTTTATGAGTCTGCAAAAAGATTAGCTGGTTTTTTTCAAGCGAAGGGATATTTGCAAGAAGATATTATTGCGTTGTATTTGAATAACTCCGATTATTTCTTGGTTTGTTATTATGCTTGTCAACTCGGCGGATTTAGTGTTATGCCAGTGAACACAAAACTCGCTGCACCTGAAGTAAATTACATATTCACACACTCAGAGGCAAAAGCATTAATCTATGATGCTGATTTAAAATCAACCTTGGAAGCAATACCAAAAACTTTTAGGAAGTTTCAAGATACTTTAGAAATTGGTGAGAACTGTGTCTTAACAGATATTATAAAAGATGATTCGATTACGTTTGCTGAAACGTCTAAAAGAGAAGAACAAACGAGTGTTGTTTTTTATACTTCTGGTACAACTGGTAAACCAAAGGGTGTCATGTTAACGGCCGATAATGTGAAAGCAACTGCACAAATATGGGGAGAAGCGATGGGACTCAACTCAAAGGATCGTATGCAAATTGTCGCTCCTTTATTTCATTGTGCTGCAAGCCATGTTTTTAGTATTCCGGTTATTTACGCTGGCGGAACTATCATTATTGAAGAGGGATTTTCTCCGGAGCGTGCTTTAAATACGATGGAACGAGAAAATGTAACTATATTTTTCGGAGTGCCTGCGATGTACAGTATTCTATTGAACACACCTAAAATGGAAAATCTACAATTACCAAACCTTCGACTATTTACTTACGGGGCAGCTCCTATGCCGTACGAATTAGTTCGTAAAGTTAAAGCGCTATATCCGGGTGTAAAAGTTCAGAATTTATATGGACAAACAGAGAATTCTCCAGCAGCTACTACGTTAAAAGATCATCATGCACTCGACAAAGTTGGATCTGTAGGAGAGCCGCTACCGCAAACGGAAGTAAGAGTAGTAGATGAGTTTGGAAATTCAGTGCCTGTTGGTCAAGTAGGAGAAATAATCACAAAAGGCCCACAAGTAATGAAAGGCTATCTAAAAAATGAGGAAGCAACAAGAAAAGCTATTCAAAACGGTTGGTTATATACTGGGGATTTAGGGAAATTCGATGAAGACGGATTGCTTTATATCGTCGATCGTAAAAAAGATATGATTATACGTGCTGGGGAAAATGTATATCCGGTAGAAGTAGAAGAAGTTTTATACCAAATCCCTGAAGTGTTAGAAGCAGCAGTAGTTGGTGTTCCCCACGAAGTGTATGGGGAAGTTCCAAAAGCTTTTGTTGTATTAAAAGAAGGTAAATCTCTCACAAAAGAAGAGGTGATGGAATTTAGTACAAAGCAACTTGCTAAATATAAGTTACCGGAAGACGTAGTGTTCATCGATAATCTACCTAGAAATGCTAGTGGAAAAGTCTTGAAAACAGCTCTTAGACAAAAATAACTCCCTCTCGACAAAATTGTCAGATTTCCCGGGAAATAGTCGACAGAATATAAATAAAGACACTCTGAGAATTAGGCGTGATAATTCTTAGGGTGTTTTTCTTTTGGCTACTTTCACAATTAGATACAACTTTTTAATAGAAGAAAGTCATAGGTTTAAGTATCTTTGAATCGAGGTATTTTTTGACTATTTAGAAATCAAAATGATTATAAAGTCATGCTTTTATTTTTTGATTATGAATTTTTGTCATTTAGATGAATATTTTAAAAAACAATATAAAAAAAATACTATCTTATTTGATTTATTAAAATGAAGTGACATAAGTCTCTGAGTTAATAGTGCTAAGTAAATTTTCGGTTTTTTGAGGTAACTTTGACGTCTATAAAATGTAGTGTTATTTATTATATTAAAGGAAAAGTTAGGTATTTATTTTTGAATATTTATCCAGCCTTTTTGTTTCAAATTGTTGAGTTCAATCTTTTTTTATTTTTGTGAATATTTTAGGTTTGAATCTCTATTAAGTGGGGGAAAGAATGATTGGATTATAGAGTCCTTTTTTCTGCTTAAAGCAAAGAAATGGAAGTATCTGCGTTAAAGGGATCGTTAACGGTCTATCTAAGCAGTTATTTTATAAATACCACAAAATTTCAAGTTAAGGGAGATGTATGGAATGTCAGGAATTATTCGCGTAACACCAGCAGAACTAGATGCGATGGCTTCTCGTTACAACCATGAATCAGGGGAGGTTGGTTCCCAAATTGGTCGTCTAGACGGAATGATTGGTGAATTACAATCTATGTGGGAAGGTTCTTCAAGTGCAGCTTTTGCTGAGCAATATGAAAGACTAAAACCTCACTTTAATGAAATGCGTGAACTTTTAAGTGAAGTAGGAATTCAATTAAGCCGTGCTGGACAAGCATTACAAGATGCGGATCAACAAATTGCAAGCCAAATCCGCGGATAACGCTTCCAACTCGGAAGAAAAAAATAGTAGAGCGTCATTCCCCCAAGGAAGGCGCTTTTCCTCTATTTATCAACAACTTTGGGGCATTAAACAAGAGGTGAAATAATGTATATAGAAATTACGGTGGATATTACCAATTACGAAGGCGACGTGATGGATCTTAGATTATCCGATTATTATACGATGAAAAAAATGATAGACATTGCTTGGCAAGCAAATGCTATTTCTAAAGTTCCACGAGAAGGCCATTGGGTACGTGTGGTGAATAAGGACATATTATTTCCAGGTCATTTAACATTGGCTCAGTGTGGGATTACGACAGGTGACCGGTTAGAAATCATTTGAAGGAGTTAAGAAGATGGCCACTACTAAATCACATACATATTTAAAAAATCGGATAGGTGCAGAAATAAATGAAGAACCATTTAAAACAACCTTTGTATTTCAAAAAGAGCGTGTAGGTTTTAAAAGAACAGAAGAAATCATTTTCTTAAAAGAAGTAAATCCTAAAATCGCTAAAGATATTCAAATTACTGAAAATGAACTAATCATTCAAGCGGAAATTCCTACATCTCATAAGCGTTTCAGTACTATGCATTTGGAAGATAACAAGTCTCGATGGATGTTTGCCTATCAATTAGTAGAAAAGGTTTACACTCATCCATATCCCCGTCTGAATTTAATCGTTTGCCCAGAAAACATTGTATATAACAGAGGAATGGAGCCCATTTTTTTGTATTACGGTGTAATGGGAAGTTTACCGCCCTTTGAAACGAATGATGAGCGTGTATGGCTGGAAACAAAAGCTGTGGTTGCTGCAGCAATAGATGCTTCATTTACTTTTGAAGAGTATTTGAAGTACTCCGAAATCTTAGAGCTAAAAGAAACCGGAGCCAAAATAATGTCGATGAAGGATAGTGATTCGTTACTAGATTACATTGGACAACAATTGGAGCAATTGGAAGTAATCGAACAGGCAAATGTAAAACTCCCCCTCAAAAAGTGGAAAATTACTAAATGGCTTTCTATAGGACTTGGTGTACTGATTATTCCTGCCATTATATTTACTATTATTTATTTTGTACACGAAAAGCCAAAAAACGAAGCATATACACTTAGCCATGAATATTTTTTGGGACAAAATTACAGCCAAGTAGTTACAAAATTAAGTCCATATAGTGTGAAACCAATGCCTTATGTAGTGCTGTATGAACTTGCTTACTCATCTGTTACAAATGAACGATTAGACGAAGAACAGAAAAAGAATGTGTTGTCTAATATTACTTTGCAAACGGATTCCGACTACTTTAAATACTGGATTTATATAAATCGGGGAGAAGCTGAAAAAGCTGTAGATCTAGCTAGATCGATGGAAGACGGGGAACTTATTACTTATGGATTGTTGAAAAGGCGTGAAGAAATTAAAGCAGACCAACATTTGTCGGGTGAAGAAATGCAGACTCAACTAGATGAAGTTGATAGAGAAGTGGAAGAATACGAGAAACTGATGGAGCAAGAAGAGCAGTCTGGTGAGTAAAGAAAAATAAGAGCGCTAGGAAAGAAGGTGTATGTATGTTGCAGCTATGGCTTTTTTACGATGAGCATTATCAACAGATTTGTTTGGAAGAAAGTGACTTTGATTGTTTAACCGTGGGACCTGAGATTGAGCATGATGTTACGATACAATCTTATCCATTTATAAAAGGACATGTAACTGTAACAAAAGAAGAAAATAAACTTTCGGTCTACAGTGGGAATGAATATATTGGCGAGTTAACGAACGAACAAGATGTAAGGATTGAGCAATCAGATAAGGTTTTGCATTTATATGCTTTAACAGCATCAATTAAAGAAACGACATACTTTATAGACTATGAAAATGAAGTGTCATTTGATAGTACGCTAGAAAATGCTACATTTCAACGGAAAAATACTCATTTTACAAAAATAGAGAACGGTCATTTTTCACTAAATAAAATTATCGATGGATGGATTATTAAAAAAGACTTTGGTTGTCCTTTGTATGTTAATGGCAAACGATGTGAAACGAACACTATCCTTCAAATCGGTGATGTGATTCAGTGGGCTTTCATGGAAGTAAAATTAATCGAACGAGATAGACTGGAAGTAATCACCTCCGTTTCATACGAAACATATCTACCCGAAATCGAAGTACCTAAATCGGAAATATATCATATGTACCCTGATTATAGAAGGACGCCTAGAATGATTTACGATTTGCCAGAAGACAAAGTATCGTTATCATTTCCTACTCAAGAAAGTGATGACAATGGTCGCGGGCTTTTGTCGATTATTGCACTTCCATTAGTTATGCTCATTGTACTTGGGCTAGTTGCTTACTTCATCCCTCGCGGCGTATTCATTATCATTTCTATTGCTATGTTTTTAGCTGTTATGGTTAACTCGACTATCCAATTTTTCAAGGATAGAAAAAAGCGTAAGTTAAATGCGGAGAAAAGACGCCGAGTATATACAGCTTATCTAGAAAATCTACGCAAAGAACTACATGAGCTTTCAGAAAAGCAAAAACAAGTATTAGAGTATCATTTCCCTCCATTTGAAGAAATGAAACAAATGACAAATGAACTATCGAGAAGAATATGGGAAAGAACGCTTGAGAGTCATGACTTTTTAGAGTTTCGACTTGGAACTGGTACCATTCCGGCAAGCTACGAAGTAAAACTTTCTTCCGGAGATTTAGCCAATCGAGAAGTCGATGATTTATTGCAGCAAGCACAACGTATGGAAACGGTATATAAAGAAATTAAAGCAGCACCAATCACAACGCGACTTTCTGATGGAATATTAGGCCTGATCGGAAAAGAGACAATTATTAAAAGGGAATTGCATCAAATTATTGGTCAGTTAGCTTTCTCTCATAGTTACCACGATACTAGATTCATTTATATTTTTGAACATCAAGAATATAAGGACATCGAATGGATGAAATGGTTGCCACATTTTAAGCTTCCTCATATGCATGCAAGAGGCTTAATCCATAACGAGGAAACGCGCGATCAGCTATTGTCTTCTATATATGAACTCATTCGTGAACGTGATGCGGACGAAATGAAAGGGAAAGTGAAGTTTGCTCCCCATCTTATTTTTATCGTTTCGGATTATTCATTGCTTGCGGAACATGTCATTTTAGAGTATTTGGAAAGCAGAAATACAGAGGAACTGGGGATTTCGGTTATTTTTGCAGAGTCGGCGCAAGAACGTATGACGGAAAACGTACATACGCTTGTACGCTATGTAAATGAGAGGGAAGGAGATATTTTGATTGATGCGGGGAAAGCAGTGGATATTCCTTTCCAATTAGATGCTTATATTCCAGAAACAAACGAACGATATGCACGCATGTTAAAAACGCTTAATCATCAAATCGGTATAAAGAATTCAATACCAGATTCAGTCAGTTTCCTTGAAATGTTTGGTGTAAAAGATGCTGCGGATGTACCGATTAGAAAAAACTGGACAGTGAACGAATCGGCTAAATCATTAGTTGTACCAATCGGGTTTAAAGGAAAAAATGAATTAGTTCATTTAAATTTACATGAAAAAGCACATGGACCCCATGGATTATTAGCTGGTACTACGGGATCAGGTAAAAGTGAGTTTTTGCAGACATATATTTTATCGCTTGCAGTTCATTATCACCCACATGAAGTGGCATTTTTACTTATTGACTATAAAGGTGGGGGGATGGCTCAGCCATTCAAACATATTCCCCATCTTTTAGGGACAATCACAAATATTGAGGGAAGTAAAAATTTTAGTATGAGGGCACTCGCTTCTATCAATAGTGAATTGAAGAGAAGGCAACGGCTATTTGATCAGCATGTGGTGACACATATCGATGATTATTCAACCCTTTATAAAGATGTCAAAGTAGTGGAGCCATTGCCGCATTTATTCCTTATTTCAGATGAGTTCGCTGAGTTAAAAAGCGAAGAGCCAGAATTTATACGAGAACTTGTAAGTACTGCGAGAATTGGACGAAGCCTTGGTGTTCACCTGATTTTGGCTACGCAAAAACCAGGAGGCATTATCGATGACCAGATTTGGAGTAATGCTCGCTTCCGTGTCGCTTTGAAAGTGCAGGATGCATCAGATAGTAAGGAAATATTAAAAAATAGCGATGCAGCCTCGATTACTGTAACCGGGCGTGGATACTTACAAGTTGGGAACAATGAGGTGTATGAGTTATTCCAATCTGCATGGAGCGGAGCACCTTATATGGAAGAAGTATTAGAAGGAGAAGATGATGTAGCAATCGTTACGGATCTTGGACTTTATCCTCTTTCTGGGATCGCGACAAATGTGAAAAAGAAATCGAACGGGATGACCGAAATGGAAGCAGTCACTTCCAGAATTGCTCAAACTACAACTGACATGGCGATTCGTAAATTAGCTAGTCCTTGGTTGCCGCCGCTCGCAATTCGACTAGAGAAACAAGCAGATAATAGTGAGCTAAAAGGCGTTGCTTTCGGAATGATTGATGAACCAGAAAAGCAAAGTCAAACGCAGATGAATTATGACTGGGAGAAAGACGGAAACCTAGGTGTATTCGGTTCTTCCGGTTACGGAAAGTCTTATACATTGCTTACGACGCTTCTTGGATTAGCTGAACAAATGACACCTAGCGAAGCAAATTATTATGTATTGGATTATGGGAATGGCTCGCTGCTTCCATTGAAACAGCTTCCTCATACAGCTGATTATTTCACAATTGATGAAGAGCTGAAACGAGAAAAACTAATGAAGCTAATAAGAGAAGAAATCTCTAATAGGAAAATGGCATTCCAACAAACGGAAGTAAGCAATATTAATATGTTCAATAAACTTTCTGACGAAAAGCTGCCACTTATTTATATTGTGGTAGATAACTATGATATTGTCCGCGAAGAAATGGAAGAATTGGAATCTCAATTAATTCAATTCGGAAGGGATGGCCAATCACTTGGTATTTATTTATTTGTAGCAGCAACAAGGGTGCAATCAGTTAGACAATCGCTTATGAACAACTTAAAAACGAAGGTTGTGCACTATTTGATGGATGCAACGGAAGCTTTTTCTGTTGTTGGGCGTGTACCTTTCAATTTAGAGCCATTCCCTGGAAGGGCTATTTTGAAAAAAGAAGAAGTATTTTTCACACAAATATTTCTTCCAGCAAGCGGAACAGATGATTTTGAAGTACTGGAATCTATTAAAAAGCAAGTGCAGTCATTAAAAGCAAAATGTCAGCATGTTGAACTTCCAAAACCGATTGCGATGTTGCCGCTTGAGTTAAATTCTATCAACTTCGCGTACTATTTGGATCAAAAGTTCGGGAATGGACTAATTCCTATTGGATTAGATGAGGAAACTGTACGTCCTATTGTCATTGACTTTAAGAAAAATCGTCATTGTCTTCTAGTTGGACCTGTGCAACGCGGAAAAACAAATACGCTAAAATGGATGCTTTCGTCCCTTTTAGGACAACAAGCAGGATTCACCGCTATTTTTGATTCCTTTGATCGTGGACTCTCAGAGTTTTCGGATCATTCTATGGTCGATTATTTAGAAACGAAAGAACATTTGATCGAATGGATTTCACAAGCAGAACAATATTATGTGGAAGCGGAGAAGGCCTATGTAGAAAAGGTACAAAATGGTAATGCTCCGGTGGAAATGATGCTTTCCTATTTTGTCATTGATGGGTATACACGCTTTTTACAAGTAGCGGATAACGGCATTCAAGATCGACTTTCAAAGCTCGTGAAAAACTATTCTCACTTAGGATTTAATGTAATAGTTTCTGGTAATAACGCGGAAATTACAAAGGGATATGATGCTTTTACAAACGAATTAAAGCTTATTCGACAGGCGCTTATTTATACAAAAAAGGCAGAGCAGACATTATATACAGTAGCGTATGAGCGAAAAGAAGTGGAGTTGCCACTTGGATTCGCACATTACATTTTGAATGGGAATGCGACGAAAGTACAAATCCCGTTATGCAAAATGGAGAGGAAGATCATGCAATGAAAACAAATAAATCTAAAAAGTATTGGAAAATGATAGCGGGGATATTAATCATATTGGCAGTACCTATCGTGTTTTTCCAGCTTATGGGTGTGAACATATTAGACCTGAACACATCCAATAAGCGGGTGATCGCCATTGTAAATGAGGATTTGGGACTTACAAAGGAAGAGGAAAATATCGATATGGGAGTAGAGGTTGTATCGATTTTGGCAACGGATTCTCCATATGAATGGAAAGTGATGGGGAGAGGAGCAGCAGAAAACGGATTAAAATCTAATCAGTACGATGCGATTGTCTATATTCCATCCAACTTTTCGGAAAATATCATGTCGTATGATCAACAGAATCCCAAAAAAGCGGAATTTTCCTATCAAGTACAGCGGCAAAAAACAGGATTACGGAAAGAACGAGTGCTGAATGAAATTAAAACAGCTACGAACCGTGTAAACGACAAAGTCTCGACTCTTTACTGGAGCTATATTGCCCAGGAAATGAACCATATCAAAAAAGAGTTTACAAATATATTAGGAAAAGAAACAGATTTTTTAAGTGCCATGTCCGCTTACTATAAACCCGAATCTGAAACGCTAGCTACCGAAATGAAAAGACAGAAAGAACAGATGGAATCTCTTCTGTCTACGATTGGTTCTGCTAACAACGCTCATGACTCACGTATCGACAATGCAGAATCATTCGGACAGCAAATGAACGGTTTTATTACGTATGTACAACAATACAAAGAATTTCAAGATACACAAAAACAAATTCTTCAACAAGTACAAGATAGTAGTTTAGCTAAGATTCAAGCTGCTGCAGTGGCACAAGCCGAACAATTCAATCAATCTGTACAGCAGTTAGAAAATAGCAATGAAAAATTAAATGATGAGATTTACAAGGTGAACAGCATAATAGATGCAAACAAAGAAAAGTTAAATGCATTATCTGATTTGCGTAAAAATGAAGTGGACCGCCAATTATCTGACTTACTTATCGTACAAGGAACGGCAATTGATCGATATAATAACACTATTTTAGATAACTTGGAAAAAGGAATTGCCACAGGGAAAAATGGAGCGGCAGTATTGGGTGTAACGAATATTGGCACCGATCAGCAACAGCTAACTAAGATTAAAGAAGAAATGGAACAGAAGGCTACTGTTAAAGAGACAACTGGACTTCCAGGGCTAGAAGAAGAGCGTGCTAAAGTGACTGATATTTTATCTGCACTTTCCGCTATAAAAGCAAAAGTCGCAGAAGCCGATCCAGGTTCTGGTTTTGTTAGCGAATTGGAGCAGCTCGAAGGAGAGTTAACTGCAGTAAACACGGTTATCTCCGAGAAAGAAACTGCTTGGAAAAGTGCAAATCAAGAAGGAACCAATGATTATGCAAAAGCTTCTGCTGATTATGGCAGCCTCTTAGAAAATTACAATTCTGTTTACAGAGAATATGAATCTGTTCAACAAATAGTAAGCTCTTATCCAGTAGATACTGCAAGAATAGGCGTGGAAATTAAACAAAAAGAGGAAGATCTTTTAAAGCATGAACGATTGTCAGATGACCAGCGTACAAGATTAGAAGAGTTATTTGCAAAAGGTGCTACAAGTACAGATACTAGTTCTCTATTGTCTTACTATGCAACATTGGAGCAATTTGAATTTACTTTAAATGAAGGCGGTCAGAGTGCTAATAAGGATGCAATATTGCAAGATGAAATTTTAACGGCATTATTGAAAAACGTTGTTGATTTAAATGAAGAAGAGTTGGCAGGTTGGACTACTGTGACTGATAGTATTCCAGAAACGGAACTTGGCATGTCAGATTTAAGTACTACTTTTGCAGCAATTATGTCTGGTTACAAAGAAACGGTTGAACAGCAGCATCTTGCTTTACTAACAGATCTCAATTCAATAGATAAGCAAGCCAGTATGCTCTTACAACAAATTCAAAACCCATCGATGATGATTGGATCTAGTGAACCTGTTGCAACCACTACAGAAGGACAAGTTGCTGCAGGTCAACAGAATGTAAGCAACCAGCTTATTTCGTTAAGTGGGATGATCCAGTCTTTATCACAAAAACAAAGCAGTTTAGTCAATTATGCAAGTGACCTATACGGAAAAGCGGATAATATAAAAGATACCTCCAATGAATTCAGTAATAAATGGGAAACAAATGTGAAAGCGATGTCTGAATTTGACGGGGACATCCAAGGATTTCTTGCCAATACATATGTAGATGGTCAAGAGAATGGCTATGCTTTTAATCATTTTGTGAACCCGTTGGATGTCAAAGGGGAAGCGGAACTTGCGGATGAGGTGAAAAAAGTTCCACCTGTTATTCTCTTTATTATTTTGCTGATTAGTAGTCTTTTAATAGGATATTTTACGTATCAAATGAAAGAAGGCCCGATCGGGATGCGTATAGGACTTACCGCAATACTGTCCTTACTAGTTGGACTGATTATTAGTTTATACAGTATCAATATGTATATTTTAAACGACCAGCGTGCAGTGGAATGGACGATTTTCACTATTCTTTTATTGCTTGCAGGTGCAGCGATTATCCGTACTTCCCTTGAGTTCGGACAATCTGCAGGGTGGATTGCAAGTGTTGCGCTAATGTGTTTGTATATTATTCCTTTACTAATACTTGCCGTACCGGATATTACTATTCCCGATATCTTATCGTCCGTGTATATGTCTATTAAATATGAACCGGAAACTAGTTTCCTTTGGGGTGTCGTTATTACAGGTGTGGTTTCCATTATCATGCTAACCGTTTCTTATTTTATATATAAAAATCCTCCAGCCACTCCTGTAGAGGAAGCATATGAAAATTAGAACTATCCTATTGCTATTGATAGTTTGGTCGACAGCGGTCCAATTTGTACACGCGGAAGAGCAAGTAAAGGATTTGGAACCGGTTATATATGAAAAGTTAAAGTTCAAGAAAAACACCGATTATTTGCATGATGAGAAAAAAACAGAGATGAAGAACACAATTCCCGAGAAACAATTTACTATTTATTTTGATGGGAGAAAGCAGCTTCCTAATAGAAACGACACATCCTTTCTATTTCAAACCGATAAGCGAGGAGAGATTAGTACGGTAGCAGTCAGATCTTCCGAACTCAAACTATTTTCGAATGAAGGAAAAGGGAAGAAGGAGTTATCTACTAGTCCATTGGACGAAGGTGAAATAGCTAATAATAGAATCCGCACGATGATTTTATTAGCTATCATCGCTGTAGGACTCGTTGTATTGTTTATAGTTTTTATACCAAAATTGGTTCAAACATCGGATACTTCTATGAAAAAGGTCAATGAGGGGAGGAAATAGATTTGCTTGGATATTATTATGCACTTTTACACAAAAAACAAGAGGAACTTAGACGATTGATTGAATGCCAAGGATCGATTACAGAAAAACAAGGTCAATTTAGTGAAAATGAACATAAATGTATGGAACCAGAACTAACGACAACGACATGGCATGGAACACTTGCAACGAGCTTCGATGACATTCGAGAAGCAGGAATCCATACTTCGTTTTTAGAAATAGTAGGTGCCCAATTCGCTGCTGTTTTTAGTGCTATCTCCAGTAAAATTACATCACTTATGGCAGAAATCGAATCCATACAACAAACGATTGCAAATCTACTGGCAGAAGAAGCACGGGCTAAAGCTTCTAATTAACGAGGGAGGAGACATTTATGTCAACTGAAGTGAAAATTGTATATGCAGACGTAGAAACTCAATTAGGTGAAATGACAAATGCTACGGAGATGCTTAATCCGAAGGCGGAGCCGCCGATTACTGGAAATACATTAGATGTGGTCACTAAATTGACGGAGCTTTCGACTAAACTTGAACAGCTATTGACGAAATACCAAACCGTATTAAATACAAATATCCAAACTACTACGAGTTCCGTTGAGTTTATGAAGGAATCCGATGAGAAAATATCCAGTGCTATGCAATGTACAATCGATGGTCCGAAGCAGGTGGCGCCATGAAAGTATTAGATGTCAGTCCTTTTCACGATGGCTTGCAACGCAATATTAATATGCTTAATCGGATAGAAGGAGAAATGAAATCAATCGAAACCGCGATAGAAGGCCTTGTTTCCATGGAAGATTCCTTAAAAGGAGAAGGTGGAAATGCAATCCGCGCATTTTATAATGATTGCCATTTGCCCTTCCTTCAATTTTTCACGACTTGTAAAAATTACTTTGAGACAACACTTACACAAATGGATGCAGCACTTGATGCTTTAGAGCCAGATCCAAATGGTTTTATTCGCCAAAGCTTTTTAGAAGGCGAAGTGGAAGAAGGCCTAACGGAAATTTCTCAAGTAACGAGTAATCTCACAGATGAAACAAATGCCATTATGGATCAAGTCGCAGATATCGTTGCACTCCCCCATTTGGATGATAGCGGTGTGCAGGATGGTGTAACGAACGCTAAGAAAAAACGAGATAATACAGTTACGGATCTAAATGAATTTGACTCGACTCAAACGACTGCATTAACACAAGTGGAGTCAGATCTTCTTACGCTGGAACTGTGGTTACTGGAAATCGAAGGTATGATGAATGACGGTTTGACGGATATTGACTTCCCTGCGGAACGTTGGAAGGAGTATAGCGAAAATCATCCGCTTAGAACGGAGCTAGATAGTCGTGTGGGAGATACGGACAACGTGGACGCGGAGGGGAAAGAAGAAAAGCCAGGAGATGTTTCTTCGGCAAACCCAAGTGTCATGGTTTTGAAGGAAGCTGTTGGATTAGCTAAAAGAGCGAACACTGCAATTACAGGTGGCGTTTCTGCTTTCGGTATGTATGTTGCTGGAAATGATGGTGGGCTAAGTACATCTCGTGTATTTGATCCAAAAACCGGGACATACGGATATCGTATTAACGCTACGGGTAAAGCAGTAAGTAGTTTAAGAGCAGATTTAGATGCTAAAGGATTTAAAGAGTTGATGAAAAATGTTCCAAAAGGAAATAAAAAATGGTCACCGAAGCATTATGAGATTGCAGCAAACAACACAGTCACACTGAAGTATGGAACAAAGAAACCAGGACAGAGCGGTTGGTCTGGGACAGGGGATGAAGCATTAAAAAAACATCCTTCTCTTGCCTATTGGAACGATCAAGCAACAAATGTTCAAAAGGCTAAAACTGTCGGTAGTGCAACGCTTAAGGGGACCGGAAAAGCTTTTACAGATATTGTAGACGTTAAAGGAATGGTCACTAATGGTCCTTTAAAAGGTGCAACAAAAGCCCTTGGTCCGATTGGAGCAGGCTTAAGCTATTATGGTAACTATACGACTGCAAAGGATGCAGGACTTAGCGATGGAGAAGCTGCTGGAAGAGCTACAGTTGATACTGCAATTGATGTAGCCGTTGGTGGTGCAGTGCAAGCCGGATTAACAGCCTTAGGAACTGTAGCGATTCCTATTCCTGGAGTAGGAACCGCTGTAGGAGTAGGTCTTGGGATAGCTGCAAACTCACTGCTAAATATGAAATTTGGGAAAGAGGATAAATCTGTGATGGATCATATTAAAGGATGGTTTCATTAAAAGAAAGAGGTGTTACTGACTTGAAATTGAAGGAAGAAGATTTTGAAGTACTTAGAGGACCACTCGATTCAGGAAGACAAAGCCCTGGAAATTTGGCATTCGCTTTAATATTAGGAATAATATTTCAACCAATGCTCTATGCTTTAGAGTATTTTGTTGCAGCAGATTCAACCATTTTCCCATATAAGGACGAAATATTAAAGGTTCATTTTTGTTTAACAGCTATGCTCGTGGTGTTATCTCTCATTTATGCTATCCCAGCTGTATATAAAAATAGTGAAAAAATGCAGTATTTAGTTTCTATATTAATATCACAAAACATCTTCTCCCTCTCTATTTTTATCTGTGCAATATTTATTATAGGAAAAGAGGGAGAAGGGATGACTGCTACTCCTAGTTCACTTTTAAATTTTACTTATATTTTATTGGCTTTAGGGTTCTTGGTTTTTATAGCAACGTTTATTCGTTTCTATATTCTCTTAAAAAAAGGGCATTATAGAAAAGGCTCTAAAAAGGGAGAGTTGAGAAATCGATTCGAAACATCCAAGTATATGCCAGTAGCTATTCTAGGTGGTGTTGGAATCGTTTTTATCATCCAATATGTGGTTAGGAATACTGCTATGGACGATTTAAATGCTATTGTTGTTATTGTGATTGGGATTGCTCTATTTTTTGTCATGCTTTTTGTTTTACCAGAGCAGCTTGTCATTCTATATTGTAAGTTCCGTTTTAAAAGCTTTAACTTTAACGACCGTGGTTATTTGAATAAGTAGGGTTAAATTGAAGTGGAGTGCTCAAATGACAAGAAAACTAAAAGAGGAAGATTTTGAAGTACTTAGAGGGCCATTCGAATCAGGAAGACAAAGCCCGGGAGCTTTGTCAGGTGCACTAATATTGTCTATATTCTTGCAGGGTTTACTATTTGCATTAGAGTATTTCATGGCAGGTAGTTATACCGTCTATCCATATAAGGATCAAATTCTTTTGATTCATTTTATAGGTACAGTAATACTTAGTGTATTATCACTTATCTATTCAATGCCAATTGTATATACAAAAAGTGAAAAAACGCAGTATTTTTTATCTATTTTAGTGTCACAAAACCTATTTTCAATTTCCTTTTTAATTTGTGCTTTGTTTATAATCGGTTACGCTGGGGAGGAAAAAGTGGCTGATGCAGGATCTCTCCTTCAATTTACGTATATCATACTTGGAATTGGTTTGATAATATTTGTTGTGACTTTTATACGTTTCTTTATTTTATTGAAAAAAGGACATTATAGAAAAGGCACTAAAAAAGACGCATTAAGAAGTCGTTTTGAAACTACGTCGTATGTGCCGACTACAATTATTGGAAGTCTAGGATTAATTTTTATCATTCAATATATTGTGAGAACGTCTGCTATTAATGAACTTGATAAGATAATATTTATTGTAATAGGTATTGGGCTGTTTTTTGTAATGCTCTTTATTTTGCCAGAGCAACTTGTCATTTTGTATTGTAAAATCCGATTTAAAAGCTTTAATTTTAATGAGCGTGGTTATTTGAATAAATAGTTTTAAAATTAGAAAGGGTGAAAAAGTATGGGAATTGAAATGTGTTCGTTAGTTTTTGAGAATGTGTTGACGTATGAAGTGGAGCAGAAAAAAGCGGATTGGCAAGAAAGTATTTATATGCTGGAAGACTTTGCGCTAAATAAGGATGTATACAAAAATGGTCCGTTGTCTTTTTCATTTGAACAAAGTCCGACTGATGAAAAGTCTGGACGATTTACATATTACTTACCTATTAGTAGCCCAGTTGTCCTGTCAGATGAAAAAGATTTTACATTTCGGGAAACGTTAGTGCTGGACAGAGCATTATTACTACGCCAAGCGGATCAAGAAATGGATTTCTACGCTGCTTACGAGAAAGTGAAGACTTATGCGCGGGCTAACGCTATACAGTTGGATGATACGTATTATTGCGTTTTGCTGGAAGTGTATGGCGATTATATTATTGATCTATATGTGCCTATCAAAGGGCAGGGGGATGAATGATGATTGTAGAAAACCATCAAATTGCTTACCGTAATGTCGCCTCGAAATTGTATAACTTTTTGCCCGAGGAAATTGATATTGCTTTTAATGATTTCGACTTAATATTAACGGGACATGGATATCATCCAACAGGGCAACTATTCTTTTCCATTATAAGTGATCCGACAGCTGAAATAATGACTGCTCAAATTTTTCTACCGGTTAAAGAGAGTCATTTCTCGCTACTTAAAGAGGAAGAAGTGAGCTTCAGTAGTTATTTTAGTGTTGATAACTTATTGATGACTAGGGTAACAGAAGAGTATGAAGTACAATCCCAAGTGAAATATTGGGAACTATTTAGCTATATGGAAGCGCATAATATGACACAAAAAACACCAGTCTTCGTTCAGTTTAAAAAAACAAGATCCAACCGCACCTATGCTGAAATGAGTCTAGGAGTATTATGATTAGAAAAAGAGTGTATGACAAAAGTGTTACTGGCGCCTGGCACCTGTAACACTTTTGTCATATTATTTGAATTTTAGTTAACGGAGGTTCGGAAATAAAACGTAGAGTATGATGTATCATCTTGCTTGAAAGAGATTGGAGAGAACTTTAATAAAAAAGAAAAATATAGATAAGATTGCAGAGTCTTATTTAAGGTTACAAACTCCTAAGGAAAATAGATCTAATATAATTTGTTTCTTCCTAATACTTTTATATTTGATTGGTTTATTACCGATTGTAGCAGTTCCTTTTTCGTTATCTTACTTTATAGCAGCTATTATACCAGTGGGGATTGTTCAACTTTGGGCGATCATTTATTTGATCGATCCTTATAAGAATGAGAAATCATATTATTTGTTTTTTGGAATCTATGGTGTAGTGAATACTTATATATATTTTTTAGCGATACAAAAAATGATATATCTAAATATGGGTGCAAAAGGTAGTGGGCCATTAGTAATTGGAGTACTATTTTTTATTGCTTTATTAATAGGGATGAACTGGCTGAATTGGAAAGCACTCTATACGGGAACGTATTATAAATTACAGCAAAAAAATAGTATCTCCGTTACATGGTCAGTTGTTGGAGGAGCAGGTTATGTATTGGGACAACTGATTTTATCTTTTATTTATACAGATTCTGCTGTTTTTATACTAATGATTGTCTGTATTTCTTTATTGTCTATCTTTACTGCTTTTTGTTCTATTTTTATACATCGCTATTATTATATTTGTAAAAATATAAATTTAGTAAAGCAAATGTATCCAGAGTTTGGCAAGCCATTGAGTGAAAGGTACAGTAAAAAGAAAAAAAGGAAGAAGAAACATAGCACCCGTAATATTATTCGATAAAAATAGGAGAACTCCCCATCGTAGTATATAATGAAGAGATGGTGAAGGTAATGAAGAGTTAGCCAAAAAAGGAGTTTGGAATAGTTGAGTAAAAAGATAGTGAATAATGAGTTGCCCGAGAATTATGAGGAATTAAAAAAAGCTGCAAATCGTACGTCCAATTGGAAAGCACGTTATGATGCAGTAGAGGAATTAGGGAAATACAATACAAGTCAAGTAATCGACATTATGCGCTCAAGATTAGCAAATGATCCAGTATATAAAATTCAAGAAGCAGCATACCGTATTCTTCTTGAGTTTGGGGAAGATGCAGAGCTTCCTGTACGTAAAAAGTTCGAAGTGATTAAAGGAGCCAATAAAGTCTTTGTACGTGTGAAGAAAAGTCTACCAGCTGATCATACATTTGAACAATTTGCTACCAAGTTAAAAAGAATGCGAATTGATGTATATAATGCTTATGAAGGCGAAAAAGGCGACGACTTTAAAGCATGGCTTGAAAACGAATGGACTAACTTGAAGTAACCATAATACGATATATAGAGAGAGCGGCTGTCAAATAGACGGTCGCTTTCTTTTTTTTATAAGAAAGTATAAAATTTTTCGTTCCATAAACCTAGTGTTTAAGCGGTGAAAAAACGATTCTATTTTACGGTTGATTTTCGTTCCAGGCGAACGCTTTCCGCGGGGTGAGCGATGAACCATCACATCATCTGTTGCATTTGGTGGGATTATAGCAAATAGTAAGCGTTTACCAATAGAGAAGGTGGGGTGCGACCGAAATTGTATCTTCGGTCGCTTCTTCAAAAGATTGGAACGTGTCGCTTCTTTTCTTCCAAAAAGCAGTACTAAACCAGTACCTAAAGTTTGAGAAGGGCGACGGGCAGACAACTGCCATACGATTACCGAGAAAAGAGCTGTTGATCATGACATCAGTCATGATCAACAGCTCTAAAAAAAACGGTTTTCATATAGCATCAGTCTTCCCAAAGGACTTCGAAAACGATAGATATGGGTTTTAGTTAGTAGATCTCAGTCTTAAAGAAATATTATTACCCGTTTCGATCACTTTATTAGTAAGAAAAGCGAGACGCTCTTCCGTTAAGTTAAAACTTACAACACCAACACTGACAGCACCAATGATTTGGCCAAGGCTGTCTTTAATAGAGACCGCAATTGAAGAAGTTCCTTCCGTACGTTCAGAGTGGCTGCTTGCATAACCTTGTTTTGTAATTTGATCGAGTGTCTGTAGAAACTCAGGAATTTTTTCTGCTGGCAGTAGCTGTGCCAACATATTTTCAGATTGGGGTCTAGGCATAGCTGCGAGCATGGATTTATTTGCAGCTCCAATATGCATAGGAATACGCACCCCTAGTTGATCATATATCCGGATTGGATTATTTTCGCTATCAATCCTTTCGACAATCATCGCTTCTGTCCCAATAGGCTTACTTAAATAGACGCTTTCCTCAATTTCTCTACATAAACGTTCCAGCTCGGGTCTGATTTTACTGACATAATCTATCGTATCGTATACTTTTAACCCATATTCTAGCCAAACCATCCCTAGTCGGTACAGTTTAGACTGTTCATCTTGTTCCACCATGCTTTGCTTAATCATGGCCTGTAATAATCTGTGCATCGTGCTAAGTGGGAGCTCACATTGTTTGGAAAGCTCGGAAATACTTATTCCTTTTTCATTAGCATTCATGGCTAAAACTTTAGCAACTGACATAGCGCGAGTAATAGATTGCATGTAAGACATCCTTTTTTTATTATTCTAAAAATAATAGTTTCTAGTATTCGAAATATATTGACATTATAGCACGAAACACATATATTTTAAATATAATATTTCCGTTATTCAGAAACGTTTTCCGATATGCGGAAAAGGGAGGCTGGCATGACTTATAACTCATCTATGTATAAAAGTTTAAAAAGAGTAATTGTGAAGCATCCGCAAGAGGCTTTTATTAGTCAAGAGCACTTATCGGATCAATGGAAAACATTCAATTACTTAAAGGAACCTAATTTTCAAGAAGCATTGCGTGAATATAAACTATTCATCGATATTTTAGAGAAGCATGTGCCACAAATCGATTATCTTCCTGCATCTGACACAGTAGGTTTAGATTCTATTTATGCACATGACCCAGTGAAGTTTACACCAGCTGGTGCCATTATTTTAAAATCAGGTAAGAAACTAAGGCAGCCAGAAGCTGCTGTTTATAAAAAGTTCTTACAGGAAAAAGAGATACCTATCATTGGAGAGTTAACTGGTGAAGCGGTTTCGGATGGTGGGGATATCGTCTGGTTGGATGATAAAACACTTGTAGTAGGGCGCGGATATCGTACAAATGACGAAGCAATTCGCCAATTAAAAGAAATAACAAAGCCATATGTGGAAGAGTTCATAGTTGTGCAGCTTCCCCACGATCAAGGAGAAGCGGAATGCTTACATTTAATGTCTTTCATTAGCATGGTTGATAAAGACCTGGCAGTTGTGCATTCACCATTGATGCCCGTGTTTTTCCGTCAGTTACTGTTAGAGCGTGGCATTCAATTAGTAGAGGTGCCAAAAGTAGAATACGATAATCTTGGATGTAATGTACTAGCGCTTGCACCGCGTGTTTGTATGATAGTCGAAGGAAATGAATCGACAAAACAACAATTGCTGGATGCAGGAGCAACAGTTTATGAATACAAAGGACGCGAAATCAGTGTGTTAGGTACTGGTGGTCCTACATGTCTAACAAGTCCAGTCATAAGAAATTAAGGGGGAAAAATAAAATGAGTAAATTTCAAAAAGTAATTGCAAAGACACCTGGTAAAAGTTATGTAGAAGGATTGACAACTTCGGATCTTGGAAAACCGGATTATGAAAAACTATTAGTGCAGCATGCGGATTATGTAGAAGCATTGAAAAAATGTGGAGTTGACGTAACATTACTTTCAGCTAGTGAGGAATTTCCAGATTCAACGTTTGTGGAAGATGCTGCGGTACTGACATCAGAATTTGCTGTAGTGACTAATCCTGGAGCAGAATCTCGAAACGGCGAAATTGTTGAAATTGAAAGCGTTTTAAAAGACTTTTATAAGAAGTTTCATTACATTAAATCACCTGGCACTTTAGATGGTGGAGATATTCTACAAGCGGATAATAAATTTTATATCGGCATTTCTGAGCGCACGAATGAAGAAGGGGCAAGACAGTTAAAAGAAATTCTAGAAAGTGAAGGATTTGAAGCAACAATCATCCCGCTACAAAAGTTCTTCCATTTGAAAACAGGAATCGCTTATTTAGGAAATAACAAAATGGTTGTGGCAGGAGAATTCGTGGATCATCCGGCTTTTGAGTCTTATGACAAAATTGTTATTTCTAATGAGGATGAATACTCAGCGAACTGTATTCGTGTAAATGATTATGTAATCATTCCAGAAGGATATAGCGAAACGAAACGCAAAATCAACGAAGCGGGTTATGAAACGATTGAGTTGGATATGTCAGAAGTTCGCAAACAAGACGGCGGTTTAAGCTGCTTATCATTGAGATTTTAAATAAAGGGGAAAAAATTATTACGGGTGTCAGGCACCCGTAATAATTTCGTCATAATCTAAACGTATTTGTACAGTTAAATAGATTCAATGGGGGAGGGAATAGAATGTCTAATATTGGGGATTCAACACAACAAAATCTATTAAATCGTTCGATGAAAAGCCGTCATTTACTTATGTTGTCACTTGGTGGGGTAATTGGAACTGGCTTATTTTTAAATGCAGGTTATACGATTAATCAGGCAGGTCCTGGGGGAGCTATACTCGGCTACTTATTTGGTGGGTTAATCTTGTATATGGTAATGGTATGTCTTGGAGAGCTTGCTGTTTATATGCCGGTAAGTGGTTCTTTCCAAACATATGCAACACGATTTATTAGCCCTTCTGCAGGATTTTCACTTGGATGGATGTATTTTGTAGGTTCGGCTGCTACAGCTGGGGTGGAGTTTACTGCTGCTGGAATACTTATGAAGCATTGGTTCCCGGATGTACCGATTTGGATATGGTGCGCAATTTTCATGGTTTTATTGTTTGCTTTGAATGCGCTTACAACGAGAGCTTTTGCGGAAGCAGAGTTTTGGTTTGCAGGTATTAAGGTAGTGGCTGTCGTGCTGTTTATTATCATTGGGGCGGCGGCAATTTTCGGAATTATTCCATTGGAAGAAAGAGCGACACCATTTGCGACTAATCTAGCACCTACTGGACTATTCCCAGCTGGCATTGCGATTGTTTTTGTAACGATGATGAACGTCGTCTTCTCCTATCAAGGATCTGAGTTAGTTGGTATTGCAGCCGGTGAAACGGAAAATCCAGAAAAGAATATTCCAAAAGCTATTCGAACTATTCTAATTAGAATTGTCGTGTTTTATATAGCTTCTATTATTGTCCTATCGGCTATTTTCCCAGCATCTGAACTGGGTCTGCTTGAAAGTCCATTCGTTACTTTAATGAATTTAGCTGGTATTCCATATGCGGGTAGTATTATGAACTTTGTTATTTTAACGGCCATTTTGTCAGTAGGGAATTCATGTTTATATGCTTCCACACGTTTATTGTGGTCAATGGCAAAAGAAGGTATGGCACCAAAAGTGTTCGGTCGTTTATCGAAACGTAAAGTTCCACTTGCTGCTTTATTATTCACGATGGTTTTTTCCTTATTGTCATTATTAACTAGTGTAATGGAGGCAGATGCAGTATTCGTATTGTTGATGTCGATTGCGGGGATTTCTGTTACAATTTCATGGATGGGAATTGCGACTTCTCAATTGATGTTCCGACGACGATACTTGAAAAATGGCGGAAAACTCGAGGATTTAGGCTATAAAGTCCGCTTTTACCCATTGGTGCCGCTATTTTGCATTGCATTTTGTTTATTAATATTAGTATTTTTAGCTTTTGATCCGACACAGCGAGTTGGACTGTATTATGGAGTAGGTTTTTTCATTGCTTGTATGCTATTCTATAAGCTGATATTAGAGAAGAAAAAACAAAGTGAAGCTGTAGCAAATAGTCATGTCGTTTCAGAGAATTAAACACTGGTGATTCTGAATATTAGTAATTATTGTTGTATTTAGCATTAGTAATAAAGGAGAAATTAAAATGAATCAATTATTATGGAGTACACCGGAATCGCTTCGCTCACTATTATGCGAGCTAGTTAGTTGGGATAGTATTACATTAACTGAAGGGGAAACTACTTTTGCTCCGAAAGTATTGGATAAATTAAGAGAATTAAAGTATTTTCAAGATCATCCGAGTCATTTGCAATTGCTAGATGCAGGACTTGGAAGATATGCAGTGACAGCATTGTATAAACATCCCGAAGCTGTAGAAACGGTTGTTTTGATCAGTCATTTTGATACGGTTCAAACGGAAGAGTATGGTGCCCTGCAGCCACTCGCTTATTTTCCAGAGGAGCTGACGAAGAAGCTAATGGAAGATCCAAGCGATTTACCAGAATCAGCTCGTATCGATTTAGAAACTGGCAAGTACCTATTTGGCCGAGGAACAATGGATATGAAAATGGGACTTGCGCTTCATATGCAATTGATAGAAAAAGCAAGTGTCGAAGAATGGCCGATCAATCTCGTATTGACTACCGTTCCTGATGAGGAAGTGAACTCTGCCGGGATGCGTGCAGCAGTAACACAGTTAGTACGTCTTCGTGAGGAATTTGGATTGACTTATAAACTATTTTTGAATAGTGAACCATCGTTCTCTCAAAACCCAACGGATATTGCGGAGTATATTTACTCAGGAACGATTGGTAAGATTATGCCAGCTGTTTTATTTTATGGGAAAGAGACGCATGTTGGGGAGCCGATGAAAGGTATGACGGCGAACTATATCGCATCTTATTTGACACAGCGTATGGAATGGAATTCACTATTCCGTGAGAATGATCTTGGGGAAAGTACACCGCTTCCAGTTTCTTTGCAGCAAAAGGATTTGAAGATGTCTTATTCTACGCAAACTCCATATCGTGCAGTGTCATTGTATAATGTGTTTTTATTCAAACGTACTGCCTCGGAAGTGATGGATCTTTTTGAGCAAGTGGCAAAAGAGGCGATGGATGCGCTAAATGCGGATTATCAAAAAATTTGTCAGCGTGAGGAAGTAAAAGGTGTAGGAACAGTTAAAGTGCTTCGTTATGAACAACTGCTTGCCTATGCAAATAAAAAGCTAGGAGCGGAGGAAGTAGAACGCTTGAAACAAGAAGCACTTGAGCAGGAAGAGTGGGATGATCGTGAAAAGTCATTGCGCATTGTGGATAATTTAATGATACAGTGCCAAGAGCTGGCTCCTGCAACAGTAATTCTATTTGCACCACCTTACTATCCAGCTGTTAATACATCTAATGATCCGTTAATTATAGAGGCAGTAGAGCTGATGAAGAAATCCGGACAATCATTTAATAACAAAATTGATCAAATCCATTATTTTAATGGTATTTGTGATTTGAGCTATGTGAATTATGAAGATGATGGAGCTGGCTGGACTGCCTTCGAAAACAATACGCCTGTTTGGGGAGACACGTACAGCATTCCATTTGAAGACATGGCACAGCTGAAAGGTCCCGTATTAAATGTAGGACCATTCGGTAAGGACGCTCACCAAAGAACTGAAAGACTACATGTTGACAGTGCATTTCATGAAATGCCTGTCATGCTAGAAACTTTATTGAAAAGCTTATATTAATAGGAAAAGTGACTTCAGAGCTTGCATCTGGAGTCACTTTTTTGTTTGTTACAGAATTATTGAATGAGCATAGACTCTGTAGTTAGTTCTGTTAAGGCTTGTTCATCTACTTCAATGCCTAAACCTGGAGCTTCTGAAAGATAAACATATGGAAGCTCATACCGTAGGGTTGCAATATCTTTGCTGAACATTAATGGTCCGACAAGCTCGTTGCTGTGTATGGATTTTTTGGCTAATGATAAGTGTAATCCGGCTGCGGAGGCTACTGCAGATTCAACCATGGAGCCTATTTGGCAGTCAATTCCACCAAGTTCCGCTTGATGAACTAGCTGAGTGGCAGGGTATAAGCCGCCACATTTCATTAGTTTAATATTAATCTTATCCGCGGCACGTTTAACAATTACTTCTTTTAATTCTTTCGAGCCATGTAACCCTTCATCGATCATGATGGGAATGGTCGTTTTTTGCTTAACTTCTAGCAGGGCATCGATATCATTTGCGACTACAGGCTGCTCAATTAACTCTACATTACATGCCTTGATCCGCTCAAGTACATATAGTGTATTATAACTATTCACCCAGCCTTGGTTAGCATCTACTTTAATCGGAACGTCCGAACCGACCGCTGCGCGAACTGCACAAATTCGTTTGAAATCGAGCTCTTTGTCTGTTCCAACTTTAAGCTTAAGGGATTTATAACCTTCGCTAATTGCAGTTTTTGCTTGTGTGGCCATTTCTTCTGGAGAGAGAATACTTATTACTTTTGGTACTTCTAACATGTCATGATATTGACCGCCCAATAAATTATAAATGGGCTGGTTGGTCGCTTTGCCCATAATATCGTAGCAAGCGATATCAATCGCCGCTTTTGCTGTTGGGACACCGAGGACAACTTTATTCATTTTGTCATGTATTTTTTCTATTTGGAATGGATTATCACCAATTAGAGCAGGAGCCAATGTCTTCGTCAAAACAGCATATGTGCTTTCCCAAGTTTCTCCTGTTACATGTTCATCAGGGGTTCCTTCACCGTAACCGATAATTCCTGTATCCGTTTCCACCTTTACAATAATCGAAGGCATATCATTATACGTGTGATAACTAATAATAAAAGGATCAATAAAAGGGAGTCTGATCGCAAAAACTTCTATTGATTTAATATTCATCCTCCGTACCTCCTTTTAAGTAATTTAGTACGCCCGTAGTGAACAGCTCCACCCCAACTGGTAGCATGTCTTCATCGATATCGAATTTTGGATGATGATGTCCATAGGGGGCATCTTCTTTTCCAACTCCAATAAATGTAAATGACGCTGGAATTTCATGTGAATAGTAAGCAAAATCCTCGCTGCCTAAAATAGGGTCAATATCGACTACTTTTTCTTCTCCGTACAAGGAAATAGCAGTTTTTTTAAGAAAAGTGGTTAATTCTCTATCATTTAAAACTGGAGGATCGCCATGGATATAATCAAGCTTATAGGTGGCTCCAAAAGATTTACATACACCTTCAATTATTTCTTCTACTCTTTTTTCTATAAGCAGGGAAGTGTCTTTATTAAAATATCGAACTGTCCCTGATGCAAAGGCTGTATCTGGTATTACATTATAGCTTGTGCCTGAATTTAATTCGCCGATGCTAATAACAGCTTGGTCAATTGCTTTAATGCTGCGACTAACAATCGTGTGCAATTGAGTAATGATATGGGAGATAACGAGCGTTGGGTCAATCGTTTCTTCAGGCATCGACCCATGTCCGCCTTTGCCGTAAATATGAATCGTGAATCGGTCCGCTCCTGCCATTGTCGCTCCTTCACGTACTCCAATGACTCCGGATTTCAAAGGCTGCCATAGATGATAGCCGAAAATGGCATCGATATTTTGCAGACCATTTGCCTCCACAATCTCTACTGCGCCTCCAGGAACTTCTTCCTCGGCATGTTGAAATAAAAGATGAATCGTCCCATGAATAGCCGATTTATTTGCGACTAGCAATTTAGCAATTCCAAGCAAAATGGACATATGTCCATCATGACCGCAGGCGTGCATCACCCCTTTGTTTTCAGATGCAAAGGAAAGCCCTGTTTCTTCTACTATTGGTAGTGCATCCATATCTGAACGAATTGCCACCGTCTTTCCAGGATGCTCGCCTTTTATAATTCCGATTACATCTTTTCCTGTGACAGAGTAAGTTACTATGCCTAGATTAAGAAGCTGATTTGTAATATAAGCTTTTGTTTTTGTTTCATGATGAGAGAGCTCTGGATATGTATGTAAATGACGACGTTGTTCGATGATCCAATTGTTTAAATGTATATCTGGTTTCATTGTTTCCAATCCTTTCGATGAAGAAAGCCCCAGAGATTAGGGGCTTTTCTTTTTAGCTATAACCAATATAATGTGCGATTGTAACAAAAATTGCCCCTAGCACATAATGGATGATAATAAGTGGGAAAATCCATTTGACCCACTTTACCCAAGAGATTTTTGCAAGTGCAAGACCGGCCATAAAGTATCCGGATGTTGGGGTGAAAATATTCGAAATACCATCTCCAAATTGGAATGCAAGCACCGCTGTTTGTCGGGTAACTCCAACTAAGTCAGAAAGAGGAGCCATGATTGGCATCGTAAGTGCTGCTTGTCCGCTACCAGATGGAATAATATAATTCAATACACATTGAACGATATACATACCAAATGCTGCAAAACCAGAAGGCATTTCTCCAATTACAGAAGAGAAACCATAAAGAATTGTATCCATAATCTTGCCGTCCTGGAGCACAACTAAAATGGCGTTGGCCACTCCGACTACAAGCGCTCCCATTACGAGTACACTACAACCTTTAATAAATGACTCAGAAATTTGACTGAAGTTCATTTTTCCAGCCAAGCCAATTAAAATACCCATTAATAGAAACAGACCAGCGATTTCGGATAAATACCAACCAAGCTTGATAACTCCAAAACCTAAAGTAATAAGAGTTGCAAGTAATATAGTGAAAATTATTTTATGGCGTGTAGTAAGTGTTAATATTTTTTCAGGTATTTTAAAGTCACTTTGTGTCACCTCATTGTAGAGCATGCTCTTTGTTGGATCTTTTCTAATTTTGTGGGCATATCTCATAACATACCAAATACTTACCGCTAAAAAGATGACAAAGAATATGACACGTAAGTAAAGACCAGAAAATAGTGGTATTTCAGCAATTCCTTGTGCTACTCCAACTGTGAAAGGGTTCATAAAAGCAGCGGTAAACCCTGCTGATGTTCCAAGAAGTACAACAGCTGCTCCGACCATCGAATCATAGCCGATTAGTAACATTAGAGGAACTAAAATTGTAATGTAAGGAATTGTTTCTTCTGCTAAACCAAGCATAGCCCCTGATAAAGCAAAAAAAGTCATTAAGATTGGAATAATTAATATTTCTTTTCCTTTCATCTTTTGAGAAATAGAACCAACCGCTGCTTCAATGGCTCCGGTTGCTTGCAATATACCAAAAGAACCCCCAACGATGAAAATATAGAAAATAATACCGGCGGAGTTTACCATTCCTTTATGTACAGCTTGGAAAATCGACCAAAATCCTGCAGGTGTTGATTCTGTTTCTGCGTAAGTATCTGCTACGACGATATTTCTACCAGCATCGTCAATCATTCGCTCATACTCCCCAGCAGGGAATATATGCGTAGCAATTGCAGCAATAATAATAAGGGAAAATAAGATTACGTACACATGTGGAACTGAAAACTTGGATTCTTTTTTTGTTTTATTACCATTTGTAGCACCCATTGATTTTTTCTCCTCCCCATTAACGTTCGGTATATAGTCGTTAATTTATCTATTATACTGAATGGGAGAATAACAAGTCAATGAGTTTTTAGAAGATTTACAATTTACTATGAAATGAATACATTATGCATACTAGAATCTTGGTAATTCTAAACGATAAATGGAGCGGGGCCTCCCATTTAAATGAGGCTGTTCTTCTCCAATTACTTTAAGATAACCACCATCTGAGAACTTTTTTATTATGCGTTCTGCGGCGCGTTTGCCGACACCAAAATATTCTGCGATATCGGTAGATGTGAAACGATTAATCGGACGCGTTTGATAAAATTGAATCATTTTATTTAAATTGGTGACGCTAATACCTAACTCCTTTGATATGTGGATTAGTTTCATATTTTCACTTTGAAGAATGGAACTAGTCTTTTTCGTGCGTAATGGCTCAGTGACTTCTTGCTTCTCATTAACCACAAATAGGTTGTTGTTTGACGGATCTTTTTGGGCATATGAAAGGGCAATATTTGCATTTTTCTCTGCATCGACAATGGTCATCCCATATCCAAACCCTACACTCACTGACGACTTTATTTTGCTGAACGCTTGGAAAGACCCGTTTAATATCTCCATATTTTCAAGTAAATACTCCATCCCACTACGTGTTCCATATAGGAGGAAGTGAAGAGGGGTAAGTATTTTGACAGAGCAGTTGATCTGTTTTGCAATTTTTTGAAGCTCAAACTCAAATGCTTCAGAAGGAGTATGCGAATGAAAAACAAAGGCTCCTACTGCAATCTGTGATTGTTTTGCACGGTTCAATGCACCAAGATTGCGTGCTTCTATAAGTGAATCTACTATGTTTTTTGCAGGCTCCATCAATCGAATGCATGGAATATGTAGTGTTGTTAATTTGTCATAAACAGCGTGAATACTCGTTACCACATATGAAATTTGTTTAGACTCCCAAAGCTCGACATGTCTATTAATAACTGACTCTAGTTGAAATGGGTGATTGTTCTCTTGATTTAACCAAGGATAATCTTGAATAAAAGTGGGTGCTCGTTCGATATTCAGTTGCTGGATAACGTCCTGTAAAAACTTGCGGTCTATTAAATCTATCGATAATTGGTCCAATTCGATTTTTAGATTATTGGTAACATGCAGAAGTGTGTATGCCACGCTTAACTCGTTGTCTGGTATATATAGAGCGGGTTTGTTTAAGCGGGCAATTTCCTTTTGGGCATAATAAAAGGGAAGTCCACCAGAGAACAGAATTACATCACATTGACCAACTTCCGTTACTAGTTCGCTTGCCTCTGTTGGAGTCTGGTACATACTTGTTAATAATTCAATATCTTCTATGTAGACATCTAGAGCTTTTACTTTTTGTAATGTCTCTTCTGAACCAATCAATGCTATTCGAATTGCCAAACGAAACACACTCCTTTTGTGATTTCAATTTACATTATTATAATATATACCGCTAATAAGAACACTTAAAATGGAAATATTACAGAATAAGGGGGCGCGTATGAAAAGGAAAGATGCATAATTGTAAAACAGTGTGTATTTTTATAAGATGACGTTTTCTATTGTTGTTGTATATTTTCGGAAAATTCGAGATAATAGATGAAATAATGATAACGTTGGGGGCAAAATAGATGGATTTACTAAGAGATAATGGTGTAGAACAAAAAAGCAAAGCAAATGATTATGTTCATGAAGTTTATGAGTTAGTGAAGAAGCGTAATCCAGGGGAAAAAGAGTTTTTACAGGCTACTCGTGAAATTTTTGATTCACTTAGACCTGTGTTTTTAAAGCATCCTGAATTTATCCATAATGGAATTTTAGAGCGTATAACGGAACCTGACCGTTTAATCTCATTCCGAGTTGCATGGGAGGATGATACTGGAAAAGTACAAGTGAATCGTGGCTTCCGTGTCCAGTTCAATAACAGTATCGGCCCATATAAAGGAGGCATTCGTTTCCATCCTACTGTGAATAGCAGTATTATGAAGTTTTTAGCTTTTGAACAAACATTTAAAAATGCATTGACAGGTCAACCTATAGGCGGGGGGAAAGGTGGTTCTGATTTCAATCCAAAAGGAAAGTCAGAAAGAGAGATTATGCGATTTACACAAAGCTTCATAACAGAGCTGAGCAAATATATAGGAGCGGATATGGATGTTCCGGCAGGGGATATTGGTGTTGGCAAGCGAGAGGTTGGCTATATGTTTGGACAATATAACCGCTTGAAAGGTGGTTTTACAGCTGGCGTTTTTACTGGCAAAGATCCTAATCATGGCGGTAGTTTAGGACGTAAGGAAGCGACAGGTTATGGCTGTGTTTATTTTGTAGAAGAGATGTTAAAGGAAAAAGGCGATAGTTTTGCTGGGAAAAAGGTGATTGCATCAGGCTCAGGAAATGTAGCAACATATGCGATGGAAAAAGCAATCGAGCTAGGGGCAACTGTGTTGGCATGCAGTGATTCAAATGGATATATATACGACCCCGAAGGTATAAATGTAGAAACGGTTAAACAATTAAAAGAGTTAGATAATAAGAGAATACAAGAATATACAAAATTTCATAAGCATGCTGTTTACCATGAAGGCTGCACGAATATATGGTCTGTCGCTTGTGATATTGCCTTGCCATGTGCAACGCAAAATGAATTAGAAGAAAGTGACGCGGCATTGCTTATTGCAAATGGCGTCAAGGCAGTTGGAGAAGGCGCAAATATGCCTTGTACGGAAGAAGCAATCTTAACTTTCCAAGCGAATGGCGTTTTATTTGCACCGGCTAAAGCCGCAAATGCAGGCGGTGTAGCAGTTTCAGCTATGGAAATGTCTCAAAACAGCATGCGTTTGTCTTGGACTTTAGAAGAAGTAGATGAAAAACTAAAAACAGTGATGAAAAATATTTATCAAAGCTGTCATGCCGCAGCCTCGGATTACGGGTATCCAGGCAATTTTGTGATAGGTGCGAATATAGCAGGATTTTTAAAAGTTGCCGATGCGATGGTAGCACATGGCATACATTAATAAAACAAAGAAATATGGCATTAGTATTACGGGTGCCTGGTACCAAAACAAAGCTCGCTTCCTTTAAGGAAGCGAGCTTATTTTATAATTGGAATTTACCTACGATTTGTTGAAGTTCTTGGGCCATATGGGTTGTTTCGTTTGAACGGTTAGCGACCTCATCGATGGAAGCGGTTGTTTGTTCAGTAGCCGCCGATATGGATGTTGTTACTTCTTCTATTTCGCGAATAGATTCCGTTAACTGATTGATCAGCTTGACAACTTGTTTGGAATCTTCTGCTTCATTTGTTGCTTTGTTTGAGATAGTCGAAATCTCTTCAACAGTTTTGGCAACAGCAGAGGAAATATCACTTAAGGATTGGGACGTTTGTGTTACCGTAGCAGAGCCCGTTTCAATAAGTTTTGTACTTTCCTCTGTAGATATTACAACAGATCGAATGTTTGCCGTGATATCTTGAACAATGTTTTCGACTTGATTGACTTCACTGTTGGATTGTTCAGCAAGTTTTCGAACTTCTTCTGCAACAACAGCAAAGCCCTTTCCATGTTCCCCTGCACGAGCTGCTTCTATTGATGCATTTAATGCAAGTAAATTGGTTTGAGCAGCAATGGCAGCAATAGAACCCGTTATTTGTTGAATTTTAGTTGTTGCTTCATTTAATCGCTGGATCGTTTCACCAGTCTCAATAGAAGCACTACGGATTTTATCCATATCTCGACTAATTTCACTTGCTCTAGTCAAGCCCTGTTCTGCTGTTGCCATCGTTGTTCTAGAATTCATCACGCTAGCATCTGCAGTTGCTTTGGAATCTTGAAGATCCTCCGCAAGAGATTGTAAAATAGTCGCCGATTGTTCTGCGGTCAATGTACCATCCGACACAGATGCAACCGTTTCACTCATATTGGTTGCGACTTGATGGACTGCATCTTTCATCTCATTTAAAGAAGCGGCAGTCTCTTCTGCGTTTTTTGTAAGCTGCACAGAAGTAGTTTGAACAGTGCCGATGATCTCACGGAAGTTTCCGGCAAGTCTATTTAAAGTATGGCTTAAATCACCAATCTCATCCTTACTAGTAAAGTTCGTGTCTTTAACAGATAGATTACCTTTTGCAAGTTCACCTGCATGTCCAATAAGAGCAATAAGTGGTTTTGTTTTTCTTCTAATTAATAAAAGAGTAATGATGGAAGCTAGAATCATAGGGATTAAACTAGTAAGAATTCCTTTGCTCACTACATCCCACGTTCTATCTCCTACAATAGAAGCATCAAAATCAATAACACTTATCGCAATAACGTTACCGTTAGGGTCATGGTTCTCATAAATAGGAGCATATCCAGAAAGACGTTTCATCCCACCAAATTCATAAGCTTTTGAATATGTTGGATGGCCCATTTCTTTTAGCATAGCAATTGCTTCTTTATCGATGGGAAGTTGATCGCCAGCCTTGTAACCATCCTCTTTTAAGTTATCATCAAGCGCCAATAGATTCCCGTCTAAGTCAATTATATACTGCGCTTCAAAAATATCTTTATGGGCAGTTGTCCAGTTTAACTGCTTTCCAACATTCTCTATCGCGGCAGTATCGCCATCTATTATTTTGACTATATCTCCAGGATTGATCAATCCTGTAGTAATGTTCGCACACCCATAAGCTTCGATACCGGCAGCTTTATACAATTGGTCGTATGCTGTCTTATATGTAGCGAGCGAAGTAATTAACAGCATGGTAACGATTATTCCAACAATAATCGAGCCCAAATGAACTGTTAGTGTATTTTTCATGATAAAATTCTCCCCTATTCCTATATCTAGCATCTTTATACTATTTATACCATAGAAACAGGTAAAAAAGATATATGTTTCAGAGATGTTTATCAACGAAAAAGTGACTATTATTACATATAGTGAAGATACCAAACCGGGACAAGCACGAACTTAATTTTGGTTAACCACTAAGTAAGCGTATAGTTTTCCGTTCTAAGCGGTTGCTTGCTAAGTCCAATCGGAGTCGTCGCTTTTCACTAGAGGATGCAGAAGAGTGATGGACAGACACCCGCTATAAGATTTACCGCAAAGAAAGGTTAGTCACGTCCAACCTTTTAAAATCAAGCGATAACACTATAGCAAGAAGCCTGTCCAAAGCACTCCGAAAACAACAGAAACAGATTTTGAACGTAAAGGGTGTCTGTGCTTTTCCTATACTTTCAAGTTAGTTTTGTCGATTTGAACAATAGAAAGAATGTATTAGACGTTTTATGTAATAGTTTTGTTACACAACTGTAAAATTATATTCGTTTAGTACATGTTAGTATGGGTATAGAGAAATTTTCGAATACTAGTTTAGTAGAATTTTTCAATAACCTATCTTTTGGAGGAACATAAATTTTGACTTCTTTGTTTAAAAAAATCATTACAATCTTTAGTTTAACTGTAGTTTTAGCCGCGGGAACATTTGTAGGGAATACAGAAGCAGCAAGCAATGTAGCATCAACTCAAATCGTATCGAGTGCGAAAAGTCTCATAGGAATTAAATATAGTTATGGTGGAACGACGAAGGCAGGATTTGATTGCTCAGGCTTTATCGGATATATTTACAAAAACAACGGTGTTAACTTACCAAGAACAGCAGCAGGAATGTACAGCACTGGAAAAAGCGTTAAAAAGGCAAATTTAGTAGTGGGAGACTTAGTATTCTTCAATACATCAGGTAGAGGCGTTTCTCACGTTGGTATGTACATAGGTAGTGGAAAATTCATTCATGCTTCAACATCAAAAGGTGTTCGTGTGGATAAATTAAATGATCCTTATTACTGGGGTAAAAAATACGTTGGTGCTAAAAAAGTGGCAAACGTGTCTGTAGCAAAAAAATAATAAGATAATAAAACCGTTTCGGCTAATATGCTGAAACGGTTTTTCTGTTTATAACTTCAGTTAGTGGGCCTCATCCATAAAGCGAGTTGCAAAACGAGTGCATCTTGAAATACAGTGGGATTGTATCCAGTTAAATCTCGTACTTTATTCAGACGGTAAGTGAGCGTATGTCGATGTATATCTAAAGTTTCCGCGCATATGGCTAGTTGTTTATTGCAGTCAAAAAAACTTTGTAAAGTAAGGAGTAGTTTTCCATCTAATTTGTGTAATATACGTTGAGTAAAATGTTTTGCTTCTATAGAATCTCGTTTTTTTAATAAAGAAAAAAGTTCTACCTCTTCGAAATGGATAATAGATTTTTCCTGTTGTCTATATTCGAGAGCAATTCTTGCAGTTTGATAGGAATGATGAACCTGTGCAAGTGTTTGAACAACTTGCCCGACCCCAACAGGTAGAGCACTATACTTTTGAAGTACTGTGGCAAGCTGAACAACCTTGTGATGAAATGTCTTTTCATTCATACCAGAAGCGAGGATGAAATGTTCATTTAAATAATAATGTCCGACCAAGATAGAATCATATTGAAATAAATGTTCAATTCCTTGAAGAATATTCTGATAGGATTTAGATTCAGGATTAATATTTAACATGATCGTATAAAATGGGGGATTGTTTAAAAATCCTATCTTATTGATTCGTTCAAAAATGACTTTTTGTAACGGCTGTCCACTCATTAATTCTTCAAATACCATTTCTTGCATTTTGCGTTTCCACTCTCGTTCAGATGCGATCAGTGCTTGATATACCATCATCTCCGTTGTAAGCTGAACTAAGGTTGCTATCTCTTCCATTTCTAAAGGGTCTCCCGTAATGCCAATAATCCCAACCACTTCATTTTGAAAAAAAATAGGGAGATTAATACCTGGTTTCGTTTTGGGATATAAGTGATTGTTTTCCTCTGTAATAATGAAAGGTTTTCTCGTGTCTGCAACAATAACCGCTCCTTCATGAATACTATCAATGCGCAATTTATCTCCAGAAGCTAAAATCATCCCATTCGTTTGTATGACATTTATATTTCTATGAAGCCTTAGCATCGTTTGTTCAACGATTTGGTTAGCAAGCTGTTTTGTAATCATAGAACCTCCGTGAAGTACAAAAATATTGCTGTTATAATACAGCTTTTTTATACAATAAGTATAATGAAAATATTCTAAACTATCAATATACTTATATATGTAAGCGCTTAACTTATTTTTAGATTTAATCATTATAGAGGTGATCTCATGAAAATTGTTATTAGTCCGGACTCGTTTAAAGGTTCAATATCCGCTACAGAAGCTGCAAAGGAAATAGCCATGGGGATAAAAGAAGTTAGCCCGATGATTGAAACTATCATACTCCCTGTAGCCGATGGGGGAGAAGGTACTCTGGAGCCCCTTATAGTAGCAACGAGTGGACATATAGTACAAGTAGAAGTGCATGACCCAATTGGTCGGCCTATCCGAGTTGAATATGGGGTGCTCGGAGATGGGGAAACATGTGTCATTGAGATGGCAAAAGCTTCTGGTTTAACATTACTTGAAGAGGAAGAAAAGAATCCATTCCATGCAACGACGATTGGTACTGGAGAGCTTATTCAACATGCATTAGATAGCGGATATAGAAAGTTTGTAATTGGGATTGGTGGGAGTGCGACAAATGACGGAGGAACCGGAATGTTACAGGCATTAGGGATGAGGTTTCTCGATAAAGAAGGAAAAGAATTAGTACCAGGTGCTAAATCATTGGCTAAGCTTCATAAAATAGATGTAACTACATTTGATAAACGAATCAGCGAGTCGCATTTTATTATTGCTTGTGATGTGGATAATCCACTTACCGGTCCAAATGGGGCGTCTGCGATTTTCGGTCCTCAAAAAGGCGTTACCCCTGATTTGGTTGAGACATTCGATCTGCTCTTATATCATCTGGCGAATAAAATTGAAGATGAGACCGGTATATCCCTTCATAATCGTTCTGGAGCAGGTGCAGCAGGAGGATTAGGTGGTGCCTTTCTCGCATTTTTCCCAGTCGAATTAAAACCGGGAATTGAAGTCGTATTAGAAGCGATCGACTTTACTAAGCAAATAGAGAATGCTGATTTTATCATTACGGGGGAAGGGAAATCAGATAGACAAACACTCTCCGGGAAGGCACCGATAGGTATAGCAAATGTCGCTAAAAAGCATGGTATTCCAGTAGTATTACTATCGGGAATAGTGGAGGAAGCAAGTATTCCACAGTTGTCTAATTATTTTTACAAGATTGCAAGCGTAGTAGATGGTACGGTTTCTAAAAATGAATCTATCCAAGAAGCGGCTTATTATTTACGTGTAAGAACGAAAGAAATAATGCAATCACTAATAGAAAAAGGGGTGTGACACATGTTATTTTTAGTTATTTTGGTGGGGGTTATTTTAGTTGTATTACTAACGGCAGTGTTTAAGCTTCATCCATTTTTAGCACTTTTAATTAGTACATTCTTTGTGGGTATTGCATCAGGAATGCCATTACTTACAGTAGTTGAAAATGTGAATACTGGTTTTGGCGGTCTAATGACAAGCATTGGAATCGTTATCGTTACTGGTACGATAATCGGAGTTATTTTAGAAAAGTCGGGAGCTGCCTATCGTATGGCAGAAGTGGTGCTCCGTATTCTAGGAGAGAAACGACCACAACTTGCGATGTCCATTATTGGTTATATCGTATCGATTCCGGTATTTTGTGATTCAGGATTCATTATCTTATCGAGCTTGAAAAAATCATTGGCCAAACGTGCAAAAGTTAAAGTTGCTTCTATGGCGGTCGCGTTGTCAACCGGATTATACGCAACACATACATTGGTTCCTCCAACGCCAGGACCAATAGCGGCAGCGGGGAATATAGGAGCATCCGATTATTTAGGTACAGTCATTTTAGTTGGTTTGTTTGTAGCAATTCCAGCAGTTATTGTAGGGTATATTTGGGCAGTGAAAGTAGGAACAAAAATTGACGTAGAGGCTGATCATGAAGAGGCTCTTGACTATGAAGAAGTCATTAAGTCATTTGGAAAAATGCCATCCACTTTTAAAGCGTTCTTACCAATTATATTGCCTATTGTCCTAATAGGGATTGGTTCGGTTGCGGCATTACGGGAAGTGACTCAGGCTTTACACATTTCTTGCAGTTTTTAGGGGCACCAACTGTAGCACTATTATTTGGGGTCTTCGCAGCGTTCCTATTATTACCTGAGATAAACGAAACGACGTTGTCAGGATGGATTGGCGAGGCATTAAAAGAAGCAGCACCTATTTTATTGATAACAGGTGCGGGGGGCGCGTTTGGTACTGTCATTAAAAATTCTGGGGTTGCAGATCAATTGCAACAAATGGATTTAGGAGCGCTAGCAAATGGAGCTTGGTTCTTACTAATACCATTCCTCATAGCAGCAGCATTAAAAACAGCGCAAGGCTCTTCCACTGCCGCTTTAGTTATTACGTCCTCATTGGTAGCACCAATGCTTCCAACATTAGGGATTGAAGGAGCATTACCACTCGCACTAGTAGTAATGGCGGTCGGAGCAGGAGCGATGACAGTAAGCCATGTTAACGACAGCTTTTTCTGGGTTGTTACACAGTTCAGTGGCATGAAAGTCACAGACGCATATAAAGCCCAAACGATGGCTACCTTACTGCAAGGTGTAACAACAATTATCGTTACAATGATTATCTGGCTGATCCTTGTATAAAATAATATAAAACCCACTGGAGCATTTAGCGCTTCAGTGGGTTTTATTTTAGTTAAAATAGAGCATATCGTCTCTATAGTTTTGTTTTAAGTCCGATTCTAAGAAATTTAAGTAACGAACAAGTAATTGTGAAGCTTTTCCTCTTGTTAATATTTCGTTTGGATTAATACGGTTTTTCTTATCAGGATCAATCAGACCTAATTCGCTTGCTACATAAATGCTATCTTTCGCTTCTTTCGGTATTTTATTATCATCGATGAATTTTGTTTTATATCCCGGAGTAGGAGCCCTTCCTTCTAATCCGAGGGAGCGAATGATAATCGTTACTGCCTGTGCGCGTGTGATAGAATCAGTTGCACCGAATTTTATTTTGTTTACTGGGCTGACAATTCCTTTATTTAATGCACTTTCGATATAAACATAATTAGGATCTTTTACATCTAAGTCTTCAAATAATGGTTTTTTAGTAGAATTTTTCTTCGTTGGCTTTGCTTCGAGTACTCGTAAATCTACAGCTTTTGCGACACCTACTGTGAATAAATCTTTTTTCATTGCTGCATCAGGTGAAAAGAAGTTGCTCGATTCATCGAATATACCTAATGAATATAATTTCTCGATATTTGGTTTGGACCAATGGTTTGCAATATCACGGAATTTCGGAACGATTAAACGCTCGATTTGCGGCGTTTTTTCTTTCTTCAAATAAATAGTGCCTGTAGTTGGACCGGAATTACGATAAGGGATATTATACTCATACTCCGAAATCATATTAGAAGAGCTTATAACTGCATGCCCCCCGACAAAGCTTGAAAGGGAAGGAGTATGTGGTTCATATTCCAACACTCTCGATTTGCTATCTGACACTTTGCTTGTTACAAAAGCGGTTCCTTTAGGTGTCACAATTTCATAATCGATAAACTGTGTATCAGTAGACCCCCAGAAATTTTTATACCCAACGTCGCGTCCATTCATGTGAACGGTAATTTGTTCTTTCTTAGTCTCTTTATTATCTTTAAAGGTTTTATTATAAATTTTCCGGGCAATCACATTACCAGAATAATAGTCGGTGGCAGGGCGATTATCAATTACAGAACCTTGAGAGAACTGATAATCGTCTAATGTATAGGTTGATTTATCTGCCATCGTTATTTTTTCTGAATAGCTTTTAACTGTTGTATTAGAAGTAGTTTGCCCTTTTGTTTCATAGTTTTTTAAATCTGAAACGTATACGGCATTACGAGTTAGTTTATCACCGTTTTTACTAGTTAAAGTATATTTATAGGTGGATGTTAACTGGTTTTTATTTTCTTTTTCTGTCACTGTCGCTTTACCAGTGAAGGTAGTTGGTTCTCCCGCTAAGAAAAATACTTCTTCATATTCATATTCATCCAGTATCCCACCGTTAAAATCAGGAACCTTTGCACTGGCTGTCGGTATTAATAATGTAAAACCTAATACAAGAGCTACTATATAAACAGAGAATTTTTTTATGAATTTACTTGTCATTTGAATTTTCCTTGCCCCTTTTCCATAAATTAATCGACTAATATAATACGAGCTTGCGAGTACGTATCATGAATAATAAATAATCGATCGTTTTGCTTTAAGTCACTCTTATCTATAACTTTACCTTCTTTAATCAGTGTTGCACGTGTTGTATCCATATAATATATTTGGGATGATTCTATCCAATTTCCTAGTTGCCATTGACTTACATTTTGAACACTGATCGAATTCCATGAATAATAATTATTGTATCGTCCAACGGAAATAAGGGAAGCTGGGCTAGTCGAGCCGACAATTCGAGCGGCAACTACATGATTATCTTGTACATAGAAATAAGCATATTTTCCGGTGCTATTTGTAAAATCTTTCGTCGAATAATTATTATCTTCTACAACTACTGTATCGTTACTAAAGTTCAGACTATTAAACCCTGCTGAGTACCAATAATTATTAGTAAGTTGATAGGCATTCGTTAGATTAACTTGGTATGATCCAACACTATTTATTTGACCAAAGAAAACGTTATGATTAGATAAATTTGCACTTTGGAAGCCATCGTTTGTGATATGAATAACGTTTGCGTATTGATGTGTTGTTGTCCCATTCGTAATAACATAGGCATCACCGCTTTGTGAAAGGGCACTTGCATCAACTAAGCGTCCGTTTCGTATAATGATTGTTCCATTGTGGTAAGGAATATTGCCGCTACTTGATAATCTAATTTTTTTCGCAGAAGTGTCTACTGAATAGAGATTCTCATGTAAACTTCTTTCATTCGTTTGTTTAATGATCATTTTTTGTACAACTTCTTGGCCAAATTGACGGATAGTCACATAATATAATTCATTATTTATATAGTTGCGAAGTTGACTTGAATCTATTTTTTTATTTCCAACATAAATTGGTGTCTTATCAGTAAATGGCTTTGAGCTGATAGTTCCATTTCCTGAAACAAATTGCCATTTCCAGTTTTGAAACATTTTTTCGCCTTTCACAACAAGCTTTTTCTGTTTCGTATCAATTTGTTGTACAGTCCCTTTGTATAGTTGCTCAACTTTAATGCCCTCAGCAATTATTTCAATAACAGATAAGGTATCCGAATTATAATCGGAACGTTTTAATTTTACTCGGTCACCTTCATATAAAACGCTTAGGTCCACTAATTTATTGTCCTTAAAAACTTGTGTATGTGCATCAAGATAATATTTTGCTGCACTTCTGTCTTTTAGATTAATCGAGATAAATCGTCCGCTAGCATCTATCTTGTTTACTGTGTCAGTTAGATTTTCACCAATAGCATTTGAACCTCCATCTTGTGCTATATCCGCAAAGCCGTTAAGCTCTTGCACATTACGAAGATCAACGGTTGCCTCCACCCACATACCTTCTTTAAATGCCCCGATTGAAGTAGGTGTCGAATTAATAAAAAGTGCAGCATATTTATCAATATTTAGTGTAATTGTTTTCCCTTTATCGTTTATCAATGTGATTTTGGATAATTGTTTTTCTGTTGTCTTCTTATCAAGAACGACTTCTTCATAAGTGACACTGACAAACATTCCACTGACTATTGTGGATGCTTGTGTTTGAAGTGTGTGTGTAAAAAAGGTGGAAAACAAAATCATGAATGCAAGTATGTATGTAGAGATTTTGAACAAATATGACGCCTCCTATCTATTTAAATATTATTCACATAATATATCGGCTAAAAGTCATGTTTTGTTATAAAGAGTTAAGATTTCTTAACTGACTAAAGAACAACAGCCGTATATAGAAAATAATAAGCAGGGTATTTTAAGAAAATAATTTTAAAAAGGTATTTCTAAATTTTTTAAAAGTAGTATAATTGCATATAATATATTGCACATTTCATATGTGGCAATTAATAATATTTAATCGATAGGGGAAGTATATGATGAATAGTCTAAAAATTCAAATTACACAAAACGAGATTAAAAACGAAAAAACACCTTCTGAAGAGCTGGTTTTCGGTACAAAATTTACAGACCACATGTTTAGAGCTGATTATACGGCAGGGCTAGGCTGGCATGATCATCGAATTGTCCCTTATCAACCCATCACATTAGATCCATCCGCGACTATTTTCCACTATGGGCAAACTGTTTTTGAAGGGATGAAGGCGTATTTATCAGAGGAGGGGATTGTTCGGTTATTCCGTCCGGAAGAAAATATGAAACGAATGAACAATTCAAGTGAGCGCATTAGTATGCCGAAAATTGACGAAGATTTTGCTATCGAAGCATTGAAGCAGCTAATTGAAGTAGATAAAGAATGGGTTCCGTCTGAACCAGGTACTTCCCTTTATATTCGTCCGTTCATGATTGCGACAGAGGCACATTTAGGAGTTTCACCTTCCAAAACATATAGTTTCTTCATTATTATGTCTCCAGTAGGCTCTTACTATAAAGAAGGTATCCATCCAGTTAAAATTCTTGTGGAGAGTGAATTTGTTCGTGCTGTAGCAGGCGGGACTGGAACAGCTAAAACTGCTGGGAATTACGCATCTGGACTAAAAGCGCAGGAAGTAGCTGATCGTGAAGGGTATTCACAAGTTCTCTGGTTGGATGGAATTGAGCGAAAATATATAGAAGAAGTAGGAAGTATGAATGTATTTTTCAAAATTGATGGAGAAGTAGTCACTCCTGCTTTAAATGGTAGTATTTTAGATGGGATTACACGAAAATCAATTATCCAGTTATTGAAATATTGGGACATTCCAATCACAGAAAGAAAAGTGTCTATGGAAGAAATTCGAGAAGCATATCTTAATGGTAAATTAGACGAAGCTTTTGGTACTGGAACAGCTGCTGTTATTTCTCCAATTGGTGAACTACGTTGGAAAGGAGAGCTGTTTTATGTGAATAACGGTGAAACTGGTGAACTTTCGAAGAAACTATATGATACATTAACAGGCATTCAAAAAGGAACAGTAGAAGATCCATTTGGTTGGGTTGTTGAACTAAAATAGTGAGCAGATTGTCGCTCCATTAAAACTAGGAGCGACGATTTTTTATGGAGAATGAAGGAAACGGGGATAGGAAAATGAAACCACTTATTGGCATATGTGCAAACTATTTATCCGACGATGCGGTAGGAATGGCCGTTGGAATAGGTGCAAAAAATCAGGAGTGGCAATTACTTGCTGACGATTATATTACGGCTATAGAGCGAGCCGGCGGTGTACCAGTTATTTTACCAATTACAGAGGATCTAGAAACATTGACTCCACTTTTGCAAAAGTTAGATGGTATATTATTTTCAGGGGGATCGGATATTGATCCAAATTATTATGGGGAGTATCCTAAATTCGGTTTAGGGTTAATAGAGCCTAGACGTGATTTACATGAAATAAAGCTAGCGCAAAAGGTTTTATATGAAATGAATGTACCTGTGCTGGGCATATGTAGAGGAATGCAGTTACTTACAGTAGCCACAGGAGGAACACTATATCAAGATCTACATTCCGAAAAACCAGAAGGAATCAATCATTCTGTAAACAAAGCCTTGCGACACCATGCGTTTCATAAAGTAAACATTGAAAAAGAATCATTTCTCTATCAAATGTATCAAACGGACGAGCTTGGCGTTAACAGCTTCCATCATCAAGCGGTTAAAAAACTAGGGCAAGGTTTTAGAGCGACAATGACCGCTCCTGATGGAATTATTGAAGGCATAGAATGGGAAACAGGAGGACGCTTTGTTGTGGCAGTTCAATGGCATCCCGAAATGATGGAAGGCCCAGTTGCATCTATCCGCCCGATTTTTAATGTTTTTGTGGAACAATGTAAAATAGCTAACGGTAATCTTACACTTATCAATAGTGATGAAACAATTGCCTAATAATGGAACCCTCTTTTATGTCAAACTAAATTGACTAAAAGGGGATTTTTCTTCTTCCAAGCGAAAGTTTTCACAATAGCTACAATAATTTTCCGCTATTATTTCTGGATGCTTATGAATAATGGTAGGTAATAGCCGTGTGTTTATAAAAGAGTGTGGTGATTTTGCTTGATAGGCATAGTATTGGTACGAGCTATAACGATAATCTTCCATTTTGTGTATCTTGGCTGTAGCAGTTCTTATTGGATTTTGATGAATATAACTACTAATATTCAACAGACTTATTGGATCAGAAGCCATGCTTGCAAAAAAACGAGTTTCATAAAGCTGTCCAAAATAGTTATGCTTCCTTTTGAAATACTCAGAATAGCGTTTGTTAATCAGAACCATCACTTTTGAAAGCGGTGCAGTAGATGAGCGAATAAGTAAGTGGTAATGATTATTCATAATACAATAAGCGATTATTGTAAATGGATACTTTTCATGTGTATAATGCAACGCTCGAAAAAATAATGCAAAGTCTCCATCCTCTAAAAAAATATTTTGTCGATTGTTTCCTCGCATCGTTACATGGTAAAAGATTTCTGGCTGCCAAATTCTTCTCATTCTTCCCATTAGAATAACACCCCCAACGTTTTGACTACACCATACCTTAAAATGATAAAAACAACAATTGTCATAATTTGTCCTTTTCCACAACAATTTCATTTTCAAGCAGGTAATCACACTAAAAACTAATTCCGTCCTCAAAAACATAACCAAAATAAAATTTATAACAGAACATTTCCTTACCTCGTTTAGCAGTAATTCTACTGACGTAGTATTGTGTGATAAAATGGGGAAAAAGGTTGAGAAAGAGGAGGGGTTGGATGAAGGAGCATGTACTGATCATTGAAGATGAGCAAAATATCGCACGTGTTTTACAGCTAGAGCTAGAATTCGAGGGATATGCTGTCGAAATTGCTTATACGGGTACTGATGGGTTGATAAAATATCGGGAGAAATCATGGGATATCGTGTTGCTCGATTTAATGTTGCCGGGGTTAAACGGGTTGGATGTGCTTCGCCGTATTCGAGCAACTGAGTCCGACACACCCGTCATCTTATTGACCGCTAAAAGTGATACAGAAGACAAGGTCACTGGCTTAGATTTAGGTGCGAATGATTATGTGACGAAGCCATTTGAGATTGAGGAATTACTTGCCCGTGTTCGTACTGCCATTCGTTTTTCAAAGTCTTCCCCGGTAAATCCTATTCTCGATGAGAATGTACATAGTTTTTGCTCTCTTATATTGAACGAGCGTACGCGGGAAATAACGAATGGTGGAGAAGCAATCAATTTGACACCACGTGAATATGATTTGCTACTTTATATGATGAAACATCCAAACCAAGTGTTGACAAGAGAGCAGTTATTGGATGCAGTATGGGGCTTCGACTATTATGGTGATACAAATGTGGTGGATGTTTACATACGCTATGTCCGAAAAAAATTAGAGGAAAATCAAAAGTCTTCCCTTATTCAAACAGTACGGGGGGTCGGATATGTACTGAAGGAGAAGAAAAACGATGAAACTTAAAACAAAGATCCATCTTTTTTCTACCTTCTTAACGCTCGTCATTTTAAGTTTGATGAATATAGGTGTTTACATACTATTTGAAAGAATGGCCTTTGATACAGAATATAAACAACTTAATACAGAAGTGGACGAGCTGATTACTGCATTAAGTAAGATGTCTAAAGAAGATGATGCTGCAACCATTCTGCGTACTTATATTCCGTTAAATGGAGGCATTCGCGTGATGGAAGGACCTGGAGAATTGAAATTGGCTGTCCAAACAGTAGATGGAGTAACTGACTTTTCACCCAAATGGGAAGAAGGGGAGCGGTATGCAGTTGGAGCTTTTGAAGGTACGCCAATTTTAACTATAAGCAAACCAGTCATCTGGGTTGATGGTAAGGTTGCGGAAGTTCAGACCATGAAAATTTTAGTAGATGTAGAAAAAAGTTTAGATTTTTTACGACTCATATTACTAGGGGTAACAATAGCCGGAATGTTACTTATGGCTATATCCAGTGTGATACTCGGAAAAATAATTACGAGACCAATCAATAAGCTCATCAGAACAATGTCACAAAGCAGATTATCGGGAAAATATGAAAAAATTGCAGTTTCACCGAATAGAAAAGATGAAATGGCAAAGATGGGCATTGCTTTTAACGAAATGATGGGACAATTAGAGCAAAACTATAAAAAACAAGAACAATTTGTTTCAGATGCTTCGCATGAGTTAAAGACGCCACTAACAGTAATTGAAAGCTATGCAAAATTACTATCGAGACATGGCTTTAGCAACACCTCTGTTGCCGAGGAATCTGTTCATGCTATCGTAAATGAAACGAGTAGAATGAAAGAAATGATTGCTCAAATGTTATTGCTTGCTAAAAGTAATGAACAAAATATGCGACATTTTGAAAAAATAGATGTATATGATTTAGTGAAGATGACATTACAATCTATGCGCACTGCCTATAATCGCAAATTTTTATTAACTGGTGAAGGGCCGATCTATGCAAACACAGATATAGAACAATTAAGGCAATTGCTCTTCATTATTTTAGATAATGCACGTAAATATAGTGAAAAAGAGATTAAAACTACAATTTCGAAAGATGAAAAGGGAGTAACCATTTCAATTTTGGATTATGGAAACGGTATTCCGAAAAAAGATTTAGAGCATATCTTTGATCGCTTTTATAGAGTGGATGAAGATAGAAACAGAAAAACAGGAGGAACAGGTCTTGGAATGGCTATTGCGAAAGATATAGCAGAAAGACTCGCGGCAGAGTTGAAAATCGAAAGCACGGTTGGTTTTGGGACAACGATCCATATAATTATTCCTATGTAGTATTTTAGATTGTAAACTTTCAAGTCAATAAAATTTTATCAACTCTTTAAATGCGTAAAAACCCTCCAATTCTCATCATTTTTTAATGTTTGTCCATTAAGATAGGAATGAGGAGGGAAAGCGTGAATGAAATTTTCTAAGCTAAAACGATTTCTATCGATTATTTCAGTGATTCTCGTAGGTGTAACGATTGTTTTTTTGTTGAATATTACTCGAACGAATCATCAGTCGATGTCAGAAATGGAAGTGCGCACCCAACTTGAGCAGATGTACGATGTAGAAGTAGCAAGTGTGAAGATGGAACAAGACATTTACGAAGCACTCATTACGAAAAGTGGAAGTGTATATGAAGTAGAGATGGATTCAATTTCAGGTGAAGTTAATTCGCTTAAACAATCGGACAATTATATTCTTAAAAAAGATACTGATATATCCGAGGGACCTTTGGAATTTATTCCTGACCAATCTTCTAAAACGGAGAAACAACCGATATTGGAAGAGAAATCGGAGGAAGCAAAGGATAATCTCAAAACTAAGATAGTTAAAAATCCGACAAAAATAATTATTAGCGAAAAACAGCCGCGTTCTTCAACAAAAGAGGAAGGGGTTGAAACATCTAAACCTACTGATAATACTGCCAAGAAATCATTAAAATCTGCCACTTCTAAAGCGGAAGAAAAAGTTGTGGAAGAAAAGCCTAGTAAAGAAGTTAGTAAAGAAACATTGAAACCTGAGACAAGCAAGCAAGAAGAGGCAAAAACAGAAACGCCAAAAGAAGAGAATACAAAAACGGAAGAAACGCCAGAGGCTAATAAATCAGAGTCGACTAAGACAGATTCTGCTAAAACAGAAACTTCCAAAACGGAAGAAACAAAAACGGACGAAGCACAGACGCAAGTTTCTCAAACAATCACTATACAATCCGATACTAAAAAAACAGAGGTAGAAACAAAGCCAGAAAAATCGACGACAATATTGATCACAGAAGAACAGGCTATTAAAAAAGCTCAACAGCAACAAAAAGGTACTGTAGAAAATAGTTCATTTGTGAAAACAAATGAAGGAGGCTACTATTTAATCGTTATGAAAGGAATAGTATCTGAAAGTGATTCAAAAGAAAGTACAAAGGAAAAGAAAACAAAAGCAACAATTCAAGTCCATGCAATTTCTGGGAAGATACTTTCAGTAACATGGGAATAGAATTTCTCATCAAATTCTAATAAAACTCTACGGGTATTCTCATATTGTTCCTATATTATTAAAAATAACAAATGAATAGTATTTAAAGTTGATGAACAAGTTTGAAGGAAGCGAGTTCAACCAACTAAGCATAATAGGGGAATTTTTTACACAGCGATAAAACGAAGCGAACGAAACGAAGGCAATACAGTTACGGCGATATAAATAGTGTTCTTGAGCGATAACAAGGACGAAAAACACCTCATTCTACCATCCCCGTAGAATGAGGTGTTTTTTTATCGTTATTGAATGCTGAAATCAGCTTTCCAAATAATTGATAAAAAAGCGAGAAGTGAATGATTCACTTCTCGCTTTTTCTTATTTATGCTTTGTTTTTTTAGTTAAACGTCCAAGTGCGAATGCTGCCGCACCAATACCTATTAATGTATTTGTTTTTTTATTGAATACTTGTTTTACAACAAGGTTCATATTTTGTGGACGTTCTGCAAGACGACGCATGAAATAGCCGTACCAGTCACTTCCAAATGGTACGTATGTGCAGAAGTTATAGCCTTCGTTTGCAAGTTGTTGTTGCATATCTGTACGGAATCCGTATAGCATTTGGAATTCGAATTTATCATTCGGAATATTATTATCTTTGATAAATTGTTTAATATGGTTAATCACGTTATGATCATGTGTCGCGATAGATGTGAATTTACCGTTTAGTAAGTGCCATTCGATTAATTCAACATAATTTTGATCAATTTCTTCTTTTGTTTGGTATGCATATTCTGCAGGTTCTTTATATGCACCTTTTACGATACGAAGACGGAAGTTTTTATACTTTTGAATGTCCTCAGCAGCACGGAAAAAGTATGCTTGGATAACAGTTCCAACATTATCATAGTCTTTAGAAAGCTCGTCCAATATATCGAATGATGGTTGCAAGTGTTTATGTGATTCCATATCGATATTGATAAATGTGCCATATTTATGTGCAATAGCAACGATTTCTTTTAAGTTTTCTAATGCAAACTCATAATCGATATCCAATCCAAGTTGTGATGGTTTCAAGGAAATATGTGCATCTACTTGGTTTTCTTCGATTGCCTCAATAACAGCAATGATTTGCTCCTTAGCTTCTATCGCTTCTTCTCTTTTGAAAACAAATTCACCTAAATTATCAACTGTACATGAGATACCCATTGCATTTAATTTCTTAATGCTCTCGATTGTTTCTGCAATGTTTGTTCCAGCAACGACATGTTGTGCACCCATTTTTAAACCATATTTTTTTGCTGCTCCGTTTAGTACTTGGTTCTCTGATAAAGCGATAAAGATATCTTTTAACATAAGTGATGCTCCCATCTCTATATAATAAAATATTATACCACAAAATTCAGAGGGTAAGTATTTTCAAAAGGAGAATATGTCGTAATTTCCTCTATTTTAGCGAAAAGTTTACTTATTATTTACTTTTAATAATCTGAATATTGTCTTGCAGTTTTATAGATTTTGAGTTAACTTGGAAATAGTGAGTAAATAAGCATAAATCACTACAATAATTTATTTATTCCAACATTCACTAGGAGGTAGGACATGAAAAATAGTAAGATTAAAAAGTCAGCTGTTGCTGCAGTAATCGCGACATCATTATTTTCTGCATCAAGTGTTTCATTCGCAAATAGTTCACTACAAGAAGTAGTGGATAACGCACGAAAAGATATTAAAAATGCATCATATTCTTATATAGCACCTGCACAATCAGGTAAACTGGCTGCAAGTGCTGATTTATATGCAGCATTAAACACTGCTAAAGCTAACTACCAAAAAGCAAAAGACGCAATCGTAAAATCGGATGCTAAGAACAAAGACTTACTTCTTAAAAATTTAGATTCGTTATACAATGAAAGAGTAACTAAAGGCCTAGTTCCTTATATTGATGCATATAACTATGCAGACAAATATTTGGATCCAATCATGAAAGAACTAGATCAAGCAATAGCTAATAAAGATTGGGCTGCAATTGAAACAGCGTATCACAAATTATCAGCACAATTAAATACAAGAACGGCTATCTTATATCGTTTTACAGGTAAAGCTTCTCGTGATCTATTACTAGCTCAATATAAAGCACCTGCAAATCAAAAAAGAGATGCACTTAAAGTACCAGTAACAATTTACATGAAAGCAAACGAAGCATCTGCGCTTTATGCGGAAGGTAAAAAAGAAGAGGCAATGGCAATTGTTGAAGCAACACTTCCTTTATTAGAAAAATTGCCAAGCGAATCAACTCTTCCTGCGATCAAGGAACTTAAAGCATACTTAGAAAAGCTAGCAGCTCCAGTAACAGATGTGGACTTTTCTTTATCGATCATGCACATAAATGATACACATGCGAAAACAGAACAAGCGCCAAAACGCCTAACGGCAATTAAAGAAGTGAGAGCTGAAAAACCATCTGCATTATTGATAGATGCTGGAGATGTAGCCACTGGTACCCTCTATTTTAATGAATTCAAAGGACAAGCAGATGTTGAACTTATGAATTTAATGGATTATGATGTCATGACATTTGGGAACCATGAATTCGACCTTGGTTCAAGTCCAGAAGGACATAAAGCGTTAAAAGAATTCATCGAAAAGTCTAAGTTCCCATTCGTTAGCTCGAATGTAGATTTCTCAAAAGACGTTAACCTAAAAGGATTATTTAACGTAAATGTCTCTACAGATCCTAAGGACGGACAAATCTATAGTGGAATTATTAAAGAAGTAGACGGACAGAAAATTGGTCTTTTTGGACTGACTACTGCGGAAACTGCAGGTATTTCTAGCCCGAATGATGTTACATTCACGGACTATATAAAAGCGGCTCAAACAATGGTAGATGAGTTCGAAAAACAAGGTGTCAATAAAGTAGTGGCTGTTAGCCATATTGGATACGATGATAACGCAGAATATGACAATGATCTTTTATTGGCAGCTGCAGTGAGTGGAATTGATGTAATTGTAGGTGGACATAGCCATACTGAACTTAAAAAACCGGTAGTGGTAGATAAAGACAAAGATGGTGCAAAGAAAGATCCAACAGTTATAGTACAAGCAGGTACTAACAGTGACTTTCTAGGCACACTAGATGTTCAGTTTGATAAAGACGGAAAAATCATTGGACATAATGGTGCATTAATTCCTATTAAAGATCAAAAAGAAGATCCAGTAGCAGTTGACGTACTAAAAAAATACAAAGAAAGAGTTACATTAATTAGCAACGAAGAAATTGGGGTTGTTACAGAAACGGCACTTGAATTGCCACGTACAAATGGCGATGATACGAAACCAAGCGCACGTAAAAATGAAACGGTTCTAGGAAATATTATTACAGACGGAATGTTAGAAAAAGCAAAAACATTTAACGATAAAGTAGTGATGGCACTTCAAAATGGTGGAGGGATCCGCGCTGGAATTGATGCTGGACCAATCACTGTAGGTGATGTGATTACAGTTCTTCCTTACAATAATACATTAGCAACGATGGAAGTTACAGGTGCGGAGTTAAAAGCGGCTTTCGAAATTAGCTTTAAAGCATATCCAAAAGAAAATGGTGGGTTCTTACATGTGTCTGGTGCAAAGGTTGAATTTGATTCGTCTAAACCATCTGGACAACGAGTTGTTTCGATTAAATACAAAGCTGCTGACGGTTCTTATGTAGATATTAAAGACGATGAAAAATATGTAGTTGCGACAAATGCCTTCACTGCTAAAGGCGGGGACGACTACGATGTTTTTGCAAAAGCTTATGCAGAAGGTCGCGTAACGGATCTTGGTCTTTCTGATTGGGAAAACCTTCAAGAGCAACTTCTAAAGATGAAAACAATTAACAATGAAACTGAAGGTAGAATAGTAGACGTAAAAAAATAATAGATAAAAAAGGAGATTCTTTTGCTAGTTTCATAGCGAAAGAATCTCTTTTCATTTATATATTCATAATTATGTTCTTTTTCGATATGTAAACCAAGACACAATAATCGCAGCAATTAGCAAGATACCTAAATATCCTGTGATTGGATAGACAGTTCCAACAAGATTTACAAAACCTAGGAAACTAGCGATAAAAGCTATTACTCCAAATAGAACCGTAAACACTTTAAAAGAGGGTTTTTGTGGTTTCACGACACGTGCAGAAAATGCATAAAGCATGGCCACAGCAGTATTATAAATCATACCAATCAATACGATTGCCATCAAAAAACCGACAACTGGATGTATTTCATTTGATAAAGTGATCATTGGCATCGCTACATCAGCAACTTTTTCAAGCTGTGTTAACATGGAGATATTAATTAATAAGATTAATAAACCCAAGCCTAGACCACCAATAATTCCGCCACGTCCAGCAACTTTATGGTCTTTTACAGTTCCGCCGATAACAGTAATCATCGCAACTCCTGCTGCAATATTATAAGATACATATAATAATGCCCCCATAACCCAGTTGGAAGCTGCTGGTGAGGTTTTAGCTACAGCTGCATCCATATCAATAGAAGAAGGATCATAATGGAATAATGAATACCCGGCTATCAAAATAACCAATACGAGTAAAAATGGGGTAATGGCACTAATCAAACCAATTACTTTCTGCACATTCAGCGTAACTGATGCTATCGTTATGACTGCCATGAAAAGACTTCCTACAAATGCTGGTAATCCAAATTGTTCTTCAAAAATTGCTCCTGCTCCAGAGAACATAACAACGGTCACCCCGAACAAGAAAAACGTGATAAGAATGTCTACAAAAATACCTAAATATCGACCGCAAATATGGTATATAACATCTTTGTGAGATTGTGTTTGTAACCGGCTTCCTAATTGTGTTAAGTTCATGCCAAGGAAAGCAAAAAGAATAGCAGCGATTACAGAACCTACAATACCTAAGTAACCGAAGCTAGAGAAAAATTGTAAAATCTCTTGTCCTGAAGCGAATCCTGCTCCTACAATAATGCCAATGAAAGCAGATCCAATTTGAATGCTCTTTTTCATCATTTGCGCTCCTTATATTTAAAATATTCAGAAAATTATAGAGGTGAAGCGCCCAGTTTATTGAGGAAAGGGCGCTTATTTATTTAGGCTTTAAAATGGAATTGGTCTACCGTGTAACGATTCATTACTTCTATATTAGGTTCATACCCAATCCCATAACCTGTAGGAACCTGGATATACCCATCTTCTGCTACTACTTCCGGTGTAATTACATCTTCCTCCCAATAGCGCGAAGAACCTGCAGTATCACCGGGTAATATAAAGTTCGGAAGTGTTGTTAACGCTACGTTATGCGCTCTTCCTATCCCAGATTCTAGCATTCCTCCACACCATACTGGAATGTCGTGTTCCATACAGAAGTCATGAATTTTTTTCGATTCGGTCAACCCGCCAACACGACCAATTTTAATATTAATTATTTTAGTACTACCAAGCTCAATGGCTTTACGGGCATCTTCTAAAGAATGAATGCTTTCATCTAAACAGATAGGCGTTTTTAATTCTTTTTGCAATTTTGCATGATCAATAATATCATCAGAAGCTAAAGGCTGTTCTATCATCGTCAAATTAAATTCATCTAATTGTTTTAATACTTCTATATCTTCTAATGTATACGCAGAGTTTGCATCTGCCATAAGTGGAACGTTAGGGAAAGCCTCCCGAAGTGCTTGAATAACGTGCACATCAAAGCCAGGCTTTATTTTAACTTTCATTCGTTTATATCCTTCTGCAACGTAACCACGAACGAGTTCGATTAAATCCTCTGTACTTTTTTGAATGCCAATACTAATACCGACTTCAATTTCTTTAGCTGATCCTCCTAGGGCTTCCGCTAAAGTTAGTTTATTGCGTTTTGCATATAAGTCCCAAATAGCACCTTCAACAGCTGCTTTTGCCATATTATTTTTGCGAAGAGGAGCAAACAGTTCGTTGACTTCATCGGGATGTGTAATTTCTCTATCTAATACAAGCGGAATTAAAAAATCTCTTATCATATGTAAATTCGTTTCCAATGTTTCTTCGTTATACCAAGGAGAGTGGAATGCAGTAGATTCTCCCCATCCTGTATTGCCTAGTTCGTCTGTTACTTCTAGTAGAAGGAATTCTTTATCTTGAAAAGTCCCAAAACTTGTTGCAAATGGTGATTTCATCGTCATGTTCATTTTTCGGATATTAATTTCTTTTATAAGCATATTATTTCTCCTTTGTTTGTAATGGTATCATAGATTTTTGAACGAACTGATAGTAGCTGACAGGTTCGTCTGTATTACGTACGGAAACGAGGGCATAACCGCTTGAAAATAACGTTTGAATAACTTTCCTTATTTGCAAACGCCAATTTAAAGCTATTTCAGGACTTGCTGTTTTCATTGCTTGAAATTGCTTGGGTATAGGTACTTCATATCCTTGTCCTGATGGTGCAAATAATTCTGGTTCAACTAAAACAGGGAGATCTTCTTTCGGATACTCAATTTGAAAAAGATTTTCATAAATAATATGTTTTGGCATCCATTTTTCTTGTACACGTTCACTCGTAATTCTCCATTCCACTTGCAAACGATCAGTTGGTAAACCGGCATTTATTCCTCCTGTCATTTCGCCGTAACAGTTCTCGATGTAAGTGTCGACTATCCCATAAAGCTTCGTGACATTCAAATAGGCGTTGCGGCTTTCTAAAGGATCAAATGTCCAAATAATTAAGTTATATCCCATGTCTTTTGCTACTAAAAGCTGCTCGTCTTTTAATCTTTTTCCGATGCCTTGTATTTGATAATCGGGATGAATGCCAAGCATGTGGGAGCATAAATACGTTTCCTTGTTTTTAAAACCAGGAAAGCCATAAGAAAAGCCAACTAACTTTTCGCCATCAAATGCTCCAATTATGATTCCACCATTTTTCACTGCTGTAAGTGTTTGGTGGATAGGAATTGCATCCATGCCCCAAATTGTTTCTTCTAATTGTTGTACTAGGAGCATGTCTTCCGTTGTTTTCAACACTCGAATGTTAATCTGTGGCATTCTCGTCACTCCTTTTTTGAAAAGTCCCGATAATGGTCTTCGCGAGAATTTCAATACCAGTTAATATACTGTCATGATTAAAAGTCATATTCGGATGATGTAAACCAGGGGTTAAATCACATCCCAAACCTAGCATCGTCGCTTTAATAGAAGGCCTTTTTAATGTATAAAAGTGAAAATCCTCTCCGCCAGGTGTAACAATAGGAGGGACATACTGGTGTTGTCCAATCGTGTCAATAATTGCAGCTTTCATAAACTCTACAGCCGTTGCATCTACTTCCGCTGCAGCAATTTCTGTTTCAATATTAAAATCTATCTTTATATTATTTAAGGCAGCGATCGATTGAATGGCATGATTTACTTTAACTATCAACTCATCCATGGCAGTATTTGATTGTGCTCGAACGTCAATACTAAACTCTGCATTTCCAGGAATGATATTGGCAGATTCGCCGCCTGCTTGAAATCTTGTCAGCTTTGCAGAATAGGACATCATAGGGTCTAGGTAAATTCCTTGAATGGCTTGCACGATTTGAGCACCAACTTCAATGGCATTGATACCTAGATGTGGTCTTGCACCATGTGCTTCAATCCCGTGAATCTTCCCGCTAATTAACTTCGCAGCTCCATGTAAAATGGCGGGAGAAGCAAAACCATTTCCAACTTCTTGAATAGGACGAAGATGGACACCATATAAATAGTCAATATCATCTACTAATCCTTTTTCAATATAAGAAAGGGCTCCTGTACCTTTTTCTTCCGCTGGTTGAAATAATACTTTTAATGTACCTTGTTTTGGAATACCAAGCTTTTTCAATAAAAGCAAGGTACCTAAAGCCATCGTCATATGCGCATCATGACCGCAGGAATGATTTGCCTTAAATTCACCATCGACTTCTTGCCATAGTGCGTCCATATCAGTTCTAAGACCAACACAAGGCTTCCCGCTTCCGACGGTAACTACTAAACCAGTAGAATCCTCGAAAGTAGAAACTTGAAATCCTTCACGAACTAAAAAGTCTTTCAAATACTTAGTAGTGGAATATTCCTTCCAACTAATTTCCGGATTTGCATGAAGATGCTGAAATACATCTTCCACTGTAGTTTTTATTTCAAACAATTCTTTTTTCATGATGGATTCCCTTCTTCCTCGAATAGAAAATGACTCGGAATTGTCTCATACATGGATTGTCTTTTTAAGAAATCCTCTTTTTGCTCTACAATTAGTCCTGCAACGATCGCATTCATAAATGAAAAAAGGGGAGAAACCGCATCTAAAGTTGATTTGTTAGCTGCATAAATAGGAAATAATACGTCACTATACGCATGAATAGGTGCGAGCATCGAGTCACTTATTCCTATAATGTATGATTTTTGCTTACGTATAAGCTCGGCTATTTGAATGGTTTCTTTCAAGTAGCGATGGAAAGATATAATGATGACGACAGAATTTTCATCCATTTGTGTAATGGTCCGTATAACATCTTCTGTTTCCGGTCGCATAAAGTGGACATTGTCTTTTACTAGTCCTAAAGAAAAGGAAAGCCAATTTGCAGCAGAATAGGAAGAGCGAAGTCCAAGTACATATACAGAAGTTGCATTTGATAAATGCTGGATAGCAGCCTTATAGGCGTTCTCATCTATTTGATTCATTGTGGCTAAGATGGATTCCCGGTCCTGTTCCATTACTTGCTTATGAAAGCTTATGTCCTTGGGGATACCTAGCTTTGCCTGTTGATATGTAGATAAACTACTTTCTTTTATAAAAAATTGTTCACGGACCAATTTTTGAAGTTCAGCAAACCCAGAAAAACCAAGTGAATAGGAGAAGCGGATAACAGTGGTTTCACTAATTCCTATTTTAGAACCAAATTCTGTTGCAGAATATAAAGCGATCTCATTGGGATGATCTAACACATAATTTGCTATTTTCCTTTGGCTTTTAGACATCGTACTGTATTTATCGCGTATTAGATTTAGTAATATCAAAGTATACTCTCCTTTTTGAAGGATTTACATTATTTTTAAATATAAATGAAGTTATTACTTCTTTTTATTGTTGTTTAATTTATCATAATATTCTGCTCTTTGCAATGTAATATTTTGGTCCTCAAAAAAATCCCCACGTATGTGGGGAATAAATCATTGTTATTTAGGTTCTGTGGCATTGGTTTCAGAGGCTTCATTATCTTGTTCTAAATAGTAGACCGGTCCTCCTTCATCAATCATATTAAGGGAAGCAATCACATCTAAATTTTTTCTCATGGCCATTTCTTCAGAATCAATTTGATTTGGGTACATGAAAATCTCCTCCTTAACTAGTTCACTACTATTATACTAACAACTCTTAATAATATTTAATTCAAATCACTATTTTATTTTGGTTAATGAAAAATGCTTAAAAAGAAGTTTTGTCTAACCATTATGGGTGAAAATACCGTTCTCTCATTTTATTATAAATTCTGACAATTGAATCAACTTAAAAAGTATATACAATGGGAAATAAGAGAAAGGAGGGGAAGGAAACTGACCGTAGAACACTTAGTTAAAGTAATGAATCGTAGCATACAAAAAGTGGAGCTTTCCGTTGAACAAATGGAGCGGCATTCCACTATCACAAAAGAAGAGCAGCATCAGATTATGCAAGCTGTACTGGAATTAGCCGAACGAATTAAATCAATCGAAACGCAAATTTATACGCCAACTAAATAGAGAAGGCCTAAAAATTGCCTTCTCCTTCAAGATAGTTCTTCGATAATATCCGCCATTTTCTTCAGCGGGATTTGACAAACGTGATTTTGGCATATTTGGACGGAAAATGGAGCAAACGTTTTTTGATTAATTGTCCATACATCATAAGGTCTATATGTTGTGTGTAAGAATGATAAAACTTCATATGCCTCTTGATTACCTGTTATTTTTATCTCTCTTACTTTTGAGGAAAAGGCTAAATGAACGTTTAAAAGGGAAAGAACGGCTGTTGGATAAGCTGTGATATCATCGGCAAAAGCAGTAAGGATTTGTTCCGCTTTTTCAGCTAACACATTGTCCCCTGCTATTTTTGAAAGTCGCCAAAGCTGCATTGCTGCCATTCCGTTACCGGAAGGATACGCGTTATCTAATGCAGATTTTTCACGGACAAGTAACCTTTCGGCATTATTATTTGTAAAATAAAATCCGCCATTTTCTAGATCTTCAAACTGTGTCAATAATATATGAGCTATATTTTTGGCTTTATCAATATACTGATCATTACCGGTAGCTTGATGCAATTCTATTATCCCAAACAAAAGGTAGGCATAGTCGTCTAAATATGCAAGGTGCTTGGCCTCACCATCTCTATAACGAGCATACAATTTATCTTCTTTCATCAAATAATGCTCTATAAATTGCAGGCAGGTTGTCGCTAGGTCTATAAACTTTGGTTCAGTAAAAGTTGCACCGGCCTTAGCAAGTGCCGCGATTGTTAATCCATTCCAGGAAGTCAAAATTTTATCGTCTACATGTGGGGATACGCGATTTTGTCGAAATGCAAATAACTTTTGCCTGGACCTTTCTAATTTATCCTCAAGTTCATCTAGCGAAATACCATATTTATCTACTAAATGTCCAGCATCTGTGTAAATAAGATTCGGTATATTTTTACTTTCAAAATTCCCTTCTTTGGTAATGTCAAAGGCTTTTGCGAAAAGGAATCCTTCCTCTGGGCCAAGCGTTTCGATAATTTCCTCGAAAGACCAAATATAATAAGTTCCTTCCTCGCCTTCACTATCTGCATCAATGGCTGAATAAAACCCGCCTTCAGGGTGTAACATTTCGCGTTCGATAAATTGAATGGTATCGTAGACAATTGCTTTATACTGAGGAACATTCGTGATCTGATAGGTTTCTGTATAAGCATGCAAAAGCATCGCCTGATCATAAAGCATTTTTTCGAAATGCGGCACAAGCCACATTTCATCGGTGGAATAGCGAGCAAAACCAAATCCGATATGATCATAAATTCCCCCGCGAGCAATTCCGTCAAGCGTTATTTCGACCATATTCAATGCATTGTCCTCTTTAGTCGCATGGAAGTAGCGAAGCAAAAATAAAAGTTGACCGGCAGTAGGGAACTTAGGGGCAGTACCGAACCCACCATATTGTGAATCGAAAAGGTTTGCAAGTTCATTGTACGCAACATCTGCTATATTAGACGGGATAGCATTCCCAGAAGAACTAGTACTCTCTTTCAAGGCTACGGTAAGTTGCTCGCTGATTTTTTCAATACGGTCAGTTTCTTTCTTGTACGCATCAAACAGTTGAGGTAAAAGGTCAAGCATACCGGGACTTCCGTACTTTCTTTCTTTCGGGAAATAAGTGCCGGCAAAAAAAGGTTTTTGATCGGCAGTCAAAAATACATGAAGTGGCCATCCGCCTTGGCCCGTAAGCATTTGACACACATTCATATAAATCGAATCGATATCGGGTCGTTCTTCACGGTCCACTTTTATAGAGATGAAATGTTCATTCAATAAGTTCGCTACTTGCTGATCTTCAAATGATTCCTTTTCCATAACATGACACCAATGACATGTACTATATCCGATACTTACAAAAACAGGTTTGTTTTCCTCGTTTGCTCTTTTAAAGGCTTCTTCACACCATGGAAACCAGTCAACAGGATTATAGGCATGCTGTAGTAAATATGGAGACTTCTCGTTGATCAATCGATTTGGAGACATGAGTTCACCTACTTTTTGTTCTTTGCATTTACTTTACCCTAAAGATGAAGTTAATAATCGGCAGTTATACGGAGATCATCTAACATGTTACAATACATACACAGGAGTGAGACGGAATGGAAAATGAAAAAATGATAACAGACATGTTAAAACAGATGACTATAGCCATATTAGAAATAAATAAAAAGTTTGACACATTAGATAAGAAGTTTGATACATTAGATAAAAAAGTTGATACAATTCAACTGGAAATGAACCAACGTTTTGATGTGATAGATCATGAGTTTGAACAAGTAGATAAACGTCTTGATATAGTTGAAAAACGATTGGAATCGGTTGAAAATACAGTGATAAATCTTGGTGAAATGTTTGAACACACTGTAAAAATACAACAAGAATCAGATGAAAAACTGCACAAGTCAATAAAATATCTTACACATAAAGTAACTGAACACGATAAAGAAATTTTTAATATGAATAATAAGCAATAATTTAATGGCATCCTGCGGGGTGTTTTTTTGTTTTAGCGCTTATTTTCATTACATTATTATAAAACCTTTGACATATGAGTGAAAATGCTGTAAATTATCCGATGGACGAACATTTTTGTTTTTCCAAACTATAATATTCGTATTTGGGAGTGTATAATATGGAAAATGTGTTTGACTATGAGGATATTCAATTAATTCCGGCAAAATGTATCGTAAATAGCCGATCAGAATGTGATACAACTGTAACGTTAGGTGGGCATACTTTTAAATTGCCTGTAGTACCCGCAAATATGCAAACAATTATTGATGATAAAATTGCTAATTACCTAGCAGAAAATGGCTACTTCTATATTATGCACCGCTTTGAACCAGAAAAGCGCGTAGCTTTTATAAAAGATATGCAATCTCGCAGATTAATCGCATCTATTAGTGTCGGGGTTAAAGAAGAAGAATACACATTTATTGAACAATTGGCAGCTGAACAACTAGTACCCGAATTCATTACGATTGATATTGCGCATGGTCATTCTAATGCGGTTATTGCAATGGTTCAACATATTAAAAAACATCTTCCACAAAGTTTTGTTATCGCAGGAAATGTGGGGACACCAGAAGCGGTAAGAGAACTAGAAAATGCCGGGGCTGACGCAACCAAAGTAGGAATAGGACCAGGAAAAGTTTGTATTACTAAGATTAAAACTGGATTTGGAACTGGTGGCTGGCAACTAGCTGCACTACGTTGGTGTGCAAAAGCTGCAAGTAAACCAATCATTGCAGACGGTGGAATCCGCACACATGGTGATATCGCCAAATCAGTACGCTTTGGAGCTTCGATGGTCATGGTTGGTTCATTATTTGCTGGTCATGAAGAATCACCTGGAAACACAATTGAAAAAGATGGAAAGCGCTACAAAGAATATTTCGGTTCAGCTTCTGAATTCCAAAAAGGCGAAAAGAAAAATGTAGAAGGTAAGAAGATGTTTGTCGAGCACAAAGGTTCTTTACAAGATACGCTGACTGAAATGGAACAAGATCTTCAGTCATCAATTTCTTATGCAGGTGGAAATAAGCTAGAAGCAATCCGTAATGTAGATTACGTTATAGTGAAAAACTCCATTTTTAACGGAGACAAAGTATATTAATAAGTTGGAAGAGCGAGATGATTACTATCTTGCTCTTTTTTCAGTTGTAGACCAGTAATATAGATTTTATTTTCTATAAGCAGATGATACAATAAGATGGACATTCATTATTGAATGAATAATTTGATAACTAGAGGAGTGTGTCAAATGGCTGTAGATATTTATCTTAATTTTAATGGAAATTGTCGCGAGGCTGCGGAGTTTTACGCTAAAGTTTTTAAAACGGAAAAACCACAAATAATGACTTTTGGTGAAGCACCTCAAAGTCCTGATTACACTTTACCAGAGGAAGCAAAAGATTTAGTTATGCACACTCGACTGAATATAAACGGGAGCAATGTAATGTTTTCAGATGTTTTTCCCGGTTCACCATTTATCGCAGGTAATAATGTGAGTTTAGCATTTGTCAGTAAAGATGAAGAAGAAGTTCGCTCCGCTTTTGAAGCGCTTAAAGAAGGCGGCAGAGTTAGCATGGAGCTCCAAGAAACATTTTGGAGTAAATGCTATGGATCATTAAAGGATAAGTTCGGTATTGAATGGCAATTAAGTCATGAAAGCGAACAAATGCCACAATAATTTAGAAATAATAGGGCTGGCCAACTTGGAGACTTGTTGGACAGTTTTTTAATATTGTTTCCTAAAAGAGTTGTGCTTCGAGATATACCTTTTCAACTACTATTCTGCTAAATAAATATTAATGATATATAAATAATACGACTATATCGTATACTAAAGTAAATATACTGATTATTTAGATGAAAGGAAGAAGTACGATGAGCTTAAGACTAAATCCCCGGGCAGAAAATTTGAAAATACCAGGAACAAGACAGTTTTCTAATCAACTTGTGCATTACCCAGATGCGGTTAATCTTACTATCGGTCAACCGGATTTTCCTACACCAAGCTCCGTGAAAGTGGCGGGAATACAAGCGATCAATCAAAATTTAACTGGCTATTCTCATAATGCAGGAATTCTTAAACTCCGAGAAGTAGTCAACGATTTTTTTACAAATAAATACGGCTTTTCTTATGATCCCCAAGATGAAATTATTATTACAAATGGAGCGTCAGAAGCAATTGATGCTGTTTTTCGAACGATTTTAGAAGAAGGGGATGAGGTCATCTTACCGGCCCCTAACTATTCAGGCTATGTACCAGTTATCGAATTATGCGGCGCAAAGGTTGTTTACCTAGATACAACGGAAACGAATTTTCAACCTTCTGCGGAAAAACTAGCGGAGCTAATAAACGAAAAAACAAAAGCAGTATTTTTTAATAATCCTTCTAACCCAACAGGAGTTGTTCTATCCAAAGAAACGATAGATAACTTAATTGAAGTGATAGCAGAGAAAGACCTGTTCATACTAACAGATGAAATTTACAGTGAAAACTCCTTTAATGGTAAGCATGTATCCTTTGCTTCTTATCATGAAATAAGAGATAAATTGTTTTATATCCATGGATTATCCAAATCTCATTCCATGACAGGATGGCGTATTGGTTTTTTAATGGGGCCAGCTGAAGTGATGCAACATGTGGTGAAAGTGCATGCATTTAATACAATTTGTGCTTCGCTCCCAGCTCAATATGCGGCGATCGAAGCTTTAACAAATGCAAAAGATACACCAGCAGATATGAATGTAGAATATGTAAAGAGACGAGACTTTGTGTATCGCCGATTAGTTGAAATAGGTTTCCCTGTTGTAAAGCCAAACGGTGCGTTTTATATTTTTCCTTCCATAAAAGACTATGGGATGAATTCGTTCGATTTTGCGACAAAATTATTGCAAGAAGGCGGGGTTGCAGTTGTTCCAGGAAATGCCTTTACTCCATATGGCGAGGGATATATTCGTATTTCCTATGCATACTCGATGCCAGTTCTCGCAGAAGGCTTAAATCGATTAGAAGCTTTTATACAATCTCTTTAAAATTGGATGACACTAAATTTCACGTTTAGTGTCTTTTTTGGTTGCTCTCGTTTAGTCATTTTATGGGAGTATATTAGCCTTTTTAAAGAAAGAGAACATACTGATTAGCTTTTTCGTAGCTCTAGCACTACGTTAAATTTCGAAAAAGATTGCGTTCTATTTTTCTTTAAACTAAAATAGAATTATTTGAATAACCTTTTTATTATAAAAATAGGCTTACGATAGTGAGTCGAATGGAGAATACTATGAAAAAAATTATTTCGTGTTCATTAGCTTTAGGGATTTTTAGTTCGGCAGTTTTGATACCATATTCATCTGTTTCTGCTGCTTCTATAGGAAATGCTGAGTCATTACTTAAAACAGCCGAGACATATGCAGGAACGCTTAAATGGCAAATTTCTTATGAGAAAACTAAGGAAATAAAAACGCCTGATTTGAAAACATTTAATGCTACAAAATCTGCATATTTTCAGGCTCAAAAAGAAATCACTCAATTGAATGGAACTGATAAGCAGAAGCTAGAAAAAAGATTAGAAGACAATGTTGGGGTTCATTATACGCGAACAATGGGGTATATTGATGCAGTTACTTCTGGCAATAAAATTGCTAATTTAACTGAGAAGTTTCAGCAATTATATTCTGAAAATCCACTAGCTGAATCTACAGAAAAAACATATCATGAATTATCTGCAGAGATTAGAAAACAAGCAAAGCTGCTCTACAAAGTATACGGGAAATCTACAAGAGATGCTTTTTTATCCAAATATAAAGCTCCTGCAGAATTGTTATTAGACGAGGTAAAATATACAATTACTGCCAATAATGCTTTGGGAAAATTAAATACGCTTATAGCCCAAAAGGCAAGTGCGGCCCAAGTAGAAAAACAAGTCAATGAATTATTTAATTCATTGGACCTTATTGCAGATGATGACATATATTATAGCTTATTTGATTTATATAGCGAAGTTATCCGAAAAGATGCTAGTTTTATAGAACAGGAAAAAGAATTGAACCAGTTCTTTGTAAAAACAAATGAATTGTTTAATAGTGAAAACGTAGAAGCAGTATTCAATCTATATAGCTCAGAGTATCCAGACTATGAATATTTAAAAGAAGACCTTCGAGCTATGTTTGATCAAGTAGATGTAAAGTACGAATTACTAGACATGAATGTCTATTCAATTATTGATGGGTATGCGTATGTGGAAGTGACGGAAACCATAACAGAAGGCAACGATTCTGAGACTGTAACGATTGTCTACTTATTGAAAAAAGAAAACAATGAATGGAAATATGTTGATATATACGACTCTTATTGAGGGGAAAGAGACATTAAACGATTTCGTTTAATGTCTTTTCTTATTTATTAAACTACATTGCATTTTTATCCACATATTGTTGCTTGCAATGCCCAGTTGATCACGTTTAGCGTTATGAGAGGTACTTAATTCGAAAAGGTCTTGCAAATTTTTCTGTTGAAGTTTACGTTAATGATAAGCTGAAATTAGAATCCTAAAGGGGTGGGGATCTGTGAAAAGCATATAGAAGAGAAAGTAAAAGAGTTACAGGAAATGAAAGAAGAAATGGAAAAATTACACGCGCTTTTTTCTGGAAAGTTAAAAAATGGTTCTATAGTGGGAGTTACACAAGAAGATAGGGAGAAACTGTAAAAGTTTTTTTAACAGGAAGTTTCCCAAACAATTCGAATGAATTAAAACATTTCTAACGGGCTAGCTATGAAATCCAAGACTGTTTGAACAAAAAAGCACTCTTGAGTAATGGATCGAAAAATATATGAAAGTAATTATTAAAGAAGGGGGCAAGTTAAAGTGAAACGTCAAAACTTTTATAGCCATGATGAATCGCTACAGGATATTCTAAAAACAAAGCTAGATACAAAGTTTCAAGCATATGCGGAAAAAGAACTTATTAAGTTTGGGCAGCTTGTTGCCAATGAAATAGATGAACGCGCCCGTCATACTGATCGAGTAGGAGAACCAAATCTAATAAAATATGATAAGTTTGGCGATGATCAATCATTAGTTTGGGTAAATGAAGGATACAAAAAGACGGTGAGGGAAACGTATGAAACAGGAATAGTCGGTTACTTGCATAAGGATATTCCTGAGCTAGGTCATAAAGGAAACTATGTATATAGTTTTGCACAAGGGTATGTATTGTCCCAAGCAGAGCCAGGTTTTTATTGTCCTGTAACGTTGACGATGGCAACTAGTTTTCTTCTAGAACATTATGCGAATAAGGAAGTGAGGGAAAAATTTTTACCCCATGTTGCGGCGACGGGAGATTTAGAACTGTATGAGGGGGCAACATTTTTAACGGAACGACAAGGTGGCTCCGATGTAGGTGCAAACGTTGTAAAGGCAATTGCGGATGGAGAGCATTATCGTTTATTTGGAGAAAAGTATTTTGCTTCGAATGCGGGGATGGCTGGTGTTGCCATGGTACTGGCTAGAAAAGAGGATGCCCTAAGTGGTTCTAAAGGGCTTACTTTGTTTGCCGTACCGTGGAGAACTCAAGAAGGGACATTAAATGGAGTTAAAATTCGACGGTTAAAGGATAAGCTGGGTGTGCGGGCTGTACCTAGCGGAGAAGTAGAATTTGATGGGGCTCTTGCTTATGTCGTAGGTGATCCAACGAATGGATTAAAATATATGCTGGAGGCACTTAATCTATCTAGAATTTGCAACACAGTTGCTTCACTCGGAATTATGCGTCGTGCTTATAATGAAGCATTTGCTTATGCAGAGAAGCGAACTGCATTTGGAAGTAGGCTGAACAGATTTCCAATGGTTCAAGATTCTCTTGGGCGTTTACGTGCGAAATTAGAAATCGAGTTATATGCTACATTCGATTTGATCGATTTATACGACCGAGTTGTTAGTGGAGCTGCCTCAAAGGAAGAAATCCTATTAAATCGACTATGTATTGCCTTAATGAAAAAAGAAACTGCAGAGCAAGCGATTCACTTTGCGCATGAGGCAATTGAAATGCATGGCGGAAATGGTTATATTGAAGACTTTGTAACACCACGTCTGCTTCGAGATGCGCAAGTGTTAACCGTTTGGGAAGGCACGGCGAATATATTAGCATTAGAGCTAGTGCGTTTAGTGAATAAATTCGAAATTCACAAAATATTTGTAAAGCATTTGGAAAATCGCCTAGCACAGTGTGAAAACTCTAAGTTATTAGCAATCGTTGCGTCTAAACTAGCTGAATTAAAAGAAGAGCTAAAAACTTTTGCAGGACTCGATGAAGATTTGCAAACATTCGAAGCGAAAGGTCTAGCCAAAAAGATGGCTCGCGTTTATGAGAGTGTCATTGCTGTAGAAATAGAGTGTAAGCCACAAATTGGTTTACTGAGCACTATTTTTATAGAAGAAACTTGGTCATTGCGGAAAGTCGGAGATCCAATGAAAACATGTGAGTGGTTTCGAGAAGAGCACAGTTAAAAGGTATAGGAAAATCCAGTGAATAATACATTCACTGGATTTTTATATGAAATTACAAAAGGTTGGGCTTATAAATAGCTTTCTAGGAGTGTTTCTATACCGAGATTACAAATTTATAAGATGATGGATGGTAATAAGTATAAAAAAATACTATTGCAATTAGTCTTAATATTATTTACAATTAGAAAATAAAATCATTATATGAAATGACGTTCCATATAATGAAACGGTGAGGTGTGACTCAATGATTTCGGAAGTCATGAATGTAGAGAATCTTCAAGTTGGTATAAAAGAAGAGGATGATAAAGAAATTGCGATTGTAAACGGCATTAGCTTTAAATTAAATAAAGGTGAAACACTGGGAATTGTTGGGGAGTCGGGATGTGGAAAGAGCATGACTTCTCTTTCCTTAATGGGATTGCTTCCAACAGGAGTACAATGGCAAAATGGCGATATTCAAGTGGGAGACTTACATTTTAAGCAATTTAAAAATAAGGACTGGAGAAAAGTGCGTGGAAAAAAGATATCTATGATATTTCAAGAACCTATGAGTTCTTTGAACCCAGTCTATACAATAGGAAGTCAAATTGTTGAAATGATACTAAGTCATGAATCAGTTTCGAAGAAAGTAGCTAGAAATCGAGCGATAGAAATGCTGAAGTTAGTGGGAATACCAAGACCGGAGCAAGTAATAGATGAGTATCCTCATCAGCTCTCTGGTGGTATGAGACAACGTATTATGATAGCTATAGCTTTATCGTGCAATCCAGAAATATTGATAGCAGATGAACCAACTACTGCACTTGATGTTACGATTCAAGCACAAATTCTAGAATTAATGAAAAGTTTACAAGACAAATTACATATGTCTATTGTATTGATCACTCATGATTTGGGAGTTGTATCTGAAATGTGTGATCGAGTAATAGTTATGTATGCAGGAGAAATAGTAGAAGAGGCAAATGTGGTGAACTTATTTGACTTACCTAAACATCCTTATACACAAGGATTAATGGAATCGCTTCCAAACATTTCGGAGCAAAAAGAATATTTATCTTCTATACCTGGTCTTGTACCAGCACCTGGAAGTATGCCAAAAGGTTGTCGCTTTGCTCCGAGATGTAGTAAAGCACATGATAAATGTTCAGACAAACCACCACTTATTACAACGGCAGATAATACACGTGTTCAATGTTGGCTCTATGATTCAGAAACATCAGCTGAGGTGACGAGTAATGAAGTATGAAGAAACAATATTAAAAGTTGAAAACCTAAAAAAATACTTTCCCATTAAAGGGGGAGTGTTCGGCAATAAAACCATCCAACAAGTAAAAGCCGTTGACGACATTTCATTTGAAGTAAGACGTGGAGAAACTTTTGGAATTGTTGGAGAATCGGGATGTGGAAAAAGTACTGTCGGTCGGACGATTTTAAGATTGTTGGAGCCGACTGAAGGTGCCGTCTTTTTTGAAGGGACAGACCTTGCATCACTTGATCAAAATAAAATGAGGTTAATGAGAAAAGATATACAAATTGTTTTTCAAGACCCTTTTGCTTCTTTAAATCCGCGAATGAGAGTCTTTGACATTATTGAGGAACCACTCATTAACTTTGGAATTACTAATAGGGAAGAAAGAGAGAGAAGAGTTTTAGAGGTAGCTGATCAAGTAGGGCTAACAATTAATCAATTGAAACGTCTTCCTCATGAATTTTCGGGTGGACAACGACAACGGATTGGAATTGCTAGAGCATTGATCTCCAAACCTAAGCTCATCGTCGCAGATGAACCAGTCTCGGCATTGGATGTATCCATTCAATCTCAAGTATTGAACCTAATGAGGGATTTACAAAAAGAATTTGGTTTAACTTATATTTTCATCTCTCATGATTTAAGTGTCGTTAAACATTTTTGTGACAGAATAGGAGTTATGTATTTAGGAAAAATGGTTGAAATAGCAGATAGAGAAAAGCTATATGATAATCCTAATCATCCATATTCCACCGCATTACTCTCTGCACTTCCAAGTGCTCATCCATTGCAGAAAAAGGAAAGGATTATTCTAAAAGGAGATGTTCCTAGTCCTGCCAATCCACCATCAGGTTGTACTTTTCATCCTAGATGTTTTGCTTGTATGGAGGTTTGTAAGACAGTGAAGCCGATTCTATTGGAGACGGAAGGTAACCACTTTGTATCCTGCCATCTACATCAACCAAAAGATGTGGTGAATTTATGAGCAAAACAATAGAAAAAGGATTTCAATTACTGGACTTATTTACGGAAGAAAAACCTTTTTGGCGTCTAGATGAAATATCTGCTTACTCACAAATACCAAAACCAACAGTCCATCGATTACTCAAAACTTTCGTAGACCATGGCTTTCTACAACGTTCGGAAATAGAGAAAAATGGATTATTAGTAGAAGGGGATACCTACTCATTGGGACTGAAGCTAATGTATTTAGGGAGTATCGTTTCGAGTAATTTAGAGATTCGTAATATATCCTTACCCCATATGAAAATACTACAATCTAAATTTAATGAAGCAGTTCAATTAGTTTCAAGAGATAAGGATGAAGGTGTTTATATAGAAAAAGTGGAAAGTACAAGACCTGTCCGTCTATATACGAAAACAGGTAGGAGAGCTCCTCTATATGCAGGGGCTTGTACACGCATCTTATTATCTTTTTTATCGGATGATGAAATATCGGATATCTTAAAGCAACCATTGACTTTTTATGCAAGTCAAACACCACAAAGAGTTGAGGATGTTTGGTCTTTTATTCATGAAACTCGAAAAAGTGGTTTCGCTTATAGTGTTTCAGAACTTGAAGAAGGAACGGTGTCTATTGCGGCCCCAATTTTTAACCGATTGAACGAAGTTGAATTTTCAATAAGTATCGCGGGGTTTTCTACTTCATTACCGAGAGAAAAGGTAAATGACTTTCTAGTTCCTCTTTGGGAAGCAGCAGAAATTATTTCCCAAAAAATAGGTTACACTAATCCATATCCATATGGATTATCAAATATAGAAAAACATTAAGGGGATGAAAAAGTGAAGAAAACATTAAAACCTAGATTAGTCGCTGTACTAGCAATATTAATGTTAGTTTTAGCTGCATGTTCGAATGGGGGAGGTAAATCTACCGAAGGAGATAAAAAATCTTCATCAGGGGAAAATCCAGCAACAAGCCGTGGAAATGAAATAGTTGTAGGCATATCTAGTGATCCTCAAAGTTGGGATCCAATTGATACATTTTTATTAGACTGGAGTTCCGTAGCAAGCTCAGTGTTTGAAGGACTTGTAGATCGTACACTTGATTTAGAATTAGTCCCGGGATTAGCGGAAAAGTGGGAATACAAGGATGATAAAACGATAGTCTTCACACTTCGTCAAGGAGTTCAGTTTCATAATGGAGAACCATTTAATGCAGATGCGGTTAAATATACATTCGATCGATTATTAGGTGATGAAGGGAAAAAAGGCCCACAATATTCAAATTATAACTCGATTGACTCTGTGGAAGTAAATGATGAATACACAATAACTATGCATTTGAATAGTGCAGACCCAGTGTTATTAACAAAACTTTCTGGCTACGGTGCAGTGATTGTTCCTCCGAAATATATTGAAGAAAAGGGAGATGAACATTTTAATAATAATCCAGTAGGAACAGGTCCATTTAAAATGACTGGCTATAAACGAGATCAAGAGGTTGTCCTAGAAAAGAATGAAAATTATTGGAAAGAAGGACTTCCAAAATTGGATGGTATAACATTTAAGGTTATTCCAGAAGCTTCTACTCGTTTGGCAGAATTACAAACTGGAAAAATTGATGTTATGAAACGTGTAGAAGTAGCACAAGCAGAAACGGTAAAAAGTACAGATTTCTTAGAGCTTAAGGAAGTGGGAACTCCTACTGTTTATTCTTTAAGATTTGATACTGCAAAAGAACCTCTTGGAGACGTAAGAGTTCGCCAAGCACTTAATTATGCGATTAATAAAGAAGAAATAATTAGCGAAATTCTTGGTGGATTTGGTAAGCCGATTAGTACATACCAAAGTGAGTTATCATTTGGTAATAATCCCGACTTAAAACCGTATCCATATGATCCTGAAAAAGCTAAAGAACTATTAAAAGAAGCGGGAGTCGCTGAAGGAACATCACTAGACCTATTCATCCCTGGTACAGACGGAAACTTTAAAGAAATCGCTCAAGCAGTTTCGTTCTATTTAGAAGAAGTTGGGTTAAAACTTAATATTAATAGTGTAGATGGGACAACCTTAACATCTGATCTCATTCCAAAAGGAGATGCAGGTCATATGTATCGCCAAGGATGGGGTGGCTGGACGCTAGACTTTGATAACACTGCATACTTGATGTATCACGAAGGTGAGCAGTGGAATCCATCCTTTAAAGATGAAAAAGTAGAAGAGTTACTAGCTGCTGAGCGCGCAACAGTTGATCAAGAAGAGCGTCAAGCGATTTTTATGGAATTAACAGAAGTGTTATATGAGCTAGCACCAGAAGTAAATCTATATCAAGCTGTAGATTTATATGCAGTTAATAAACGCCTGAAAAACTTCCAACCACCAAATGAAGACCGTATGCGTTTTGAAGAAGTAACGGTTGAATAAAAGTAATGTTGAAAAGGATAGTATGAACATCTCATACTATCCCTTTCTTTTAAAGATACGGAGGAATAGCCATGTTAACCTATGTTACTCGAAGATTACTCCATACTATACTAGTTGTATTTGTCATTTCACTTATTGTTTTCTTTTCCATCCGTTTAACTGGTGACCCTGTGTCCGTTATGTTTAGTGCTGGGGAACCGTCAAAAGAGGCTATTGAAGAGGTAACGAAAAACTTAGGCTTAGATAAGCCGCTATACATACAGTATGGATTATTTTTGAAAGGGCTTCTGACACTTGATTTTGGAGAATCCTTCAGAAGTGGAATGCCCGTTACAGACTTAATATTAGAAAAAATTGGGGCAACATTAGCCCTTGCACTAGGTGGTATTGTAATAGCAGTTTTTATAGCATTTCCTGTAGGGATACTATCTGCAGTAAAAAGAGGAACATCTATCGACTTTTTTGGGAGAATTTTTTCTTTAATAGGTATATCCTTTCCGAACTTTTGGTTAGGTATTATGCTAATTCTAGTATTTGCAGTTACTTTACAATGGCTTCCTTCTTCGGGTTTCGATGGTTTTTCATCTTTAATCCTTCCGTCTATAACTTTAGGAATGATTTTATCTGGAATTTTAGCGAGATTAGTTCGTTCATCTATGCTGGAAGTGATGAATCAACAATATATGTCAACTGCAAAGTCTAAAGGGATAAGTACATGGTCTGTAATCATCAAGCACGCATTTAGAAATGCGTTATTACCGACTATTACTTTTTTAGGGCTACAATTTGGCTCACTACTTGGTGGAACTGTTATTGTGGAACAAGTTTTTGCGTGGCCGGGCGTTGGAAGGTTAATAATAGATGCGATTAATCAACGCGATTACCCAGTTATCCAGGGGGGAGTAATATTTTTAGCAGTCATAATGGTTGTTGTTAATTTACTTGTAGATTTAAGCTATTCAGTAATCGATCCACGTATTAAAACTGGAAAGGGGAGTCACTAATGGCCGTAGTATCAAATGAAGTCTCATTAGCCCTATCCAAAAAATCTCTTTGGAAAAGGTTTACGAGGTTTATCAAAAAAAATCCAGCAGGCTTTATCGGGATTATTTTAGTGGTGATCAGTGTAGGATGTGCAATTTTTGCACCATGGTTAACAACATTTGATCCGGGAAAAGCAAGCTTAGTATCTAGATTGAATCCACCATCTTGGGCAGATTCGACTGGGGAATCTGTTTACTTTTTAGGGACGGATCAATTGGGAAGAGACTTACTTACTAGAATATTATACGGTGCGAGAATCTCTTTAATGGTAGGTTTCTTTGGAGTACTAATTTCGCTTATTATTGGAACGATTTTAGGATTGGTTTCAGGTTATTTTGGTAAGTGGTTAGATGATTTTATTATGCGTGTTGCCGATATTCAACTAGCGTTCCCTTTCATTTTATTTGCTATCGTTGTAATGAGTATACTAGGTACAGGTATTTGGAAAATAATAATCATCTTAGGTTTAACCTACTGGGTAGGATTTGCGAGACTTATTCGTGGACAGGTTATTGCGCTAAAAGAGCAAGAATTTGTTCAAGCTGCGAGAGCAATTGGTGGTACAAAGTTCACTATAATTAGAAAGCACATTTTTCCGAACGTTCTATCCTCTATCTTTGTACTAGGCACAATGTATATTGCTGAGTTTATATTGTTAGAAGCATCTTTAACTTTTCTTGGTCTAGGAGTTGATCCTACCATTCCTTCATGGGGAGGAATGCTTGCGGATAGTCGGAATTATATAACTACAGCATGGTGGACATCAGTATTTCCAGGTGTTGCCGTTATGTTAACAGTTTTAGGATTTAATCTGCTAGGTGATTGGTTAAGAGATCGTTTCGATCCAAATATGAAAGTATAGGGGGAAATGAATCTGGAAAATCTACAAAAAATCTGGACTATAGATGGGATTTTATTAGACAAAAATCAAGATAATGTAATAGATGGTGTTTCTCTATTTGTAGATTTGCCATATGGCTTCATGCCTGAAGGGTTATTGGACTTCTTTGTAAGAGTGGGATATGAAACAACTGCGTTATCGTATAACTTTTTTGAATATAATGGTCAAAAGGTAAAGATGATTTTTAAAGAAAATCAGCCCTCCAGTTATATTGTTTATGAAAATCGAATGATAATTATCTATTATGAAAATGAAAAAGAGTGTTCAAAATTATTATCACAGCTTTCAACTGTTGGTGTAGATCATCCTATTTATGAAGACTCACAACAATCGGTCATTAAGCCTATTCGGAGTTTAGCGGACATCTGGAGCTTTTCGGGCTTTGGAGCTGACAATGAGGCATCACCTTATCAAACACTTAGTTTAAACATAGATATACAACCTAATATGAAGAACAGAGAGACCTTCATAGAGTTATGTCACTTTGTTGCAAGGGCTGCATTGTATTGTACGGAAATTATACTGCCAGTTACGAATAATCCTACTGCAAAGATTAGTTTTACCATACAGTCAGGTGAACAGACAAAATTAAAGCTCCTAAAAGCAAATACACTAAAACTAGAAGGAAATATCACTGGAGTAGTCACAGCATTAAATTGGTTGAACAATCAAAAAAACTGGAGCGAAAAAGGAACTTTTGGTTACTGGGAACAGAAAATTCGATTAGATGAAAAAAAGCCGTCCAAGCTACTTTTGGAAGAGGAATGGGAAGATGAATCTGAAATTGAATTAGTTTATAGAGTACTAAATGATATTACCTTATTGGCTGGTGATGAAATTGAAGTATTTATTTCTGAACCGCTACATATCCGGGATAAACTGAAACAAGATATTTGGATGACTTGTCCACAGTTGAAGAATGTAAAAGTACATTCCGCTTTTAAAACAGGGTTTCAATGGGTTCGTGAAGAAATACTTCCAATCATAACAGAAGATATAATTGAAATAAAAATCTATGTAAAAAAAGAAGATAATGATGCTTGTTTAGAATTACCGATACGATGGATACAAGAAATGTATCCAATTGACGCATATCTTGAAAAATATACTCACTTAAACGTAGATGATATCACTTTTTATAAAGTGGATCATTTAGAACATACATTTAACGTGTACGGAACAAAAAAAGACGGTACAAGTATTCAGCTGGGAAGTTTGGATGTTCCAATTATACAAATTCCTTATGTAGAAGAAGGGAAATTTGCGTATCCGAATACAGGGGCCGTTCGTATTTACAGAAACGATAACAAAATTGAAACTCACTTAATCCCAACTGATCGAGAACGGTTTTATTTGTTCTATTTGAACGAGTTTCTTCCTAGGATGACAGAACAACTAAAAAATATTAACGAGGGACAAGGTGTTAATAGACCGTTATTCGATCGTATTGTCTTCGACGTTTGGATGAGCGAACAAGAAGAAAAATTATTTTTAGATGAAGAACGTATCTCCTCTATGGAAGCCCTTTATGAGGATTTATACTTTAATACACTAGATTATTTTGCAGAATGGGGAAAGAAAAAGTATGGTACTTCGTTGGATGCGCCAGGTGGGATTTATCCATTTATGCATGTTAATGAGGACAAAAGACCAAAAGCAAGAATTCAAGTATTTGAATGGGTGGATTATACTCCTTTAATTGTCCAAACTACTGAAATTCATTTCAATAGTAGAAGCAATGCAATAATGGCATTTGTAAGCTCAAATAACGGTAGCTTTTCTTGTGTTGTAGAAAAATTTAAGGCAAATATAAATTGGTCATTGCCCGAATTAAGTAATTTTATTGAAGTAAATAAAGAACTTCATATAGCATATCCTGATCATTCTTATTATGGTTTAAATATTCCTATCATTGAGTGTTTTTTACCATCAGGGGAAAAGTTTGATGCTTCCTTGAAGCTTACACTATTCAAAAAGACTATTGTTATAGAAGCTGGTCATCATGCCAACGAGGTATCAAGCACACCTGCAGTTTTACGCTTAGCTAAAGAATTGTCTAGTAATAAGGAGTACTTGAAAGAACTGAACATTATTATTATTCCTTTAGCAAATATTGATGGAAACTATTTACTTTCTAAAATGATTATAGAGCAACCGGAATGGAAACATCATGCAGCACGTTATAATGCTGTTGGATTGGAGTTTGCGTATGTAAAATATCAACAAACTGTTTTTGGGGAAGCAAATATCTTACCACAAGTGATGAGAAGATGGGCCCCTGACATTGTTGTAGATAATCATGGTATTCCGTCACACGAATGGATTCAGCCTTTTGCGGGATATAATAGTCCACCAAGATTTCCTGTTTCATACTTTATACCAAGTGCGAAGATTTATGGGATAGGTCGGATTTCTCAAAAAGTGAATGAAAAATGTCTAGCTGAAAATCTCGAAATAATAGTACAATCGATTAACAATAAATTTCACGGTACTACTATCGCAGAAGAAAATGCTTACTGGAAAGCACGTTTTATAAAATATGGTCACGCATGGTTACCGGATGTATTTCCTATTGAAGAGGCATCGTCTATAAATTTTTATCGTCAGAAAAGTGTTACTCCAACATATCCAACTGTTAGTATTCTTCGTTATCCAGAATGGGTGGCTGCGGATATAATATCAGAGGCTGCAGACGAAGTAGTGTATGGTAAAAAGTTAGAAAGTTGTGTGGAATCCCAATATCTTTTTAATAGTGGAATAATAGATGTACTAAAAAATACTCCGGTAGAAACTTTTCAAAATTCTTTACAAAAATTTCGGATACGTCCACTAAAATTACAATTGGAGGAGAAATGATGAAAAAACTACTTTTAACTGGATTTGAACCATTTTTGCACTATAAAGTAAATCCTACAATGAAAATTGTGGAGGAATTAGATGGAATGGTCATTGGTGGATTTCAAATTATCGGAAAAGTATTGACGGTAGATTTTAAATCTTCTGGACAACAATTATTAAGATTATTAGAAGAAACTCAGCCAGATGTACATATTTCCCTTGGGCTAGCTGGGGGAAGATATAAAATAACTCCGGAACGTATTGCGATTAACATAAAAGATGGTGATGCTGATAATGAAGGAAATAAACCTGAGGACGAGTTGATCCAAGAAACTGGAGATGCAGGATATTTATCAACATTGCCGATCCGTAAAATGGTGAACAAGCTTATTGAAAATGGTTTACCTGCCGAGATTTCAAATAGCGCAGGTACTTATTTATGTAATAATGTGATGTATGAAGGCTTGCATTTTGTAAAAACAACGAACAGCAAGATGCTCTCGGGCTTTATACATATACCGGCTTCACATGAACTTGCTATTGAGCATGGAAAAATTCCTAGCTGGTCCCATGTAGATTTGAAGCAGGGAATTATTACTTGCATCGAAGTGTTAGATGAGCATGAAAAATAATTTGCCTTTGGTATGGAGAACGGGGGAAAGGACACTTCGATTCAATTTTGGGGAAGTGATTAGCCTGGAAATATATAAAGCAGTTCATTCATTCACTAAGTTATTGAATTCAGAATGGCAGCAATTTATAGAAGAAGTAGTTCCTAGCTATCATACAATTACTGTATTTTTTTATAAGTCGGCGATTCTGGATACTTTGAATATAGAAGCCCTTCTTGAAAAATGGGAAAATTATAAAGAAGATAGCGTGCTTTCTTCTGCAAGACAGGTTACTATCCCAGTCTGTTATGAGGAGCCTTATTGCGAAGACATAACAAGAATAGAGCGTTTAATAGGTAAAACGAAGGATGAAATCGTTCAATTACATTCGCAAAAAATATACACCGTTTATATGATAGGTTTTTTACCAGGTTTTCCGTACTTAGGTGATTTGGATTCCGAGCTATTTGTTCCTCGACTTGATAAGCCAAGGCTGAAAGTTCCAAAAGGGACGATAGGTATTGGGGGAAATCAAACTGGTATTTATCCAATTGAATCACCGGGAGGTTGGAACATAATAGGCAGAACTCCTTTAGAAATCTTTTCATTAAAGCGGGATAATCCCTTCACTTTAAAGCCAGGTGATCGTTTAAAATTTTCTCCTGTTACTAATGCAGAATTTGAAAAAATAGAGTGCGAAATGAAAAATAATTGGCATGCAATTGACCGATTCATAGAAGAGGTGAATATATGAGAATTGATTTGAATGCAGATGTTGGGGAAAGTTTTGGCAACTATATTATAGGGGAAGATGACGCACTTTTTAAAGTAATTACTTCCGCAAACATTGCTTGCGGATTTCATGCAGGTGATTTCACAGTGATAAACAAGACAATTCAGGCTGCAAAAGAAAATCATCTTTCTATAGGTGCTCACCCTGGTTATCCTGATAAACAAGGTTTCGGTAGAAGAAACCTTAATATGAGTTCCACGGAAGTTTACGAAATGGTCGTTTATCAGATAGGTGCTTTACAAGCATTTTGTCATATTCATCATGTGTCACTTTCTCATGTTAAACCACATGGTGCTTTGTATAATAGATCTGCGGAGGATGAAGAGATAGCAAATGCAATAGCGAAAGCCGTGTTAGATACTGCCCCGAACGCAATTCTTTTTGGACTTTGCAATAGCGAATTGCTAAAGGCAGGAGCTAGCTTAGGGTTGAAAACAGCTGGAGAAGCTTTTGCAGATCGAAAATATGATGATAAAGGCCGACTTGTTGGTCGAGGTCAATCTGATGCTCTACTTACAGATTTTAAAGAAATAATGGAACAAGTAGAGAATATAGTAATGAAAAATCAAGTAGTAACAAGAAGTGGTAAAATGATTGATATAAATGCTGATACACTCTGCTTTCATGGTGATGGAAACAATGTTGCAGAGATTGTACAAAAAACTCGAAAAATACTGGAAGCAAAAAATGTAAAGGTTGCTCCTCTGGAGAGGATCTAATGAAAGAATTATTTCGTGTACATAAAGAAGGTGTATATGCATCTTTGCAAGATAAAGGAAGGAAAGGCTATCGTGCATTTGGAATGCCTAGTGCAGGTCCAATGGATACCTATGCTTTCGGACTAGGAAATAAAATTATTGGAAATTCATCCAATGCTACAGCAATTGAATTATTTTTAGGAGGACTTTCTCTTGAGATCTTAGCAGCACATACAATTGTAATTGGGGGAGCAGATCTTAAGGCGGAAATAGACGGAAGACAAATTCCATTGTGGAAGACTATTACTGTAAGTAAGGGACAGGTATTGTCTTTTGTAAAACCAATGCAAGGGAGTATAGCATATATTTTTGCACTGGGTGGATTCGTTACGGAAACAATTATGGGAAGTAATTCTGCCTACATAAGGGCGGGTATAGGTGATACTTTAAAAAAAGGAACTATTTTGTCGGTACCTAATATTCCGCAAGTAAATCTTAGGCGCGGCTTGATCACTACGGAAGTACCTATATATAATCGGGAAGTGGAAGTATCTGTTTGGGAAAGCCCACATCTTTCTCTATTCAAAGAAGATAGCATCCATACTTTTTTTCACTCCGAGTATACATATAGAGGCGGCGACCGTATGGGTTATTATTTCAATGGCCCAAAACTTCATTTTATAGATAAAAGTGATATTTTGTCTGAAGCAACCCAATTTGGCACAATACAAGTCCCCTCGAATGGTCAACCAGTAATATTAATGGCTGATGCACAAACAGTCGGTGGCTATGCAACAATTGGGAAAGTAGCGGATTCAGATTTGTGGAAAGTAGCTCAATTAAGAAACGGTGGAAAGCTCACATTTAAATTGTTACTGAATTAACCATTAAAGAAGACGTTGCAGAACAATTGTGCATCGTCTCTTTTCAAATATACTAATATCTATTGGTTATTTTCAAATACCATTGCTGTGTTTTACATATAACAACATGATTTACTACTTTTTACCGAATGCTTTCAACCGTATTATTCAGTAGGTGATCAGTTGCTCCTGCATCCCAATTCTTCTCCCTAAGCTCTAAGTTAGAAACTACTTCAATTCCAAATGCTTTTTCATTTCTAAAGTTATTTGACTCAGCTCGGTATCGTCCATTACATAATACCAAATACCATCTATACGTTTTCCTTCTCCTTGTTGAAAAGAGAGGGTATCCACTTGATTTAATGCATTTTTGTACCCTTTTTGGATATCGACCATTTGATCAAAAGTCATATTTGTCCGGATGTCTCTTTCTACAATACTTAATAATTCTTTATAATTTAACAAACTGTTAATGGATGCCCCTTCTTTTAAGACAGCCTGAAGTACTTGTTTCTGTCTAGCTTGTCTGCCGAAGTCTCCTTGTGGATCGTCCATTCTCATGCGAACATAGTCTAATGCTTGTTCTCCGTTTAGATGAATACTTCCTTCATTAAACGTATAATCGGATACTTCAAAAGCACTTGTATTTTCAACGGTCACACCTCCAACGGTGTCGACTATTTCCAGGAAACTTTCCATATTGACTTTTACGACATAGTCTATTGGGATATTTAGAAGGTTTTCAACGGAATGCAGTGCCATTTCGATGCCCCCAAAGGCATATGCGTGATTTATCTTATCAATTTTATTTTTACCTATAATTTCTGTATACGTATCGCGAGGAATGCTAAGCATTTTCATTGAACTAGTTGAAGGATTGACAGTTAAAACAATTATTGTATCAGACCGTCCTACATCAGCTTCCCGCTCGTCCACGCCTAATAGCAGGAGAGAAAAGGGTTCTTTTTTTACTATTTCTACTTTTGTTTCTCTTAATTCTGAAACTTTGCGGATTTCTGGCTCGTGAATTGTCTCAATTGTAGCAGAGACCTCATTATACAAACCATTCGTAAAGACAATTCCCCCGAGAAGAAAGCAGGAAATCAGTGTAATCCAAATAATTTTCTTCTTCATACTGAGCCTCGATTCTTTTCATTAACAAATTCTATTGTTATTAATATGAGTATGCGCGATGAATTATTATTCTTATACATATTCCACATGCTTAACGGTTGTTATTTGTTGAAGGTGATTAAAGAGATTTTGTCGAATATTTAAATAAATACAAAACGTGAGGGGGTGCGTGAAATGTTTAATTTTGAAGAGTTGGGTCAAGAGATTATAAATGAGCTAGGTCATTTGATAAAAGAGGAGGTAATTTTGACTGATTCAAGGGGATTTATACAAGTGAGTACGGATCCGACTAGGATAAATCAATTTCATGAAGGTGCATTGCTTAGTATTAAAGCAGAAAAACTGCTTTATATGACGGAGGAAGAAGTTTCAACGTTGAGGGGTGTTCGAAAAGGAATTGCCATACCCATTATCATAGAAGAAAAACCAATTGCAGTCTTAGGGGTAACAGGTGATCCAAAGAATATTCAACCACAGGCCTTACTTATAAGAAAAGTGGTTGAGTTATTTATACAAGACTCATTGAAAAGACAAGAAAAAGAGGAGAAAATTCGTGAATTTGAGTTTTTTATGATCGATTGGATTACTTCAACATCAAGGGATAAAAAGTTTTATCAACGAGCGGAATTATTAGATATTCAAGTGGACCTGTATAAACAAGTTATAATGATTCAGGCGATGGATGAAAAAAGGAAATTCAAGGTAGAGGATATTGATTTTTTTATGTCTGTGCAAACCATACACCCCATGCTAAAGGCAAGTCGCTGGGGGCAAGAAAAAATTATTTTAGTTATTCCCCCTTTAGAACAAAATAAATTAAAACTTGAGATAGAAAATTTACTGTTACATGTGAAACGAAAGATGAAAATGGAACTTGCTGTCGGGATAGGTGCTCAGGTCGAATATAATGAGTTAGCTCTTTCGTTCAATCAATCCGAGCGGGCAGTAAAAGTATCACAGAAATATAGGCGTATTGTATTTGAAAGGGAGTTGCTATTCGATTTAATCGTACATAGTTTACCGAAGGAAACGAAAGAACAATTTATAGAAAGAACGGTTGCCCCTTTGCTAGACGATCAAGAACTTTTTCATAATTTAAGCGTGTGGTTTAGTGAGAACCAATCTATGAAAAATACAGCACAGAAGCTTCATATTCATAAAAACACATTGGCATACCGGCTGCAAAAAATAGAAGATTTAACGGGACTTAGTATTTCGGAAACACATGATCTCTTTTTAATATATTTAGGAGTTCGGTTAGCAGAAGAGTTAAAAAAAGGCTAGAAACACAAAAAAACATCCTCTTATGGATGTTTTTTTGTATGTTTACACAATTAAATTGTCCAAAATGTGTCGAAAGATTGTTTAAAAATCCATATATTCATAATCAATTGAATATTAAAATAAGTGAAAGCGATTTCTTTGTTAGGTAGGAGGGAAGAAATGGAAGACTATATTATTCAAAAATTGATTGATATTACAGGGAAAGAAAATGCTAAAACAACTATAGCGCAAAAGCTGGCTTACTCGTATGATGCAACTGCTAACTTTCAGGCGATGCCCGATTTAGTATTATCACCTGCCAATACAGAGCAAGTACAGAGAATTGTGAAAGTCTGTTCTGAACATAGAGTTCCTATAATCTCCCGTGGGTCTGGCACTAATTTGGCTGCCGGAACGGTTCCAAATGCCGGCGGGGTGGTACTCCTTTTTAATAGAATGACTCAGGTGTTAGATTTTGATGAAGAAAATCTAACACTTACCGTCCAGCCTGGTGTAATTACGCAACATATTAATGAACTTGTAGAACCTAAAGGTTTATTTTACCCACCAGATCCAAGTTCCATGAAAATATCTACAATAGGAGGAAATGTCAGCGAGAATTCAGGTGGTTTAAGAGGATTGAAATATGGGGTGACGCGAGACTATGTAAAAGGATTAACGATAGTATTGCCAAATGGAGAAACCTTAAAAACTGGTGGAAAACTAACAAAAGATGTAGCAGGATACGATTTAACTAGTTTGTTTGTTGGATCAGAAGGAACGCTTGGCGTTATTACAGAAATTACACTTGGTCTAATACCAGCACCTCAAACAAAACAAACACTACTTGTTTTTTATGACCAGTTAGAAACTGCTGCTGAAACTGTTTCTTCCATTATTGCGGCAAAGGTAGTTCCTGCCACTTTAGAGTTTATGGATAAAGGAACGATTGAAAATGTTGAGGAATACATGAAAATCGGTCTTCCAACAGATTGTGAAGCGATGTTGCTTATTGAACAAGATGGAGATTTACAGACGGTTGAACGAGATATGCAATTAGTACATAAAATTTGTATGGAACATGGAGCAAAATCAACACAAATGGCACAGTCAACAGAAGAGGCTTTACAGCTAAGTACCGCGAGACGAGTGGCATTATCAGTATTAGCTAGAAAAAGGCCGACGACCATTTTAGAGGATGCTACCGTACCAAGGTCTGAAATTGCCAATATGGTAAAGGAAATTCAACGAATTGCAGCCAAATATGAGTTGATGATTTTTACATTTGGTCATGCTGGAGATGGAAATTTACATCCTACTTGTTTGACAGATTCAAGAGACAAAGAAGAAATGGAGAGAGTGGAAGCCGCCTTTAGTGAGATTTTTGAAAGTGCTATTAGACTGGGAGGTACGATTACAGGAGAACACGGCGTCGGAGAAATGAAAGCACCTTATCTAGAATGGAAAATTGGAGCATCGGGGATTGAGGTTATGAAAGGGATAAAGCAATCAATTGATCCACTTAATATTATGAATCCTGGGAAAATCTTTGCAAAAGATCGCAAGCAGAGGGTTGTGGTTCAAACATGACCACCGTGCTTCAAGAAAAAATGCAACAAGCTTTCGTGACACATGTAGACGATGATCGATTAATGGATTGTATGCGTTGCGGATTTTGTCTGCCCGCCTGTCCAACGTATATTCACTCTAATTTCGATGAAACACAATCCCCTAGAGGACGAATTGCTTTAATGAAAGCAGTGCGTGATGGACAAATTATGTGGGACGGATCGATAGAAGAATCTTTCGATTTGTGTCTTGGGTGCAGGGCATGTGAACCTGCATGTCCGGCAGGTGTTCAATACGGTACTTTAATAGAAGAAACTCGGGAAGCAATTCTATCGACAAAGCCACAGTCGTTCAAGGAAAAAATAATTCGCAAAGGAGCATTTGATAATTTATTTGCGAATCAAAAGAAGATGCAATCAGCAGTTAATCTCGTAACTTTTTATCAAAAATCCGGATTACAAAAAGTAGCGAGAAAGATAGGCTTTTTAGAGCTTTTCCCTCCTTTTATGAAGGAGATGGAAAGTGTATTACCGGATCCCCCAAAACGAAAAAAGGCTGATGTACAAAAAACAAAAGTGAAAGCAAAGGTTGCTTTTTTCGCGGGTTGTTTGATGGATACGATGTTTAACGAGACAAATAGAAATACAATAGCAATCCTAGAAAAATTAGGCTGTGACGTAGTAGTACCAAAAGGTCAACAATGCTGCGGAGCCCTGCATGGTCATAGTGGAGAATTAGAAAAATCGAAACGAAACGCACAAACAAATATCGAAGCTTTTGACTTGGAAGAAATTGATTACATTGTGAATAACGCAGGAGGTTGCGGCGCTTTTTTAGGGGAATATGACAAATTATTTTCAAATGATCCAATTTTACATGAAAAAGCGAAGTTATTTACATCGAAGCAAATAGATATATCCTCCTTGTTTGTCAAGTTAGGGATCATCGATTTTCTAGAAAAATTACCAGCAAGCAATTCAGTAGGACTTGTCACTTATCAAGATTCATGTCATTTACGAAATGTAACAGGTGTGAAGGACGAGCCTCGTAATATATTAAAAGCTGTGCAAGATTGTACGTTTGTAGAGTTACCAAATGCAGAACTTTGTTGTGGTTCTGCTGGCATATACAATTTGCTACAACCTAAAATGGCTTCTCTTATTTTAGAATCTAAAATGCAGAAGGTGAAGGAAGTAAGTGCCAGTACAGTGATCACAACGAATCCTGGTTGTTTGTTGCAGATGAAGGTTGGGATTGAGCGAGAAGGAATAGCTACTACAACCCAGGCATTACATTTGGTTGATTTTATTTATGGAAAAATGTTTCACCAATAAAAATTTGGAGGAGTTATGTTATGAAAAGAAAGAGTTGGAAATTGGGATCATTAGGTTTAGCGGCAATGCTTTTGTTGGGGGCGTGTTCTTCGGGTTCAGCAGAAGAAACAAAAGAAAAAGAATATAAATTGAAAATGTCGGTGACTGTAAACGATTCTTCTACTTGGTATGCAGCTGCTAAAAAGCTTTCGGAAGATGTAAGTGAAGAAACAGATGGCCGTATCAAAATTGAAGTATTTCCAAACGAACAATTATCCGGTGGGGATTCTGGTAAAGCCGTTGAAATGCTTTCAAAAGGTTCTACTGACTTAACATTCAACTCAACGATTATTTACTCTATTTTAGATGACCGATTTGGGGTAGCAAGCGCACCTTTCTTATTTAATAATACAGACGAAGTAGATAAAGTGTTTGATGGAGAAGGTGGAGAAGCTATTACGAAAATTCTAGAAGAAAAAGGCGTCAAAGCTCTAGGGTTTGGTGAGAATGGTTTCCGACAAATTACAAATAGCACAAAAGAAATAAAATCACCTGCAGATTTAAAAGGAATGAAAATTCGTATTCCTGGCATCACAATGTATACCGACTTATATCGTGCACTTGGAGCTGATCCAACTACAATGACATTCTCAGAAGTATTTACATCTCTTCAACAAGGAACGATTAATGGGCAAGAAAACCCAATCGATGTAATTCACTCTTCTAAACTAAACGAAGTGCAAGATTACTTAACGCTATGGAATTACTCCTACGACCCACTTGTATTAGGGATGAATAAAAAATTATATGATTCTATGAGTAAAGAAGACCAAGAATTATTTGCAAAGCTTGGAAAAGAAGCAGCGGAATATCAAGTTGAGTTAGCTAGAGAAAAAGAATCAAAACAATTAGAAGAGCTGAAAGCTGCAGGTATGAAGTTGTATGAGCCAACGGAAGCAGAATTAGCTGAATTTAAAGAAGCAGTTCAACCACTTTACGATAAATACACAAGTATTTGGGGAGAAGATCTACTAAACGCGTTCCAGAAACGTTAAGAACGGAGGACAATGAGATGGATCAAGTATTAAATAGATTGGAAGAATGGATTGTTGCCATTGTCATGTCCGTCATGTCAACCATTGCATTTCTAAATATTCTTTCTCGAGGAATTGCCGGTTATTCATTATCCTTTACTGAAGAAATTACCATTAATTTATTCGTTTTTTTAACGTTTGTTGGAACTTCCATTGGTGTGCGTCAAAACGCACACCTTGGATTTACCCTTATCTTTGACCGAGTAAATGGTGTGTTCAAGAAAGGTATCACATTATTAGTTGGGTTACTTATGGGTGGTTTATTTCTTATCTTATTGTATTTTGGATTCCAAATGGTTCTTTTCCAAATGGATATGGGACAAAAAACACCTTCTCTCGGATGGCCACAATGGGTATTTTCGCTAGCTATGCCAGTAGGGGCATTACTTTGTCTATATCGTACGATCCAAGCAACAGTAATCGAGTATCGCGATGAAAATGTGAACGGAGGGGAATCAGCATGACAGCAATATTATTATTTGGATTGTTTATGGTTCTTGTTTTGCTTCGTATCCCGATAGCTGTCTCTTTGGCGATATCCTCGATAGTTGTGTTATTTACAGGTAGTGGTTTATTTGGGCTAGAGTTAGTGGCAGATATTATGTACACAAGTGTGGCGAAGTTCACGCTGCTTGCTATTCCATTTTTTGTGTTGGCAGGAGTAATCATGGAACAAGCTGGTATTTCTAAACGACTTATCGATTTTGCACAAGCGTTAGTAGGTCATAGAAAAAGTGGAATTGTATTTGTAACGGTACTTGTAGCTATTTTCTTCGCAGCTATTTCAGGGTCGGGTCCTGCTACTGTTGCTGCTATTGGTGGGATTTTAATTCCGGCACTTGTAGGGAATGGCTATAAAAAGGAAACGGCTGGGGCTCTTGTAGCGAGTTCTGGGGCAATTGGAATCGTTATTCCGCCAAGTATTGCATTTATTGTTTTCGCGGTAGTTGCAGGAGATCAAATTCCTGTATCGATTGCCCGACTTTTTATCGCTGGTATTATTCCTGGTATATTACTTGGACTCGGTTTCGTCCTTGCCGCTATGTTCGTTCGATGGAGACAAGAGAAAAAAGAAGGTCCACTAGAAGGGTTTATCCAACAATCGCGTGCGACTGGTAAAGAAAGATGGAAAGCATTTGTTAATGCTTTCTGGGGATTAATGATCCCAGTTATTATTTTGGGTGGAATTTATGGAGGTTTCTTTACCCCAACAGAAGCCGCGGTAGTTGCAGTATTCTACGGTCTCTTCGTTGGATTCTTCGTTTATAAAGAACTGAATTTAAAAAGTTTATTTAACATTTTAGTGGCATCTTCCGTTCAGACAGCAACTGTTATGTTCATCGTAAGTGCTGCTTCCGTGTTTGCTTACATAATTACAACAGAGCAAATCGCTACAACACTCTCTGATGCAATGCTAGGGCTCTCAGACAATAAAATAATCATCTTATTAATTGTTAATATTATTCTATTGATTGCTGGGATGTTTATCGATGCAATTTCTGCATTCTATATTCTTGTACCAATTTTAGCGCCAATAATGATTTTACTAGGTGTCGATCCGACAGTATTTGGGGTATTTATGACAGTTAACTTAGCGATTGGTTTATTCACACCTCCAGTCGGACTAAATTTATATGTGGCAACTGGAATATCCAAAACCTCACTCGGTGAAATATCCCGTGGTGTTTTACCGTTTGTAGTTTCATCGATTATTATTCTTTTGCTAATCACCTATATTCCACAAATCTCTACGTTTTTACCAGACTTAATGAATATAAAATAACTTACTAATTATAAATAAGGAGATGGAATTATGAGAGTAAATGGTCAAACAGCTATTATTACAGGGGCAGCAAGTGGGATTGGAGCGGAATCTGCCGTTTATCTTGCTAGAGAAGGAGCGAACATCGTTTTGGTAGATTTAAACTCCTGTGCCAAAACGATTGACAGAATCCGTTCCATTAATGCGGATTCCCAAGTATTAGAATGTTTAGGAGACATCCGCGATGAGGAATTTGTGAAAGCGGCGGTAGCTCGAGCATCAGATACTTTTGGTGAGTTACATATTCTAGTGAATAATGCAGGTACTGCTGGCCGCTTAGGTATTGAAGATATGACAGTGGATATTTGGAATAGAGATTTGGATACAAATGTGAAAGCATCGTTTTTGTTTATTCGGGCAGTAGTCCATCCACATATGATGGAACAGAAATATGGACGAATAGTTAATATAAGTTCGATTTCCGGAATAAACGGTGGTGCCTCTTCTGGTGATGGGGATGGGACTAGAAGATCCGGTCCGGCTTATGCAGCTTCAAAAGGTGCTGTAATTGCCCTAACGAAATGGGTTGCAAAAGAGCTAGGTGCACATGGTATTACATGTAACTCCGTAGCACCAGGGGCAACAGCTACCGGTATTACATCAGGAGTTCCTTACGATTTTAGCAGACAAACGATCAAAAGAATGGGTACACCAGAAGATATAGCCGAAGCGGTGTTATACTTTGCATCTCCAGAGTCAAGCTATACGACTGGCCAAGTGCTGCAAGTTGATGGAGGTTACAACTTTGGCTGATCGAATACAAGCGGTTTTAGATAAGGATTCTAAGCGCATTGTCGGACGATTCATGAAGGACATAGATCTTTTTGGAGGAATAAAAGAAGTGTGCAGAAAGTTTGATATACATGCAGCACAATTCCAATGTATAGGCTCCCTAACGTATGCTACTTATGTGCAGTTGGAAAAGACAACTGATGGTGTCCTTCAGTATTCTGAAAAAATAGTAAGTGATTCAGAGGTAGAGTTGCTAAATGGAACTGGCTTTGTTGGATATGATGTTGATGGACAGTTAGACGTACACTTTCATGGGATGTTTGTCGACTGTAATCAGCAAATTAGCGGAGGTCATTTTCTAGATGGTGAAAATCCGGTAGCTATAACAATTGAATTCATTTTGTTTCCTTTAACAGACGTGGAACTTAAACGCGGTCCAGATAAATTAATGAAATTGCCAGTATTTCAGTTTTCAAATAAGGAGTGAGTAAAGATGGAAACACTAGCACAATTAGCATTGAAATCAGCTGCTGCTTATCCAGAAAAAATTGCAGTAAAGGATCAATATCGTGCTTTTAGTTATGGGGATATGATGAAAAGAGCGTACGCACTTTCTTCTTACTTTCATGAAAAAGGACTAGAAAAAGGAGATCGAATTGCCATTCTCATGTCCAATCGGTTAGAGCATATTGAATTAGATGTTGCTGTTTCGCTAGCCGGACTTATCAAAGTGCCATTGAATTATCGTTTACATCCGAAAGAGCATCTATATATGTTGAATGATGCTAATCCAAAACTAATTATTGGTGATCAGCTATTAATAGATCCTATTGGAACGACGATTGAGGTTTTAGCAATTGGTGATAAGTATGAAAATGTAGTTCAACATAATGTAGGGAAACAATTTTTAGAAAACGTAGAGGAAGATGATTTATTTGCAATTATGTATACTTCTGGTACAACAGGTAATCCAAAGGGAGTCATGTTATCTCATCGTAATATGATTGCGGGAGCATTGTCCCTTGCACAGGTTTGTGAAGTGGATTATGACGATGTTATTGGGCATGTTGCTCCTCTAACTCATGGTAGTAATTTCTTATCTCATGTATCTTGGCTGTATGGTTCTACACAAGTTGTATTTAATAAATTTGAGCCAGAGGAATTTGTGAATGACTTACAAAAAGAAGGAGTATCGGTCATCTTCTTAGTACCTACGATGGTCAATTTGATGATTCAGCATCCAAATTTCGATCCTTCTAAGCTCTCTACACTGAAAACGATTAATATGGCAGGTTCTCCGATTGCTGCTAGTAAATTAGAAGAAGCGTTGAATCTAACAGGGCCAATTTTTGCAGAAACATACGGACAAGTAGAAGCGCCGATGTGTATTACGATGATGCCGAAAAAAGAGTTAAAATCGCGTCTAGATTCATGTGGACGAGTAGGGCTATTTGTCCAAGTAAAAATTGTAGACGATGAAGGTAACGAATTGAAAGATGGAGAAGTTGGCGAAATTATTTGTAAAGGTTCGCTAGTGATGAAAGGGTACTGGAATAATGAAAAAGCAACCAAAGATACACTGAAAAATGGATGGCTACATACGGGTGATTTAGGTTGGAAATGTCCAGAAGGATATGTTCAAATTGTGGATCGTAAGAAAGATGTTATTATTTCAGGAGGAGTAAATATTTATCCTCGAGAAGTGGAGGAAGTGCTTAACTTACACGTAGGAGTGAAGGAAACTTGTGTGATTGGCGTTCCTGATGATAAGTGGGGGGAAAATGTGGTCGCATATGTCGTGCCAAATGGGAAGGAACCCGTTACTACAGAAGAATTATTAGCTCTTTGTGTTGAAAATATGGCGAGCTTTAAAAAGCCTAAATCCATTCATATTGTAGATGAACTGCCGAAGAGTTCTTATGGCAAAATATTAAAACGAGAAATGCGTGACCAACATAAGGAGGTTAGCATATGACCAATGTTTATGTGCATGGAATTGGTATGACGCAATTTGGTACATTTGTAGATCGCACAATGAAAGATATGCTACTAGATGCTTGTATCCAGGCGTTAGAGGATGCAGGAAACCCAAAAGTAGATGCGGTATTTGTTGGAAACTTTATGGGAGGGTCTATTTACAACCAAGAAATATTAGGGGCAATTGTAGCTAATGAACTAGGCCTTGGTTTTATTCCGACTGCTAAAGTAGAAGGAGCATGTGCATCAGGAGGAATAGCGTTGAGACAAGGTATCCTTGGTATACTAAGCGGCGAGTATAATACAGTACTTGTTGCGGGTGTAGAAAAGATGAAGCATGCATCGACGGCAGATGTAACGCAAGCAATCAATGCGGCAATGGATAACGATTCCAATGAAAAGAACGCGGGTCTCACATTCCCAGGTTTTTTCGGTGTGCTTGCGAACCGATATTTTTATGAGACGGGTGCATCTAAAAAGCATTTAGCAATGGTAGCTTTAAAAAATAGAGAACATGCGTTGAATAATCCGTTAGCACAGTTTAGAAAGCCAGCAACATTTGAAGAAATCATGGATGCACGTATGATTACGAATCCTTTAGGGTTATTCGATTGTTCGCCTATGACGGATGGTGCTGCGGCAGTTGTAATTTCAAAAAATCAGTCAGCTATACATATCCGATCGTCAGCCCAAGCTTCTGGTCCCACTCAAATGCAAGATGCAGATGATTTATTGTCCATTCCCGCCATTCGAGAATCTGGTCGACTCGCTTATGAAAAAGCAGGCGTAGGTCCTCAGGATATCAATGTAGTAGAGATTCATGACTGTTTTTCGATGACAGAGATGATTGCAATCGAAGAATTAGGATTTTTTAATAAGCGTGACGGATGGAAGGCAGTAGAAGAAGGAAGGACGAAATCCACTGGCGATAAACCTGTCAATACGAGTGGGGGATTGCTTTCACGAGGTCATCCAATAGGAGCAACGGGCATCGCACAAATTTATCAACTCGTTCGTCAACTACGTGGAAACGCTGCAAACCAAGTGGATAACCCTAGACTTGCATTAGCACAAAATCTTGGTGGTACGGGTTCTTATTCAACCGTGCATATTTTGGAAAGGGTGTGAAACTTGAATGAAAGTATTTAAATGTAATTCTTGTGACTATCAAAGTATGACGAGTAAATATATTTGCCCGAAATGTTTAACAGGAAAATTGGAAGCGGTAGAAGTTTCTTCGAGCGGTACAATTTATAGTTTCACTGATATCCATATTGCACCAGCTGAATTTGCGGATATAGCTCCTTATACGGTTGCACTTGTTCAGTTAGACGAAGCAAATGCAAAAGTGACTGTAAGAGTAGATTCGCAGGTTCAAATTGGGGATAAAGTAGAACTTGAAAAGTTTGAAAAAGGTGCATATTTATATAAGAAAATATCCGAATAAGAAATCCCTGTGCTAGGAATGTTTCAACAAATTCCAAGCACAGGGATTGTTGCATGGAGGCATAAAGGATGAAAGTTATTTCAATTGCATCACATTTTATTTCAAAATACTTGCCCGTTTGGATTCTTTTATTATCATTTATTGCCTATTTTCTTCCTGACTTATTTATACCAATACGTAGTTTAACTGGTGTTGGATTAGGGATGATATTTTTATTAATGGGTCTTTCCTTATCAACTGAAAAGCTTATATCCCTCATTAAAAATCCGAAATACGCCCTTTTAGGTGTGCTGTTAAAGTGGACTATAATGGTAATTGTAACTATTGGAGTGGCATATATATTTTTCAAAAACAATGCAGAACTAGCAACAGGGGTTATTTTAGCAGGCACAGTGCCAAGTGGGACTTCAGCGAATATATATACATTTATAGCTGGGGGAGAAGCCGCACTAAGTATTACGATGGCGACTATGGATACAATTATTTCGCCTCTACTTACACCTGCATTAGTTCAATTTTTCGCTGGTAAACTGATTCCTATTGCTTTTTGGCCATTATTTCTTAATATAATTTATATCGTATTTATTCCATTGTTTTTGGGACTTTTCCTGCAATGGAAATTCACAAAAAGGATTGAAATAGTTAAACCATATACAGCAGTACTTTCTCAAATTGCACTGTTTATCGTAGTATTATCTGTTATTTCAAGTGCACAAAATTCCTTACAAATGAATTTATCGTTGTTGCCTATTATTTTCATTGCTGTCTTTTTTCAAGTTTCTATTCCGATGTTTGCGGGATATTGGATTTCTAAGTTGGGGAAAGCACCTGAACAAAATGCACGGGCTATTTTATTTCATACGGGTATATGTAATACAGCTTTAGCAGCAACATTGGCAATGGAGCACGTCAGTTCTCTTGCTGCGGTTCCAGCAGTTGCAAATATGGTTGTTAATCTAACATTAGGCGCACTCGTAGCCAACCATTTTGCGAAAAAATAATATATAATGTGCAACTACTTTTGTTTCGAACTTTGGATAAGAGGAAAAGAAGGTTCAAATATGATAGTATAGGTTGGTAGATGAATACGAAGCTTGCAGGAGGAAATTCAATTGACTGTTACAAAACAAGCCTTCTCTCTAAACTTTTCATTATTATCAAAGTTTATAAATGAAGAAGAAAAAAATGAATATACAAATATAATTAGTATGATACATGAAGAAATGCATGCTCCGACTGGGAAAGATAAAGACTCATTAGGTTGGATAGATTTAGCTACTAAACAAGATAAGAACGAATTAGAGCAAATCCTTTCAGTTGCAGATGAAATACGAACAAAATCAGCTGTATTAATAGTTATTGGAATTGGCGGGTCTTATTTAGGAGCAAAAGCGGTTCAAGAGGCTTTATCTCCTTATTTCTCAAAGAAGCTTGGGGAAACTGAAGTAATTTATGCTGGACAGAATATGAGTGGCGCCTATATCAATCAATTACTTCACTATGTGGAAGATCGCGAAGTATACGTAAATGTTATTTCGAAATCAGGGACTACGCTTGAACCTGCGATTTCATTCCGTGTCATTAAATCATATATGGAAGAGCGCTACGGAGAAGAAATGAAAAATAGAATCATTTTAACGACCGATCCGACAAATGGGTTATTAAGAAAACTAGCACAAGAAGAAGGTTTTCGAAGTTTCGAAGTTCCCGCTGATGTAGGGGGACGTTTTTCGGTCCTCACCCCAGTCGGATTATTTCCATTGGCTGTTGGTGGTATAGATATTAATGCATTATTAGACGGTGCAAAAAAGGCGACAAATGATTTGATGTTCTCGAATTATAAAGAGAATGCGGCTTATGAATATGCGTTATCACGATATTTGTTGGAGAAAAAGGGATATATTATTGAAATTATGGCTTCTTTTGAGCCTTCCCTACGAAATGTGTTCGAATGGTGGAAACAATTATTTGGTGAAAGTGAAGGAAAAGACGAAAAAGGAATTTTCCCTGTTTCAGTTACATATACAACGGATCTTCACTCGATTGGTCAGTATATCCAAGCTGGTAAACGCCAAATTTTTGAAACGATTTTACATGTTCGCAACCAACAAGAAGATTGTACTATTCAATTGGTCGATAATAATTTTGATCAACTAAATTTCCTGGAAGACAAAACTTTTCATGATATTAATACAATCGCGAAAAACAGTTCGATATTAGCGCACTATGATGGGGGAGTTCCCGTCATTCAAGTGGAAATAGATCAGCTCGATGAGTACCATTTAGGCTATTTACTTTATTTCTTTGAGAAAGCTTGTGCGATGAGTGCTTATTTGTCAGGGGTCAATCCATTTGACCAACCAGGAGTAGAGTCTTACAAAAACAATATATTCGCGTTATTAAACAAGCCCGGATATGAAACGTTAAAAGAAGAACTGGAAGAAAGACTATCCCAAGTTTTCGAATGATCATTAGGAGTTAAAAAAGTCAGTGCAATGGAAACTATCCGTTGTGCTGACTTTTTTTGTGGAATAAAGTGATTGAGGAGCGGCGTTAGTTGTAATTTCGAAGCATTTAGTTGTAAAATTAGCTCATTTAGTTGTAAAAGGATGTTTTATCCAAATGCTGCCATTGTTTAGTTGTAAAAATGGAGGCGTTAGTTGTAATTTTGAAGCATTTAGTTGTAAAATCAGTGCATTTAGTTGTAAAAGGATATTTTATCCAAATCTTTTCGTTGTTTAGTTGTAAAAATGAAGGCGTTAGTTGTAATTTTGAAGTATTTAGTTGTAAAAGGATATTTTATCCAAATGCTTTCATTATTTAGTTGTAAAAATGGAGGCGTTAGTTATAATTTTGAAGCATTTAGTTGTAAAATCAGCGCACTTAGTTGTAAAAGGATATTTTATCCAAATGATTTCATTATTTAGTTGTAAAAATGGACTGGTTAGTTGGAATTTCGAAGCGTTTAGTTGTAAAATCAGCGCATTTAGTTGTAAAAGGATATTTTATCCGAAGAAACTCTTCATAAATACAAAAAAGAGGGAGGAAAGCGACATAGTCACTTTTCTCCCTCTTTTAAAATTATTGTTCCTCATTCATCTCGTTTACTTGTAAATTATATCGAATCACATCTCTAAAGAACGTATGAAGCATTCCTTGGAACAAATGAAGTGCATCAAATGAGTAGAGTCGGTACGGATCTTCTTGACCATAGCCACGAATACTTATACCTTCTCTTAAATGATGTAAGTTGTCTAAGTGGCTAATCCACAATCGGTCAAGTGTTTCAGAGTAGAATGCTTGAATGTTTCTCCACTCGTCGCTGTCGGCATTCGTCATATTGACCATTTCAAATGCTTTCTCATAGACTGCCTCTAATGCTTCTTTTAGCTGTACTTTATTTTCTGCATCAAGCGAAGTAAATTTTTCTTCTTCGTAAGATGTGAGCATTGAGATGATTTTAATCTCATCCATGATTTCATTTAAAATACCAGAATCATGCACATCATATACATTTAACTCTGCAAGTTCATCTACCAAGTAATTTAAGCGTTCGTGCATCGCATCGATAATAAGCATTTGCATATTTTCTACCTTTAATGCTTTTTCACGATAATTGTACATAACTCTTTGTTGGTCATTGTTAATATCATCTAATTTTAACAAATGGGATCGACTAGAGAAATGTGTACCTTCGATCACGTTTTGTACATTGTATACGAATTTAGTTGGATTAGGTGAAATAACTAAGCCGGTATTATCCGTTTTCACTTTATTTTTATATTTAGCAAATTCATCTTCATCGTAATAATGGAATAGCTCATCTTCTAATGAAATGATAAACTGCGTGCTACCTGGATCTCCTTGGCGACCGCCACGTCCACGAAGTTGCATATCGATTCGAGCACTACTGTGAAGTTCGGTACCGATTATATGGAGACCACCTAGTTCTGGAACGCCTTCACCAAGGTTAATATCCGTTCCGCGTCCGGCCATATTCGTAGCAAGCATAATTTTATTCATTTGTCCTGCTTGAGAGATTAACTCCGCTTCGTCTTCTACAGTTTTTGCATTTAGTATAGAATGCTCAATTTCAAGCTCATGCAAATAAGAGGAAAGCTTTTCAGACTGCTCGATGGAAGTAGTTCCGATTAACACGGGACGGCCTAATTCATGATACTTTTGCGTTTCTTCCACGATTTTTTTCATTTTATCTTCATACGTTAAATATACAAGTGTATCCATATCTACTCGTTTATTTGGCTTATTCGTAGGAATTTCCGTCACGCGTAAGTTATAAGTTTCCCAAAACTCTTCACGAGAAGGAACGGCACTACCAGTCATTCCTGATACGTGTTTGTAAAGTCTGAAATAATGTTGAATCATAATAGAAGCCTGCGTATTATTCTCTTCTTTAATAGAAACTTTTTCTTTTGCTTCAATTGCTTGATGAAGTCCATCGCTAAATGTACGACCTTCCATAATACGCCCAGTATATGGATCCACAATCATAATTTTATCGTCTTTTACAATATAATCTACGTCCTTGCGCATAACTACTTTAGCTCGCAGTGTTTGCATCGCAATATGCATAAACTCACGATGCTCTCTGTCATATACATTGTCAATGCCAAATGCAGCCTCAAGACGATCGGCACCATTGTCCAATAAAACGATTTGTTTTGTTTCAGGATAATAATTATAATCTTCTTCATCTTTAAATGAGCTGATGACTAGCTGCATAATTGGAAATAAATTTAAACTTGCATTGGACTTACCTGCAATGATTAAAGGTGTTCTCGCTTCATCGATCAATATACTATCCACTTCATCGATCAAAGCGTAAAAAAGTGGACGTTGCACAAGCTGATCTTCACTTTGAACCATATGATCTCTTAAATAATCAAAACCAAATTCTGTTCCAGTACCGTATGTAATATCACAGTTATAGGCAGCTTGTTTCTCGTCATTTTCCAAACCTGAAATATTTAATCCAACTGTTAAACCTAAAAACTCAAATAACGGTTTCATTTGCTCATAATCTCGGCTTGCCAGGTATTCATTGGCTGTAATGATATGAGTTCCCTTGCCATGCAAAGCCATTACATAAGCCGGTAACGTTGCAACTAATGTTTTTCCTTCTCCAGTTTGCATTTGAGCAATCTGTGACTGCGTTAAAACAGCACCGCCCATTAACTGTGAGTCATAGTGACGCATGCCTAAAATACGTTTGGAAGCTTCTCGAACGACAGCAAATGCTTCCAACATTATTTCTTCTGGAGTGGCTCCATTATCTAATTGTTCACGAAAACTATTTGTATATGTTTGAAGCTCAATGTCTGTTTTATGTGCAAATGAATCTTCCAAAGCGTTAATCTTGGAAACTATTTTATTAAGCTGTTTTAGCTCAATTATTTCACCAGAAATCATTTTCTTAATAGAATGTAACATGTTCATTCTCCCTACTTTTAAATTCCACAGCCTATTATATCATGAAACTAACTTGCAAGCATTTTCAAACTTAACTAAATTAAATAGCGGTTAAGTTTCCTTCAGTTGTGTCAAGAGCTTTTAATGGAAATCTAGAATTTCTTTTACTAATGTTTCAATTATATTACAACTATAAGTTTTAAATGTTACCAATAGATGTTAATGTTAAAATATATATGGAAAGGGGTTTTAAAGTTGAAGAAGATTTATATTCCAATGATGGCTGCAATGTTAGCTGCACCAATAAATAGTGTAGCCTATGCGGAAGAGTTAACTAAGCCAAACGAAGTAGTGGAAAAAGCCATAGGAACAAACGAGGAAACAGTTGAGGGTAGCGTTGAGGAATGGTTAGAAAATGCCATAGAGGAAAAGCCACAGGAAGAAGTAAAGCTAGAAGGATATGAAAATTTAGGGCCGATGGTTTTTAAATCTTCCGCTCTTTTATCGAAAATTGCCGCTAATGACAATGGAGAATATTTCATTTATTACATCATGCATGGAGCACCGACGGCATTGGTAGTTGTAAATTATCAAACAAAAGAAATAATACATACGTTTACATTAGAAGATTCTCAAAGTGCATGGGGTCTTGATGTAGATGAAGATGGAAAACTTTGGGTTGGAGGATCAGTTTCAAGCGTGCTTTACAGCTATGACCCAAATACAGAAGTGTTTGAAAATCATGGACCACTTTTTTCTAATAAAAGTGATACTTCTATCCAAGACTTATTCGTTTCTGGCAATAAAGTATATGCTGGTTCCGCATACGGTGGAGCGCTTGTTTCTTTCGATACAAAAACAAATGAAATAGAAGAGTTTGGACAAATCCGCAAACGTAAAGAATTTGTAAAAGCAGTCGTAGCAGATGAAGAGACAGATGAAATCTTTGTATCTATTGGTTCTCCAATGGACTTATTAGTAAAGAAACGGGGTACTAAAAACTTTACCTCATTTTTACCGCCAAAATATATGTCTGAAAAATATGCACAGGATTTAGTATTAACAGATGACTATGTAGTTGCAAGAATGTATCCCTCCAATGTAGCAGTAGTTTTTGATAGAAAAACACTGAAAATTGTGGATGAGTTTGAGCTGAATTCAAAAACTCTTTCGACGCTATCACCAGATGGGAAATCTTTGTATTATACAAAAGCACAACAATTAATCAGATATGATTTCGAAACAAAAGCACATACAGAGCTTGGGCTATTTTTACCTAAAGGAACTGAAGCGATTAATCTAGACTTTATAATAAAAAAAGACGATAAAACCGTGCAAGATCCGAAACCAGATGAAGAAGAGGTAGACCTCGAAGCATTATTTGAAAAAGCATTTAATGAAAAGTCTTCTGGACAAACAGATTTAGAAGAAGAACCAAAAGAATGGATTTTATCCGGTATGGTAGATAATTTAGGACAATTATTCGAATACAATCCACAAACAGGCCAAATGCAACACCTTCAATTTGAATTGCCTGAACAACCAGTAGAATTATATTCATTAGCTTCCAGCGAAGATGGTAAAAAAATCTATGCAAATGGTTTTATGTCAGGTGGTCTTGGTGTATATGACCTTGCAACTGGAGACAAAGAATTATATCAAAAAATTAGTCAAATAGAATCGATGTTTGAAGTTAATAACAAATTATATATTGGTGCATATCCACTTGCTAGATTACTAGTGTATGATCGTTCACTTCCGTGGGATACAGGTAATCCAAAAGAAGTTATTCGCATGAAAGAATATGGACAAGAAAGAACGACTGCAGTAGCTCCATACAATAATGGGAAAGAGATCGTATTCGGAACTTTACCAGATGCAAGTGTTGGTGGCGGCGCTCTAGCTTTCTATAATACAGAATCAGAGAAAATGGAGATTTTTGAGAATTATATTTATAACCAAAGTATCGTTTCATTAGTTAGTAGAGGAACGCAAATTTTTGGGGGAACTTCGATTCATGCGAATCAGCAAGTAAATCCAAGAGGAGCAAGACTATTCTATTTCAATAGAAACAACCCGGAAGACAAAAAGTATATTCATCTACCATTTGACTCGAGTATGATTACAAGTTTAATAGTTGATAAAGACAATAATGTATGGGGAATGGCTGATGGAGAGCTATTTGTTTATAAGGATGAATGGACAGATGTTAGATCCGTTGAGTTATTGGAGTTAATTTCTGGAAGATTCCGTAATGCTCAAATTGTAGAAGGCCCAGATGGATATATTTATGGAAGTGTTGAAGGGAAACTATTTAGAGTAACAAAAGATACGTTAGAAGTAGAGTGGTTAAAAGATAAAGGGGTTTATGGGCTTGTAAAAGATGCCAGTGGAAACCTGTATTTTTATAATGGAAGTAATTTATGGAAATACACAATCGAACAAAATAGAGAGCAACAACAAAAAGAGCAAAAATAGTTTGATCATGGAAATGAAGGAGAATGTAACTAAATGAAACGAAAATTGCTTTACCTTTTTGCTATGTTTGCAATTGTCACTGGGGCGCTATTCCAACCAAGTCAAGCTGAAGCTGCAACTACGAAAGTTTATTGGGATGGCATACTAATGGTTCCTGGCCAAGTAGGGAAGATTAAAGTAGTAAAACCTATTAATCTATGGAAACGTACGGCAGATAGATTAGTATTCGAAAGAGTATTAAAACCAGGTGAGCAATATCGTGTTTACCGGTATGATAATTTATACGGAGGTCAATATGGCCTTGGCGGAGGCATGTACATTACAAAAATGGCGGGCTACGTGGAGTATAAAACACCTTCCAAAGCAAAACTAAAAGAACTTGAAAATGCACAGGGAAGTACAGCACCAGGCGTTAGTAATCCGTCTCAGTTGTTTCCAACAGAGGCAACTCCTACTTTAACGGGAGGGAAAGTATTAAGCCAAGCAGTTACACAACTTGCTCCTGGTATTCGTAAAAAATACTTCGATATTGATGGCGCTATTGGTGCTCAAAACCTATTTGTAATTGAGTATGATGGTAAAACTTCTAATATCGAACTAAAAACAGAGCTTGCGAAGGATCAATTGGTAGGATTAGAAACAACCTCATCCCAAGCGAATAGCGTGCCTCAAAATGATTCTTATCATGTTGTGGCTGGTGTGAATGCTGACTATTTTGATAAACAGGGACAACCTGTTGACTTAATGATGATGGATGGTTCTATTGTAGCGACTCCACAAACTGCTATTAACGAGTTAGCGGTTTTAGGGATCAAAGCAGACGGCAAAGCGATAATTGGAGCTCCACAAGTGAAAATGAATCTTACTGTTAATGGCCAACAATCATACACTATTAACTCTGTTAATAGAAAAAGAGCAGCAAACAACTTAGTTCTTTATACAAGAGACTTTGCTGCAACAACTGCTACAAATGAACTTGGAACTGAAGTAAGAGTGAAAATAGAATCAGGCAAGTTGAATGGAAAAGAAATATTAACTGGAACCGTTCTTGAAAATGTTACAGGTGTTGGAAACGCGAAATTAAACAGCGGTGAAATCATCTTATCCGGACATAACCTAGCTGCTAACTTTTTACAAGGTATACAAGTCGGAGACAAAATAGAAATACAAACTAGTTTTACTCCAGCAGAATGGAATGATGTGCGCGAATCTGTAGGTGGCCGCTATCATTTAGTGAAAAACGGAGTAATACAGACGATTAAAGTCGCTGGAGTAGCACCGCGTACTGCAGTAGGTATTAAAAAAGATGGAAGTATTTTTACGGCGGTTATTGATGGAAGATCTACAAATAGTAAGGGATTAACTTTACAAAATACTGCCAAACTAATGAAAGATCTAGGGGCAAATTATGCGATGACTTTTGATGGTGGTGGTTCATCTACCGTAGTAACTCGAGAACTCGGAGATAGCAAAGTAACCGTTCAAAATAAGCCTTCAGATGGTCCAGAGCGTTCCGTTTCAAACTCTTTGTTATTTATTAGTAAATATAAAACAGGTGCGGTGGCTACTATAGCACCAAAGTCTAATGTATTAGAAGTATTCGAAGGAGCTTCATATACAGATCTGTCCGTTCCGGTTAAAGGAATTGACCAATATATGAATCCGGTAGCTATATCAGGAAATGGAAAAGTTACTTCTTCCATTTTAACTTCTACTAATGGTAAACAAGTCGTTAATGCTAAGCCAGGAACTTACGCAGGTGTAGTGACGTATGATGGAAAAACTACTAATATTCAACTAAAAGTAACGAATACATTAGATAGTATTTCAGCAGCCCAAAGCTCTGTGCAAGTGGCAAAAGGTCAAACAGTACAACTTACAGCTAATGGTATGAAAAATGGACAAGCAGTAATAACTGAAGCAAGTGCGTTTAACTGGTCTACTACTGTTGGAACGATACAAGCAAATGGGAAATTTACAGCACCAAACAAAGATGGTGTAGGAACGATTACAGTGAAGTACGGTACTAAATCATTAACTATTCCAGTTATAGTAGGAGATGTTGCACCTACAATTTTAGAATCATTTAATAAAGGCATCACGAACTACGAAGCAACTGGAGACCGAGTAAAATCAGTTTCTGTTCAATCTGTTACCAATGATCGCGATGGATCCAAAGCTATTAAACTTGTTTATGATTTTACAGGTACCTCTGGAACTTCTGGAGCGTATGTAAGTGCTAAAACTAAATTGACGATTAGTACGCCTGCTAAAAAGATTGGTATGTGGGTTAAAGGTGATGGCAAAGGAAATTGGTTAAGATCGCAAGTAGTAGATGCATCAGGTAAGGCAATTCAATTAGATTTTGATAAAAATGTGAATTGGACTGATTGGAGATTCGTAACTGCAGAAGTTCCAACGGGTCTTGCATATCCACTTAAAATGGATTTACCAGTACGTTACATGCAAACAGAAAATGCAAATAAATCAACTGGTGAAATTATTATTGATGACATCCAAGCGATTTATAAAGACTAGCAAAGTTTTAAATAAGTTAAATCCAGTCAAACTATAATGGTGATTAACGTTGCAGACGGACGCTTCCACTCCAGCGGTAAAGCGAGTGGAAAGCTTCGGAATATCAACTATGTAAAGTGCACTTACTCTTTTCTATGCTCCCAAACTCCTATTAAGAGGGGTTAAAAAGTATTAGAAGTTGCCAACCTTTTGGATGTATGATAACGTAATCAGTATGGATTTTTGCTAACTGTGGAGGGAAGTACATGTATTCGGAAGAAAAAAATAAAGAAAATGCTTCACCTAGTTCTTCATTGGAAGAAAATGCTCCAAAAGTAATAGGTTATTATAAGCGTCAAGCTTGGGCTGTAAAAGTATTTGACAAAATTGATCAAGATAATATCGTCGAAGATGGTAAAGATGTAGTGCTAGCTTCTTCTGTTATCCAATCAAGTAATGATTTGTTTTTCCCAGCTTTCATTCGCATCAATACGAAAGAAAACGGAAAAGTGGTAGGAGCATACTTGATTATTGAAGAAGACGATAGTTTTCAGCTATTACCATTAGAAAGAGCATTAGAAGAATTACAGTTGGATGAACTAGTTCCTTTTAAATACCGTACTCTCGCTAAAATAGAGGGCGATGCGTATCAAACAAATTGGCCAGAGTTTTCATAAAAAATGCGGAAACGCCTTTGTTAGGAATTGGAACGGTACTAGTTTTTTATGTTAGACTGTTACTTTTAGGGAATTTATACTTAATAAGCCGCGCATCAAAAGACTGACTTTTGCCTATAATAAGGCGAAAAGTCAGTCTTTTCTTTCTTTATAATATACTTGGTTACAAATCTATTTTTATAGTATAATGAGTCATTGAAGAAACTTTCATGTTGCTATTTCGTCTACTGAAAGAGGAACTTCACAATCAATGAAAATATAAAAAAACAAGGATGATATTTTTGGACATAAAATTACTTCTTGCTTTTATCATTTCTATGGTAACGGCAATAGCTGTTACGCCACTTGTCATAAAACTTGCACATAAAATAGGAGCCGTAGACAAACCATCGAAGCGGAAAGTTCATCAAAACGTAATGCCTCGACTTGGTGGGCTTGCAATTTTTCTTGCGGTAACAGTCGGTTATTTCGTAGCTGGATTATATGAGGCAAAGATTACCGGAATAATGGTGGGTGCATTGATCATTATTGTTTTGGGAATAATAGATGACAAATATGAGATATCTGCAAAGATCAAACTGTTAGGTCAAATCTTGGCTGCATGTGCAGTAATGGGAAGTGGCCTGACTGTGGAAGTACTTAATATTCCGTTCATCGGCGTATTTGATCTTGGAATATTTTCATACGTTGTGACATTATTTTGGATTTTGGCTATTACGAATGCAATTAATTTAATTGATGGCCTTGATGGTTTATCTGCTGGTATTTCATCCATCGTATTCGCAAGTATTGCATTTTTAGCATTCTCTGGGGACAAAGTGTTAATACTTTCACTTTCCTTAATATTACTTGGTAGTACACTTGGATTTCTATTCCATAATTTTTACCCAGCGAAAATTTTCATGGGTGATACAGGGTCCATGTTTTTAGGTTATTCGATTGCCATCTTATCATTATTAGGCTTGTTCAAAAGTGTGACGCTCTTTAGTTTTGTCGTGCCGATTATGATTTTAGGTGTGCCAATATTTGATACTTCGTTTGCGATTATTCGCAGACTTGTAAATAGAAAACCGATATCCGTTGCCGATAAATCGCATTTGCATCACCGTTTATTAGCACTTGGATTGTCGCATCGTAATACTGTTTTAGTAATATATGGTTTTGGTTTGATCTTTAGTATTTCGGCAATTACATTTGAAACACTTACATTAAGATGGGCAATATTTATTTTACTCTTTATCTTAATTGCATTTGAAATTGTGGCAGAGAAAATCGGGCTAGTGCATGAAGAATATAGACCAATTATTTCTGTTTTCCAAAAAGTTGTTGGGTATAAGCGCAATTAACGCTTAGACTGTTGAAAAACGCTCGCATTCTTCGTTGTAAGCTCATGAACTTAAGTTCTTTTCGCTTCCGCCTCGTGCTGGCGCGCCTTGAATGACAAACGTTTTCATTTAGTCTAAGCTAAAAACATTACGCTTTTCACATAATAAAATTAATTAATTCATTGATAGGTTGGTGTAAACGAAATGAAAGTACCAATGTTAGATTTATCCGAGCAATATGCATCGTTAAAAAGTGAAGTATTAGAAGCCTTAGATGGAGTAATGAGTAGTTCACACTTTATCCTAGGTGATAATGTAAAAAAATTAGAAGCAGACATTGCCAAGTATAGTCATGTTGCGCATGGAATTGGCTGTGGAAATGGTAGTGATGCAATTCATATCGCACTACAAGCGGCAGGAATCGGTGCTGGAGATGAAGTTATTACAACACCATTTACGTTTTTTGCTACAGGTGGAGCAATTGCAAGAGCAGGAGCAAAACCTGTTTACGCAGATATAGATCCTGTTTCATTTAACTTAGATCCAGAAGAAATTGAAAAGCATATTACTGAACGAACAAAAGCTATTATTCCTGTACATCTATATGGACAAATGGCTGATATGGTTCGCATTCGTGAAATTGCGGACAAGCATAATCTAGTTGTGGTGGAAGATGCTGCACAAGCAATCGGTGCAAAACAAGGCGATTATACAGTTGGTGAACTTGGAGATGCAGCGACATATAGTTTCTTCCCAACGAAAAACCTTGGTGCATATGGTGATGGCGGTATGGTTGTAACAAATAATGACGACATTGCGGAAAAAAGCCGTGTGATTCGCGTACATGGTTCTAAGCCAAAGTACTATCATAGTGTACTTGGATATAACAGTAGACTGGACGAGCTACAAGCTGCGGTGTTAAACGTAAAATTCCCTCATTTAGATACATGGAGTGAACAACGTAGAAAACATGCAGACTTCTACACAAATTTATTGAATGAAAAAGTAGCAGACTACGTTAAAACACCTGTTATAGTAGAAGGATTCCACCATGTATTCCATCAATATACAATTTTGACGGAGCGTCGTGATGAGTTGCAAGCCTTTTTAAACGAAAATGGGGTAGCTACAATGATTTATTACCCACTACCATTGCATCTTCAACCTGTTTTTGAAAGCTTAGGGTATAAAGAAGGGGATTTCCCTAAAGCAGAAAAGGCTGCAAATGAAGCACTTTCTCTACCAATGTTCCCAGAGTTAAAAGAAGAACAACAACAATATGTTGTAGAGAAAATTGCTGAATTTTTTGCTGGAAAATAATGAGATGATCAATGAGTAGAGGGAGACGTATTTTTACGTTTCCCTCTACCTGCCTGTAATAAGGCTTTTTAACTAGATATATCTGATAGGAGAAGTGTAATGGCGGAAAATAAGACATATCGATTGTATGATTCATTAGAATTCTTTTGGAAAAAGAAGGTTTGGTTTATTATTATCCCTGTAATTGTTGCTTTACTTGGATATGGTGCTTCTATGCTAATACCAAAAGACGGTGAGTATGTAGGGAAAAGTACAATATTTACCGGATCAGTAAAACTGGAAGCCTTAACGAATCCAGAACATATTATGGCACAGTATGGTGGACATTTTACTAGCAAAGCTGATGTATTTGTTCCAACTAGAAGTTATATTAAAACAGAAGTTTATGGAGATACTAAAGAACAAGTAACAAAAGAACTTACATTATTTGATGACCAGGTAATGAAAGCCTTAATGGAACAAAACGATAAAGTAATTGATGGCACACAAACATATGCCCTAGCTCAATCAGCTAGAATCAAAACATTACAAGAAGGTATAGAATCTTATAAAAAAGCATTGGCTAAATCAGATAACTTGACGGAGATTAACAATTATACAACCCTGTTGAGTCAAGCAGAAATGGATTTAACTAACTCTATGGCTACAGAGCAGCGTGTACGAAACGACATTATTTCATATGAAAAACCTGCACTTGCTAATATATATGTCAAGCAAACTAAATCATATGGTTTAGAAGGTGCAATCGCAGGATTAGTCCTAGGAATTTTATTTGCGATTTTTATTTTATCTTTATGGAAATACATTTTAGAGGCAAGAGGGAGTAAAAGAGCATGATTCAATTTGCAATAGTAGGTATGGGGTTTATAGCAGATAAGCATATAGCTGCTATCCGCAATACAGAAGGCGCAAACTTATTTGCCATTTGTGATACGAACCCAGATAGATTAATTATAGACGATGAAAATGTTTTGAAATATACAGATTTAGAGAAAATGCTAACAGATAATCCTCAAATTGATGTAGTAAATATTTGTGTACCATCAGGATTGCATGCAAATTTGACGAAAGTCGTAGCTAAGTATAAAAAACATATTATTACTGAAAAACCAATGGCACTTAACTCTACTGATGCGAAAGAAATGATGGAGGTTGCAAAAGAGCAAGGGATCAAACTTGCAATCGTTCACCCAAATCGTTATCGACCAGCAATTATGGAAGTACGCGAATTAATGGATGCTGGGAAGTTTGGTAAATTGAGCCACGCTAATGCAACGGTCCGTTGGAATAGAGGACAAGAATATTACGACCAAGCTCCGTGGCGAGGTACGAAAAAGTTCGATGGCGGAGTATTGATGAACCAAGCAATACATAACTTAGACTTGTTGCTTTGGTTTATGGGACCAGTCAAATCCGTTCAAGGTATGGTAGCAACAAGATTCCGTAATATTGAAACAGAAGACGTAGCGACGGCACTGATTGAGTTTGAAAGTGGGGCACTTGGAGTGGTGGAGGCCGCTACTACAATCTATCCACAAAACTTAGAAGAATCCCTATCCATTTTCGGAGAAACAGCTAGCGTAAAAGTAAGCGGCAAAAATGCTTTATTTATCGAAACATGGGATGTGGAAGGCACTACAGCGGATGAAGTAGAAGCATTAAAAGCAAAAATACAGCAAGAGCCGTGGGGTAAAAAAGGGCATGACTGTATAATAGAAGATATGGTAGGAGCGATCAAAGAAGATCGGGAACCGGCTGTTGGCGGACTCGATGGATATAACCCAGTTCGTTTGATCGAAGCAATTATTGAATCGTCAGAAACAGGAAAACGTATATTATTTTCGTAACTATAGGCTTGATTAGTTGCGATGTTCGTTTTGATACATTTATTTGTCATGCATTATAGGCAACGACTCCAGCGGAATGAGTGATCGCACAACTCGCGGAATGCATCTTCCTGTAACGGAAATCGTCAATTTAGTTTAAATGAGCTTAATTAAAAAGGAGAGACAATAATGTCTACATACTATGAAGAATTATTAGCAAAAATTGAAAACCATACAGCAGTAATTGGGGTCGTTGGCTTAGGTTATGTTGGATTACCTCTTGCAGTAGAAAAAGCAAAAGCTGGATACACTGTAATCGGTTTTGACGTACAAGAATCTAAAGTTGAACAAGTAAATAAAGGGGTTAACTATATCGGTGATGTAGTAGATCACGATTTGAAAGAAATGGTAGATTCAGGTCACTTAAGAGCATCTTCTGATTACGGTTCAATTAGTTCGGTGGACGCGGTTGCTATTTGTGTTCCAACCCCACTTGATATTTATCAACAACCAGATACATCTTACGTAGAAAGCTCTGTCAATGAAATTGCAAACTATGCGAAACCAGGTACATTAGTCGTGCTTGAATCTACAACTTACCCTGGTACAACAGAAGAAATTATTCGCAAGGCATTAGAAGATAAAGGATTTACTGTAGGAGAGGATATTTTCATCGCATATTCTCCTGAGCGTATTGATCCAGGTAATAAAAGCTTTAACACAAAAAACACACCAAAAGTAGTTGGTGGTATTACAGAAAAATGTACAAATGTTGCAGCTGCACTTTATAGCAGTGTATTAGACGGCGATGTGCATAAAGTTTCAAGTCCAGCAATTGCAGAGATGGAAAAAATCTTCGAAAACACATTCCGTCATATTAATATTGCACTTGCAAATGAGATGGCTGTTCTTTGTGAAAAAATGGGTATCGATGTTTGGGAAGTAATCGATGCAGCTAAAACGAAACCATATGGCTTCATGGCATTCTATCCAGGTCCAGGATTAGGTGGTCACTGTATTCCAATCGATCCATTCTATTTAACATGGAAAGCTAGAGAATATAATTACCATACAAAATTAATCGAGCTTGCTGGAGAAATTAACAACTCGATGCCGGATTATGTAATTACTCGTGCGATGCAAATCTTGAATGACGCAGGTAAGGCACTACGTAACGCAAAAGTACTATTACTAGGCGTTGCATATAAAAAAGATATCGATGATATGCGTGAATCTCCATCATTGAAACTAATCGAATTATTAATCCAACAAGGGGCAGATTTCAAAGCAATCGACCCACATGTGGAAAAATTCAGAGTGAATGGTGAAACGTTAGAAACGACTGAATTAACGGATGAATTATTAGAAGAGGCGGATATAGTTATTCTGGCTACAGATCATACGGCATTTGACTATGAAAATATCGCTAAACGCTCAAAAGTTATTTTTGATACGCGTAATGCATTTAAAGGTATTGAAACTCCAAATCGTTACATCAAACTGTAAGGAGGCAATGAACATGAACTTTATACATGAAACAGCTGAACTAGGTGAAAATACAACAGTCGGTCACTTTTCTGTAATAGAAGAGGGAGCAAAAATAGGTGCCAATGTACGTGTTGGTAATCGAGTAACAATCCATGCAGGTACCATTATTGGGGAAGGCACGACAATTGATGACGGTGCGGTAGTTGGGAAACAACCAAAGCCTGCAAAGACAAGTACGATGCAAATTACGAAAGAAATACCACCGCTTCAACTTGGAAAAGAATGTACAATTGGAGCAAACACGATTGTTTATAGAGGAGCTATTGTTGGCGAAAGTACGTTGATTGCTGACTTGGCAACTGTGCGTGAAGATGTGGAAATTGGTTCTTTCGTTATAATCGGACGCAATGTTACAGTAGAAAACTTTGTAACTATTGGTGACCGTACGAAAATTCAATCGAACTCTTATATTACAGCGCACTCTACTTTAGAGGATCATGTATTCATCGCTCCTTGTGTAACAACAACGAACGATAATTTTATGGGTAGAACGGAAGCACGTTTTGATAAGATCAAAGGTGCAATCGTAAAACGTGGAGCTCGTGTTGGTGGAGCGTCTATTATCTTACCTGGAATTACAATTGCAGAAGAAACTTTTGTAGCAGCAGGAGCTTTAGTTACAAAAGACACAGAAGAAAAAACACTGATTAAAGGGTTCCCAGCTAAAATCATGAAAAATGTACCTGAGGAGGAACTACTTTAAGTGTTTTCTCAGCTAAAACGTTTAGGAGCGGATTCGCTCCTTTACGCATTTATGAATGTTGGAACAAAGCTTATTGCGTTTATATTGTTCCCGCTATATGCACATTATCTGGAAAAAGAATCATTGATAGGTATGCTTCAAATGGTAGATACAACTGTATCTATGCTTACGTTCCTAGTGATATTCGGAACTGATTCTGCCTTAGCATTTTATTATTTCGAGTATAAAGATAAAGAAACTCGTGAAAAGTATGTTCGATCGGTTATGACATTCCGTCTATCGCTAGTTGTTTTACTTTTTATCGTATTTTTAATAGGTGGAGATTGGCTTTCTGCGCTTCTCCTGGAGTCTTCTGGATACTCTCAATTATTCTATATTGCATTGGGTACGCTCTGCTTAGATACAATTCTTACATTAGTTCTAACCATTTTAAGATATGAGTTTCATACAAAAAGAGTAGTCGCTACAACTGTAGGAAAAATGCTTTTAATAGCAATTGTTTCCCTGCTATTTTTAATGTTTGTTTGGAATTCCTTAGAAGGTATATTAGTTGCACGTTTAATAAGTGTGGGTATCATTGTTTTAGTTTTAATAAAACCAGTCGGAGTTTATATTAAACCTTTATTTGACATGACGATTTTAAAGAAAATATTAGTTTATGCAGCTCCATTAGTCCCGGCATCTTTAGCCTTCTGGGTCATTGCTAATGCGAATAATTTCTTTTTGAAGGCATATGGCACTTTAGATGATGTAGGTATTTATGGAACAGCTATTAAATTCGCGACATTTATTACTTTATTAACTAGTGGTATTCAGCTTGCATGGAGACCTTTCTCTATGTCTATGAAAGATAAAAAAGATGGTTCACAATTGTTTGCTACTTTATATGCGGCTTTCCTTATAGCTGGTAGTTTTGGAGTTTTAGCATTAGCTACTTTCATGCCTTGGATTATATTAGTGATGCCAGAGAATTTTAGAATTGCGTTTCAGTACGTGGCTCCTATTTCTATTGCTACATTTTTAAGTTTTTATTATATGATTGTTTCGACAGGAATATTTTATACAAAACAAACGAAGCATATTTCGATTGCTTTTGGTATTGCTGCAGTAATATCAATTATTTTAAATTTCATTTTGGTGCCACAATTTACAATATGGGGTACCGTTATCTCGTATATTGTTGCGTATTGTGTTGCATTATTTCTCGTGTTTCGCAAAAGCCAGAAACTATACTATGTCCCATTCTCCGGATTTAAAATGGGCTGGACAATCTTTTGGCTAATTGCTGCAACCGGCAGTATAGTCTATATTCAAGTAAATGATTTAAATAGCTGGTTAATCGCGGGTGTATGGATTGCATTTATAGTTCTAGTATTACTTGTGCGTATGGACAAGTACTTTATAAAAAGAAAATAATGGGGGATAAGACATGGCGAAGAATTGTATAACTAACCTTAGGCATAAAGATTTTTATCCTATAAACTGCATGGGGTATGAAGGTTTTTTTAGAGGTTATTTCTACTATGAAAATCAATATGTCACCCATAAAAATTTTGCTGATATATTTAAAGGAGCCTCATCCGAAGAAGTTACTAAGTGGAATGGTGAGTTTGCACTGATCTTGCAAAAAGAAGATGAGACTACTTTGGTGACAGATAAGAAAAGATCTATACCTTTATTCTATTCGAAAAGTGAAACGAATAATTGGATTGTTCAAGATTATATAGAACCAAAACCTTCGATGTCAATTCGAGAAGAGGCGGAAGAAGAACTATTACTAGCTGGTTTTGTTACTGGTGAAAAAACATTATATAAGAATTGGTATCAGCTCGAGGTTGCCACAATTGTGCGTTTAAAAGATCATGCTTTAAAGCAATCCTATTATTCATATGTTGTGGAAAAGGAACAAGATTCTATAGATAATTTTGCTGAAGAGCTAGCGCATATTTTGCATAAAATCTTCGATGATTTAGTAGAAAGAATAGCCGGACGCAAAATTATCCTTCCTTTGAGTGGAGGATATGATTCTCGTATAATGGCTTTGCTGTTGAAGGACAAAGGTCTTTCTGATTCTATTATTACATTTACATATGGTAGACCAGGTAATGGAGAAGCAACAGTTAGTAAAGAAATTGCCGATAGATTAGGATTGAAGTGGAAGTATTTTGCTTATGATAAAGCGATGTGGGGAGACTTATATAAGTCTAAGCTTTGGCAAGACTACGTAGTGTATGCTTGTAATGGAACATCTGTTGCGCATTTACAAGACTTCCCAAGTACAAAATTGTTAGTGGAGGAAGAAGGTCTAGAAAAAGCTGTATTCCTTCCTGGTCATTCTCTCGACTTTTTAGGGGGCAGTCATTTGCCTTATGAAGCAATTGTTGATAAAGAATTTGCTTCGAGTGAAGTAGTGGATTTCATTATCCCTAAGCATTTTCGTTTATGGCAAATAGAAAATGGACTTAGTCATACTACAAGTGATATCGGTAAAACGGTGACAAAGGATGTTTCCACATACACAGCATTGAATAATGAACGTGTGACTTCTATCATTGATGAGTGGAACTGGAAAGAGAGACAAGCAAAGTTCATCATAAACTCAATTAGAGTATATGAATATTTTGAACAAGATTGGTCCATGCCTTTATGGGATGATCGCTTAATTTACTTTTTCAGTAAAATTCCAGCTGATTTGAAATATAAAAAATACTTGTATGACTATACATTGCATAAAATGTATCCCGATTTTTATCCATTGCCCCATAAACCGGGTCCAGAAAACTCATTGAAAAATAAATATGGGTTGCTATATCCTATTTTGCGAAAGGTGTACCGTAAGCGAAAGCTGTACAAGCAATACTTCGAAGAGCCAATGGAATGGTATGGCATTTATCCAACCTATCAACAATATAAACAGTCCCTTTCCTTTAAAAGGAATGGTAACAAGTATAAGCAACCATATAATATCAATGCATTCATAGCCAAAGACATGATTCAAATGATGAAGGAGCTAACGAAATGAAAGTCTTAACAATATTAGGTGCTAGACCTCAATTTATAAAAGCAGCGGCAGTTTCCCGCGTGATTCGTGAAGAGGTAACAGAGCTGATCGTTCATACGGGGCAACATTATGATGCCAATATGTCGGATATTTTTTTCGATGAGTTGAACATTCCAAAGCCAGACTATCATTTAGGTATCGGTTCTGGGAATCACGGAAAACAGACTGGTGAAATGCTTGCTAAAATTGAAGATATTATTTTAACGGAACAACCGAATTTTGTGCTTGTTTACGGTGATACTAATTCTACTTTAGCTGGTGCACTGGCAGCGGCGAAGCTACATGTTCCAATTGTTCATATAGAAGCGGGTCTTAGAAGCTTTAATAAGAAAATGCCAGAAGAAGTTAACCGTATTTTAACCGATCATGTGTCTACTCTACTTCTATGCCCTACAGAAACGGCTATTCAAAACTTAACAAACGAAAACGTTTCGGAAGGCGTTTATAATATTGGTGACGTTATGTATGACGCAGTTTTATACAATAAAACACTTGCACAATCAACGTCGACTATTTTAGAACGTGAACAATTACAAGCAAAAGACTATTTACTCATCACGATTCACAGAGCTGAAAATACAGATGATGTTGAACGGATGAAATCTATTTTAGATGCATTCCGTCAAATTCCAGATAAAAAAGTATGGCCTATTCATCCACGTACGAAGAAAAAGTTAGAGGATTATGGCTTCCAATTAGAAGAAGTTCCTAATCTCCAAGTAATCGAGCCAGTAGGATATTTAGATATGCTTTCTTTAGAGACAAATGCAAAGAAAATTGTTACCGATTCAGGTGGGGTTCAAAAAGAAGCTTATTTTGCGGAAGTTCCTTGTGTGACGGTTCGTGATCAAACAGAATGGGTGGAAACATTAATCGAAGATGCCAATATTTTAACTGGTACAAATACAGATAAAATAGTGGAAGCTGTGCAAAAACAAGTTTCTCCTTCTTATACACCTGTATTTGGAGCTGGAAAAACAGCAGAAAAAGTGTTAGCTTTACTTAAAGAATATTCGAGTAAATAAAGTAGGTGTGAGCATTGTTAATTTTTAGCATATGGCTCTTTACTGTGGTGGCTTCCACATACCTTTTTGCAAAGGTCTCTGGAAGCCTTTCTCTTGTAAAGCCAAATATGATTTCCATTATATATTATTATTCTTTCCTTATCTCCAGTTATATTGGCGGATTATTAATAGCTTTAGGAATAGATGATTATTATATGATCAAAAGAATGGACCATGAGGAATATCGAATCATTGGCTTTGTTTTATTGACGATTTTAATGATTTTATTCCCACTAACACAATTAGTTGTAGGAAGAATCTTTGGTTTTAATTCACAATTAGAATTCGATCGTTACCTACATGAACCCGTTCGTACAAGTGTAGATAAGAATAGACGTATATTTAAGCTCGCATTTGGCGCTTTAGCGGCTATATCCGTATTGGCGATTGCCTATTCATTATTAAAAACGAATACGGTACCGATTTTCGAGCTGTTAAAAGGAAATACGTCAGACCTTGCAAAAATGAGAATAGATGCATCTAGAGGAATTAGTGGAATCGATGTTTATATTCGTAATATATTTGGGATTGCTTTAACTCCTGTATTATCTATTATTGCGTTTGTATACGCGACACAAACAAAGACATTATATTGGAAATTTCTATTTTTCATGCTATTTGTTTCTTCCATTTTAATTTCTACATATGATTTGGCTAAGTCTCCTATTTTCTTTTACATCATCATGTTATTGCTAGCAGCTGTCTATACTGGACGTTTAAAATTGAATTGGAGAAGAATAAGTGCATATATAATAGCCGGAAGTGTGCTATTAGTTGTTATGTATATTGCTATTCAAGGTGTTACGGAAGTTGGAAGCTTTTTAGCATATAACTCAGGTCCAATCGGACGAATAATACTAGCACAGATTTCTCCTTTCTTTTTACATTTAGATACATTTTCTCATTCTCTTTCCTTATTGGAAGCGAAAGGATTGCCTTCTTTTATCGCGAAAGTATTCGATGTGGAACAAGTCCGTTCGGCAAGAATGGTAATGGAAAATGTCTTTCCTGAAAATATAGACAAAGGGACGGGAGGCGTACTAAATACGATTTTCTTAGGAGAAGCCTTTGCTTCTTTTGGATATATTGGTGTCATGATTGCAATTATTTATATTGCTATTGTCATTCAAATTCTTTATATTATATTTTTACGTTTACCTAAAACGCCGGTAGTAATTGCATTATTCATCTACTTTACAATTAATATACCTAGAACGCTTGTTGGAGGGGTTTCCGACTTTTTCTTTAATCCGATTTGGGTATTATTAACGATCGTATTAGGCGGATTGTTTATACTAGAGCAATATTTTCACGTCATCTGGAATTTTGTAATGAGTAAAGTGAAGAAGAAAAGAGTGAAGGCATGAAAAATATCATCATCTATTATCCATTTACGCTTGCATCTAATCCTAAAAGTGGCTCGGCCATTCGTCCAGTGGAAATGATCAAGGCATTTGAAGCTTATGCCAAAAAACATGGCGTAGAGATGATTGTTATTTCTGGAACGAGTCAGGAACGTCGTCTACAATGGAATCAACTAGTAGAAGAGAAAAAATATGAACAGACATTGTTTTGCTATTCGGAAAACCAAACAATCCCTTTATGGCTGACAGACCCTGGGCATATACCGAAAGATAGGAAAATAGATAAAGACGTTTTTCAAACATTAAAGAAACATAATGTGCCGATCGGCGTCTTCTATCGTGATGTCTATTGGAAATTTGACGAGTTGTACTCGTTAAAAGGCCTAAAAAAATTCATCATGCAAACTATTTATAAAAAAGAAGAAAAATTTTACGAAAAGTATATGCATACCGTCTTTTTACCAAGTGATGCAATGGGCGACTATGTGAATATTAATACTGCCAAAATGGCTTTGCCTCCTGGTGGACGTTTTACGGAAATCCATACAAATAGCAATGCGATACAAAGTCCGTTCAAAGGAATTTATGTAGGCGGCATTAATAACGATGATTACGGATTACCTACTTTAGTAGATTCCTTCGCCTTGTTGAATAAAGACGACATCAAAGGCGAATTGGTTATCGTATGCCGTGAAGATGAATATACACAACTTAGCAGTTCGGATAAGGACAAGCTAAATAAACCTTATATCGATCTACAGCATGTGAGCGGTGAGGAATTGCAACAACTATATACGAAAGTAGATTTTGCATTTATTCCAAGAAAACGATCTATTTATAATGATTTTGCTGTTCCGATCAAGTTAGTAGAATACTTAACCGCAGGGCTTCCGATTATTGCAACTGATTGTTCAGCGCAGGAAGATTTCATATTGTCTGGCCCGTATGGCATCATCACTAGAGATGACGCAGAAAGCCTTGTTCAGGGCATGCATTCGATACAGCCGCAATTTGAACAATACAAACGAAATATTCAACAAACATTTTTACAAAAGCATGCATGGAATGAACGTGCTGAACAAGCTGCGCATGCTCTAATAGGAGGCAAAAAATGAAAATCGCATTATTAGCTCCAAGTAGATCCATTCATACACAAAAGTGGGCCTTGTTTTATCAATCGCAAGGCATTGAAGTGAAAGTGTATACATTTAAAGATCATTATTCAGAGGACAATGCAAATTTAGTACCAACTGAAATTTTGCCTAAACTATTGCCGAGTAAAGCTTCCTATTTAGCAGCAGCCCCAACTTTGAAGAAAATGTTAAAAGAATGGAATCCGGATATTTTGCATGCACATTATGTGTCGAGTTATGGCTTATTAGGTGCAATGGTGAATTATAAAAAGTTTTTTGTTTCGGTTTGGGGGAAAGACATTTTTGTCGTTCCTAAAAAAAGCAGACTCAACCAAAAGCTAGTTGAGTATACGCTAGGTAAAGCGCATGCTATTTTTTCAACGAGTCATGTAATGGCAAAAGAAACAAATCTATATACAAACAAAAAGGTAGAAGTAACACCATTTGGTGTGGATATCGAACAATTTTATCCTCCAGAGCATGCTGTAGAAACAGACGAAAAAATTATTGTTGGAACAGTAAAAGCTTTAGAAGATAAATATGGAATTGCAGACTTAGTGAAAGGCTTTGCGCTATTTCATAAAGAGTTTCCAAACTCGGAGCTTCTTATAACAGGTGATGGCCCACAAAGAGCTGAATATGAACAGCTAGCAAAAGATTTAGGGATCGAAGAAGTGACTACTTTCACTGGGAAGGTTCCCAACACAGAAGTTCCAGCTATCATTCGCAAAATGTCGATTTTTGCTGCCCCATCAACAGAAGATAGTGAAAGCTTTGGGGTTGCAGCGGTTGAAGGAATGGCCTGTGGTGTGCCAGTAGTAGTTTCAAATGTCGGAGGCTTACCTGAGGTTGTTGTACAAGATGTGACTGGAATTGTAGTTGATAAAAATAGTCCAGAACAATTAGCGACTGCATTTAAAAAGCTTGCGAGAAACAGTGACTTACGAGCTGCCATGGGGAAAGCCGGCGTAGAGCATGTGAAAGAGCATTATAGCTGGATTGATAATGCGCATTATATGCTTTCCTTGTACGAAAAATATTAATCAGACTGTGGACAAACGTTTTCAAGACAGTCTGATACGTGAAAAGGTGATTGTACATGATTAAAAAAGCAGTAATTCCTGCAGCAGGCTTTGGAACTCGTTTTCTACCTGCCACGAAAGCATTGCCAAAAGAAATGTTGCCAATCGTTGATAAACCAAATTTACAATATATTATTGAAGAAGCAATCGCTTCGGGAATCGAAGACATTATTATTGTGACAGGTCGCAATAAAAAATCGATGGAAGACCATTTTGATAAATCAATCGAGTTAGAACTTCTTTTGAAAAAGACAGGAAAAGTTGAATTACTAGAAACAGTTGAAAACATTTCAAATTTGGTGGACATCCACTATATGCGTCAAAAAGAACCACTAGGTTTGGGACATGCGATTTTATGCACAAAGAAATTCATCGGTGACGAACCATTTGCCGTTTTACTTCCAGATGATATTATCGATGCAGAAGTTCCTGCGTTAAAACAAATGATTGAAAAGTACGAAGAGGTACAAAGCAGCATTTTAGGTGTAAATGAAGTTCCGAATGAGGATGTCAATAAATATGGAATCGTTGACTATAGTGAGGCAGACAATAATCTGTTCACAGTAAAGCGTTTAGTTGAAAAACCTGCTGTTGAAGATGCACCTTCTAACCAAGCGATTGTTGGTCGTTATATATTATCTCCTGCCATTTTTGATGAGCTAGAAAAAGTACAGCCAGATGCTAAAGGGGAAATCCAATTAACGGATGCTATTGATTCATTATTAACAAAAGAATCTATTTACTCATACATATTCGAAGGAAAACGATATGATGTTGGAGATAAATTTGGATTTTTACAAGCAACGTTTGACTTTGCATTAAAACGTGACGATTTAAAAGAACCGTTACTAGCGTACTTGAAGAATAAATTGAAAGATTGAATCGGTGATTGCTATGCGTATCGTATATTTATGTCAACATTTCCCGCCTGAAACAGGTGCTCCACAAATCCGTGTGTATGAGGTTAGTAAAGAACTGCTTGCGCAATCGCATGATATTCAAGTAGTTACTGCTTTTCCTCATCATCCGCATGGTATTATTCCAGATGAGTATAAAGGGAAAAAGTATCAATTCGAAAAATGGGATGGGATGCCCGTCCATCGTACGTGGATTTATCCTTCGAAAAAGGGAACATTTTGGAAGCGATTAGTATCTTACTTTTCATTCACTTTCAGCTCGTTTTACGGGTTGATGAAAACAGGTAAAGTAGATGTAATTATTGTAAACTCGCCACCTATCTTTTTAGGGTTAACTGGTCTTTTAAGTGCCAAACTAAAAGGAGCGAAGTTTGTTTTTAATGTGGCGGATGTTTGGCCAGAGTCTGCTGTAAAACTTGGATTGGTAAAAAATAAGTTTTTTATTAAGCTGGCCGAGATTTTAGAGTCCTTTTTATACAAGCATTCATGGAAAATCGCAACAGCGACGGATGGCATTAAATCCTATATTATTAATCACTCCCAACCGGAAGATAAAGTATTTGTTTTACCAAACGGAGTAAATACGAATTTCTTTCAGCCCGAAGAAAAAAATGAAGAATATGTAGAGAAATTCGGCTTGCAAGAGAAATTTGTGTTTTCCTACGGTGGTAATCTAGGCTACGCACAAGGATTAGAATTTATTTTACATGCTGCTAAAAAAATGCAAGAAATGGTGCCACATGCACATTTTTTAATTGCAGGAGCGGGTCCTGAAGAGGAAAAATTGCATCAATTAGCGAAAGAATTAGGTTTGTTTAATATTACATTTTTAGGACATCTACCTTTAAAGGAAATGCCAAAGCTATTCTCAGTTACGGATGTTAGTATTGTTCCTTTACGCGATTTAGAGTTATTTGAAGGCGCTCGTCCGTCGAAAATTTTCCCTGCCGCATCATCTGGAGTACCAGTGCTGTATTGCGGAAAAGGAGAAAGTGCAGAAATTGTTACAAAGAACAATATAGGTCTCGTTGCTAAGCCAGAAAATGTCGATTCCATCGCAGAAACGATGTTTGCATTTGTCGAAATGGATGAGGAAAATAGGGCGAAAATGCAAGAAAGTGGAAGACAACTAGCGTTAAATGAGTATAGTTGGACTTCTATTGTGACAGATCTTTTGCAAAACCTTACGAAGAAGTAATGGTCTTTTCCATATACATTGGGCAATATTTTATGTATAATTGGTGAGATTATATTTTAACAGTAAAGTAGGGAAGTATTATGACTACTTCACGTCAAAAGAAACGTAAAACCAAGACGAGAAGAAAAATTTTATATACAATACTTATTATTTCCATGATTCTTTTATCTGGAGTTATTGTTTTCGCTACAAATTTATCACTTCAGACAAAAAATGCTATGAATAAGATTTATGAGCCATTGGAAAGAGATAAGGAAACAAAAGATGATACAACGAGCAAAATAGATAATGCCAAAGCGGAAGATTCCGCATTTACTATTTTGTTAGCAGGAATAGAAAATGAAGAAAAAGCTAAGTATGGCCGGTCAGATGTATTGATATTGGCTACTATTAATCCTAAAACAGAAAAAATATCACTCGTAAGTATCCCACGAGATTCGAGAGTATATATTCCTGACTTAGGATACAAAGATAAGATCAATCACTCCTATGCCAATGGTGGTATAAACTACACTATCAACGCAGTAGAGGAATTGTTGGATATTCCGATTGATTATTATGTTTCTACTGATTTTAAAGGATTCGAAGATATTGTCGATACGGTTGGCGGAGTTGAAGTAGATGTTCCTTTTACATTTAGCGCACAGCTTACAGGTAGCTTAAAATGGAAGAAGTACACAGAAGGGCCAATGTTCTTAGATGGTAATGAAGCCCTTGCATACGTACGAATGCGTAAAAAAGATCCACAAGGTGACATGGGACGCAATCTTCGCCAAAAACAAGTGATTCAAGAAATTATCAACAAAGCGACAAGTATTAGCAATATCGCAAATATCGATGATATGATAAAAGATGTTGGAAATAATGTGAAGACAAATATTCCTTCATCCGAATACTTTAGCTTGATCAAAACGTATCAAAATTTAAAATCCTCCCCAATCGAGCAGTTACAATTAGAAGGGGACGATACGACGATTAAAGGCATCTATTACTTCATTCCTAAAGAAGACTCTTTGGAAGAAATTAAAAGACAGCTGAAACTAAATTTAGACGATTTCGGTCAAAATGCCCAAAGCGAAATGAACAAATCGACAACTGTGCATGACCTAACTATCGGTGAATAAAACGAACAGTCCAACCCGGGCTGTTCGTTTTTTTTATTTTGGTTGCGCTCGTTGTCAATCTGATTGCTTTCAAGTTCAATCTCGTTGCGTTGCCTATTGAATTGGTTGCTTTCATGTGACAATTGGTCTCGCTAAGCCATTTCCTGACTATTAATGGATAATAAATACGGATAAAAACGGATATTTTGATGGATCGGAGCGAAAAGGCCGGCGACTCCAGGAGGATCAAGTGAGTAAGATGAGACTTCACAAGCGACCGCCAAAGCGGACGGTGAAGGCTCATCACTCGCCCCACTAAAAAGCGTCCGGCAGCAGCGGAAATCCAAGCGACCGCTTCCTTAAAGCTAGCCGTAACATAAACGAAAAGTTGTATTTTTTTATATTAAATTTTAGTTACATTGGATTTAATTACATTAGTTGGATTGTTTAATGTAGAATGGTGCATTAAAATGGAGGAAATACACGTTTCAAGGAGGAACAAATGAAAAAAGTAATCGCATCATCCGTCTTAGCAACTTCTGTTCTTTTGCCAATGAATCTTCTTGTGAGTGATTCACCATCTGTATATGCCGCTTCCAATGCCACTGTAGTGTTAGACGACATTCATCAAATCGTAGGAAAAAACGCCCAAATAACAGCATCTAATGTCAATGTTAGAACAGGTGCCGGTACTGAGTTTGACAGTATCTCTAAAGTGCAAACTGGTCAAATTGTGTCTGTACTGTCGCATGTCAAAAATAATGATGGCCAAGTATGGTATCAAGTCTCTTATAATTCGACAGAAGGTTGGATTATAAGTGATTATTTACAAGCAATTGCTCCAATAGCTGTAAAAGAAGCTTCCACGACATCTGGAAAATCATATGAAGGTACAACGCAAAAAATTGGAAATAGTGCTGCTAATATGAGAAGCGGTGCTACAACTGCGTATAAAGTAGTAGCTACAATCCCTACAGGGACTTCATTGAAAATAATAAGTACATTCACAAATACTCAAAAAGAAGTATGGTTCAATGTAGAATATAAAGGGAAAAAAGGCTGGGTAATTTCAGACTTATTTGCATTAAACGCTACAGCTGGTGAAACAGCGACTTCTATGAAGGTTGTCAATCAAACAACGATCCATAAAGGAGCAACAAAAAATTATGATGTTGTTTCTACAGCTAAACCAGGTACTACGCTAGTAATCCATCAAGAGTTTACAAATGGGTACAATGAAAAATGGGTACAAGTGACATATACTACTGGTAAAAAAGGCTGGATGCTTGCCTCTGCATTTGAAGAAACTTCTATCGCAAATAAAGTAGTAAGCAAAACGTCGACCGTACATTCTGGTGCGACAAAAAGTTATAAAACAGTAGCGACAATTCAAACAGGTACAAAACTAGCAATCCATCAAGAGTTTACAAATGCCGCTAAAGAAAAATGGTATCAAGTAACATATGCGGTAGGGAAAAAAGGCTGGATGCCAGCAGAAGCATTCGATAGTGTTTCTACTGTACCCGAAAATCCAGATCCTGAAACCCCTTCTATTGATGGAGAAGTAGTAACGGAGAATAATAACTTAAAAGTCTCCGTACCTGTTGCAAATATGCGTTCAGGCCCAGGTACTAATTTTGATGTGGTGACCCAGTCCAAACAAAATGACCTATTTGAGTCTAGCCAATATGCAAAGGACGCTTCAAACGAAAAATGGTATAAGGTGAATACGGCAAGTGGGGACGCTTGGCTCCATCAATCTGTCGTTTCCCTCGTAGATAAAGTAGAGGAAAAACCGGTAGAAACACCTGGAACAGGTGAAACAGGGACGATTAAACGTGCTAATGCATTAATGTATGCAAGCAGTAATTACAATTCTGCTGTTCTGCAAGGGCTTGCAAAAAACACAAGCTTCACAGTATTAAAAAAACAAGCAGCTAGTGATGGTACTACTTGGATAAATATTAAAGCAGCTGGAAAAGAAGGATGGATACCAGACTTCGAGATAAATGAAAATATCCCAACTAAATACGGTACGAAAACATCAACCGTATACAGTGGTGCCAGTGCATCATCGAAAAAAGTAGATACGATTTCTTTAAGCTCACCTGTACGTGTATTACGTACATTAAATGGCTGGGTAAATATTGAAACACAAAGTGAAAAACGTGGTTGGATTCAAGCTTCTGTTCTTTCTGATATTTCTCCGATCCAATTATCGAATGGTAGAACGGAAGTAAGAAACGGACAAAACTACTTAGTTTGGACAAAACCGTCTAAGTTTAAGATAACCTACTCGACACCATCTTCTAATGTATTGCGTATATTTGGAAACTTATCCGATATCAACGAGATTAAATCGAGTGTAACAGGTGTGAAAAGTATGAAAGTAGAAAAAGTATCTGGTGGTACTTCTGTTCTATTAATCACATTCGACCCGAATTACACATACACAATCCGTGACAGCGATAAAGAATTGACTGTCAAAGTAATGCAAAAAGGATTAGCAGGAAAGAAAATTATCGTTGATGCGGGGCATGGTGCGAAAGATCCTGGAGCAGTAGGTCCAAAAGGAACGAAAGAAAAAGATGTCACACTTGCTACCGCAATCGCTTTAAAAGCGGAACTAGAAGCAGCTGGGGCAGAAGTTGTCCTTACTAGAAGTACAGATGTTTTCTTGGAGTTAAAGCAACGTACGGATATTTCCAATAAATCGGATTACGATGCATTTATCAGTATTCACGCAGATTCATTTAATTCTTCTTCAAAAGGAAGTACTACGTATTACAATGCTTCTGTAAACTTTAACGGACCGAGAAGCTTAACGCTTGCAAAAAGTATCCAATCCGATCTAGTAAAAGCGGTTGGTACCTATAACCGTGGCGTAAAAGAACAAGTTTTTTATGTAAATCGTATGAATGAACTGCCTTCCGTACTCGTGGAGTTGGCATTTATATCGAACCCAAAAGAAGAGGCACAATTGGCTTCTACTACATTCCGCAAAAATGCGGCAGTAGGTATTCGAAAAGGATTTGAAAACTACTTCAATCAATAAAAGGGAGACATGTATACGATGAAAAAGAAATTTTTAGCTACAATTGGTGTAGTACTAGGTTTGAGCTTATTATTAACAATCACGCTTCCTAGCTCGACAAAAGCGGATTCCAATCTACTATTAGCATCTGTTGAATGGGTACAAGCCCAATTAAATCCATTGAAAACAAAAGTAACAGCATTAGAAAAGCAAGTAGCGGAACAGGATGCAGTGATTAAACAATTGCAAAAAGCAGTGGCTGAAGGTGGAACGGTTGTAACGCCGCCACCTACTACAGATAAACCAGATGCTAGTTTTCCGACAACAGTCTATACAACTAGTAATAATGTAAAAGTGCATAGCGGAGCAACACGAGACTATAAAGTATTAGCAACTTTTGGAGCGAATAAAGGATTAACAGCTATTGATCAGCATAAAGCTGCTGATGGTATATGGTACCGTGTAGAAGTATCGTCATCTGTAAAAGGCTGGATATTCTCAGGTGATGTAACAACGACAAAACCGAGCAATGTTGTTCCTTCACAAGTGGTGACAAAGCAAGCAGTAAACGTAAGAAAAGGTGCAACAACAAATTATGCATCACTTGAACTAGTGGCAAAAGGAACTTCATTAAAATATTTAGATTCATTCAAAAATGCGAATGGTGAAATCTGGTACAACGTGCAAACCGCTAAAGGAACTAAAGGGTGGGTGCTAAGTACGCTAACTGAGGTGAAATAATTGTTTAAACAACTAGTAATAGGTCTATCAGTAGTGGCACTTAGTTTAGCGGTTTCCAATACTGCATTTGCTTACAAACAAGAAAGCTATTCTAAACAAGTACAAGTGGAGGTTCACAACGCTTCTTCTACTTCGCTTAATTTAACAGGTGTTTATAAACTAGAAAACTTAACGACTAAAGAAATGTTTTTTGCATTGCCAAATACACCGATAACTTTTTCACAAGTGAACGGGGAAGTTTCGATTTACCAAATGGGGGCAACGATGTTCTCGGCTAGTGGATTTGCCTTACACGCACTAACAGGTAATGACAAAATGGTTGTCTTCACATCGGATATAGATGGAAAAAAAGGGGCAACTGCAGAATATGAAACGATAAAATCCTATAAAGCTTTTCAAGGTGCTACCTTTGTCGATGAATTTACGAATACAAACGGGGAAGTATGGTACTCCATTACCGATGAGCAGGGGGTATCTTCATGGGTACCTGCAGACAGCGCGAAAGTTGCAACTGTAGCGTCACAACCTCTTGGTAAAACACCTGCTGGCACACAGTATCGTGGAAGCTTTAATATTGTGAAATCAGGAGCTACTGTACAAATCGTCAACCGACTAGATTTGGAAAACTACTTAAAAGGAGTTATTCCTAACGAGTCATATGCTTCTTGGCACCAAGAAGCATTAAAAGCACAAGCGGTTGTTGCTCGAAGCTATACGTTAAGTAAAGCAGGCATCTTAAGTAGCACTACGAAAGACCAAATGTACAAAGGCTATACTTCTGAGCAAAAAAGTACAAATACAGCTGTCGAAGCAACGAAAGATTTAGTCGTCAAATCGAAAGGAAAATTGGTACAAGCCTATTATTATGCAGCAAGTGGCGGTAAAACAGCGAATATCGGTGAAGTCTGGAACACAGCCCAAGTACCACAATTCGTTTCGGTAGATGATTCAATTGAAAAATCACCATACGATAACTGGTCAGTAAATATTCCGGCTTCTAATATTCTCAAAAAGTTTGGTTTCAGTACAACTGATCTCTTACTAGATATAAAACTTACTAAAGGCGGTTCCAATGGCGAGGTTACTGCGGTAACAGCAATAACTTCTACTGGTGAGAAAACAATCACAGGCAATGAAACAGTGATGAGAAACGTATTTTTAGATGAAAAAAATGCATCACTAAAATCTAGCTGGTATGATATCTCATTCACTAAACCATCTGGTATCACGGATGTCACTGTCCAACAAACAAATGGCACAACGGACATCTCGTCATTAACAGGTGCATCTGTTCAAACCGCGACAGGCGTAGAAACAATCCCAAGTGGAGCAGTTAGCATTCAAACGAATGAAGGAATTGTCTCTACTACTGGAACAACTGGTATCCAGACTGTCACAGTAAAAGGAAAAGGATACGGCCACCGAATCGGCATGAGCCAATGGGGAGCAAAAGCTCGCGCTGACGCAGGCTGGACATACGATCAAATCCTAAAGCACTACTACCAAGGCACAACAATCGAAAAGTACTAATACAAAAAGCGACCAGAGAATGGTCGCTTTTTTATGTGGAATAAGATGTAGCAACAAAGTAGCGCGGTAATGTTTGGGGGATTCAAGAGATGTATTGGTGAACTTGGGAGGTGTATTGGGGAACCCAAGTGGTGCTATGGGTAACTCAGCAGCCACAATGGGGAACTGAGGAATGAATGGGGGATTCATGAGCGCTATTGGTGAACTCAAGAGGTGTATTGGGGAACCCAAGTGGTGCTATGGGTAACTGAGCAGCCACAATGGGGAACTGAGGAATGATTGAGGGATTCACGGGAAGTATTGGGTAACTCACGAGGTGTATTGGGTAACTCAAGTGGTGCTATGGGGAACTCGGCACCCACAATGGGGAACTGAGGAATGATTGGGGGATTCACGGGAAGTATTGGGTAACTCACGAGGTGTATTGGGGAACCCAAGTGGTGCTATGGGGAACTCGGCAGCCACTATGAGGAACTGAGGAATGATTGGGGGATTCAAGAGAAGTATTGGTGAACTCGGAAGATGTATTGGGGAACTCAAGTGGAGTTATGGGGAACTCAGCACCCACAATGGGGAACTGAGGAATGATTGGGGGATTCATGAGCGCTATTGGTGAACTCAAGAGGTGTATTGGGAAACCCAAGTGGTGCTATGGGGAACTCGGCACCCACTATGGGGAACCGAGAAATTAAAAAAAGGTACCGCAAGTATGAAAACTTGCGATACCTTTTCTAACTATCAAGGCTTAATAAAATTCTCTGTATAATACGGAATGGATCCGTATGTCCATTTGGCAAAATGTGCACCAACGCCAAGTTGAGTATAAGCAGTACTTACAATGTTTTTTCGGTGACCGAGGGAGTTCATCAACGCTTCGTGTGCGAAATAAGGGTTAGTATAGCCCATTGCAATATTTTCGCCAGCATTTCTAAATTGGACACCGCCGTTTGCAAGTCGATCGAATGGTGATTCTCCTTTTAAGTTGTCATGATTGAAATAATTATTTTTTCCCATGTCTGCACTATGTTTTTTAGCCACTGCCGCAATTTTAGAGGAATTTTGTAAAACAGACACTCCTTGGACTTTTCTTTCTGCATTTACTAATTCGAAAAGTAGTGTTTCGTAACTTGCTTCTAATGTAGAAGATGGCTTCGGATATAAGTTTGGATTTTTATTAATTAGTTGGTAATCTACTAGAAGAATAGCAGATATTTTATTGTCATTATGGACATCAATAAAAAAGTTAGCTTCATATTTGGGTAGTTGATAGGTTATCACTTCGATTGGGTAGGTGTTTCCGGTCGTTTCGTAATTCTTTCCTAGCTTACTTTCTAGTTGGCTAATTGTATTTGTAATAGATATACCATTTACTTGATAGTGTTTATCTTTTGTATAAAGGGACGCAATTTTATTGTTTAACAAACTAATCGCGTAAAAATTACTGTAATTTTTATGATAGATTGAAGTGGTAGTCCCAAATTCGTTTAAAACCGAATTTTGTGATGTTCCTAGTTTGGATTTTACAGATGATTCTGTATTACCAATCGTTAAAGTAGTCGGAGCAGACTTTGCACAATCCAATTTCTGTTTGGAAGGCGTTTGGTATAAAATCGAAGAGCTTTCTTGGATAATCAGTCCACCGCCAAGGTGATAATAAGTCGACTTATTTGCATAGACACGGTAATTTTCACCAGGTTGTGCTACTCTAGAAAATTCGAAAGTACCGTTCACATTTTTATAGATAGTCGTTGGTTTTTGGATGAGCACGCGCCCAATTTGACCTGATTTAAGTTCAACCCCGTCCCAGTTAACGATACTTGGACAGGCAGTTGCGGCTGAGGAAATCGTTGGAGCCAAACTTAAACTCATTAGAAATAAGATTAATATAGATAACTTTTTCATGTCTTCACCTCTTATGTAAAAGTATAATCTAATTCACATCAAATTCCAAAAAATCTTTTTCGACAATTTCGATTATTGCTTGCCCATTTGTAATTTCGGTGATCCATTCCGTAAATATAGACTCCTCATCTGCTTTTGTATAAATAAAAACCTCGACAGAATCTGCATAGTTTATCTCTTTTAATGGATAATGAGAGTTTCGCACTTCATTTTCGACTTTACCTAACCATGTATAATCAATCATTACTTTCATCAAATGGTGTAGCTTTCGTTCTACTACTTTCGCAGCAATGATGCCTTCTGTCGTGGCTTTTCCATATGCACGTATCAATCCGCCACCACCAAGTTTGATACCTCCAAAATAACGAGTAACAACGACGACTGTATCTTTAATACCTTGCTTTTTTAGTACTTCTAGCATTGGTACACCCGCAGTTCCACTCGGTTCCCCGTCATCATTCGCTTTTTGGATGTTATCATGCTCTCCAATTATATAGGCAGAACAGTTATGAGTAGCATCTTTATGCAGTTGTTTGATATTATAAATAAAATCCTGTGCTTGCTGCTCGGTTTCGGCCCTGTCTACATAAGTGAGGAAGCGTGATTTTTGAATAATGAGTTCGCTCTCTCCGTAGCCTTTTACTGTTTGGTAATCATTTCTCATATTAAAAATTCCCTTCTGTATCAATTGAAATATACTTGTAAAGTAATTTTAATTTATTTTTAGTAGCAAAGTGCTATAATAAGGTTTGGCAGTATTAGTGAATGAAGACTCATTTACATTCATAAAGGAGAAAAAAACAGATGACGAAGACGAATTTGAATACTCAATCGTTAGATGTTATTTTCGATCGAATGGTCGAAGTGATGGATCATTCGAAAAAGGATATATTCATTATAAGCGAACAAAGTCGACAAAGCTTCGAAGAAATGAAAGTTGAGTTAGAAATAATTCGCAGTAACATTGAAATGGTTATTTTAGAAGGGGATACATTGGAAGCGAACTCAAGATTAGCAAGAAATCGGTTAGCCGAAGTCTCGAAAAACTTTGATTCGTACGATGAGCCTCAAGTCCGTAGCGCCTACGAAACAGCAAATGAAATTCAGATCAATCTCCTCATTAAGCGTAACGAAGAAAAACAATTAAGACAACGAAGAGATGAACTGGAACGTAGACTGCAAGGGCTTTTAGAAATGATTGAACGAGCAGACCAGCTTGTCAATCAAGTAAATATCGTAATGAACTATCTAACATCTGATTTAAAAAATGTAGGGGAAGCGCTTGAAAACGCAAAGATTAAACAAGATTTCACCCTAAAAATTATCGAAGCACAAGAGGAAGAACGTAAAAGACTTTCTCGAGAAATACATGATGGCCCAGCTCAAATGCTTGCAAATGTACTACTTAGAACAGATTTAATCAATCTTACATATCAGCAGCGTGGTGGGGACGAAGCAATGAAAGAAATTACCGAACTGAAGGCAATGGTTCGCAATGCACTTTCAGAAGTTCGTCGAATCATTTACGATCTTCGCCCAATGGCACTCGATGATTTAGGTTTAATACCAACGCTTCGAAAGTATATATCGACAATTGAGGAATATAATCCAACTTGTAAAATTAACTTCCAAACATTTGGAGAAGAACATCGATTGCAACCCAATTTCGAAGTAGCTATTTTCCGTCTAGTGCAAGAGTGTTTAACAAACGGCATTAAACATGGAAAATTTAAAGAAGCATGGGTAAAAATTGAATGGGTGCAACAAAAATTGAATATTATCGTCAAAGATAATGGGATAGGTTTTGATCCAAATGTGGCAAAGGAAAAATCATTTGGATTAATTGGTATGCAAGAACGTGTGGACTTGCTAGCTGGCACGATGAAAATTATTTCATCCCCTGGCAAAGGTACAACCATTTTGTTTGGCATCCCAATAGAAGAATAATAAAGATAGCAGTTTTATTAGGAGGAAATATACATGACGAAAATTATTATAATAGATGATCACCAATTATTCCGTGAAGGAGTTAAACGCATTCTAGATTTCGAAGACACATTCGACGTAATCGCTGAAGGTGACGACGGTAACGACGTTCTTCGCTTATATGAGCAATACCTACCAGACGTAGTATTAATGGACATCAACATGCCAACGAAAAACGGTGTGGATGCAACTGCTGAATTACTTGAGAAATACCCAGAAGCAAAAGTTATCATGCTTTCCATCCATGACGACGAATCATATGTATCCCATGCTCTAAAAACTGGTGCACTTGGATACATGCTAAAAGAAATGGATGCAAACGCTATTGTTTCAGCTATCAAAGTAGTAGCAAAAGGCGGCTCATACCTACATCCAAAAGTAACACGCAACTTAGTTGCCGAATTCCGTCGCCTAAGCGAACGCGAAAACAAAGGAAACTTCCATCAAACAGAAATTCGCCGTCCATTCCACTTGCTAACAAAGCGCGAATGCGAAGTGCTCCAATTACTAACAGATGGTCAAAGTAACCGCACTATCGGAGAAACACTATTCATCTCCGAAAAAACAGTAAAAAATCACGTATCCAGCATTTTACAAAAAATGAACGTAAACGACCGCACCCAAGCCGTAGTAACCGGCATCAAAAATGGTTGGGTTGAAGTACGATAATACAATTGGAATATGAACCCCCTCTTGCTTTGGCAAGAGGGGGTGTTTTGTGATGAATGAAAGTTGCGAGTCCCAGAAAAGTTGCGCAAACGGGAGTGAATGTTGCGCATATCCAAAAAACGTTGCGAGAAATCGAATAGAAGTTGCGCAACACATCGTCAAAGTTGCGGGTCCCAGAAAAGTTGCGCAAACGAGAGTAGATGTTGCGCAAATCCAAAAAACGTTGCGAGAAATCGAATAGAAGTTGCGCAAAGCGTCGTCAAAGTTGCGAGTACCTGAAAAGTTGCGCAAACGGGAGTGAATGTTGCGCAAATCCAAAAAACGTTGCGAGAAATCGAATAGAAGTTGCGCAAAGCATCGTCAAAGTTGCGAGTCCCAGAAAAGTTGCGCAAACGGGAGTGAATGTTGCGCATCTCATAAGAGTTGTCCCCTCATCTCTTATTTATATCTTCTTCTGTGTAAAATACCTACTAGGACCTGAACCATGTGCTTCTAAATCCATACTATTAAGCATGCGCGAAGCAGCATACTTCGATTCAACGCCACAAAATCTACGAAACTCTTTATTTGTGATTTCTTTTTTAATTAGCGAAAAATAGTCATTAACCGTAGAAACATGGGCATAACGATCACTTTTCATGCAAACCATACATTTCCAAGTAGTAGCTATGCGTTTCATCCCCAGCACACCACACGCGGGGCATTCAACTCCTGTAATAATTTCATTGGGTGAGATATGATAATGTTCACATAATGGGGGATAAGTGAACGGGGTTTGATCCGCTCGAAGCTTTTGTTCAATCAATTGTAAAGCCGAAGAAGATAGCTTATATGCTTTAAAGTGGTTATAAAACTGAATTACTTTATCATTCATTCCTTCAAGTTGATAGAAAGGGTAGTGCGGAGGCTTCTTTCGAATTCTACTGGATTTGGCAGTCATTATGACAGCGCCTGCCACTTGCACATCCGGAAAATCTTTCCCAAAAAAGGTACGTACAAAACGGATATGGTTCATCAACTGAAAATATGGATTAGGTAAGGAGATTTCCTCGCCAGCTCTTGTTATTTTATAAAAATCCTCAGTCTCCTCGTCCACATATAAATTATCACTATAATTTTTTGACTCTAGCACAATAAGACAACAATTTGTCACAACTAGACAATCGATTTGCACCTTCCACTCCCCTAGAGCCAGACTAACATTGGAGAATAACTTCATAGGAACAGCCATTTTTAGCTCGCCAAGTTTCTGCATTAATCGATTCTCTCCTCTTATACCAGCATCCTTCTTTCTGATTTCTTCCATAATAAATTCACCGATCTGGTCATTTGATACTCGTTTCAACAAAGCATTATGTCCCGACAAAACTTCACCTCCCATCTACCACCATCTTACAATCAAAACACAGAACATTCTACCAAATCTTACATGAAACCAAATCATTGAGTTTTCGTCCTAAGTATGACAAAATATCCACTAGCAGGAGGGAAATTTACATATGAAACTTACACATACAATTGTTGCTGCAGCGCTCGCACTGATACTTTCGGCATGCAATAACAATGAAGATACGAACAACAACGCGGGCTCTGTAAATGACGCAGCACCAGCCAACGTCCAAACGACGACCGACCACGGAGCGAAGGACAAATCACCAGAAGTCGGCTTTGAATTGGCTGGGGGCAACATTGAGGAAGCTACCAACATTCCCGAAAAAGAAAAAACAGCGATACTTGCTGCCTTCGACGAATACATGGAAGCCTTCAATGAAGAAGACATGGACCGTTATATGAACGTCATTTCTAAAAATCCAGAAGGCTTCAACTATGAAACCGAAAAAGCAGACGTAAAAGCGGTCTTCAACGAATACGATATTACACGTACAGCGGAAAATACAACAATCATTAAATATGATAAAACCAATGCACAGGTCTTTACTAATTTGCATACTTCACTTCAACAACCAGGAACAGGTGCGAAAATTGATCGGAATGGTCGCCAAGTAACTGTATTCGTCAAAGAAAACAATAAATGGCTTGTCACAAGCGTCTACTTTATTGGAGATTCTTCAACTGAATGACAAATATACCCCGGCATATATGACAAATATCATGTCCGGGGTGTTTTTATGCTTTCATTTCCCATTAGAATTCAGTAAAATTAACAATAGGAGTGTGATTTTAATATGAAGACAGCAATAGTAACAGATAGCACCGCCTATATCCCAAAGGAACTTCGCGAAAAACTCGATATTCGCATGGTGCCACTCAGCGTTGTCATCGGAAATGACACTTATCGAGAAGAAATCGACATCAACGCAACCGAATTTTACGACAAGGTCCGGAACGAGCGCACGCTTCCCAAAACGTCGCAGCCCGCTCTAGGAGAATTTGTGAAAAATTTTGAAGAACTATCGAAACAATACGACGCCGTTATTTCCATCCATCTATCGAGCGGTATTAGCGGAACACTCGCAGGTGCCAAACAAGCTGGCAGCATAGTGGACAACATAGACGTACATACATTTGACTCGGAACTTTCCTGCATGGTGCAAGGCTTTTACGTCATCCGTGCTGCACAAATGGCACAAGAAGGGGCGCATCCAGACGAAATCCTGAACGAACTAAACATTATGAAGCAAACAACTCGTGCATACTTCATGGTGGACAACCTTGACCATCTGCACCGCGGCGGTCGACTCAACGGATTCGAACGGGTCATTGGCTCTGTCCTTCAAGTGAAACCAATTCTTCACTTCGAAAACAAAGTCATCGTGCCATTCGAAAAAGTGCGCACACGCAAAAAAGCGATGAAACGCATTGCAGACATGCTCCAAGAAGATGCGAACAAATATGCAAAACTGCAAGCGACCATCATTCATGCAAACCAAGAACAGGAAGCAATTGCTTGGAAAACCGAGTTAGAGGCACTTATGCCAAACGTAGAGTTCACGATCAGCTATTTCGGTCCAGTAATCGGCACGCACCTCGGCGAAGGCTCGATGGGTCTCGGATGGGTAAAAACCAACTAAGGAGAATGCCCATGGACAAACAGCTACAACAATTTCTCACTGGCCGCATCTGGCTTCGCGAACACGCCCCATTTCCGTGCGAAGCCATCGACGCCCACATCGAAAGCGGTCACATCCACCTCAAACATGGCATCGACACAATCGAAACCCCTTCCCACTTTTGGCAATTAAAGAAGAGCATATGCAATCGATGCAACAACACCGACCAGCAATTATTTCACACATTTCATTGCGCACGCTGTAACAAAAAATGCACCTATTGTCGCCACTGTATTCGGATGGGGCGGGTGAGTAGCTGTTCGGAGCTACTAGTATGGAACTCAGACCATGCCCGCAGCGTGAACGTTCATGTGTTTGCTTGGAGCGGCCAGCTAACACCCCTTCAACAAAAAGCAAGTGAAGAACTTCTCGCAAGCGTCGAACAAAACAAATCCCACTTGCTTCATGCAGTTTGTGGAGCTGGAAAAACAGAATTACTATTCCCATCCATCTTTAACTGCCTTCAGCAAGGAAAACGAGTTTGCGTAGCAGCCCCACGAACCGACGTTATCTTAGAACTATTCCCTCGATTTCAACAAGTGTTTCCCAAAACAACTATCCATGCATTATACGGAAGGGCTCCCGACCAAGAAGGCTTTGCTGAGCTGATCCTTGCAACGACACATCAGCTTTACCGTTTTGAGCATGCATTCGACGTCGTCTTTGTGGATGAAGCAGATGCTTTTCCGTACTATGCAGACAACACATTACAAAGCGCGGTCATAAAAGCTGCAAAAAAAGACGCTGCCATTCATTATGTTACAGCCACTCCTACCAAATCGCTCAAAACAACAAACAAATCCGTTCTTTCAAAAAGATATCATGGACATGATTTACCTGTACCAAGATTCGATAGTTTATGGGGATACGCTCGTAAACTAAATAAAGGAAAAGTCCCTTTTAAACTAAGGCAATGGATCGATGAAAAAAGGACAAACGGAATCCCATTTCTCGTGTTTTTACCAACGATAGAAATGCTTGAAAACTTTCCATGTGACCTTCCAAGAGTTCACGCGGAACATCCGGAGCGAAAAGAGCTTGTTATGCAGCTTCGTGAAAAGAAAATACCAGGTCTACTCACGACAACGATTTTAGAAAGAGGCATAACCATTGAAAATGTTCATGTGGCGGTCGTCGGAGCGGAACAACAAATCTTTACTTCCAGTGCATTGATTCAAATTAGCGGACGAGTCGGACGTTCATCTCAATATCCAACCGGGGACATTGTTTTTTTCCATCATGGCATTTCTCGAGAAATGGACAAAGCACAAGCTGCGATCGAGGGGTGGAATCGACAATGAATTGCTTAATATGCGGAAGCTCCTTTCAAGCCGCACCCACATGGTCGAAATTGTTTTTGAGAGAAAGAGAATCATCTACATGTAATAGATGCCTCAGTAAATTTACTAAATCAGCTATAGAAATCCATTTCGATGACTTTAAAGGAACGCTTTATGAAGGAGCAGTCGATTCCGTTACAGCACTCTATACGTACAACGAAGCGATGAAAAGCTATTTGCATCAATACAAGTTTTTGCAAGACGTCGCACTAGCCCAAGTATTTTCAGAGCAACTGTATCAAGCATTCGAAGGCAAAGAAGAGATAGTCGTACCAATCCCCATGCATCCAAAAAAGCTAGTTCTAAGAACGTTTGCCCAAGTAGATGAGCTGCTAACTAGTGCAACGATTCCTTTCCAGCATGTTCTAACGAAAACAGCTCTGACTGAACAAGGAAAAAAGTCGAAAAAGGAACGCCTAGAAGCCAGCCCTTTATTTGAAATGACAGGCACAATCGAAGCACGAGACTATATTTTATTCGATGATATATATACCACAGGTGCAACCATCCATCATGCTGCAAAACTATTAAAAGACGCAGGAGCAACAAGAGTGGATGCAATTACTTTAATAAAAGGATAATCCGTCGATATAATAACTAAAGAATTGTATATTGGGGGAAAACCATTATGGGAGAACTAAAAAATTGCCCATCCTGCGGCGAATTTTTTAACTATACAGGCATAAGAGATGTGTGCAACAATTGCGCCATGAACGAAGAAAAACTATACGAAACAGTCTATCGCTTCCTTCGCAAACGCGAAAATCGTGCCGCAACCGTCGAGCGAATCGTCGAAGCAACCGGCGTAGAAGAATCCCTTCTCCACAAATGGGTAAGAAAAGGTCGCTTGCAACCAGCCTTATTCCCAAACCTAGGCTATCCATGCGATAACTGCGGAAAACTAACAACACAAGGAAAGTTATGCGTTGATTGCACTGCAGACCTAAAAAAAGGCTTACGTCAATTCGACGCGGCCCAAGAATTCCGTGACAAAGTCAACAACAAAGAAAGCACCTATCACAAAGACCTAAATTAACTCTCACTAACGTGGGAGTTATTTTCTATCGAATAAATAATCCATTCCAAGGAAGTTCCAACCAAACGTCCCTGCATTTCACATAAAGCTTGTGAGTTCTACTCAAACATCCCCGAGTTTCACACACAGCCCGTGATTTCCATTCCAACTCCCTTGGAATTCAACTTAATCTCTTAATACCCAAGACCTATACTCCATAAATCGTTCAAATGACTCTAAACACTTCTCGAATCCAACCGAAATAAACTATAGACACTTCTTACAAGAAGAAAGGAGGACGAAGAAATATGAAAATCAACAATATCGGTTTAAACCAAGTAAATCCATATAAACGCAACCAGCAACAAGCTGAAAAAGTGCAAAATAGCACGAAACCAACTACAGATCAACTAGAAATCTCATCTGCTGCAAAAAGCATGCAAACAAAATCTCCAGTTGAGGTAGAACAAGCAGAACGAGTTGCTGCCATTAAAGCGGATATCGAGGCAGGAACATACAAAGTAGATGCCAAAAAACTAGCATCGAACATCCTTAATTATTACCGTATGTAAAAGGAGACTATAAGCATGTCCATCGAAAAGATTTTGCAGTCTCTAACGAAACTTGAAATGTTACACAAAAGTTTACTAGAAATTGCATACAAAAAGACAGAAGCGATCAAAACCGGAGACATGGACAGTCTAAACCAACTGCTCAAGGATGAGCAGGCGCACGTAGCAGGCATTTCTCAGCTAGAACAACAGCGTCAAATAGAGGTAACGGATTACCTTCGAGCAAAAGGATTTGCTCCTACTGACAACCCAACTGTTGCACTTGTCTTAGAACATACCAACTCAACAGAGGAAAAAGAGCAGTTAGGAGCAGCCCGCAACAAGTTACTCCTCACACTAGAAACGCTCAAACACCAAAACGACCTAAACCAAAAACTAACGCTTCAGTCACTCCAATTCGTCAACTTAACATTAGACGCATTACGACCAAAGCCAGACCAAATAAACTACTCTAAATCCGAAGTACAAAGTCCATCTAAAGACAAAACCTACTTCGATTCACAAGCATAAGGAGGCGAACCCATGGGCTCCACATTTATGGGACTAGAAACAAGTAAACGCGGACTTTACACACAACAATCCGCACTATATACAACCGGACACAACATCTCAAACGCCAACACACTCGGCTATTCACGCCAACGCGTCAACATGGAAGCAACATTAGGATATCCAGGAACAGGCTTAAACGCACCGAAAATACCTGGGCATCTTGGAACAGGTGTACAGGCTCAATCTGTTCAACGTATTCGTGATTCTTTCGTGGACAATCAATACCGCCAAGAATCCAACAAACTAGGTTATTGGGAATCAAGATCCCAAGCAATCACTCAAATGGAAGACGTACTAAATGAGCCTTCAGAATACGGTTTGGCAAAATCGATGGATGAATTTTGGAAATCCCTTCAGGATTTAAGTGTAAACCCTGAGAATGGTGGGGCACGTTCAGTAGTTGTTCAACGCGGAATCGCAGTAGCAGATTCCTTTAACTACTTATCCAAATCGATTTCCCAAATTCAAGAAAACGCTGGAAAAGAAATCGGTATCTCTTTAAAAGATGTAAACTCCATCTTAGAACAAATCGCAAATATCAACGAACAAATTCAAGCTATTGAACCAAACGGCTATATGCCAAACGACTTATACGATGCACGTGATATTTTACTTGATGAATTATCGACGTACTTCCCGATTGAAACGAAAAATGAACCTTCCGGGGGTAATTCACTAGCTATCGCAGAAGGTTCAGTGACTGTAAGCATAAAATTAAATGATGGTCCTCCTATTGAAATAATAAATGGCAAGGATTATAAACAATTCAGGACATCTCCTGCACTTTCAAGAGAAGATGGCGGAGATGGTATTACTCCTACTGGTCCTGTTACAGGATTAACTCTTGTAAAGGTAGATGCAAATGGAAATGACTCTGCAACAACAGACACAATTTCACTTTCCAAGTTAAATGATACTGGTAAAGTAAAATCTTTAATAAATTCATATGGTTTTGAAACCGGTGATGCTACTAACCCTGTTAAAGGTCTTTACCCCGATATGCTTGCCAAATTAGACAAAATGGCTGAGGCATTTGCAAAAGAATTTAATAAAATTCATATGGGGGATCCAGCTGACACTGCAAACTATCCGCAAGGTTCGGATATTTATGGTAAACAAGGTGAAGCTTTCTTTATTAACAAAGATGATAATAGTGGAGCTGGAATAACTGCAAAAAATATTAATATTTCTTCTGAAATTATCAAAGATCCAGGAAAAATTGTTGCTTCTGATTCAGCGCCGGGAGCCGCTGAACCAGGCAACGGTAAATTTGCATTAAGACTAGCAAATATGAAATTTGCTAGCCTGGATGAACTAGGAAAAGTCAGTGCCCAAACTTATTTCGAGGGGCTAATAGGTCAATTAGGAGTAGACGGTCAACAAGCAACACGCCTTGCATTCAATTCAGCGACGCTTCAACAAGCTGTAACAGAACGTCGTGCATCTGTAAGCTCCGTTTCATTAGACGAAGAAATGACGAACATGATTATTTTCCAACAAGCATACAACGCATCGGCGCGTATGATTACAGTAGTAGACGAAACATTAGACAAAATTATCAACGGCATGGGCCGTGTAGGATTATAAAATAGGGGGAACTATACATGCGTGTTACCCAATCAATGCTATCAAATAATATGCTACGAAACTTATCGAATAGCTATAACAAAATGGGAAAACTACAAAATCAAATTGAAACAGGTAAAAAAGTGACTCGCCCTTCTGATGACCCAGTGGTGGCAATGAAGGGAATCGGATACCGAACAGCATTAGACAAAGTAGAGCAATTCCAACGTAACATTGGAGAAGTAAATAACTGGTTAGATAGTTCCGACGATGCTTTTGATAAAGTAGGTGCAGCATTACAAAGAGCAAATGAGTTAGCGGTAAAAGCGGCAAGTGATACAACAACAGCTGACGACCGAGCAAAAATTGAAAGTGAATTAGACCAACTAAGACAACATATTCAAAATATCGCTAACACAAAAGTGGGAGATAAATATATTTTTAGTGGAACTAATACAACATCGCCACCATATAATACAACTGCCAATCCACCTGCATATGTAGAACTCAAGGATGCAGATGGAAATCCAATAAACGAGGCTTTTAATAAAGATGTAGAAATAGAAGTATTCGATGGAATAACGCTTAAAGTAAATACAAATGCAATCGACGTATTTAAAAATATCGATCAAATGTTTCAAGATATAAAAGATGGAAAAGTCGACTACAGTGAAGCCATTGGGAAAATTGACGAGCAAATGAATGATATATTAACAACTCGTGCCGACATAGGTGCAAGACAAAACCGTGTAGAACTTATGGATGATCGTTTGCAATCACAAGAAGTAATTGCAACCAAACAAATGTCTGAAAACGAAGATGTTGACATGGAAAAAGCAATTACAGAAATGATTACCCAAGAATCGATTCACCGTGCAGCCCTATCAGTAGGTGCTCGAATCATTCAACCAAGCTTAGTAGACTTTTTACGATAATATAACAAAAGCGTTTGGACAAATTGTTCCAAACGCTTTCTTTAAAGGGGGCGCAAAATGAATATTCCCAAACTGCAAGTTCAATCAACAAAAGCACAAATCGGTTTAAATATACAAAAACCAGTCCAGCAAATTGAACAACCTAGTGCTAATTTAGATCTACAACAACCAAAAGCAGTACAAACAATGAAAACTACAAAACCACAGCTTACAATCGACACAGAACAAGCTCGTGCAGATGTTGATTTAAAAAGTGTTAGAAGAAGAATGGAAGACTATGCTGCAGAAGGGCATCAAGGTGTGTCAGAAGGCATCGCTAGACGCGCACAACAAGGCACCGAACTGATGAAAATCGAAAATGGTGGGAATCCGATAAAATCACAAGCTCAGCAATCAGGTCGACAACCATACTCCGGCTTAGCGATTAAATTTGTGCCTTCCTATGGTAGTGTTAAAGTAAACTTTGAACCAGGAAGCGTCGACATCCAAGTAGAACCACAAAAAGTAATCAATAACACAACAACCAATAAACCAATCCATAACTACACACCGGGGAAAGTAAAAGTGGAAATGCTACAACATGCATCACTTACAATCGATTGGCTTGTGTAATTAAACATAAGGAGTTCAGCAAATGAAAATCAAAACAGCTTATATGGGTGAGATAGAAATTGACCCATCCACCCTCATGACTTTTGAACATGGCATACCGGGTTTTGAAGAAGAAAGAGACTTCGCATTACTTCCGATTGAAGACAATGATGCATTCCACGTATTGCAATCAATTCAAACAGAGGCTTTAGCATTTATTGTTACTAATCCATATACAATTACAACGAACTACAACTTCGAGGTAGATGAAGCAATTGTACACGCCCTGCAAATAAAAGACGAAAAAGAAGTGGCAGTGTTTGCAATCGTGTCCTTAAAAGAAACTATTGCTCAATCTACACTCAATCTAAAAGCACCAATCATTTTAAACACAACTAACAAAAAAGCAAAACAAGTTATCTTAAACAGTGAAGAATATGCAATTCGTCACCTCATCTCATCAGAAAGTCAAAAGGGGTGAAGAAATGCTAGTATTATCTAGAAAAGCAGGCGAAACAATTTGGATCGGCGAAGACGTGGAAATTATTATTTCTGAAGTAAAAGGGGAGCAAGTGAAAATCGGTATACGCGCTCCAAGAAGTATTGATGTAATCCGTGGAGAATTAAGACAAGATGTATCAACATCTAACACAGAAGCAGTAATTAATAATCTAGACTTATTCAAAAACCATAAAGATTAATTTCGAAATCTATAAAAAAATATTTGTAAAACTATTAAACATTATCTTTCGATTCCGATACTATCTATGTAAGCAAGAAAAACGGGGTCCGGCCGGCTCGGTTCTCTTGTCTCCTACAAAAAAAACAAACACTGCTCACATGGACGTGAGCAACATATTCCAAGGAGGAACTAATAATGATTATCAATCACAATATCGCAGCACTTAACACACACCGTCAATTATCAAGTGCAACTGGTGCACAATCTAAATCAATGGAAAAACTAGCTTCAGGTCTTCGCATCAATCGTGCAGGAGATGACGCAGCAGGTCTAGCAATCTCTGAAAAAATGCGTGGACAAATCCGTGGATTAGACCAAGCATCTAAGAACTCTCAAGATGGTATTTCAATGATTCAAACAGCTGAGGGTGCTTTAAACGAAACTCATGACATCCTTCAACGTATGCGTGAACTAGCTACTCAAGCTTCCAATGATACAAATGTTGGTGTTGACCGTAATGAAATCCAAAAAGAAATCAACCAATTATCTTCAGAGATTAACCGTATTGGTAATACTACTGAGTTCAATACGCAAGGTCTTTTAAAAGGTGACGGGAAATCTAATTTAGATACATCTAACATTGCTAATCTTTCAGGAAAACTTACTTCAGGTGCTGAAAAAGTAACAACGGAAGCTAAGCAAACAATTACAGTCGGAGCAGCAGCTGCTGCAGGAAATACAGTAAAAACAACATTAAACGGTATTGATTTAACAGTTTCGTTTACAGCTTCTGCTGCAAATGGAGGCGTTGCAGGGGATAACAAAGGTTATAATGTAACTTCGACATCAGCAGATGTTTCAATTGATGCAAGCCCTTCACAGGCAAATGCAGCAGCAGGATTAAGAGACGCTTTCCAAAAAATGATCGATGAAAATGAAACTTTAAAAGGACAATATAAAGTTACTGGTTCTGGTAACGATGTTGTTATTGAGGCAGTTAAAGGTGGAACTTTTGAAGGTGCAGCAGGAAATATTGGAGCAATTGCTATAACTGGTGTTGCCGGTACTAATGGCGCTGCAAATGCAGGTGTAACTACACCAGCAGTAAATGCTACAAAAACAATTTCACTAGGAGCCGCTACAACTGATACAGCTATTAAAGATCTAGTAGGAAAAGGGTTTACTGTTAATGGTCAACAAGTAGAATTCTATAATGCAAACGATGGTGCTTATACTGGAAATGCAATAGGTGTCAACATCAGTGATGCTTTAGCCGCAACAGCAAACAAAGACCAAGCATTAGCGAAAACAGTTGCAGCTCAACTTGGATCTCAAATTGAGGGTGTTAAATTTAGCAATGTTGCTGCATCAGCTGACTTAGTTGTTACTGCTACTAAAGGCGGTTTAGCTGGAAATGAAATTGAAATTAAAGATGGTGGAGTACAAAAAGATTTTGAAGCTACTTTCCAAGTAGGAGCAAACAAAGGACAAAGCATGAGTATTTCTATCGCTGACATGCGTTCTGATGCTTTAGGTATTACAGGTAAAGCTGGCGATGCTGGTTTCACAAAAACAAATGTTGTTACTGATGGTACAAATAACACGGCAAAAGAATCTGCACTAGATGTATCTTCACATACTAGCGCATCTGCTGCTATTGAAACTATCAACAAAGCAATTGAAACAGTATCAAGCGAACGTTCTAAACTAGGTGCATTCCAAAACCGTTTAGAGCACACAATCAACAACTTGAACACATCTTCTGAAAACCTAACTGCTGCGGAATCTCGTATCCGTGACGTAGATATGGCAAAAGAAATGATGAACCAAACAAAGAATTCTATTCTTTCTCAAGCAGCACAAGCAATGTTGGCTCAATCGAATCAGATGCCTCAAGGAGTTCTACAACTTCTTCGATAATCGATTCAAGGGCGTCTTACTTGGTAACGAGTAAGAGCATTACTGGGTGAATTGCTGGAACTTCCTGAAGTTCACTTTCCTACAACGCAGCTGGAAACGGCAAACGTGAACGGTCGAAAAAAAGTGAAATTGGATAATCAGCAGCCAAGCTCCTGTGAGGAAACTCTGGAGAAGGTCCAACGACTAGGATATACCGTCTAAAGCAAACTAGCCATGACGATGAAATCCGTAGGGCGTCAAACGACGTTCGAAGTGCCCAGCCCCTACAAGTTTCACTTGAGGGTGAAGATATAGTCTATTCTATGATCGAAAGACATAGTCGCAAAGCAAGCGAACCAACAACCACAAGGCGTACTTCAATTATTACGTTAATCTGGTTAAAAAACGCGGTCCGGGAAATCCGGACCGCGTTTTAAATGCTTAAAAGTTATAACTAATCTTCAGATATTATTATTCACTTATGAGCATTAAAAAATATTATAAGACGAAATTTAGATTTAGTTTAGAAATTATATTGAAAAGAGGAACATTCTTTACTGTGAACAAATAGATCAGCACATGAGGGGGGAGCATTCTTGAAAAAATGGGAAATGCAAATAAAATTAGACTTCAAAAATAATACACTTTATGAATTAGGTTATTTGGCTACAGATATAAATCAGCTCATTGTTTTTTGTGTACTTTTCGAAAACGGTAATCATGAAGAACTCGAAAAAATCTTTGTGGGTACAGGTAATTATGCCTTAACAAGAGATACCAAGGTATTAAAAGAAAATAGAAATAGTGCGGAAATAAAATATATTAAAGATGGTTCGATAGTTATTGGAATTAGTGTCGCTAGTTTATTAGCTACTATTATTATTCCTCTCATAGTTCATAATGTTGAAAAAAAAATAAATGAAAAAGAAAATTATTATGTCTTTGAAATAGCACTAGAAGATGAACGATTAAGCAAGTTATTAGAGGAGTTCGAAAAAGGTAGTTATGGCAAAGAAATAGAATCTTTGCAATGGTTATTAAATAGCTTATCCCGAAGTGGTTACAATGTTTCAATAAAATCTAAAGATATTTACGTAATTCATAATATAATAAATAAGTACGAGAAAAAAATCATTAAAATGATTAAAAAGTGATTTTATTAAATCAACTTCAATATCTACAAACATTGTATTCGATGCAATTGACAAATGAATCTCGGTAAGAAATTTTTGAATCATCATTGAAAATACATACCTACATTGTTAAATAGATAGAGAACAACGAGGAGGAAGATATGAATCTTAATCAAAAGAAATCCTTGAACAACAGCTTCTATGGACTAAGGAACAGGTTCCCATTTAGTATGCAATGGACGTGAAAATCTATGAAATGAAAAGAAGTGCAGAGTATGCTTTAGAACATAATCTTTTAGCAATAGAAATTAGAAGTCTGAATAGTGAATTGAATGTATTAAGGAATAAATACAGTTCCCAAGGGAAACAGCTATATCCAGTCCTACATTAGTGATAGGTCCCAAGGTGTGGGTGTCAGGTGCTTACGCAATTAAATCGCCATCAGAAATCACCGACCGCGTTTTATATTATTAAACGTTACCCTGTTTTTGTAAATCACTCCACTTGTACACAACAGACCAATAACTCCTATTTAATATATTACTAATCACTTTGTCAGTGAAACCGAGTGATTTTAGTATAATGAGTAAATCTATTTCCTCATCTGAATATACTTCGCTACGGGAACTTGAGCTTGTTATTATTTGATAATCTGGATATTCAGTTTTCCATTTCATATACTCTTTGGTGAAGCGGAAGTTCCAATTTGTTTTATAGTACATGGAGGGACAATCTAATATTACAGAACGTATCGCCTGGAGAAATTTAAAAGTTTCATTTACACTAGTTGTTTTAAGAACATATCCACAGCCATCTTTTCGTTTGCTCAAAGAAAAGTTAACCTTAAAACATATCAAGATATGTTCTTTTAAAAACCTAGATCCGATTTTGTAAAGGATTGAAGGTAAAGATAAATATGCGGTGTTAAGTACACTTTCCTTAGTCTATGGTTTATTCGATGAGAGATAGATAAGGAACCGTCATCCATATAAAGTGTTACTAAAAATGAAGGTAATATACAATCTTTCAAAAATTTCGATTGGTACATGTTTAACACGATTGTCTCCATAAAATAGTTGTTCTAGTTCAGTAAATATAGGCAATGATTTTGAAAGTCATTCGCTTTTCTTTTGATTAAAGTAAAGCAACCCATTCAGTTTGTCTATTTTCCATTGTCGGTAGAGCAACTGATCTTCTCCAAGATGCTCCCGATAACAACTATTTATCCTTCTAGATGCAGTAGTTATCTTCGCAAGAGTTCCATCTCCCAGTATACTAGCTAGCAAAATATTATATTGTTCTTGAGTAAGCAGTAAGCAGTAAGCAGCTCTTTATATAAATACATAAATACTCCTCCTGAAAATGGAACATTTGTTCTTATTGTAACATGATTTATCAGATAAATCTCAGCTTAACTAATTGAGAACTTATATACTCATTGTTTTTGCTAATCGTCATTCAATTTTTTAGATGCTACTATTTCCAATAAAAAATCCTATCTTCTTAATTTCGATCATATTTCACCGATATAATAGTTATAGTCTTATTTTAACTAAATGTTTCATACATATAAAAAGGTAATTTCCTATTCTAAAAAACTGTACTAAAAACAGTAAACCTCAACAAGGAGAAGAAAACAAATTATGCTTGTGAACGGTAATGGTCTATCAAAGTTGTTGAACAATCAGAAGAGAAAGACGGAAACTAGCTTGCAAAAAACGCTTGGGAAGCTAGCGTCAGGAAAGAAAATTAATACAGCTGATGATAATGCTTCTGGTTTGGCAATTAGTCAAAAGCTATTAGCCATAAAGCGCGGTAGTCATCAAGCGATACGGAATGTACAGGATGCAAGCTCGCTACTAAACACAGCTGATAGTGCAATGCAAGAAATGACAGACGTTGTCCATCGTATACGTGAGTTGACAGTTCAGGCAATGAATGGGACTAGTACACAAGTCGGTTCAAGTGTAGATGCTTTGACACCGGCTGACACGCTTGTTATTCAAAATGAGATTGATCAGCTAAAGAAAAACTTGAATGAAATCGTTCAAAATACTGAGTTCAATAGCATTAAGTTGCTAACAAATAAGACCCCAGGAGAATTTATATACGAAAATCGTACAGCTTCCAAAACAATTCAATTGTTGAGTTCTTCTCAAAATCATATGGTCGATAGGGATCAAAATAAGGTCGGATACAACAAGATTGAACCTGTTGTTGTAACGAATTCAAATAATATTACTTCTCAGCCAACAACAAATATAGTAACTAAAATGCCTGAATCATATATTGCTTCCACGGTTGTCGATCATATCCCAAGGTGGTCGACAGACGGTGAGTCTATTGTCTTTTCATCAAGCAGAGATGGTGGACAATATATAGTTCCATCTGATGGTGGTAGTAATCCAGTCGAAAATACAGCTGCTGCTTTAGGACAACAAACAAGCAGCAGTAATGGTCTATTAAGACTAACAAATTTAGGCTCCACTTTAGCTTTAGACAAATACTCAAATGGTAGCTGGACTAGAGTTCAAAGTATTACAGATTACAATGTAAATGATGGAAGTGGTGGTTATAGCTTTTCACCTAAAGTGGATGGAAATGGGAACACAGCATTCGTTTATTCGGACTCTCAAGGAAATATAAAAAAAATCGAGGTTAATCAAAACAGTCTAACCGTTACGAGTGGCGCTAGTAATGTAATTCCTACATCAGATACACTCAATCTTCCGCCTGCCAATAATACAATAACACTTCCAGATTCACCTGAAATATATAAGATGGACTCAGCGGGCGCTTCCCTGCGTATCCAAAAAGTAAATGACAGCGGAACAAGGGAATTGACATATTGGAATGGTGCAGGTGCAGCTCCAGTGGGTGGATACTATATGGTGTCAGGCACATCCATCACATTTTATGGGGAAGCGATAATTGGAAATGAATCTATTGATAATGCAAAAGATTATTACCGTTTTTCATATATTGCAGATTCGTTACAAGATAGTATTTACACTACCTCAATTCCTACGAGTGCAGATGTCTATAATATGCATGGAGAAGATGGACCACGGTCCTTAAAAATTAGCGTTGGGGGAACAGTGGTTACTAAATTCCAATTACTTTCGGCAAGACCTTCGGATGTGGAAGGCACAAATGGGGTTTTTGTAGATACGGTAAATGGAAAGATAGAGTTTTATGGAAGCCTTCGTCCGTCGGCTAGTGAAAGTGTACAAATTGAGTATTTTACGGACGTGGATGGTCGAAATGGGATTCAAACGTATACGATAAACTCGAATATAGATACTTATAATTTGAAGGATACCGATCTTTCGTCGAACCGGGCATTACGGGTGTACATTGGTGGTAGGGAAATTACTTACGACGAAACTAAAACTAATGGTTACACTTATGAAAATGGGCGTATTAACTTATATGGAGATGCTCGACCAGATGTAGCTTCAAATCCTACGATTAAAATAGATTATGTATACGACAGTACAAGTACATCAAAAGAAGTGTATGGAATTCCGTTAAATAGTTATTCGGAAATTTACAATCTTGAAAGTAATGTATCTCCGAAATCTATTCGTGTATATCGTAATGATGGAGAAGAAATTTCCTATTCCGATACGAATGGATATCAGTATAATTCAGCGACAAATACGATTGAACTGTACGGAACAGCACGTCCGAATATAGGAGACAAATATTCAATTAAAATGATTGTTCCGACTGGTGATGCGGTGAAACAGGATAACAAGATAGAAATCCCGTTAACTCACGCTCCTGAAACATATGGAATTCCTAATCCAATGACTTTTAAAGTAATAGTCGACGGAACCGAAGTGAATTATGACGAGTCAAAAACGAACGGCTATTTTTATAATAGTGGTACCCAAAAAATTGAGTTATATGGCGATGCTCGACCAGATGCTGGACAAACTTCCGGACCGGAAGTTGAGATATATTATGTATTCGAGAGTCCTTCAACTAGAGTGGGGAATGACTCTTATGATTTTCGTTTGTCAAACACTACAATTGATTATGGTGTGAAAGATCAATCCGAGCCCAGAGCTATTCGAGTCTATCAAAAAGGACTGGAAGTACCCTATGACGCTGATAACGGATTCACTTATGATAATGATACGAAATTGCTTTCGTTACATGGAATCTACCGTCCGAATAAAGATAATGATACGGGAGATTATCAAATCTATTCAATAACATCAGATGACCTTCAACAGTCAGTTCCACAAGGCTCTTATATTTATAAGGTAGAGATGAATGGGCAAGTAATTCCAAAAGCAAATAACCAAACAGAGGATGGTTATTTGTATAATGGACAACAGGTAAAACTAATTGGAAACGCCCGTCCTGATATTACAAATACGACGTCTGAAATTGGATTAAGTATTCAATACTTTGAGTCTTTAGATATTTCATTGAATGCAAATATGCCAAAGGGATATTTACAACATTACTGTGACCATGAATTAGGAGAAGCTTTGATGGAATCTGAAATTGATCCGAACTCCTTTGTTGTCAAATTAGACGGAAATGCACTTACTACTAATCAATATTATTTTCAAGATAATAAAATATTTCTAAATCATGATTCGCTGATGCTATCGACGGGATCTCATACTTTAGACGTGGATTATCGTGCAAGACAAGGTATCGGCTATGAGGGGAATGATTTTACTTTCCAAGTAGGAGCGAATGCCGGTCAAAGTTTAAAAGTTGAGATTGCATCGTTCGATAATATGTTGCGCGACACAAATGTAGTTTGTGTACGTAATTATGAAGACGCGGCGAAAGGGTTGAAAATTATTGATGACGCTTTAAGTTTTATATTAGGCGAACTTGGTTCAGTGGGTGCAACACAAAACCGCTTAGATCATATTGCTTCTAATCTTTCTGTACTAGAGGAAAACACAACTACTTCGATGAGCCGAATTCAAGATACCGATATGGCTAAACAAGCTATGATTCTTGTGAAAGAACAACTATTATCACAGGTTCAACAAACACTAACTTCACAAGTACAACAATCTTCAGCGCAGGTATTGGAATTGTTGAAGTGAAATTAAAATGTGCTAAGTAATATTTTGAGTACCAGGTACTCACGCAATTCAGAAAATTCAGAGTGGAAAGGATATCTGTAATTTATAGGATTTTAATTCTACAATGTTATTTTGTGAGTAAAACTATAAATAGCTGAATCTGTTTAAGTAGGATGATATATGATATATTCCTACCTGACAAGAGAGGAGTCCGATGGATACAGATAGCCTAGAGCAAAGAAAGTTTCTAACAGAACAACTTCAATGGTGTAAAGATCAAGATCGGATCTTAGAAGAAATAGAAGCAAAACTATATGAAATGAAAGAAAAGGTAGAATTTGCTCTTATATATCATTTGACTCCGAATGAGGTTGCAAGGATAAATCGTCAGTTAGATGTCCTAAAACTAGAAGTTCAGTTCCTTGAAAAACAATTGCACACTGTTTTGCATTAAAGCGAAAAAAGGGAATTTATTATCCCTACTGATAGCAATGTTAATTAAATTATAAAATAAGATCGGATCTTCCCCATGGGAAGGTTCTTTTTTTATTGAAGTTGTATACTTTATATATAGGGCTAATAATAGAATTTAAAAGTACTTTCCATTTCCTTTCTGTTTGTCGAATAAGTGAAAGTAAAACGGTATTATGGAGGTAAGAGGTAAGAGGTAAGAGGTAAGAGGTAAGAGGTAAGAGGTGAGATGATAATGAGTCCAACAGTGATTGAAAGGAACCCTTTAACTAGTTCCGCTGCGCATGAATATATGAAAAAGATGGTCGAGATGGACCAACTTGTTACTGCTGCACTTGTTAAGAATTTGTTGTTTACGGTTAAAGGTGCTGAGCATTACAGTAGAGAATGGAAAGAAGAGGACTTATTTAATAATAAAGAAATGCTAGTAGAGTGTGTTTTTAAGCTATTCCAACATATTTCAGAGGAATCTGCCCGTGATAGCACTCCGGCTTTTTCGACTACTGAAGTGGCTAAATACATTGGCATATCGCCGCAGACAATCAATACTTGACTACGCGAAGGTAAGATTAGAGGAGTGGAAAAGGAAGGAAAAAAGTGTTTCAGAATTCCGAAAGATGCTGAAGTCATTTTTACGAATGGGAAACAGGTTTCGATTGCCATGTTAAAAGCTAATTGGGAAGCTGAAAACAAAGAACCTGAAGTAGATGAAATAACTTATTTGGAAAAGTCTATAAAAGATCTTGAAGAAAAATACGGCAGACCATTAGAAGAGGTTTTTGGCAATAAGACTATAAAGGAATTGACGGAAGCAGACACAGACGCTTCAGTTTGGTGGTCATATAAAGTGAGGTTAGCTAGTGCAAAATCTTCTTGGCATAAGTAAAATAACTTTTTCTAACCTTGAGTACATCTATGGTGAAATTCTTGAAGCAAGAGCCTCCGAAACAGCTAAAGACAAACTAGACCATAAAAAGGGAAGAGAAGTGAATGCAAAAATTTCTTTTCATCATTATGATGTTACCTTAGGTGTAGAGAAATCTTCGAGGGAAACGATTTAATTGAATATCACTATGATTGGTATGCCGGGAACGGTGAAGTGCTACTGAAATTTCACGCTACCATACTAGTGATGCACCGGCTGAGGTTAAGAAGTTCGATCCTTGGCACTGGCATGTGCCTCATGGATTAGAAGATAAAGAAGGTGAACGGATTGAGGGACAGCCGGGATTCACAATCCACTAAGTGTTTAGCCAGCATGTTATACCATATATTCTAAGATTAGGGCGATCCCAAAAATAGTGATCGCTATCATATAAAGCTAACCGTTATTTCAATGGTTAGTTTTTTTATGTAAATTTAGCAATCATGACTGGATAAGAATTCATTTTACACCTTTTTAAGCACAATTATTAAAGTTCTTTATTTCCAACCGATATATACAGTAAGATATATATTCACAAGGGGGCAAGATCCATATGGTCAATCGAGTTTCTGATTCTGTTGTAAATGTTCCACTTAATACGTCTATAAAAACAGCTGATATTGAACCAGTTGTAACAATTCCTATTCAAAATGACAACAATTCTCTTTCAAAGGAAAATGCAGAGCAAGAGTATTTACCTGCAGAAAAAGCGAAGAAAATGTCAGATAGTATGAACAAGTTTTTAGAGACGACTAATACAGAACTACGTTTCAAATATCATGAAGAGTTGGAAACGTATTATGTGACATTGATTAATTCGAAAACAGATGAAGTCGTTCGTGAAATTCCTTCAAAAAAATTGATGGATATGTATGCAGCCATGTGTGACTTTGTTGGGCTTTTTGTAGACAAGAAAATATAAAGGGTTGGTGATTTCGTGCGTATTACTGGATTAGCAAGTGGTATGGATACAGAGTCGATAATCAAGGATTTAATGAAGGCTCAACGTATTCCTTTAGATAAGATTATGCAAAAGAAACAATATATGGAATGGCAACGAGATGATTATCGAGCGGCAAATAAAAAGCTATTTGATTTTCGCAATTTAACAAGCGATACGATGTTACGTCAATCCACGTATATTCAAAAAACGGTGACTAGTTCTGCACCTGACGATATAAGTGTAAAAAATGTTAATTCGACAAGTGATTTTACTGGAAAAATTAAAGTTGAACAGCTAGCTGAAGCAGCTACTATGCAGAGTAGTGGTAGAGTACTTAATTCAGAGGCGGATTTAAAGACAAAGCTTTCAGAGCTTAATTTATCACCTCCACCGGCTTCATTCAAAATTAGTGCTATTAAAGCGGATGGTACTGTGGGTACTACCGAAATAAAAATTGATGAAAATTCTACTATGCAAAGTGTTTTGGATGATATTAATAAGAACTCAGATGTGAATGCTTTTTATGATTCTTTTACGGGTAAAGTTGCATTTACTGCAAAAAACAGTGGATACGTTCAAGGACAAAATGAAATTGCCTTTTCAGGTGACTATGGTTTCCTAAAGGTTGACGAGAATAATCAGATCGCTAAAAATAACGGGAATGGAACGCTGGGCAAGAATGCCAAGTTTACTTACAACGGTTTAGAAACTAAACGACAATCCAATACATTCCAAATCAATGGTTTCGAAGTTACCCTGAAAAAAGCAAGTAATACAGATATTACTTTTAGTTCAGCCCCTAATACCGATAAAATTCTTGAATCAGTAACTAAATTTGTCGATGAATATAACAAGCTAATCGAGAACTTAAATAGTGAGATTCGTGAAACGAAGTACAGAGATTTCCAACCGCTTTCTACTGAACAAAAAGCGGATATGAAGGAAAAAGAAATTGAACTTTGGGAAGAAAAGGCGAGAAGTGGTACACTACGAAATGATAGTGTTATTTCCAGTGCATTAAGCCAACTACGTTCTGCATTAAATTCATCTGTTAATGGGGTTTCCGGAGCAGATAGATTAAGTGAAATAGGCATTACCACTTCTAAAAACTACTTGGAAAATGGTAAATTAGTAATTGATGAAACAAAATTGCGAGAAGCTATTTCAAAGGATCCTAACCAAGTATATCAACTTTTTGCTGCAGACGGGGAAAAGGATTCGGATAAAGGATTAGCGAGAAGATTAGTAGCTACTTTAGACGATACGCGTAAACAAGTGATTGAAAAAGCTGGTACGGACAGCGCTGTAAGTACTACATTTTCACTTGGGCGAACTTTAAAAGGATATGATGATCAAATTACTCGATTCGAAGATCGACTTAAAGTAATGGAAAGTCGCTATTACAAACAGTTTTCTGCAATGGAATCTGCAATTCTTCGTGCGAATAATCAATCAAGCTATTTAATGAATGCATTTGGCGGCGGACAATAATAATGATGGTACAAGCGTTACAAAAAGAGGAGTGTTATCATGGCTGTGAATAATCCATATCAAGCCTACCAACAAAATAGTGTAACTCAATCGACACCAGGTGAATTGACACTTATGTTATATAATGGCTGTTTGAAGTTCTTGAACCAAGCCAAAAAAGGAATAGAAGCGAAAGATATCGAGATGAAAAACACGAATATCCAAAAAGCACAAAATATTCTTCGTGAACTGATGATCACATTGGATATGTCTGTACCAGTTTCTAAATCCATGCTTGCCTTATATGAATATATGATTAATCGTTTAATGGAAGCTAATATTCAAAATGATTCTACTTTGATAGATGAAGTAGCGGGATATACAACTGAGTTTCGTGATACATGGAAACAAGTGATCCAAATTAATCGTCAAAAACAATATGGCCAACCAGGTGAAGTATGATTCGTGGTAGTTTAAAAGACTGGAGGAAAGCTACAGAGCTTTTAACTAGAATTTTGGATGTGCGTGAAGAGGATAAACGAGATGCGGTAATTGAACAAGTTGAGAAACTTTTGACCGAACGAGAGGAACTGCAACCCAATATCCAGCCACCGTTTACCGACGAAGAACAGGAATTTGGACAAGAGCTGCTTCAACTAGAAAAAATACTCCAAGCCAAGCTAAAGGTCTTTATGAAAGACATCCGTCTAGATATATCTGAGCAACAAAAGAAAAAAGTGTCCGTTAATGCCTATATGGATCCTTATAACCAAGTATTTCGTGATGGTACGTTTTATGATAAGAAGAAGTAAAAAGCAAAGGGCTACCTAGAAAACTATTTCTGGGGTAGCCCTTTCGACTTATCCTTCAAACGAATATTCCTTCAACAATCCCTCCAACTTCAAAGCTAGTCCTATACTCCCGTCCACCTTCAATTTTCCAAACATAAAAGCGGTCGTACTATTCAAATCTCCTGTGAGAAGTTTCATAAAGTCTTTCGTACTCATTGTTAATTTACAATCTGCCTTACTAGATGTGTCTTCGGTAATAGTGGCCTTCCCCTCAGCCAAAATTAGTTGCCTCATACAAGCATCGTCTCCTGTAAGATTAAATTCATACCGAACATTCTCGTTTTGAATCGGTGCAGGATTTTCATTCATTGTTTTTTCTATTAGATTCCATGTTTCATTCATCTAAAACATCCCCTTTTGAAAATGAATAACTATTCATTTTCTATCATTACATACTTTACGATAATTTGCGACACCTATTTCCCGGGAAATCTTTTTAAAAATAGTAGTGAGATTACGTAAGCTACGTGGTATGATGAGATTAATAGTTAAATAGGAGGAGGGTCTATATGTTTAAGAAAGTGCTATTAGTAACAGTCTTATTTTTTTCATTTGTCACTACGGCAAATGCGAGTGCGAATACATTGCATGAGGTGAAAAAGGGGGATACTTTGACGAAGATTGCCAAAACGTACAAAGTAACGGTAAATGACCTTCGTACATGGAATAAATTAACGAAAGATAATATTTATTTGAAACAAAAACTAGTTGTTAAGAAACCTGTTTCTGTGGTAGCGGCGGCTAAACCTGTTGCAAAACCAACCATACCAACAAAGACAGAAGTAGTAGTTCCTAAGAATGAGGTCAAAGCTGAACAAGTTGTAAACGTCGTGAATCCACTGGATGAAGCGAAGGCATTATCAGAAGATGGACAAGCTGTTTATCGCTTAGTTCAAGAGATGGCTCCTTTATTGGCAGGTATTCCGTATTTATACGCTGGAAATACGATAGCTGGGTTTGATTGTAGTGGATTTATTCATTATGTACATACACAAGCTGGTCTAACTATAACAAGACAAAGCAGCGAAAGTTATTTTACTCAAAGTGCGCCTGTTTCGACTCCTGTAATTGGAGACTTAGTGTTTTTCGAAAATACATATAAAGAAGGAATTTCTCATATGGGCATTTACATAGGCAACGATGAGTTTATTCATGCGGGTTCAAAAGGCGTGGAGATTGCAAAGCTAAGTAATGTTTATTGGAAAGAGCATTTTGTTTCATTTAAACGTTTTCATGCGGTAAGTGTGAATTAGTAGCGGATTAGTTGGGGGGAGATTTCCTATGAAAATAACGATTGGGAAAAAGATGTGGCTTGGTTTTTCTGCTATTTTATTTTTACTAATTATCGTTGCTGGTCTAACGGTTTGGGCAATGATTAATACAAGTAGTAAATATCAATTTCTCTTAGATGACCAGGCAGTGAAAGTGAATCTCTTAAAAGATATAGAAATGGCTCAAAAGGACACTACTAGAAGTGTAATGGATTTTTTACTATCTAATACAGATGCATCCAAGAAAAGCATTTCTGAAAATCAAGTATTAACAACAGAGCTAACGCAACAATTAAAAGTTATTCTTTTTTCTCCTGAAACGCTTGAGCTATCGAATGATTTTGAAAAAAAAATGATGCTGTATGCTAAAAATAATGAAGAAATCATTGCGGCGAAGATGAATAATAATACAGTGGAGGTTAGTAAGCTTTCTACGGAAGCAAAGTCGATTAGTGAGAGTATGATAAGTATCCTAGGGGAAATGGAACAGTTTCTACAAAATGATATGGAAAGCATGCGAGCTGAAATAACAAGTTATGAGCGAGGGGCTAAAATATTTGCTGTATTAATAACAATTGCAGCAGTATTTTTAGGAATCGTATTAGCCTATTTCATCAGTCGAAGTATTTCTAGACCAGTAAAGCGTGTGACTGCTGGTTTATCTGAAATCGCAGTAGGCAATTTAACTGTTGAGCCAATTCATATTAAAAATAAAGATGAAGTTGGAGAGATGGCAACGGCGTTTAATGCGATGTCAGTGGATCTTCGTGAAATTGTTTCCAATGTTCGCGATTCCTCGATGCAGCTTGCGGCAAATGCGGAAGAGCTTTCAGCAAGTGCCGAGGAGAGTTTAGCTTCATCCCAAATGGTAGCACAGTCTGCAGAAGCACAAATGGCAACAAGTGAACAGCAAGTACGTCATATGGACACATCTGTTAACTCCATGACAGAATTAGCACAGGGAATCGGACAGATTTCTGTTGATAATGGAGAAATGCTGGAAGCTGCGGATGATGTGACTAAATTGGTGAAAAAAGGTTCAGCTGTAGTCGCTGATGTTGCTGGTCAAATGAGTACAATCCATTCCACTTTTAAGGATACAACGGTAATTATGCATAATATGGCAAAGCATTCCGATGAAATTCAGTCAATTACCGCACTGATAACGGATATTTCAGAGCAAACGAATTTGTTGGCGTTAAATGCGGCTATTGAAGCAGCGCGTGCTGGTGAGTATGGTAAAGGCTTTGCAGTAGTAGCAGAAGAAGTTCGAAAACTTGCAGAGCAGTCGAAAAACTCTGCGTTCGAAATTGAAAAGATGGTACAGATTATTCAATCTGCTTCTGGTGACGCAGTGAAAGCAATCACGAGCGGTGGAGACAAAGTAGCAGATGGTCTGGCTAAAACGAACGATTCACTAGATGTATTCAATGAAATTGAAACAGCGGTTGGAGTAGTTGGTTCTAAAATTGAATCCGTCTCTGCGGCCATTGAACAAATTCAAGTGATGACGGAATCTGTGTCAGAAGGCTCACTTGAAGTACAACGTTTGGCTGCACTTGCAGCAGACGGGGCAAATGATACAAGTGCTGCAACGGAGGAACAACTAGCTGCTAATGAAGAAATTACCTCCAATGCTCAAACATTAGCAGATCTAGCGGAAGCGCTTCAAAGTAATGTAAGTCATTTTAAAATCTAATATTAAGGATGGCTTTAAGTCGAGGGTTCGATTTAAAGCCATTTTTGTGTTTATGGTATATGACAAAATACCTTTCTATATGTATAATAGTATAGTTACTAAGTAATCAAAATATAAAAAATGTTTATAGGGAAAAAGGGAGTTATAGGATGAAATTTACGATTAACAGAAAGATGTGGTTTGGATTTTTGGCGGTATTAATCTTATTAATAATTGCAAGTGCTTTATCTATCTTCTCAACTTTTGATATTACAGATAGATACAAAAAAGTTATTAACGAAGATATGAGAAAAGTAGATCTTGTAGAAGAAATAGAAATTACTCAAAAGGATATGTCAAGCTCCGTTTTAGAATTTGTTATGTTCAGCAAGGAAGACTCCATTAAGAAATTAGATATGCAAATGGAAGAGGGAACTGAAGTTGCAAAGGAACTGATTAAAGGTTTAGCTGGTGATCAAGCCTCATTAAAGTTAATGGAGGATCTTAAAGCCGAAACTGTTAAATTATCTGAAGCAAATAATAAAATTATAGAATTGAAACGAAAAAATGGTATGTTTGCACAATATGCAGCAACTTCCCAAGAGCTTAACAGAGATATACTTGATACATTGGCACAATTAAAACAAATACAACAAGCACATGTAGATCAGGAACAAAAAGATCTAGATGATTATGTAAGATTAACGAATATGGTTACGATGATACTAACTATCTTAAGCATAATTATTGGGGTGCTTGTTTCCTATTTCATCAGCAAAAGCATTTCCAAACCAATTAAAAAAGTTACTGCAGGCCTTGCAGATATTGCCGGTGGGAACTTGGTAGTAGAATCTATTAACATAAAAAACAAAGACGAGGTTGGCGAAATGGCCATTGCCTTTAATAAAATGTCTGCCGATCTTCGAAACATCGTTTCAAATGTACGAGACTCATCGATGCAACTTGCAGCAAACGCGCAAGAGCTTTCTGCAAGCTCCGAAGAAAGTTTAGCATCTACTCAAATGGTGGCAAAATCTGCTGAAGGCCAAATGCTAGCAAGCGAAGAACAAATGAAACATATGGATTCTTCAGTCCAATCTATCGTAGAATTACAACAAGGAATCGGTCAAATCTCTAAAAATAATGAAGAAATGCTTCAATCGACAGACGGCGTACAAAACCTTGTAACAAAAGGCTCCTCTGTAGTGTCTGAAGTAGCAAGCCAAATGAATACTATTCATACGACATTCAATGAAACAACTGAAATTATGAAAAGCATGGCGAAGCATTCTAGTGAAATTCAATCTATTACTTCACTGATCACAGACATCTCTGAACAAACCAATCTACTTGCTTTAAATGCAGCAATCGAAGCAGCACGTGCTGGAGAATACGGCAAAGGCTTCGCCGTTGTTGCAGAAGAAGTACGTAAACTTGCAGAGCAATCGAAAAACTCTGCATCCGAAATCGGAGCAATGGTTCAATTGATACAATCAGCTTCGGATGATGCCGTAAAAGCAATCACTACAGGTGGAACGAAAGTAGAAGAAGGCCTCTCGAAAACAACCGAATCCATTCATGTATTTGAAGAAATCGAAAACGGAGTAGGCGAAGTAGTATTCAAAGTAGGATCGGTTTCTGCAGCAATTGAGCAGATCCATGCGATGGTAGATTCCGTTACGGAAAATGTCCAACAGGTTCAACATCTTGCATCCATCGCCGCAGATGGTGCCAACGACACAAGTGCAGCAACAGAAGAACAACTAGCTGCCAACGAAGAAATTTCAGCCAATTCCCAAACATTAGCGGATCTAGCGGAAACACTTCAATCTGAAGTAAGCCATTTTAAAATTTAATTAATGGAGACTCCAATTCTGAAATATTGAATTGGAGTCTTTTTTTGTGAAGAAAGAGATTATTTGCGATTCTGATTGCAGCACTTGAATTTGAAGTCACTACATTGCCATTCTCCTTTTTCATATAAAAATATTCCTCAACTGGACACAAACTATTGATACGTAATATCGTATAATGAACTTAGGTGATAATTCTATGTACTCATTTATTATTTTTATTCATGTAATTAGTGCAATTTTGTCAATAGGGCCGTTTTTTGTACTTTTTCCTTTATTAAATAGGATGAAAGGCCAAAATAGAGAGGTGCTTGATTCTTATTTAGACGTGTTCCAAGCAGCTATTCGAATCGTCAAGCATGCTGGACATGTACTCGTCGTTTCTGGTATTTTGCTAATGTGGCAAGGAAATTGGCCTTGGTCGACATCGTGGGTAATTATGACGATTGTTGTGATGATCAGTTCGATTGTTTTCCTAGCAAGAGCATTCAAGCCAAATATTCGCTCGTTTCGAGCAGAAGCGATTAATTTGGACACACTTATTCAAAAATTGCATCGTTCTGTATGGCTGTATATTTTATTATTATTAGTCATGCTTTGGTTCATGGTTGCGAAGCCACATTTATGGTAACGTTTTCGCCTTCTCGGTTAGTCGAGAAGGTTTTTTTTATGCGTTTTTGTTGTTTGGTTGCTCCCGTTGGTAAACTGGTTGCTTTCACCATATAATTGGTTGCTCTCGACATCCAATTAGTTGCGTTCACCGCTAAATTGGTCTCGTTAAGCCAAACTTTTCCTTAAACTAGCTAATAATGCCAGCTACCATCTCCTCCCTTATTCAAACTCGTACATCTGCACAAAGCCCTCATTTAAATAAATGTTCACAATTATTTTTTCCACCTGCGAAATGCGATATATCGCGTATGTAAACGATTACATCAAAAGTGAATATTCGAAAATGACTGATTATTTTAAAAAAGGGTGTTGACGCGACATTTTAAAGGCGATATGATAGCTACAATATATTAAATATTGTGATAAAATTCACAAACTTAATAAGACATTAAATAGTCTGAGTGCACAAAGCTAAACGCTAGATAGGCGGTAAGTATAGGAGCGATTTAAATTGAGAAGTGACATGATAAAAAAGGGTGTCGATCGAGCACCACATCGAAGCTTACTTTACGCAACTGGCGTAAAAACAAAGGATTTGGATAAACCGTTTATTGGCGTGTGTAACTCCTATATTGATATTATTCCGGGCCATATGCATTTGAATAAATTTGCAGAAGTCGTGAAAGAGGCAATACGCGAAGCTGGTGGAATTCCGTTTGAATTTAACACAATCGGTGTAGATGATGGAATAGCAATGGGGCATATCGGGATGAGATATTCACTTCCGAGCCGTGAACTTATTGCTGACTCCGCAGAAACAGTTATTAACGCACACTGGTTTGATGGTGTGTTTTATATTCCGAACTGTGACAAGATCACACCAGGAATGCTGATGGCAGCAGTGAGAACGAATGTCCCATCTGTTTTTGTATCAGGTGGCCCGATGGAAGCTGGGACTTCAGCAGACGGGAAACAACTTTCGCTTACTTCCGTTTTCGAAGGTGTCGGTTCTTATAAATCAGGATCGATGACTGCGGAACAATTGCTAGACATTGAACAAAATGCATGTCCAACATGCGGTTCCTGTTCGGGTATGTTCACAGCGAACTCGATGAATTCATTGATGGAAATGCTTGGGGTAACACTCCCAGGTAACGGAACGATTGTTGCTACTTCAGACGAACGTCACCGGTTAATTAAAGAAGCTGCAACACATCTTGTCCGAATGGTAAAAGAAAATATTAAACCACGAGATTTGATCACTAAAGAAACAATTGATGATGCATTTGCGCTAGACATGGCAATGGGTGGTTCTACAAACACCGTGCTACATACTTTGGCTATTGCACATGAAGCAGAAATTGAATATGACGTTAAAGAGATTAACGAAGTGGCAAAACGGGTTCCTTATTTATCGAAAATTATGCCTGCTTCTGATTACTCCATGCATGATGTACATCTTGCGGGAGGGGTTAGTGCCATTATAAAAGAGCTATGCGAAATACCTGGAGCTGTTCACCCAGATCGATTGACGATTACGGGGAAATCACTCTATGAGAATGTGAAAGATTCAGAGATTAAAAATGATCAAGTCATACGTCGAAAAGAAAATCCATATAGTCCTGTAGGAGGTTTGTCCGTCTTATTCGGAAATATCGCACCAGAGGGTGGGGTTATTAAAGTAGGCGCTGTGGATCCTTCTATAAAAGAATTCACTGGGAAAGCAATCGTGTTTGATTCACAAGAAGCATCCCAAGAAGCAATTGATAATGGAACTGTGCAAGAAGGCCATGTAGTCGTTATTCGCTACGAAGGCCCAAGAGGCGGACCGGGAATGCCTGAAATGCTCGCTCCAACTTCTGCAATTCAAGGCCGCGGATTAGGAACGAAAGTGGCACTCATTACAGACGGAAGATTTTCAGGAGCATCCAGAGGAATTTCCATCGGACATATTTCTCCAGAAGCAGCTGATGGTGGACCAATCGCACTTGTTGAAAATGACGATATTATTGTTATCGATTTAACAAATAGAACGATAGAGTTGCAAGTTAGTGAAGAGGAATTGGCAAGTAGAAGAGAAAAACTTCAACCTTTTGAACCGAAAATTAAAAAAGGCTATTTGGCAAGATACTCCAAACTAGTAACTTCCGCAAGCACAGGTGGAGTAATGAAAATCTAAAAACCAATAGGATAAATCTATGATGAGGCAAAAGTTAAAGGAATCTTGTATTTACAGAGAGCCGTCAGTGCTGGAAAACGGCAATACAACCTTTAGCGACATCCCCTCGGAGTGAAGTGTTGAACGGGAAACCAATTAGATACTTCCGGGTGTAGTAAGACTTAACTACTCTCGTTAAAAATGGATGATCGATGTTTGTCGGTTGTCCGCGAGGTAGCGGTTGCGCTGCGAACTAGGGTGGTACCATGAAAAGAATTTCATCCCTATACAAAAGAACGATAGTTTCTTTGTGTGGGATGAGATTCTTTTTCTTTTTATATAAGAAAGTAACACAAGTCTATACAGTTATTGTCTAGACTCCGGGCACCTGCCGCCTTACGCATTTCTTTTAAACTGGACGATTTGAAAAAGGAGGAAATTATGATGAAGATGACTGTTGAAGAAACAGAACAAATGTATGAAGAGCCTGAAACCTCGGTTGCCCTGAAACAATTGGATGGTGCAGATGTTTTAATTGAAACGTTGAAAAAGCACCAAGTTGAAGTAGTTTTTGGTTATCCAGGTGGAGCCGTTTTACCGATTTATGATGCGCTACATAAAAACCCGATCAGACATATTTTAGCGCGTCATGAGCAAGGGGCAATTCATGCGGCAGAAGGATATGCACGAGTTTCTGGAAAGGTTGGAGTAGTAATTGCTACTTCTGGCCCAGGTGCAACAAATGTCGTAACAGGAATTGCGGATGCGATGATGGATTCGATTCCACTCGTTGTCTTCACGGGCCAGGTTGCAACTACTGTTATCGGAACAGATGCTTTCCAGGAAGCGGATATTATCGGTATTACTCAACCCATTACAAAGCATAATTACCAAGTAAAAGATGTAGCGGATTTACCAAGAATTATCAACGAAGCTTTTCATATTGCTTCCACAGGTCGTCCAGGACCAGTCGTCGTAGACATTCCGAAAAATATGGCAACAGGTATTTTTAATCCAAACGAAGATAGAACCGATGAAGTCAATCTTCCGGGATATCAACCAACGACTACACCAAACTTCTTACAAATACAAAAAGCAGCACAGGCCATCTCGAGTGCCAAACAACCGCTAATCCTTGCGGGTGCGGGCGTATTATTTGCAAAAGCATCTGACCAACTGGTCGAGTTTGCAGAGAAATATCAAATTCCTGTTACGAATACGTTACTAGGCTTAGGAACAATCGAAGGAAAACATCCACTATTCATTGGGATGGCAGGAATGCACGGCACCTATACAGCCAATATGGCAATTCAAACTTGTGATCTACTCATCAATGTTGGAGCTCGATTTGATGACCGGTTAACGGGTAATCTAGCTTATTTTGCACCAAACGCAAAAGTCATCCATATCGATATCGATCCTGCGGAGATTGGGAAAAATGTTCCGACTGAAATTCCAATTGTTGCGGATGCAAAGGAAGCATTGAATGCGTTATTGGAGCAAAATGCACCGAATGGCAATACAGCAGCATGGCTGGAAAGCTTGAATGTAAATCAAACAGAATATCCATTATTTTATAATGCGAGCGAGGAAAGAGGGCTTCTTCCACAGCAAGTAGTAGAACTCATTCACGAGTATACAAACGGGGATGCAGTTGTCACAACAGATGTTGGTCAGCACCAAATGTGGGCGGCCCAATATTATAAGTTCAACCACCCGCATAACTGGGTAACCTCAGGGGGTTTGGGAACAATGGGGTTTGGCTTCCCATCAGCAATTGGAGCGCAATTAGCTAAACCGGAAGCAACAGTCGTTTCTATCGTAGGAGATGCGGGTTTTCAAATGACATTGCAGGAATTATCTTTGTTGCAAGAATTGCGCATTCCAGTAAAAGTAATCATTTTGAACAATCAGGCACTAGGAATGGTTCGACAGTGGCAAGAAACGTTCCATGGCGAACGCTACTCTCATTCTTTAATTCCTGTTCAGCCAGATTTTGTGAAACTTGCAGCAGCTTACGATATAAAAGGTTACAAGATTGAGACGTTTGAGGATGCAAAGGTTCAATTAAAAGAAGCGCTAGCCTCTAAAGAGCCTGTATTAATCGATTGTCGGGTTGTTCAAAAAGAACTAGTCTATCCGATGGTTGCACCAGGTAGAGGACTACATGAAATGATTGGGGTGAAGCCAGAATGAAACGCATTATTACTGTAACCGTGATCAACCAAAGCGGCGTATTAAACCGCGTAACTGGTCTACTCATGAAACGCCAGTTCAATATCGAAAGCATTACTGTCGGGCATACCGAACAACCGCAAATTTCCAAAATGACATTTGTCGTAAATGTGGAAGACGAACAAAAATTGGAGCAACTATTAAAGCAACTACAAAAACAAGTGGATGTCCTGAAAGTAAATGATATTACGGAAAAATCAATTGTCGTTCGAGAGCTCGCACTCGTGAAAGTTGTATCCCCGCCAGCAGTAAGGGCGGAGATCAATAGCATTGTGGAACCTTTCCGAGCGGCTACGATCGATACAGGAAAAAATGTAGTGACATTCCAAGTAACAGGCAGCTCCGAAAAAATTGATGCATTCATCGATTTACTCAAGCCATATGGCATTAAGGATTTAACAAGAACCGGTGTGACAGCATTTGTTCGAGAAACTCAAAAAGTCAACACGCCACAATTATCTATTTTATAAACTAGGTAACAAAGTTTTACACTTTTATATAAACTAAAACCCAAATTCGAGGAGGAAATTACAATGGCTAAAATGTATTACAACGGAGATATCAACGAAGGACGTTTACAAGACAAAACAATCGCGATCATCGGATACGGATCACAAGGTCATGCACATGCGCAAAATTTGAAAGACTCTGGCTATAACGTAGTAGTTGGTATCCGTGCTGGTAAATCATTCGATCAAGCAAAAGAAGATGGGTTGGAAGTTTATTCAGTAAAAGAAGCTGCGGAAAAAGCAGATGTTATCATGATTCTTTTACCAGATGAAAGACAAAAAGCAGTGTACGAAGCAGAAATCGCACCGGCATTAACAGCAGGTAAATCTTTAGTATTTGCTCATGGATTTAACGTACATTTCGATCAAATCGTTCCTCCAGCAGATGTGGATGTATTCTTAGTAGCACCAAAAGGTCCAGGACATTTAGTGCGTAGAACATTTGAATCGGGAGCAGGAGTACCTGGTTTGTTCGCCGTATATCAAGATGCAACTGGAAATGCAAAAGAAACTGCTTTAGCTTATGCAAAAGGAATTGGAGCTGCACGTGCTGGAGTGTTAGAAACGACTTTTAAAGAAGAAACAGAAACAGATCTATTTGGGGAACAAGCGGTACTTTGCGGTGGTACCACTGCCTTAGTAAAAGCGGGGTTCGAAACGCTAGTAGAAGCTGGGTATCAACCAGAGCTAGCTTACTTTGAAACATTGCATGAATTGAAGCTAATCGTTGACTTGATGTATGAAGGTGGATTATCTACTATGCGTTACTCGATCTCTGATACTGCGGAGTGGGGAGACTTTGTATCAGGTCCACGTATTATCGATGCTTCTGTAAAAGATCGCATGAAAGAAGTATTAACAGACATTCAAAGCGGTAAATTCGCGAAAGAATGGATTGAAGAAAACGAAACAGATCGTCCAAAATACAATGCGATCAAAAAGTCAGAGTCAGAACACCAAATTGAAACAGTTGGAGAAAAACTACGTGAAATGATGCCATTCATTAATGAAGGTAAAAAACAAGTGAAGAAAGAAGTGGTGACGAGTGGGCAAAATTGACATATTTGATACGACGCTTCGTGATGGAGAACAGTCTGTAGGGATAAATTTGAATACGCAAGAAAAGCTAGAAATTGCTCGTCAACTTGAAAAGTACGGGGTTTCCATTATTGAAGCAGGTTTTCCTGCTTCATCCCCTGGGGACTTCGATGCAGTTCAACAAATTGCAAGTACTGTGAAAAACTCGATTGTGACAGGGCTTGCTCGTTCTATTAAAAGTGATATTGAGACATCTTGGGAAGCGTTAAGAGGTGGGGTTCAACCACATCTTCATATTTTTATCGCTACATCCCCAATCCATATGCAATATAAGTTAAATAAAACTCCAGAACAAGTAATTGAGATCGCAGTAGAGTCTGTAAAACTAGCAAGAAAATACTTCCCGCTTGTGCAATGGTCTGCTGAGGATGCTACTCGATCGGATAAAGATTTCCTTGTACGCATTATGAATGAAGTGATCAAAGCAGGGGCAACAACAATTAATGTGCCAGATACTGTAGGTTATGCAACACCTATTGAATACGGTGCATTATTCAACTACTTATCCGAAAATGTGAATGGCATTGAACGAGTGAAACTTTCTGCTCATTGTCATGATGATTTAGGTTTAGCAACAGCAAATACACTTGCAGCAATTGAAAATGGTGCAACACAAGTGGAAGGTACCATTAACGGAATAGGCGAACGTGCCGGTAACGTAGCGCTGGAAGAGATTGCGGTTGCGCTACATATACGCAATGACTACTACCAAACCGAATCAGGTATTGTGTTGAAGGAAACGAAACGCACAAGTCAGCTTGTGAGCCAACTAACAGGTGTTGCCGTTCAACCAAATAAAGCAATAGTCGGGAAAAATGCTTTTGCACATGAATCTGGAATCCATCAAGATGGTATGCTGAAAAATCCGGAAACGTATGAAATTATTACGCCAGAACTAATCGGTGATGCAGCTACTGAACTAGTTCTTGGAAAACATTCTGGCCGTCATGCGTTCTCTAGTCGTGCAGAAGAAATGGGCTTCCATTTAAGTGATGATAAGCTAAATGCGGCATTTGCTTCATTTAAAAAGCTAGCCGACCGCAAAAAGGAAATAACCGAGGAAGATCTTTTTGTTTTATTAACAGACCAGCAAGTAAAAACTTCCGAAGTGGACGTATATGAGTTAGAAAGTGTGCAAGTGCAGTATGGCACAGCGAATATTCCAACAGCAACAGTGCAAGTGAAAACACCAACCGGTGAAGTGGAAGTTGTCTCTTCTACTGGTGCAGGTTCGGTGGAGGCAATTTTCAATACGCTAGAAAAGCTTGTAAATGGAAAAGTTCATATAATCGATTATCGTGTATCTTCTGTTTCTAAAGGGCGCGATGCACTGGGAGAAGCAGTTATAAACTTAAGCTTTAACGACATCATTTCAATAGGAAGAAATGCTTCACAGGATGTACTCGAAGCTTCCGCAAAAGCCTATTTGAATGCGATCAATAGACAATTAGTAAAATCTCACTATCAACAACAAGTAGCGGTAACACACTAATAAACGGGAGTGAATGAGATGGAAAAGACGATAACAATATTACCTGGAGATGGCATCGGTCCAGAAGTGACGGAGGCAGCAGTTAAGGTACTGCAAGCAATTGGAAAGCGCTATAATCATACGTTTCACTTACAATACGCTTTGATTGGTGGGGCAGCGATTGATGCATGTGAAAATCCTCTTCCAGAAGAAACGATTAACTTATGTAGTAAAAGTGATGCCATTCTTCTAGGTGCAGTCGGTGGGCCGAAATGGGATCAAAATCCATCTCATTTACGCCCAGAAAAAGGATTACTAGCAATACGCAAACATTTCGGCTTGTATGCAAATATCCGTCCTGTGAAAGCTATTCCTGCATTGTTGGAAGCATCTCCTCTGAAAAAAGAAATTGTGGAGTCGGTTGATTTAGTGATCGTCCGTGAATTGACAGGGGGTCTATACTTCGCAGAGCCGCGCAAGAAAACGAAAGATCATGCAATAGACACGCTTGTCTATACACGCGGGGAAATCGAGCGTATTGTCGAGACTGCCTTCCAATTAGCTAGAAGCCGCAGAGGAAAACTAGCCTCTGTCGATAAAGCGAATGTATTGGACTCCAGTAAGCTATGGCGTGAAATTGTGGAAGAAAAGAAACAAGGTTACCCTGACGTAGAAGTGGAGCATATGCTTGTGGATTCCACTGCGATGAAATTGATCACGAAGCCAGATGCCTTTGACGTAATCGTTACAGAGAATATGTTTGGCGATATTTTAAGTGACGAAGCATCCGTTATTACTGGTTCCCTAGGAATGCTTCCATCTGCAAGTACAAGGGAAGATGGCTTTGGTTTATACGAACCAATCCACGGCTCTGCTCCTGATATTGCAGGCAAAAACAAAGCGAATCCAGCGGCGATGATTCTCTCCGTCGCAATGATGCTACGTGAAGCATTCCAAATGGAAACAGAAGCTGCAGCAGTGGAAGAAGCAGTATTTAACGTCTTAAATGATGGCAATTTCACAGGTGATTTACAAATAGAAGGAAAACGAGTTCTTACTACTACGGAATGGACAGGAAAAGTATTAGAAGAACTAGACTTAGAATTTGTATCAGATAGTATTATGTTTTCTTATGTCTAACCAAAAGGAGAGGGACTAAATGGCAAAAACGATTATAGAAAAAATTTGGGATGAACATGTAGTATTTGAGGAAGAAGGGAAACCAGACCTTCTCTATATCGATTTACACTTACTCCATGAAGTGACATCTCCGCAGGCTTTTGAAGGGTTACGACTAAATAATCGCAAAGTACGTCGTCCAGATCTTTGTTATGCAACGATGGATCACAACGTGCCTACTCGTAATAGAGAAGAGATTCAAGATGTCATTGCGCGCAAACAAATAAATACACTCCAACAAAACTGTGAAGAATTCGGTGTCCCACTTGCGAATATGGACCATCCCGATCAAGGAATCGTCCACATTATTGGCCCAGAGCTTGGCTTAACACAGCCTGGAAAAACGATTGTTTGTGGAGATAGCCATACATCAACACATGGTGCATTCGGAGCTATCGCTTTTGGCATCGGGACTAGTGAAGTAGAGCATGTTCTTTCCACTCAAACACTTTGGCAGGCAAGACCAAAAACAATGGAAATTAAAGTGACTGGTGAACTTGGATACGGTGTTGCTGCCAAAGATATTATTTTAGCAATCATTTCAAAATTCGGCATCGATATGGGAACTGGTTATATCGTAGAGTATACGGGTGAAGCGATTCGCAACCTGTCTATGGAGGAACGCATGACGATTTGTAATATGTCGATTGAAGCAGGGGCACGGGCAGGTTTGATAAGCCCAGATGATACAACGGTTGAGTTCTTAAGAGGACGCGAACATGTTCCCACTGGAGAAGTGTTTGAAGAAGAAGCAGAGAGATGGAAGGCTTTAGCCACTGATGAAGGGGCAACTTACGATAAAACAGTGGAAATTTCTGCTGATGAAATCGAACCATTTGTCACTTGGGGCACAAATCCTTCAATGGGTTCAGGTATTTCCAACTCTATTCCTTATACAAAAGACTTTACAGAAACAAGCGATCAGCTGGCACATGAAAAAGCACTAGCTTATATGGGCCTACAAGAAGGGATGCCGATAACGGATATCGCCATCAGCAATGTGTTCATCGGCTCTTGTACAAATGCCCGTTTAAGTGACTTGCGTACCGCGGCACAAGTGATAGAAGGTCGTAAAGTACATCCGACTGTGAAAGCGATTGTCGTTCCGGGATCACAAACCGTGAAAAAACAAGCAGAGGAAGAAGGAATCGACAGAATCTTCCTTGACGCAGGATTTGAATGGCGCGAATCTGGCTGCAGTATGTGTCTAGCGATGAATGACGATGTGGTCCCAGCTGGCGAACATTGTGCATCTACATCTAATCGAAACTTCGAGGGTCGCCAAGGTGCAGGTTCTAGAACCCACTTGATGAGCCCAGCAATGGCAGCAGCGGCAGCGATTGAAGGTCATATTGTAGATATTCGCAAATTTCAACTAGTAAATGCGTAAGGAGGAAAAATAGTGGAGCCTATTAATGAAATAAAAAGTATAGTTACACCGTTAAATCAAAAAAATGTCGATACCGATCAAATTATTTCAAAAGAGTTTCTTAAAAGAATCGAGCGTACAGGATTTGGGAAATACTTATTTTATCACTGGCGGTTCGATGCAAAAGGAAATCCGGATAGTACGTTTATATTAAATGATGAACGATATAAAGATTCTACTATATTAGTAGCACATGATAACTTTGGGTGTGGTTCATCACGCGAGCATGCTCCATGGGCCATCTTGGATTACGGCTTTCGCGTAGTCATCGCACCAAGTTTTGCGGATATCTTCTATAATAATTGCATGAAAAATGGAATTCTTCCTATTAAATTGTCAGTCGAAGAAGTGGAAGCACTGTTGAGTAAAGAAGCGTATCGTGCAGAAGTAAATCTGGAAACACAAACGGTAACAGGAGCAGATGGTGCAGTATATTCATTCGATATTGATCCGTACCAAAAGAAAATGCTTCTAAATGGATGGGATGAAATTTCATTGACCTTCCAATACGAAGATCATATTAAAGCTTTTGAAAACAAATAATTAGCAAACTAGGAGATGGTTTTGTTGGGAATTCATATGACACTGTAGGTTTATTTGAAGCATCAGAAAAAGTAGCGGAGTTCGTTCATCGTACACCGTGTAAAATGTCTACTACAATTAATGAAATGACAGGTAAAAAAGTGTTCTTGAAACTAGAAAACTTGCAAAAAACAGGTTCATTTAAAATAAGAGGGGCAATGAATAAAGTATCTCAGCTAACAGAAGCGGAATGTGCAAAAGGCTTAATCGCTGCTTCCGCGGGGAATCACGCACAAGGTGTTGCATACGCAGGAAGAGCACGCAATGTACCGGTAACGATTTTCATGCCAATCGGGACACCAGAAACAAAAGTGAATGCGACAAAAAACTATGGGGCCACGGTCAAACTTGTTGGGCAAAATTTTGATGAAGCATATGTTGCTGCAAGAGAAGAGCAGCTTCGCACTGGCGCAACATTCATCCATCCTTTCGACGATTTAGCCGTAATCGAGGGACAAGCAACCGTTGCAATGGAAATGCTTCAACAATGTCCGGAAATTGATACAGTCGTTGTTCCAGCTGGAGGAGGGGGACTACTTGCAGGTACTTTACTCGCAGTGAAATCTACTCGACCAGATATACAGGTAATCGGTGTTCAATCGGCAAATTCCTCTGCAATGGCAACTGCGTATAAAGGGAAGAAGGATGGTTTACTCCCATTTCAAGGAAAAACAATTGCAGAAGGTATAAACGTGAAAGTACCGGGAAAGCTGACGACCAAAATAATTCATTCCTTCGTAGACGACATAATCACAGTATCCGAAGCTGAAATTGCATCCGCAATCCTCTTCATGCTCGAACGCGAAAAAACGCTCATTGAAGGTGCTGGAGCCGCAGCAGTAGCGGCAGTGTTGAATCACCACATGCCACCTTCCGCAACAAATATCGGTATCATTGTAAGCGGAGGAAACTTCGACATCAGCAAACTGGCTGATTGTAAGCATTTATCCATCCAAGTACCATTAGCAAAATAATAGATTGTTGGAAACCATTAGCTGAGTATGGCTAGTGGTTTTTGCATGGGGTGAGGTATTTAATTGTTAGCAAATTTGCGAGAACTGGAGGGAGAATATTGCGCGTACAGGACAAGATGTTGCGCAAACGGTACTGAATGTTGCGAGAAAGTGTGAAGAAGTTGCGCGTACAGGACAAGATGTTGCGGCAAACAGAAACGTTGCGAGTACGCGAGGCAATGTTGCACAAACGGTACTGAATGTTGCGAGAAAGTGTGAAGAAGTTGCGAGTACTGGGGAAGATGTTGCGGCAAACAGAAACGTTGCGAGTACGCGAGGCAATGTTGCGCAAACGGGGTAGGATGTTGCGAGAAAGTGTGAAGACATTGCGCGTACGAAACAATTTGCGATTCGAGGCCTCGATCTTGCGATTTACGATACGTAGCTTGCGATTAAGCGACCGTAACTTGCGATTCACCGAATCTATCTTGCGATTCTACTCAAACTAACGAAATAATTGACTTTATTAAGTAACTAAAATATAATTACTTACGAAAAGTAACTTAAGGAGGGATTAACACATGAAATATCAAAATAAACCATACACATTTGTAGAATTAGTAGAATTAAAAGTAATGGACTTGGAGGAATCACTTAGCTTTTACGAAAATATAATTGGATTCAAAGTGCTAAAAAAGCTAGAAAATAAAGTACTACTTACTGCTGATGGCAAAACAGCTTTGCTTTCCATAGAACAACGAGATGACATGATGCCAAAACAACAAAAAACAACTGGATTGTATCATTTTGCTCTTCTTTTACCTACCCGAGCTCATTTAGGAGCAGTTTTAAGACATTTTTTCGAAAATGATATTCGTATTGGTGCAGGAGATCATCTAGTTAGTGAAGCGCTTTACCTAGATGATCCAGATGGGAATGGCATTGAAATATATAGTGACCGTCCCGATACCGAGTGGAAATGGAATGGTGAGCATGTTGCAATGGACACACTTCAAATCGATGCACAAAGTATTTTAGTAGAAGGTGAAGGTATGAAGTGGGAAGGCTTGCCATCAGAAACAGTGATGGGTCATATCCATTTACACGTTGCTGACTTAGCAGAGACGGAAAAGTTTTATCATACTTTAGGGTTTGAAGTTGTGACTCCTTATCCTGGCGCATTGTTTATGTCGACAGGTAAATATCATCATCATATCGGTCTCAATACTTGGGCTGGTGAAGGTGCCCCCGCTGCTGCTGAAAATACGGTAGGGCTAGATGCATTCACATTAGTTTATCCAAGTGTTGAAACATTAACTAACGTTATCGAGAGCTTGAAAACTATCACTGCACCTATAATAGAGGCAAATGGTATGTATATTACAAATGATCCGTCGAATAATAAAATCAAATTAAATGTGAAATAATTTGTAAAAAGGAGTGTCACCTATGCTAGTGGGCACTCTTTTAAGATGAGACATCAGCAACCAATTCAAGGGTTACAAACATTATTAATTAAAACCTTGACAAGTAAAGTAAGTTCATGATAAATTTATTTCGAATTAAAGATATTTTAATTAAAGAGATATATCCATTCTGTGGTTGACCAAGAAAACTAAATGACAATCCAAAGTAACGTATTTTTTTGAGGTAATATCTCGAAATCGAGAATTTTTAAATTAGAATAGCAGTTGAATGAGCAATATAAGGAGGTGAAATAGAAATAATGGGATTTTTAAAAAAATTATTTGGAACACAACAAGAGGAGGAAATAACAATGACAACATTAAATATAGGTATTATTTTAGGATCAACACGTGAAGGGCGAGTAAGTCCTCAAGTAGGAGCATGGGTAAAAGAATTAGCAGATAAACGTGGGGATGCAAATTATACAATTATCGATATCGCAGATTACAAATTACCACTTTTAGGTGAAGCGGGCGGTGACGCATCAGGTGCAGCAGCATGGTCAGAAATCATTGCTAAGCAAGATGGATTCGTATTCATCGTCCAAGAATACAATCACTCGATCACCGGAGCATTAAAAAATGCTTTAGATTATTTACGTGAAGAGTGGAACAACAAAGCAGCAGGTATCGTATCGTACGGTTCTGTAGGCGGAGCTCGTGCAACTGAACATTTACGTGGAATTTTAAGTGAATTACTTGTAGCACATGTGCGTGTACATCCAGCATTATCATTATTCACAGACTTTGAAAATGGAACAGACTTTAAACCAGCAGCTGTCCAAGCAGATTCAGTCAATCAAATGTTAGATCAAGTAATTCCTTGGACTACTGCATTAAATACGATACGTAAATAATTTTTGTATCACATCAAATCACAAAATGTGCATGGGCATATTTTGTGATTTGAATGAATAAATTTTGAGCAAAACGATATCAAGCAGATTGAAGGCTGTGCTCAGAATTTATGCTAATGTAGGTAGATAAATTTTAAGTTTTATTCAATAGAGGAGCAACCATGATGAAAAAACAAACAGCAGGTATTCACCATATTACAGCAATTGTCGGTCATCCACAGGAGAATATCGATTTTTATGCAGGAGTTCTAGGTTTACGTTTAGTCAAACAAACAGTGAACTTCGATGATCCAGGAACATATCACCTTTATTTTGGAGATGGAGGTGGGAAACCGGGAACAATCATCACCTTTTTCCCTTGGACCAATGCTTACCCAGGACAAATTGGGGACGGCCAAGTAGGAGTTACAACATTTGCAGTGCCACCAGGTTCATTAGGATTTTGGGTCAACCGCTTTGCGACATTTTCTATTCCATTTAAAAAAGAGGAGCGTTTTGGTGAACAAGTTATTCAATTTGATGACCCGCATGGTTTACATTTAGAGCTTGTTGAACGTGCAGAAGGGGAACAAAACAACTGGACATTTAGCGGAGTAACACCTGAATTCGCAATTAAAGGTTTTGGTGGAGCAACTCTTTACTCAAGCAGACCAGAAGAGACTGCTAAAACTTTAACTAATGTAATGGGATTTGAATTGGTTGGCAGAGAAGGTGATTATACACGTTTTAAAGCCACAGCAGATATTGGTAATATAATTGATTTGAAAATGGTCACGGGTGTGAGTGGTTCGATGGGGGTTGGTACAGTTCATCATATTGCATGGCGTGCAAAAGACGATGCAGATCATCTAGAGTGGCAACAATATGCAATGAACTTGGGACAACATGTGACTGAAGTGAAAGATCGTAATTATTTCAATGCGCTATACTTCCGCGAATCGGGTGAAATTCTATTTGAAATTGCAACAGACCCACCAGGATTTGCTCATGATGAAACACTTGAAACAATGGGAACAAAATTGATGCTGCCTAGACAATTTGAACCGCACCGCGAGCAACTAATCAATTCACTTATTCCAATTCAAGTGCGTCCAATCGATTAATTAGTAACCTAAAAAAAATTGAGTTCGACTGATCCAAGCCAAAATAGTAAGTGAGAAAATTATAAACTTTTAATTGGGTTTAATTACTTCATTGCAGCTCATAAGGTTTTAATTGTCCACTATTGTAGTCAGATACACCATCTAAAAACTAATCGGCAACAATCCGATTAGTTTTTTTATGTTTATTGTGTTAAAAAGGCAAACAATTTACTCCCCCATAGCAACAATTCCATTAGTCTTCTCCCTCTATTTAATCTAAGTTGAATGCCACCAATCGACATAATCCATTAGATATTCGATAAAATAAGCCAATATACTATTTTATGTCGAATAAAGGATGACTATGTAACTTGATGTCTCTCATTTCTCGAAATGTAAATTTGTAAAGCTTCTGTTAAGTTTTAGAAAAACACGACTAATGCGAAAAATAATATGCTATATTCCTTTTGGGAGGTCTCAATACCTATGAATAAATGGACTAGTATACCACTGCGAAAGAAGTATTTAATATCTATTTTTAGTTCCTTTTTCTTATTTTGGGTAATGACAGTTTTATTAATCATTCAAGTAATTCACAACGAAGCTCTATCGGACAAATTAGAGATTTCTTCTGAAAATGTCGAAACCGCGGATATTATAAGGACAGAGGTTGCTAGTTTATATATAGCGATTTCTCATTTTGCAGGTGATCCATTAGTAGAGTTCGATAAAGACTATGAAGCGAACAAAGAAAGTTTGGTGACGCTAGTAAATGCCGCCAGTAAAGGAATGGGCCATGTCGATTGGAGGAAATTCACAAAAACATTAAGTGGTATACAAACAACTTTTGAAGACAATTTAAAAGAATCTGCTTTAACTAAAAATAATGTCGCAAAGCGCAGACAGCTTCAATCTATTAATGAGAAATATAATATGTTGATAGAAATGCTCGATACGACAAGGGAGCAGGAGTCGAAACAACGACAATATATAATAGAAGAAATGAATGGAAGTCAGCAAAATACTATTGTAATAGTTGTCGTATCTTTCCTTATTGCTGGGCTGCTTTCAATCGCTTTATTATTACTAACGAATCGGCAAATTAAAAACCAGTTATCTTCTGTGGCATCATCTGCAAAAGAAATCTCAAAAGGTAATCTATTAGTGAAGCCGATACAAATTTCGACAAAAGACGAAATTGGAGAAGTATCACTCGCCATGAATGAAATGCGGGCAAATTTAATGACGATAGTTCAAATGATTAAACATACGGCTGAAAAGCTAAGTACAGATAGTTCCACATTGAAAGCATACTCTTCAGAGACCGTTGAGAGTTCGAATATCGTGCAAATGGCAATTAATGAAACAAGTGTGAGCATGATCGAGCAAAAAGAGGCATCTCTTGGTATTCGAGTGTTTCTTGAAGAATTTTCTCGCACATTTGAAGAAGTGACGAATAAAGCGATAGCATTAAATAACCATGCCTCAGTCGCAGTGAAAATTGCGGATGAAAGCGCAGAAACGATGAAGACAGCAGCGAGGGAAGCTGCTCATTTGAGGTCCTTGTTCAAAGCTGCGGATAAAGAAAGAAAGCTGTTACAACAACGGACAGAAGAAATAGCAAGAATGACATCTATTGTGCAGTCCATTTCCAAACAAACAAATCTACTTGCTTTAAATGCAGGGATCGAAGCCGCAAGATCGGGCGTGCATGGTAAAGGATTTGCAGTAGTTGCAGAAGAGGTAAAAAAATTAGCTGGGGAAGTATCAAGCACTGCACATACGATAAATGAAATTTCCACATCCATTTCACAACAAGGGGTTGAAATGGAGGCGGTATTTGCTGAAGGTCTAGCAACATCGAAAAATAATGCGATATCCTTCCAATTACTTCATGAAAAGTTTGATACGATTATTTCATTTATTCGGGAAACCAAATATCAAAATGATCATATGGCTGACTCCATTAAGACAATAGAACAAGAGAAGAATGTATCCGAAAAGCTTATTTTTGAGCTAACAGAATCAATTGAAGTAAACACAACACAAATGGAACAGACAGTAAGGTTATTGGTAGATAATATACAAACAATTGAATCATTATCAGAATTAATAAAAGATGTTAGCGAACAAGCACTTATTTTGCAAACATCAACCGCACGTTTCGTAATGTAACAGAAGCCCAAAAAGTCTTCAAACGACTTTTTGGGCTTCTTTTCATGCTTAAAAGCTAGTTCTATCAGTCTTTCGCAATTAAATAGATGACAAAAATCGAGTGAAACATTAGACGTTTTTGTAACATAAATGTTACACAACTGTAAAATTAAAAAGGTTTAAAGCGTGGTAAGATGACTTTAGTGAATTTTTCAGAAAACTTTAGCCCCTTGGAGGAACAAGATGAAATTCAAATCTATGTCGCAAAAAGTCATTGCAATATTCATATTATCTATACTTTTAGTTACCGCACCGTTCGCAGGAAATACTGAAGCAGCAAGCTCAGTTGACTCAAAAGAATTAGTAGCAACAGCTAAAAACTTAATAGGAATTAAATATCGCGGTGGCGGTACAACTACGGCAGGATTTGATTGTTCTGGATTTGTTGGGTATGTATACAACGATTTAGGAGTTAGTCTTCCCCGAACTGCATCAGGTATGCATGCATCAGGTTCAAAAGTAGAGAAAAGTGATTTAATATCAGGTGATTTAGTTTTCTTTAACACTTCTGGTAAAAGCGTTTCTCACGTTGGTATATACATTGGCGACGGTAAGTTTATCCATTCTTCCACTTCAAAAGGCGTGAAGATTGATAAATTGAGCGATCCGTATTATTGGGGAAAACGCTATGTTGGGGCTAAACGAGTTACAGAAGTATCCGTTGCAATAAACAAATAAAACATATACACAAACGCTTTATCGTATAATTTACGATAGAGCGTTTTTTTAATTGAAAAAAGCAGTGTCCTTCGTCATAATGAAGAAAATATGATCTGTATAAAGAGGCGATAAGACTTGCAATATAAAAGAAATGAATACTTCAGATATAGCTTTACTGAACCTTTTGAAGCAACTTTTCGATTAATAAAAGATGCGAATGGAACATCCCCAGAAGAAATATCTAAAAAAGGGATTTGCCAAATTATCGATATAAGTCCAAATGGATTAAAAATTTTCACGGACCTACTTATAGCAATTGATAAATTAAATCATGTAGAAATCCAGTTCAGATTAGACGAGGCACTTTTAAGCAGGATTGGCGAGTTCGTTTGGTCCCATCGGAAAGCCGGTGGATACGAGTATGGAGTAAAATTGCTTGGAGATACTGAGAGTGAACAAGAAATTATTACTGAATTAAAAAGTCGTCGCAAAAAAGAAATAATTGAGAAAAAGTAAAGATTATGACAAGCTTCGACAAAAAATAAATAAAATATTTAAAGTAAGAAGGATATTTTAGCTAGGGTGTTGAATTATATATATAGAGTTAAATTAAAGGAGGAGTTTTCATGCTAAACTTTAACATTCGTGGAGAAAATATTGAGGTGACTCCTGCAATTCGAGAATATGTTGAGGGGAAAATTGAGAAAGTAGACCGATACTTCAACGAAGAAATTCAAGCTACTGCTAACGTCAATTTAAAAGTGTATAACGACAAGCAAACAAAAGTAGAAGTAACTATTCCGATGAAAAATTTAACATTACGTGCAGAAGAACGCCATGCGGATATGTATGCAGCGGTAGATCTCATCGTAGACAAATTAGAACGCCAAATTCGTAAATATAAAACAAAAGTAAATCGGAAATTCCGTGAACGTGAAGGTGTGGCTACTTACTTTGCTACAATTGACGCACCTGACGCGCCAGTTGTGCAAAGTGACGAAGAAGAATATAATATCGTCCGTACAAAACAGTTCGATTTAAAACCAATGGACCAAGAAGAGGCAGTATTACAAATGAACATGCTCGGACACAATTTCTTCATCTTCACAGATGCTGAGTCAAATGGAACAAATATCGTTTACAAGCGTAGAGATGGCAAATACGGCTTGATCGAAACGGAAACAAACTAAATAATGATGGACTATTTAAACTCTCCTTAAATTTTAAGGAGAGTTTTTTATGCATAGTGTATGCAAATAAAGCTATACTATTTGCAATTTAACTCTGAAGCAGAGGCAAGTAGTGTTTCTAATTATAGGGAAAAGATGTCCGAGCATACTTTGTGTCTATGCGAGCAAACCGAGGCTCCAACCGAGCATAAATCAACGACATCCGAGCAAAGACGTCGCCTCCGAGCATACTTTGTGTCTATGCGAGCAAACCCAGGCTCCAACCGAGCATAAACCAACGACATCCGAGCAAAGACGTCGCCTCCGAGCATACTTTGTGTTTATGCGAGCATACCTAGGCTCCAACCGAGCATAAATCAACGACATCCGAGCAAAGACGTCGCCTCCGAGCATATTTTGTGTCTATGCAAGCATACCTAGGCTCCAACCGAGCATAAACCAACGACATCCGAGCAAAGACGTCGCCTTCGAGCATATTTTGTGTTTATGCGAGCTAACCCACTCCCTAATAAAGCAAAACTCCACCCGATCCCGAGGTAAACATTCTCAACCGAGCAAAGCATCCACGCACAAGGAAAATACCTTCTCCAGAAAACAAAAAATGGAAAAATTCCTGTAAAACTCACCTTGCTATAAACTTTTCTTTCCGACATTTATAACCCGCTTATTTGCGTGACTTTCTATCGAATGGTAAAATGGGGAGTAAGACTAAATGGGAAGTGAATATAGATGCTTGGTGTATTAAATAAAGTATTCGATTTAAATAAACGTGAACTAAAACGATTAGAAAAACTTGCCGATCAAGTAGAAGCTTTATCAAGTGAAATGGAAGCAAAATCAGATGAGGAATTACGCGCCAAAACAGAAGAGTTTCGTGCTCGTTATGCCAAGGGTGAAACGCTAGACAACTTATTGCCAGAAGCATTTGCAGTAGTTCGCGAAGCTGCTAAGCGTGTGCTTGGATTGTATCCATTCCGTGTGCAAATTATGGGGGCAGCGGCTCTACATGAGGGCAATATTGCAGAGATGAAAACCGGGGAAGGGAAAACCCTAACTTCGACTATGTCTGTGTATTTAAATGCTATTCCGGCACAAGGGGCGCATGTTGTAACGGTAAATGAATATTTATCAAGTCGTGACGCAGCAGAAATGGGACAACTGTATAATTTCTTAGGATTGACCGTTGGACTAAATTTAAATTCATTGTCTAAAGAAGAAAAACGAGAAGCTTATGCAGCGGATATTACGTATTCGACGAATAATGAGCTAGGTTTTGACTATTTACGAGATAATATGGTGTTGTACAAAGAAGACAAAGTGCAACGTCCACTTCATTACGCAGTAATTGATGAAGTCGACTCCATTTTGATTGATGAAGCAAGAACACCTTTAATTATTTCAGGACAGGCAAACAAAGCTGCATTATTGTACATGCAAGCGAATGCTTTCGTTCGTACATTGATTAAAGAAACAGATTATACGTACGAAGAGTCAACAAAAGGTGTAACATTAACAGATATTGGTGTAGAAAAAGTAGAAAAAGCGTTTAATATTGATAACTTATTCGATTTGACACATGTCCGTTTAAATCATGCGGTCAATCAGTCGTTGAAGGCACATGCTTCCATGCATTTAGACGTGGACTATGTTGTGCAAGATGGGGAAGTCGTAATTGTTGACTCCTTTACAGGTCGTCTGATGAAAGGCCGCCGTTATAGTGATGGTCTTCACCAAGCGATTGAAGCAAAAGAAGGATTGGAAATTCAAAATGAATCCATGACTATGGCAACTATTACGTTCCAAAACTTTTTCCGTATGTACGATAAATTATCAGGTATGACAGGTACGGCAAAAACGGAGGAAGAAGAGTTCCGTAATATATATAATATGAATGTTATCGCCATTCCAACGAACCGTCCTATCGCAAGGGATGATCGAGCAGATTTAATCTATGCTTCGATGAATGGAAAATTTGAAGCAGTTGCTGCAGATATCGCAGAGCGAAACAAAAATGGACAACCTGTATTAATCGGTACGGTTGCGATAGAAACGTCTGAAATTATTTCCAAATTGTTAACAAAACATGGTATCAAGCATAATGTATTAAATGCGAAAAACCATGAGCATGAAGCGGAAATTATTGCGACAGCTGGACATTTAGGTTCTGTTACGATAGCAACAAATATGGCTGGACGCGGTACGGATATTAAACTTGGCGAAGGTGTTTTAGAAGTTGGTGGATTAGCTGTAATTGGTACGGAACGACACGAGTCACGCCGTATTGATAATCAGCTACGTGGACGTTCTGGACGTCAAGGTGATCCAGGGGTTACACAATTCTATCTTTCGATGGAAGATGAATTGATGCGTCGCTTTGGTTCTGACAATATGCGTAATATGATGTCTAAACTAGGAATGGATGATTCGCAGCCAATCCAATCGAAAATGGTTTCTCGTGCAGTAGAATCTGCGCAAAAACGTGTAGAAGGTAATAACTTTGATTCTCGTAAACGATTATTGCAATATGATGATGTTTTGCGTCAACAACGTGAAATTATTTATAAAGAACGTAATGAAGTATTAGAAACAGAAAATATGCGTTCATTAGTAGAAACAATGGTATTTGGTGCAATTGAACGTTTAGTAGGCTCTTACGCTACCTCTGATAATAAAGCAGACTGGAATTTAAAAGGCATTGAAGACTATATTCATGCAAACTTGCTACCAGAAGGTGTCATTACAAAAGAAAAGCTAGAAGGTTTATCTTCTGAAGAAATGGTTGAACTGATTAAAGAAGAAGTAATCCGTTTCTATGATGCAAAAGAAGAGGAAATGACTCCAGAACGCATGCGTGAGTTCGAGAAAGTTGTATTACTCCGTTCGATTGACTCTAAATGGATCGATCATATCGATGCGATGGATCAGCTCCGTCAAGGTATCCATTTACGCGCTTATGGACAAAATGATCCGCTTCGCGAGTATCAAAGTGAAGGGTTTGCGATGTTCGAAGCAATGGTCGAATCTATTCAAGAAGATGTGGCAAAATACGCGATGAAAGCGGAAATACGCAATAATTTAGAGCGTGAAGAAGTGGCTAAAGGGCAAGCGGTAAATCCGAAAGAAGATGGAGAAGTCGTTAAGAAAAAACCAGTTCGCAAGCAAGCAGACGTTGGAAGAAATGACCTATGCCCATGCGGAAGTGGGAAGAAATTTAAAAACTGTCACGGTGCTGTACAATAATTCGAAGCATTTAATCGGTTTTATCAAAACATATCTACAACCTAGAAGAATTTAGAAAGTCGGAGGAATAAACAATATGGTAGAAGTAGCAGTAGTACGAAATGAGTTAGACAGAACAGCTGGAAAATTAGAAGACTTTAGGGGGTCTCTTTGACTTAGAGAACAAAGAGGTCCGCATTCAAGAGTTAGAAGAGTTAATGACATTTCCCGACTTTTGGGATGATGCGCAAGCTGCCCAAAAAATAATAAATGAGTTAAATGCTCTTAAAGCGATTGTAGAGCAATACAATGAGCTTGTTTCTACACAAGAAAACTTAGAAATGACGCTAGAATTGATCAAAGAAGAACCAGATGAAGAATTACAAGAGGAGCTGGGCTCGGAGTTAAAAGAATTTAGCTCCGCTTTAAGTGATTTTGAACTTCAATTACTGCTAAGTGAAGAATATGATAAGCATAATGCTATATTAGAATTGCATCCGGGTGCTGGTGGAACAGAATCCCAAGATTGGGGTTCCATCTTGCTTCGTATGTATCAGCGCTGGGCGGACAAACGCGGTTTCAAAGTAGAAACGATTGATTATTTACCTGGTGATGAGGCCGGTATTAAATCCGTAACATTACTAATCAAAGGTCATAATGCATACGGTTATTTAAAAGCAGAAAAAGGTGTGCATCGTCTAGTGCGTATTTCACCTTTTGACTCTTCGGGTCGACGTCATACATCTTTCGTTTCTTGTGACGTCATGCCAGAATTCAATGATGAAATCGAAATTGAGATTCGAACAGAAGACTTAAAAGTGGATACGTATCGTGCAACTGGTGCCGGTGGACAGCATATCAATACAACCGATTCAGCGGTTCGTATAACGCATTTACCAACCAACACGATTGTGACTTGTCAAACCGAACGTTCACAGATTAAAAACCGTGAGCATGCGATGAAATTATTGAAATCGAAATTGTATCAATTAAAAATTGAAGAACAAGAAGCACAGCTTGCTGCAATCCGTGGAGAACAAAAAGAAATCGGCTGGGGAAGCCAAATCCGTTCTTATGTTTTCCATCCATATTCAATGGTAAAAGATCACCGTACGAATGAAGAAAGCGGAAATGTACATGCTGTTGTAGATGGAGATATAGATCCATTTATCCATGCATTTTTACGTTCTAAAATAAATTAATAAACGAAAAGTACTTCGATGTTAAACATGGAAGTACTTTTTTTCTTCTTATAATCTTTATTTCCAAGTTTCCATCATTTTTAAAATGGGAAATTTTTTTTATTAAAATGATTTATATAACTGGGAATAAACAGGACGAAATGAGAGATGCTATATACAAAGAAATCGATTGCGGGGTGACAAAACTTCCTGCTTTTGGGGGATATACGAATAAAGAAAGACCTATTTTAATGGTTGTGGCGTATCAGACAGAATTCACAAAACTGAAACATATCGTTAAAACGATTGACCCAGCAGCGTTTGTGATCGTTTCCGACGCATATGAGGTACTTGGGAAAGGTTTCAAAAGGTATTAAACTTGGTATAATAATGATGTAGGTAAAAAAAGGTTTGAGGGAGGTAATAGTAATGAATAAAAAACTATTAGCTGTAATATTTGGAGCAGGACTAATGCTTGCTGCTTGTGGCGGTGGAAACGATAAGGCAAATGACACTGACAAAACTGCAGATACTGGTAAGACGGATACTACTGAGACAGCCTCTGTAGATGCAGAAAAAATTGTTAATTCAAAATGTATCGCTTGTCACGGTAATAACTTACAAGGACAAGGTAACTTCCCTGCTCTTAATGATGTTGGATCTCGTTTATCAGAAGACGAAATTTTAAATGTTATTGAAAACGGTAGAGGCGGTATGCCAGCTGGACTAGTTTCTGGCGATGACGCAAAAGCAGTAGCTGCTTGGTTAGCAGAGAAAAAATAATAAACAAGAAAAAACAGTTGTTCCTAAGGGAGCAGCTGTTTTTTTGTAGTTTCAAAATATTTAAATAAACTTTGAAGAAAAGAAGGATTATCATCGAATGATGTAGAAAGTATGAAGGGTTAGGTCATTTGTATGAAGGTAATTTACCCTAATAATACTGAAAAATATATCGAATCGTTGAAATTATCCCTAATATTACCTAGAAAATGAAATCTAATTGTAACAAAAGAGTAGGTGTCTAATGTTATAATAAGCATGTTGCATTTTAACAAACGATAACAATTTAGGTGGTTTATAAATGATTGAAATGGTAAATGTCTACAAAAAATACCCAAACGGCATAGTTGCTGCAAATGGAATTGATGTAGAAATTAAGCAAGGCGAGTTTGTATACGTAGTCGGCCCAAGTGGAGCAGGAAAATCGACATTCATTAAAATGATGTATCGAGAAGAACGACCGACATCAGGCGACATATTTATAAACGGTATTAACTTAAGTACATTAAAAAACAATAAAGTTCCCTATTTAAGAAGACAAATTGGAGTAGTCTTTCAAGACTTTAAATTACTCCCGCGTCTAAATGTATATGAAAATGTCGCATTTGCATTAGAAGTAATTGAAGAAACTCCAAAAGTAATTCGTAAACGAGTAATGGAAGTATTAGAACTAGTTGGACTTAAGCATAAGGCTAGAATGTTCCCAACAGAGCTTTCAGGTGGAGAACAGCAACGTGTCTCTATTGCACGTTCGATTGTTAATACACCGAAGCTTGTAATTGCAGATGAGCCGACTGGAAACCTAGATCCCGATACATCATGGGAAATCATGAACATATTCGAAGAAATTAATGCTCGAGGAACTACAATAATAATGGCAACGCATAATAGAGAAATTGTAAACACAATTAGACACCGTGTTATTGCTGTTGAGGGTGGATTAATCACTCGAGACGAATACGGAGGAGAATACGGTTATGAAAACTAGAACAGCAGGAAGACACTTCAGAGACAGTTTAAAGAGTATCAGTCGAAATGGTTGGATGACCTTTGCTTCGGTTAGTGCAGTAACAGTTACATTATTACTTGTAGGCGTTTTCGTTATGATTATGATGAATTTAAACAAAGTAGCGGATGACTTAGAAAGAGACGTCGAAATAAAAGTTATTGTCGAATTAACAGCAGATGAAGCTTCTATTACTAAATTGGAAGACGAAATTAAGAAGACAACGGGAGTAGCAGAAGTAAAATACTCGCCAAAAGAAGATGAGCTTAAAAAGTTAATGTTGGATTTCGGAGAAGATTTACGATTGTTTGAGCAACAAAACCCTTTACATAATGTGTTTTATGCAAAAGCAGAAAATCCTCAAGAAACAGCAAAGGTAGCTGAAAAGCTTGACAGCTTAGATAACACATTCGAAGTAAAATACGGGGAAGGAAAAATTGAAAGACTATTTTCCTTTTTAAATACTAGTAGAAACATAGGGCTAGTACTAATACTAGCGTTATTATTCACGGCAATGTTCTTAATCTCTAATACGATTCGTATAACGATTGTCGCAAGAAGAAGAGATATTGAGATTATGAAACTTGTAGGGGCGACCAATTGGTTTATTCGTATTCCTTTTATTTTGGAAGGAATGTGGCTTGGGATTTTGGGTGCGATTATTCCAATCACGCTTGTTACCGTACTCTACTATAATATTTCCAACATACTAGGGCCAAAACTAAAGGCAGGGCACTTATTCGAGCTACTCGATTTTTCACCATTTATCTATCAAGTAAATGCATTGATTTTATTGATGGGTGTACTCATAGGTGTTTGGGGAAGTTTCATGTCCGTACGAAAATTTTTACGCGTATAAGAAGTTAATTCGAAGGGAGCAAGAAGTTTTGAGAAAACAGTCTAAATGGGTGCTACGCGTATTTGCGTTAGCTACAACAGGAGCACTTTTATTCACAGGACCAAGTGCCCTTGCTAATTCGTTGAGCGATTTAAAAAGCCAACAGAAGGAACTAGAGCAAAAGAAACAATCAATTAACTCGAATATTAAAGAAACAGAAGGCAAGATCGACCAAAATGAAACAAAAATCGATCAAATTATGGCTCAAATACAAGCATTAGATACAGAAATAATTACAACAGAAGATAAGATTTCAAAAGTATTAAATGAAATTGAACAAACAACGACAGAAATCGAAAAATTACATGCTTCTATTGCAGAATTAGAGCGTAAAATTGAAGAACGTGACGAGCTTTTAAAAGAACGTATTCGTGCAGTTCAAGTAAGTGGTGGGTCTGTTAGTTATTTAGACGTTTTACTAGGGGCAAATAGTTTTATTGATTTTATCGACCGCTTCTCAGCAGTTAATACATTAATGGAAGCAGATAGAACGATTTTAAAAGAACAAGCCGAAGATAAAAAACAATTAGAAGAACAAAAAGCTACTCTAGAGAAAAAATTACAAGAACAAGAAGACAGTAAAGCAAAACTAGTAAACTTAAAAGCTTCTTTAGACAGTCAAAAGGCATCAAAAGGAAATTTAGTCGACCAATTAGAAGCAGAGCAACAAAAATTACAAGCAGATAAAAAGGTAATGGAATCTGAATACGAGGAAGTATTGGATTTAAGTGCAGAAGTTACGAATAAAATTGTAGCGGAACAAAAACGTCAAGAAGAGATCGCTAGAAAATTAGCTGAAGAGAAAAAGCGAAAAGAAGCGGAAGCGCGTAAACGTCAACAATCAGCAAGCGGATCTTCTACGGCAATTCCAAGTGTTTCCTCTGGAGATTGGACGAGACCAGCAGGAGGACGCTTCACTTCTGGGTACGGATATCGTATTCATCCGATATTCGGAAAAGGGAAAATGCATTACGGAGTCGACTTTGCGAACCCAACTGGAACTCCAATCATGTCTGCGGCCGATGGTGTTGTTTCTTATGCATCGCCACTTAGCACGTATGGAAATGTAATTATGGTGACACATTCAATAGACGGTCAAACTTACACTTCTTTATATGCACATTTAAGTAGTATCAAAGTAAGCGTAGGACAAGCAGTTTCAAAAGGTGAAACTATTGGAGCAGTCGGAACAACAGGAAATTCTACTGGCCCTCATTTACATTTTGAAATCCATCTAGGAACTTGGAGTGGTATGGCAAGTAACTCAGTGAATCCACTACGATATATCTCTCTATAAATAGTAAGTCGCCCACCATAGTTTTGGTGGGCGTTTTTTTCTTCGTTCCGCTAGGATTTCCGCTGCAGGACGGACGCTTTCCGCCGGGTGAGCGATGAGCCAGCCCCATCGCTTAGGCGTCGTTGGGCTGGCTCATTTGTCCACAGTGGAACAAAGGCTAAGAACGCCACCTCGTGTGGCAACGCCTTGGTGACCAACATCTTGTCGGCCTCGGCAGGAGTCGCCGCTAGCAGAGAAAATCAGAGAAAATTGCTTCCGTTCCGAGCAAAGAATGTTGTTATGCGGGCATAACGAGGTAGCATACGAGCATAAAAGTTCAATCTGTCCCAAATGTTGCGCATCTGGTCTATAATGTTGCGAGTAACGACTAAGATGTTGCGCAAATTTAATGGACGATTTAATCCAGTGTCCGGCAAGCCTTTGCATGGGGAATTGGTTGCGCTCGTTGCTAATTTGGTTGCTTTCCAGCTCAAACTGGTTGCGTTGAGTATTAAATTGGTTGCTTTCACGAGCTATTTGGTCTCACTAAGCCATTTCCTAACTTTTAATGGATATTATATACAGGTGAAAGCGTATATTTGGATGGATTGAAGCTGCAAGACGGCGACTCCAGTGGGATCGAGTGAGTAAGATGAGACTTCACAACGAACGCCAAAGCGGGCGGTGAAGGCTCATCACTCACCCCACGGAAAGCGTCCGTCTTGCAGCGGAAATCCAAGCGGACACTTCCTTAAGACACACTCTCCCTAAAATAAGGCATTGCATATTAATCTAAAGCTGGAATATAAATATAACCTACAACCTGTAAATCAATTAGCTAGTATACACATACCTATTGGGTTTATAATAAAGACAGCGATGTATTGAAAAATGTTTTAATGGAGGTAAGCTGTGAAGAAAAAGATAGTGGGCTTATTAATTGTAGGGTGTTTAGTTGCAATTGCAACGATTTCATTTGTAAGAGATAATATTGATGAAACCGAAGCATTTGCTGGTGAACAGATGGGAACCGACTTGGCGACTAATCCAGCTAATGAAGGGATTGGCCAAGGGGATCGTGCACCAAACTTTACACTTACGACATTGGACGGAAAAGAAGTGACACTTGCAGATTATCAAGGAAAAAAAGTCGTGCTGAACTTTTGGGCAACTTGGTGTCCGCCTTGTAAAGCCGAAATGCCACATATGCAAAATTATTATGAAGACATGGCAGAAAAAGAAAATGTAGAGATTCTAGCCGTAAACTTAACAAGTTCGGATGTTGGTATTGATAAAGTAGAAATTTTTAAAAAAGACTATGGATTAAGTTTCCCAATTCCTTTGGATGAAGAAGGTAAGGTTGGGGACAAATATCAAGCGATAACAATTCCCACAACATACATGATAGACACTACTGGTACAATCCAAAATAAAATAGTTGGTCCGATGGATGAACAAATGCTAACGGACTTTGTTAGTAAATTAAAATAAGAGACGATTTTTGGGCAAGTATTAAATTTCACTTTTCACACATATATTAGTGGAAAAGTAGGAGGTTGAACTTGCGCAAAAGTCGGATTTTTTTATACGTTTTTTTATTTGTTATTTTCCTAGGGGTAGCATACTTTTATTTTGGAAAGAATACTAGTTCCGTACAGTCAAACGTCAGTAGTAGCCCAGTTATTGATGAAGCATTTCAATTAATTAAAAAAGAGGCGGTATTTTCAAAAAATGAAAAACTCCTTGTCGAAGGAGCTATTCGAGGAATGACAGAAGCATTAGAGGACCCTCATAGTACGTATTTAACAAAGGAAGAGGCTGCGAACCAAGAAGCATCACTTGCTGAGGAGCGAGTTGGTATTGGTGTAGAGATTATGCAAACGGCGGGGAAATTTATTGTTGTTGCACCTATTAAAGACTCGCCAGCTTATAAAGCGGGATTGAAATCTCAAGATGAAATTGTTCGGGTGAATGAAGAAAGAGTAGATGGCAAATCGATGGCTGAGCTTGTGCAGCTATTGAGTGGAGAAAAAGGAACAACTTTAAAGATGACAGTTTATCGAGCTAGTGAAAATCGCCATGTGGAGTTACATATGAAACGAGATACAATTGCAATGCATACAGTTTCGAGTGAAATATATGAAGTAGATGACTTTTCTATTGGGATTGTTACAATCAATTTATTTGGAGAAAAAACTGGGGAAGAGTGGATCAAGCAAACAAAATCTTTAGTAGAACGTGGCATCGATGGATTGGTCATTGATGTTCGAGGCAATCCAGGAGGCTATTTATTTAGCGTTTCATCTGTAATTGGTACGTTAGTAAAAAACGGAACAACTTTTGCGTACATGCAAGATTCGAATGGTGTCTTAGAAATGTTGAATACAGAAAGTCAAGAATCCCCTTATTTAACTAAAGTACCAGCAGTATTATTGCAAAACGGGGGAAGTGCATCTGCAAGTGAAGTCCTTGCAGGCGCATTAAAAGACAATAAACGAGCAATGATTGTAGGGGAAACTAGCTTCGGTAAAGGCACCGTGCAAGAAACACATCCATTATCCAATGGAGGCAAGTTGAAAATTTCTACACATAAATGGCTTACTCCCAAACAAGAATGGATTCACCATAAGGGGATTGAAGCTGATCTTAAGGTGGAACAAGAAGAATTGTTTGCACTGGATCAAAAATATTATAGCGGAGAGTTCCGAGTTGGTGATTACGGCGAGGAAATTAAATATGTCCAACAAGTGCTAGGTACACTAGGCTACAATATTGGTCGAGAAGATGGATATTTTGATGAGGGTACGATGGATGCAGTTGAAAAATACCGTCAAGAAAGAAGCTTAAATGAACTCGACGAAATAGATGATGTCTTTTTTCAATCTTTAACGAAAACTGTTTCCGAATATAAAGCGAAAAAAGAAAATGATAAACAGTTGCAAATGGGTATTGGTTATTTAATTCATGATTTAAAAAAATAAGATTATACGAAAATCCTATACGCAAAAGACTCCTCGTTTGTTACAATAATGGGAAGGATCATTGTAAGCGAGGAGGATGCGTATGGTACAAGAATTATTAATCGAATTGGTTAAAGGAATTGGACGGTTTTTCCTTCATCCAGCAGTATATATTACGCTACTTTTCTCTATTTTAATTGGATTTTATCGTGTAAAAAGAGAAAGAAGACAATTGCGCACTAGAATTTTATGGGGTTGGACAGAAGCGAAGCGCTTTTTGTTAGATGGGTACATATGGGCAATTGTAATATCAGTGATTAGTGTTGGAGTGGGACTAGTTATCCCAACTTCTTGGTTATTCATATATAGTGCATGGATGATTATATTTATTTTATTGTTTATGTATCAGGTTGGCTCAGCAATATATGCAATCGCTTTAGGAGCAGCTACACTATATATGATGTATGTGTATGATTGGTCGTTCCATGTCTTGACATGGAGTTTAAAAGGATTCGATCTGTTGGATAAAGGAATTGTGCCAATCGCCGTTTTAGCAGGACTGTTATTAATCGCTGAAGGGGCACTTATTCAAAAATATGGGGCAAGAAATGCTTCTCCAAGATTAGTACGTACTTCTCGAGGAATTGAAGCGATGGAATATATAACGAAGCGCTTGTGGTTGCTTCCTATTTTGTTAGTTGTGCCAGGCGATGTTATTGATACATATATTCCATACTGGCCACAATTTCCTCTTGGAGAGTCTACATTTTCCCTTATTTTATTTCCATTTGTTATAGGATTTCAACAAAAAAGCAGACATACATTGCCGATTCAATTTTTCCCTCAGTATGGGAAAAAGGTTTGGCAGCTAGGAGTTATCGTAACAGTTGTGGCAGCAGTAGGTTATATACTGCCGCTAATTAGTGTATTGGCTATTGCACTTGGCTTATTAGCTAGATTGATCATCTCTTATGTAGCCTACAAAACAGAGACGTCTGGTACTTTTGCAGTGTCGCCACAGTCAAATGGTGTTATGATAGCAGGAGTTCTTTCCGATTCTCCCGCAGAGAAAATGGGTTTACTAATCGGAGAACGTATTGTGAAAGTAAATGGTCAACAAGTAACAACCGAGCAAGAATTATATGAAGCAGTTCAAATAAATGCTGCACATTGTCGCTTAGAAGTAATCGATTTCAATGGAGAGCTTCGTTTGCGCCAGCATATTTTGTTTAGACATGATCATTATCGACTAGGTTTGATCTTAGTAAGGTAGGAGAATTTATGGAAACATTATCATTATCAACGCAAGTAATCTTAGCTATTTTTGCACCTGCACTACTTGTCGTCCTTTTTACACGTATTACGTTTAATCATTATGTTGCTCTAGTATTGACAGTCGCATTATTTGCAGCTTCAGTTTATGCTGGTTATACACATAGATGGTGGATTTACCTTATAGATGCAGCTTCGCTAACACTAGGATTCTGGTATTCTACGAAAATGAAAAGCCGAGATAAAAAGAAAAAATCCGCTCATTGAGGCGGATTTTTCATTGTAAACAGGGTATCAGTTTTCAGTTGTTAAATAATCGCAATTAACAAGTCTAGAATCGCAAAATACAAACTCCGAATCGCAAGATCCCTCACTGGAATCGCAAGCAACTAGTCCAGAATCGCAAGATATAAACTCCAAATCGCAAAATCCACCTCAAGCCTCTTCTTTTCGTGCAAGTGCTGCTTCAAATTCTTTTCGAACATTGTGCAATAGCTCGGCATCTGTTAAAACTCGGTATCCTGTCAATGCCAGTGCTTTTGCACCTTTGATTAGTGCTTCGTTTCCGGCATCTGATTTAGCGGCTTCTCTGAATTCAATCGTGTGTCCGATTAAATCGTCAGGTCCAATTTTAATATGAGGATGTGCGGTTGGTACCACATAGCTAATATTCCCTGCATCTGTTGATCCTTTGCCTTTTCGTTTTTCTATATGCACTTTTTCCCCAACAGCCTCTAGTTCTGTGTAAAGAACTTCGTCTAAAACGGAGTTTAAAACGAAATCTTGCACTTCATTTTGGAACCGTTCAATTTTCACAGAAGCACCTGTCGCTAATGCGGCTCCATTTGCAATAGCTCTTACTTTATCAGCTACTTCCTCTGTTTTTTTCCATGTCTCGGCACGAATATAAAATCGTGCGGATGCATAATCCGGAATAATATTTGGTGCGTCACCTCCGTGGGTGATGATGCCGTGTATTCGTACATCGGAGGGCAATTGCTGGCGCAGTGCATTAATTCCGTTAAATAATTGAATAACTGCATCTAGTGCATTAACACCTTTTTCGGGTGATCCAGAAGCATGAGCAGCAGTCCCATAAAAATGAAAATCTAATGGGTCTACTGCCAGTGTTTCACTAGTTAAGGATGTTTTTCCGCTTGGATGAATCATTAAAGCAACATCGACATCTTTCAAAAAGCCATGTTTGACAAAACTACCTTTTGCACTTCCATTAGGACCCCCTTCTTCTGCAGGGGTTCCAAGAACTACAACTCGACCACCAGTTTCCGCAAGTGTCTCTGATAAAGCGATTGCTGCTGCGACACTGGTGGTGCCGATAATATTATGACCGCAAGCATGGCCGAGACCTGGCAATGCATCGTATTCAGCTAAATAAGCTATAGTCGGACCCTCTTTATCACTTTCCTTCACTGCATAAAAAGATGTCTCATGACCTGCAACAGCAGACGTTACTTGAAAGCCTGCTTTTTCTAAAATGGCGATATGTTTGGCACTCGCATAAAATTCGTTGTTGCCAATTTCGGGATTGGCATGGATGTCTTGACTTGTTTGAATATACAACTCTTTATTATCCTCGATAGATTTCGTTATTAAGTCCTTATTTTCTACTACAATACTCATTGTTTATTTCCTCCTTTATTTTAATAAATCTTCAAATGTTTGATCTAATTGTTCTTGCGTTAAAACAACTAGGGAAGAGCCACCTTTTGTATCTTCTGTTACTGCTTTTTTTATGTCATCCTCATGATATAGTTCTACAATTCGTTTAAAAGTAGCATTATCTTTATCTTTTGCACGGGCAGCGATTAAGTTTACATAAGGATAAATCGATTCGTTATCTCCCTCTTCTTTAAAGATAGGATCTTCACCAGGAGAAAATCCTGCTTGACCTGCAACTCCGTTATTAATAATAGCTGCGGTAACGTCTGGTAGGACGCGAGGAGTTTGTTGAGCTACCATCGGGATAATATCCAAATTTAACGGATTTTCTGCAATTTTAGAAGGGTCTCCAAATAGTCCGAAGTCATCTGTTAGTTTTATTAAGTTTCCTGCTTCTAATAAGCGTAGTGCGCGTGCTTGGTTAGAAGGATCATCAGGAATGGCTATTTTATCTCCAGCTTTAATGTCTGCAATATCTTTAATTTTTTCTGAATATATTCCAAGTGGAGCAAACATTGTGGAACCAATTGGTATAAGATCATTGCCACTTTCTTTTACATATTGCGATAAAAACGATAGATGCTGGAATGCATTCAAATCGATGTCTCCTTGTGCAAGAGCGTTATTCGGTAAAGTGTAATCAGCAAACTCGACTAGCTCTATTTCTATCCCTTCTTTTGCTGCCTTTTTCTTCAAAATCGGCCATTGTGCTCCATCAGAGCCGTTTACACCAATCTTAACTTTTACTGTATCTTTACTGTCATTACTAGATGCAGATGAACTGCCACAAGCTGCTAAAACTAAAGCAGTACAAACTGCTAATACTAATAAATAAAGTTTTTTCATAAATAAAATCTCTCCTTTTATATAATTGAATTATCTTCTCATAAATTTTCTAGATAAGGTGTTGCCTAACCACTGGGCGAGTTGTACAAGTATAATTAGTATAATAACTGTGACGAGCATGACACTTCCGTCAAAACGTTGATATCCATAAGTCATCGCGACATGCCCCAATCCACCACCGCCAACAGTGCCTGCAATTGCAGAGAAATCAATCAAACTGACTGTAATAAATGTAAGTCCCAAAATGAGTGGCCCCAATGCCTCTGGTATTAAAACGGTGATAATGATTCGAAGGGGGCTGGCACCCATTGCTTGAGCAGCCTCTATTACTCCAGAATCGATGCTTACTAAGTTATTTTCAACAACACGCGCGATAGAAAAGCTAGCAACGATCGTCATTGGAAAAATTGCTGCAGCCGTACCGATAGTTGTGCCAATAACTAATCTAGTCAACTGTGAGATAGCTACTAAGAAAATGATGAATGGAATAGGTCGAATAATATTAATCAAAATGTTTAATAGCTGAAAAATAAACTTGTTTTCTAAAATATTCTTTTCTCTAGTAACAAAAAGTAATAGACCAATAGCTATTCCGAGAATAGAGCCTAGAACAAGTGTGCAAATAACCATGATGATTGTTTCACCAGTCGATTCCAGGATTCGTGGCCAAAATGTACTCCAATCAACTTTCATAATGGGTAACCTCCTCAATATCCACAATTCCCGCTAGTTCCTTCAAAGTTAATATAATCGCTTCTTCATTTCCTTCAAAAGAAATAAGTAAGTTTCCGAATAATCTTTCTTGGAGTTCACGGATAGAGCCATATACGATATTGAAGTGGACTTGATGTTTTTGAGTAACTTGGGAAAGCACCGCATCATTCGCTATGTCTCCTTTGAAAATCACTCGATATAATTTTTTGCCACCTCGTGTGCGCCATTCTTCTAATACATGGTCAGACGGTAAATCTTTCTGCACAGATTGGATAAACCGCTGAGTTGTCAAATGCTGAGGGTTAGTAAACACATCAAACACATTTCCTGATTCGATAACTTTGCCGTCTTCCATTACCGCAACTTTGTGGCAAATAGATTGGATTACATGCATTTCATGTGTAATAAGTAAAATAGTAATTCCTAAATCTTTGTTTACTTTCTTCAATAATCGTAAAATCTCAGCTGTCGTTTCTGGATCAAGAGCAGAAGTCGCTTCATCACATATAAGAATGTCGGGGGATGTAGCTAGTGCTCTTGCGATACCGACCCGTTGTTTTTGACCACCTGATAGTTGGTCTGGATAATCCTTTGCTTTATCGGAAAGGCCCACAAAGCGTAATAGATTATCTACTCGTAAACTAATTTCTTGTTTCGATAAACCAGCAAGTTTCAATGGATATGCAATATTACCTGCAACGGTACGAGAGGTAAATAAATTAAAGTTTTGAAAGATCATCCCTATGTTGCGACGTCTCGTACGTAGATCTTTAGGGGATAATGCATTTACATCGATATGTTGAATATGCACTGACCCAGATGAGGGACGTTCGAGCATATTCACAAGTCTAAGTAGAGTACTTTTCCCAGCACCACTAAAGCCGATAATCCCAAATATTTCTCCTTCGTTAATCGTTAGGGAAACATTTTGAACTGCATGCACCTCCCGTTTGCCAAGACGAAATGTCTTGGAAACATTTTTAAATTCAATCATGTCATAACCTCCTGAATCTTCGTTGATTCATTACGAACAATGGTTGACAACATCTATCTTTCCAAAAAAGAACGAAAAAGAGCTTTCTCGATCTTATCTACAAGTGGATAAGAAAAAGAAAGCTCTTCGACTATACGAAAAACCATCTCGTTCTCATCTTCCAAGCAAAATCGCTTGCAGGAATTGGCACAGTATTCAAAAATGAACCTGTTGCCGAAACGTCATAGGGCCTGTCCCTCGGTTTCTCTGGATAAGAAAGTGATGTGCTATGTAATTGTTGTAAGAATTGATTTCAACTTTAAACATTAAAGACCAAGTCGTCAAGTAGTATTTTAAAGTAAAATTATTCAGATATTTCAGAATAATAGACTATATACTGCTAAAACACCGATTGTACCTAAAACAACGACCATCACATTAGAAAAAAGAAATGCTAATGCAAACGCTACAATCGCGCCGATGAATCCAAATAATAAATGACCTTCCTGCACATACAAAATAGCAGGGAATATTAATGCTCCTAACACAGCGTAGGGAATATTACGCAAAACACCAGAAACGACTGGTGGCAATTCTTTTCCTTCTAAAAAAGTTAGTGGGACAGCTCTTGGAATATACGTAACGATTGCCATTCCGAGTATTGTCCACCAATACCATGACCCCATTTGCTTAAGCTCCTTTCAGCTGCCCGGCAATACGCTTCCGTTTTTCATGTCTAGCATAAATAATTTCTACAAAAATAGAGGACGCTAATGTAGCGACTAAAATAGACCATCCTGTTGACAAAATCTGTGTCCAATAAAAGAAGCCATTAATAGCTGCAGCGATTAATGCAAGCATGACTACTTTTCTGCTTCCGCGCATAGAGGGAACAAGAAGGCCTACGAACATGGCATATAGTGCAATAGACATGGCTGCTTGTAAAAAGTGCGGGAGGTTGGCGCCGATGACATGACCTATTGCAGTAAATATTACCCAACTGCTATAGGCAATGATTGCAACTCCAAATGCAAAAGATTTAGGAATTTTTTCGTCTTTTTGAGTTGCCAGAACAGAGAAAGATTCATCCGTTATTCCAAAAGCATAGACTCCTTTAATCCATCTTTTCTCACTATGCATCTTTTCATTCAGTGCCGCCGTCATTAAGAAGTGACGTATATTGACGACAAATGTGTTTAAAACGATTAAAATAGGATCAACCCCTTTTGAAATAAGGGTTAAAGACATGTATTGAGATGCTCCTGCATAAACGAAGATACTCATTGCAGTTGCTTCCCAAATGGATAGGCCGGACGTTTTGGCAAGTAAACCAAATGTTAATGCGACTGGAAAATAACCGATTGCAATACTTAAACCAGCTTTTATCCCTTGTATAAATGATTTATTATTCAAACTAAAATGTCACCACCTATAAAATCATAATGAACAAATTATACTATAACTGAATAGTTTTATGAATACGAAAAATGGGAATAGTATAAAGTGAAACTTCTACCAGTGGGGGAGATCTTCATCACCTCTCAATGATGGTTAGTTGAACCAATCGGGATCTACAGGCTGTTTCATCTTTACCTATTTTTTCGCGTTTATTTCACCAAAATTGACGTGAGGTTATTACAGTCTGTTAAACTGGGGTAAATATACATATTATGGAGGAGAGCAATATGCCTGATTGGTTTTCGATGGAAACTTTATCAAATTTAACGCATGATTATCGTGCGCTTGGACCAATAATCGGTATCCTTCTGCCTTTTTTAGAGGCTTTTTTACCTTTTTTACCGTTAATTGTGTTTATCGTGGCAAACGTAAATGCGTATGGACTTTTATTTGGATTTCTCCTTTCATGGGCCGGCTCGGTAATAGGGGCATATACAGTCTTTTTAGTTATTCGTAAATATGGACGAGCTCGCGTACTTGGGTTTATTACGAGACATGAAAAGATACAAAAATTAATATTATGGGTAGAGAGGAATGGATTCGGTCCACTTTTTTTACTCATTTGTTTTCCATTTACTCCTTCTGCACTTGTAAATATAGTTGCCGGTTTGTCCAATATGAAAAAGAACACATATTTATGGACGGTGACACTTGGAAAGCTTATTATGATTTTCATCGTCAGTTTCATTGGCTCGGATATTAAAGCTTTAATTACACAGCCTGTACGCACCGCAATTGTTGCATTAATTATCGTTATTCTTTGGTTTTTAGGTAAACGAATAGAAAAACGAATCGACAAAAAAGTGGAAGCGGATTTGCGCACCTTTCGTGTAGAAAGAAAGAGTAAAAAAGGAGAAAAATTTGGGTAAATTAAAAAAAGAATTAATCGAGTGGCTTTGTGCTTTAGTGATTGGAGTCCTCGTCGTTATTTTTGTCCGATCTTTTGTAGCAACAAACTATGAAGTAATCGGCAAGTCGATGATGCCGACGCTTCATGATCAAGATAAAGTCGTTATTAGTAAATTAGCGACCATAAGAAGAATGGATATTGTTATTTTTCATAGTGATAAAAAAGAAGATTATGTGAAACGCGTCATTGGATTGCCAGGAGACACGATTTCCTATGAAAACGATGAGTTGTTTATTAACAATGAGAAAGTGGAAGAGCCATTTTTGACATCTTATCCCGCCTATGAAAATCTAGAGGAAAATTTTACGGAGGATTTTGAGTTGCAGGAGCTGACAGGCAGTAAAACAGTACCTCCGAATAAGTTATTTGTTTTAGGAGACAATCGCATGTCCAGTTTAGATAGCCGTTATTTTCAATTTATCGATAAAAAAGATGTTATTGGGGAAGTGAAACTAATTTATTGGCCAATTTCCCACGCTACAGTGAATTTTCGTTCCGAATAATTTCCTTCTCTATTGGATGTTTTGTACAATAGAAAGAGGAGATTATTCGGAATTTTTTTGTACTGCTCCAACGCTATTCTTTAGAAAGGAGTTTGGTTAATATGTCATTACGAATTGTCAGTGGACGTTCTGGGACTGGAAAAACAATATTTATGCAACAAGAAATAGTACATTCATTACAACGGGCTCCTTTAGGAGATCCATTGTTTTATATAGTACCTGACCAGATGTCCTTTTCTAGCGAGTATGATTTAGCGGCTAGAACCGGACTTCAAGGATTAATACGTGCACAGGTGACAACATTTAAACGCTTAGCTTGGCGTATCCTACAAGAAACAGGTGGAATTGCAAAAGAAGAGATAAGTGGGTTTGGCTACCGCATGCTAATTCGTAGTTTGTTGGAGGATAATAAAGATGAATTTAAATTATTTAATAGAGCCGCAACAAAACGAGGGTTTACCGATCAAATAGAAGTACTGATGAAAGAATTTAGTCGTTATTGTTTGGATCACGCAACGATGATAAACGCTTTAAACCAATTAGAAACCGTACAAGCACCTAAGACATTGCTTGATAAATCGTCTGATCTAATGCTTATGCTTGATTTAATGGAGCAAAAATTAGGAGCAAGCTATATCGATGGGGAAGGGTATTTAACTTTACTAGCGATGAAAATAAAGGATTCCTCCTTGCTTGCAAAAACGGAAATATACATCGATGGATTTACTTCATTTACTCCAAGAGAGCTAGAGATCATCCAAGAATTGATGAAACAAGTAAAACGCATTACGATTGCTCTGCCAATGGAGTCACTAGCAGATGCTCAAGACGAGCAGTCCTTGTTTTATCAACCCGCCAATACATGTGCGAGATTACTAGAAATAGCACAGGCAGAAAATGTAGAAATAGAAAAAACAGTCCATCAAATAAAACAAAAGCGATTTGTGTCTAAAGAACTTGCGCATATTGAAGCAAACTTCGATCAATTGCATCCAACAGGGATGAAAACAGAAGGCAATCTGCGAATTACCGAAGCGACAAATCGACGTGCAGAAATACATGCAGCGGCAAGAAGAATACGAGAATTGATACAACAAAAAGAGGTACGATATAAAGAAATAGCTATTTTACATCGGGACGCGGAAGCGTATGAAGGATTAATAGAAACGATATTCGCGCAATATGATATTCCTGTATTTATCAGCCAGAAAAAGTCGATGTTGCATCATCCTCTCATTGAGCTAAGCAGGACAGTAATAGAGATAATACGAACTGGATGGAAGTATGAACCAATGTTCCGTGCTATTAAAACGGATTTGTTTTTTCCATTGGATGCTCCGAAAAGCAAGTGGAGAGAACGAATCGATCGTTTAGAAAACTTCGTGCTAGCATTCGGCATTTATGGAGACAGATGGTTTGACGAACGACGATGGATTTACAAGAGATACCGGGGGTTAGAGTTTTATTCGAAAGTGCAAACGGATGAAGAGCTAAGTATCCAGGAGGATCTACATGCTGCCCGTGATCTGGTTGTACAGCCGTTAAAAGTATTTTCGGAGCAATTAGAACGAAGTAGTACAGGACTAGAAATTGCCTCTGCTTTATTTGCATTGATGGAATCGCTACAAGTTTACGACAAACTTCAAAGTCTAAAGCAAAGGGAAGAAGAGGATGGTCAATTACTTCTTGCAACTGAGCATGAACAAGCTTGGAACGAGTGGGTGAACGTGCTCGATCAATTTGTATTAATGTTTGGGGAAAAAGAAATGACTGCAGAGGAAGCGGCGAAAATTTTAGATGAGGGATATGACCAACTTGAATTTTCGAGAATTCCTCCAACTATCGATCAAGTAATTGTGGCAAATGTGGATATTGCCCGTTTGACGAATTTAAAAGCTATGTTTGTCGTCGGAGTGAATGATGGGGCATTTCCAAAAAGAATGGATCATGAAGGCTTGCTGTCAGACACAGAGCGAGATTGGTTTACTCAAATTGGTTTTGAGTTAGCACCAACATCGAAAATGCGCTTGCTGGATGAAAACTACTTAACTTATAAGGCGTTCGTCACTGCCTCTCATTATTTAGATGTTTCCTATCCAATTGCCGATAGTGAAGGGAAAGCATTGCTTCCATCGATGTATATAAAGAAATTGCAACAATTGGTTACCGAAGTTCCAGTAGCACAGGCTGTGATGGATCCAACGGACAGTATGAATGAGGAACTTGAATTGGAATCAGTGAGTCATCCTCGAACTACTTTACCTTATCTTGTGATGCAATTGCGAAAATCACTAGAGACAGGGAGCTTATCAGAGGTTTGGCAATCGGTGTATCAGTATTATATGGATGATCCTTATTGGTCCAAGCTTTTAGATAGGATTGTAAAACCATTAATCGAAGGAAACAAAACAGAAAGACTTTCTTCGGAAATAACTTCTGCGTTATACGGCGAAACAATGATTTCCAGCGTTTCTCGAGTAGAGAGATATTATAGCTGTCCATTTGCGCATTATGCCGCATACGGGTTGAAGTTGGAAGAACGCGCAGAATATCGTCTAGAGGCTCCCGCGATGGGAGATCTATTTCACGCGGCACTTAAATGGATTGCGGATGAAACGGCGAGACTTGGCTTGACGTGGGGTCAGCTATCTAAAGAGCAATGCACTCAGCTAGCAAAACAAGCAGTCGACCAAATCGTCCCTGTATTTGTGCACCAATTATTATTAAGTACGAATAGATACCGGTATATTCAACGTAAATTGGAACAAATTGTTGCATCAACGCTTTTTGCACTAAGTAAGCATTCACAAGTATCAAGTTTTGTTCCAATAGCGATAGAAGCTGGATTTGGTCCAGGGGAAGAACTGCCTGCTTTAGAAATTCCTTTAAAGCATCAGCGTAAAATGCAATTACGTGGACGGATTGACAGAGTGGATGCTTCCAATGTGAATGGCAATATGTTTGTTCGCATTGTCGATTATAAATCTTCACGAAAAGGAATTGATTTGAACGAGGTGTACTATGGTCTATCTCTTCAAATGCTAACTTATTTAGATGTGGCGATAGAAAATGCGCCAATTTGGCTGAAAGAAGATGCCGAGCCAGCGGGAGTATTGTATGTACATCTGCATAACCCGTTCATCAAAACGCAAAAAGAAATGGCAGATGCCCAACTACAGGAAGAGATTTATAAATCATATAAGATGAATGGATTATTACTGGATGATCCAGAAGTGATTATGGAAATGGACGAACAAATCGAAGGTTTTTCTAAAATTATTCCCGTCCGTATGAATAAAGATGGAAACCTATCGAAATCGTCTTCCAAAGTAGTTGAGCCTGAACAGATGAAACTTCTTCAATCATTTGTTCGCAAAAAACATGAACAAGCTGGAAATGGGATGAATGCTGGAGATACCCGCGTCTATCCGTATCGTTTAAAGGACAAAATGCCTTGTACTTATTGTGCATATCGGAGTGTCTGTCAATTTGACCCGCAAGATCCAGCCCAGCCAGTTCGTAATTTAAAAATAGAACAACCCGAAATAGTAACTGAAAAAATACGTAAGGAGATGAGTACAGATGAACATTCCTAATATGCCAGCGGAACTAACATGGACGCCTGCCCAGTGGAAAGCAATATGGGCAACTGGTTCAGATGTCCTTGTATCCGCAGCAGCAGGTTCCGGGAAAACTGCTGTCCTCATCGACCGGCTCATTCAAAAAGTAATTGCAAAGGAAAATCCGATTAATGTTGATGAATTATTAGTCGTTACATTCACGAACGCTTCTGCTGCCGAAATGCGACACAGAATGGGAGAAGCACTAGAAAAGGCAATTGCCCTTGATCCTTCGTCGGCTCATTTAAAAAAGCAGCTAAGTCTTTTAAACAAAGCTCAAATTTCTACTCTACATTCTTTTTGCCTAAATATTGTTCGCCAATATTCGTATATGCTGACGATCGATCCTGGATTCCGCATAGCCAATGAAACAGAGGCGGCACTTATACGAGATGATATTTTAGCGGAAGTGTTGGAGGAAGCATACAAGACCGAAAATCCGGAAGCGATGTACCGTTTGTCTGATAGCTTCACTTCTGATCGAGATGACCAATCGATCGAAACGATGATAGAGAAATTATATACGTATGCCCGTGTACATCCAGAACCGAAAAAGTGGTTGCTTGCGATACCAGAAGCCTATGCACTAGACGAAGATAAGACAATTGATGGGCTCTCTTTCATCGAACCTTTAAAGCTTGCAATTATTCATCATTTAGAAGAAGCAATAGCTGTAACGGAAGAAATTCGAAAGCTCGCGAATATTCCGAATGGCCCTGCTCCTCTTGCAGAAACGGCTATAGTAGACCAACAAATGATTCAAGAAGCAATACGTTTAATGAAAATGGGTACTTGGCAAGACGTCTTCGAGTATTTCCAAGGAATTACTTGGAACAAGGCTGCATCTATCAAAAAAGATACTTGTGATGAAGTATTGAAAAAACAAGCGGTAGATAAACGAAATAGAGTAAAGAAAATCGTAAACGAGCTAAAAGAAAGCTATTTTACAAGAACACCCGAACGTTTATTAGAAGAAATGAGAATGATGGCACCTCTTCTGCGTACATTAGTCGAATTGGCGGTTACGTATGGAGAACGATATGCAGCTTCCAAAAATGAGAAAGGATTAGTCGATTTTTCTGATTTGGAGCACTATGCATTGGAGATTTTAACGGAACAAGGAGAAGATGGACAGCTTGTTCCTTCGGATATTGCCAAAGAATATAAAGCACGTTTCAAAGAAGTGCTTACTGATGAATATCAAGATGTAAATTTACTGCAAGAAACGATTTTACAATTAGTGAAAAGCGGAGATGAACGAACAGGTAATATGTTCATGGTTGGTGATGTGAAGCAGTCTATTTATCGATTTCGCTTAGCAGAACCAATGCTCTTTTTAGGAAAGTATCTTGCGTTTAACGATATTTCTACGGATGCCGGTGTAAAAATAGATTTGAATGCAAACTTCCGAAGCCGTAAAGAAGTGCTGCATGCAACAAATTATATCTTCCAACAAATAATGGGGGAAAAAGTCGGCGAAATAAATTACGACGAGGACGCTTCATTAAAACCGCAAGCACCGTACGATGAAATCGAAGCACCGGTAGAGTTGGCCCTTTTATATGAAGTAGAAGATGGAAGCGTGGAAACTGCAGTTGACGATATAGATGAGGTAGTAAGTGCCGAGGAAGAGTTAAAAAAATCACAAGCCGAAGCCCGCTACTTTATTTTTAAAATTAAAGAAATGATCGACTCCGGTAAAACGGTGTATGATCCATGGAAAAAAGTAAGTCGTCCCGTTCAGTACAGCGATATCGTGATCCTGATGCGTTCAATGACATGGTCGCAGGAAGTAACAGATCAATTTAAAGAAGCAGGCATTCCCTTATATGCAGAGCTATCGAAAGGTTATTTCGAAGCAATTGAAGTGCTTATTATGTTGCATACGCTTCGCACCATTGACAATCCATATCAAGATATATCACTCGCAGCGGTCCTACGTGCTCCTTTTGTCGGACTTACCGAATCCGAACTAGCCCTTATTCGCCTTTCAGCACCAAAAGAGCCTTTTTATGAGGCGTTAAAATTATTCGTATCAAGCGGTGGTGCCGGAATTTCTACAGAAACTAGTGAGAAGCTACAACGTTTTTTATTGCAGTTTGAGGATTGGCGTAATTTGAGTAGAAGAGGCTCCCTAGCAGATTTGATATGGCGCATTTACTTAGATACACATTATTACGAAATGGTCGGATCTATGCCGAATGGGATGCAAAAACAAGCGAATTTACGCGTGCTACATGACCGTGCTATTGATTATGAAAAGACCTCTTTTAGAGGACTGTTCCGCTTTTTGCGTTTCATAGACCGCATGCGTAAACGTGGCGATGATTTAGGGACGGCACGTGCGATGAGTGAGAAGGAAAATGTCGTGCGTCTTATGACAATCCACTCTTCGAAAGGTTTGGAATTCCCTGTCGTGTTTCTAGCCGGAATGGGTAGACCATTTAACCAGATGGATTTTAATGAACCATATTTATTTGACCAAACATTTGGTCTTGCAGTGAAAGCAATTGATCCTGAAAAACGCATATCATTCACTTCATTACCTTTTTTATCGATGAAAGAAAAGAAACAAATGGAGTTAAAAGCAGAGGAAATGCGCGTGCTATATGTTGCTATGACAAGAGCAAAAGAATATTTGTATCTTACTGCGTCTATAAAAGATTTGGCGAAAACACTTGCAAAATGGGAGGATGCCCAAGCAACTTTGCCCGATGAAATGCTTCCCGGCTATGTCCGTGCGAAAGCAAAAGGCTACTTAGATTGGATTGGTCCTGCTTTAGCAAGACATGCGGATTTTAAACAAGTAGCTGAAGTAGTTGAAGCTAATATTGTAGAGAGCGATTCGAAGTGGCGAATCGTTACTAAATGTGTCGATGAACTGAAACTACCAAACGATGCAGAAGTGAAGGAACAAATTTCACTTGACCAACTGACTAACAGTGACCAAGCAACTTTCTTGCCACAAGTACTCGCCCGATTTGATACAGTCTATCCATTTGAACTAGCTACTCACAAACGTTCGAAACAAAGCGTAAGTGAAATAAAGAAAATACAGCAATTGTTGGAAAGAGAAGAAGACACATATTTTCAAATGGGAACGAATACGAATAATGTAGCAAAAATTGCGAAGCGACCGTTCTTTTTGCAGCAAGAAGCAAAACTAACTGGAGCAGAAGTTGGAACGGCGGTTCATGCATTTATGCAAAATGTAGATTTGACAGAAGTAAAAACAACGGAACAAGTACAAGCATTCGCGGAGCAACTGTTCAATCGTGAAATAGTAACAAAAGCGGAACAAAAGGCGATTAATCCTGAAAAAATAATGCGGTTTTTCCATTCTGATATTGCGGAAAGATTGCGTAGCTCTAAAGAGGTTATGCGTGAATTTCCGTTTACTTATGCTCTAGAAGACAAAGAGGGAGACAAGCAAATCATTCAAGGGATCGTCGACTGCTTGTTTTTGGAAGAGGATGGACGTTGGGTATTGCTAGATTATAAAACGGACCATGTTCAATATTTAGTAAACGACGAATTTTTATTGCAACAAGAAATGAAAAATCGATATAATCTTCAATTATCGCTGTACGCACAAGCAATAGAGACCATTTTACACATAGAGATTAAAGAGAAGATACTTTATTTATTTGATGTAGATAAAACTATCCTAATTTAAAAATGGTTCCAAAATAGATTATAGGGGGAAAAAAGATTGCTGATTCAACCAACAGGGGAGAAAGAACGAGTTATTTCAATTGACGTCATGAGGGGCTTTGCGCTTCTAGGTATTTTTGTCGTCAATATGCTGTTTTTTCACAGCCCTTATATTTATGTTAATCCATACACTTGGTACCATATTCCAGGTGATTATGAAACGTATAAATGGATCGACATTTTCGTGCAGGGAAGTGTTTATCCTTTATTCTCCATGCTTTTTGGCTATGGGCTTGCGATGCAATTTATGAAATCAGAAGAGAAAGGAACCTCTTTTTCGAGATTGGCGGTTCGTAGATTATCGGTATTGCTGCTGATTGGATGTGTACATGCATTCCTAATTTGGTCAGGCGACATATTGATCACATATGCTATTGCAGGCTTTGTTTTATTGTTAATGATGCGCTTAAGGCCTTTTTGGTTGCTATTAATTAGTGCCCTATTATATTTGATACCGAATGGATTTTTAAATGGATTATTGTTTATAGTTGGAAAGTTCGATCCAGATAGTCTTATTTTATATACAGGTATTCAAGAAATCGAAGCTTCCGTTTTAGCATATTCACAAGGTTCTTGGGGTGATATTTTTTGGCAACGGTTAGATGACTGGTGGTATATGAGTGCTAATGGCGCAATGTTTCTGATGCTACTATTTACAATTGTTCCTTTTCTCTTATTGGGCGCAGCGGCAGCCAAATTAAAACTAATCGAGCGGGCTAAGAAATTGAAAGTTTATTGGATTATTACGATTATAATAGCTCTGACTGCGGGAACAGCTATAAAATGGATACCGTATCTTCAAGAAGCAAATATATTTACAATGACTGTACAGGATACATTCGGGGGTCCATTACAAGCAATTGCTTATGCAGGTATTATTGCACTTGTTTGCACCATACCGTTTATGCAAAAACTTTTATCGCCGGTTGCAAAAGCAGGACGTATGTCGATGACCCTCTATTTAATGCAGTCTGTTATTGCAACGACTATTTTTTATTCCTACGGATTTGGTTTGTATGGAAAAATTGATATCGGCGCGGGAACCTGGCTAGCTGTCGGTATATACGTATTGCAAGTAGTTTTTGCCGAACTTTGGTTTATGAAATTTAAGCAAGGACCAGTAGAAGCGTTGTGGAGAAGACTGACTTATCGAAATAATTAGTCGAAAATGAATGAAAACAGATGAAAAGGAAATCGTTTTGTAATAGACTAGGTATAAGTTCAAAATTATTTGAAGGGGTGTCAAGACGATGAAACTATTATCATATCAATTAAATGATAAAATTTACTTTGGACCAAAAGTGAAAAAGGAAGAGGCAGTATGGGATGTATTAAGCATACAAGAGACGCTCCAAGTGTTACCTAGTTTTCCAGCTACTATTGTAGAAGGCATTAGTTTAGGTATGGATTTTATCGAACAAATCCGCAAACTAGTGGAAGCTGCCTCTAAAGATGAGCATGCCAATAGTTTCAAAAGACAATTTACTGAAATAGAGTGGTTATCGCCAATACCACGTACACCCAAAAATATAATGGCGATTGGAAAAAACTATGCCGATCATGCAAAAGAAATGGGTGGGATAGCAAATACATTTGTCGTCTTTACAAAATCACCGACATCTATTGCGGCGGACGAACAAACTCTTTCCATTCATGTAGATAAAACTGATGCTTATGACTATGAAGGAGAACTAGCAATTGTTATCGGTAAAAAAGGGAAGGATATCCCTTCAAAACTGGCTTATGACTATGTGTTTGGCTACACAATCGCCAACGATTTAACTGCAAGAGACTTACAGACAAAACACCAACAATTTTTCCTAGGAAAAAGTTTAGAAGGTTCATGCCCGTTAGGCCCTTATGTTGTGACAAAAGATGAATTGCCAAATCCGCAAGAGCTTTCTGTCGTAACGAAAGTAAACGATGAGATTCGTCAAAATGGTCAAACCTCTGACATGGTTTATTCTGTTGAACAAATTATCGCGGAAATTTCCAAAACGGTTACTTTAGAACCTGGAGATGTCATATTAACTGGCACACCTGCAGGAGTAGGAAAAGGATTTAATCCGCCGAAGTTCTTAAAATCAGGCGATATTGTGAAAATTTCTATCGAAGGAATTGGCACCTTAGTGAACAAATTCGAGTAAATCATTTCATTTGATGGTAAGATATATAAGTAAACTTCATTTAGCTTGGGAAAACTAGCTAAATGAAGTTTAAGCCTCCGGCGGATGCCACAGATTTTTAAGTGAATTTATCAAGCAAGCTCGATAAAAATCTGGACGCTAATACGCCAAGGCGAATTTGATTAAATTGTCGAGGTGAAATAAATGGATTTTTTAGCATCAACACATTTACACATTACAACTTGGGTAATTGCTTTAATCTTGTTCTTTGTAGCATTGGCAATTAAGAATCCAAAAGTAGTGCATATGATTTTACGCGTATTTTATATTTTGATCATTTTAACTGGTATTGCGTTATTTATGAAAGGCATGGACTACGGTCAAGGAATGCTGTACGGATTAAAGTTTTTAGCAGGTATTCTTGTCATCGGTATGATGGAAATGACGTTAGTGAAAAAGACAAAAGGAAAACCATTTACTACATTTTTAGTATTGTTCTTCGTTTTCTTATTGATCGCACTTTTCCTAGGTTTCAAATTACCAATGGGCATTAATTTCTTAGCGTAGGAATAATAAGAAAGGGAGCTTTTACTTAGGTGAAGGCTCCTTTTCATATAGTTGAAAAGGGAGAACGGTAATGGGAGTATCTTTACTAATTTTTGTTGTTTTACTGATGATTTTGTTTGTTGTCGCTTCTTTTGTTATTTTTCGTCTGCAGCGGAATTCAGCGAAGCCATTAGACGAAGAGAATTTTCACAATCAGATACTGCACAATGTAAAGCCACCGAAATAGGTGGCTTTTGTTGAAAAATAAGAAAGTATCTTTTTGTTTCATAAATTTAAAGTTTCTACCTTCCACGGGGTGGGTAGGACACTCTTTTTGTATGTCACAGTTTGGACGAATTATAAGCTATTTTTAGCGCTTTCTTGCCTAAACGATGGCGGTTAATAGATAGCTTTGATAAAATAACAAGGATATGTTTTATAAATTATCTAGGATTAGCTTTTTCTAGATAGAGGAGGATTTACCTTGAAATTTAAAAAGTGGCTTTTAACAGGAGTGCTCGTAAGTGGTCTTTGGATCACATCGACTCAACCAACAAATGCCGAAGCAGATGCTTCTATACATAATGAAAGTATTTACGATTTATATGTGGATCGTTATTTCAATAAAGTGATTGCTAACGACTACGATGTGAATGCAAAAGATCCCAATGCATTTGCTGGCGGTGATTTTTTAGGAATTATAGAAAAAATGAATCATATTAAAGATATGGGCTTTACGACAATTTCCATCGGGCCTGTATTTGCAACAGAAACGTATGATGGTAAACGAGTATTGGATTTTAATGAACTTGAAAAAAGATTTGGTACACCTGAGGAATTTGAACAACTAATCAATGAGGCGCATAAACAAAATTTAAAAATAATGGTCGAATTCCCGTTAAATAACTATAGTGTGAATCATCTTTGGAATTCGAAAAGCGATTGGATACTAAGTAAAGAAAATAATGAACTTGTCTTAGATTTAACAAATGAGGAAGTTCAAAAAGCACTTACAAGTACACTGGTTGATTTCGCGAAAAAATATAAGATTGACGGTGTGAAACTATCTGCATTAGAAGGAGCACCTACAGCTTTTATTAACAAAATGATTACAAGCGTAAAAGAAGTACGTGATCCTATGTACGTCATTGCACTAGAAGAATCGGATGCAGATTTCGATGTCCACTATTCCGATCAACTGCTTGTAAATTTTAGAGATGCATTCAAAAACACCGATTTACCTACAGAAAATAGTATATCCACTGATTATAATAATTTATTATTATTCGATAACCTGGATACGGAAAGATTTACCTATTTTAGTGCACTGGAAAACATGTTTCCCCCTACTCGTATTAAAACAGCGATGGGGGCAATGCTGACAATGCCTGGTGTACCTTATATGACATATGGTACAGAGATTGCGATGAATGGGCAAAATGCGCAAGAAAGTCACCAAGTAATGAACTTCCGGGTAGATGAAGAACTAATCGAATATATTAAAGACATTAACTCCATCCGTGATAATTCCGAAACAATGCGTACCGGTAAGATGGAATTGCTCGAAAATAAGGATGGTTATATTGTTTTTAAACGTTATTCTGATGATGAGTCATTTATAGTCGTTGTCAATAATACGAGTGAAACGAAGCGAATCGAATTATCAAGCGATGTTGTGGGAGTAAATAAAGAACTACGCGGCTTGTTCGAATCAGATATCGTACGTCCGTCGGATAACGGTTCCTACCGACTTGTATTAGATCGCGAAATTGTAGAGGTCTATCAAATTAAAGACGATAAAGGTTTAAATAAATCTTATATTTTTGCAATGGCATTAGCGTATTTATTATTCATTGTATTTTTAGTCATCGTTTGGAAAAAAGGGAAGCAAAGAAGACTAGAGCAAGATAAAAATAAAAAATAGTTACAAAAGGAACCCCTTTGACTTCGAGTCAAAGGGGTTTCGATTACGCTAATTTATTTAAGAAAAATAATGCCAGTGTTCCAGGTCCGGTATGTGCAGCAATGGTAGAACCGATAAGATAAATTTCTATCGCTTTCGGTTGAAACTTTTCTTCGATTAATTGTTTTAATGCAAGCGCAGTTTCCTCGTCATCGCCATGACTTATTGCAATCACTTGTTCCTCCAAACGCTCCCCGCGTTCTTCCATCACTTCGATCATGCGCTTGATGACTTTTTTACGACCACGTATTTTTTCAATTGGAACCAATTTTCCTTCTTCCACATGTAAGAGAGGTTTGATGTTCAACAATCCACCGATGAAAGCACTTGCTTTCGAAACCCTTCCACCTTGCGCTAAGTAATCTAAATCTTCAACGGTGAAAAGATGTTCCATATGTTCTGCATTAAATCTAACTTTCTCTTCAATCGTTGATAGGTCTAAGCCTTGGTCTCTTAAATTAACTGCTTCTTTTACTAGAAGACCATAACCAAGCGATGCACATTTTGAATCGATAATCGTTAATTTTAAATCAGGGTATTTTTCAAGTATCTGTTCTCGCATCATTACTGCAGTACTATACGTTCCAGAAAGGGCAGAGGAAAAAGCAACATATAATCCTTCTTCGCCTGATTTTGCAAGTTCTTCAAACACTCTTAAAAAGTTTTCAGGTGAGGCTTGAGACGTTTTAGGATATTTTCCTGCACGAATTTCTTCGTATACTTGTTTGGAATCGATCCCAATAACATCAGCATACTCTTGCTCACCGATATGAACTCGTAATGGTATCAACTCTACATTATGTACCTCATAAAAAGATTTAGGTAAGTCGCTTGCGCTGTCTGCAAATAATCTCATTTTCATCCTCCTAAGTAGTTAGTTTTTGTTTAATTGTAAACGGTCTATTAAGAATTCCGCAATACCGTCATCATTGTTCGTTAAGGTGATTTCGTTTGCAATGTTTTGTAGGGGGGCAATTGCATTTCCCATAGCAACACCTACTCCTGCATATTCAATCATTTCCAAATCATTATCTTCATCTCCAAAAGCAATGATTCGTTCTTTCGGTATATCTAAATAGGAAGAAACATGTGATAATCCAACTGCTTTGTTTAAACCATTTCGAACAATTTCAATGACATCCCAAGGGGCCCCCCATCTGCGATGATCGATAACTTCTGCATGAACATCTTCTAAATGTTTACGCACTTGGTCGACTGATTGTTCTTCCGCATGAATAAGTAAACTTGTAGGGTCACTTTTTAAGAAAGTACGTAAATCCCCAGTTGTTATATGTGGATTGCCTAATGCAAATGCGGACATCATATGTTCATCGTGATAATGTAAGTATACGTCATCTAACACCTCAGCAAGCATGTTTTTAATCGAATAGTTCTGAACAGCTTCCACGACTTCTTTCACTACTTTCAATTCGATTGGTGTATGTATAGTCTGCCAGGATGTATTAGCAGGGTGATGTACAAATGCTCCATTAAAATTGACAATTGGAGTAGTTAGACCAAGCTCTTTATAATACATTTCACTGGATCTATATGGTCTTCCGGTTGCAATCATTACTTCATGTCCTGCTTCTTTTGCTTGAAGTAATGTCTTTTTTGTCTTCTCCGATATAACTTTTTCATCCGTCAATAAAGTCCCATCTAAATCTAATACGATTAAATGACGTTGCATATTAAAACTCCCTCCTATTACTTAAGTAAAGTGTATCGTTTTCAAGTGGGAACGTCAAAATGAATAATCCACTCTTTTTGTAAATTTGCAATTGCTTTGTTAGAATAATATTAAATACAAAAAGGTGGGAAACTAAATGATTGTACAACAAGAGTCATGGGGGAATATTCCTTTATTACATATATATAATGAAACAACAGAAAAGTATTCACCGATTGTCCTTTTTTTACACGGCTTTGAAAGTGCAAAAGAGCATAATCTTCACTATGCCTATCAATTAGTTAACCAGGGTTGTCGAGTCATTTTACCAGATGCTCATTTGCATGGGGAACGAGATGAACAATTGGATAAAGTAGAAATAAGTCTTCGTTTTTGGGAAACGGTGTTGACTTCTATAGAAGAGGTTGGCGTTTTAAAAGAGGAACTTACGAAAAGAGGATACTTAGAAAATCAAAAGATTGGAGTTGCAGGAACCTCCATGGGTGGGATTACGACTTTAGGTTGCCTCACAGCCTATTCTTGGATCGATGCTGCTGTTATCTTGATGGGAACACCAGGATACGTAGAACTTGCAAAAGCACAAATGGAGCAAATAGAACAAAAAGGATTCGAAATACCGTTGACGGATGAAGAAAGAAAAAACATGTTCGACACATTGGCTGCATTCGATGCAACAAATCAAATGGAAAAGCTCGCGGGAAAACCACTCTTTTTCTGGCATGGTCAAAAGGATCCAGTCGTACCTTTCGCACCAACAGCGCATTTTATAAAAGACTTGGAAAAAGAGTATGGAGAAAATAATATAACATTTGTTAAAGAAAAGTCTGCAGGACATGCTGTATCTCGTAGCGGAATGTTAGCGGCAACAAAATGGATGGCAAACAGTTTGGCATAGATACACTAGTTTGTTATGATAAATGAAAGAGATAGAGGAGGTTTTCAAATGGATCAAGATATGAAAGACAGCATGATGTCAGCCCTAGAAAATGTTATTGACCCTGAACTAGGCATTGATATTGTCAATTTAGGTTTAGTATATGATGTAGATTTAACAGAAGAAGGTACTGCAACTGTTACAATGACCTTAACTTCTATCGGTTGCCCAATGGGACCAATGATAGTCGACCAAGTTAAAACAGCACTCGGTGAATTACCAGAAGTAAAAGAAACCGAAGTCAACATCGTCTTTAATCCACCATGGTCAAAAGAAAATATGTCTAGATACGCAAAAATAGCACTAGGCATTAGATAAATAACAAAAGCGCAAGCATCCAGACGATGATCTTGCGCTTTTTTATATAGTTTGGTGGAAATAAATGGCTAAAGGCAACCAAATTGTGTTGAACGCAACCAATTCCATAGTAAGAGCGATCAAATTACTATCGAGCGCAACCATCCGAAACCTAAGAGCAACCAATCGAAACATAAAGGACGCTTCATGTAACAGTACATGAAGCGTCCTTTATTTAATCAATCCGGCAAATATGCAATGGACAATTGTCGCATTCTACTTCAGTGCGTAAAAATTGTAAATCATGTATGGTAAAAATTCCTTTATCAAAAGAGATGATACTTAGTTTTTTTAAATCATTTAGCATCCGATTGACTACTTCTCGGCTCGTTGCACAAAAGTTCGCCAATTCTTGATTTGTTAAAGCATAGTCAATTATTATGCTGCCATCTGATTGCTCTATCCCATATGTGTTAGTAAGGCGAATTAATGTAGAGTAGAGTGCACCTTTTTTACCATGTAACAATAAATCTCTAAAACGAGTTTCATTTTTTAAGTTATGCGTTTGAATAACTTTCATCCATTCCATTATTAATGGAGAGGAAGCAGATAAAAGTTTTTCAAGCTGACTACGGGGTATTACAAGTAAATGAGTAGGTTCATTCGTATGGGCGGTTACAGAGTGATATAATACTTCGCAAAATACGGAAGTTTCCCCTATAAAGGTATTTGGACCTGCAATACGAATCGTTAACACTTGGCCACTTTCTGTATCCTTCGTTATTCGGACAGAGCCGGACTGAATAAGATAGACATCTTCTGCACGTTCACCTTCTAGGAAAACAGGACGATTTTTTTCTATCTTATGTACGGAACCAAATTGCTCAAATAATGAATAAATACCTTGGGGTGTTGAAGTATTATCGTTCATATCAAATCACAACCTTTCCATCTGTATGTTAATAATAGCATATTCAGATGGAAAATCACTTTTCTTTACAAATTTAATCAAAAGATATTATAATCAAATTAGTCAAAGAAGGTCAAACAATTTCAAAAAGGAGATGTTTGGTAATGCAAATGAAACAACAAGATGAAAAAAGTCCTTTAGAAACGTACGGACGTAATTTGGTAACTGCAGTAAAAGAGGGGAAAATGGATCCAGTAATTGGACGAGACCAAGAAATTCGGGACGTCATTCGAATACTATCAAGAAAAACGAAGAATAATCCAGTGTTGATTGGGGAACCAGGTGTAGGTAAAACGGCTATCGTGGAGGGATTGGCACAACGTATTGTACGGAAGGATGTACCAGAAGGATTAAAAGAAAAAGAAATTTTTGAGCTAGATATGAGTTCTTTAATCGCAGGAGCGAAATATCGAGGAGAATTTGAGGAGCGTTTGCAAGCTGTCTTAAAACAAGTGAAGGATAGCGAAGGGCAAATTATTCTATTTATCGATGAAATCCATACAATTGTAGGTGCTGGTAAAACAGACGGTGCGATGGATGCGGGGAATATGTTAAAACCGATGCTTGCTCGTGGAGAACTCCACTGTATTGGAGCTACTACATTAGATGAATATCGTATGTATATTGAAAAAGATCCAGCATTAGAAAGACGTTTCCAACAAGTGATGGTGCGAGAACCGTCTGTCGAAGATACAGTTTCTATATTACGAGGCTTAAAAGAACGCTTTGAACTACATCATGGTGTTCGCATTCATGATCGTGCTATTGTTGCTGCAGCAGAGCTTTCCAATCGGTATATTACGGAGCGTTTTTTACCGGACAAAGCAATTGATTTAGTGGATGAAGCTTGCGCGATGATTCGAACTGAAATTGATTCAATGCCTCTAGAGTTAGATGAAGTAAAAAGAAAAATGATGCAACTGCAAATTGAAGAACAAGCATTAATGAAAGAAAAAGATGCAGCGAGTCAAAAACGTTTAGAAAGTTTACGGAAAGATTTAAAAGATTTAGAGCAGTCTTTCAGTCAAATGGACAATAAATGGACGGAAGAAAAAGAGTCTATTCAATTTATTCAACAGAAACGTGAAGAACTGGACCGATATCGTAGAGAGTTAGAAGAAGCAGAAAATAAATATGATTTAAATAAAGCAGCAGAGCTACGTCACGGAAAAATTCCAACATTAGAAAAGGAATTACATGTATACGAGCAACAGGTAAATGAAGAATCCGATTCGAGATTATTACGAGAAGAAGTGACGGCAGAAGAAATTGCTTCCATTGTTTCCAGATGGACAGGAATACCAGTAACGAAACTTGTTGAAGGGGAGCGGGAAAAACTGTTGCGCTTAAAAGAAACGCTTGGTGAAAGAGTCGTAGGACAAGATCAAGCCGTTCAATTAGTGACTGAAGCAGTATGGCGTGCAAGAGCAGGCATTAAAGATCCTCATAAACCAATTGGTTCTTTCCTGTTTTTAGGACCAACTGGAGTTGGGAAAACGGAGCTTGCTAAATCATTAGCTGCCAATTTATTTGACTCAGAGGAGCATTTTATACGGATTGATATGTCCGAATACATGGAAAAACACAGTGTTTCTCGACTCGTGGGAGCTCCTCCTGGATATATTGGGTATGAAGAAGGTGGCCAGTTAACCGAAGCAGTACGCAGAAATCCTTATTCTGTTGTGTTATTAGACGAAATTGAAAAAGCTCATCCGGATGTTGCGAATATTTTACTGCAACTAATGGATGATGGGAGGATTACAGATAGCCAAGGTCGAATCGTAAATTTTACAAATACAATTGTTATCTTAACTTCCAATATAGGCTCACAATATTTAGCAAATACAACAGGGGTAGTAGGGGAAGAGGAAGAGACGTTAGTCATGTCTTCCTTACGGGAACATTTCAAGCCAGAATTATTAAATCGTATGGACGACATCATTATGTTCCATTCTCTTACAACGCATCATTTTGAAAAAATTGCAGAGAAATATGTAAAACAGCTGCAAAATCGTTTGCAAGAACAAGAAATTACTTTGAAAGTAGAAGACGCGGTCATCAAATGGATTGTGGAAGAGGGTACAGATGCTGCTTTCGGTGCGAGACCATTGAAACGTTTCATTCAACGACATTTAGAAACAGCGGTAGCAAAACTGTTGATCGGAGGTACTGTGTTTCCTGGTGGAACAGTAGTTGCAACGATAGAAGATGGAGAACTGCAACTAGCTTGACGTACTCGCAACATTTCAGACCGTATGCGCAACATAATAAAAAAAGCTTCCCTTTGCGGGAGCTTTTTTTATTAATGTTCAGTTTTAGGCATTGGATCGTTTGGAATGATTGCAGCAATGATAAAGATCATAATAGCAACTGGAATTGACATGATTAGTCCATTTTTAAATATAAAATCTACATTTTGTACAGAACTTACAACATAATTTAACATAGAAACTAAAATAACCGACCAAATTAATGTCATAATATATTTCATGTAATTTCACCTCAGGAGTTAATTTTTACTATATGTATCATACCATACGAAAGGACTTTTCAAAAGAAAATTTGAACATTGAAAGTCTGTTGTTGAAAAATGTACATAAATTCGTTATTATTATTACCAGGTACTAATAATAGATTATAAGAAAAGAGGAACTTTCATGAATGCAGGAATTATTGGGTTAGGCACTTACTCACCTGAAAAAGTATTAACGAATGAAGACCTTGAGAAAATGGTAGATACATCTGATGAATGGATTCGAACTAGAACTGGTATAGAAGAAAGAAGAATTGCAGAAGAAGCAGAAAATACCTCTCACTTAGCGTTCAAAGCTGCTAAAGAGGCAATAAAGGACGCAGGTATTTCCCCTGAACAAATAGGACTTATTTTAGTCGCAACAGTAACACCAGACTATCCATTTCCTAGTGTGTCTACTATGCTACAGCACCAGCTAGGGGCAACCAACGCTGCAGCAATGGATATTTCAGCGGCCTGTGCAGGGTTTATGTATGGTCTAGTTACTGCAAAACAATTTGTAGAGTCTAATACTTACTCGCATGTGCTTGTTGTTGGGGTAGAAAAGCTTTCGAAAATAACAGATTGGGAAGATCGCAATACTGCAGTATTGTTTGGTGACGGAGCAGGGGCTGCCGTAGTAAGTAAAGTTTCTGAAGGTCGTGGTATATTATCTTTTGAGCTTGGTGCAGATGGTAGTGGTGGTAAGCACTTATTCCAAGACGGCGCATACTTGTCGATGAACGGTAGAGAAGTATTCAAGTTTGCTGTTAGACAAATGGGTGAGTCAGCAGTTAATGTTATAGAGAAAGCAGGACTTACTAAAGAAGATATTGATATGTTAATCCCGCATCAGGCAAATATTCGCATAATGGAAGCATCTAGAGAAAGACTAGGCTTACCGGAAGAAAAAATGTCTAAAACGATTCATAAATACGGTAATACGTCATCGGCATCTATCCCTCTTTCTTTAAAAGAAGAAGTAGTAAACGGGAAAGTAAAAGATGATGATATCGTTGTCATGGTTGGTTTTGGCGGCGGGTTGACTTGGGGTGCCATTACCCTAAAATGGGGAAGGTAAATATATAATTTCGAAGGGATGATTATTCATGACGAAACGTAGAGTTGTGGTGACAGGAATTGGAGCTGTTACACCGCTTGGGAATGATATAGAGACTACTTGGGCAGGTATCAAAGAAGGTAAATCGGGCGTTGGTATGCTAACGCGTCTGGATGCCAGTCAATTTTCAGCGAAAGTAGCAGCAGAAGTAAAAGACTTTGATATAGAAAAATATATTGAAAGAAAAGAAGCACGTAAAATGGATCGTTTCACACATTATGCACTTGCTGCTTCCATTATGGCAGTAGAAGACGCTAATCTAACAATTACAGAGGAACTGGGTCTTCGTACAGGAGTATGGATCGGTTCTGGTATTGGTGGAATGGAAACGTATGAAAATCAATTCCGTGTATTTTTAGAAAAAGGTGCACGTCGGGTTAGCCCATTTTTTGTACCGATGATGATTCCAGATATGGCGGCTGGTCAAGTATCTATTCATTTTGGTGCAAAAGCGATTAATTCATGTACGGTTACCGCTTGTGCATCTGGAACTAATTCAATCGGTGATGCGTTTAAAGTAATTGAACGCGGTGATGCAGATGTTATGATTACTGGTGGTGCTGAATCACCGATTACCCATATGTCTGTAGCTGGATTTTGTTCGAATACGGCACTTACGTTGAATACAGATCCACAAACGGCATCTAAGCCATTCGATGCAAATCGCGACGGGTTTGTTATTGGGGAAGGTGCAGGAATTATCATATTAGAAGAATATGAACATGCGGTTGCTCGTGGTGCGAAAATTTATGGAGAGATTATTGGCTACGGCTCTACAGGCGATGCCCACCATATTACTGCACCAGCTCCGGAAGGAGAAGGTGCGGCACGTGCAATGCAACAAGCACTTGAAGATGCAGGCATTAAACCTGAACAAGTCGACTATATTAATGCTCATGGAACGAGTACACCGTATAATGATCACTTCGAAACATTGGCAGTAAAAACTGTTTTTGCTGATCATGCGTATAAATTAGCGATGAGTTCAACAAAATCAATGACTGGACATCTACTAGGAGCAGCAGGTGGGGTAGAAGCAATCTTTACTGTGCTCGCATTACAAGAGGGAATTCTCCCACCAACGATCAATTTAGAAACACCAGATCCTGAATGTGATTTAGATTATGTACCGAATGAAGCTAGAAATGCAAATATCGAGTATGCAATGAGTAATTCACTTGGTTTTGGAGGCCATAATGCAAGTATTTTATTTAAAAAAATATAAGAAATAAGTAAAAAGCATTTCCAAGTTAAAATTTGGGAATGCTTTTTTTTATGAATAAAAATTTTATTCCTTTAAAGCGTTAGTTTAGTAGTGATATAGCGGATAGAGGCGTTTATTTATAAAATAAAATGTCGAAAAATGTCTAATTATCCCTTCATATATATTTATTTTCATTTTTTAGTTTAATCAACAAAACATTGATATTAGTAGGTTTAAGACGATAAAATTAATTTCTAAAAAGAGTAAATAAAGGGAAAATTAAAAATACTTATTGTCTTTGTAATGATATTGTAATAGAATTTCACTTAAGAGAAAGAATATACAGAAAAATATAAAATTTCGAGGTGTACATATGTCTACTAAATTTGTTAAGCAGAAAGAGACACCATTGCTAGAAGTAAGAAATTTGCAAACAGGCTTCAAAATTGATGGAGAATACTATAACGCAGTTGACAATGTTTCATTTCATGTAAACAGACGACAAATCGTAGGAATTGTAGGAGAGTCAGGCTGTGGTAAAAGTGTTATGTCGCTTTCCATTATGCAACTATTAGCACAAGGAATAGGGAAAATCCGAGGTGGGGAGATTACGTTTGAAAACAAATTAATTTCTTCGATGAACGACAATGAGATGAATAAAATTCGAGGAAAAGAAATATCAATGATTTTCCAAGAACCTATGACTTCACTAAATCCTGTATTTACAATTGGATATCAAATACAAGAAGTACTTTTAAACCATGAGAAGATTACTAAAAAAGTCGCCAAACAAAAGGCCATTGCTTTACTAAAAAGCGTTGGTATCCCAAGGGCAGACAAGATTGTAAACGAATATCCGCATCAATTGTCTGGAGGAATGAGACAACGGGTAATGATTGCAATTTCCATTGCTTGCCAACCAAAACTGCTTATAGCAGATGAACCCACAACTGCCTTAGATGTAACAGTTCAAGCACAAATATTAGAGTTATTAAAAGACATACAAGCAGTCAATGAGATGTCCATTATTTTAATCACACATGATTTAGGGGTAGTTGCAGAAATTTGTGATGAAGTCATTGTTATGTATGCTGGGAAGATTGCTGAAAGAGCAAGCGTAATGGAATTATTCGAACATCCAAAGCATCCATATACGCAATTATTAATGAAAGCAATTCCTAAGATGGATGAGGAAGTGGAAAAGCTTGCGACGATTGATGGTTTAGTACCATCAATCAAAGATATGCCGGCTGTTGGTTGTAGATTTTCAAATCGTTGTCCTAATGTAATGCCACAATGCATGCAAGTTACACCAGAACTACAGTCAATAGAGTTAGGACATGAGGTTGCCTGTCATCTCTACGATACTAATATTTTGAAGGAAGTAGGCGTAATATGACAACAAGGGATTCAATACAAACTGAGAAATCAAAATATTCGAACAATGAAGTTCTTCTAGAAATTAAGAATTTAAAACAATATTACCCTATACATGGAGGCTTTTTTAAAAGAGTAATCGGAAATGTTAAAGCGGTAGATGATATTTCTTTTACGATAAATAAAGGGGAAACAATGGGCCTAGTAGGGGAGTCTGGATGTGGAAAGTCAACTACAGGTCGTACAATTTTACGTTTGATGAAACCTACGGGCGGAAAAATCATCTTCGATGGAAAAGACATTACGAAAATATCTGGTAGAGAGCTTCAAAAAGCGAGAAGAGATTTTCAAATGGTATTTCAGGATCCGTATGCATCCCTAAACCCGATGCAAATGGTTGGTAATATTATAGCTGAACCTATTTTAAATTATGAAAAGGGAAATTTGAAAGAACTGGAGACTTATATAAAAGGGCTACTTTTGAAAGTAGGTTTGCCAGAGGCAGCATATTATAAATATGCACATGAGTTTTCTGGTGGTCAAAGGCAGCGTATAGGAATTGCCCGTGCGCTTGCATTAAATCCAAAGCTAATTATTGCCGATGAGCCTGTCTCCGCGCTCGATGTATCCGTGCAATCACAAGTTTTGAATCTCTTAAAAGATTTACAAAAAGAATTGGGTCTTACTTATTTGTTTATTGCGCATGATTTAAGCGTAGTAAAGCATATGAGCGACCGAATCGGAGTAATGTATTTGGGCAATCTCGTTGAGGTCGCTTCAAATAAAGATCTTTACAGTGAACCGCTTCATCCTTATACACAAGCACTTATTTCTGCTATTCCTGAACCTAACCCTTCGGTCAAGAAAGAGCGCATTGTGTTACAGGGAGATGTTCCTAGTCCCGCGAACCCGCCAAGCGGATGTCCGTTTCATACGAGATGTTCAATGGCACAAGAAATTTGTTCAAAGGAGAAACCGACTTTGAAAGAAGTACGTGATGGACATTATGTAGCGTGTGTACTGTATGATCAAAAAAAATAAAATGAAATTTGGGGGGAAAATAATGAACAAGAAGTCTCTATTTTGGCTTATTGCAATGCTGCTAGTTTTTTCAGTATTTTTAGTAGCCTGCAATAGTAAAGAAGAAAGCTCTGAACCAGCTAGCGATGTTAACAAAGAAGAAGATAAAGGAACAGAAACAGCTCCACCTGCGGAAGATGATAAAAAAGGAGGAACGCTCGTTTACGCTATCGACGCACCTCCAGAAGGTCTTTTTAACTATTCTTTCTACGGTATCGCAACGGATGCTGAAGTAATTTCTTTTTTTGACGAAGGTCTTATCAAATACGATGAGAATCTAAGTCCACAACCAAATATAGCTTCATGGGAAACAGAAGACAACAAAAAATTCAAGTTCACATTTAAACAAGGGGTAAAATTCCATAACGGTGATGAACTAACAGTTAACGACTGGGTTTTCACTCTTAAAACTTTAGCTTCACCAGATTATGACGGTCCTCGTTACTCTGCTGTTCAAGATATTGAAGGTGCACCTGCATTCCGTGAAGGAAAAGCAACCGAAATTTCTGGTATAAATATTATTAACGACTACGAAATCGAGATTACTTTCGATAAAGCGCGTGTAAATAACTTAACAAACCTTTGGACATATGTAATGCCTTCAAAAGCATTTGCGGATGTTCCGGTTGCAGAAATGTCTGCACATGAATTAGTAAGAACAAAACCAATTGGTCTAGGTGCATTTAAAGTTAATAAAATCGTTCCAGGTGAGTCTGTCGAGTTTGTTCGAAACGAAGATTATTGGAATGGTGAAGTAAACTTAGACAAAGTTATTCTACGTGTAGTAGATAATACATCGGTTGTTGGGGCATTGCAAAATGGCGATGTTCAAATGATCTCATTACAACCAGTTACAGCTCCAGAAGTTGAAAAATTGGATAATATCGAAATTAAAACAGCTCCAGGCTTATCTTACTATTATGTAGGATTTAAACTTGGAAAGTTTGATAATAATAAATTAGCAATAACAGAAGAAAATCCGAAATATCAAAGTAAACAATTACGTCAAGCCATGATGTATGCGATTAATCGACAAGAGTGGGTAGATGCATTCTTCTTCGGTTATGGGAAACCAGTTAGTAAACCAGTTCCATCTGCCCATTGGATTTCTGCAGATGAGAGCGAACTAAATACGTATGATTATGATCCAGAAAAGGCAAAAGCGTTACTTGATGAAGCTGGATATGTTGATGTAGATGGAGACGGTAAGCGTGAAGATCCAAAAGGTGAAAAGTTTGTTGTTAAATTCTCCCACTATGCAACAGGAAACCCAACTTTTGAAGCTCGTGCAAAAGCGCTAACTCAATATTGGGAAGAAGTAGGTTTAGCGGCTGAAGTTGAAATGACTGATGTTAATTTATACTATGATCTAATTGAAAAAGATGATCCAAGTATTGAAACATTCTTTGGTGGCTGGTCAACAGGTGCAGATCCAGACCCTTCTGCAACTCAAAAGTCTGATCAAATTTGGAACTATACTCGTTATAACAACCCTGAAACAGATAAACTATTAACTGATGCTCTAGATGTGGAAATTGTTGGAACAGATACTGAAAAACGTAAACAACTTTACGTTGAATGGCAAAAAGTTATGAACGAAGAAGTTCCAATGCTTTACATTGCTGAGCTAGAAGAAATTTTAGCAGTAAGCAAAACTGTTGGAGGAGTAACTATAGATGTTTCCGGTACTAATCCACCAGCTGAGTGGTATTTGAATAAATAAAATATTCTTTAACAGATTCAGTGGCATGCAATAGCTTGCCGCTGAATCAATTATAAAGGACTCTTATGCGCGGTAAGTTCCATTTATCTATGGAAGAGAAATGTATCTTACCGTGCTTGAGAGTATGCAGCCAAGTCTAACAGACAAGGGGGAGTATCTTATGTTAAAATATTCGATTCGACGGATTCTTGGAATGATTCCTATGCTTATCCTTATTTCCATAGTCGTATTCACTTTAGCTAAACTAATGCCAGGAGATTCTTTTAGTGGAGAAATTGATCCAAATAATACTGATCCAGCATATATTGAAGAAATGCGTCAAAAAACAGGCTATTATGATCCGATTCCTGTCCAATATTGGAACTGGGTAAGCAATTTTGTTCAAGGAGAATTTGGAAAATCCACTAGATATAAAATACCAGTAGCAGATTTAGTAGCTGAAAAATTACCGAATACAATTTTCTTAGGTCTCACCTCCTTATTACTTACATATATTTTAGCATTTTTTATGGGGATGTATTCTGGAAGAAAACCGTATACTATAGGCGATAATTTAATAGCTGGGTTTAACTATACAGCATTAGCTATACCATCGTTTGTTGCCGCTGTGTTTGCGATATATTTCTTTTCTTTTAAGTTAAATTGGTTCCCTTTTGGAGGTTCTGTAGATATCCTTGTTATGGAAGGTACAGTCGAGTGGTATTTAAGTAAATTACATCATATAGCTTTGCCCGCTATTATTCTAGGTGCTCTTAGTACCGCTTCCTATACACAATTTTTACGAAATGATATTATTGAAAATTCTCGGAAAGATTTTGTTCGTACCGCACGTGCAAAAGGAACGAAAGTATCCAAAATTTATAATGTGCATATTTTGCGAAATTCTATAATTCCTTTAGTTACTTTTTTAGGGTTTGACTTAGTAAGTTTAGTTGGTGGAGCAATTATTGTAGAAGGAATTTTTACTTACCCAGGGATTGGGCAATTGTTTCTAACCTCTGTGAATAGTCGGGATTATCCAACACTAATGACTCTGACAATGATGTTTACATCAATTACATTAATCGGTAACCTAGTAGCTGATATTTTATATGGGGTAGTTGATCCTCGTATCGGATTGGAATAGGGAGGAAGCAAACATGACAACATCAGTAACTATGATTGAGAAAAAAAAGGAAATGAAAAGTCTTTCTCCTTTTGGTATTGCTAAGAGGAAGTTTTTACGAAATAAATTAGCTATGACTAGTGTTGTATTTTTAGCCATTGTAATTATTACTTCTTTACTTGCACCTGTATTAACTTCCTGGTTATCACCAATTGAGGATATAACTAGAGTTAATATTAGCATGATGAGTTTACCACCGAATGGTGATCTTATACTTGGTACTGATAAAAGTGGACGCGATGTATTTGCAAGATTGCTTTATGGAGGAAGAGTTTCCCTATTAGTCGGGGTGTCTGCTACAGTTATTGTAGTACTTCTAGGTTCTACAATTGGAGCAATTGCTGGTTTTTTTGGCGGCAGAATAGATAGTATTCTGATGCGCATAACTGACTTTGTATTAAATTTTCCATTTTTAGTGTTTGTGATCGTCTTAAGCGCTATTTTTCGTGGTAAAGTAGATGGAATCTGGATATTGGTTGGGGTTATAGGATTGCTTAGCTGGGGAGGGGGAGCTCGTTTAATCCGCAGTAAAATTTTAGCGGAAAAAGAAAACGAATATATATTAGCAGCTATTTCAATTGGTTGTAGCCCAGCAAAAGTAATTTTAAAGCATTTAATTCCCAATGTCGTTTCTACAATAATAGTACAAGGTACATTACTTTTTGCGGGAATGATTGTAATTGAGTCTGCTTTAAGCTATTTAGGTTTTGGTGTGCCGCAAGAAACACCAAGTTGGGGGAATATGCTTGCTTATGCAAATGAACCAGATGTCCTTCAAGGTAAGCCTTGGATGTGGATGCCCCCTGCTCTAGTTATTGTATTTACTATTTTATCGATTAACTTTATAGGAGAAGGTCTAAAGGATGCATTCAATCCTAAATCCTTACGATAATTTCTAAATAAAAAACCGTTCCTAGACGAAAGTTTAGGGACGGTTTTTCATATGGTTTAAGAAGGATGTGATACATATGAGATTTCTATTATTTTTAATCAGTTACGGAATTGCGGTTATTAGCTGCTCCAATTTAGTACTTTTTCTAAACTTTTTATCTTTAGGCTACTCATTGGATTCTGTTCTCGTTTATATGCTAAGGTCTAAGGAATTCATCATTCTTTGTTCAGCGCTTTTAACATTGACAATTATCGTCTTCTACCGAGGCCCATTGCGGCTTCCATCTTAATTAGAGTTGCATTGGCAAGGGAGTTTGCTTTTTCTGCTCCTCTGTCTAATATTTCATCAAGCTCCGTGGAATTTAGTAATTCCTCATATCGTGCTTGTATTGGAGCAAGATGTTCAATAATTGCTTGTGCGACAGAAGCTTTAAAATCACCATAACCTTTTCCGGCATATTTTTGTACAAGCGATTCTACAGTTACATTAGTTAACGCGGCTTCAATAGTTAACAAATTAGATACACCAGGTTTGTTTTCGACGTCAAATGTTACAACGCCTTCTGAATCCGTAACCGAGCTTTTTATTTTTTTCTCGATTTCTTTTGGAGTATCTAAAATACGAATCGTTGCTTTTTGATTTGGATCCGATTTGCTCATTTTCTTTAAAGGATCTTGGAGAGATTTTATACGCGCACCATTCTTAGGAAGCTGTATTTCTGGAATAGTTAATATTTCTCCGTATTTCTTATTAAATCTTTCTGCTAAATCACGAGTTATTTCTAAATGTTGTTTTTGATCATCGCCAACGGGTACGATATCTGTTTGATATAAAAGAATATCCGCTGCCATCAATGGAGGGTATGTTAGTAATGCCGCAGAAACAGCATCTTTTCCTGCTGATTTGTCTTTAAATTGAGTCATTCTTTCTAATTCCCCAATGTAGGAAATACATTGCATAATCCAACCAGCTTGTGCATGTGCTGGTACCTCGGATTGAATAAACAAGGTGGATTTTTCGGGATCGATTCCCACGGCAATATATAAAGCAGCAAGGGAACGGATATGTTTGCGTAGCTCCTCTGGATTTTGTGGAACTGTGATCGCATGTTGGTCCACTATACAAAATATGCAATCATAATCATACTGTAAAGTAGTAAATTGTCTAAATGCACCAATATAATTACCTAGTGTAATAATGCCTGTCGGCTGTACGCCTGAAAAGATTTTCTTCATGTTTTTTCCTCCTTAATATTTTTGTTCGAACAAAATAAAAAAACATCATGCATCCCTATAAAAAGGGACGAATGATGTTAAATCCGTGGTACCACCCAGCTTGCTAATAATAAATTAGCCACTCTTCTTCGTAACGTGAAGGAGACGGTATGTGCTACTTAGATGTTCACACATACTGCTCGGAAGCCCATTCTATTTGATGTATGATCTGTTTGCACCAACCACAGATTCTCTTTTCATACATAACCAAATATACTTTTCTTCGTCAAAGCTCAGCTATATTGTTTTGAACATTATAATATAGAAGAAACTCGAAAATCAAGTCGAAGATCTAACGATAATGAAAGAGCAATGCAATACACATACATAATAGGCTAGATAACCCTAATGCAATAATTGGCTTAAACGGAAAAGAAAAAACTTCCGAAGGCAACCGCATTTTATTCACATCATCCTTCATTCTCTTTGGAGTAAATATTTTTCTACTACTTTCAATAAAAAAATCAAAAAAACCACCAGAAACCACATATGCCAATAAACCAAAAAAGGTAATTATTCCTCCTACGTAGAAAGACATATTTGCATAAGAAACTAGGCTAATTTTTCCATTAAATAAAAACATTAGTATTAAAATAAGGAGTTGCAAACCTAAAAAATAGTAAATTCTCTTCTTCATATTTCACCTCTACAATATTCGATTATAGAAGATTAGAAAAAAATAATCAAAAGTTTCATCAATATTCTGTAAAAAAATTGAAAAATGATTTCCAAACTTTCTCAATTGTTAGGACAATGTAATGATTTTGTTACTGAATTGTAAAAATATTTTAGAAAAACCTGTACAAGTTTCGCAGAAAATGTATAATAATTATTGTAATGAATTTTTCAGAATATTTAAAGGGGGGTTATTCTTTTGAAGAATAGCAAATTTGCATGGCTTTTAAGCCTATTGTTAGTTGTTGCTCTATTCCTAGCTGCATGTGGCGGCGATAAAGAAGAAGGCAAAGAAACAACTACAGACAAAGAAAAAGATGATGCAACAAAGACAGAAGAACCAGAAGTGGCTGCGGACGAAGAACAAGTACTTAACTTAGTTATGGGTGCTGAGATTCCAACAATGGATTCTGCACTTGCAACAGACTCAGTTGGTTTTGATCTTTTAAACAACGTAAATGAAGGTTTATACCGTTTAAATCAAGAAAACATTGCTGAGCCAGCAATCTCTGATGGTGAACCAACAGTTTCTGAAGACGGTTTAGTATATACGTTTAAATTACGTGATGCAAAATGGTCTGACGGTTCTGCTGTAACTGCAAATGATTTCGAATTTGCTTGGAAACGTGCTATGAACCCAGATACTGCTTCTGAATACGGTCCATACATGATGAATGGTGTTATTAAAAACGCTACTGAAATTTCTGAAGGAGCTATGGAATACACTGAACTTGGTGTTAAAGCTGTAGATGAAAAAACATTAGAAGTAACACTTGAAAAACCAATTCCTTATTTCTTATCACTAATGTCATTTGGAACATTCTTACCACAAAAAGAAGAATTCGTTACAGCGCAAGGTGATAACTATGCGAAAAATTCTGAAGCACTTTTATACAATGGACCATTCACACTTTCTGGTTGGGATGGAACAGGTTTAACTTGGCAATTACTTAAAAACGAAGAGTATTGGGATAAAGATAATGTAAAACTTACTCAAATCAACTATGATGTAGTAAAAGAAACTGCTACTGCAGTTAACTTATATACAAATGGTGAAAAAGATCGTACTGGTCTTTCTGGTGAATATGCAATGCAATATGCTGCGGATCCAGACTTATTAAATGAATCTGATACTTCAGTATTCTATTTCAAATTTAACCAAGAACGTAATGGAAAGAAATCTCCACTTGCAAACGTAAATATTCGTGAAGCAATTTCTAAAGGATTCAATAAAGAAGATTTAGCTAATGTAGTATTAGCAAACGGATCTACTGCAGCATACTCTTTCATTCCAAGAGACTTTGCTTTTGATGAAGATGGAAATGACTTCCGTGATGTAAACGGAGATATGGCTAAATTTAATGCAGAAGAAGCACAAGCTGCTTTTGCAAAAGGTTTAGAAGAACTAGGTGTTAAAGAACTTACGTTAGAAATTCTTGGTGGAGACTCTGATCTTGCTAAGAAAATGGATGAGTACTTGAAATCTGAATTAGAAAAGAACTTACCAGGTCTAAAAATTACACTTAAAGAAGTACCATTCTCAGTACGTCTTGACTTAGACACAAACCAAGATTACGATATCCAAAATGCTGGATGGGGTCCTGACTACCAAGATCCATTCACTTTCTTAAGCTTATGGGAAACTGGCGGCGGTAATAACCAAATGTCATATTCAAACCCTGAGTACGATAAATTATTAAAAGATATCAATGGTTCATTAGCAATGGATCCTGCAGCTCGTTGGGAAGCTATGGCTAAAGCTGAAAAAATCATCGTAGATCAAGATTATGCGGTTGCACCAATCTATCAACGTGGTTTAATGTTCTTAGTAAAACCATATGTTAAAGGTATTGTTTCTCACCCATTCGGTGGAGACTATAGCTACAAATGGGCTTATATCGAAGGTAAAAACTAAGAAGTTGTAGGCAAAAAATCTCATAGACAGAGAGTATATGGCATCCTTTTTGGGTCATATACTCTCTTTTTAAATGAAACAGAATTCACGAAATATTTTATTATTTCGAGGTAAATATTTCTATGAATTTAAATGTTTCTGTTTTATAAGAATTATAGTATGATACTTTCATAGTAAATATTTATATAGGAGGTGCGAAGATGGCAAAATATATTATTCGACGTGTTATATATATGGTTATAACGTTTTTCCTGATTGCGACAGCTACATTCTTCCTAATGAAGGCGCTTCCAGGATCCCCGATAAGTTCCGCTTCTAAACTATCCCCTTCACAGCTCGCGATAGTGGAAGCGAAATATGGATTAGATGAGCCGGTGGCAGTACAATACGGTAAGTATATGGTAAACCTAGTTAAAGGTGATCTAGGTAACTCATTCCAATTTAAAAATGCAAGTGTCACTGAATTAATTATTAAACGTTTAGGACCATCTTTTCAAATTGGAGCTCAAGGATTGGTACTTGGTGTGGCGATAGGAATTTTATTAGGTATGGTTGCCGCATTACGACAAAATACCATTTGGGATTACGGTAGTACTTTTATTGCTATTGTCGGTATCTCTATTCCATCTTTCGTTTTTGCAACATATTTACAGTATTGGTTTGGTGTTAAATTAGAATGGTTCCCTGTAGCATTATGGAAAGACGGATGGATGTCGAGTGTTCTACCTTCCATTGCGTTAGCAATGGGACCACTTGCGACAGCATCTCGTTTTATCAGAACGGAAATGATAGAAGTATTAAGTTCTGATTATATTACACTAGCAAAATCTAAAGGTGCGTCTGGATTCGAAGTAGCTTTTAAACACGCATTCCGAAATGCTTTAATTCCATTGGTTACAGTTCTTGGGCCATTGGCTGCTGGATTATTAACTGGTTCGTTAGTTATTGAACAAATCTTTGCAGTACCGGGAATTGGTGAGCAATTCGTTAAATCGATTATGTCCGACGACTATTCAATTATTATGGGAACAACATTGTTCTATTCTGCGTTCTTAATTGTTGTAATATTCCTAGTAGATATTCTTTACGGAATTATCGACCCACGTATTCGTTTATCAGGAGGTAATAATTAATGAGTTTAGATACAAAAAAACTACCTGCTGATTCATTTGAACAAGTTCATATTGATAGTACCCATGCTGAGCGTATTACTAAACCTAGTATGAGCTTTTGGCAAGATGCTTGGTTGCGAATCCGAAAAAATAAAGCAGCGATTGTAAGTATGTTTCTTTTGGCTTTCATCATTATCATGTCATTTGTAGGTCCGATGATTAGCCCACATGATGCGCAAACGCAAACATTAACACATGCTAATTTACCTCCAAAAGTTCCTGGTCTTGAAAAGTTAGGGATTTTTGATGGAGAAGGCAAGATGGCTGGTAAAAAGGTAGACATGTACGAATTGAAAAAAGTAGACACTTATTATTGGTTTGGTACTGATGGATTAGGACGAGATATGTTCTCACGTGTTTGGAAAGGTACACAAATCTCGTTATTTATCGCATTTGTCGCTGCTATAATCGATATGGTCATTGGAGTTGCCTACGGTGGTATTTCTGGATACTACGGAGGTCGTGTGGACGATGTAATGCAACGTATTGTAGAAATTCTATATGGTATTCCTACATTAGTAATAGTTATTTTGATGATATTGTTCATGGACCCAGGGCTTACTGCGATTATTATCGCGATAACCATTACAGGTTGGATTGGTATGTCCCGTGTTGTACGTGGACAAGTATTGAAATTTAAAAACCAAGAGTTTGTACTTGCGTCTAGAACGCTAGGGGCAGGTAATGGTCGTATTATTTCTAAGCATATTTTACCGAATATTTTAGGGATTATTATTATTAACACTATGTTTACAATTCCTGGAGCAATTTTCTTTGAAGCCTTTTTAAGCTTTATTGGAATTGGACTACAACCACCAACCGCTTCACTAGGTACACTAATAAATGATGGATACAAATTAGTACAGTTCCAACCTCATATTCTAGTGTTCCCAGCGATTATTATTAGTGTATTAATGATTGCATTTAACCTATTAGGTGATGGTTTACGTGATGCATTTGATCCGAAGATGAAAGACTAAAGGAGGAAAGCGAAAATGGAAAAAATATTAGAAGTTAAAGACCTAGAGCTTTCCTTCCACACTTTTGCGGGAGAAGTTAAAGCCATTCGTGGTGTGAATTTCGATCTTTTAAAAGGGGAAACCCTTGCAATTGTTGGAGAGTCTGGCTCTGGTAAATCTGTAACGACAAAGTCAATTATGCGTCTGTTGCCTGAACATAGTTCTGAATTTAAAAATGGACAAATCTTATTTGGTGGAAAAGATCTAACGAAATTATCTGATAAAGAGATGCAAAAAATTCGTGGAAAAGACATTTCGATGATTTTCCAAGATCCAATGACATCATTGAATCCAACGATGACAATTGGCAATCAAATTATGGAGCCAATTTTAAAACATAGAAAAGTAAGTAAGTCAGAAGCTCGTAAAGTAGCTATCGACTTATTGCGTTTAGTAGGTATGCCTAAACCAGAAGCACGTATTAAACAATATCCTCACCAATTTTCTGGTGGTCAGCGCCAACGTATTGTTATTGCAATTGCGCTTGCATGTAATCCGCAAATTCTTATTGCCGATGAACCTACAACGGCTTTAGATGTTACTATTCAAGCACAAATTCTTGAACTGATGAAGGATTTGCAGAAAAAGATTGATACTTCTATTATCTTCATTACGCATGATTTAGGAGTAGTAGCAAATGTTGCTGACCGAGTTGCTGTAATGTATGGAGGCAAAATTGTGGAAATTGGTACCGTGGATGAGATTTTCTATAATCCACAACATCCTTATACTTGGGGATTATTAAGCTCTATGCCTTCATTAGATGCGGAAGAAGAAAAATTATACGCAATTCCAGGTACTCCACCTGATCTATTGCATCCTCCAAAAGGAGATGCATTTGCACTTCGTAGTGAATATGCACTTAAAATTGATTTAGAAGAAGCACCGCCATTTTTTAAAGTTAGTGATACACATTATGCTGCTACATGGTTATTACATCCAGAAGCACCACAAGTGGAGCCGCCACTCGCAATCGTGGAGCGTATGAAAAAGTATCCAGGAAGTCGCTATTATGAAGGAACTGAAGGAGGTGCTTACTAATGGCTGAAAAATTACTAGAAATCAAAAATTTAAAGCAATATTTCAATCAAGGTAAGCCAAATGAAGTTCGTGCTGTTGATGATGTTAGCTTTGATATATACAAAGGAGAAACATTAGGATTAGTTGGAGAATCAGGATGCGGAAAATCTACTACAGGACGTACGATTATCCGTCTATATGATGCTACAGATGGTGAAGTAATCTATGATGGTATTAACGTACATGATAAAAAATCTAAAAAAGATTTAAAAATATTTAATCGTAAAATGCAAATGATTTTCCAAGATCCATATGCTTCACTGAATCCACGTATGAAAGTATTGGATATTATTGCAGAGGGATTGGATATTCATGGTCTTGTGAAAAATCCCAAGGAACGCAAAGAGCGTGTTGTAGAACTCTTAGAGACTGTGGGATTGAATAGAGAGCATGCTGATCGATACGCACATGAATTCTCTGGTGGTCAACGTCAACGCCTAGGTATTGCAAGAGCACTAGCAGTGAATCCTGAATTTATCATTGCGGACGAGCCAATATCAGCACTTGACGTTTCAATTCAAGCTCAAGTCGTTAACTTAATGAAAGAACTGCAAAAGGAGAAAGGATTAACTTATTTATTCATCGCGCATGATTTATCAATGGTTAAATATATTTCCGATCGTATTGGAGTTATGTACTTTGGTAAACTTGTGGAGCTAGCTCCTGCAGAAGAATTATATGCGAATCCTTTGCATCCGTACACGCAGTCTCTTTTATCTGCTATTCCACTTCCGGATCCAAATTATGAGCGGACTCGTGTACGTAAATCATACGATCCAGCATCCCATAAATATATGGATGGGGAAGAAGTGAAAATGCGAGAAGTTACACCAGGGCACTTTGTATATTGTTCTGAAAAAGAACTAGAAAATTTAAAAGCAATTTCCCAATCACGCGTATAATTTTGTCGGTCATCCTACTTAGGATGGCCGTTTTTTTTGTGAATCAAAAAAGAAAAGCAAAAACGCAGGCTGCGCTTTGCTTTTTAAAAAATATAAGGTCCTATTAACAAAAATAATGTAGTTAAATTCATAAAAGTCGTATACAAAACAAAAAGGTTAAACGTATCTTCCGATAACTTGTAACGGAATATAAATAAAGGTAACACTGATAAAATAGCCGATACACCCAATATAATAGTGAACTGCCAACTCTCTGTTATATATGGAATATTATAAACAACAGATTCTAGGGAAGTAAATCGGTAAAAGAAATAGGCTTGAATACTAAATAATGCAATTAAGTGTATGATAAAAGTTGTGTTATATCGTTGAACAAATTTTCTTTTTTGTAGTAATAATATGCCATAGGTTATTAGAAAAGTAGGAACAAGCCAAACAAATGAAAATAAGATAAGTATAAAACCATTGAACGATTTACTTACTAATATGTATCCTGCAGCTTTGTAATCGCCTTCCATTATTCCTTTGCTTTCTAGTATTTTTTCCTCATCTGTAGATGAATATTCTAAAAAGCGATTTGCACCTTTCATTTTCAGATAGGCGACTGTTTGTTCATTTAAAAATATGGGACGTTCATAGCGGGAGCCTTTTTTTGTTAGAGCGCTTGCATGAATTATCTGATCGGAAAGGTTACCTACAAAAACTTTTGTCACCTTTTCTCCAGAAAAATCATAGTATGTAGACGAGAAAGTAATGAATGATCCATGTTTTCCTTGATAAATAGTTGGAAATTGAATGTTTTTTAATTGTAAGCCTGTTTCATCATCAACAATTGAAAGTTTGTTGAAAGTAGGTGACTGGTTTGAAGTAAGATTAAAGTTTGCTAGTTCCAAACTTTTTGTAATTGAAGCAGCAGACCCTATTTTTTTATCTACTAGTAAAGAATAGTTGTTATCATTTTGTTTAAGAATATTTATTGATGAAAGATATTCTGATGAAGTTAATTGAAACTGTAAGAGATTATTTATCTCATTCGATAAGCTAAATAGTTTATAAATTTCATCATCCTTATTCTTTGTTACAACAAAAATTTGATTTTCTACTATTTTAACAGTAGTAATTGGGTCATCCATTTGGAAATTTTGAGCATCTGAAGATAGATCACTATTTGGACCGTTAAATCTCGATTTTCTGTCCAATATACAATTACATCATCTGACATACTAAAGTTCGAAACATTAGATGCAATTTTCGTTTCCTTCGAAGAACTATTCGCCTGTATAAGGGAATCTCCTCTTATATAATAGGAATCTGTTTTATTGCTCCATGTATTTTTATAGGTATTTAATCTATTAATTCTTCGATTCTCTTCGCATATCATATCCATATCACAGGATAGAACAACGAGCTTTCTAAAATCCAGCAAGCTTAGCGTGTACCCATTTTCTTCTGATACGCTTTGAAGTTTAGAGAAATTACTTGTCAATGAGTCAACTTGAAAAGAACGGCTCCATTGTTCAGAAGGAAGTTGGATTTGTACTTTCAATGTAGACCAATATAGAAACATGATAATACAGCAAATAATTAGACCGCTTACTACTAATAATTTTCTTTTCAATGGAAACTTCCCTCTCAAAATAAAATCCAGAATTTTCTTGAACTTACTTATAAATAAACTATACTATCAAACTAGGTTTGAGTAAATAGAATTTGGGAATTATGAGTATATATTTCCATCTATTAGAGTATAGGAGATTAACCCTGCATACTTTTAGTCTTATTGCTCTTTCTTTCCAAAAATAGTATTGTTAAAATTAATAAATAACGCGGAAAGGAGAACTGTCAAATGAAAAAAACTATAAAAATACTAGCCGCTTTTAGTATAGCAGCTACTGTTTTAGTACCTAGTACTGTATCAGCGGAATCTAGTTTGTTTGCCAAAAAGTTTTCAACGAAAGAATATAGTTTTGAGTCAATCGATGAAACAATTGTCTCCGCATCTAAATTATTCACCTATGACTCTGGACTGACATTTAAATACCCAGATGCTGTAAGGGGCGTATATGTAACTGGACATTCTGCAGGAGGAGCTAGATTCAATAGCTTGTTAGAGCTGCTAGACTCAACTGAATTAAATGCAATGGTTGTTGATATTAAGGATGACTTCGGAAATTTAACTTATATTCCAAGTGAAGATTCATCCCTTGCAAAATATGATATTGGAAAACCATACATAAAGAATCCTAGAGCTATGCTTGAAACAATGGAAGAAAAAGAAATTTATCCAATTGCACGTGTGGTAGTTTTTAAAGACACCGAATTGGCAGAAAGAAAGCCAGAGTGGTCATTCGTTGAAGGTTCTTCCGTATGGAAAAATGGAAGAGGAGAAGCATTTGTTAATCCATTTCTTCAAGAGGTATGGGACTATAATGTAGAAATTGCAACCGAAGCTGCTAAAATGGGATTCAAAGAGATCCAATTTGACTATGTGCGTTTTCCTGAAGGATTTGAAAAAAGAGAGGATACCTTAAAGTACTCCATGGGGAAATATGAAACATCTGAGCTTGATCCAGTTCAACGAAGAGTTGCTGCAGTCACCGATTTTGTAGCTTATGCTAATGAAAAATTGAAGCCGTATGGTGCCCAGGTTTCAGTAGATATTTTTGGTTATTCTGCAACATTACCGGAAGCACCAGGAATTGGACAAAATTTCTCGAAAATATCCGAAAACGTAGATGTCATTTCTTCTATGATATATCCGAGTCATTGGACATCTTATTTTGGGATAGCAAAACCAGACTTAGAGCCTTACCGATTAGTACAAGAATATGCAAAAGTAGAAAATGCAAAATTAGGAGAGTTAGAGAACCCTCCAGTTTCTAGACCGTGGCTTCAAGACTTTACTGCCTCTTATCTAGGAGCAGGGAATTATCAAACATATGGTAAAGAGGAAGTAGAAGCACAGATTAAAGCATTGAATGAAGCCGGTATTATGGAATACTTACTTTGGAATGCTGGAAATAAGTATTCTCCTGGTGTAGATTACACCCCATAAGAAAAAGGATCGGATTTTTAAAATCCGATCCTTTTTTCCTAAACACTTCTAGTAGTGAAATTAGCAAACAAAAAAACGAACTACTATCCTCGAAGCTTATCCTATAAATTAGGAATTATCCATACATGTTTAATTACTTGTACTTTTTTTATGATGAATGAAACTTTATTTCATGAAATACGTACTATTTAGTATAACAGTGATTTTCAATAGTCATGCTCTAATTGAGAATAAAACTATTTTTTGTTTTTTATGTTTAAACGGGAAATGAGATGGGTATTAATTTGATATAAGTATATATCATTTCAACTATGTAAGATAACCTTATATATATTCAACGAAATTGTGACATCTTCTTTTAAAGTATAAATTTTTCGATTAAACGTATTTTAAATGACTTAAATGTGGTGTATACTTTAAATGTAAAGTATTAAATTAAATTAATTATAAACTAATTCATATAACACGATCACTAATTGAAAGGAAGTGTTTTTTTATGATGGTTACATTATTTACCTCACCAAGTTGTACTTCTTGTAGAAAAGCAAAAGCATGGTTAGAAGAACATGAAATTCCATATACTGAGCGTAATATTTTTTCTGAACCGCTTACTATAGGTGAAATAAAAGAAATTTTACGAATGACAGAAGACGGGACAGATGAAATCATATCAACTCGTTCAAAAATATTCCAAAAACTAAATGTAGACGTGGAAAGCCTTCCTTTACAACGTTTATACGAACTGATACAAGAATATCCTGGGCTGTTACGTAGACCAATCATTCTAGATGAAAAACGTCTGCAAGTTGGTTATAACGAGGACGAAATTCGTAGATTCTTACCTAGAAAAGTTCGTGCATATCAGTTACTTGAAGCACAAAAACTTGTTAACTAGAAGTTAACTGAGCCGATTATTTTCAAAGAACCTTTGAAAATAATCGGTTTTTCTTTTTAGAATGCTTGCATTAAGGACTAAATTTTCTTACAATGCAAATGTGTTTAATAATTTGAAAAGAAAAGCTGGAATCCTTTTCTTTTTTTCATAAACAACATACAATAGTATTAGACACTACATTATACGAAACGGTAGGAAGCGAAAGGAGATGTGTTAAATGGATATCGAGCGTATCAATGATAACACTTTCAAAGTATACATTTCATACATCGACATTGAAGAAAGAGGCTTCAGCCGAGATGAAATATGGTTTAACAAAGATAAGAGCGAGCAGCTTTTTTGGGAGATGATGGATGAAGTTCATGATGATGATCATTTTGAAGAGTTAGATGGTCCTTTATGGATACAAGTTCATGCGATGGAAAAAGGTTTGGAAGTGATTGTCACCCGAACGGAATTAGGTAAACAAGAGGAACGATCAGATGATAATTTTGAAATGGATGACCCTTCTAATAAAATTTTCAAAAATGGTGTCTCCAGTTCTATAGGTCCTCATGAGTTCGATGATTTTTCCCACTACATGGATGATGAAGATATTCCTTCTGAATATACATTCGTGTTTGAAAACTTTGAAGATTTACTAGTTCTAGCAAAAAAATTAGATAAAGTAAATTTCAAAACATCATTGTATCATTATGCGGAAAAGTATCATTTACATGTAATTTTTAATTTAGAATTAACGGAGCTTGAGAGCGTATTAAATACCCTAAGTGTTATTTCTGAATTTGCTAATAGTACAAAAACAACTATTCATATGATTCAAGAATATGGAAAAGATATCATTGTAAATGATGTATTCGAAGAACTAAATAGGCATTTTTAAACCTTCTTTTATTAGAAGGTTTTTTTTTTGCTTGATTTCTTTGCTGAAAATTCGTACATTTGAATAGGAGGTGGTTTTCATATTAACGGCAGCGACCAAACAAGGAGACATAATAATTTCTTCTAACTATTCCCGAGAATACTTAAAACAGTTTAAAAAAAATAACTCTTTTCTATGTTTGCAATGTAACGAAGAAGTTATTTTGAAGAATGGATTGATCAATATCCCGCACTTTGCTCATAAGCGGCATTCAGAATGTAACCATTCTTTTTCAGAAGGAGAAAGTGAAGATCATCTGAATGGTAAAATACAATTGTATGAATTCTTCCAAAAACAAAAAAGAAATCCTCAACTCGAGCCATTTATACCATCAATTAAACAAAGGCCAGATATTTTGATGCAAAGCAGACAAACATCAATTGCTATTGAATTTCAATGTAGTCCAATTTTATTGACTAAAATGCTACAACGACATGAAGGATATAAACAGCAAAATATAGAGCCACTTTGGATTTTAAGAACACCTTCTATTTCTGAGTTCCCATCTCGAGAAATAGGACTTATGCGTTTATCAGCATATTATCGGCAATTTTTCCTTGTAACCCCCACTAACGGAAAAATGATTATTACTTATAATCCCCAAAACAAACACTTTCATTATATTTCCGATCCCTTACACATTAAATCGAATAATTATATTGTTAAAGTAAAAAAGCTATCACTCGAAAAACAATCCTGGCCATTTGCAATAGTAAAACGCATAACCATGTATGAGTATGAAAATTATTTACGTATTTATAGAGAACAACGATTCAAGCATGTAAATAATTTATACTATTTTAATAGAAAAGGTGTACAATCTATATTTTTGCAAATATGTTATAGGTGGCAGCTTCTCCCCAAACGATTACCTATTTTTATAGGTATACCAACTGCATATGCCTCTGCTTTTTCTGTACATGCTGTCGAATGGCAAATTCAACTTATTGATTACTTGAAAAGGTTCAAAATTCCTATCGAGCGGGCTTCCGATCATGATTGCGAAATGTTTCTCCTAACTTTTCCTGGTGCTTCGGATCTTCATCCTTACCGAATAAAGGCGGTCCAAGCGTATTTGTCTATACTTCAAAAATGTCTCATAAAGTCAGATCCTGTCGCTTATTTGTGCAAATTCAATATTACTAAAATGAATCAATTACTTTATAGTGATTTCCTTGCAAAGCGACCTGAAAATTGAGAAAATAAGGAGTGATTCGAATTTCGAAGCAACTGGAAGGGGAGTTCATTTTGACAACTGAAACAACTAATAAAATTTTAACACGTGAAGAAGTAGAAGAACATTTGACATGGAGATTAGAGGATATTTTTTCTTCAGATGAAGTTTGGGAAAAAGAATTTCAAGAGGTAGCGAAACTGGCTGAAAAAGCTACTATATTTCAGGGAACCATTGCAAAGGGGGCAGATGCCTTATTTGCGGTTTTAACTTATCGCGATGAGCTCACTTGGCGTTTACGTAAGCTTTATTCTTATGCCCATATGCGTTCAGACCAAGATACGGCTAATAGCAAGTATCAAGCAATGGATAGCCGTATAAAGTCCCTATTTGTGAAAGTATCTACGGAACTATCTTTTTTAGTGCCAGAAATTTTATCGCTGGATGAATCAATCCTTACCAAGTACTTATCGGAAAATAATGATTTACAATTGTACAGAAAAGTTCTAGAAGAGATTAATCAAGAACGTCCACATATACTTCCAAAAGAGCAGGAAGCACTTTTGGCTCAATTTTCCGAAGTTGCAGGAGCTTCATCGGAGACATTTGGAAAACTTAATAACGCTGATTTACAATTTCCTTCGATCAAAGATGAGAATGGCAATGACGTACAACTCACACATGGTCGATATTCACGCTTTTTAGAAAGTGAAGACGGACGAGTAAGAGAAGATGCCTTCAAAGCAATGTATGATACGTATGGTCAATTCCGCAATACCTTTGCTTCTACCTTAGCAGGGAACGTTAAAGGGGACAATGTAAACGCTAAAATTAGAAATTATACATCTGCACGTGAAGCAGCAATGTCTGGAAATCATATTCCAGAAAGCGTATACGATAATTTAGTGGGAACCATCAATAAAAATGTCCATTTACTCCATAAATATGTGAGTTTGCGAAAGAAAGTACTAGAACTGGATGAGTTGCATATGTGGGATCTATACACGCCATTGGTCAAAGAGTTGAAAATGGAGTACACATATGAAGAAGCTTGTGATGCTATGTTAAAAAGTTTCGCACCGCTCGGCGATGAATATGTAGCGATTGTGAAGCAAGGATTAGAAAATCGTTGGGTAGATGTAGTGGAGACGAAAGGAAAACGTTCGGGAGCTTATTCTTCTGGTACGTATGGAACGAATCCATATATTTTAATGAACTGGCAAAATAACGTGAATAATTTATTCACTTTAGCACATGAATTTGGTCATAGCATTCATAGTTACTACACGCGCGCAAATCAGCCATATGTATACGGAGATTATTCCATTTTCGTTGCGGAAGTAGCATCTACTTGCAACGAAGCATTACTCAATGATTATTTATTAAAAACTATTGAGGATCCAAAAAAACGCATTTATTTATTGAATCATTGGCTAGAAGGATTCCGTGGTACCGTATTCCGCCAAACAATGTTCGCAGAATTTGAGCATATTATTCATCAGCTCGATCAAGATGGTGAAGCTTTAACAGCAGATAAATTAACAGAAGAATATTATAAACTAAATCAAAAGTACTTCGGTGACGATATTGTCATAGATGAACAAATTGGATTAGAATGGACGCGAATTCCACATTTTTATTACAATTATTATGTTTATCAATATGCTACAGGATTGAGTGCTGCTACCGCATTAAGCAACCAAATATTGAAAGAAGGCAAACCAGCTGTTGATCGTTATATCAATGAGTTCTTAAAAGCAGGCAGTTCCGATTATCCAATTGAAGTATTGAAAAAAGCGGGAGTAGATATGAACACCGCTGCTCCTATTGAAGAAGCATGTCGTGTATTTGAAGAAAAGTTAAATGAATTAGAACAACTGCTTTTAACAGAATAAGAATTAACAAGACTAAACTGATGCCTAATCGGTTTAGTCTTTTTGTTTGGTGGGAAATGAGTTCCCCAAAGCGTGTACTGAGTTCCTTAAAGCGAGCATCGAATTCCCTAAAGCGTGTAACGAGTTCCCCAAAGCGTGTAACGAGTTCCCCAAAGCGAACTGAGTTCCCCAAAGAGAGCATCGAGTTCCCCAAAACAAGCCCCGAGTTCCCCAAAGAGTGCCACGAGTTCCCCAAAGAGTGCCACGAGTTCCCCAAAGAGAGCATCGAGTTCCCCAAAACAAGCCGCGAGTTCCCCAAAACAAACATCGAGTTCCCCAAAAAGTCCCTCAAGCTCCCCAATCCCTACACACAATCCATTCAGAAGAAGGTTAGACGTCTAATGTATGACGAATTTGTGAAACTACAGGCTAATATATTGTATTTTAATTTAGGACATGATAAAGTAAGAGTGTGAAATAAATCACAAGATAACATACACCCCTTTGTTTGAACGTGAACATTTCTCCCATCCCCTTTGTAAACGAAAACCCCTTTTCCTAATTGAGGAAAAGGGGTTTTCTATTTATTAAATTTACTTACTGATAAAAAAACGCCCTCCATCCTTTGAAAGTGGAGAGCGTTATTTTATTTATTTTTCAATCGCCATATGACAAGGTCGGGTAATACTAATCTTTCCACAACCTGAAGTAATAGAAGTTTTTTCAGCTCTCGTTCTGCTTGTTGTTCGGAAATATTATAATAGCTAGCAATTTCATTAGTCGTTAGAGAATGGAAACGATCAAAAAGTATTTCGAGAGCAGGAGGATCTTGTATTTCAGGTTTTTCATATAGCATTTCTTGAAGTATTTGTACATAAATGTCATATGAATAAATACCAGAAACTTTTATACCTTCATCCTCAATATTTTCATTAAAAAATACGATACTTGGAAATGTAGTGACATCCATTTCGGATGTGATAGATAAATCGCTTTGGAAAGAACGTGCACACTCTTTTGACTTAAAATCTTTTGTGAATTCCGCTACATCGATCTTTACTTTATTTGCTATTTCTTGCAAAACAGATAAGGAAGTAACATTCTTAGTTTTAATAAAAAGATATTCTTGTATTTTATTGAAAAAACGAAGAGCAGCTTTTTTTCCTTGAAATTCTGCAGCTTTCACAGCGATTGAAGGGAAAACGGAATGCTCGATGTCTGGAAAGTCACAATGAATCTTAGTATTATCTTCAATTGGCATTTTACAAACAGTATTTAAATTACTCAACTGTGTACTAAGCACTGTTCGAATCGTAAAATACTGTCCATATTCCACTTGCAATTTCCGAATAATCGGTTGCATTTCCCAACAAGCCGGACAAAGTGGATCAAGAAAAACGTACATTTCTATAGGCTTGTTTAGTAAAGGAGATGTAATCGTTTCAGTCGGAATTAGTGTTCTTGTCACAATTCTTCCTCCTCATGACTCATTTGATTGACCATGTGGTTGGCAGTAAGTTCCAGTCTTCTATAAAAAGTTTCACGAAACTTTCCTTCAAGACCAACTGTATCCATTGCGGCTCTCATGCAAGCAAGCCAAGCTTTAGCCCTTTCAGGTGTAATTGGAAAAGGATTATGACGCATTTTCATCATCGGATGTCCATGCTCTTCTGTATATAAATTAGGACCACCAAGGTACTGTGTTAAAAATTGTTTTTGTTTTCTTGCGGTTTCCGTTAAGTCATCTGGAAAGATCGGCTTCAGCTTGGGATGTTTGGCTACATTACTGTAAAACGTATCGACAAGCTGGGATAATTTTTCTGCTCCGATCTCATCGTAAGGAAGTATTGGCTTTTGCGTCATTATTCTTTACTCCTTTGCTTTAGCTCTATTATCATTCTATCAATCCAATAGAATTATCTCAAATAATTAGACTGCAAGAAAAGCGGAAGCGCCTATGTCATAGGAATACGGTCTAAAATCGCGATATTGTATTGCAACGACTGTATGACCTACTTCCTCTTGACTTCCGTTGTTACAATAAAAAACGACCTAGCAAAAGGTCGTGTCCATATTATGCTTGGTAGTTGTTTAAAACTTTTTGAACGTAATTTTGTGTTTCTTTATATGGAGGGATGCCACCATGTTTTTTTACTGCACCAGGTCCTGCATTATAAGCAGCGAGTGCCGTTTCTATGTTCCCATCGAATTGATCGAGCATCTGGCGTAAATATTTGGCGCCGCCCATGACATTTTGCTCTGGGTCTAATATGTTCGTCACACCTAAATATTTAGCAGTTCCTGGCATCAATTGCATGAGGCCAGATGCTCCTGCAGAACTTAAAGCAGACGGGTTAAAATTGGATTCTTGTTTAATGACAGAGCTAATTAGTTTTGCTGGTACATTATATGTTACTGCTGCGCGATTAATAATGTCATTAAAATCAGAACTTGTCATTGTATTTGACGGTGCATAAGATGCTATGCTATTCACCAAGCTTTCCTGTTGATAGGCAAAGTTTGATGGCATAAAAACAGGGGAACTACCATTATAAAACAATGAATTATCATTATATGAAGTTGTATTATTTTCACCAGTTTGAAGTACTTGTCCTAACATCTCAGAAAAAAGAGAGGTAGAGGAATTATTTTGTGAGCTTTGAACTGCTCCAAGCGATTGCATGGCATTTATTTCGATTAATGTTTTGAGGGATTGAATATCCAAGAGGTATCAACCTTTCAACGAATTATTATATTTCATAAGGCGAGCAATTTTTTTGTCGGCAGGTCTATGAGTTATATGGTGTTTTTCTAATAAATTAAGAAAGCTTTTTCGCCCATTTTCGACATCCTGACTTTCATATTCTACCTCAAAATCTTCTGTCTGACTATAATGAGAGTGATCGAAAAAAAGAATCCCTCCGTTATAAGCAATTTGAGCACGATTCGTTTGCATACTGCCGATACAGATAAGGGGCCCATTATATTTTATTTGTTCTAAAAAAGAAACTGGAGGAAAGCTTGAATGCTGGAGAATAGCATCCCGCTCTTCGTTTGTCAGTATTTCTGTTTGTTCCTCCATAATATGCTCTTGTACTGGAATTTTTAAAGTTAGCTCGTTGCGATGAGGCAAAACGCGTAATCTAAACCCCATTTTCTTTTCTTTAAAATAATTTTCAATCGTATCGAAATAATAATTTGTTTGTGTTTGAAAATCATGAGTTGTCAACATAAAAGCGTCTATCAACCGTTGAAATTCTTCTTTTGTTAAAAGGTTCTTAAACTCGATTTCTTGTTCAGAATGCATAATTTCACGACCTTTCCTATTATTTCTATTATAGACGGTTTGCAATGAGTTTCAATATGATAAAATAGTGAAAGAATGGACAGAAAGGAAAGATTTATTTTGCCTATTACTTATTTCGTACACAGCGGTGTGCAATTAGAAAATGATATTCGATTTACACTAGAAGAAACACCAAATCAACCTACTATAAAAGCAGGGGGACAAATGATTACTGATTCCGATTCTTTATCTTTTGTCTACTTATTAGAAGATGAAACAGGGTATCATTACTTGAAGTTCGGACAAGACGTTTGGCCGTTATTAGTAAATACATTAAAAGCAGAGGAAGACCCAACACTACAATTCGGTGAAGCGGAACTTACTCTACAAAAGTTTAAAGAAGAACTTGAAATGCTTATATTTAATATTGAAGGAAATGATAACTACGGTGTCGAATTTTCCAAAGCGGTAGAAGAAGCATTTGAAGAAATATTAAAAGCATAAGTGAAATGAAGGTGAGTTTATGGGGCAATGGGAACGTTTTTTAGAGCCTTACAAGCAAGCAGTTTCCGAATTGAAAGTAAAGTTAAAAGGAATGCGTACACAATATGAAATGGAAAATACAAACTCGCCGATTGAATTTGTAACAGGACGTGTAAAACCGTTAGCAAGTATTTATGATAAGTCGCTTGTGAAAGGTATTGTATTTGAACCTTCTGAAACATTAGCAAAAGAAATACCTGATATCGCTGGTTTGCGGATGATGTGTCAGTTTGTAGATGATATTGAAAACGTGGTGGAAATATTACGCTCTCGAAAAGATATAAAAATCGTGGAAGAAAGGGATTATATTTCTCATAAAAAACAAAGTGGTTATCGATCGTACCATGTGATTATTGAGTATCCTGTCCAAACTATACACGGCGAGATAAATATTTTAGCAGAGATACAAATTCGCACACTTGCAATGAACTTTTGGGCATCTATTGAACATTCGTTAAATTATAAGTATAAAGGAATCTTTCCAGAAGAGATAAAAAAACGTTTACAATATGCTGCGGAAGCAGCTTTTAGGCTAGATGAGGAAATGTCTTTAATACGAGGAGAAATACAAGAAGCTCAAAAGTACTTTAGTGAAAATAAGGAATTATCCACTCCAAGAATCCATGAAAGCCATAAAGAAGAGAGGGGGCGCGAACGATGAGGTTTTTTATCCAATCACGAAATGATGAGTTATCCAATCGCTTAATGGAAACTGCAAAAAAATATTTAGTAGACTTTGGACTTATCTGCGATGAAGAAAACCCAGATATTGTGTTGTCAATCGGGGGAGATGGAACTTTATTACATGCTTTTCACAAGTATAAGCATTTAACAAATTCGGTTGCCTTTGTAGGTATTCACACTGGCCATCTAGGTTTTTATGCAGATTGGAAGCCAATCGAAATCGAAAAGCTAGTTATTAGCATTGCACAAAAAGAGTTTGAAGTTATTGAATATCCACTTTTAGAAGTAACAATCAATTATAGGCATGAGGAAGATAGTTCGGTTTATCTTGCAGTCAATGAATCGACTGTCAAATCGCCAGATGTAACTTTAGTTATGGATGTGGAACTAAATGGAAAGCATTTCGAACGATTCAGAGGGGACGGGCTCTGTATGTCAACGCCTTCTGGAAGTACGGCATACAATAAAGCGCTCGGTGGGGCAATAGTACATCCTTCACTAGAAGCGATGCAACTTGCAGAAATTGCATCTATCAATAATCGGGTTTTTCGTACGGTCGGATCCTCTCTCGTATTACCCAAGCATCATTCTTGCTTGTTAAAACCAGTAAAAGGCCCAGATTTTATGGTCACAATTGATCATTTACAATTATTGCATAAAGACGTGCAATCGATTAAATATCGAGTGGCAGATGATAAAATCCGTTTCGCACGCTTTAGATCTTTCCCTTTTTGGCAACGGGTACATGATTCGTTCATCGATAGTGATTTAGAGAAATGAAAAATAATCAAGTAAAGTTAACATTTGACGTAAAAGAATCCCAATTACTACTTCGGGATGCAATTAAACAATATGGTATTTCTAAAAAAGCCTTGGCAAGTATTAAATATGAAGGCGGCTTCATACTCGTTAATGGAGAAGAAAAAACAGTTAGACATCAATTAAAAAAAGATGATATCGTTACAATTATCTTTCCAGAAGAGAAAAAGAGTGGGGGACTAATCGCTCAAAAAGGTGTGTTCCCCATTCTTTTTGAGGATGAACATCTTTTAATTTTTTCCAAGGAAGCTGGACTTAGTACAATTCCTTCACGCGAACATCCAAAGGGGACAATCGCTAATTTTGTAGCTGGTTACTTAGAGGAAAGTGGACTTTCTTCCACTGTTCATATTGTCACAAGATTAGATAAGGACACTTCGGGAGTTATTTGTGTTGCAAAACACAGACATGCCCACCACTTGTTAAGTGAAATGCAAAAAAATGGTGCTATATCGAGAACTTATGAGGCAATTGTACATGGAACTGTTGAAAATGATAGTTTTCTAATTGATGCACCAATCGGTCGTAAAAATGGAAGTATTATTGAGCGTATTATCTCACCGGAAGGGAAAAACGCTAAAACATCTGTCCAAGTGTTAAAAAGGTTTCATATGCAAGGAGAAGATCTTACCCATGTAAGGTTACGTCTACATACCGGGCGCACCCATCAAATACGGGTACATATGATGTCGATTGGTCACCCACTTATCGGAGACGATTTATACGGCGGTAGCCAGAGGTTTATCAATAGACAAGCATTGCATGCAAGAGAGTTAAATTTAGTACACCCTTTTACAAAGCAGAATTTACAAATTGTATCTCCATTCCCAAAAGATATGATTAGCTTCATCTAATTGAAAGCCACTAAAAAATCCTGAATACTAGGTATTTTTTTGTGGTTTTTTTCGTTTTCAATTGTCCAATCGTTTTAGAATGATTTCCCGGGGAATAATACAACGTAAACAATGCCATTTTTCTATGAAAGAGGTTGCTTATTCGTATTTAAGCCCATACAATGAATAGGTATGAGCACTGGAAGGAGGGAAAAGTGTGAAAGAAGAAATGGATCAGTTGCAAATAGAAGAGTCAAATTTAATTGGTTTTTTAAGTAAGGATTTAATGGATGAGTTTAGAGAAGAATTTATGCAGCTACATCCTTATGACCAATCGCTATTTTTTGAAAAGGTGGAGCCAGAAATACGAAAGAAAATCTTTCACTACCTATCTCCTAAAGAAATGGCTGAACTGTTTGAAGCGACAAAGTTTGAAGACGAGCAATATGACTTCTATTTAAAAGAAATGGATAAAACCTATGCAGCAGACATGCTTTCCTATATGTATGCGGATAACGCGGTAGACGTATTAAATGAATTGGGTAAAGACGAGGTTGCAAGTTATTTAAGTATAATGGATGTAGAGTCTGCACAAGAAATCAAAGATCTTCTTCATTATGAGGAATATACCGCCGGATCCATTATGACAACGGAATATGTTGCGATTCCCGAAAATTCCACTTGTCGTTCTGCAATGACTATACTTAGAAATGAAGCCCCGAATGCTGAGACAATCTATTATCTATTTGTTGTGAATGAAAATCACCAATTAACGGGAGTAATTTCTCTTCGTGATCTTATTATAGCGGATGAAGATACGCTTATTAAGGATATTATGAACGAACGGGTTGTCAGCGTATCAGTTAGCGATGATCAAGAAGAAGTGGCACATATGATTAAAGACTATGATTTCTTAGCAGTACCGGTAGTAGATTTTGAACAGCATCTTCTTGGGATTGTTACAGTTGATGATATAATTGATGTATTAGATGAAGAAGCATCGGACGATTATTCAAAGCTTGCCGGTGTTTCCGACATGGATTCATTTGACAAAAATCCTTTTCAAGCTGCAAAAAAGAGGCTGCCATGGCTTATTATTTTATTATTTTTAGGTATGATGACAGCAAGTTTGATGAGTGTTTTTACAGGAACCTTAGAAAAAGTTGCATTGCTCGCTGTATTTATACCTCTTATATCTGGAACGGCCGGAAATAGTGGTACTCAAGCACTCGCCGTTGCTATAAGAGGGATTGCGACAGGTGACATTGAAAAGCAAAGTAAAATGAAGCTTCTAGCACGAGAAGCGGGAACAGGTCTCACTACAGGGCTATTATGTGGAATAATAGTAATCGGTATTGTTTTCTTTTGGAAGCATGATTTAGTAATTGGATTGTTAGTTGGAGCTGCTATTTTTGTTTCTATTTTTGTGGCCACAATTGGTGGGACATTTATCCCTTTATTAATTCAACGCATGAAAATTGATCCTGCTGTTGCTTCAGGACCTTTTATCACAACGATTAACGATGTAATTAGTATATTAATTTATCTTGGGCTTGCTACTGTATTTATCTCCTCTTTATAGGTGTGGTATCACATTATTTTAGGTGAATGCATAAAGTAAAGGAAAAAGGATGTGTCTGTGAGTTATAATAATGATCCTTTACTTTTCATAAAAGGTCCACCTGTTTTTCATTTGCCTCCCGGTGTAAGGGTAGAGATTCAAATGGAAGAAGAACAAGATGAAAGTACATCAATATATGAAATACGTTCTAGTATGACGGAGAAAACAATTGCTATATTAGATAAGTTAAAATTTCTTTCAAAGCCGTTTCAACGTAAAGTATACCGGCCGTTAGTTTTCCATTTAGAGGATGGCGCACTGATTCAAGGAGAAGTGGATTCTGTAGACGATGAACAGGTTACTTTTTCAATCGGTGCTGGAGAGCTCATGACGTACAAGATCGATCAAGTAAAGCGAATTGTATGGCGTGGGGTTGAAATGAAATAAAAAAACTATAGAGCAAATAGAGGACACTGAAATAGTCCTAAAAAGAATTTCATTGCGAGTAAGTGAACGACATAATGTTCGCTTACTTGCTTTTTATTTTTGTAATTTTTCAAGCCTGAGGATATATTTTCCATATTGCAATAGGAATAATGCGTATCAATCACTTTCACCTAGACTTCTCGGGTTATACATTCGAGTCAATCTCCTGCTTCTGCTCAATCGGCCCGCTTCGGCAAACTTATTTCCCATCTTAAGTTCCATTAAAAATTGTGCTAATTTTACGCTCGGATAGCCCATTTTTAAGATCGGATATTATCACTCTTTGTTCGGACGAGATTTTTATGATCGGAAGCTGCCTAGTTATGCTCGGATAGCCCACTTTTATGCTCGGATGGCCCACTTTTATGCTTGGATAGTAGCACTCTTTGCTCGCATGAGGTTTTTATGATCGGAAGCTGCCTAGTTATGCTCGGATAGCCCACTTTTATGCTCGAATGGCCCTCTTTTATGATAGGATAGTATCACTCTTTGTTCGGACGAGTTTCTTATGATCGGAAGCTGCCTAGTTATGCTTGGATAGTATCACTCTTTGCTCGGATGAGATTTTTATGATCGGATCCTGCCTAGTTATGCTCGGATAGCCCACTTTTATGCTTGGATAGTATCACTCTTTGCTCGGATGAGATTTTTATGATCGGAAGCTGCCTCGTTATGCTCGGATGGCCCTCTTTTATGATTGGATAGTATCACACTTTATTCGGACGAGTTTCTTATGATCGGAAGCTGCCTTGTTACGATCGGATGTCCCACTTTTATGATCGGATAGTATCACTCTTTGATCGGATGTCCCTTTTTAAGGGTAACTGTAAAAGTGGACGGCGAAGTCTCATCATTCTTACTTGAACCTGTTGGAGTCACCGCCAATTTCACTCCAATCCCTCAAAATAGCAGATTATGCAACGTCTCACGTCTCTCCATTTTTATTATGTATTAGAGGTTAAACTAGTGTATAGAATAAAACCGTCCGGGAAGTCCCGAACGGAATAGACACTACAAGTATGGAAACGATCAGTCACATACATCTAAAAATACGTCTGCTACACATTCAATTGCACAGAAACAGTTCAAATCTACAGTAATACAGCTACCAGTTAATGCGAAATTACGTACATGGCAAAGTTTTCTTAAATCGATTTTTGTTCCACAATCGCTTAATAAATTTACTTCGCCTCTTGTACTGTTAAGTGGTTCTAGTACGCGTAACGTTGCACAACAGCCGTCAAAAATATCTTCTACTCGGAAATAAACTGAGATACAATCGCAATCGAATCTGTCTCTATCTCTAAAAAATGCTTTGAAAGGATCTCCATCTTTTGTTAAAAGCATGAATACACGAGTATCTGCTTGGTGTCTAGCAGGGCTAACAAGACCTCCAAGTGGCTCTAGGAAACAATTTGTAGGACATGGAGCACAATCATCAGTTGCTTGATCTTGAATATCTTTAATTGCACGTACGACATCACAAACACAATGACCACTTCTTGTCACATCGGTAACATCTTCCACTCTTCCACAACCCATTGAAATTCACCTCCTCTTCATCTCTTTCTAACTTATGTAATTTCATCTGAATGGTAAGGGCAAATATCACAGTACCATTTGTATATTTCATTTTTCACGGTGCATACTAACCGGAAAAGGAGCAAGTGCCAATGAAAAAAATATTATGTGTTTGCCTTATGTTGCTGCTTTTAACAGGTTGTTCAAGCGAAAGGGAAGAAGCTATTTACCCTGAAGTAGACACTCAACCACTGCAGCAAATATTAAATAAGCAAGACACGATCAACGGTTATAAAAGCGTAGTAAACGAAAATGATGTCCTCATTGCTATTGATATTAAAAGGATGAAACGATTTAAAAAAGAAAAGATAGAAAAAAAAATTAAGAAGCAACTAGAAGAAAAGCTCCCAAATAAAGAAATTTTAGTTAGCGGTGATTTAAAAATAAGATGGGAATTAGAAGAAATAATAGATAAAAAGTTGAAAACAAAGGAACTAACAAAAAAAATCGAAGAAATAAAATTACTTTCAAAGGAAGAGACATAATGGATCAAAAACAATTCGATAAAATTGTCGATAAACAAACACCTAAAGCCCCTCTACTAGTAAATATGATAAAAGCCTTTTTAGTTGGAGGTATTATTTGCACGGTCGGACAGCTCATTACTTTATTTTATATACGATTTTTTCCGTTCACTGAACGAACCGCAGGCAATCCGACGGTAGCTACTATGGTGTTCATTGCCATGATTTTAACAGGTACCGGTTTATATAAGAAGATTTCTCAGTTTGGAGGAGCTGGCTCAGCAGTTCCTGTAACAGGATTTGGTAATGCCGTCATTTCAGCGTCGATTGAACATAAATCAGAAGGATATGTGTTAGGGATAGGTGGTAATATGTTCAAGCTTGCTGGTTCCGTTATTGTATTCGGTGTACTTTCCGCTTTTTTAGTAGCATTAATTAAAACAATATTAGTGAAAATGGGAGTGGTCTCATGGTAAATGTATTTGGGACAATTCAGTTTAAGGAAATGCCTAGCATAGCGAGCACGGGTGTAGTTGTTGGTCCTGTGGAGAAAGAAAGTTCTTTTGTAGATTCATTTGATGAAATACTTCCATTAGAGAATGAAAAAGGGGAATCATATGAACAAGCAAATACCCGTTATATAGAGAAAGCTTGCATATTAGCAGCCCGAAAAGGAAAAGAACAGATGGAAAACATTGATATGTTTATTGGAGGTGATTTGATCAATCAGCTATCTCCGACAAATTTTGCGGCTCGAAAATTAGCAATCCCCTATATGGGAGTTTTTTCGGCCTGTGCAAGCTCAATGGAATCATTAATAATAGGCAGCCTACTCTTAGAGTCTGGAAACGCTAAATCGATTTTGGCAGGAGCATCCAGTCATCATCCGGCAGTAGAAAGGCAGTTTAGATATCCAATTGAGTATGGTGCTCAAAAACCTGGAAGTGCTCAGTGGACAGTGACGGCGGCAGGCTATGCCTTACTTCAAAAACATGCAAAAAATGCCCCCATTATTACACATGCGACAATTGGACGAGTAGTTGATGGCGGACAAACAGATCCTTTACATATGGGAGCTGCGATGGCACCTGCAGCAAGAGACACAATAGAAAGGCATTTAAAAAATACTAATAGTAGCATGGCGGATTATGACGTTATTATGACCGGTGATTTAGGGAAAATAGGTTTAGCGATATTAAAGGAAATGTTTCAAGATGAGAATAGCGGTGTAATTTTACAGGATGCCGGTGCACAATTTTATGGGGATAATTCATTTTTTAACGCAGGAGCAAGCGGCGCTGGTTGTTCAGCTGCAGTTTTTTTTAGTTATGTCTATAACCAATTAAAAAATGGTGTATATAGCCGCGTGCTTCTTGTTGCAACGGGGGCATTATTGTCACCATTAACTTTTCAACAAGGTGAAACAATTCCTTGTATTGCTCATGCCATTGAATGCCGTATGGAGAAGAGGGGATAATTTGATAACATCGTTAATTACTTCATTTATTGTTGGTGGTCTTATTTGTGTGATTGGTCAAATATTAATGGACGGTTTAAAACTAACACCTGCACATACTTTAAGTGCATTAGTTGTTTGCGGTTCTATTTTAGATGGTATTGGTCTATATGAACCGCTAATTGATTTTGCAGGTGCTGGCGCCACTATTCCCATTACATCTTTCGGAAACTCGTTAACTCATGGTGCTCTAGCGGAAGCTGAAAAGCATGGGCTTATAGGCGTACTGACTGGGATGTTCGAAGTGACAAGTTCTGGTATTAGTGCGGCAATCTTATTTGGTGTAATTGGTGCATTTATTTTTCAAAAGAGGAAAACAACCTACTAGTTGATTCGCCCTTTTTCTTAGTACCCTCCTTGCATATGATAAGTTGAAGAGGAGAGGAGGGAAAGATTATGTACGACTACTGTGGTGGAGGATATCCTGGCTATGGCGGAGGCTACGGCGGAGGTTATGGTGGAAATCGAAACTCAACTTTTGTATTGATCGTTGTTTTATTCATATTATTAATCATTGTCGGTAGAAGCTTTCTCCCTTAATCAAAACTAATCAAAATGTGAGGGGGAAAAGAAGTGCAAAATTCATTTTTTAAAGCAATTGAAAACAAAACTGGAGTATCTATGGAGGAACTTTTTACGCTTGCCAATGCCATCTCGCATGCTGATTTTACGGATGAAAAACAGGTGCGTAAGATAGTGCGCAAGGTTGGAAAAGTTGCAAATAAACCAGTATCTAAACAATTAGAAGATGAACTGACGAATTCCATTTTACAAAGTGGAAGCTCGCTAAGCTTAAAAGATATAGAAAAGCTGCTCTAAAAAAAATCGGGAAAAAACAATATTTTATGTTTAGTGTATAAGGTCTTCGGGTAAAGAGTATAAATAAAATGGGGGTGTAGAAGATGGGATATATTATTCCAAGTCAACCAATACAATCGCAGCTTTATGCAAATCGAATGTTAATGGACGATTATAATTTTGCTTATATTAATAATGTAGATAGTATTAAGATGAAATCGATATTTGATGATCATTTAGAGCGGGAAGAACAAGAGCTAATAGAAGAGGAAGAAAAGCAATTTTCGGAAGTAGATGGACCATCTAACTTACCCTTATATAAAGGCTTTATCCAACCGAATCCGATTAATTTATCACCAAAAATTGCAGAAATCAGTGGTAAAGGTAACAGTGTGAATCTTTACATTTAACAATATAAAACCGCTAAACGATTGTTAGAATCGTTTAGCGGTTTTATTATGACGTTAATGATTTGTCCATTGCACGATGTGGAATTCCAGCCTCTAAAAATTCAGGAGACGTGATCGTGTAATTTCTTTTTTCATAAAAAGGGATAGCATAGCTTTGTGCATTAAGTTTTAGTTTTTGAAAACCATTTGAAAATGCATAGTCTTCCATGCATTGCATCATTAAATTACCAAAACTTTTCCCTCTATATTCAGGAAGAATACAAACACGTTCTATTTTTCCGATAGATGGTTCGGCTGTTCGAATACGACCGGCTCCAAAAGGAGTTTCCCCGTCATAAGCAACAAAATGAACCGCGTTTGCGTCGAATTCGTCTAGTTCCATATGAAGTGGAACATCTTGCTCTTCCACGAAAACTTTTCTTCTTATTAAAATTGCGTCTTCATACTCTTTTTCAGTTTCTACTCTCTTTGCAATTACCAATTATTATTCAGCTCCAGACAATCTAAATGTTTCGTAAACAGTCCAGGAACCATCTTCTAGTTGGTAAAGTAAATGAAGACGGTCAATTTGTTCCTCGAATTCTGCCCCGATCATTTTTAATTGTGGATAAATATCGTCATGTTCGCTTGCGTTCAATTTTTGAGCGATTGTAATATGTGGTACAAATGCATAATTTTCCTCGTCATTAAATCCAATAGCATTTAAGCTCTTGTGTAATGAGATTAGCTCCTCAGTTGGTTCAACCTTAAAGTAAATAGCGTTTGTAACAGGTGCAAACGAACTGACTTTGGATGTTTTTAATGTAAAAGGTTTATGTTCTGCTACTACTTTTGCTACATTTTCTGCAATATGCTTAATTTCATTTTCATCTGCCTCAAAAACTCCTTTAACCGTCATATGCGGTGTGATTAATGCATAATGCGGGTCATAACGCTTTCTGTAGGAGTTAGCAAAATCCTGTACTTTTTTGGATGGGAAAGCAACAATACCGTATTTCATTTTTCATTACCTCCTCGTAATATTTATATCGACCACATAACTATTATAACAAAAAAATTTTATAAGCCGAAATTGTTTTGCAGAGCTCTTTTCATATCTGGTTGCCAAAGCTTCCAAGTATGGTCTCCTTCTAATTCGTCATAAAACGCTGAAAAACCTTTTTTTATTATTAAATTATGCAATTTTCTATTTTGGGTGATGAAATCCGTTAATAATCCGTCGCCTGTTTTGACAGCTATTTCATCTTTTCCAACAACTTGATAAAGTGAAAATGCATGAATTTCTTTAAAACTTTCAACTTGCGACAATACATACTCATTTACGAGTGGAGAATGTAAAATAACTTTTCCAAATGTATTTGGATATTGGAGAGCTGTTAGTAGAGAAACAGTAGCGGCAAGTGAATCACCGATCAAGGCACGTCCCATTCCTATTTGATAAGTAGGATAATTTGCATCTATGTAAGGGATAAGTTCTTGTGCTAAAAATCGGATATATGATTGATGTTTATCTCCATCTGGATGATATTTTTCTCTTCGGTCTTTTACATTTTTGTATGGGACGCCAACAATTATTAAGTTTTCGATTTCTTTCTGCTCATATAATTCATCTGCAACTCGAGAAATTCGCCCTAACTGAAAATAATCTTTTCCATCATTTGCGATAAGAACAGAGTATTTATACAAAGGAGAATAGTTTGGTGGCAAATATATTAGTAATTGCATCTCTTCTTGTAAAGCTTCGCTAAATAGCGTTAAATCTTGTACAACTCCTCGATTCATAAAAGTCCTCCTACAATAATCATGTTGTATAGAAATTGTAACATATACTTGAACAGAGGTATAATAAACTCTAATCCTTAAAAGAAACTGCGTTTATTATTGTATTGTATCTTCATGGAAATACGAAGTGAAAGTCTAAATAAAGGGGATAAGCCAATTGGATAGACAAACGTCAAGAGTTCATTCACGAACAGTAGAAAAAGCTGCCAATGATGCGTTACTACGTAGAGGAGTAACTATTGAAGAAATTGCTAAAATTGTTTTCGAAATGCAAATGCCGTACAATAAAGGGCTAACAATCGAACACTGTGTGGAATCCATTAAAAGTGTTTTGAAAAAAAGGGAAATGCAACATGCCATTTTAGTAGGTGTAGAGTTAGATGAACTTGCAGAGAAAAAAATGCTTTCTGCTCCTTTGCAAGAAATTGTAGAAGCAGATGAAGGCCTATTTGGTGTAGACGAGACAATTGCGCTTGGTGCTGTGTATACGTATGGAAGTATAGCTGTAACTACTTTTGGTCATTTAGATAAAAATAAAATAGGCATTATATCCAAATTAGATACAAAAGCTGGCATCGGAGTTCATACATTTTTAGATGATCTAGTTTGTAGCATCGCTGCAAGTGCAGCATCTCGCTTAGCTCATCGTACGAGAGATTTAGAAGAAGCAAATGAAACATTTGAAGATATTAAACCAGATGAAACCGCTCCTGAGGCAAAGTTAAAAGATGTAAGAACATAATTGATAAAAATCCCAAGTCACTTCGACTTTATTGAAGCGATTTGGGATTTTGTAGTGCCTGCTGTTTAGCACATAATAAAGGAGAGAAAAAAATGACAGAAATGATTGAATTGCCTTTTGCCTATCGATTTGATGAGGCAATTGCAAGGCTTGCATTAGATCCATTAAATAAGGTGGATATACATAAGCAACAAGTCAAAGTTCCTTTAGACCAAACGATTATAACTATTCAGAGTATAGGTACATTCCAAGCACCTACTTTTATACTGACTGGTATAGAATCGGATCAGCATTTTGAACGTATTAAGTCTATATTTCATTTTCATCGAAATTTAGAGCCGGTAAGTACTCATTTCTCACAGACAAATTTAAAAGAATTGTTTTTAAAGTATGAAGGAACTCCCATCATAACGGATTATTCTTTATACGCGAACTTAATGAAAAGTATCATTCATCAACAATTGAATCTTTCATTCGCACGAACTTTGACGGAACGGTTTGTCCACTCGTTTGGGGAACAGAGGGAAGGGGTTTGGTTTTATCCGACTCCAGAAAAAATTGCATTGCTTGAAATTGATACGCTTCGTAATATGCAATTTAGTACTAGAAAAGCGGAGTATATAATAGGTATATCTAAAGCAATTGCAGAAGGAGAGTTAAATTTAGACGCTTTTGCAAATGATACCGACGAAACCATTATTAAAACATTAACCAAATATCGTGGAATCGGCCCTTGGACAGCAGAAAGCTTTTTACTTTTTGGACTAGGTAGGGAGAACTTGTTCCCGCTCGCGGATATAGGTCTACAAAATTCTTTAAAGCAACTTTGGAATATGGAGCAGAAGCCATCGAAAGAAGAAATCAGCTCCCATTTAGAAGCATGGTCCCCATACCTTAGTTATGCTGCTTTATATTTATGGAGAAATATTGAATGAAAAAATCAGCTTTCCTTTATCGGTTAAGGGAAAGCTGATTTTATGTAGAAAGTTTATTCAATTATTACTCTCCGTTTCGTCTGATTCTTCTTTAAAGTAAAGAAATGCTTCCTCTTCTAGTTCTGATAATCGTTCTTTGTTTATTCCCATTGCAAATGCACCTGTAAATATTGGTTCCCACCATGTTTCTGTTTCTGTCATGTCATTTCCTCCTTTAGTTTCCTTTTATCCATTTGACAAATATATACCCCAACAAGTTTCAAGAATAAACTAAACGGCTGAAAAATGAATCGAATATCATATCCTAAAAAGTAAGTCTTATAGACTAATGGAAATGGAAAGGTAAAAAAGAATTTCTCTCTACATGGAATAGTATCTCCGGAATATTGGTGATTCATGTATCACAAAAAAGAAAGAAATAGTGTATACACAAATCGATAAGTAAAATTCTTTTATCGACTAGAAACAAATAGTATGATTCATATAAATAAACTAATACTTGAAGGAGAGGAATACATTGAATTTTAATGAAGTGCAATTGGAGAAAATCATTGAAGAGCATCAAAACCTTTTTTATTCGGGAATGACAAAATCATTGGAATTTCGAATAAAACAATTAATGATTTTAAAAAATACGATTAAAAAATATGAGAAAGAGGTTATTCACGCTCTTTATCAGGATCTTAGAAAAAGCGAGTTTGAGGCATATACAACTGAAATAGGCTTAGTGTACGATAATATTTCATTTATAATGAAAAACTTGGAAAAATGGATGGAACCCCAACAAGTAAAAACACCCGTTGCACTTCAACCTTCGAAAAGTTTTATCGTTCACGATCCATATGGAACAGTTTTAATAATAGCTCCTTTTAATTATCCCTTCCAATTAGTAATGGAGCCGTTGCTCGGTGCGATAGCTGGAGGAAATTGTGCAGTGATTAAGCCATCTGAAGCAACACCATATACAACAAACATGATTCAAAAAATAATCTCAGAAGCGTTTGACCCTCGATATATTCGAGTAATGGTTGGAGAGAAGGAGGAAACATCTTTACTCATTCATGCTCCATTTGATTTTATCTTTTTTACGGGAAGTGTGAAGGTTGGAAAATTAGTCATGCAAGCTGCGTCAGAAAGACTGACACCAATTGCGCTTGAATTAGGTGGTAAAAGCCCGGCAATTGTTGATCATACTGCTAACTTAGAAGTAGCTGCAAAAAGAATTGCCTGGGGGAAACTTGTAAATGCTGGTCAAACTTGTATAGCACCTGATTATGTATTAGTAGAAGAAAGTGTGAAAGCAAAATTTTTGAAGCATTTACAACAAGCAATCCAGCAATTTTACGGCAAAACAATTCAAAGCAGCCCCGACTTTGGAAGAATAGTAAATACAAATCACTTCCTTCGCCTACAAAAAATGATTAGTAAAGAAAAGAAACACATTATTTTTGGAGGGAAAACGGATTTAGAAGATTTATATATCGAACCGACAATATTGGATGGTATAGACTTCTCAAGTCCTTCTATGGAGGAGGAAATTTTCGGTCCGATTTTACCGGTTTTAGGATATACTGATTTGCCAGCGGTTATTCATCGTATTCGCAAGCTACCAAAACCGCTTGCTGCATACATGTTTAGCGAGAACAGTCGAGCACAATCCTACTTCTTGCAAGAGCTTCCTTTTGGAGGTGGATGTATTAACGATACAATTACGCATGCTGGCAGCGCTCATCTTCCATTTGGCGGGGTAGGGAACTCTGGTATGCAAGCCTATCATGGAGAAGCGAGCTTTAGTTTATTCACCCATCAAAAATCAATCGTGAAAAAGAATACATCCATCCCACTAAATATCGTATTTCCTCCTTACAAAAATAAGGTGAAGTTAGTAAGAGGACTTTTAAAATAAGAAAGTACATTTGAAATGTTACAAAAATGTGTTCGCGAACAAACTCTAACGACATTATTGTTATTTATTTGTTATGTAGACGTTGACACTTCAGTACCTTATTACTAAACTGAAAGCATATAAATGATACTATTTATTCAATTCAGTTTACTGGGGGAAGGAATAAAGATGCTGTCTATATTTGACGGTAAGTCAGAAGATCTATTTCATACTATAAAAAAAGCAATATTAAACGATTCGTTGGCAGATGATTTTGAGCTTCAAAAAAGACTAGAAGATGCCATTATGAAAATGAAATTAATGGACTATGCGATAAATGAAACGATGATTGTCGCAGTAACGAATAAGGCCGGACAAATTTTGTATGTGAACGATCGTTTCGTACAGATTTCGGGTTTTAAAAAAGAAGAGCTAATCGGAAAAACACATAAAGTAGTGAATTCAAAAGTTCATCCTGCTTCTTTTTTTAAAAGTATGTGGTCCACGCTATTAAGGGGCGAAATATGGACAGGAGAAATTTGTAATAAACGAAAAAATGGAGAATTGTATTGGGTGAAAACATATATTTTACCTGTGAAAACGAATGACAATGCTTCTTACTTTTTAAGTATTAGAACAGATATTACGGCAGAGAAGGAAAATGAATTATTACTGCAGTCAAATATATTGTCTTCATTTGAAACAGTTGTTCATCACGTTAATAATTTAGTTTTTAAAGTAGAACAAGATGCAAGCGGATGTTTTGGCTTTTCTTTGTTTACCGGAAAACTTGCAGCTGATTACTTTCGTAAAAGAGGCTTAGAGACAATTCAACCGAGTGGAAATGCTATCAAAAGTATTGTTCAACCATTTCACTCCATTGATTCCTATTTCAATCAAGAAATGTCCGAGCGTTTACATGAGAAATTAAAAGAAGTTTGCATAGGAGAAGAAGTATCCTACAAGGAATGGTTTGACGATAAGTGTATTCATATAACCATATCTCCTCTTATAAAAAATGGACGTATTACGGGTGCGATAGGTTTTGGAAATGATATTACGGAACTAGAATGTACAAGAAAGAAATTGGCGGAACTCGCGTATCGAGACCACTTGACAAATACGTATAATACCGCAGCATTGGAAAGAGATGTTCAAGAAAAAATAGTTGCAGAAAGTCCTTTTAGTTTTCTCTATATCGATTTGGATCGTTTTAAAAATATTAATGATTCACTAGGTCATGTAACAGGTGACGAGTTATTAAAAAAAGTGACAGAGAGAATGAAAAGGTATTATGTAAACGTTGGAGAGTTATATCGCATTGGTGGGGATGAGTTTGTTGTTCTTATAGACGGTGATATAGCCAAAAACTCATCCCTAGTACGCGCGGAAGATTTAATCCAGTTAATGGAACAACCTTTTTTTATTGATGAAATGGAGCTGTACATTTCTTGTTCTATTGGTGTTTCTTATTATCCAATGCATGGTTCAACGTATCGATCTTTGCACCGTTCGGCAGATTTAGCGCTTAACATATCGAAGGAGAGCGGAAAAGGCAAGGCGATCTTGTTTGATCAGACACATAAGGATGGCTTTGTGAATAAGGTGCGTTTAGAAAGTGACATTCGATATGCGATTGAAAATAAAGAATTTTTCCTTGTTTATCAACCGAAAGTTAATTTGAAAACGGAGTCTATATACGGCTATGAAGCACTAATAAGGTGGAATAAAAAAGAGGAAGGAATTATTCAACCGAATGACTTTATCCCTTTTGCAGAAGAAACAGGATTAATCATTTCTATCGGTAAGTATGTATTGAAAGAAGCATGTAAACAAGCTGTAGAATGGTTGGAAATGGGTGTTTCCTTTCAAACTATATCAGTTAATATAAGTCCAGCTGAACTGGAGCAAAATGATTTTTTTCATCATTTACAAACAGTATTATCCGAAACAGGCTTACCTCCTCATTATTTGGAAATAGAAATTACTGAAAATGTATTGATGAAGAATATGGAAAAACTAGCTAGATTATTAAGAGATTTAAAACATATAGGGATTAAACTCGCAATGGATGACTTTGGTTCCGGCTTTTCTAATTTCCGATATTTGAGTGATCTTCCTATTCACACCTTGAAACTAGATCGGGTGTTTATGAATCGAGTATTAGAAGATCGGGAAGGGGTGATTGTATCTTCCATCATCCGAATCGGTCATAGTTTAGGCTTGGAAGTAGTAGCAGAGGGAGTGGAAACAGCAGAAGTTATAGACTTTCTCAAATTACATGATTGCCATAGTGTGCAAGGATACTATTATTCGAAGCCCATTGAAGCATCAGAAGTACCATCATTTAAACTAGCCTCATTTTTAGGCTAATCCTTACTTACGAACATAGTAGTTTTTGGTATGATAAAGGAATAACTAAAGGAGGAAAACTTATGTCGTATACATTTCAAGCAAAAGAGACTGTTTCATTATTAAAACAATTAGTAGAAATCCCAAGTCCATCAGGATATACAAAAGAGATTATGGATTTTATGGAAGGTATATTGAAGGATCTCCAAGTTACCTATATCCGAACTAATAAAGGTGCTTTAATCGCTACGATAGAAGGAGAAGACGATACGAAACATCGACTGTTAACCGCTCATACGGATACACTTGGTGCTATGGTCAAAGAAGTAAAATCTAGTGGAAGGCTAAAACTAACGATGGTTGGCGGATTCAACTGGAATGCTGTCGAAGGTGAATATTGCACAATCCATACAGCAAGTGGTAAAAAAATACGCGGAACAATTCTTATGCATCAAACGACCGTGCATGTTTATAAAAATGCAAGTGGACTTGCAAGAGATGAGCAAAACATCGAAGTCCGTATTGATGAAAAGGTAACTAATACAGAGGAAACACGCAAGCTTGGAATAGAAGTAGGCGATTTTGTATCATTTGATCCACGTTTTGAGGAAACAGAAACTGGATTTATAAAGTCCCGTCATTTGGATGATAAAGCAAGCACTGCTCTATTGCTTCAACTTATTAAGTCAGTACAAGAAAACAAAGTGAAGCTTCCACATACTACTCATTTTTATATTTCAAACAATGAGGAAATCGGCTATGGCGGGAATTCTAATATACCGCCGCAAACAGTGGAATACATCGCAGTAGATATGGGAGCGATCGGTGACGGTCAAACTTCAGATGAATATACAGTTTCTATTTGTGCAAAGGACTCTTCTGGACCTTATCACTATGAATTAACCCGTCAGTTAGTGGAACTAGCGAAACAAGGCGGCATTGATTATAAACTAGATATTTATCCTTTTTATGGTTCAGATGCATCAGCAGCTATTCGTGCAGGCTTTGATGTGAAGCATGCGTTATTTGGACCTGGTATCGAAGCCTCTCACGCATACGAACGTACACATATAGATTCATTAAAACATACAGCAGCGCTTTTATATGCATATGTGAACACAAAGATTTCTTAAGAATCGGCTAAAACCGATTCTTTTTTACTTGTTTTTTTTGCCTTAAATCCATATGATAAATAAGTGAATAAGAAGGAGATATAACTGAATGGATATAAAAACACAAGATGAAATATTAAAGAGAAGAACCTTTGCAATTATTTCCCACCCGGATGCTGGTAAAACAACTATTACGGAAAAGCTTTTATATTTTGGTGGAGCTATTCGTGATGCAGGAACAGTAAAAGGGAAAAAATCTGGGAAATTTGCAACGTCTGACTGGATGGAAATTGAGAAACAACGTGGAATTTCCGTTACCTCTTCCGTTATGCAATTTGACTTTAATGATTGCCGGATTAACATATTAGATACCCCTGGCCACCAAGATTTCAGTGAAGATACGTATCGTACATTAATGGCTGTCGATAGTGCAGTGATGATTGTCGATGCGGCTAAAGGGATCGAGGCACAAACGTTAAAACTATTTAAAGTTTGTCGTATGAGAGGAATTCCTATTTTTACGTTTATCAACAAACTGGATCGCCAAGGGAAAGAGCCTTTGGAACTAATGGAAGAATTAGAAGAGGTGCTAGGGATTCAGTCTTACGCGATGAACTGGCCAATCGGCATGGGGAAAGAATTTTTAGGGATTTATGATCGCTACAATAATCGAATCGAACAATTCCGAACAGAGGAAAACGAAAGATTTCTTCCACTAGATGAAGATGGGGAGTTAGCTGTCGATCACTCAATGAAACAAACTTCATACTACACACAAGCTATGGAAGACATCATGCTTTTAAATGAAGCAGGGAATGATTTTGATAAAGAAAAGGTACTATCAGGAGATTTAACGCCTGTATTTTTTGGAAGTGCTTTAACTAATTTCGGTGTCCAAACTTTTTTAGAGACTTATTTGCAATTTGCACCGACTCCACAGCCTCGTAATACAGATAATGAAGAAGAAGTGAATCCGCTAAATGAGGAATTCTCTGGATTTATTTTCAAAATCCAAGCGAATATGAATCCTGCACATCGGGACCGTATTGCGTTCGTCCGTATCGTTTCCGGAAAATTTGAGAGAGGGATGACGATAACCCTTGCCCGTACTGGTAAAACGTTTAAAGTAACTCAATCTACACAATTTTTAGCGGATGACCGCGAAACAGTGGATACTGCTGTAGCTGGTGACATTATCGGTCTTTACGATGTGGGGAACTACCAGATAGGAGATACTGTTGTTGGCGGGAAGAAAGCATTTAATTATGAAAAACTTCCTCAATTTACACCTGAATTGTTTGTAAAAGTAACTGCTAAAAACGTATTAAAATCGAAGCATTTCCATAAAGGAATTTTACAATTAGTACAAGAAGGTGCGATTCAATTTTATAAAACTCTTCATACGGAAGAAGTTATTTTAGGAGCAGTTGGGCAGCTTCAATTCGAAGTATTTGAACATCGCATGAAAAACGAATACAACGTGGAAGTTCGCATGGAACCAATCGGATCCAAAGTTGCTCGTTGGATTGAAAACGAAGAAGATGTTAAAGAGTCGATGACTGGCCCGCGTAGCATGCTTGTTAAAGATCGTTACGATAACTATGTATTCTTATTTGAAAATGAATTCGCGACTCGCTGGTTCCAAGACAAGTACGAACATATTAAATTATATAATTTGCTTTAATGAAGACGGCCGCCTTTACAGAAGGTGGCCTTTTCTTCTTTATCATAAAGTGTTTTCTCTAAACGTGAGTCAGTTCTCCAAAGTTCCAATCAAAGCATCGTGAGTTCCACATAACACTTCCTGAGTTTCACTCCAAGCATCTTGGATTCCACCCAAAGCACCTCAAGTTTCACTCAATACTTCTCAAGTTCCACTCAAACCCACTAATGAGCCACCCGAAATAACTTGACTTCCATTCGGCATATTTTGTAATAATAAATTTGAACTCTTTCGCGCTAAAGCATATGATAGAAATAGCAAATTAGAAGGTGGGCCCTAAACATGAAAATAAGTGATTTCTCCATAAAAAGGCCAGTATTTACGACTGTTATTATGTTTTTAATCATCATTTTAGGTGGGGTTTCTTTTTTCAAAATCCCCATCACTTTAATCCCAGACTTAAATCCACCAATTGCAGTCGTTGTGTCAAGTTATCCTGGGGCAAGCCCGGTAGAAGTGAATGAAAAAATTACAAAGCCTTTAGAAGCTTCTTTAAGTACTTTGCCTGGAATCAAGTCTATTAAAAGTACTTCCCAAGAAGGCGCCAATTTCATCATGTTGGAATTTGAATGGTCTACAAATATGGATGACATCGAATCAGATGTGATGCAACGAATGGACCTAGCTATATTGCCTGAAGATGCTACAAAGCCACAATTTTTAAAGTTTGATCCTTCGCAATTTCCAGTAATTCAACTATCCTTAAGCGGAGCGGGAACAGAGGAAGATATTCGAATAGTAGCGGAAAGATTAGAAAAAGATCTGATAAGCACAAAAGGCGTAGCTAGTGTAAATGTATCAGGTACGATAGTGGAAGAGGTGCAAATATTACTTAATCAAAATGCATTAGCTGAAAAAGGGCTAACCCAAAGCGATATTGTACAATTGATACAGGCTAATAATATATCACTTCCTGGCAATCCAATTGAGACTGAGGATAATAAATCGCTTACTACTAGAATTGTAAGTACGCTTACTACAGTAGAAGATATCAAAAACTTAGTCATTACTGTAAATCCACTAGACGGGAAAAAGGTAACGATTGCAGATATTGCAACAGTTGAACTTACTGAGCAAGAGCAAAATTCGGACACACGTGCAAATGATGAGCCAGCTGTTTTACTATCCGTTTTTCAAGAATCCAGTGCAAATACAGCGAGTGTTTCAAAAGCATTCAAACAAGCATTGGACGAGCAACTTTCTAAAGCGGAATATAGTGGCGTAAAGGCGAATATTTTATTTGACCAAGGTGATTATGTAAGAATAGCAATTGACAATATCGGTATAACGTTAATCACTGGCGCAATTTTAGCCATGCTCGTATTATTTGTCTTTTTGAAGGGCATTAAAAGTCCAATCATTATAGGTATTGCCATTCCTTATTCTGTTATCGTTACGTTTGTTTTAATGTTTTTTGCTGGTTTTTCCTTAAATATTATGACGTTAGGTGCCTTGGCACTTGGAATAGGAATGTTAGTCGATAATTCGATAGTTGTTATAGAAAATATTGAAAGGCATTTAGGGTTAGGGAGCAATCCAAAGGAGGCAGCCTTTAAAGGAACAAAAGAGGTTGCAGGCGCAATTACAGCATCCACTTTAACAACAGTTGCCGTTTTTGTACCTGTTTTATTTTTATCGGGGCTGATTGGACAAATATTTACGGAGTTTGCATTAACGATTTCATTTAGTTTATTTGCTTCTCTTGTTGTTGCATTAACTGTAATTCCAATGATGGCAAGTAGAATGTTGCAAAAGCCCAAAGGGGATGTCGAAGCTAAAAGACGTCGTTCGAAGGCTTATAATAATTTTGAGAGATCAGTGAAATGGTCTTTAGCGCATCGTGCTTTCATTCTTTCAATGACAGTTGTTTTGCTTGCTATATCTACATTCGGTCTGTTCCGAACGGGTACAGAATTTCTACCCGCAACAGATGAAGGCTTCGTTACGATTGCATTGAGATTGGAAAATGGAGCATCTTTAGCTGTTACAGATGAAGTCGTAAAGAAAATCGAGCAACAGTTACAAAAAGAAAAAGATGTGGAAGTGTATGTTAGTTTCGTTGGAGGTAACCAAGAAGGGCAATCAAGAGGAACATCGAAATCTAATATAGCTGAGATATATGTCAAAATGGTTCCTTTAGACAAACGAGAACGTTCAATTTTTACTTTTGTAGATGAAGTGCAACCGAAAGTAAAAGAGTTGGCTGGCAATAATGTTGAAGTGAATTTTAATATGCAAACTGCTGCAGGTTCAGCTCCGAATTCTATATCATTTACGATATCTTCCGTGGACAAAGAACGGGTAAATAAAGCAGTACGCTCTATCTCTGATGGAATAGAAAAAATACCTGGTGTCATCAGTTATAGAAATGATTTAACTGAAACAGTGGATGAAGTTCAAATGACGGTAAAAAGAGATGCTGCAAACGAATACGGGCTTGCACCCGCACAAATTGCTCAGACAGTTAACAATGTAACAAGAGGGGCATTTGCCACGCAAATTATTTCCGATCAAGAAGATGTGTACGGCGTGTATGTGAAATACGATGAGGCATTTCGAAATAATATTGATCAATTAAAGCAACTAAAACTAAGAACCCCTGCTGGACTATATATAAGTTTGCAAGACGTGGCAGATATTAAAATTGCAGAAGGACCATTAACAATACGTAGAGTGAATCAGGCAAGTGCTGTTACGTTTACAATCAAATATGAATCGTCCTTCTCTTTAGGCGAGATGTCTGATTTTGTTGATGAAGCAATTGATAAAGCGGAATTGGAAGACAATGTATTCATTTCATTTGGCGGAGATAGAGAATTGCTTGATAATGCAAAAAATGACATGATTTTAGCTGTGTTATTGGCAGTTGTTTTAGTATTTATTGTGATGGCAGCACAATTTGAATCATACAAATACCCATTTGTTATTATGTTTAGCGTACCGCTTATTACGATTGGGATTTTCATTGGTTTATTTACAACAGCAACACCAATAAGTATTTCAGCGGTCATTGGAATACTTATACTTGTAGGTATTGTCGTGAATAATGGGATTGTGTTAGTAGATTATATAAATCAGCGTAAAGCAGACGGAATGGAATCTTATGAAGCAATTACAACATCGGTTCGGGACCGGGTTCGTCCGATTCTCATGACGGCTTTAACGACGATTTTAGGCCTAGTACCGCTTGCTTTAGGTATAGGAGAAGGCACGGAGATCAATCAGCCGATGGGAATTACGGTAATTGGAGGGCTTATTAGCTCTACGTTCTTAACATTATATGTAGTGCCCGTGATATATAGTTTATTTGATAAAGAAACGAGAAAAAAAGCAATAGCAAGAAAATCGGAGAAAATATAGCATGTAATTAGTAGATAGATGTTTACAAATGAAAAAAGTTACAGTATACTTAATATTAATCAAATAGACTTTTGACGTTTGTCAAAGGGGAGTAGCTATAGGGAAACCTATTTCATAGTCGTCATTACATGGCTTTTGCCATCGGTTATGATAGCAATTATTAATTTTGCTTAGCAAGACCTTTGCCTTTTTTAAGGCAGGGGTCTTTTTGTTTGCAAAAAAAGGAGGATATTGATGGATACGGCAATATTGTTGGAGTATGGTTGGGTATTATTAGTGTTAGTAGGGTTAGAGGGGTTACTTGCGGCCGATAATGCAGTCGTAATGGCTGTAATGGTAAAACATTTACCGAAGGATAAACAGAAAAAGGCATTGTTTTACGGATTAGTAGGAGCGTTTGTTTTTAGGTTTTTAGCGTTATTCATGATTACTTTCTTGGTGAATATTTGGCAAGTGCAGGCAATAGGTGCAGCGTACTTATTATTCATCTCTGTGAAACATATTTATGACCAGCGCAAAAGTGGTGGAGATGAGTCGACAGAAGCAGCGGAGACCGATGGGAAAGGAAAAGGATCTGGTTTCTGGATGACAGTATTAAAAGTAGAATTAGCGGATATTGCCTTTGCAATTGATTCAATGCTTGCGGCTGTTGCGATTGCCGTTACATTACCTCATATAAGTGAGTTTGATATTGGTGGCATTAATGCTGGGCAATTCTCGGTAATGTTTTTAGGTGGAGTGATAGGACTTGTCATCATGCGATTTGCTGCCCATAAGTTTGTTCAATTATTAGAAAAATATCCAACTCTTGAAACAGCAGCGTTTTTAATCGTTGGTTGGGTAGGGGTTAAACTTGCTGTATTAACACTTTCCCATCCGGGAGTAGGCGTATTAGATGAGCATTTCCCACATTCGACACCTTGGAGTATTATATTCTGGACTGTATTATTTGTAATTGCGGTTGGTGGTTATTTGCTAGGCGTTGTAAAAAATAAAAACGTTCAAGAAGGAAAATAATAGATGAAGCATAAAAAGATGGTTTAAAGCTATCTTTTTATGCTTTTTTTTTTTACAATGAGTTAACAGGATTTACTGAAAGGAACTAACATGTATGAAACGACCACAACTAAAATCAAAAACTAAATTTACTCCCGCACAAGCCATCGTAACCTATTATTTTATCGCTATTGCTGTTTCGGTCATCCTCTTATGCTTACCAGGTGTTCATAAGCCAGGAGTTGAGGTAGATTTCATAGACAGTTTATTTACAGCTGTAAGTGCGGTCAGTGTTACGGGACTTACAACCATTAATATTTCAGAAACTTATAGCGTGTTCGGATATGTTATGATTGTTCTCATTTTACAACTTGGTGGAATTGGGATAATGTCATTAGGTACGTTTATATGGCTTCTATCTGGTAAAAAGATTGGATTACGGGAAAGGCAACTGATTATGGTCGACCATAATCAGTCGACTATGTCGGGAGTCGTTCACCTAATAAGAGAAATTATAAAAATTCTGTTGTTTATACAAATTATTGGTGCTATTTTATTAGCATTATATTTTACCCAGTACTACGATTCATTTAAGCAAGCAATTATCCAAGGCATTTTTACATCTGTATCCGCGACTACAAACGCTGGATTTGATATTACCGGACAATCACTTGTCCCGTATCATAAGGATTATTTCATTCAAATTATTACAAGTTTTTTAATTGTTTTTGGTGCTATTGGATTCCCCGTATTGATAGAGGTAAAGGAGTTTTTAAAAAATAGAAATAAAAATTTTCGTTTTTCTTTATTTACGAAATTAACGACTATTACATACGGAATTCTTCTAGTGATAGGAACAGTAATGATTTTTTTACTTGAAATGTTTCACTCCCTTAAAGATATGCCGTGGCACGAAAAGTTTTTTACTGCGTTTTTTCACTCTGTTTCAACAAGATCTGCTGGTCTGACGACGATAGATGTAACACTTTTTAATGAAGGAACGGATTTCTTGATGAGTGTGTTAATGTTTATAGGCGCCTCTCCCAGTTCGGTTGGTGGAGGAATACGAACAACGACTTTCGCGATTGCCCTTCTGTTTTTGATTAACTTTTCTAGAGGAAAGGACAATATTCAGGTTTTCAATCGTGAAATTCATTTAATTGATGTTTTTCGAGCGTTCGCTGTAATTATTATTGCGTTGATAATGGTCTTTGCAGCTACTATCTTACTAACTGTGACAGAACCAGATATACCAATTACATCATTAGTATTTGAAATCAGTTCTGCTTTCGGAACATGTGGAATGTCTTTAGGAATTACAGGTGATTTGTCTAGTATAGGAAAAGTAACAATAATGATTCTCATGTTTATCGGTCGTGTAGGCTTACTTTCCTTCCTCTTTACGTTAGGTGGAAAGAGCAATAAAACAAAATATCGCTATCCGAAAGAGCGAGTAATAATTGGTTAATCAAGAAGAGGGGTTAGAAGTGGCAATGCCGCTTCTAACCCCTCTTACTATTTTATAAAACGTCTATTATTTCCTCTTTTTTTTCTATGAATGAAAATTGAGGAGATGAACCTTTTCCAAATGTAGACAGTAAATAACCTTCTTTTTCTTTAATAATTCCATCTTTATAAGCATCTAAACAAATAGAAATAGGCGTTATAAATGTCTGCTTATATAGTTCACGTTCATTTAACTGATGCGAAACAAATTCTTCCCCAGCAATCGATGGATTTTCTACAAGTTGTTTATATAATGCCGATTGCACTTCTTTATCCATATCATTCTCCCACCAAGGTTTTCTTGGTTGAAACTTTTGTCTAGCCAAATAATCTAATTTCATGACGCTTTGTATAGTTGGCAAAGAAATATTGTCTATTCCCATTAAAAAGGAATATAAGCGAGTATATAAATCTTCTAGTTGATGGCCAATTTTTGACCAATTTCTATCTTCCCAGAATGTACCGAATTGTTGAAAGAAATCGAATGGAGTCTCAAATACATGGGCGAATAAATATTCAAGTGTGTTATCCATTCGGTGTGCATTCCAATATTTTTCTAATACATCTTCCACTTGCTTAATACGAAGAATATCATTAAAAGTTAAAACATTATTGGAGAAAATTTCATATGGGGCCTGATCAACATATACATAGCCATATTTTTCAGCTTCCACACGTAACCCGGTTCCGCGAAGTAATTTTAAAAATCCAAGTTGTAATTCCTCAGGACGCATTTCAAATACTTCGTTAAAAGTATTGCGAAACGAGTCATAATCTTCTTCTGGTAAACCGGCAATTAAATCTAGATGCTGGTCAATCTTTCCACCACTTTTAACCATTGTAACTGTCCGTTTAAGCTTCTCGAAATTTTGTCTACGTTTCACCAATTCATTTGTTAAATCATTAGTGGACTGGACTCCAATTTCAAAACGAAATAAACCAGCAGGTGCGTGATCGTTTAAAAATTGAATAACTTCAGGACGCATAATGTCTGCGGTAATCTCGAATTGAAAAACAACCCCCGGCAAATGCTCATCAATTAAAAATTGGAACATTTCCATTGCGTAGCTTCGGCTAATATTGAAAGTTCTATCGACAAATTTAATCGTTTTTGCACCATTATCCATTAGGAAGCGAATATCATTTTTTACTTTATCCCGGTTAAAATATCGAACCCCAACTTCTATAGAAGATAGGCAAAATTGACATGAAAACGGACAACCCCTACTCGTTTCGATATAAACAATTCGCTTGGATAGGTTTGGAACATCTTCTGCAAATCGATAAGGGGAAGGAGATTCTCGTAAATCTAATTTTGGTGGTAGCGGATTTAGCATAAATTTGTCGTCTTGAACATATGCTACTCCAGGAACATCATTTAATGCTTGTTTGTCATGCAAGAAGTTTAACAACTCTTTAAACGAATGTTCTCCTTCTCCTACTACTATATAGTCGATCTCTTTCACTTGTCGAAGCCAAACATTTGTATCGTAAGAAACTTCGGGGCCACCTAAAATAATGGTAATAGAGGGATCTACCGTTTTTAACATTTTAATAACTTTAATGGTTTCTTCAATATTCCATATATAGCAGCTAAATCCAACTATATTAGGTTTTTTCTGATAAAGGTCAGCTACTATATTGAATGTAGGATCTTTAATCGTATATTCGACTAAAAGGGGGGAATAATCTGGTTCTGCATATGCTTTTAAGCAGCGTAGTGCTAAATTTGTATGAATGAATTTCGCATTCAATGTGGTTAATATTATGTTCATTATCAATGACTCCTTCTTTTGTATAACTATTGTATCAGCGAATAGGAATGTCGACAATATAGGAAAAATGTACCATATCAATATAGGGAATGATGTGGAATAATCAGAATTAACTCACATTTATAATTATATAATTATTATAGTATTAATTATTCATATAAATTCATTCGCAATGAGAGGTTTGGTGAAGTCTGTGCCAGTTGAGTATGAATATAAGCAGAAGTTTGAACACATATTTCAGCTATTTTCGAATGGTCTTCTTTTTATTGATGAAAAAGGTATAATCTTAGATGTGAATTCCCAAACGGAAGAAATATTACAAATAGATAGAGATAAAATAGTCGGAACTAGTGCCGTCACGATATTGGAGATGTTCACAGCACCCTTTGAAAGCAAAAAAGAATTTTTCAACAAACTGCTTCGATCGGGAAAATCCGAGTTATTCAGTGAAATGAATACTTTTATGGGTGTTTTAAAATATATTCATATTAAAGTATCCAAACAGGAAGATACAAATGTCTATCTTACTGAACTTCATGATGAATCTGAAAAAATGCATATGAAAAAACGATTAAATCATACGGAATCACTTAGCACAATTGGCCAATTAGCTGCAAGCATTGCCCACGAAATTCGAAACCCCATGACCTCACTAAAAGGATTTACCCAATTATTATACCAAACGGCAAATGAGGACGGAAAAAGGTATTTAGCAGTTATAAATGATGAAATAAAACGAATGGAAGAAATTTTAACGGAGTTTCTGGAAGTTTCGAAACCGACCAATAACAAAGTGGATTATTTTGAAATTAAAGATCTCATGCTCGAGGTAGTCAATTTTATGGCACCCCAGGCTCTCATGCAAAATATAGAAATAATCGTTTCTCTAAAGATAGACAGCACATGCAAAATTTTAGGGGATAAAAATCTTGTGAAGCAGGTCTTTATGAATTCAATTAAAAATGCCATTGAAGCAATGCCGAATGGTGGTAAGATTCAGATAACTATTTCTAATACGGAGCAAAATGATGTCTGCGTCGAACTGAAGGACCAAGGACAGGGAATTGCAGAGGAGCAATTAGATAAGATATTTGATCCGTTTTTTACAACAAAATCTGGTGGGACAGGCCTTGGTTTATCTCATATCTACAAAGTTATCGAATCTCATGGAGGCACAATAAGAGTAGAAAGCAAAGTAGGAGTCGGTACTACCTTTACATTTATACTTCCCCAAGAAAATAGATTCTAACGCTATTTTGACAAGATTATAGGATAGCCTATATAATGATAGTTAATGTCTATTTTATAGGTGAGGATGACTAGAATGACAAACGAATCGTCGAACAATGCTCTAAAGTTATTTGTTGTATTGTCTCGTGCACATAAAGTAATTCATGAATGTACGAATCAATTTTTCCAAGAAAATGGTTTGAACCCGACAGAATTTGCAGTTTTAGAACTTCTATATCACAAAGGGAAACAACCTCTTCAACAAATCGGCAATAAGATTTTGTTGGCTAGTGGTTCAATTACCTACGTAGTTGATAAATTAGAAGGACGAGGTTATATAAACCGAGTTTCTAGCGATACGGACCGACGTGTTACATATGCGGAGATTACAAAAGATGGTAGTGCGTTCATGGACGAACTTTTTCCACGTCACGAGCAGCAATTGATCCAATTAATGAATGTGTTATCCGAAGAAGAGAAGGTACATGTAATAGAGCTTATAAAAAAATTAGGATTATCTATAAAAAAACTTTCCTAGAAAAATAAAAACTTCGAGCCTGTATACAGGCTCGAAGTTTTTATTTTTCGTGTATGGTTGATGCCATATCGACAAATTGCTTGATAGCAGGAGATTCATTTGTATCAAATACAGTAAGTTTTACAACTAAACCTTCATTTTCAAATGTATAGCCATATACTATTCCATCTGGTGTGTTTATTTGATAAGCTTTCACATTTTTAATAGATTCACTAGAAGGAATTTGTTCTTGTTCTTCTAACTCTACTACTGTCTCATTATCATTGGAAGCTTGCAGCGTATCGACTAAATTTTTTGTAGTGTCTTCCAAATTAGCTTCGTCTTTACTGAAAGTCTCAATTCGCATAGATTGTAAATCATTTTCCTGATTGAACAATAAATCTTTATTTGGCTCCTCGGCAGTTAGTTCGAAGCCGTCTATTACAGTAATAGTATATCCTTGTGTTTCGCTTTCTGTAGCTGTACCTTTTAGCTCTTCTTTAGGGTAGGTAACACTTTCTGTTTCCCCTTCTGCTTGATTGGTTGTCTCGGTGTTTACAGAATCATCAGTAGTTGTTGATGGATTTGCATTGTCATTGTCAGTTCCACAAGCTCCAAGTAGGAATGTTAGTAATAAAATGGAAACTAGAAAATTTAATTTTTTCAATAGTATTCAGCTCCTTTATTAAATAGACGTGCTAATGGCAATAATGTTTCAACTTCAAGTAAATGGTATTAGAAGGAATAGTAGTACTAGCATTGTGATATGCGATAAAATGATAAGGGGCATACTTTTCTTCCAATCGTATAAAAAGCCTAAAATTAGGCCTACAACGAAAGCTGCTAATATACCTAACCAAAATCCACTAAAAACAAATGAAAAACTAAATAGTGCTGCTCCTAGTATGATGGCATATACCGGTGAGAGATATTTCTTTAATTGTTGTTGTATATAGCCTCTCCAAAAAAGTTCTTCTCCTGGCGCTATGATAAATAGAAGCAATAAGTAATGCCATATCGATGTCGGTCCAAACTTTTTCGCAAAAACATGAATACTTTTGGTCGACGTAAAAGGGGTAACGTCAATTAGTTTATAACCTATAAGTAAAAGAGCATACATAAGTGCTCCGTAAGCTATACTAAGTATGAGATAATGAATTGTCTTTAGTTCATCTTCTATTTTAGCGTAAAAATAAGCAGTTGACATAAGGAATAAGACCGTGAACGTATAAAAATACCAAAATACTTTGTCATTTGAAAAGGTTAGCCATGAAAAGGCATAAGCGAATATAAGGGATAGAATTAATCGTGTAACTGGTATTTGACGAAACATAAAAAGCACATCCTAACTATTTTTCCAAACGTCTTGGCAATAACTGCCTTAAAAAGTTAAATGCCGTTCTTCTGAATGAGAGGAACGGCATGACGTTTAATCTTCATTACTATATAATATTTTATAACGCTTGTGATTAATCACAGTTTTTTCTTCCATTTCTAGCTCATCAAAGTTCTCCATGAACGTCAGATTGACTATTACAGAGTTCTCATTAACTTTCTCGACAATGCCTTGTAGACCATCTTTAAACTCGACAATATTACCAACTTCAGCTATTTTCATAGATTGTTCCATCCCCTTTTAGAACTTACTACAATACAGTTTGCCCTAAAAAGTGGATTACGTAAAGTATTTTAACCAAAAGTATGTGAATTATACACCATTTAGGGCCAGAAAGGAATGATTCTTATGAATTCATTTGAAGAAAAACTAAATATGTTACAAAACGGTGACATAGAAATGCTGGAAATTTCCAAAGAAGATTTTTTAGCTTTTCGAGAACTATTAGTAAAAAGAGAAGATTTTAAACATTTTTCCGGCACAGCCATGCAAGGCGGGAAAATAATATATACTTATTCACAAATTGCTAGAAGTTGAATTGTCGTTAATTGTCGGAAGATTATGAGTTTGTTTTTCGTGTGCAAAAGGTATAGTGATAAAAATATACATTTTGTAAAGGGGTTAATTTTACATGGAAAAGTCAATTTTAATGCAAATGGAAAGTACAAGAGAGAAAATGGTCTTAGCGGCAAATGAAAAAGGTGTTTCCCATCAAGAAACGATTGAACTTAGTAAAGAATTGGATCGATTATTAAATGAATATCAATCAATGAAAAATTTAAAATAGCAAATAGGGAGAAGTGTATATGCACAGTATAAAGCTATTACAAAAAGAGTTAAACAATGCGATTGTTGGTCGAGAAAAAGAAATTGACTTTATGCTTATGGGGTTATTAGTGGAAGGGCATGTTCTGTTGGAAAGTGTTCCGGGTTCGGGTAAAACAATGATGGCTAAAGCCTTTGCAGAAGCGATACAAGGAGAATTTAAACGTCTGCAATTTACACCGGATGTTTTACCTTCAGATGTAACAGGTATAAGTTTCTTTCATCCTCAACAACAAGCATTTATTCTTCGAACTGGTCCAGTAATGAGTAATATATTGCTAGCTGATGAAATAAATCGGGCAACGCCAAGAACGCAATCCAGTTTATTAGAAGCGATGGAGGAAAAACAAGTATCAATAGATGGGGAAACGATTAAGCTGCCATCGCCTTTTATGGTTATTGCGACACAAAATCCCATTGAATCGCAACAAGGAACATTTCCATTACCAGCTGCACAATTAGATCGCTTTTTGTTTAAATTATCAATTGGTTATCCTTCTATAGAAGAAGAAAGAATCATTTTACAACAATTCGGCCGATCACCAGGAGAGGTAAAATCGAAAAAAGTAGCGACTTTGGAACAAATTCAACAATGGTCGGAGCAAGTAAAAGACATCACAGTGCATGAAGATATTTTGACTTACATTATTCAAATTGTTCATAACACAAGAAATCATCCATACATAGAATTGGGATTGAGTAGCCGAGCAACACTTGCTTTGTTACAAGCTTCTAAAGCAAGTGCATTTATAAATGGAAGGCATTTTGTGACTCCAGATGATGTGAAAAAAGTTGTGGAACCAGTATGTCTTCACCGGATGAAACTTTCGTCAGAAGGAATGTTAATACATGATTTATCGGAAGTTATGAACGAGCTTTTAAGTATGATTGAAGCGCCTGTTGAGGCAAATGTTCAATGAATTGGAAACGTCAAGATATTGGAATGAATTATACGAAAAATTACATACAGATTTTAGTTATTTCTATTTGTATTAGTTTCTTATTAAAACAATACTTTCTATTATCGCTGCTTTCTTTTCTATTATTTATAGCTATTTTGCATACTTACTATTATCAAAGAGTCGGTAACAAGTTGGAGTTTATAAATGAAAAAAAGAGAATTCGTTTAATAAAAGATTCGACGTCTAATTTATTGTTTAGTTTTCAAAATGAAGGGCTGCCTATTTGGAATGGTAATTTAATAATATCTTTTCAAACTCCTATAGCTCCTAATGGAATCACCGACATAGCACATACGGGATTTTATGAAGTAAAAGTACCATTTTCTATAGGTTATAAAAAGAAAGTGACTATAAAGATTCCCATTAAAGGGGTTCAAAGAGGCCTAGCTAGGATAAAAAAAATGGAGATTCAAATTCCACATCCTTTCACAGAAGGCTCTGTGCAGCTTGACTTTAAACCTTTTATACTAATGGAAGCGATTGTTTTTCCGCAAATTTATCCGATTGATGAGGAACTTCTCCCATCTAGACTAAAGCAAGGATACTTGGAATTAAATTCTTCTTTGTATGATGACCCTTTTTTTCCAGTTGGAACAAGACAATACGAACTAGGTGATCAATTTCATCATATTCACTGGAAGGCTAGTGCTAAAACACAAGAGCTACAGACAAAAGTATTTACAAAAGTGGCGGATGTCTCTGTCCTATTTGTGTTAAACGTGAAAAAGTATTACGGAGTAGTAGCTGACTTTGAAGAAAAAATTGAATGGCTAGCTTCTCATATAGAAGCTTGTTATAAAAAAGATATTCCCTATTCTTTTATGATCAATGTCCGTACATTCGGGAAGTATCCACTTGTATATTTGCCGATGGGAAGCGGAGATATACACCGGATACAAGCTTTATCGCTTTTATCTATATTATCCAAAACGGATAGTTTAATACCATTTAATCAGATGATTTTTTACATTGATTCTAACTTGGAGCTACCTGTTGCCGTATACGTTATGACTCATGATTTGGAGCAGTACGTGCCAGCGATTAGTAAATGGGAAAAACGTACAAATGTTATATATGAAGCGAATATTAATAGGAGGGAGGATTATAATGGATAATTCGACCCGCACTATTAATATTCAAAGTCAATCGTTTGGAAATTATTTGCAGGATATATGGTTGATTGCATTGGTTTTTGTATTAATATACAATCAAACGACTGTGAACTTACCGCTTATTTGGCTACTTTTACAAATGGTAATTGCACTTACCGCCTTCTTAATTTTTAGAAAAACTGGACCAAGTAGGGCAGTGCCATTTATTATACCCCCACTGATTCTGTTATTACTGTTTGTGTTTGGAGCCCCTTTTTGGTTATTTGGATTAGCTTCTATTTTTTCTATATGGCGTATGCAAGTAAGGTTCAATACGCTTCAAGAAGAGCAAACTATGGACAGTGGTTTTACGCTATTATTTTTGGGAGTATTTCTAGGAGCACATTTTATTAGTTTTGTCTTAGGTTATGAAGGATACCGTATAATACTTTATACAATATTATTAACAGGAATAGCTCTGTTTTTTGGCATTCGGTTTTTCACTGTGACGACGGGTTTGGACAAGCATAATTCCTTAACAAAGACTAAAGTTCTCCGTATTTATGCTGCTATTATGGCTATTGTAGTCAGTTTATCCATTACTATATATTTCATTGCACCTTTTATACGTGGAATATTAGAATTTTTGTTAGGAGGGTTAGTCCGTATATTGCTCGTACCTTTACGCCCTTTAATCAATTATCTAGAAAAGGTTTTAGATGGAATGGAAATAAGACAAATGGAAGAAGGAGAACGAGAACGAATACCTATCGGACAGCAAGATACGTTAGAACCGAAAGAGTCCACTACCGAAGGGCTTGCCACGAACTTTCCGGTAGAGTGGATCTTATTAGGGATAGCTATTATTGTTATTATAGTCGTTCTTCACTATTTGTTAAAAAATAGACCAGAAAAAATAGAAATAAAGCATAACGACATTCATTATGAAAACGAGCAAATGAGCGAGGAAGAAGAACAAAAGAAACCAATATATTCATTGTATCAAGTTGAGACTTCTATTTTGCGTGAAAAATATGCCCAATTTGAACTAGAAGCGCATGCTTATGAATTGGAAAGAAATAAAAGTGAAACGGCTAGAGAGTGGTTTAAAAGAATGGAATGGCAAGTAGAAAACGAATTTTTTGAAATTTACGAGGAAGTTAGATATGGTGGCAGATCCATTAGCTCAGAAAAAGCAGAATTATTTATAAAAAGTCTAGAAAAAATAAAAGAAGAAAAATTTTTAAAAAAAGAGGTTTAAAAACAGGGGAAACGGGCATATTAATAAAGAACACAGCAACATTCTCATTTCCCCCTTTTTAAGGACCATCCAAAAATAATTTGGATGGTCCTCTTTTTTTGGTACACTAGAAGTATTAAAAAAACTATTTGGGGGAAATAACATGACAGAACGTTTAAAAGTTGGATTTATCGGTACGGGTGTAATGGGAAAAAGTTTGATAAAACATTTATTAACTGCTGGTCATGAAGTAGTTATTTATACGAGAACAAAAGAAAAAGCAGAAGAACTTATATCTATAGGAGCTACTTGGGTAAAGCATGCAAGTGAGGTGGCTAGCGGAACTCAAATAGTTTTTACAATGGTGGGCTATCCACACGATGTGGAAGAGATATACTTTGGTGCTAACGGTATTTTCGAAGCCGATAATAAAGGACTAGTAGTTATCGATATGACAACATCCACACCGACTCTTGCAAAACAAATAGACAGTGCAGCAAAGGAAAAAGGAATGCATTCTTTGGATGCACCAGTTTCTGGAGGAGATATCGGAGCGCAATCGGGGAAACTTTCCATCATGTGTGGTGGAGACAAAGAAACATTCGATCGAGTAATGCCTATTTTAAACCTTTTTGGGGAAAACATTTTATATCAAGGATCTGCCGGGGCTGGTCAACATACGAAAATGTGCAATCAAATTACGATTGCCACAGGAATGATTGGAGTATGTGAAGCACTAGCATACGGTAGAAAAGCAGGGTTAGATTTAGAACAAGTTTTAGGTTCCATCGCAACCGGTGCTGCCGGTTCTTGGTCATTAAGTAATCTGGCTCCTCGCATGATTGCTGAAAACTATGAACCCGGTTTTTATATTAAACATTTTGTTAAAGATATGAAAATAGCGCTAGAAGAAGCGGAAAAGATGGACTTGCATCTACCGGGTCTACAGCTTGCCAAATCGATGTATGATGAACTGGTGGCTAAAGGATATGAAAACAATGGTACCCAAGCACTTATAAAATCGTACGAATGATATAGGAAGTTTTAACTACTATATGCTACAATCGGTATGAAAGTGTTACTAGAAAGGATGTTTCATATGAATGATCATAAAGGGATTTTACTTGAAAGTGGAACAAATGAATTAGAAATAGTAGAGTTTCAAGTAGGCTCAAACAAATTTGGTATTAATGTAATTAAAGTAAAAGAAATAATCCAACCCATTCCAGTAACTTTTATCCCACATGCACACCCACATGTTGAAGGTATTGTGCAGTTGCGAGGAGAAGTCCTTCCCGTAGTGAATATGTCGAAGGTACTTGGAATTCCTGAAGGAAATAAAAGTGAACAGGAAAAATATATCGTAGCGGAATTTAACAAACAAAGAGTCGTTTTTCATGTAGATAATGTGACACAAATTCATCGTATCTCATGGGAACAAATTGAAAAACCAAGTGATATTTATCAAGGCGGTACCTCGCATGTAATCGGTGTCATAAAACGAGAAAATGAAATGGTATTATTATTAGACTACGAACGAATCATTGTAGATATCAATCCGGAATCAGGGATAAATGTGGATTCCGTAAAAAAACTTGGTGAGCGTGAACGCTCAAATAAAAAAGTAGTGGTAGCCGAAGATTCACCTTTACTTCGCAAGTTATTACATGATACTTTAAACGAAGCAGGCTACGTTAATCTAGAGTTTTTTGAAAATGGAAAAGACGCACTAGGCTATTTAGAGAGCTTAGAAAAAGTTTCTCCTGATGTTGCAGAACATGTTCAAATTGTTGTGACTGATATTGAAATGCCACAAATGGATGGACATGCATTAACGAGAAGAATTAAAGAAAATAACTTTTTATCAAAGTTACCTGTACTTATTTTCTCTAGTTTAATTACTGACGATCTTCGACATAAAGGCGACCAAGTAGGAGCGGAAGATCAAATAAGCAAACCGGAAATAGCAGAATTAGTATTAAAAATTGATCAATTTATTCTTTAAAAACTAGGGGCTGTCCCAAAAGTCACAGAAAATGACTTTTAAGGGCAGCCTTATTTTTTTAAGATAAGAAATCTACTTAAAGGGAAGAGAGTAGTAACTAAAGGAAGGTGTAGAGTAGAGGCTATATATAGCAGCAGCTTGCCATAAAAATAGGGACGAGAAGAACTTGCCGCTTCTCGTCCCAGTTTTTATGGTACTCCTTTATAAATCCAAATAAGATTTCATTGTTTGTTTTTTTCGATTTGATGGTCTTGCAAATTTTTGTGTGTACACCGTAGATTGGTTAGGGGGTTTCATCACCGTAGATTGAGGACCAATAAAATCAGCAAGTACCTGTTTTGCCATTCTTAAATTCATCTTCCGAATAGGATTTCTATACGTTTCATCTAGATGTCCAAGATGCGGTAGTTGTTTAAAGTCCTCTTTTACTGGGATCATATGAAAGTAGTAGTCTGCGCATTGTATTAATACGGAGGATTGCTGTTGACTATTCCTAGGATTACGAACAAAATGTAGACCAATCTTTTGCGCTTTGTTTTCTTCTAACATTTTTTCAATAGCTAATTTCTTTAATTGATAAAGTGGTTTTTTATCAATTGCTGTTTTAGCATGACGATTTACTGTATAAATTGCAGTAGCTATTCGTTCCTCTTCTGTATTGACTGTCATAGGATCCTCCTTTATATGTTTTATATTTACTATATCATACCAATTTACGGTGAAATTGTATACACAAATCAAAAAAGGATTATATAATTATTATCTAAAGAAAATAGTAATAATGTCGATAAAATAAGGTGAGGTAATATTTGAAACTTGAATCGTACCAACTATTTTTGCGATTCAAATTGGAGGATTTCATGAACAATTCAGTAGAAACGAAACTTGTTATTAATAATTATTTAGGTGAACTAATCGACGAAAATCCTTTTCTATTTACTTTATTGAGACAGGAAAGTAAAAATGAGTTTTCCGTTATGTATGCCAATCAGGCTGCGGCAAGTTTTTTTACAAATACATGTCAAAGTCCCCAACAATTTTTTTCACAAGAAGTCTGGTATCAATTGCACTCACTTATAATGGGGCTTAAAGAAGAAAAACAAAAGGTCTATCACAATATTCTACTGACTTTTCCCAAAAAATCATTTACAGCGGATGTTTCTATCGTTTCCTTACATACTGGACCGAATATCGTGTATGGAATAACTATCAATAATAAGACAGAAGCCGCGAAAGAAAAACAATCATTAATTGAAATAAAAGAAAAATATATATCTCTTCTGGATCATAATACGGATTCTGTTTTTTTAGTAGATGAAAAAGGAATAATTCATTACGCTAATACAGTTGCACTAAAAGTTTTAGGATATGAATTAGAAAAACTTATACAACAACCAATTGAGCAATTTATTGAGGATAAGTCATTGGGAAATTTTCAGCTTATGATGAAGCAAACATTAAGTGGTTACCCAGTGGAAATGCAAAACTGCCTTTTTAGACATGCCAATGGGCATTATTTACATATATACTTAAAAGCAATTCCTGTGAATACGCAGGATAATGTAAAAGAGTTTCACTTGGTCATTAGAGATATGACAACATACGCAGAGGAAAAGGAACAAATATATTATTTAGCCTACCACGACCATTTAACCGGTTTATGGAATCGACGCGCTTTAAAAGAACATTTACGTGATATTTTAGTAGCAGCAAACAATGCAAGTAGTGAGATAGCTATCATGCGAATAGATTTAGATCGTTTTAAGCTGATAAATGAGTCACTAGGCTATAATTATGGAGATGAATTATTAAAAAAAATAGCAGATCGTCTGAGTCTATTTATAAATAAGTCATGTAATTTATATAGACAAAGTGGAGATGAATTCGTTTTTATTTTAAAAAGTAAAACGCGTGAAGAGACGAGTCTGTTTGCGGAAAGTATGTTAAGCGAACTTTCCAAACCAATCTATCTTGATCATCAAGAATACTTTGTAACGGCTTCTATTGGCATTTCGATGTATCCATTTGATGGGAAAAATCTAGATGAACTACTTATTAAAGCAGATCAAGCACTGTACGTGGCAAAGGATAGAGGAAGAGCCCACTATCGTTACTTCCAAGAGGAAATGAATTTATCCTTTCCGAATGAGGCGTTGATGGAGTCCCATTTAAGAAGAGCAATCGAAAAGGAAGAGCTTTCTATACATTATCAACCTCAGGTAAATCTAATTACAGGAGAGATTAACTCTTTTGAAGCACTACTGCGTTGGAATAACAGAAAGTTTGGATACGTTTCACCAATGCAGTTTATTCCATTAGCTGAAGAGTCAGGGATGATCATGCGAATTGGTGATTGGGTTTTAGAAGAAGTATGTAAGCAATTAGCATATTGGCAAAAGAAAGGTTATCGACCAGTTCGAATTGCCGTAAATATTTCTCCAAAACAATTCAAACAGGAGAATTTTGCAGTAAATATCCGAGAAAAAATTAATAAATATGGAATTAGTCCATGTTCTTTAGAAGTAGAAATTACGGAGAGCGCAATGACGGATATGCAAGATACGTTAACTATGCTAAAAGAATTGAAGGATATTGGAGTAGTCATTTCCATAGATGACTTTGGGACAGGATACTCTTCTCTTAGTTACTTGAAAAAATATCCGATTGATATTATTAAAATTGACCAATCGTTTATAAAGGATATGGAACTAGATGAAAAAAATGCAGCAATCGCTACTACAATAATTCAATTAGCGCATAGTCTAGGAATGGAAGTTATCGCGGAAGGTGTAGAAAAGGATCAACAAGTTGAAATGTTGAAATCTGCAAATTGTCAAAAAGCACAAGGCTATTATTTTAGTCGTCCAGTGCCAATAGATGATATCAATCAATCGTATATGGATAACATTCAACCGTAAATTTCTTTATGAAATTTACGGTTTTTCTTTTTTTATTATGGTAACATATTGAGTGAATGTTCATTCAATTTGACAAGGGGGATTTACGGTATGTTGAAAGAGAAAACGATAATTGTTACTGGTGGTTCAAGTGGTATGGGTAAACATATGGCGATGAAATTTGTTTCAGAAGGAGCAAATGTGGTAATCACGGGTCGTGATTTAGAAAAATTGGAAATTGCTAAAAAAGAAGTAGAAGCTTACGGAAATACTATTTCTATTTTTCAAATGGATGTGCGTAATCCAGAGCATGTTCAGGCAATGGTAGATTTTACAGACAAAACTTACGGTCAAATCGATGGGCTAGTGAATAATGCTGCCGGAAATTTTATAGTAGAAACAGAAAAACTTTCTCCTAATGGCTGGAAAGCAGTTATTGATATTGTGCTGAATGGATCTTTCTATTGCTCTAATGCAGTAGGAAACTATTGGATCAACAAGGGTGAAAAAGGAGCTATTTTAAATATGCTTGCTACATATGCTTGGGGTGCCGGTGCTAAGATAGCCCATTCGGCAGCTGCAAAAGCAGGTGTCATGTCGTTGACAAGAACACTTGCTGTCGAGTGGGGGAGTAAGTATGGTATTCGAGTAAACGCCATTGCTCCAGGTCCAATTGAACGGACAGGAGGGGCAGGAAAGCTTTGGGAGTCGGAGGAAGCAGCACAAAGAACTTTGAAGTCTGTTCCGCTAGGTCGACTTGGAACACCTGAGGAAATTGCGGAGCTTGCTACATTTATCCTTTCTGAAAAAGCGTCTTATATGAATGGTGAAATTGTCACATTAGACGGAGGTCAATGGTTAAACCAGCATCCTTTTTGATAAAGCTTATATTATGGAGATACTGCGTCTTAGAGTGACCGCTATGATTTTCGCAGCAGTCGGACGCTTTCCGCCGGGTGAGCGATGAGCCATTCCCGTCCGCTTGCGCGTTCGTTGGAATGGCTCATTTGCCCACAGCGGAACAAAGGATAAGATCGCCACATCGTGTGGCAACGCCTTCGTGACCAACATCTTGTTGGCCTTGGCAGGAGCCGCCGCCTACTACGAAAATCAATGGGAAACGGCTTGCTTCCTCAATACTGATTTTCAAAAAATTCATAAGAAATGTCTGTTATCAGAAAATCGCTATTAGTAACCAAATCGCAGAGGAAAGCAACTAATTATTCACATAGCAAGTTTATTGGGAGAAAGCCGATTATGATTTCCCGACATGTTAAGGATTATGTGTCGCAAATTTGTTGCTATCCAAGCATAAAAGTTCCATCCCATCAAAATGTTGCAAATCTGGTCTAGAAAGTTGCGAGTAACGTCTGATATGTTGCGCAAATTTTAATGGACGATCTAATCCATTTAAATTAAGGGGAGACTTCAAGTAAAGTGCAGGACAATCAGTGTCCGCTAGCCTTTCCGTGGAGAATTGGTTGCGCTCTTTGCCAATTTGGTTGCTTTCACGCTAAAACTGGTTGCGTTTCCTGTTGAATTGGTTGCTTTCAAATGACAATTGGTCTCGCTAAGCCATTTCCTAACTTTTAATGGATAATAAATCCAAGCGCACACCGTTTACGACGCTTTATCTCTATAATGCTTATCCATTTATGTTATCAAACGTATGTGCATGTCCCGGCCATAAAAAAATATAAATAATTGTAAGCGATTCCATAGTCTTTTTTTCCGTTCGTATGCTATCATAGTTTCATAGGTTATGTTTTCTTTAAATGGAAACAAACAAAGGAGTAGAATGCTATGATATTTGTCAGCAGTAAAGACTTTTTACAAATCCCAATCGAGGATTATATTATTTCCGCAGAAAAAGTAGCACATGTACAACTAGGAAATAATGCAGAACACGCATTATTAGTTTTAACTAAAACGGGATATTCGTCTATCCCGGTACTAGATGTGAAATATAGATTACATGGACTAATAAGTACTCAACAAATAACAGATGAAATTTTAGGATTAGAACATATTGAATATGAACGTTTACCCGATTTAAAAGTAGACGATATTATGAAGACAGATGTACCTGTTATTCACATTAAAGAAAAATTCCAAAAGGGATTGGATCTACTAGTGAATAATCCTTATCTGTGTGTGATAGATGATGAACGAACATTTTTAGGAATCCTAACACGAAGAGTTATTTTAAAACAAATGAAAAAGTATTTATACCAAACACAAGAAACTCAAGTATAATTATTTACAACCAACCAGAGGGGGCCTTATTGAAGGCCTTCTTTTTCTTATTAGGAGGATTTATGTTGAAGAACAAAACAACGAAACGACCATTTGTGTTGATAGCTGTTATGCTTGCGATGTTTATGAGTGCAGTGGAAGCAACTATTATCGCTACTGCCATGCCAAGCATTACGTCTGATTTAGGTGGATTTACACGATATAGCTGGGTTTTTTCTGCATATTTGCTCATGAGCACTATAACGGTTTTGATTTACGGAAAACTAGCGGATTTATTTGGAAGAAAAAAATATTTTTTATTGGGGTCAGCCTCTTTTTAATTGGTTCCTTTTTGTGTGGATTTGCAACTTCTATGGAACAGCTTATTATTTTTCGTCTTATCCAAGGGTTAGGTGCTGGAGCAGTCCAACCTATCGCAACAACTATTATCGGGGATATTTACCAAGGAGAAGAACGTGCGAAAATCCAAGGATATTTGTCTAGTGTTTGGGGTATTTCGGCAGTATCGGGTCCAGCAATTGGAGGGATATTGGTAGAAACGATAGGTTGGAAATATGTATTTTGGGTTAATATTCCATTAGGGATTATTGCGATGATAGGAATCGCTTTGTTTTTACATGAGCCGGTTCAAAAGAACAAGCCATCCATAGACTATAAAGGTGCGATTTTGTTAACGATTATTTTATCGTCCCTCTTATTTTGGCTAGTGGAAGGTGGACAAACATTTTCTTGGATTTCCATTGTTAGTATTGGCTTATTGATTATATTTGGAGTCTGTTTTTACCTGTTCATAAAATGGGAACAAAAAGCAACAGAGCCTTTTATGCCACTTTCTATTTGGAAAAATAAAACGATATTATATGCAAATATTATTTCTTTTTTTACTGGGGTTATTTTAATAGGTCTATCCAGTTACTTGCCAATGTATGTAACAGGTGTAATGGAACAAAAGGCGATAGTGGCAGGTTTCACTTTAACAACTATGTCGATCGGGTGGCCTCTCGCTTCTACAGTTGCTGGTAGATTACTTCCAAAGTTTGGTGCATTTAAGCTATCTTTAGTTGGGACCATATTTTTATTGGGGGGGACTTTTTCTTTTTTACTTATTCATGCGACGCTTTCACCTGTTTTAGTGGCAGGGTGCAGTTTCTTAGTGGGAATCGGAATGGGGTTAACGAGTACTCCATTCATTGTTTCGATCCAAGGGGCAGTAAATCATGAATTAAGAGGAGTGGCAACTGCTAGTAATATATTTATGAGGAACTTTGGAAATACAGTAGGAGCGGCACTGCTTGGTATGATTGTCAATCAAATGTTAGGAAATTACTTGAAAGATGCTAAATCCTCCTATGGGTTAGACATTGTGGATAAATTACTAGATGCAGAAGCTCGCAAGCTCTTTTCATTCGAGCAGCTTTCATTCTTTCAAATTGGCTTAGATAATGCGTTGCATGCTGTATTTCTTGCATCTTTCACGTTTGCAGTATTAAGTTTTTTATTTGTATTTAGGATACCGAAAAAGAAAGGACTATAAATTATGACTTCCGATTTTCTCATTATTAAAGTACTGGCAGAAGAACAAAATATGAGAAAAGCAGCTGAGCGTTTGTTCTTGTCCCAGCCAGCACTTTCTCTACGGCTTCAATCAATCGAAAAAGAATGGAATACAAAACTATTTTTACGTTCCCAAAAAGGATTGACCGCTACTCCAGAAGGGGAGTTGGTCATAGAGTTTGCTATTAATATGATTCACCAAAAAGAAGAATTATATGAAGCTATTCAATCTTTAACGTCTAAAGTACATGGTACATTGAAAATTGCATGTGCTTCTATTGTAGGGCAAAATTGGTTGCCTAAAGTACTTAAGGATTTTGTACAGACGTATCCAGAAGCAAAGGTCTCGCTTCTTACTGGATGGAGCTCTGAAATTGTAAAAGCCATTTATGATGGTGATGCACAGATCGGGATTGTAAGGGGACAAACCGATTGGAAAGGGAATAAAATACATCTATTTCGTGATACGTTATATTTAGTGGATAAAGAAATGACGTCTATAGACGACGTGCTAACGACGGATAAACCCTTTATACAGTTTAAAAGTGATTCTAATTATTATCAGGAAATTCAACAATGGTGGCAAAAACATTTCTCGAGTAATCCCAAAAGGCAAATAACGGTAGATCAAATTGAGACGTGTAAGCAAATGGCACTAAATGGAATTGGTTATGCTATTTTGCCTTCCATCACATTGACTGGTCAGGAAGATGTCCATAAAATTCCTTTAACTAATAATGAGGAACAGTTCGAACTAACCAGAGACACTTGGCTTATTGGTTATGACGCAGCATTTGAGCTTCCGCAAGTAGAGGCCTTCGTCAATATTGTAAAAGACCATGCACAGATCTTTCGATAAGGAACTTCCGTCTGTCATTATCGTACTAATGTATATAGAGGTAAAGGGGGACAAATTATGTATATTAGAAAGCTAACGTTGGTTATTTCGGTATTTTTCATCTGTTATTTATTATTACCAACGCTTACTGTATTAGCCGCTCCAAACTTAAATGTTAAAGTTACGACTGGATTTAATGGGAAAGCAAAGTACGGGGAAGGGCTGCCTGTTACATTAACAGTTGAAAATAAAGGGGATGCATTTTCCGGAGACCTCGTTTTAGACGCGGTAGAATCGTATAATCTTGGAAATGCTCTAGCAATTCCATTTGAAATTGGAGCAGGTGAAACGAAAACTGTCCAAGTTGCTCTGACTGGATTAGGCGAAGATTATATGTATCAAGGGGCAAATGTTCAACTTATTCATTTTTTTGAAGGTGGATGGGAAAAAGGAAAATCAATCGATTTTAAAGGAACGAAAAATTTAAGAACAAATTTTTACGATACAACAACTATTTTTTACTTAACCTTAACTAACAGTGCAGATAGACTAAAAGTATTGAATCAAATAAAGCAACCCAATCAATTAAATGACGAAGTAATCCACGTTGCTCAATTAAACAATTTTTCGTTACCAACAGATGCAGTAGCATGGCAAATGGCGGATTATATTATTTTAGATGAATTCGTCTTAGCGGATTTAGCCGAAAAGCAGCAACAAGCACTTATTGACTACGTTGTCGCAGGCGGGAATATTGTTGTAGGTGCTTCAGAGAATATAGCTGCGGAGCTAGGGAAACTAGGGAATTATTTGCCGTTAACTTTACAATCGACTACTCAAACGTTAACTGCGGATAAAATGCGAGCATTCACCGCAAATAATACATTGACAAATGATTTAAACGTTTATAATTCCACATTGAACGAAGGTGCTACGCGGTTATTCGATTTGGATGGAACAATAATAGCTGGAAAAAAGCAAATGGGTAGCGGTTCCATTATCCAAACTACATTTTCACTTGGAGATGAACCATTAGCGAAAGACCCGGTTTACAGTGATTTAATGGCTACTATTTTACAATCAATCTCCATTCAAAATACACCGAATATGTATGGATATAACACGAAAGACCAGCTTGTGTATGATCTAGGCAATACGAACTCTTTGTTTAGCTCCTTTAAAGTTTCAACTCCATTGATGATCGGGATAGTAGTAGTTTATATGATTATTGTCGGACCTCTTTTATATATTATTTTGAAAAGAAAAGACAAAAGAGAATATGCTTGGGGAATTATTCCACTCACTGCGATTATTGCTTCTGCAGCTATTTTTGGTTATGGAGCAAAAGACCGAATTGCACGTCCACAGGTGCAACAGTCCTCTTTTTTACATGTGAATGAAGATAAAAGTTTGCATGGCTATTATGCAGAGTCTATTTTAAGTAACAAAAGTGGAGATTTTACTTTCCAGTCACCTACAACAACAACGATGGTAGCAAAGAGAGATAATAATTCATTTACTGGGCAAACACCAAATGTATATGAAAACGCTATTATGGAAAAACGTGCTACGAACAGTGAGTTAACTTTTCGGGATGTAGGATATTGGTCGGTTTCTTCTCTTTTTGGTGAAACACAGCTTTCAGATGTAGGGGATTTTGATGTGAAACTCCAGGTAGAAGCAGGTAAGTTAACGGGTACAGTTCAAAATAATTTTCCTTTTGCTTTAAAAGAAGTTTCCGTTTGGTCTGGAAGTAAATTGATCAAATTGGGCGATCTTAAGTCAGGAGAACAGCTAGAAGTAAATAAAGAGCTAGGTGCAGTTATGTTGATGCCTATTTCTAATCCATATATGAATAGCAATTATGGTATGAATACGGCAACGATAGATGATCTGCTGGAGCAACGAAAGCAATCTTTATATAGTGCTAGTTTAATGTACGACCAGACAGGAACTGCTCCTGTAATCACAGGTTTGGTAGAGGATAACATACTACCGGTTGAATTAAAAAATAAGAAAGTAGAGATGTCTACCCTTCATTTACTAATTCAGCCTTTTACAGCCGATACAATCTTTGCTGGGGAATTCGTGTTACCTGCAAATATGTTTACCGTAAATGTGAATACGAATGAATATGGAAAGTATATGGAACCGGTGATGAATAACAGTTTAGAATGGTACTTAGACGATGGCGAATATAATGTATATTGGAAAGTTCCTAATACAATCCCGCTAGATAAAGTAAATTGGACGCAATTACAAATTGCTAATACAGATCGAAACTCGCATACAATAGAAATTTGGAATATTGCAACGCAAAGCTTCGAAGAAATAGACGAAAGCAGATTCACCAAAACAGAAAATATCCAAGACTATATAAACGATGAAGGAGAAGTATATTATAAATTGCATAAAAAATCGGTTCAAAATGATGCATATACACGACTTCCAGAAGTGCGGGTAAAAGGGGAGGTTAAGCAATGATAGAAATTAAAGGATTGACGAAAAAATATGGCTCTTTTTATGCGCTGAACGATTTGCACCTAACATTGGAAGAAGGAACTGTATTCGGCTTTGTTGGAGCGAACGGAGCTGGAAAGTCCACTACTTTTTCGATATTAGCAACCTTGCTGCAACCAACTTCTGGTGAAGCATTTGTGAATGGAAAAAGTGTGAAAACCCATGCCCAAGAAGTTCGCAAGCAAATAGGCTATATGCCTGACTTTTTCGGAGTGTATGATCAGTTGAAGGCAAATGAATATTTAGACTTTTATGGAGCAAGCTACGGAATCTCAGAAGCAGATCGAAAGATTTTAATACCCCAGCTTTTGGAACTTGTTAATCTTACACATAAACGATATGAATATGTAGATTTACTGTCTCGTGGAATGAAACAGCGGTTATGCCTTGCACGTTCCCTCATCCATGACCCGAAAGTATTAATCCTTGATGAACCGGCTTCTGGATTAGATCCAAGAGCCCGCATCGAAATGCGAGATATATTAAGACAGTTAAAAAATATGGGCAAAACGATACTTATCTCATCTCACATCTTGCCTGAGCTTGCGGAAATGTGTGATGAAATAGGTGTGATTGATGGCGGTAGACTGATTGCCCATGGTTCGGTGGCAGAAATTCAAGCACAACTTGCTGGTGAAAGACATATAACCGTAAAGATTAAGGGACTGTTAGAAAATGCTGCCGCCTTTTTTGAAGAGGATCCGTTTGCTTCAAAAGTGGAAATCGACACAGAGAAAAATGTGATTACATTCAACTATAGAGGAACAGAAGAGGATCAAATAGCTTTATTGAAAAAAGCGATGGATCAACCTTTAAAAATTATTTCTTTTTCCGAAACAGAAACGGATCTGGAAGATGTATTTATGGAAATTACGAAAGGGGCGAAATAGGATGAAGCAAGCATTTTCTAATCCTGTGTTAATAAAAGAAATCAAACTTCGTTTTCGCTCGCTAAAAAGTTTTACGGGTATTCTTTTTTATCTAATAGCAATGTGTATATTTGTGTTTGGCTTTATCATGCTTACTACTTCTTTTACTGGAACAGGTTATTTCCGTCCAGACGAAAGCTTTTTTATGTTTGCTATGCTTACTTATATCCAATTGGGGCTTATTCTATTTATCACTCCTGGGTTAACAGCAGGTGCGATAAGTTCAGAACGAGAAAAGCAAACGCTAAATATTTTGCTTACGACTGCTCAAAGTTCATTTCAAATTATTACAGGCAAACTAACATCATCGATTGCATTTCTTCTTTTACTGTTAGTGGCTGGATTACCAATATACAGCTTAGTTTTCCTTTTTGGTGGTGTATCCCCTGGTCAGCTTGGAATTATCTTCTTGTTTTTCTTTTTGACAATGCTTGCAATTGGTGGAATTGGAATTATGTTCTCTACCATCATTCGTAAAACGATTGTGGCAATGATTGCAACTTACGGAACAATGATTTTTTTCACTGCGGTAACGGGGTTTATCTACCTTGTGATAACTGGTATGAATAGTATGGCGACTGGTACATTAACTTCATCACCGCTTGGTCACTTTTTTGCAAGTATAAACCCAGTTGTCTTAATGCTTACGCTAATTTCTCCTGGTTCAGATAGCTTTATTACTCAATCAACTAATGTGGATTTTCCTATTTGGGCAGGGTATACCATTTTCTATGCATGCATAACGATTTTATCTATATTAATTGCTGTGAAAAAATTACGTGTAAACATGAAGCGTTCGAAATGAGGAGGAAGTTAGAATGAATAGCCCACATAAATTGATTCGTTATATCGGGAAAGCTAGACGCGGCTTAGCGATAGAACATTATATTAGGATGCTTCAAGCGGCATTGTTTTATGGTTTCACTTTTACCGGTGCTATTCTACTTGTTTCTCGACTATTTGTTTTTCCTTATTATATTCGTACTGCGATAATTTCTGGAAGTTTCGTTTTTGTCGCAGTAATACTGTTTGCATTCTGGAGAAGACCATCGAAAGAAGAAGCCCTCCACAAACTAGATTCTTTCTATCCAGATAATTTATTAATTTCCGCTATTTCGTTCTTACATGAAAAGTCCACTCTTATCCAGGGATTGCTGGAAAAAGCCGAGAAAAGCAGCAAATCTTCCTTTGAGCAATTTAAATTGCGAAAGAAACATTATTTTCAGCCAACATGGATTATCGGATTTGCCATTGCACTAGCTGCAGTCCTTGTTTTATATGCATTTCCATCAGTTACCCAATTGGAAGCGAAGGATATGGAAAAAGAAGATCAAATTATTAGTAAAATAAAAAAAGAAGTAGAGAAGTTAGAGAAAAAAGAATTAGCGGATTCTGTCAAAAAAGATGTGAAGGAACTAAAAGAAAAACTAAAAGACGTAGAAACTGCTGAAGAAGCATTACGGGAGCTAGTAAAAAAACAAAAAGAATTGGCTTTACAAGAACAGAAACTAGAAAAAAAGAAAGAGCTTGCTAAACAAGAAGGATCAACAGAATCATCGCTAAGTACGGATGATCAAAAAGAACTGGCTTCTTTAGATGATGCAAGTAATACTCTTTCGAAAAGTATAGCATCTTCTCAAACTGCCTTAAGTAAGATGGGTAAATCCTTCCCGTTTACATCGAATGGGCTAGCTCAAGGTAATTCAAGTACGAATAATAATCAGAGTTCAGGAAATGGTCAACAACAGAGCGCTAATCAAGGTCAGAACCAAACGGGCCAAGGAAAAGGTCAAGGCCAAGGACAGAGCCAAGGCCAAGGACAGGGTCAAAGCCAAGGACAGGGCCAGGGCCAAAGCCAGGGCCAGGGTCAAGGCCAGGGCCAGGGTCAAGGACAAGGCCAAGGTCAAGGTCAAGGACAAGGAAACGGCCAAGGCTCTGGAGCAGGTACGGGCTCTGGTGGAAGAGACCTACTTTCCATCCCTTCAAGAATCGGGGGGATTGGAGATAATTCTATTGATGGAGGAAAGCTGGGAGAGGGGGAGGCAGCAAGTGAGCAGCCTGGTGAAGTACCAGTAACTCGAGGGTCAGCCAAACCATACGAAGAAGTTGTGAATGAGTATGCCGAATCTTATATAAAAAGCTCTGAACGCATGCAACTACCTTCAGACCTACAACGAATCGTTCAAGATTATTTTTCAACAGTTGAAAACAATGAATAAAGGAGGACAATGATGACATTTACAACAGAAGATTATGTAAATATAAGTAAGCGATTAGAAGAAGTACGAGCGGAAATTGGTACCTTTATAGTGGGACAGAAAGAAGCAGTGGAATTTTCCTTATATTGCGTTCTTGCAGATGGTCATGCTTTGTTAGAAGGATTACCTGGGTTAGGTAAGACGATGCTTATCCGAACTATTTCGGAAGTATTGGACTTATCTTTCTCTCGTATACAGTTTACACCAGATCTAATGCCTTCTGATATTACTGGTACGAGTATGATTGAACGTTTAGAAAACGGAAAACAGCAATTCACTTTTCAAAAGGGACCTATTTTTAGTCAAATGGTTTTAGCGGATGAAATAAACCGCGCTACTCCGAAAACCCAAAGTGCTTTGTTAGAAGCAATGGGAGAAAAAACAGTAACTGTGCTTGGCGAAACAAAACAAATGGATAAACCTTTTTTTGTACTTGCTACCCAAAATCCAATAGAAATGGAAGGGACCTATCCTTTACCAGAAGCACAAATGGATCGTTTCTTATGTAAAATTCTTGTCTCTTACCCAACAAAAGAAGAACTAATGGAAATTACAAAAAGAACGACAAGTGGTCAAACAATTGAATTGAATAAAATAATGAATGCAGAAGAGATTGTACATGCACAGCAAATGGTAAAAGAAGTTCTCATAGCAGAAGATATGTTGGAGTATGCAGTAGATATTGTGGCTGCAACACATCCAGAGGCAGCCGTTATTCCCGAAATTGCCCAATATGTTCAGTATGGTAGTGGACCACGTGGTTTACAAAGCCTTATTAAACTTGCAAAAGCCAGGGCCCTAGTTGCTGGACGCTATCATGTATCCATAGCGGATATTAAATTTGTAGCTAAGCCAGTCCTTAGACATCGTTTATTGCTTAACTATGAAGGAGAAGCAGAAGGAAAAACAGCAGATGAACTAGTAGATTTAGTATTACAAACGGTTAAACAGGGACAAACAGCATGAGTATAAATCAGTTGGTGCCAAAAGATTGGGCAGGTAAACTTAGTAGATTCTCCATCGCTACAAAATCTAAATTGCGCGGACAACATAAAGGCTCTCATCGCTCCCAACGTTTTGGAGCTTCACTTGATTTTTCTGATTTTAGGGAATATAGCCCCGGAGATGATGTTCGTCAAATAGATTGGAATGTATATGCACGGACAGATAAGTATTTCATCAAACGATTTTTAGATGAACAAGAAATGCGCGTACATATTTTACTCGATTGTACGAAGTCAATGAGTGAACCATTAAAATGGACTTTTGCAAGACAACTTGCCGTATCCCTAGGCATTCTCGTTTTGCAGCGAGATGATCGTCTATCTTTTTCTGCTGTCACTAATGAGAAGAAACCACCATTCAGACGTAAAGGTGCGATGTATCGGAAAGCTTTTACACAAACTATTTCTGATTTAAAAGAACCTGCCATGATTACTCCATTTACTGAAAATGCGATAACCTTTTTGCCAAAAGATTGCACTGTATTGTTCGTCATTTCGGATTGCTTGGAAAGTCTAGCATCTTGGGAGATATTGCTCAAAAAGTTACCGAAGTTTGCAGGGGATATTCGAATATTGCAAGTGATAACTAAAGAGGAGTTTACTCCCTCTTATACTGGAGATGTGCAAGTAGTAGATGTAGAAACGTCGCATCAGTTAAATGTATCCATGTCTTCTAGAGTTCTTGAATCTTATGAACAAAAAAGAAAATTACATCAAGATGGACTTGAATTATTATGTAATAAATTTGGAGCTAGATTACTTCAAGTAAATGCAGATGATGGTATTTCGCATGTATTGTTTCATCAGCTATTACGTGCAAATTGGGTGCAATGAGGTGAGAATGCGTGGGTTTTAATCAATTATTATTTTTATGGACAGCTATTTTTCCGATAGCTGTATTGCTTTATTATTTCTTTCGAAAAAAGTATGCTAAGCAGCTTGTTTCTTCTACTCTATTTTGGCAGGAAGTGATGAAAGAAACAAAAGCATCTCCTTATTTACAACATTTGCAGCGCAATGCTTTGTTTTATTTGCAAATGATTGCGATGCTTTTGCTTGTTCTTGCTTTACTTCAGCCATTTTGGAAAACGCAAGCGCTTGCCGGCGAACAAGTAGTATTTGTCGTGGACACTTCTGCAACAATGGAAGTGAATCAGAACGCTTCAACCCTTTTTGCCGAACATAAAAAACAAATGCTACAACTAGTGGAAAGTCTAGCTGGCAAACCGTTAACAATGATAACAACAGGAAACCAACCGACTGTGATTTTTCGCGGAGAAACGGATATCAATCAAATAAAAAAAGAGATTGAGAAATTGGAAGTCAGCTATGAAGATGAAAATATGTCAAAATCATTAGATTTTGCACAATCATTTTTTCAAAATAAAGCTACCTCAGTTTATGTTTTCACAGATGTATTAGATCGTAAGGAATTACCATTACAATACGAAAATGTCAGTTGGAATGTGAAAGGATTAACAACCGAAGTATCTAATTTGTCTATAAAAAGATTTGGGGCAACAAAGACGACTAGCGGTGTTTCGGCATTAATCCAGTTAGCAAATCAATCCGATCAGGAGCAAGTAACGGAACTTGAGCTAGCGAATGAACAAAAAGAGCTAGTAAAAGAAAATGTGACGATTCCAGCGAATGAAACAATCACTTTATCATTTAATGAGCTATCCGAATCCTCTTTCTTACAAGCATCCATTGACGCAAAAGATCAGTATGCATTGGATAATTCCATGTCAGTATATTTGCAAGACCAATTATCGAAAGTGTTCGTCGATAGTGCAATGCATTCGCTCGTTAGAACCGCCTTCCAATCAATGGATATAGATGTAAGCAGTGTACCTACGGAGCAAATGGCATTGTTAAAGGAAGAGGGCATTCGTGTGACCAATCAATTTGGTCTCGTTGATCAATTAGAACGCCCTTCCTTATTCATCGGCAGGAACGATACTACAGCACACGAAGTAAATGGTATCGTACAAACTAGTGAACACGCCCTTTTTTCGTTTGCAAATCTAACCGATATATATGTCAGTAGCGTATATCCTCCTATTGAGGAATATACAACTATTGCCACTGTTGGAGAAGAACCTTTTATCCAAGTTTCACCTCGTGGAGATATTATAGTGTTATCTGACATTCAAATGACAGATTGGCCGCTTCATCCTTCTTTTCCGTTATTTATGTGGAGTGTCAAAGAACAGCTTTCTTCAGGGAATACGTACTTAGGTACCTTTGCACCAAATGAGCGAACGCCGCAATCTTTAGGAAGTGCGACGAATGAATGGGAAATTTACACGATGAACGATTCGTATGAATATTCCATTGAAAATGGAGGTGCTTTCATAGCGCCGAAGAAACCAGGTTTATACGTACTCCGTTCAAATGATATCGAAAAAAACTTCACAGTTGCTTTGTCTCAAAAAGAAAAAGAGATTAAAAAAGGCACGACCTACAAAGTAAGTGGTCAACAAATAGAATCGAAGGAAAGTTATTCAGCACATTCATTTGTTCCATATTTATTGCTTATATTATTGTTATTATTTGTATTGGAGTGGGAGGTGCAAAGACGACGTGGATTTACGAGTTGACCAACCACTATGGCTACTATTAGTAGTTCCGATTATTATTTATTTTATATGGACGTGGAAAAAAGATAAAAAAAGGTTTCGGAATGAAGGAAAAGTTGTATTTTTTATTCGACTGCTAGCCATTTTTTGTTTAGTTCTTGGATTGACCAATCCATATCTATTATTACCTATTAAAGAAGAACAAGTTCTTTTTCTAGTCGACCGCTCAGCTTCTGTTCAAGGAACGGATCAGCAAGTGACAGAATGGATTGAAAAAAGCTTAGCGTCTCGAAAAAATTCCCAACTTGTCGGGGTGTACACATTTGCAGAAGACTTCCAATCTGAAGTGGCATTGACAGCGGGAGAAGTGAATTTACCTGTTTTCACACCGATGAAATCGCCTGGGAATACGGATATAGCACGAGCACTACAACTTGCTACTGGAGTTGTGGAACCTACTAAAGCTACTCGCATCGTCCTTCTTACGGACGGATTGGAGACAAGTGGATCCGTATCGGATGAATTGGTGAAGATTGCTGGTGGTAATGTCACGATCGATGTCGTTCAGCTAGACAGAGTGGCTTCTGAGGACGTTGCAATAACTTCTTTTGAAACACCACCAGTCGCATTTGAAGGGGAACAGCAACAGCTAAATGTCCAATTGGAAGCGACAACAAATACAAAAGGCGAACTATTGCTTTATCAAAATGATCAACTGTTGTCTCGTGAACAAATTGCACTCGAACAAGGTACGAATAGCTTTACATTTCGGAATGCATCTACTGGGGAAGGGCTTTTAAAATATGAGGTCCAAGTTGTTGTTAGCGGCGACGGATTGATAGAGAATAACAAACTTACTAGTGTAACAAACGTTGAAAGTTCCCCAAATTTATTGATCGTGACGCATGAGGGGAATCGGTCGAATATACCTGCTGTTATTGATCAGACTGCTATTCATACCGATGTCATAGACGCTAATGAACTACCGTTTGATCTGTCGAATTATTTAAGATATGATGCAATTATTTTTGATAATGTTCCCGGTCATGTAGTTGGGGAACAAAAAATGATGGTCATTGAGCAAGCGGTGAAAAACTTTGGGGTTGGCTTTATGATGGTGGGAGGAAATAATAGTTTTGGTTTAGGAGGATATTTTAAAACACCTATTGAAAAGCTATTACCTGTCGAGATGGAGATTAAAGGGAAGCATCAGCAGCCCTCTCTTGGTTTAGTAATCGTAATGGACCGCTCTGGTAGTATGAGCGGGTCTAAATTTGAATATGCAAAAGAAGCAGCAGCCCGTTCTGTTGAAATGCTTCGCGAAGGAGATACACTTGGTTTTATAGCATTTGATGATCGACCATGGGAAATAATCGAGACTGCACCTCTTACAAATAAGGAGGATGCATTGGACACGATTTTATCCGTTGGAGTAGGGGGAGGTACAGAAATTTATACTAGTCTTGCCTTAGCTTATGAAAAATTGGCTCCATTAAAGCTACAGCGGAAGCATATTATTTTATTAACGGACGGACAGTCATCTACTAATAATGATTACCAAACGTTAATTGAAGAAGGTGCAAAAGATTTAATCACTGTTTCAACTGTTGCAGTAGGTCAAGATGCGGATAGAGCATTATTAGAAACCTTAGCAGAAATGGGTGGAGGTACTTTTTATGATGTAGCAGATGAATCGACTATTCCTGCTATTATGTCAACGGAAACTGCGATGATATCTAGAACATATATTGAAGACAATCCTTTCTATCCAATTATTTATGGTGATGCCGCGTGGACGAGTTTGTTTACAAATGGCGTTCCACAAATGAATGCTTATATTGCAACAACTCCAAAGCAAACTGCATCAATCATTGCAGAAAGTGAAAAAGAAGATCCAGTATTAGTGGAATGGATGTATGGATTGGGAAGAACGATTGCATTTACTTCTGATTCAACAGGAGAGTGGAGCGGTGACTTCGCTCGATGGGATCACTGGGGAGACTTTTGGAATACAGCTATTTCACGTCTTTTACCCTCCTATAGTGAAGTACCTTTTACAATTCAAAAGGCTAGGGACGGTAGTTATACAGTAACAGATCCTTCTGGAAAATCTTCTTTTATCGAGGTAGCCGCAGTAAATGAAAAAGGAGAAGAACTTCCTATATCATCTGAGCCACTTGCGCCAGGCAAGTCAAGGGTGACAGTAGAGAGTGAGCCAGGGCTTGTGTTTTTCCGGGTCTCCAATGAACAAGACGCCGTTTATCAAGCAGGTATCTCTATACCATACAGTGAAGAATACAAGGTTCAAAAGCCTGATACAACTAAACTTGAGATGATCGTGAGTCGAACTGGTGGTAAAATACTGACGGAAGCGTCTGAAGTATTTAGACCAATGGACTTGAGTAGTTCAGAAAAACAATCGATTCAACAGATGCTAATACTAGTTGCATTACTATTGTTTTTCATCGATATTACAATCCGAAGATTTGGCTTTAGGCAATTACTTGCACCATTTAATAGACATAGCGAGAAAACGAAAAATTCCGTAGAAACAACTACCGGTACAAGTAATGTAGAAAAGTTAGTTAAAGAGAAAAAGAAAAGGTAGACAGTAGTTAAGGGCAACAATGTCGTATATTTAAACAACTGCATTCATATGAAAAACACCCGAAGAATATTTTCCTCGGGTGTTTTTCTGCAGTTTTTTACATAATAATGGGGTTCCTCTTTCGAATCCAAATAATCGTAATGATCCCAGAACATAAAAGTATGATAGAGCCAATAACAAAAGGAAAGTTAATATTAATATCAAAAAACATTCCGGCAAGTGCTGGACCGACCATATTACCTAAACTCATATATGCATTATTCATGCCAGCAGCAAAACCTTGTTCATTCCCAGCAAGCTTTGACACGACCGTATTAACTGCAGGCCGTATTAAAGTAGTTGCAGTGGAGAATAAAGTAGCTATTACCAATACTAATGCGAACCCATCAACTAAGAAAAATGCCAATAATGATAAAGCTGCACCTACAAGGCTTACTAAAATAACGTTCAATTCACCAAACCGTTTAAATAATTTACTGATCACTAAAGTTTGTACAATAACACCGACAAATCCTCCGACCGTTAATACAATAGCAATGTCCTGTGGAGTGTAATTATATTTATGGTCAACGTATAAAGAAAAAGTTGTTTGGAAATTTGCAATTCCAAATGAAAACACGAAAATGATAATGAGCATCATAAAATAGGGTGTTTTCATAGAGTTCTTCATCTGAAGAAGTATATTTTCTCGTTTTTTCTGTACTTGAGGATTTGCAGAAACTGCATTCTTTATATCCGGTAAGATGATAAAAGATACTATAGCGGAAAGAATGGCAGCAATTGAAGCCATATAAAATGGAAAAGTAAGGCTAACTTTTGCTAAAAACCCACCCAACGCAGGTCCTATCATAAATCCAAGAGACATGGATGCTCCGATGAAGCCCATTCCTTTTCCTCGTTCTTCTATTGTTGTTATGTCTGCAACAAATGCCATCGTTGCAGGAATTAAAAAAGCTCCACCGATTCCACTAATGAAACGTGCGGCATATAACATCCATTCATGTGTCGCTACACCGAACCATAGCTGAGATGCTGAGAAGATTACTAATCCGACCATAATTAGTTTTTTACGTCCAAAAGTATCTGATAAATCTCCTGCTAAAGGTGAAAATACAAACTGTCCTAATGCAAAAGACGCTATTATAAATCCAAGTGCTTGACCAGCTACACCAAATGTTTCTAAGTACTGTGGCATAACTGGAATAACTAGTCCAATACCTGCCATAGCGATAAACATATTAAACATTAATATATAAAGTGCAAATTGATTTGATTTCTTCGCCATATAATATAATTCCTGCTTTCTACAATTTCTTATTCACGCATCTATCGATTCTATCACATTTATGTAAGAATAAAAACTTTCGCGTCACGAATTATTAATAATTGTTTTTTCTCATCTGTATATTATCCACCTTATTTAATAAAAAGAGGACTTACTATTTTATGCTTTAGTTTGTTTATTTTTGGGATAGTGAGTCTTAAGGAAGTGTCTGCTAGGATTTCCGCTGCAGGACGGACGTTTCCGTGGGGTGAGTGATGAGCCTTCACCATCCGCTTACGCGGCCGCCTGCGAAGTCTCCTCTTACTCACTTTATCCCACTGCATACGTCGCCCTTAAGCTCCAATCCATCAAAATTGCTAACTAAAATAGCCAATTACTCAACGTTGATTGTAAAGTAACTCCATTTTATAAATTTGGTTGCTCTCGAGGGTGAATTGGTTGCTTTCCGGGGTAATCTAGTTGCTTTCGGCGTCGAATTGGTTGCTCTCCATGACGATTCTGTTGCGCTAAGCCATTTTTTGGATACGATTATGGGAAAACCACTCCGTAATAGTTGGATTTAGCGAGGCGGCCAAGGAAATGGGATTTACCCATATGAAAAAAGGGATAATTTTTTTAGCAAGTCGATACTGGGAGATAGGCACTTTTCTTTGATTTTCTCTTATGGAGGCGACTCCTGCCGGATGAGTGGGCCGGCGGAAAGCGTCCGCAAGCGGAGAAAATCTTAGCGATCACTAGTCAACGTAATAAGACGCACTTTCCCTAAAGTGCGTCTTACTTCTTACGATTTACTTAATGCATGCCCATTTTAAATTTCAAAAACAATTCATTGTATTTGCCAAGCATTTCAAGTCCGAGATTATTATATACTTCTAAATGTTCTCGTGTTTCTTCCGTTGGATAAAAACGTTCATCCGATGTTACTTCCTCATCCATTAATTCCATTGCAGCTGCATTTGGAATTGAGTAGCCAACATAATCTGCATTTTGAGCGGCTACTTCAGCATCTAACATAAAGTTGATAAATGCATGTGCTCCTTCTATATTGGCAGCTGTTTTAGGTATTACCATATTATCGAACCATAAGTTAGAACCTTCTTCAGGAACTGAATAGTCTAGATCTTCGTTTTCCCACAACATATCTGCGGCTTGTCCTGACCAAGTAAGGGCAACAGCAGCTTCCTCATTTACCATTAGTTGAGTCACTTCATCTCCAATAATTGCTTTGACATTAGGAGTAAGCTTTCGCAATTTGGCGGAAGCTTGTGCTAATTCTTTTTCATCTGTAGAGTTTAAGGAATAGTTTAAGCTATTCAATCCCATACCGATTACTTCCCGGGCACTATCAACTAATAATACTTTTCCCTTTAAAGTAGGGTCCCACAATGAATCCCAGCTATCAAATGTTTGCCCATCTAGCAAGGTGGGATTAAAGACGATCCCTACAGTACCCCAAAAATAAGGAATAGAATATTGATTTTTTGGATCAAAAGACAAATCTAAAAAATATGGATCAACATTTTTCATATTAGGAATTTTTGAATGATCGATTGGTAATAGTAAATTATTTTCTTTCATTTTTTCGATAGCGTATTCAGATGGAACTGCTATATCATACGATGTTCCACCTTGTTCGATTTTTGTCATCATTGCTTCGTTCGAATCGAATGTCTCATACACCACACGATAACCAGTTTCATCCTCAAATTGAGCGATTAAATCTGGATCAATATATTCTCCCCAGTTGTAAATAGTGACAGTATCACTACCTGCTTTTCCCGAAGACTTATCTAGATAGTCATTTACTATAAATAATGCGATGCACACAACTATGATGGCAATTGCCGCTCTCATAATGTCTTTCATTTTCGTGCCCCCATTCCAACAGGGTTTTTTCCTCTTTGGCTAACAAAATAATAACCAACAACAAGAATTAGTGTGACGATAAAAATAATGCCAGATAAAGCATTGATCGTTAAAGTGATTCCCGCACGTGCCATTGAGTAAATTTCAACGGATAATGTGCTAAATCCATTGCCCGTAACGAAAAAAGTTACAGCAAAATCATCTAGCGAGTAAGTAAGTGCCATAAAAAAGCCAGCAAATATCCCAGGCTTAATAAATGGGATAATAACGCGTGTCAAAATATCTCTTTTAGTTGCTCCAAGGTCTGCAGCTGCATCTATCAAGGAGCTATTCATCTCTTGCAACTTCGGCAATACCATTAAGACAACAATTGGAATACTAAAAGCAATATGAGAAATCAAAACAGATGCGAATCCTAACTTTACACCAATCATTGTAAACAAAATTAAGAATGATGCCCCTATAACTACATCAGGACTTACTATTAATACATTGTTTAATGATAAGAGAGAATTTCGTATTGACTTGTTCCGCATATACACAATACCAATCGAACCAAATACACCGATTATAGTGGATAAAAGAGCGGAAAGAAGTGCAACGATTACTGTATTGATAAGAATCATAATGAGTCGAGTATCAGAAAATACAGCACCGTAATGCTCCCAAGTAAATGATTCAAAATTATTCATATTTCCAGCACTATTAAATGAATAAAAAATTAAATAAAAGATAGGTGCATATAAAATGATAAAAATAAGGGCTAAATATAGCTTTGCTGACTTACTAGTTCTTTCCATTTGAAGTAGCCCCCTTATCTTTTTGACCAGTAATAATCATTACGATTACCATAAATATGATTAAGAATACTGCGATTGTAGAACCCATTCCCCAGTTTTGTGTAACTAAAAATTGTTGCTCGATTGCTGTACCAAGAGTAATAACTTTATTTCCAGCGATTAATCGAGTAATCATAAATAGTGAGAGGGAAGGAATGAATACCGCTTGAATACCTGCTTTTACACCATTCGTTGTTAACGGCAAGATAACTTTCGAAAAAGTTGTCCAAGCGGATGCACCTAAATCTCTACTAGCATCAATTAGCGACGGATTTAACTTATCCAGTGAGTTAAAGATAGGCAAAATCATAAATGGTATAAATATATAAACAGATACAAAAATAAAACTAAAGTCTGTAAATAGAATTTGTGTTTCCCCGAAACCAAACACATTCAAAAATGCATTAATAGGACCGTATAATCCAAAAATTCCAATAAAAGCATATGTTTTTAATAGCAAGTTGATCCAAGATGGTATGATGATCAATAATAACCATAATTGTTTATGCTTTGTCTTTGTAAGTAAATAAGCAGTTGGGTATGCAATGATTAAAGAGAATAAAGTGATGAGAAATGCATACCAAAACGAGCTAATCGTTAATTTTAAATAAACAGAGGTGAAGAAGTTTTTATAATTGTCTAACGTGAAATTTCCGCTTAAATCGAAAAGAGAATAATAAGCGATTAGTGCAATTGGCGCAATGACGAAGAGAATAATCCAAGCAAAATAAGGTATTAAATAGAATGTTTTCGTATTTTTAGTTTGCATATGTATCTTCTCCGTAAGACTCTAGTCGCTTATCGAATTCTTCTTCTGTTTCATTAAGACGCATAACATGGATAGCCTCTGGATCGAAATCTAATCCTATAAATTCTCCTACTTCTGCTTTTTTTGTAGAATGGACAAGCCATTCGTTTCCTTCATCATCATAAGTTGAAAGCTCATAGTGAACCCCTCTAAACAGTTGAGTATCTACCTTTACTTTCATCTTTCCTTTTTCGACGGCTGTGATTTCTAAATCTTCTGGGCGAATAACAATATCAACTTTTTCATTTGGATTCAACCCTTTATCCACACATTCAAACTCTTTTCCACCAATACGTACCCGGAAATCCGCAACCATTGTGCCCGAAACAATATTGGATTCACCTATAAAATCTGCAACAAAGCGATTAATTGGTTCATCATAAATATCCATCGGTGTTCCACTTTGTTCAATATTACCGGCATTCAACACAAATATTTCATCTGACATTGCAAGGGCTTCTTCTTGGTCATGCGTGACGAAGATGAATGTCTTGCCTAATCGTTGTTGAAGCTCTCGGAGCTCATATTGCATTTCAGAACGAAGCTTCAAGTCTAGTGCAGAAAGCGGCTCATCAAGTAAAATGATTTCTGGGTCATTTACAATTGCACGGGCTATAGCTACACGCTGCCTTTGTCCACCTGACATTTCTGCAATTTCTCTATTTTCATAGCCTGACAAGTTAACAAACTTTAATGCTTCCAAAACTTTTTGTTCTATTTCTTTTTTTCCTAGTTTTTTAATACGAAGACCAAAAGCAACATTTTCAAAAACATTTAAATGTGGAAATAAAGCATAATCTTGAAAAACGGTATTTACTTGACGTTCGTTTGCAGGTACATTATTGATCAATTTCCCATTAAAATATATATTCCCCCCAGAAGGCTCCATAAATCCTGCGATCAATCGCAAAATAGTTGTTTTACCGCAACCGGAAGGGCCGAGCAATGTGTAAAATTTTCCGCGTTCAAGTTCAAAGTTAATATCCGTAAGTACAGTTGTTTCTGAATCGTAATATTTAGTGACATTCTCAAATCGAATGATAGGTGTGTCCAATATAATATACCTCCAATTTTATAGATAAGAATTTGTGACGACGTAAAGGACTTGCGTTTCTTCGTCAGCAGCATTTTTCAATAAATGATTATCTGCGGCTTCAAAATAGAGAGATTCTCCGGTAGAAGCGTAATATTGTTGTTTGCCTAGCAGTAATTCTACACTTCCTTGTAAAACATATATAAATGTCTCCGAAAGGGAGGGCTCGAATTGTTTGAATTGACCCTTTTTTCCTAGAGTTATGAGAACGGGCTCCATCTCATTTTCGTTTGACTCGGAAATTAGCCAGTGCAGTTTGTAATTTTTCTCTTCATCAACGTAAATCGTTTGTTCTTCCTTCTCAAAAACGACTTTTGTACGTGTATGCTCATCATCAAAAAAATCTTTCGGTTTAGAACCGAGGACATTTAAAATGGAAAAGAGCGTTTCAATAGAAGGGGAGTTTATATCTCTTTCTAGCTGTGATATAAATCCTTTGCTTAAATCTGTTCTTTCCCCTAGTTCTTCTTGCGTTAAACCCTTCTTCAGACGTAATCTCTTAATTTTCTTTCCGATTTGCAAAATTATTAGCCTCCTTTTTTAAAATGAAGAGCTATTTCCTAGTTTGGATCTGAATGCATTTTCTAAAACAGAGTTTATTTTAACACAACTTTAAGTTTACTTTAACAACTTATTTAAATAATTTCAAAAAAAAATTGGATTTGTGGGGAGCAGTTTTTTTTAGAATGCATACACTAGCTATGGACGAAAAGGAAAAAGGGGAGAAATAATTGCGATTAAGAGAGGAGTTACCTGAGTTTTCAGGAGACCTAGAGTGGATGAATGGACATGTAACGAAAGCAAACTTAATTGGGGGAGTACCTATATTAGTACACTTTTGGTCCATTAGTTGTCCTTTATGCGAGAATATATTTGGGACTATTTCCAAATGGAAAAAAGTATATGGAGATAACTTTCAACTAGTGGGGGTTCATATGCCACGATCCAAGGATGATATAAACAATAAGCTAATACGGCAAACCGCTGACCGTTTGGATATGAAAAATCCAATATGTTTAGACCATAAACTAATTGTTACGAAAAAATTTCAAAACAGAATCGTTCCATCTTTTTATTTGTTTGATAAGAAAGGTTTGCTTAGACACGTACAATCTGGTGAGAATGGTTTAAAAATGTTAGAAAAAAGATTGATACTCCTGATGAAAGAACAGAAAAAATGAATCTGCTAACCCGTATCTATTTTCGGAAATGATATGGTAAACTTAGTGCATCTTAAATAGTAAGCAGGAGGCACTAAAATGCAAAAAGAATTTGTAGTAATTGGTTTAGGACGATTTGGAGGAAGTATCGTTAGAGAGTTAATCGATCAAGGTGCAGATGTAATGGCCATTGATATTACACCAGAACGAGTTGATGAGTTTGCACCGATTGCTACGCAGGCAGTAGTAGCTGACACAACAGATGAGGCTGTTTTAAAATCTCTAGGCATTCGAAACTTCGAGCATGTAATTGTAGCGATAGGTGATAATATTCAAGCGAGTATTTTAACTACGCTTATGTTGAAAGAAATTGGTGTGAAGAAAATTACAGTTAAAGCGCAAAATGATTACCATGAAAAAGTATTGCGCAAAATTGGTGCGGACCAAGTAGTGCATCCTGAGCGGGATATGGGAATTCGTATTGCGAATAATATTTTGTCGAACAATGTACTAGATTATCTAGAATTGTCCGATGAACATTCTATTATGGAAATCAAAGTGAATGAAAAAATAGCTGGAAAGTCTTTAATTGACCTTGATATCCGTGCTCGTTATGGGATTAACATTGTAGCTGTTAAACGTGGAAATAATATAAATGTTTCACCCCCAGCCGATGAGAATCTTCAGTTAAACGATGTTCTAATAATCATCGGAGCAGATGTAGATATCAATCGCTTCGAAAAGAAAGTGTTATCATAAGACAAATACCAAAAAGATAAATCAATATAAAAAAACAGAGCCACCCCTTAACGGGGGGCTCTGTTTTCATGTATGCTACACTTCCATAATAATCGGTAAGATCATTGGACGTCTTTTTGTTTTTTCATATAAATAAGGGCTAAGTACATCGGTAATTTCATTTTTCAATTCAGCCCACTCTGCTGGCTTGTCTTGAATTGTGAAACGAAGATGTTTGTTTAACATTTGTTGTGCTTCATTTATCATTGTTCCAGATTCACGCATATAAACAAAACCGCGAGAAATAATATCTGGACCAGAAACAATTTTTTTTCGTTCCATATCTGCACTTACTACTACTATTACTAATCCTTCTTCCGATAAGATGCGGCGATCTCGTAGGACGATGTTGCCAATGTCCCCAATTCCGCTACCATCAATATAAATATCGCCTGATGGAATCCGACCAGCAACATGTGCTTCGTTGGCACTTAATGCAAGTACATCCCCATTTTCCATAATAAATGTGTTTTCAGGCAGTACATCACAATCTACCGCTAGTTCCGTATGAATTTTTAACATACGATATTCACCATGAATTGGCATGAAGAACTTTGGTTTCATCAAACGAAGCATTAGCTTTTGTTCTTCCTGAGATCCATGTCCGGAAGTGTGAATATTATTAAGGGAACCATGAATTACTTCTGCACCTGCACGGAAAAGCAAGTTAATTGTACGATTGACACTCGCTCTATTTCCAGGGATTGGAGAAGAAGAAAATACAACTGTATCCCCAGGTTGGATTTGAATTTGACGATGTGTACCATTGGCAATTCGAGAAAGGGCTGCCATCGGTTCACCTTGACTGCCTGTACATAAAATAAGTACTTCATTGGCAGGTAAACGATTTAATGCGTTCGTATCTACAAATGTTTCTTTCGGTGCGGTAATATACCCAAGTTCACGACCGATTGTAATTGCGTTGTCCATACTTCTTCCAAAAACTGCTATTTTACGGTTATGTTGTACAGCTGCATCCGTCACTTGTTGAAGTCTATGAATATTAGACGCAAATGTAGCGAAAATAATACGACCATCCACTTTACGGAAAATAGAATCCATACTTTCTCCGACTTTACGTTCAGACATTGTAAAATTCGGAATTTCCGCATTTGTACTATCCGAAAGTAAGCAAAGAACCCCGTCTCGACCGATCTCTGCCATTTTAGTTAAGTTGGCAGGTTCTCCAACTGGAGTAAAGTCAAACTTGAAATCACCGGTATGAACGATGTTTCCTGGAGGAGTTTTAACAACAATTCCAAATGCATCTGGAATACTATGGGTAGTTCTAAAGAAACTCACTGCTGTTTTTCTAAACTTTACAATATCATCCTCTTCGATGACATTCATCTTAGTTTGGCGGAGCAAGCCATGTTCTTCTAGCTTGTTGCGCAATAAGCCTAGAGCAAGTTTCCCGCCATAAACCGGAACATTTAGTTGTTTCAATAAATAAGGAATACCACCGATATGATCTTCATGACCATGAGTGATAAATAACCCTTTAATCTTATCTACATTTTTTACCAAATAAGTGTAATCTGGAATAACATAGTCAATACCTAATAGATCGTCTTCTGGAAACTTAATCCCTGCATCTATTAAAATAATCTCGTCTTGAAATTGAACGCCATACGTGTTTTTGCCGATTTCACCTAGTCCGCCGAGGGCGAAAACAGCAGTTTGATCATTTTTTACAAATTTCATATGTTATCTCTTTTCTACTTTATAATTCGGACTTGCTTGTTCGTATTCTAAATGATTACCTTCAAGCAACTGAATTAGTTCGATATTGTATTTGCGATCTTTTAAGATAGAACGAACTTCACGCTCTGATTCTGCCTCTACATATAGGCTTTTCGTGTTTTCGCGAACTGGTACTTCTAGTGCATTTTCTTGATAATAAACTTTATAAATCATTTTATACTCTCCTTTTTCACGTTCAAAATAAATCAATTCTCTTTATATTATCACGCTACTTCTTTAAAATAAAGAAAAGCCCTCCATTTTTTGAAGGGCAAATGTTTAAGCGATCGTTTTATTTCTGAGCATTCCGCCGAGCCGTCTCAACCATTTCCTTTTCAGTCGTTTCAACATGGCACCCCACTCCTTACAATCTATTATATACAAAATTCTTAAATGTGTAAAGGATTCTAACAGAAAAGTCAAATAATTAACATGTCAGATTGGAGTTTTTTTGATGGTAAATAAAATTTTATTCTTAGATATTGATGGTACTATTTTAGATAATGATAAGAACATCCCGAATGGTGTGAAAGATTCTATTCAAACAGCAAGAGAGAACGGACATGAAGTAGTCATAGCAACGGGCAGGGCACCATTTACAGCACAATCTATTATGGATGAGCTTAAAATAGATTCGTTTATATGTTACAATGGTCAAATTGTGCAATTTCAAGGAGAGATTATACATAAAGGGATTATCGATACTATGGAACTTCAACATTTAACCGAGTTTGCAATGGAGCGTGAGCAGCCTTTAGTTTATATGGATGACAAAGAGTTTGTTTCCAATGTACCGGACCACGAAGACATTTACGAAAGCATTTCCTCTTTGAAACTTGCATTACCTAGAGTGGAAGAAAACTTCTTTCTATCTAATGATATCCATCAAGCACTCATTTTTTGTGACATGGAAGTACAGAAAGAATATGAGAAAGCATTCCCAAATTTAAAGTTTGTCCGTTGGCATCGCGTGTCGTGTGATGTGCTACCAAAAGGGGTTTCTAAAGCACAAGGAATTGAATTGTTTCTAAACTACTTACATAAAACTCCAAAAGATGCAATTGCTTTTGGGGATGGATTAAATGATGTAGAAATGCTTCAATATGTAGGTACTGGTGTTGCGATGGGCAATTCGGTGGAAGAGTTAAAAAAACATGCATCATTCGTCACGGATCATGTTTCCGAAAATGGTTTAGTGAACGCAATGAAGAAATTAAAACTAATCTAGAGGAGTTTTTATGAACGATCTTACTAATAAGTCTGTATTAATATATGGGGACGGATTTGTCGATTATATTGCAGATGATCAAAACAATAATAGCTTTACAAAGTATCTTGGAGGAGCGACAGTAAATGTTGCGGCTGGAATAGCGAGACTAGGAGCAGCTTCTTCTTTTATTACTATCTCGGGGGATGACGAAACTTCTGCGTTTGTGAGGAAGGAGCTAATGGCAGAAGGGGTAGACTTATCGTTTGCTTTAGTAGTTCCAGAAAAACGAGTAAGCGGAGTGTACGTTCATTTGACGGAAAATAATGATCGTCACTTCCATACGTATGTAGATGAAACACCTGATATTCAGGTTGAATTCGATTCATTGAAGCAAGAGGCTTTTCAACAGGCATCTAGTTTTCATTTTTGTTCTGGCACTTTATTTCATCCGACAGCATGTCGAACAACTAGAGAAATAGTAAGCCAAATGAAAAAAAGAAATGTATTTTTATCGTTTGATGCCAACATTCGTCCTTTAAGGTGGGAAAGTGAAGAACTGTGCAGAGAAACGATTTGTTCTTTTTTTAAACAGGTGGATATTTTAAAGTTAACAGAAGAGGAGCTTTCCTTTTTAACGAAAACAGAATCAAGAGAAGAAGGAATTAAGAGGCTTCAACATTATCAGATTCCTATTGTCTTAATTACTGTGGGAGAAGAAGGTACATATGCTGTGATAGACGGAGAAACGGTTCATGTGACTGTGGAGAAAGTGGAGCCAGTTGATACAACTGGAGCTGGGGACGCCTTTATGGCTGGAATTCTATCAAAAATTTATTGGACAGGGGTCCCTAAAACAAAAGAAGAGTGGATTGAATATATTTCTTTTGGAAATAAACTTGGAGCAATATGTGCTACAAAACCAGGCGCTCTTTCCGCAATGCCAAGATTAGCAGATTTATAAGAAAAGCCCATTTCACTTTTTGAAATGGGCTTTTTAAGTTACGAGAGTTAAGAGCACTTTTAAAAATGATAGATACAGATTTTGATCTTAAAGGGTGTTTTCATTTAAAAAAAGATAAGAAAGTATATAATTTTTCGTTTCATAAATCTAGTATTTCTACGGTGGAAAAACGATTCTATAAAACGGTTGATTTCCGTTCCAACCGGTCGCTTTCCGCGGGGTGAGCGATGAAGGCGATTTCTAATAGAGAAGGTGGGGTGCGACCGAAATTGTATTTTCGGTCGCTTCTTCTATGAGTAGGAGGTGTCGCTTCTCTTCTTCCAAAAAGCAGTACTAAAACAGTGTCTAAAGTTGTAGAAGGGTGGTGGATAGATAAATGCCATATGATTATCGAGAAAAGAGCTGTTGATCATGACGTCGGTCATAATCAACAGCTCTAAAAAAATCAGTTATCGTATAGCATCAGTCTTCCCAAAACCATTTGAAAACGATAGATACTGGTTTTGATCTTAACGTGTCTTTTCACTTTTCTTATAAACGATCATAAGGAACTGCATTAGGTATTTCGGCATAAGGGTTTTCTTTATTGATATGATCGTAAAACATAATGCCATTTAAATGATCTAATTCATGTTGGAAAGCAATTGCTGCCAAGCCTTTTAAACGTTTTTTAAAAGGGGTTCCATCTGGATAAAAGCCGGTTGCTGTAATACGGGCATGCCTTGGAACATACCCTTCGATTACTTCGTCCACAGAAAGACAGCCTTCACCAGCAGTAATAAATGTGCTTTCTACAGAATGACTAATTATTTTTGGGTTTACTGCGACAAAGCTTACCTCATTATCTTCAGAATCTGTCAAATGGATGGCGAACATTCTTTTATCAGCATTCACTTGAGGTGCGGCAAGTCCGATACCTGGACGTAATTTATACTTTTCAACCATTTCGTCATCTTGACTATTAATTACATATTCTAATAACTCGTCCGCAAGTAGCACATCTTCTTTTGATAAAGGAAATGTCATCTCTTCCGTTTTCTTGCGTAGTGCCGGGTGACCATCTCTTACAATGTCTTTCATTAAAATCATGATAATCGTCCTTTCCAAGTTCATAAATCTATTATATCGAAAAATCCTCAATTGCTAAACAAAAACAGCCCAATGGAAGGTTGAATTTAAAAGCTAGAACAATTATAGTGGAATGAATAGAGGAGGTTACGTGATGAAAAAATGGAAATACGTAGTTCCTTTATGCTTTGTATTGCTACTGTCTGCATGTTCTTTTGGAGAAAAAACAGAAGAAAAATTGTCAAACATCTTAACAGAAATATATAATTTAGAAGCTGATTATAGAGATGTACAAACGCAGTTAGCTGAAACAGAACAAAAGGAACAAGCTAATTTTCAGAGCATGATGGAACTAACGAAAGATCAAAAAGAAGAACTGACAGCACAAGTAGAAAAAACAGCTCAACTTTTGGAAGAAAGATTGGTGTTGGTAGAAAAAGAAGCAACTTCTATTAAAAATGCATCTGATAAGCTAACAGACATCGATGTACTCCTATCTGAAACAAAAGAAGAATCAGAAAAAGCTAGTATCCAACAAATCGAAGAAGCATTAAAGAATCGTTATGACGCGTACAATAACTTAACAGAACAATATAATACGCTTGCTAGTTTACAAGAAAGTTTATATGACATGTTAATAGATGAAGCGGCTGATGTTTCTACCATTCAAAAGCAAGTAGAAGAAGTTAACAAACAAAATGAAGTAGTAAAACAATCCGTTGAAAAGTTTAATGACCTTACCTCTGAGCTGAATAAGATTAAAGATGAGGTATTTACAGCCTTACAAAAAGAGAATAAATAATTTAAAAAAAGTAGCCCTTAATGGTGCTGCTTTTTTTCTGGGAAAATAGTAAACTGATATAACACAGACATAATTCGGGACTGATACAGATTATGCAGTTTTTAATATTCTATTAAATATAATCGTCCATTTTAGATGATTGACCACAGATTTATTCTTGAGTATACTATTTAGGAAAGACAGTTGTATTACTTTATATAATAAGAAATCTTAATACAGAAGAAAAGGAGAGTTGCTATTATGGCTGCAAAAAAGTCACCGCAGTTAGACCCGAAGAAAACACTTCAAGAAATTGAAGAGAAGTTTGAAATGTTCCAGATTTTAAACGAGGAAGGGAAAATTGTAAACGAAGAAGCAAACCCTAACTTATCAGATGAGGAACTAGTTGAATTAATGAGTCGTATGGTATTCACTCGGATTTTAGATCAACGTTCTATTTCTTTAAATCGCCAAGGACGTCTAGGGTTCTATGCTCCTACTGCAGGGCAGGAAGCTTCTCAACTAGCATCCCAATTTGCACTTGAAAAAGAAGATTTTATCTTACCAGGTTACCGTGATGTACCTCAAATCGTATGGCATGGTCTTCCTTTATGGCAAGCATTCCTATTCTCACGTGGACATTTCATGGGGAACCAAATACCGGAAGACGTTAACGTTTTCCCACCTCAAATTATTATTGGCGCGCAATTCATTCAAGCTGCAGGGGTAGCACTAGGAATGCAAAAACGTGGAAAGAAAGCGATTGCAATTACGTACACTGGAGACGGTGGTTCTTCACAAGGTGACTTCTACGAAGGAATTAACTTTGCGGGTGCATATCGTTCACCTGCTGTTTTCATCGTACAAAATAACCAATATGCAATCTCTACACCACGTGAATTGCAAACGTCAGCAAAAACAATTGCACAAAAAGGTATTGCAGCGGGAATTCCAAGTGTACAAGTAGATGGAATGGATCCATTAGCAGTTTATGTTGCAACAAAAGATGCAAGAGAACGTGCAATTAACGGAGAAGGTCCTAGCTTGATCGAAACAGTTTGTTATCGTTTTGGTCCACACACGATGGCTGGTGATGATCCAACGCGTTACCGTACTTCTGATACAGACTCTGCTTGGGAAAAGAAAGATCCATTAGTTCGTTTCCGTACATATCTGGAAGCAAAAGGTATTTGGAATCAAGAAAAAGAAGAAGAAATCATTGAAAAAGCTAAAGAAGAAATCAAAGAAGCGATCAAAAAAGCAGATGCTGCTCCAAAGCAAAAAGTAACTGATTTGATCAATATTATGTATGAAGAAAATCCATATAACTTAGACGAGCAATTAGCTTACTATACAGAAAAGGAGTCGAAGTAACCGATGGCACAACTGACGATGATTCAAGCAATTACGGAAGCACTCCGTACCGAGCTTAAAAATGATGAAAACGTTCTAGTCTTCGGTGAAGACGTTGGCGTTAACGGAGGAGTATTCCGTGCAACAGAAGGGTTACAGAAAGAATTTGGAGAAGACCGAGTATTTGACACACCTTTAGCTGAATCAGGTATTGGTGGACTTGCGGTTGGTCTAGCACTTCAAGGGTTTAGACCAGTTCCTGAGATCCAATTCTTTGGATTTGTATATGAAGTAATGGATTCAATTAGTGGTCAACTTGCACGTATGCGCTTCCGTACAGGCGGAGCATACAATGCCCCTGTTACAATCCGTTCTCCATTTGGTGGTGGGGTTCATACACCAGAAATGCATGCGGACAGCTTGGAATTATTAATGACTTCTACACCAGGTGTAAAAGTTGTTATCCCTTCTACTCCGTATGATGCTAAAGGATTATTAATTTCTGCGATTCGTGATAATGACCCTGTCATTTATTTGGAACATATGAAATTGTACCGTTCTTTCCGTGGAGAAGTTCCAGAAGAAGAATATACAATTCCACTAGGTAAAGCAGATGTAAAACGTGAAGGATCTGATCTTTCAATTATTACTTATGGCGCAATGGTACACGAAAGTTTAAAAGCTGCAGAAGAGCTTGAAAAAGAAGGATTCTCAGTAGAAGTTGTTGACTTACGTACTATTCAACCATTAGATATTGAAACGATTATTGCTTCTGTTGAAAAAACAGGCCGTGCGATTGTCGTGCAAGAAGCACAAAAACAAGCTGGTATTGCTGCTAATGTAGTAGCGGAAATTACAGAAAGAGCTATTCTAAGTTTAGAAGCTCCTGTTTTACGTGTTGCTGCTCCTGATACTGTTTATCCTTTCTCCCAAGCTGAAACAGTTTGGTTACCGAACATAAAGGATATAGTAGAGACAGCTAAAAAAGTTTTAACATTCTAATATAAAATTCTAAATAGAAAGGGTGAATACTGTGGCATTTGAATTTCGATTACCAGATATCGGTGAAGGTATACATGAAGGCGAAATCGTAAAATGGTTTGTTAAAGCTGGCGATGAAGTACAAGAAGACGATATTTTATGTGAAGTCCAAAATGATAAAGCAGTTGTAGAAATTCCTTCTCCTGTTAAAGGGAAAGTAACAGATGTATTAGTTAGTGAAGGAACAGTTGCGGTTGTCGGAGATGTACTTATTAAGATTGACGCTCCTGGATATGAGGATCTCCAATTTAAAGGACATGATACCGAAGATACAAAAGCGACTGAAAAAACAGAAGCTCAAGTACAAGCTACTGCCGAAGCTGGTCAAAAAATTGAAAAAGAAACAGTGGAAGCTCCTAACAAAAAAGAAGCATCTACTGACCAGCCTAAGCAAGAAGTAAAAGGTGATAAGCGTATAATCGCAATGCCTTCTGTACGTAAATATGCTCGTGATCATGAAGTAAATATTGCGGAAGTTAGTGGTTCAGGAAAAAATGGACGTGTTCTTAAAGAGGATATTGAATCATTCTTATCAGGCGACCAAAAACCTGCTGAAGTTACTTCAGTAAATTCAGAAACAACTACGCAAGAATCGAATGTAGAAGAAAAAGTAGCCGCTCCTGTAGTCTCTGAAGGAGAATTCCCAGAAACTCGCGAAAAACTTTCTCCAATGCGTAAAGCTATCGCAAAAGCTATGGTACATTCGAAACATACAGCTCCACACGTTACATTAATGGATGAAGTGGACGTAACAGAACTTGTTGCACATCGCAAAAAATTCAAAGATATTGCTGCAGAGAAGAATATCAAATTAACTTACTTACCTTATGTCGTAAAAGCACTTGTAAGTACATTGAGAGAATTCCCTCAGCTAAATACTTCTTATGATGATGAAACAAATGAAGTTATTCAAAAACATTATTTCAATATTGGTATTGCAGCGGATACAGATAAAGGTTTACTAGTACCTGTAATTAAGAATGCAGATCGTAAATCAGTATTTGCAATTTCTGATGAAATTAATGTTCTTGCAACAAAAGCGCGTGATGGTAAATTAGCTTCTAATGAAATGAAGGGTGCTTCTTGCTCAATTACGAATATTGGTTCTGCTGGCGGGCAATGGTTTACACCGGTTATTAACCACCCAGAGGTTGCAATTCTCGGAATTGGTCGAATTTCTGAAAAACCGGTAATAAAAAATAGTGAAATTGTTGCAGCTCCTGTGTTAGCATTATCATTGAGCTTTGATCATCGCATGATCGATGGTGCGACTGCTCAACATGCGTTGAACCATATGAAACGTTTGCTTAGCAGTCCAGAACTATTATTAATGGAGGCGTAAAAAATGGTTGTAGGAGATTTCCCGATTGAAACAGATACTTTAGTAATTGGTTCAGGTCCCGGAGGATATGTGGCTGCAATTCGTGCTGCACAAACAGGACAAAAAGTAGTAGTTGTAGAAAAAGAACATATCGGTGGAGTATGCTTAAATGTTGGATGTATTCCTTCTAAAGCATTGATTTCTGTAGGTCATCGCTTTGAACAAGCAAAACATGCAGATGATATGGGTATTACGGCAACTGATGTGAAAATTGACTTTTCAAAAGCTCAAGCTTTCAAAGATAGCGTAGTAAAAAAATTAACAAGTGGTGTTTCCGGATTATTAAAAGGAAACAATATCGATGTTGTTATGGGTGAAGCTTATTTTGTGGATGCCAACACAGTGCGTGTCATGGATGAAAAGTCTGCACAAACTTATAATTTCAAACATGCAATTATCGCTACTGGATCTCGTCCAGTGGAAATTCCTACGTTTAAATACACTAAACGTGTTATTAATTCAACAGGTGCATTGAGCTTACCTGAAATTCCAGAGAAATTAGTTGTAATCGGTGGAGGATATATTGGTACGGAGCTAGGTTCAGCATATGCTAACTTAGGATCTAATGTAACAATTATCGAAGGCGGAGACGATATTTTAGCTGGATTTGAAAAACAAATGACGACTATCGTTAAAAAAGGCCTCAAGAAAAAAGGCGTTGAAATTGCGGTTAAAGCATCTGCAAAAGGTGTCGAAGAAACAGAAAACGGCGTTGTAGTTACATATGAAGTAGGCGGAGAAGAGAAAAAAGTTGAAGCTGACTATGTATTGGTAACTGTAGGTCGTCGTCCAAATACGGATGAAATTGGATTAGAAGAATTAGGTATTAAATTCGCAGACCGTGGATTATTAGAAGTTGACAAGCAATGCCGTACAAGCATTGACAATATCTTTGCTATCGGCGATATCGTTGCAGGCCCACAACTTGCACATAAAGCATCATACGAAGGTAAAGTCGCTGCTGAGGTAATTGCAGGACAGTCTTCTGTTGTTGACTACTTGGCGATCCCAGCAGTTTGCTTTACAGATCCAGAGCTTGCAACTGTTGGTTTATCTGAAGCTCAAGCGAAAGAACAAGGTTATGATGTTGCAGCTGGGAAATTCCCATTTGGAGCAAATGGTCGTGCACTTGCGCTTAACACTTCAGATGGTTTCGTGAAGCTTGTTTCCCGTAAAGAAGACGGTCTACTTCTTGGAGCACAAATCGTAGGTCAAGGAGCATCAGATATGATCGCTGAACTTGGTTTAGCTATTGAAGCTGGCATGACTGTTGAAGATATTGCAATGACTATTCATGCACACCCAACTTTAGGTGAAATTGCAATGGAAGCTGCAGAAGTAGTAATGGGTCACCCGATTCATATTCTTTCTAAATAATATTGGAATAACCTCTTTAAGTCTCATACTTAAAGGGGTTATTTTTTTAGCAGTTGTAATTGCATATTATAGGGAAAGTGCGTCTTAAGGAAGTTATCGCTTGGATTTCCGCTGAAGGTCGGACGCTTTCCGTGGGGTGAGTGATGAGCCTTCACCGCCCGCTTTGGCGTTCGTTGTGAAGTCTCATCTTACTCACTTGATCCCACTGGAGTCGCCGCCTTTCAGCTCCAATCCATCCAAATATAGGCTTTTAACTGTATTTATTAGCCACTAAAAGTTAGGAAATGGCTTAACGAGACCAATTGTTACGGGAAAGCAACCAATTCAATAGGCAACGCAACCAGTTTGAGCTTGAAAACAACCAAATTGGCAACGAGCGCAACCAATTCTCCACGCAAAGGCTAGCGGACATTGATTGCGATGCACTTTACTTGAAGTCTCCGCTTAATTTACATGGATTAGATCGTCCATTAAATTTGCGCAACATCTCAGTCGCTACTCGCAACTTTATAGACCGAATGCGCAACATTATGAATGGACGGAATTTTATGCTTGGACGTTGACTCATTATGCTCGCATAACAGCACCCATTGCTCGGAGCAGAGGCAACTAATTTAAGACGCACTCTCCACAAAAGGTTTTAATTGCAACTTCATCTCATTGGAGTTGGAATATTCGACTTACTATGAACTGTGAATCTATAATGAGGTTTAAACAAATGTAAAGGGGGAATTAAAATGGAGTTAGGTTTAAAAGGAAAGGTAGCGGTAGTGACTGGATCGAGTAAAGGAATTGGCCTACATACGGCTTTGCAATTAGTAAAAGAAGGAGCATCTGTAACAATATGTGCACGCGGGAAAGAAAAATTGGAAGAAGCTGCACTGTTTATCAAAAATGAAACAGGAAAAGAAGTATTAACGGTCCCTGCTGATATTACTAATGAGCAGGATTGTATAAAAATTATTCAAAAGACAATCGCGCATTATGGAAAATTAGATATTTTAGTAAATAATGCAGGAACATCATCTGCAAATCCTTTTGAAAATGTTGATACGGAATTATGGCAATCAGACTTAGATTTAAAATTATTTGGCGCGATACATACTTCCAAAGCTGCAATTCCCTATATGCGTAAAGGGGGCAGAGGTGCGATTGTAAACGTGACAGCAGTATTAGCAAAAACTCCTCCAGCTTCATCATTACCAACTACTGTTAGTCGTGCTGCTGGAATGGCGTTAACAAAAGCGATGAGCAAAGATTTGGGGAAAGATAATATTCGTGTCAATACCGTATGTATCGGGTTGATTCGTAGTGATCAGTTGGAACAACGTTGGTTAAATGATGCTCCAGAACTTTCTTGGGAAGAGTACTCTAAAAACGCTGTTGGTCCGTCGATTCCGCTTGGAAGAATTGGTGAAACGACAGAAGCAGCTAACGTGATTACATTTTTAGTATCTGATGCAGCTTCTTACGTAACAGGTACAGCGGTAAATATTGATGGTGGGTCCGGCGGCACGCTTTAAATTAGGTACAAGAAACCGTGTGGAATTCCTCTACACGGCTTTCTTTTTTACATGTTAGAATATTAGTTGAAAGGGACGGGTGATCAAATTGAAAAAAACAACTTGGATATTACTTGCAGTGTTGATGCTTGTACTTTCAGCATGTGGTGTTTCAGAAGAAAAACCAGCCGCACAAAAAGAAAGTGAAGATACAACTGGAGTAACTGGTGAAGAAAAAGTAGAAGTAACACAAGAAGTGATTGAGGAAGAACCTGTTGTAGAAAAACAAGAACCTTTATATGAGTTAAATCCGGCAAACTGGACATTTCAACCTATTGGGGATGCAAATCCTAAGGCTGTACTTCTTACAATTGATGACTCTCCAGACAAATACGCTGTAGAAATGGCTAAAAATTTAAAAGAATTAAATGCTCCGGCTATCTTTTTTGTCAATGGTCACTTTCTTGAAACAGATGAAGGAAAAGCAAACTTAAAAGCAATTTACGATATGGGTTTTGCAATCGGAAACCATACGCAAACTCATGCGAACTTAAAAGAAATTTCGGAGGATCAACAACAAGAAGAAATTTTGAAAGTAAATGAAACGGTTGAATCGGTAATTGGTGAAAAACCAAAATTTTTCCGTGCACCATTTGGCGTTAATACAGACTTCAGTAAATCACTTGTTCAAAACGAAGGCATGCTTTTGATGAATTGGACATACGGTTATGATTGGGAAAAACAGTATATGGATGCAGCTAGTTTAACAGATATCATGCTGAATACAGAGTATTTAACTAATGGATCTAACTTATTGATGCATGATCGTAAATGGACAGCAGAAGCTTTAAGTGGAATCGTAGAAGGCTTTCGTGACAAAGGATATGAGTTAATTGACCCTCATACGATTAAAGGAATAGAATAAGAGATAATTATCACCTTTGTGGCATTACGTTCATTCACAGAGGTGCTTTTTTTATAGACATAGTTGTACGTTGGGTGTAAAATAACCCCTGTTAATAATTTCGGAGGTGAGATCTTTAAAAGAATAGGCTTTTAAAGTATACAGATGAAAAAATATATTCGCATTGTTCTTCAAATTTTTATTTTATATTTATTTTCTCTTTTAGGTTCTTTTATCGTTCAAATACTACATATTAAATTTCCTGGAAGTATAGTAGGATTATTATTACTTCTTGGCTGTTTATATTTTAAAATAATACCCATTCAGTTAATTAGAGAGGGTGCAGGTTTTTTATTAGGTTTCCTAGCACTGTTTTTTGTCCCTTCCACTGTTGGGGTAATGAATTATCCAGAATTGTTGTCAATAAGTGGGGTATTACTCGTTTTATCGGTTATAGTAAGCACGCTAGCTACTATTTCTATAACCGGTCTGGTTTGCCAGTACTTAGAGAGTAAACAATCAGGGAGGGATGTGCAGTGATCACTATTAGTATGATAGTTGGGACGGTCCTGATTTTTTTACTTATGACAAAACTATATGGTAGATTTTCAACCCCTTTTTTATTTCCAGTACTTACTGCAACTATACTAATCATATTTTTATTAAAATTATTTTCATTTTCCTATGAAACCTATATGAGTGGGGCAAAATGGGTCGATGCAATGCTTGGACCAGCTGTAGTTAGTATGGCATATCCCTTGTATACTCAACGAACGATTATAAAACGGAATTTTACTACTATTTTAACGAGTGTAACAGTTGCTATGTTATCCGGATTAGTAAGTATAATTATTTTTGCGAAACTATTAAACTTAAAAAATGACTTTCTATTATCTTTGTTGCCCAAATCCATTACCACACCTGTAGCGATGCGAATTAGTGGAGCCATTGGGGGAATCCCATCATTAACTGCTGTATTTGTAATTGTAGCGGGGATAGCTGGTGCGCTACTTGGACCATTTATTTTCAAAATATGCAGGATAGAAAAATCTATTAGCAGAGGGATATCAATGGGCAGTGCCTCCCACGGATTTGGAGTGTCTAAACTATCGGAATACGGGGAACAGGCAATGTCAATGGGATCTGTATCAATGACTTTAAGTGCAATTATTGGTGCTTTCGTATGTCCGGTTGTTGCATTGTTATTTCAATAAAAAGGGAGAGATATCTATAATCTCTCCTTTTTCTTATACTATTAAATAATAGCCTGATGTTCTTTTATTACATGAATCATTTCTAATGTATCATCTTCAGGGCCCTGTACAGGAAGACCGGCCTCTATATTCATCATAATATAATCGATATTTCCTTGTGTAATTATTTCCCCGGGAATAAAAATTGGTATCCCAGGAGGATATACCATAACGAACTCGGCCGAAATACGTCCACTAGCTGCTTTTAATGGAATCGATTCAGTTGCTGCGTAAAAAGCGTCACGAGGGGACATTGCAAGTCCTGGAATATCAGGTAACGTTACAGATGGTTCGATAACAATCGCCTCAGACTCAAAAGCTGCGACCATGCGAGAAAGAGCGTTAATAAGTAAATTAGCCTCTTTTTTTGTATCTCCCAGAGTGATCAGGCAAAGAATATTATATAAGTCGGAAAGTTCCACTTCGATATTTGCTTTTTCTCTCAGCCAAATCTCCGCTTCATAACCAGTTATCCCAAGGTTTTTTACACTTATTAATAACTTTGTCGGGTCCATATCAAATGTGGCAGAGGATTGTAAAATCTCTTCTCCAACGCAACGGATATGTGGAATAGCATTAATTCGCTTACGTGTGTCTTTAGCAAGTCTAATGGTATCATCGATCAAATCTTCCCCGTGGATAGCTAACTGTCTTCTAGCGGTATCTAACGATGCAAGAAGCGGATATGAAGTAGAGGTTGTCGTTAGCATGGACAATATTGATTGTACTCTTTTAGCAGAGACTAAACCTTCTTTTACATTTAATACTGAACTTTGTGTCATGGAACCACCTAATTTATGAACGGAAGTTGCTGCCATGTCTGCTCCTGCTTCCATTGCGGAAACTGGAAGAGACTTATGAAAGTGGATGTGTACACCATGTGCTTCATCCACAACTACCGGTATTCCTCTCTCATGGGCGATATCTACTATTTTCTTTAGATCTGCTGCCAATCCAAAATAAGTAGGATTGATAACGAGTAAACCTTTCGCATCTGGATGAGTATTTAATGCTTTTTCCACTGATTCTACAGAAATTCCATGTGAAATTCCAAGTTCTTTATCTACTTCAGGATGAATAAAAACTGGGATTGCCCCTGCAAAAACAATTGCAGACATAATCGATTTATGCACATTTCGTGGTACTAGTATTTTGTCCCCAGGACCACAGATTGTTAGTATCATCGTCATAATAGCACCGCTTGTTCCTTGCACGGAGAAAAATGTTTCATCCGCTCCGAATGCTTCAGCAGCCAATTGTTGCGCTTGTTTAATAGCACCTTTAGGGGAATGTAGATCATCTAAAGGAGCAATATTGATTAGATCAATGGAAAGTACATTATCTCCAACAAACTCTCGAAATGCAGGGTCCATCCCTTTCCCTTTTTTGTGCCCAGGAATATGAAACTGAATAGGATGACGGTTCCGATGCTTAAGTAAGGCATCGAATAAAGGAGTTTCTAATTGTGACAACGCTTATACCACCTCTAGCAAGAATTTTATTTTGTCTAGCTCTAGCACTATCCCCGTTTTAATTCAGCGACACCACTTTTTTAAATATGATGGCTTGTTTAGACTGTATAATTTTGAAGTAGATGCTTGTGCTTTTCTTAAAACAAGAGAATTATAGCATTTCATTTGCTGTTTTACTATAAAAATTATTTGCGAATTGAATCACTAGAATATTTCTTTTACACTTAGAACCAGGAGGGATGAGGATGCATTTTCAAACAAGAGTAACAGATCTATTAAAAATACAATATCCTATTATTCAAGGTGGGCTTGCTTACTTGGCCTATTCGGAGCTTTGTGTAGCCATCTCCAATGCAGGAGGACTTGGCCAAGTAACTGCAATGAGTTTAAAAACGCCTGAGGAATTACGAAGGGAAATCCGGAAGGTAAGAAAGTTAACGGATAAGCCTTTTGGGGTAAACTTTGCTATTGGGCAAACGGGAAGACCTTATGAGCATATGTTACAAGTGGCAATAGACGAGGAAGTTCCGGTTATTTCTATGACGGGAGGAAACCCTGCGCCTATTTTAGAGAAACTTGCACATACTTCTATTAAAAAGTTAGTCCTAGTTGCAGCAAAACGACAAGCGCAAAAAGCGGAACAGCTAGGTGCGGATGCTGTAATGGTAGTCGGTCAAGAAGGTGGAGGCCATCTTGGAAGAGACGATATTGGAACGATGGTGTTAATCCCTCAAGTAGTAGATGCGGTATCTATACCAGTTATTGCTTCTGGAGGAATTGCTGACGGTAGGGGATGGATGGCGGCCCATGCGCTTGGAGCGGAAGGAATTGAGATGGGTACTAGATTTATCGCAACGAAAGAGTGCGTGCATGCTTCCGAAGCTTATAAACAAGCTTTGCTAAATAGTCAGGAAACAGATACAACTGTCATAAAAAGATCGATTGGTGCTCCTGCTCGGGCGATTAAAAACGAATGGACCGAGGAGATTTTACGTATTGAAAATGAAAAACCGACATATGATGCAATAAAGGATTACGTAAGTGGAGAAGCAAATAAACAATTCATCCATGATGGTGAGATAGATAAAGGATTTGGCTGGGCAGGGCAATCTATTGGATTAATACATGATGTACCTACTACGGAAGGACTCATTGATCGAATGGTAAATGAAGCGATAGAAATAAGAAAAAAGTGGCAAATATAGGAGGAATTCAAAATGGAATACACATACCCATTTTCTTTAGATTGGACTACAGAGGAAATAGTAGATGTTGTTCAATTTTTTGAAGCAATCGAGAAGGCGTATGAAAAGGGAATAAAACGGGAAGAATTATTAAGAAGATATAGACGATTTAAAGAAATAGTTCCTTCTATTGCAGAAGAAAAAACGTATTTCCGCGAGTTTGAGAAAGAAAGTGGCTATTCAAGTTATCCTATCGTGAAAATGATGAAGGAAAAGGAGGATAGCGCAATTATTAAAGCTTGATATTTTCCTCCTATAGCTTTGAATGTATAGGAGGAAAAATTTATTTAGTATTAATCATCGTTTTATAAATTGGTATCAGCTTTTCGAAAGTTTCTTCAACTAGTTTTAAAAATTCCTCTTCTGTAAATTTTACAGCATCTTCTCTAGGGATATGTCGTCCCACTAAAAATTCAGCTTTTTTCACATCATGTAATCGTACTAGTAATTGCTCTAGTTCTTCTTTTTTAGCTTTTTTCAAAGGGATTGCATCTGGTCTCATATGATCTCCAGAAACAATAAAGTCTGACGGGAGTTTATTAAATAAGCTTTTCTTTTTTAGTAAACGCTCAGCAATTGCTATTTTATCAGGCGCTTCATAAATAACTGCAACAATGATAAACAAATGGTTTCCCCATAAGCCGATTTGAAAATGGGGTATTGCCTTATACCCTCTTTTATATGGTGCAAACGCAACCCAACTGTCGTTTGGAGGGTTGACGGAGCGTCTAGCATGTTTTGCGACATGAGGAAAAAATTCATCCCCTAATACGCTCGAAAAATAATGGCTATACTGTTTCCCGAGCCCCTCAAATTTCGGTCTCACATTCTCAATTAGAGCTGTCATCCTATTTTCTAAACCATCAATTTGGAATACATCAAAATCCTTGTCTTGCCAAAAAGTTTTAATCATCTGGAGACTCCTTTCGCTTTCTATGTTTATTTTATAGGAAATATGGGTAAAAATCATGTAAGTAGTATTTCTTCAGTTGACAATATTTCCATCTCAGCATAAAATATTAAAAATCTTCTGAATATTACGAAAAGCAAAAAGAAGGGGTGTTAATTATGAGACAGGTAGTGCACATTATTCGTAAAAATGATATGGAAAAAGAAAAAATTCAAACGTTAAAACTGGAACTGGATTATCAGCTCGCAACTTTATATGATGCGATGATTGAACAAAATGAAAAAGAAATAAATGCAGCAAAAGCGCAACTGACAGAAATTCACCAGCTTTTGGGAGAACTCGATGCACTGTGATGAAGCTTTGCCTTTTAGTAAACCATAAAAACACCTGCTACTGGAAAGACAGCCGGTGTTTTTTTCTTTATAATAAAAAGAAAAGAACTTGGAAAGGAATGTTGTTGTGAATATACATAAGCTTGATAAATATGCCAAATCATTAATTAAAGAAGCGGCAGGAAAAATAAAATCTTCTTTTTCAACAGAACTTATAATTGAAACGAAGTCAGAAGCAAATGATTTAGTGACAAATATCGATAAAGAAACGGAACAATTTTTTATAAAACATATTAAAAATGATTTCCCAGATCATCTTATTTTTGGCGAAGAAGGGTTTGGCGACCAAATCCAAAATTTAGACGGATATGTTTGGATACTAGATCCGATCGATGGGACGTCTAATTTCATACATCAAAAAAAGAATTTTGCTATTTCATTAGGTATTTTTAAAGACGGAGTAGGGATACTTGGGTATATATATAATGTAATGGATGATGATTTATTATCCGCCTCTTTAAATGAAGGTGCATTTTTTAATGATGTGCGTATTCCAGTAATAGGGCAAACTGTTGTTGCACAGTCCATTATCGGTATGAATGCAAGCTGGGTTGTACCAAATAGATACATCGAGCATGAAGGAATGGTTAAACTATTACAATCTGCAAGGGGGACAAGATCTTATGGTTCTGCAGCCATAGAGATATCTTATGTAGTAACAGGGAAATTAGATGCATATATGTCGATGCGCTTGTCTCCTTGGGATATCGCAGGAGGTATGGTCATTGCAAAAGAAGTTGGTGCAGTTGTCACCACATTGTCGAATGAACCGATCAATTTGTTGAAACAAAATACTTTTATCGTTTCAAAACCAGGTTTGCATCATGATATAGTAACGAATTTTGTGAAGTTAAAGTAAAAATCCAGCAAGATAAATCTTGCTGAACTCTATTATAACAATCCTTGATCACGCATTTTTTTCTTTGTTTTGAAGCCGAATCCCATTACGACAAAAAGTAGAACTAGAAAAAGGAAAATAAGTGGAATATTTCGAAGTGCAATGGCTACTCCGATTAATGCCATTGATAATATTGCACCGAAAGAATAAAGAACAAAAATCCATTTGATATTGCCCAATACAACTACCTCCAAAAAATAATTGTTAAAAATATTATTACTTTAGTTTCACTTGTGATATAATAACACAGTTATGGACTCGAAAAAAGAATATGGAGTGGAAATATGACAAATTTACGTCAAGATATACGAAACATTGCAATTATAGCACACGTTGACCATGGGAAAACGACATTAGTCGACCAATTATTAAAACAATCAGGTACATTTCGTTCGAATGAGCATGTAGATGAAAGAGCGATGGATTCTGGTGATATAGAGCGTGAACGCGGTATTACTATTTTAGCCAAAAATACAGCAGTAGATTATCATGGTACACGTATCAATATCCTTGATACACCTGGACATGCTGACTTTGGTGGAGAAGTAGAACGTATTTTAAAAATGGTAGATGGCGTTTTATTAGTAGTCGATGCATATGAAGGTTGTATGCCACAAACACGTTTTGTTTTGAAAAAAGCGTTAGAACAAAAGTTAACACCAATCGTTGTAGTAAATAAAGTCGACAAAGATTCTGCTCGTCCACTAGAAGTAGTAGACGAAGTGTTAGAATTATTTATTGAATTAGGTGCAGACGTTGATCAATTGGAATTCCCTGTAATCTACGCTTCAGGTGTAAACGGTACGGCTTCGTTAGATCCAAACCCTGCCAACCAAGAAGAAAACATGGAATGTCTATTCGATAAAGTGCTTGAAGAAATACCAGCTCCAGTTGATAATTCAGATGAACCACTTCAATTTCAAGTGGCATTACTAGATTATAATGACTATGTAGGCCGTATTGGTATCGGTCGTGTATTCCGTGGTACTATCGAAGTAGGGCAACAAATTGCCTTAATGAAACTAGATGGCTCGATTAAAAACTACCGTGTTACAAAACTCTTCGGTTTCTTCGGTTTAAAACGTGAAGAAATTCAATCTGCTAAAGCTGGTGATTTAATCGCAGTATCTGGTATGGAAGAAATTAACGTAGGAGAAACAGTTTGTCCTACAGATCATCCAGAAGCATTAGTGCCATTACGTATAGACGAGCCTACATTGCAAATGACTTTCTTAGTGAATAACTCTCCATTTGCTGGACGAGAAGGTAAATGGGTTACTTCACGTAAAGTAGAAGAGCGCCTGCGTTCTCAATTACAAACGGATGTTTCATTACGTGTAGAGGATACAGAATCTCCAGATGCTTGGATTGTTTCAGGTCGCGGAGAGCTACATTTATCGATTCTAATCGAGAATATGCGTCGTGAAGGTTATGAGCTACAAGTGTCGAAGCCAAAAGTAATTATCCGTGAAATCGATGGCAAAAAATGTGAACCAATTGAACGAGTGCAAATAGATGTACCTGAAGATAGTGTTGGTTCTATTATTGAATCTATGGGGTTACGTAAAGGTGAAATGGTCGATATGGTCAACAATGGAAATGGGCAAGTTCGTTTGATCTTCATGGTTCCTGCTCGTGGATTAATTGGATATACAACTGAGTTTATGTCACTTACAAAAGGCTTCGGTATTATTAACCATACATTTGATAGCTACCAACCAGTAGTTGCAGGTCGTGTTGGTGGACGTCACCAAGGTGTTCTTGTTTCAATGGAAACAGGTAAAGCAACAACTTATGGTATGATGCAAATCGAAGACCGTGGTACACTATTCGTAGAGCCTGGTACTGAAATTTACGAAGGTATGGTCGTGGGTGAAAATACTCGTGATAATGATATCACTGTAAATATTACAAAAATGAAACAAAAAACAAATATTCGTTCTGCGAATAAAGACCAAACAAATGTTATTAAAAGACCTCGAATTTTAACGCTCGAAGAAGCAATTGAATTCCTTGGTGATGATGAGTATTTAGAAGTAACACCTGAGTCAATTCGTTTACGTAAACAGATTTTAGAGAAAAACGAACGTGAACGCGTGACGAAGAAAAAGAAAAATGCAGAACTTGAATAGAAACTGAAAGGGTGAAAAACCTTGGAGGAACAGCAATTCGTATTTGGTAGAATGTCTAGTATTTCTAAACTTATATACGAAACGATGCCAAATTTCGATATAGCGGGTTATGTATTATTTTTAATCATTTTCCTACTATCGGTGCTTGTGTACAAGCTTGGATTTGCGAAAAAATTGCGTTTTGCACAAAATATAGTTATATACGTTTTCTTATTATTAGGTTGTTTAATGTTGACATTTTTAGCATTTTTCCTTCCAGTTGTCGAAGGATTAATAGTTGCTGCGTTAATATTAATCATTTATAAGATCCGTTTACGACTTGAAAAAAAACAAAGCTCGACTACTTAAATGTAGCGGGCTTTGTTTTTTTTTTTTTAGGTAATATATGAAGATTTTCTGTCTGTGAACTTTTCTCAAAGAATTGAGTAGTATCTTTACTTTCATTATACAAACATGTATGAAAGCTGTTCCTAAAATTGAAGAAGGCTATAGACAGGCAATCGCCTTGGGATTACCGAAAGAGAGATGCTGTTCATGACGTCAGTCATGAACAGCATCTCTCTAAAATAAACGTTATCATATAGCATAATTTTTTACCAAAGCGTATCGAAAACGAGAGATACAGGTTTTGAAGTTAAAGGGCGATTGCGCTTTTCTGTAGATAATTAAAACTCATTTTCAATTAGTTTGGAGCTTTTGTGAAAGATAAACTTACCCGTAGCTAATCTTTCGTTTGTTCTTTCCTCTATACGATCATGACATACAGGGCACATATACGTATGGATAAGACGATTTCTTAACTTTTTTGCTAGTGGCAAATCATCTGATAATTCGTCTATTCGATCACAAATGACGCATTGCACTTTCATAAGATCATCTCCTATTCTATGCGGAACGCAGTGACAAATTTGATTGGATTATTTATATTGGAACCATCCTTTTTTAGGACATGTACAGGACCATCTTCGCGAAGTGGCTTACCTTTATGACTAAATTTTAATAAGAAAGAGTCAAGCTCATCTAAAGGACACGAATAATCGCCTTCTTGTGTTTCTATAACGAACGTAGAAGCATCTTCTGATGGTTCTGCATTCAAAATGAATTGTTGAAGTTCTATGCCATATGTGCTTGTTAATACTTTTGTGCGTTCGAATTTTTTTTCCGTTTTTAATGTAGGTGGAAAAGTAGCTCCTTCAATAATTTCTCGTGACCAATGAGCAGATGTTACCTTTGTATATTCTTCTAACTCATCTTTATATTCATATTCTCCTGAGAAAAATTCATCTAGATCGATTTTCCGGTCATCAAAAATCCAAACAGTAGGATCTAGCGTAATGTTAAATTTAACTGCACCTTTAATAGGAATAATAAGTTCCAACGAAATTGCCTCCTCTATAAGTAACTAATCTATCTAAGTATATCGCTAAAATAGATATTTCTAAAGAATATTTAACTTTTTCACAAACTAAGATGAGAGAACACTTGCAATTTTTGCTGGCAAAAGATACACTTTAGGGAGGTAAAGATGTAGAAATTATAATAATGGGGGCGTCCTCATGGATACTAAAATACAGCTTTCGTATCAAGAAAAAGCTTTAGAACTTTTGAGAAAAGATGCGGAAAAGATTGCACAATTAATTAAAGTGCAAATGGATAATTTAACGATGCCTCAATGTCCACTTTACGAAGAGGTTTTAGACACTCAAATGTTTGGATTATCACGCGAAATAGACTTTGCGGTTAAACTGGGACTTTTAGAGAAAAGTGAAGGAAAAGAAATTATTGCTTCGCTAGAAAAAGAGTTATCCCTTTTACACGATATCCATACAGAAAAATAATTACAAAACTCAAACAAAGTTTACTGTTTGAGTTTTTTTTTCTAACTGAAGAAATAGAGGTTTTAACATGATTCCATATATTAAAAGATACTTAAAAAACTTTGATTATCCACTATTTTTTGTCTATTTAGCATTATGTTTGTTTGGTTTAGTTATGATTTATAGTGCTAGTATGGGCTGGGCCGTACTCAATTATGGGTGGGAACCTGATCATTTTTTTAACAAACAGAAAATAAATTTAATAATAGCCATTCCAGTATTCTTTTTAGCGGCATTTTTTCCTTATAAACATTATAAAAGTAGATTTATGATGCAGCTTATGCTGATAGTTATGTTTACTCTATTAATTCTTGTGCATTTTATCGGGAGTGGAGGAGCAAGTGGATCACAGAGTTGGATTCACTTAGGGTTTGGTAATATTCAACCATCTGAAATTGCTAAAGTAGTAATTGTTTTATATTATGCTAGTATTTTCACAAAAAAATATGAAAATGGCACATTGAATAAATTGAATGAATCTGTAGGACCTCCTTTAATAGTTTTATTCTTTGTTTTTGTATCTATTATGATGGAGACTGACATTGGAAATACAATGATTATTAGTTTTGTAGCTATTTCTGTTATTGCGGCGAGTGGCATTAAATTTAAATCTTTTTCCAAAATGGCCGGTTTAATTGGTGTAGTCATATGTATGGGGTTACTTGCGATTTATCTAATGAAGGACCAATTACAAATGGAAAAGCGTTTAGGACGACTTGGGGCTTTCTTGCATCCATTTGAAGATGAAAAAGGTTTTGGTTATCAAATTGTCAACGGATATATCGCGATAGGATCAGGTGGCTTAAAAGGTTTAGGATTAGGAAACTCCAATCAAAAATTCGGTTACTTGCCTGAGCCTCATACAGATTTTATCATGGCAATTATTGCGGAGGAGCTCGGACTCACTGGGGTATTGATTGTTTTGTGTGGCCTATTCTTTTTAGTGTTTAAAGGCATTTCAATTGCTTTATCTACAAGAGACCCACAAGCTCGTATGATTGCCGCTGGTATTGCGAGTATTATTGGTTTTCAGACATTTGTCAACTTAGGCGGAATGCTAGGTATAATCCCCCTCACTGGGGTTACGCTTCCTTTTATAAGTTACGGGGGTACTTCTATAATCATTTTTTCCGCTGCTATAGGGATTTTAATGAATGTTTCGATGTTTGTGAAGCATGAGAAAACAAAAGCATAAGGGGTGTCGTGTGATGAAAAATATTAAGAAAATTGTTGTAGCAAATAGAGGGGAAATTGCTATTCGAATTTTTCGTGCGTGTACCGAATTGAATTTGCGTACCGTTGCGATTTATTCACGGGAAGATAGTGGATCTTTTCATCGGTTTAAATCGGATGAGTCTTATTTAGTTGGGGAAGGCAAAAAGCCGATAGACGCATATTTGGATATTGAGGACATCATTCGTATTGCTAAAGAGAGTAATGCGGATGCTATCCATCCCGGTTACGGTTTTTTATCTGAAAATTTAGAATTTGCAAAACGTTGCGAGGAAGAGGGGATTATCTTTATTGGTCCTACTTCGGAGCATTTGGATATGTTTGGAGATAAAGTGAAAGCACGAGAGCAAGCTGTAAAAGCTGGTATACCTGTAATACCGGGTAGTGATGGTCCTGTTAATAATATTGAAGAAGTTCAAGAATTTGGCGATGTCCACGGTTATCCTCTTATGATTAAAGCATCACTTGGCGGAGGCGGTCGAGGAATGCGTGTGGTTCAAACGAAGGAAGAACTGGAAAGTGCATATGAACGGGCTAAATCGGAAGCTAAGGCGGCTTTTGGATCTGATGAAGTATACGTAGAGCGCTTTATTTATCAGCCAAAGCATATAGAAGTTCAAATTCTTGGAGATACGCATGGAAATTTACTTCATCTATATGAACGTGATTGCTCGATTCAAAGAAGGCATCAAAAAGTTGTGGAAATTGCTCCTTCTAATTCGTTAAGCCCTGAATTACGAAATAAAATATGCCAGGCTGCTGTTCGATTAATGCAAAATGTTTCATACATAAATGCAGGAACTGTAGAATTTTTAGTAACAGACAATGAATTTTACTTTATCGAAGTAAATCCTCGTATACAAGTGGAGCATACGATTACAGAGATGATTACAGGTGTTGATATTGTACATGCTCAGATTAAAATCGCCGATGGTTTAGCGCTAACTAGTGAAGATATGGGAATTCCAAGCCAAGAGAATATTCCTTTGTTTGGATTTGCTATTCAGTCCCGTGTTACAACAGAGGATCCGTTAAATAATTTCATGCCGGATACAGGAAAACTAATGGTGTATCGTTCGGGTGGTGGATTTGGTGTCCGATTGGATGCAGGTAACGGATTCCAAGGAGCTGTTATTACCCCTTATTACGATTCATTATTAGTAAAAGTCTCTACATGGGGAATGTCATTTAAAGAAGCAGCTGCTAAAATGGATAGAAACTTGCAAGAGTTCAGAATTCGCGGTATCAAAACAAACATACCTTTTTTAGAGAAAGTCGTGAAACATCCAAGCTTCATTTCAGGACAATTTAATACCAGTTTCATAGATTCAACTCCTGAATTGTTCTTATTCCCAAATCGAAAAGATCGCGGAACAAAGTTATTGAACTATATTGGAAACGTTACGATAAATGGTTTTCCAGGCGTGGAGAAAAAATCTAAACCCATCTTTGGGGTACCAAGAAAACCGTTGTTAGATCTTTCACATGAAATACCGATTGGAACTAAACAAATTTTAGAGCAACAGGGCGTTGATGGACTCATTAAATGGGTGAAAGAGCAAAAGAATGTATTGTTAACGGACACTACATTCCGCGATGCCCACCAGTCATTACTTGCAACTCGGGTTCGTTCACATGATATGTTCGGAATTGCGAAAGAATCTTCCCAAGCTTTGCATAATCTATTTTCTTTTGAAATGTGGGGAGGAGCAACTTTTGATGTTGCATATCGATTCTTAAAAGAAAGCCCATGGGACCGTCTAATAAAAATGCGAGAAATGATACCAAATGTGTTATTCCAAATGTTATTCCGAGGAGCAAATGCAGTTGGTTATAAAAACTATCCAGATAATGTAATTCGTGAATTTATACAAAAATCAGCAGAAGCAGGAATTGACGTATTCCGAATTTTTGATAGCTTGAATTGGATTAAGGGAATGGAAGTTGCAATCGATGCTACTAGACAATCTGGAAAGATCGCTGAAGCAGCTATTTGTTATACAGGGGATATTTTAGATGACTCTAGAGACAAGTATACTGTTCAGTACTATAAAGATATGGCGAAAGAGTTAGAAGCCGCAGGAGCTCATATTTTGGCAATTAAGGATATGGCAGGATTACTCAAACCAGAAGCTGCTTATCGTCTAATAAGCGAATTAAAAAGCACAGTAGATTTACCAATCCATCTACATTCTCATGATACGAGTGGAAATGGCATTTATATGTATGCGAAAGCAGTTGAAGCAGGCGTAGATATAGTAGATACTGCTTTAGGTTCAATGGCGGGTTTAACCTCCCAACCAAGCGCAAGCAGTTTAAGCTACGCAATGAAAGGTTCTAACAGAGAAGTCATTGGTAATGTCGATGCTTTCGAACAGATTTCTTATTACTGGGAGGATGTTCGTAAATATTATAAAGACTTTGAAAGCGGCATGATGAGTCCACATACTGAAATTTACGTACATGAAATGCCTGGTGGCCAGTATAGTAATTTACAACAACAAGCAAAAGGAGTAGGACTAGGAGAAAGATGGGAAGAAGTAAAGGAAATGTATTCTCGCGTGAATCTATTATTCGGCGACGTCGTAAAAGTAACACCTTCCTCTAAAGTAGTAGGGGATATGGCGCTGTTCATGGTACAGAACAACTTAGACGAAGTATCCGTTATTACGAGAGGAAAAACAATCGATTTTCCAGACTCTGTAATTGAATTTTTTGAAGGCTATATCGGTCAACCATATGGCGGCTTCCCACAAGAACTTCAAAAAGTAATTCTAAAGGATCGCCAAGCTATTCATGTTCGTCCTGGTGAATTATTAGAACCGATTGACTTTAATGCTGTTAAGGAGCTGTTGTTCAATCAAATAGGGCGCCCGGTTACTAGTCAAGAAATTTTAGCATACACATTATATCCAAAGGTTTTTGAAGAATATAGTACAACGGAAAAGAATTTCGGTGATGTGTCGGTTTTAGATACACCAACTTTCTTATATGGTCTAAGGCTTGGAGAAGAGATAGAGGTAGAAATAGAAGTTGGAAAGACATTAATTATTAAATTGGTTTCTATCAGTGAACCAACGCAAGAAGGGAATCGTGTAATCTATTTCGAGTTGAATGGACAGCCACGTGAAGTAATCATTCAAGATATGAATATTGAAGTAAGTCATTTATCGAAACAAAAGGCAGACGTTTCGAACGAAAGTCATATTGGAGCTACAATGCCTGGAACAGTACTTAAAGTGGCAGTGGATAGCGGAAGCAAAGTAAAAAGAGGTCAGCATTTGCTTATAACGGAAGCGATGAAAATGGAAACGACCGTCCAAGCTCCATATAATGGAGTTATCAAAGAAATCCATGTGGTGGCAGGAGAGTCAATTGCTACTGGAGACTTATTAATAGTTATGGATAAGGAATAGGAAAAAGGCTGTTTGACATGCAATTGTCAAACAGCCTTTTGAATTTATAAAGTTTATATAAGTTGGTAAGCTATGGAACCGGATGCTAGAAATTTTATAGATGACATTCTAGGGAAAGTGCGTCTTAAGGGAGTGACCGCTATGATTTTCGCAGCTGTCGGACGTTTTCCGCCGGGTGAGCGATGAGCCATTCCGTCCGCTTGCGCGTTCGTTGGAATGGCTCATTTGCCTATAGCGGAACAAAGGCTAAGATCGCCACATCGTGTGGCAACGCCTTCGTGACCAACATCTTGTTGGCCTCCGTAGGAGTCGCCTCCAGCAGAGAAAATCAAAGAAAATTGCTTCCGTTCCGAGCAAAGAATGTTGTTATGCAGGCATAACGAGGTAGTATACGAGCATAAAAGTTCGATCTGTCCCAAATGTTGCGAGTAGCGTCTGATATGTTGCGCAAATTTTAAAGGACGATAAGCCATGTAAATTAAGCGGAGACTTCAAGTAAAGTGCATGGCAATCAGTGTCCGCTAGCCTTTGCGTGGAGAATTGGTTGCGCTCGTTGCCAATTTGATTGCTTTCAAGCTCTAACTGGTTGCGTTGCCAATTGAATTGGTTGCTTTCAAGTGACAATTGGTCTCACTAAGCCATTTCCTCACTTATAATGGCTAATAAATACAGATAAAAGCGTCTATTTGGATGGATTGGAGCGAAAAGGACGGCGACTCCAACGGGATCAAGTGAGTCAAATGAGACTTCACATCGAACGCCTAAGCGGGCGGTGAAGGCTCATCGCTCCCCCCTCACCCCGTGGAAAGCGTCCGTCCTTCAGCGGAAATCCAAGCGGACACCGATTAAGACACATCATCCCTATCTAACGAATTATAAATATTTCGTTAATAATTGTACTGATAATACAAAGATGATGTACATCAGCAATCGTTACCCAAAAAAAGATAGGACACTTCTGATTCCATTGGAAACATGAAGAGACCTATCATTTTGTTTAATCTTCGTTTGGTTGGGGAATTAAAAACATGATGTACTTAAAAACTTAATTATTCCCTCTGCTTCTGGACAATAAAAGAATCATATAGCATAACAATCCAAAAAGAAGTGAAATAAATAAAGAATGTAATAATGCAATATACAAATTTAACTTCGATAGAACAACGAACATTCCAGAACATAGTTGACAAGTTACTAACACGAGTGCGATGATCCATCCCCAGTAAATAGTACGTTGATCTTTATAATTGCGAATAACATGGATTGCAGCAATTAATATCCAAATAAAAATCAATCCTGCTGCAGTTCGATGACCCATTTGTACCCATTCGTATAAGTTTGTTGGTAATGTCCATTCATCATTTCTACATAGTGGCCAGTCTCTGCAAACTAAACTGGATTCGGTATGTCGGACAAGCGCACCCGTATAAATAACCACATATGAATAAAGTGTGATACCGATAGTATGAAATCTTAACGTTTTACCTATTCTAATTTTATCCGTGTCAAATTTTCGGTCAACCTCAAAAACTAACAAGGTTAATAATAATACGGCTGCAAATGAAATAAGGGAAATCCCAAAATGAAGCGCGAGGATAAAATCGCCTTGTCCCCATTTTACTTGTGCAGCACCAATTAATGCTTGCAATACTAAGAAAAAGACAGCCATGAAAGATAAAAATTTAGTTTCACGAACATGTCCTAGAGAACGCCAAGCCCAAATAGCTAGAGCAACGATGAAAATTCCTACAGCACCTGTAACGAGGCGATGTGAGAATTCAATTAATACCTCTGCGGTTATTTCATCAGGAATAAGTTGTCCATTACAACCTGGCCAATGCCTTCCACATCCCATGCCACTGTCAGTTTTGGTAACTAGTGCTCCCCCTAAAAGGATGAGCAGCATGCCGACTGTAGAAGCAATAGCCAACCATTTTAAATATTTATTAATGTGCAATTCGCCACCTACTTTATGTATCTTGCTCGTCTTTAAAAAACGGTATCTGCTTTTAGATAATATCGAAACATGAGAAAAAATACAATGTATATACTTTGAACACATGGAGATGAAAAAACCATTTCACAAATTGTTCATAAATTCGTGCTCGAACATTCACAAATAGTGACAAAAAATGATTTACTATTGATATGTTCTATCTTTATTTACATTTTTTTAGAACTTATTATTCGAAAATCTTTATTCACTATAGAAATTATAAATGATTTTCGATATAGTAAAAGGTAGCGGAATATGCTTACAACTTTGAAAGGAGGGGCAGCATGTCAAATGGTCATTCATTAACCGCTACTACCGAAGCAGAAACAGACCCAGTTAATAGTTCTTTTCTAAAAGACTTTCTATCACTTATTAAGATTGGAATTGTCAACTCGAATTTAGTAACTACTTTTACTGGTTTGTGGGTAGCTTTTCAAATTACTAACCGAAATTTTCTACAAGAGCTAGATTTGTTATTTTATACGCTTTTTGGAGCAGCACTTATAATTGCGGGATCTGCAGCGATGAATAACTTTATCGATCGTGATATTGACCCTGTCATGAAAAGCAAAAAAGGTAGACCTACTGTTACTGGAAGATTTACACCATCAGCCGTGCTGATAACTTCCTTTTCATTTTTAATTGTAGGTGAAATCTTGTTGTTTATGGCTTCAACTTCTGCGGGAGTTTGGGGACTGGCGGGTATCATAAGTTACGTTGTTTTATACTCTATGTGGTCAAAAAGAAAACATGTTAGTAATACGGTAGTAGGTAGTATCTCAGGTGCAATACCTCCATTAATTGGATGGGCAGCAGTAGAACCAGGATTAAGTTTTGGTGCTTTAGCATTGTTCTTAATCATGTTTGCTTGGCAACCACCGCATTTCTATGCACTTGCGATGAAGCGAACTGAAGAATATCGAGCAGCGAACATACCTATGTTACCTGTAGTAAAAGGTTTTAAACGCACGAAAGTATCTATGCTTTTATGGATTATACTTTTGTTCCCATTACCTTTTTTATTAATGGATCTTGGAATCGCTTTTATCATATTGGCGACAGCGCTAAACATAGGCTGGTTATTGCTATCAATTAAAGGCTTCCGAGCAGAAGATGATATAAAATGGGCTACTCGTATGTTTATCTATTCGTTAAACTACATGACGATTCTATTTGTATCAATGATTATCTTTTCTATTTTCATTTAACTACTGGGATTCTTTCTTTAGTCAACAAGAATTCATATAAAACAGAACCACAGTCCAAATTGCACATGAATACAACTATGAAAGAGGGGTTTGATTTAGCTATGATGAAAGGGCTTAAAAAATGGCGACTTTTTTCACTGTTAGCAGCTCTAACGATTTTCTTATCGGGTTGTGGCGAAGAATACTTATCAACGCTTACACCGGCAGGACAAGTCGGAAGAGATCAATTTAATTTATTACTACTATCTTCTGCTATTATGGCGTTAGTTATTATTGTGGTAGTAATTATTTATGTAATTGCAATAGTGAAATTCCGACGTAAAAGAGTTGGAGAAAACGTTATTCCAGAACAGGTAGAAGGAAGTCACACACTAGAAGTTATTTGGACAGTTATCCCAATTCTTCTTTTAATCGTGCTTGCTATTCCAACAGTAATTTATACGTATAAACATGCAGATGTAGCTGCTATGGATGAAGTAGATGCTGATGGGAACAAAACGGCTGTTACTGTTAATGTAACTGCAAAACTATATTGGTGGGAGTTTGAATACCCAGATTTAGGTGTTGTAACTTCTCAAGAACTTGTAGTTCCTACTGGTGAGAAAGTTTACTTTAATTTAAAAGCGGCTGATGTAAAGCACTCATTCTGGATCCCAGCAGCTGGCGGTAAGATGGATACAAACGTAGAAAACGTAAACCAATTCTATTTAGAGTTCGATAAAGAATCTGCTGGATTAGAACAAGGTGTATTTTACGGAAAATGTGCTGAGCTTTGTGGACCTTCGCATGCTCTAATGGATTTCAAAGTAAAAACGTTAAGTCCTGAAGACTTTAAAGCGTGGGTAGAAGCAGCGAAAACTACAGAACATGTTGCAGACGGTCAACTTGCTACACAAGGGGAAGAAATCTTTAATACTAGCTGTATTTCATGTCATGCAACTTCTGCAGCAGGAACAACAGGTGGTTTTGGACCAAACTTAGCTACATTCGGAGATCGTAACCGTGTTGCTGGATTTATGGACCATACGAAAGAAAACATTAAAAATTGGATTAATGATCCGCAAAGCTATAAACCAGGCAATCAAATGCCACAGCCAGAAGTAATTAATAATGGCGAAAAATTTAGCGATGAGCAATTAGATGCTCTTGCAGAATATTTAATGGGACTATCTATTGAAAAATAATGTCAGTAGATAATTATGAGGGAGGTTAAAGTTGTGAGTTCTATCGCAAAGAAAAAGGGCTTCGGTGCAACATTATGGGACTATTTAACAACAGTCGACCATAAAAAAATCGCAGTCATGTACCTCGCTGCCGGTGGTTTGTTTTTCGTAATCGGTGGTATAGAGGCGATGCTAATCCGTATTCAATTAGCACAGCCCGATAACGATTTTGTTAGTGCAGGTCTATTCAATGAAATTATTACAATGCACGGAACAACGATGATTTTCCTTGCGGCCATGCCGATATTATTTGGATTTATGAACGCAGTCATGCCACTTCAGATTGGTGCACGTGACGTAGCGTTTCCATTTCTAAATGCTCTTGGTTTTTGGTTATTCTTGTTTGGTGGTATTTTCCTTAACCTATCTTGGTTTATGCATGGAGCGCCTGACGCAGGATGGACTTCTTATGCATCATTATCATTAGCGTCACCTGGTCATGGTATTGACTTTTATGCACTTGGATTACAGATAGCCGGTGCAGGTACTTATATAGGGGGTATTAACTTCCTTGTAACAATTATTAATATGCGCGCTCCAGGTATGACGTATATGCGTATGCCTTTAATGACTTGGACGACATTTGTTGCAAGTGCGTTGATTCTTTTTGCTTTCCCACCACTTACTGTTGGTCTATTTTTCTTAATCTTGGACCGCATGTTTGGCGGTAACTTCTTCGACCATACAATGGGTGGTAATACAATAATTTGGGAGCATTTATTCTGGATCTTCGGGCATCCTGAAGTATATATCTTAGTACTACCTGCTTTCGGTATATTCTCAGAGATATTCGCAATCTTCTCTCGTAAACGTTTGTATGGATACTCATCTATGGTATTTGCAACTGTATTAATCGGTTTCCTAGGATTCATGGTTTGGGCTCACCATATGTTTACAGTTGGTTTAGGTCCTACAGCTAATGCTATTTTCGCTGTTGCAACAATGGCTATCGCTGTACCTACTGGTATGAAAATATTTAACTGGTTGCTTACGATGTGGGGAGGAAGTATTAAAGTTACAACGCCAATGTTGTATGCTTTAGGGTTTATTCCTTCATTCGTAGCGGGTGGTGTAACTGGTATTATGCAGGCAGCTGCTCCGCTAGATTACCAATTACACGATTCATACTTTATCGTTGCCCATTTCCACTACGTAATCGTAGGTGGTGTAGTGCTTGCAATTTTAGCAGGTGTACATTTATATTGGCCGTTAATGTTTAACCAAATGTTAAGTGAAAAACTCGGTAAATGGACGTTCTGGTTCTTCTTTATTGGTTTCCATTTAACTTTCTTTATTCAACATTTCTTAGGACTAATGGGTATGCCTCGTCGCGTATTTACGTACAGAGCAGACCAAGGTTGGGATTTATTTAACTTAATTAGTTCTGTTGGTGCTGCATTCATGGCAGTTGGTGTTATTATTCTTGTGATCAATATCATTGTTACAGTAGCTAAAAATGTACCTGTTGGTAATGACCCATGGAAAGATGGTCGTACTTTAGAGTGGGCTATTCCACAACCAGTGCCATTCTATAACTTTAAACAGACTCCACTTGTTCGTGGACTAGATACGTTCTGGATTGAAAAACAAGAGGGTAATAAAGAAGGTATGACATATGCAGAACCTTTATCTGATATTCATATGCCAAATAACTCATTTATTCCTTTTGTTATGACAATTGGTTTATTCATAGCAGCTTTTGGTGCACTTTACCATGGTGAAAAAGATTGGTCTATTCCAGTCTTAGTAATTGGTTTTGCAATTACGTTTGGTTCTATGGCTGTACGTTCATTGAAAGATGATCATGGTTTTCATATTCACAAAGAAGATTTAATGAATGAAAAAGGGGGTAAATAATAATGGACTTGAATAAAAAGTACACCCCACAAACTTGGCCGGATCATCCAGAACAATCGACTTTAGAAGGTAAAAATAAGTTTTTAGGCTTCTGGTTGTTTCTAGGTGGAGAAACTGTACTGTTTGCTAGTTTATTTGCCACTTATTTAGCGCTTAAAAATAAAGGGCCAAGTGGTATGGAATTTTCAACTGAATCATTATTTGAATTACCACTTGTATTCGTTATGACCATGCTTCTTCTTACTTCGTCATTAACTAGTGTGTATGCAATGTATCATATGAAAAATCATAATTTTAAAGGTATGCAAATTTGGTTAGGAATTACGGTTGCTCTTGGTCTTGCGTTCCTATGCTTTGAAATTTATGAGTTTAAACATTATGTTCATTTAGGATTCCATTATGGTCAAAGTGCGTTTTCATCCTCTTTCTTTACGTTAGTTGGTACGCATGGTCTACACGTTGTAGTCGGGCTAGTATGGATTACACTATTGATTATACGTAATGCAAAACGTGGTTTTAACTTGTATAATGCACCGAAATACTATACTGCTTCCCTATACTGGCACTTTATTGACGTAGTATGGGTATTCATCTTTACAGTAGTATACTTGATGGGAGTTGTAGGTTAATATGTCACACGACGCTCAAGTTTATGTTAGAACGGAAACTGAATTTAACTATTTGAAGCAAAAGAGAAGACAGGCTATGCGTGGGCAACTAACAACATTTGCAATTATGATTTTCTTAACCCTAATTGCATTTACTTCAGTTGCTGCTGGGTTCTCAAAATATTTAATAGCTCCAGTTATTCTATTGCTAGCTGCAGTTCAAGTTGTATTGCAACTTTATTATTTCATGCATATGAGTGAAAAAAATCATAATGTTCCTTCTTATTTCTTATTTGTTGGTGCATTCTTTGGATTTATTTTCATCCTGACGTTTTTAACGATCATATGGTGGGGTTAATGTAATTTAAAAGTCGAGGCTAAGATTATTCTTAGTCTCGACTTTTTTAGTTTTTCCTATTTTCTCATTTGTCATAGTTCGTTCATTGAAGTTATTCATGCTGCCCTTTATAATGGAGGTAGTTGCAAAAAAGGAGCGAGGTTACTTATGCCTTTAAGTATATTTGGTTTTCAAGCTAATTGGAGTCCTGTACTAATTGGATTATTAGTGTTTATAACTATTTTATATTTTTTAATAACAGTTAAATGGCGAAAAGACTTTAAAGTATCGGAGCCTCTAACACGGAAAGAAGCTGCCTATTTTTTAACGAGTATAGTGCTTCTATATATCGTAAAAGGTTCACCAGTGGATTTAATGGCACATATCATGTTTACATATCATATGGTACAAATGGCTTTATTACTACTGTTAATCCCTCCTTTATTGATGAAAGGGATTCCATGGTGGGTTTGGAAGGTTGTCATTGATTTACCTGTAGTACGAAAATTTTTCCCTATTTTAACTAAACCATTATTATCGCTAATTGTATTTTCAGGGTTGTTTTCTCTTTACCATATTCCATTACTGCTTGACTATATTAAATTAGACGAAGTATTGCATGGAACTTATACATTTGTTTTATTCTTGTCAGCAATCTTTATGTGGTGGTCAATTGTCGATATTATTAAGGGGGAAAAAGGACTACATGGTCTTAAGAAAATTGGTTACATTATAGGGAGTGCAGTTTTAATCACTCCGGCATGTGCACTTATTATTTTCTCAGGTGATGCTAACTACACGACATATACGGATGGAGATGCTTGGCTTAAAGCAATGGAATTATGCGTTCCGTCAAGCACATTATCAGGGTTATCTCTTTCTGGTCCTGAACTATTCTCGAATATGTCACCAGAAGCTGATCAGCAATTAGGCGGTATTCTAATGAAAATTATTCAAGAGATTATATATGCTGTGGTTTTGTCATCCATCTTTTTTAAATGGTTTAAAAGTGAACAAGAAAATGCAGATGAAATTACACAGAAAGCATTGGACGAGCTTAAAGTACAGGCTAAGTTCCATGAACAAACTTAATATATTCGAGGAGAATGAGAATGAGTTTACCAGTATTACCGACTATTAGTACCTTTTTTATTGTTTTAAGTGCAGTTTTAGTTGCAATTGGTTGGGCATTGATAAAGCAAAGAAAAATAGAGGCACATAAGAAAACAATGTTTGCTGCAGCTATTTCTGCTTTAATCTTCTTCATCATTTACGCTTCTCGAACAGTTTTTATCGGGAATACTGCATTTGGTGGACCAGATGATATTAAAATTTACTATACTGTATTTTTGATATTTCATATTACATTGGCGACTTGCGGAGCGGTCTTTGGAATTGTAACAATTATCTTAGGTTTAAAAAACAATCTTGTAAAGCACCGTAAAATTGGACCTATTACTAGTATAATATGGTTCTTTGTAGCTATTACAGGTGTAGCAGTGTATTTATTGCTTTATGTATTCTATCATGGTGGAGAAACGACTTCTGTCATAAAAGCTATAATCGGTGGATAATTGAAATAAGAGGGGCTGTCTCAAAGTCATCAAAATGACTTTTGAGCAGCCCCTTTTTAAAGGTCCGGGCGTCTTTTTGCCCGGTTTTTCTTATTATAGTTTGAAGTTTAACCTGATCATTCCCGATTCTTTTGCAGTTATAAATAGAATGACAACGAGCGGACCTATTATAAATCCAAGAAAGCCAAATAGCTTTGCCCCTATAAACATTGCGATAAGAATCGCTAACGGAGATATCCCCATTTGAGAACCCATTAGTTTTGGTTCTACAGCTCTCCGAATGATCAATAGTATAATAGCAAGAATGGTAAGCTTAGTACCTAACACAATATCTCCTGTTATATATTGATAAATAGCCCATGGAGCTACAATAATGATAGATCCTAATACGGGGATAATATCGATAATCCATATGACAATAGCCATGATAATCGCATATTTAGGAGTGATAATAAATAATAACCCGATAAGTGAAGCACCTAAAATGATGAAGCTTGCTAAAATTTGCGCTTTCATAAAGCCAATCGTCACTTTTTTTACACTAGAAGTCATCACACGAACTTTTTCTGCGGTACCTTCGGATAAATAAAGGTAGAAACGAGAACGTAAACTTTCCAAATCAAGCATAAATAAAAATAAAGCGATAATAAATACAATAAAGCTTATTAAAAAGTTCGGAATATTAGTAAGAAGTGCAGTTATGTTTGTGTAACTTAGCAAATCCAGTAGGGCATCTTTCATACTCATAAGTGTAGAGTCAAATTTATCTTGTATAGACTCTACTACTTCTTTTGGCAAGCCCTCCGTGAATTTAAATAAGTTATTTTGTACGTCAATCCATACACCTGTTAAGCTGTTTAAATGATACGGTATAACTTTCGATGTATAGATGAGTTGACTTATCAATTTCGTAATAACAAAATACAATATACCAGAGACAATAATAATAAATAAAAAGAAATTTGTAATAACAGCGGGCTTACGTTTCCATTTAAACGTTCTTTGTGTGAATTTAACGAGGGGTTCCATAATGATAGCTGTCAATAAAGCTAAGATAATGGGGAGTGATACTGGGATAATAAAGATAGCAATTAGTAAAACGAAAATGGTTAAAATTATATATTTGAAATATTCTTTTTTAAAGCGTTTCAACATCCTATCGTACACTCCTTTCTTCAGCTTCCTATCTAGTATAGACAATATACCCATATTTGAACAGATAAAAAACGCTAGAGAAAATATTCTCTAGCGTTTAATGCCTTACTTATTACGCATTATGCTCAAATGCTTTTAAGTCAGCACTTACGGATGCCAAGACTTGTTCACATGATTTTAGCAGATGATTTGGGAAAACTTCATTTTCTCCATACTCAACTCCATGTGGGTAGTAATGCTTACCGATTACTGGCTTTAGTAATGTAATGTTCGCATCATGCGCACCTACATCGCCATCTTTAGTATAACCAAATACTCGAAGATAGAAAATGCCTTCTTTTATCTCATACTTTTTGTCGTAAGTTACACGCTCATAATCCCATTGACCAGCACGGATTAATCCGTTTTTTTTCATAAGATCATCTAATAAATTTAGATCAATGACAGTGTTTTCTATACCTGTGTTTTCGAAATACATTGAATTGTCCTCCTTCACGTTCAAAATACCAAAGAATACGTTCTCATTAATATTAATTCAAATTTGAAAATGTTGCAATGGCAACATTGTGTCTTTCCATAGAAGCTTGATATACTAGTGTAAACGGCATAATGCTTAGGGAGAAAAATGAGATGAAAAATCTATTTCGTATTTTAATCGTTATTACTATTGTCCTGGTAGTATTTATATATTTTGATAATCCCGTTCAGGAAAATGAACTTATCACAGGTTCGAATAACTCAGGTCAATTAATACCACAGGAGTATCCTGAAATCCCGGAAACTGCAAATATTTTTGATAGGCCACAGGAAGGTATTTCAACTTTAATAGGAGAGCCTGCTCAAAAAATAGTTGATTTATTAGGGAAGCCCTCCCGAATCGAAGCGTCCATATTTGATTATGATTGGTGGGTGTATAACGATTCTCTGTCTACTTACACGCTTTTTGGAGTAGCGGATGGTTTAGTTACACAAGTTTTTGCAATCGGAAATGAGGTAGAGGTTAATCCTTATAAAATTGGTCAAAGTCTAACCGATATTTATCGTTTTACAATTGTGGAATCGGAAATAACTATGTCTATAGATTCGAATACGTATACTTTTTCATTGACAGAAGAAGATATAAATAATCGTATTTTAGTGCCATTCGATGATTTGTTTGCGATTTTATATATAGATATGGAAGATCACCAATTAGAGGCAGTTCGTTTTTCAGACGCTAAAACACTTTTAAAACAGAAACCTTATGATATTTTATATAATGGAACAATGATAGAAGCGGAGACGCCTGCATCCTCGTTACAAGCTGCAGTAGATAGAGCAAATGAAAGACAGATTGTAGAAATTACAAATGTTTTTCGTCTCCGTCATGGCTCACAAGTGCTAGTATCCAATTTTTCATTACAGCAAATTGCACGGACTCATAGTGAAGAAATGGCTAAAAATAATATTGTAGTAAATGAAAAATTTGAAGTCCCGAAATTTAGTGACAAATTAAAAGAGTCATCCATTCAGTTCACACGTGCTGGTGGAAATACAGCCGCTTTTTATTTTGATGCAGGAGAAGCAGTAAATGGTTGGTTAAATTCAAAAGACCATCGTGCCACTTTACTGGATGAAGCGTACAACCAAACAGGGGTAGGGGTATATGGCAACTACTATACGCAAAACTTAATCGAACAAAACATTATAAAAGAAAAGAATCAATAATTAACGAAAAACGAAAGTCCCTTCTCGGTCCTCATATAAGGAACGGATATGCAAGGGAACATGGTGTAGAGCGGCGAATTTGGCTGCTCTTTTTTGTATGACTTCTACCGGTTCGTTTAGTTTTTGTTGTAATTCTTCATACGTCATAGAGGCAATCAACTCGACATTTTTATTTCTGAATGGATCGGAAGTCATAATTCCAGGAACATTTTTATAAAATTCGACAACATCTGCTTTTAAATAATGTCCATAGACGACTGCTGTTAAATCACTTCCACCTCTACCAAGTGTAGTGAAAGTTTGTGTATCTTCTGCGATACCTTGAAAACCAGGTACTACAATACAATTGACATGTTGGAAAGAGTCCACTATTGATTTCGTATCTACTTTTTCTATTTGTGCATCTCCATATGCATCATTTGTTATAATTCCCGCACTTTTTCCATATAAAAGAGTCGCTAAAATTCCTTCATTTTTTAGTTCTGCACATAATACAGATGTTGAAATTAACTCCCCGCATGCCGAAAGTAAATCTGTTTCTACACTATTAGTCGAATTTGGGATGAGATCTAATAATGTGTCTGTTGCATAATGCTGACCTCTACGACCCATAGCCGAAACAACTACTAATACTTTTTGATGCATATCAATTGCTTTTTTAATCCTTGCCATGACTAATTGTCTATTCTGACGATCTTGCATTGCGATTCCGCCAAACTTTTGCACAATCATATTTTCAACCACTCTACTCGTGACATTTCAAACACTCCGTTCATACGATACAAGGAATTCATTTTACTTTATGCGAACATACAAGAATGGTGTAGGGAGTGTGTGACTATTTATCCTTTAAAAGAACTATTATATGGTTTGGACTATAAGATTATAGGTGACTTTAAGGAATTAGCGATAGAAAGATTTATTGATCACTCAAAACAAATTAAAGAAGGGGATGTATTTGTTTCCGAAACAAATACTCGTGGGTTTATAGAAGAAGCAATACAAAATGGAGCGAAAGCTATACTTACTGAATTTTTTGTCCAGGATTGTAGCATTCCGCAATTAATTATTCCCAGTGATATGCACTTGTTAAAAGAAAGAATATCACTCATGACATATGACTTGTATGGAAAACGGATTAAAACAATAGGCGTCACAGGAACGAACGGGAAAACAACAGTTGCATCATTCATAGGCCAATTATTAATGCAGCAGAATAGGTCCGTTTGCGTTATTGGAACATTGGGCGTCTTTATAAATGGTCAAAAACTTGAGAAAAAATTTAGAAGTAATACAACATTGCCCTTTTATGATTTTATACAAGTAGTAAGACATTGTTATGAACAGAAAGTTGAATACATCGTATTAGAAGCTTCTTCTCAAGGACTATTGGACAATCGATTAGGTATATATCCCATTGAAGTAGGTGTATTTTTAAATATCGGCAAGGATCATCTTGAATTTCATGGTGGGATGGTCCCTTATAAGAAATCAAAAGAGCTACTAGTAACGCTATCCAAACAGCTAGTTATTAATAGTGATGATGAATGGTGTAGATCAGTGGCAGAAAGATCGGATCTTCCGGTAATTCATTTTGGAGAACAGTACACGAATGACATTATTTTTCAGAAGGTTGACTACTCAACACATATGGTGACGTATAAGTTTATCGTAGAAGATAAAGATGTGCATGTGGAAATGGGGAATAGTGGTTATTATAATGGAATGAATATAGCTGCAGCGCTTGCAAGTTTACATGCTTTACGGATTCCATATAAAGAAATAAAATCGCTAACTCTTCCGAAAGGGAGATTAGAACGAATTCCTAATGGGATAGGAGTAGAAGTGCTAGTAGATTATGCACATACACCAGATGCGTTGGAAGCTTGTTTAACCACGATTAAGTCATATGCAAAACAGGATATTTATGTTGTATTTGGATGTGGGGGTAATCGGGATAAACAAAAAAGGAAGGGAATGGGAGAGGTTGCTACAAAATATGCGACAAAGGCAATTATAACATCTGATAACCCAAGAAACGAACGTCCCGAAGATATTATTGCGGAAATTGTAAATGGCGTTAATCAGCGAAAAGTACTAATCGAACCAGATCGAAAAAAAGCCATCATCTTGGCATTATCCACCGCTAAGCGAGGGGACATCATTTTAATAGCAGGAAAGGGACATGAGCAAGAACAAATTGCAAATGGTCTTGTAGTCCCTTTTTCTGATCATCAGGTTGTACTTAGTTATTTTGAGGAGTTGGCAGGTGTAATAACAAAGAATGATCCGGTTGCATAAGCAATTCTCTTTCCATCCGGCTGAGTAACTGTACATTCTAAAACTAACGTTTGACGACCTTTATGTAAGTAAGATGACGTAGCGATTAATGTTTTGTCTGTTGCAGCTTTCACATAATGGATGGTCATATTGGTTGTAACGGCTCCTTTTCCTTCTGGATGGAGATCTTTATTCACTAGAAAGCCCATAGCATTATCCATAAGGGTTGCGATTACTCCTCCATGTGGCATATCAAAGCTATTATAAGAAAGTGGGGTAACAGGAAGGGTTACGATACAATTTCCATTATCATATTGTGTATCCATATGAAAAATAGCGTTTAAATATGTAGGGGCGTCATTTTGTTGTTTGTTTTTAATACCTTTAAGGAATTCTTTCACTAGGTCTAGTTCGACTTCAGATGCTTTTTCTGTTACTTCTTGGAGTAGCGATTGTAACTCATTCATTTTTTTTCTCCTAACAATAAGATAATAGTTTAGCATTTTTTTCTCCATTTCTGTTATGATTAACAGGATTGGAGGTTTTAAAATGATAATGACCAATGAGTGGGCCACTATAATGGACCAGTCGGATTTGCTATGTAGAATGGTTCTTTCCTCTGAGCAATTTTATCAATATTTAGATGCACATCGTGCTGTATATACAAATTCGAATCTAGTGAGTGAAATAAATCATTTCACAAAACTAAAAGACCAATACGAAGAGGTCCAACGATTCGGAAAATACCACCCAGATTATTCAACTGTTATGAAGGATATCCGCGTTACAAAACGGAAACTGGATATGGTTGATGAAATTGCAACTTTAAAAGTTGCAGAAAACGAATTACAAGACTTACTAGATGAAGTAAGTTTAATAATTGGTAAATCTGTTTCAGAAGGAGTTAAAGTTCCAGTTAGTAATCCATTTTTTGCTTCTAGCGGTTCAAGCTGTGGAAGCGGTTGTGGTACCGGTGGATCTTGTTCCTGCTCTGCATAAAAGAACAGTATTAACAAGGAAGGATGTGTGCATTCATTTGCACACATCCTTTTTGCTAGATAAGAGAAAGACTAGGTATGTCATGTACTTAGTAGTCATTTATCAGTGTACAGTGTTTCGAATGCTTGGAACGGAGTCCATTTGTTGTGTGAAATTAAAAATAGTATTATACAATGCGTGCATTATATTTCCTTCGAAGAGTTATAACTGATCGAAAGATGAGAAAGCAACTTTAACAGGAAGGTTCGAAAAATAACTAGAATTCACAATGTATAAGGGACCTTCTGTTTGCTTAATCTAATTTTAAAGCTTTTATTGCTAAATCTGGTCTATTGGTGATAATTCCTTTTGCTCCATTTTGGATAAGTTTTTTCATTATTGCTGGATCATCAATAGTCCAATAATGCACAGGAATATTTAAGGATGTTAAAAACTTTATAAAACCAGCACTATCTAGAGGAAATAAGCTGGATTTTACAGGTATCTGGAACACATCTGCTTTTGGGTGATATAAATGTCTAAATTGACTCGTATAAGCAGTATAAGCTTTTTTTACTTCTTTTTCACCAGCACCTAGTGCAACTGTATTTTGTGCATACAAGTTAAAGCGATCTATTTGTTCGTCGTAAAAGCTCGTTACAACAACACGTTGGAAAGCTTGTTTTTCCTCTAATAATCTCCATAGTTTAGAAGGCATTAAACTTCCTTCGTACGTCTGGGGAGCATCCTTTATATCCATGTTTATAAGCATTTGAGGATACATATCGAGGAGCTCCCCTAAAGTAATAATTTGTTCACCGCAATCCCTATATGAATAAGAACCTTCTAAATCAACAAAGTGAAAGCCTAAATCTGCTTCTTTTAATTGTGCTAAAGTGAAATCTGCTACTTTACCAGATAAATTGGTAATTCTATCTACATATTCATCGTGAAAGACAATTATTTCTTCGTCTTTTGTTAATCTTATGTCTATCTCAAACCCATGGACACCAAGTTTCGCCGCATTTTCAAAAGCTGCAGGAGAACATTCTGGAGCGAGTGCCGCCCCTCCACGATGTGCGAGAATAATTGGCTGTTCATATTCAAGAGCTTCTTTTGGTGTACGACTTTGAGGCTTAGATATAGCTTTTGTACTAGCCCAAGCAGCTCCAGCAGCAGCAGCGATAGCAAACGCAACATTTGTTTTTTTACCCATAATCGATTTATCCCCCTTTTACTCAAATAGCTTTTCTCATTATATCTTTTGTACGTAAAACTGTCAGCTAGTTGTTGTTGCTATCATTTTCCCAGATATGTTATTCTTGAGATGAAGAAATGAGGGGAAAAAGTATGACAGAAAGACAAGGATTAATTGTCTATGTGCATCATTTAAAACAAGCGAAATCATTAAGAAAATACGGTCATGTCCACTATATATCTAAAAAAATGAAATATGTCGTGTTATATTGTGATCAAGATCAAATTGAAACTGCAAAACAGAAGATGAACAAACTCCCATTTGTAAAAGAAATATTAGAATCATATCGTCCATTTTTGAAAACAGAATTTGAAAACAGTAAGCCAGATAAAGCAAAAGAATATGATTATAAGATCGGTTTATAGGTAGGTCTATTGTAATGGTGGTATTAAATGATTCAATCGTAAAACACCGATTACATACTGATAAAATAAATTGGTATCTGCAAAAGTCGAAGAATGCTTAATGTCGATACGGATTGGTTCGATTTGTAACTCTTCTAGGGTATCTTTAAATGCGGCAAGTCTCTTAGGCACAAGCTGAATATTTGGTATTCCTTCTCGGCATATATAAATTGGGAAAAAATTGGCGTTATTAATTGGTTTTAGGGCAATAGCAATGGAAAAGTACTCTTTATCTTCTTTTCTGGACGTGAAAATGAATGCATGATGTATGCGCTTTTTGTTTACTCGAGTGAGTTCACAAAGTTCAAATATATCTCCATATCCTTCACCTAGTTCTATAAAACGTTGGATCAATGAAAAACACTTCCTTTCCAATCCATCTTACCACTTAGTTGGAGGGTAATTCTATGAAAATTGTTATAAGTATTATATCTACACTACTCGTTATTATAAACAGCACGTTGCTTTTATTTCAATATCATGTCTACTCCTCAAGTAAAGAAGAAGGGGGACAATCTTTTTTTTATGAGCAAGAAATTGAAATAAAATTAAAGAAAGACAAAATGATTATTAAGCAACATTTCAGTAATTTGCCAAAAGAACAAATGGTTATTACGTGGCCAATTTCTAGCGAAAATAGGAGCTGCGATTTGAGCACAAGTGATAGTTGTAGCCGTTTATCTGAAGATCTAGCTTTGTTTAATGAAGGCGATATGGATAAGCAGAGCATCTCGTATGAAATTCCAATAGTAGATGGATTACGTGACGGGGAATTATTTACCGGATTTTTAGCTAAAATCGAGAATGGTGGAGTTTCTTATACGACACTTCATGTAACCGACGAAGTAAAGCGTGGAGGTATGTGGATTAGTGGTCTTCCGATAATTGGGAGTACTTCTTTAAGCTTAATCGACTATACCCTTTTCTTTGGCACTGGAAATATTTCAGAGTTATATTGGCAAAAAGAAAGTATACCTGTGAAATATGAAAATGATTATTTTACGGTTCATTCAAACGAAAATCTTTCGAAAGAAGTTATTGCATTATTAGATGGATTGCATATTCCGAACAATATACATATGTCCATGCTTTTTACTGAGAATAAGTATAATATAAAATCTTCCCGTATTGCATTTATTGCAAACAAAGGGGTTGACGCTATTCAAAGTGAAATAATCGTTAAAAATATTCAATTACAATATGGCTTAAATGAAGAGAATCCATTACTTGCTGAAGTTGTGAGTAGCTTTATAATGGCTAGTCCAATCGGATCTGAAAAATCAATTTGGATGTATGAAACGCTTAAAAATTATTTTACAAAAGATCAACTTTCCGAATGGGAGACTGCCTTAACGAAAACCGGTAAGTTGAATGCTGAAAAATTAGACAAGCTATTGTCGAAAGTAATCGGCTTGAAAACTTCTTTTTTTGCATTTAATGGACAAGAAGAAACCGAACAGTTTCCATTGCTTTTTGAAGATGCTCGTCCTGTATATTTAAACAAATTATATATGGACGAGATGAATGTAGTATTTAAAGATGGAAAAGTTTTATATGCTGCCGGTCCATTGCTAACAGAATTAGGGTACACTTTAGATAATACAGATAAAGGGTTGTATGTTCAAAGTAGTGCAAGGGCGTTCCGCTTTCCAGTACACGAACCATTTTATGTTCTAAATGAAAAAAGATATGACGCCATGTCAGAACCATTTGAGAAAATTGGAACAGATTTTTATATGGAAGAAGCGTGGATGATTCGTCTGTTTTTAGTGAATGTGGATAAACAAAAAAATAAAATTATTATTACACCATCCGATTCTATTTAATTTCATTTAACTGAACAAATATGTAAAGGCGAATTTGATAACTAGGAGAAATAACATGAGAGTCATATCAGGATCAAAAAAAGGATTGCCACTCAAGGCAGTGCCGGGAACAAATACACGACCTACAACAGATAAAGTAAAAGAATCTATTTTCAACATGATTGGTCCGTATTTTGACGGTGGAATTGCGGTGGATCTATTTGCGGGAAGTGGAAGCTTAGGAATAGAGTCATTAAGCAGAGGGATCGATTCATGTATTTTTATCGAAAAAGATCAAAAAGCGATTCAAACGATTAACGAGAATTTAGCAAAATGTCGTTTGGAAGATTCGAGTGAAATATATAAAATTGATGCTAGTCGAGCGATAAAAGCATTTGAAAAAAGGGAATTGAAAATTGAATTATTGTTTGTAGATCCACCGTACAATAAAATAGCTTTTTATGATTTAGCTGAAAAAATTGTTGAAATCGGGTGTATGAGTGATACAGGAGTTATCGTGTGTGAACATGATAAAACGGTTGACCTACCAACTGATTTAAGTAATTTTACTTTGGCTAGGCGAGAAACGTATGGGGGTACTATAATTTCAATTTATCGAAGAAGCACAGAAGAGGGGAATTAAAGTGGTTAAAATTGCAGTCGTACCGGGAACTTTTGATCCAATTACAAATGGACATTTAGATATTATTAACAGAGGAGCAGCTGTTTTTGGTCAAGTGAACGTTGTCGTTTTAAACAATTCTTCCAAAAATCCTCTTTTCTCAGTCCAAGAAAGAATAGATCTTATTAAAGAAGCGACAAAACATTTGCCCAATGTAAATGTAGAAACTTTTTCTGGTCTCCTGATGGATTATGCTGAAAATGTCAAAGCAAGTGCAATTATACGTGGACTACGAGCAGTTTCCGATTTCGAATATGAAATGCAAATAACTTCTATGAATCGTGTGCTAAATGATGAAATTGAAACATTCTTTATTATGACAAAGAACCAATATTCATTTTTAAGCTCTAGTATTGTAAAAGAAGTTGCTAAGTACGGTGGTAAAATTGAGGAACTGGTTCCTCCAGAAGTGGAAAAAGCACTCAAATTAAAATTCAGCAAAGATTAACCTTGCCCATGCGGCAAGGTTTTATTTTTGCGCGGAAATCTGGACTTTATTAAAAAATATAAAATAAAGGAATGATGAGTACGTGTAAAATGCGGAAGAATATATAGCGTCTAATTGGAATACCTGCTTTTTGGGCAAGTACAATAATTTGCATGTGAATACTAATTCCACTAAAAGCAACGACAACTGCTACTATAAATGGAAGTATCGCTTCTCCTGACAATATATCTCCTGCCAAACTAATTCCACCAGTCATTTCAAAAAAAGAAGCTACAAAGACTAATAATAAAGGAGAGATGGATGGAAGGACTTCTTTGACTGATTCAAAAACAATAATGCTTACTGTCGTGAAAAAAATAACAGTTGTACCAATTAGTAATAAAATTTGGGAGGTTTCTTTTATACTTTCTTGAAATGGAGAGACCGCTTTTGTTTTTTGGTATTCATTCCTTTGAATAGGGTTTGAAAAAATGATGAATACTAAAAGGAATAGTAAATTCACAAGGTGTATAATAATTAGTAATTTAAGACCAGCAAATTCTGCATGGAAAATTTCAATTCCAACAAAACCGATGACAAACATAGGGCTCGGTGCGTGGCAAATGCCTAATAGCCAGCTGGCATTACGTTCATTTAAAGTCCCCATTTCCTTTAAGGAGGAAATAACTGCTGCACCGCTTGGAAAACCTCCAATCGCACTTAATATGTAAACATTCAAGTATAGTTTAAACTTATTGGAAGTATGTAAAAAATTATTTTGTGACCTTATAAACATTTGTGTAATTACTAAATAAGGCAATAAATAAGGAAGTAAGGCGGTCGTAAAGATTTGCATTCCTTCTACGGCACCTTTATGTGCGGTGCCAGGTTGTAGAAACAATAAGATTATCAGTGCCCAACTTCCAATTGTAATTATTTTATGCATGTCAGCTCATCCTTTTTTTTCAATTTAGAAATTTTTAATTACCTGCTCATTTTATTATTCATTTGTTTTGTCAGAAAAAAATGGAAGTGATAAACTAATACTCATATATATTTAAGAAAGAGAGGGAGAACTCATGAAGAAGAGAAAGCCTGTTATCCTTCTTTTCGTATTAGCAATAGTACTTGCAATAGCTTTTTATCCATTGGAATCATATATTTCAAAACCCGGAGGTGCGTATGAACTTACTCCATTCGTAGAAGTCGAGGGTGGAGATGAAGATGATGTTGGAACGATGAGCCTACTCACAATTGCACTTGCAAAAGCAACACCGCTTACATATGCATACGCAAAAATAGTGGATAATCAGAAAATATATAAGGCAAATCAAATCCGGCAAAAAGATGAAGATGAAAAAGAATATAATGTTCGTCAATTAAAGCTTATGTCTGATTCTCAATTTAATGCTATAACGGTCGCATACAATCGAGCGAATAAGCCTTATACCATCAAAAATAACGGAATATTTATTTTTAACGTTGTTGATGGCAGTGCAGCTGACCGTATTTTGGAACCAGGTGATAAAATTTTAGAAATGGATGACATGAAGGATTTAACAGAGGAATCGATTCAAACATATTTAGCGGACAAACAAGAAGGCGATACAATCAGTTTAATGGTAGAACGAGACGGCAAGGAATTGAAGAAAGAGGTTACGCTAAAAAAAGTTCCTGGTGTTCTTGATAAACCTGGGATTGGTATTTCTTATAAAGAAGATAAGCTAGTAGAAACTACTCCTGTAGTACACATGAATACGGAAGATATCGGGGGTCCATCTGCGGGTCTTATGTTTACATTAGAAATTTTAAATCAATTGCTTCCTGAGGATATTACAAAAGGATACACGATTGCAGGGACGGGTGAAATGGAGCCCGATGGAACAGTAGGGCGCATAGGGGGTATTGCTTTGAAGGTAATTGCGGCAGATCGTAAAGGAATGGAAATAATGTTCGCTCCTGACGATGAAATTGACCCTTCCATTTTAGCGAAAAACCCAGATTTACAATCAAATTATGAAGAGGCCTTGAAAGCTGCAAAAAAAATAGGCACAAAAATGAAAATTGTACCTGTCAAAACAGTGGATGATGCCCTAGCATACTTGAACCAATTAGAGCCAAAATAATTAAGTCATATACGAATCGGAACTGTTCGAAACTCACTCCCAATCATACGCTGTCCAAAGGGAGTTTGTAAGCCTAAGTAATATAAATCCGTTGCTTTAAGATCTAATTGAAGTTGTATATTTTCTTTACTTGCAGCAACTCTACTTATTAGAGGAAGTTGCAAGTCTTTTTTTATCGCTTGTAAATAGGCTTGTCCTTTTTTAGTCATTCCTAATGGTCGAATATACGTTGGTAAATCTATTTCTTGCAATTGTTTCCATGAAAAATCAGTATAAATATGAGTTAACATTCTCTGAATTCTTGTCCATGTAAATCGTTTCGATTTAATTTTTTCCATAAAAGAATGGAAAGAAACACTTGTAATGGCCGCATTCCATATAGCATTTTCCATGCCTTCTGTCACTTCCGCAAATTTTGCTAGCGATTCTTTTGTATGTCGTAAAATTGTAAAACGAAGAAGGGGATAGAAATGTTCCCAGCTTCCGAATGCTTGAGCAGAGGTTTTCCATTGGAGTAGAGCGTCTGAACTAGTATATGGCAGAAAATGTTGAACGGCAGTCAAATCGTTCTCATCAAATAATACTTTTCGGATACCTGTAGCACTGGCGATCGTCTCCGTTGCTTTTGCAGGGTCATGATAATTTGCAATGATTCGTTGAATGGTCTCCGGTTGAATGTGAGCCTTTAATGTTTTAGCAGCCTCGATATAATGGTACCCTAAAATATTATTCGGCTTGGATAAATCCACTAATGACACGTCAGCACCTTTTGAAATTGCCCTATATGCTTCGTTTAATGCTTTCGGGTAACTAATTCCTTTTTTCATGAAAGTTGCAATTTGTGTATTATATTCAGCTTTATTGGTTAATAATAATTCATAGGTATTTAAAAACGCGTCTAAAGAGCCTTCCTCACTCCCAAAACAAAAAGCCTCACATTTTAATGCATCCAATAAATAAATTGCTCCTTTGGCAAAATCGCTTGCCTGAGCAGTAGCAAAAGCATAAGGTAACTCGATAACTAAATCTACACCTGCGGAAAGTGCCATTTTTGTTCGAGTCCATTTATCCACAAGTGCCGGTTCACCACGTTGTAGAAAGTTTCCCGACATGACTGCAATCATCACGTCGCTCTCAGTTTTTTGTCGAGACATTTGTAAATGATGCAAATGCCCATTATGAAATGGATTATATTCTACAATAATTCCAGTTGCTTTCATCTTCAAATCAAATCCTTTCCTTAAGGAGAGTATAATGTTAAAATAATGTAGTGACAAGAAATTATCTTGACATCTAAATTCAGTCATTATATAATCAACTTTGTTGTCTTGAGGTGATAATCGTATGAAATGGGCAATTAGTCAACTAGCAAAATATCGTGAAAACGGGATGACGTTAGATGAGTTCGTTACCCTTGAAAATGTGAAGGAACGAAACCCAGACGTTCGAAACATTTCACCCGTTCATGTAAAAGGGCACTGCACTTTTGGTGCAGCGCAAATGACTTGTCATTTTCAGCTTTCAGGGACTCTAATATTACCTTGTGCTCGCACATGGGAAAATGTAGAATATCCATTTGAGATTCAGTCTGATGAAATTTTCAACTGGTCTGAGACAGCAACTGCTTCTGCACAAGCTTATGATAATTTTCATGTAGTAGAAGGAGATGTCATTCAGGTAGACCCAGTTCTAGAAGAGTTAATTCTTTTAGAAATTCCATTGCAAGTGTATAAAGAAGGTGCAGACCAATTTACACACGAGGGTGGAAATGGTTGGAGTTATACAACAGATGATGATCTGAATGATATGCAAGAAGATGAACAACCAAAATTGGATCCAAGACTTGCTGATTTAGCTAAGTATTTTGATCAAACAGACGAATAATAGATCTGTAAGGAGGTGCCACCAATGGCAGTACCAGCTAGAAGAACTTCTAAAACTGTAAAAAGAAAACGTCGTACGCATTTTAAATTATCCGTACCTGGTATGGTTGCTTGTTCAAATTGTGGTGAAATGAAATTGGCTCACCGTATTTGTAAATCATGCGGTCAATACAAAGGGAAAGAAGTAGTGAGCAAATAATTCAGTATTTGTTCCTTGAAAGACTACCAAAGAGACCATGGCTCTTCGGTAGTCTTTTTCTTTTTAGGGAAATAAAGTGAGATTATTAGAGATACTGCATCTTAGTCGGCGTCCGCTTGGATTTCCGCTGAAGGACGGACGCTTTCCACGGGATGAGCGATGAGTCTTCACCGTCCGCTTAGGCGTTCGATGTGAAGTCTTATTTGACTCACTTGATCCTGTTGGAGTCGCCGTCCTTTTCGCTCCAATCCATCCAAATATACGCTTTTATCTGTATTTATTAGCCATTAAAAGTTAGGAAATGGCTTAGCGAGACCAATTGTCACTTGAAAGCAACCAATTCTCTATGAAGAGCAACCAGTTTGCGCTTGAAAGCAACCAAATTGGCAACGAGCGCAACCAATTCTCCACGTAAATGCTAGAGGACACTAATTATTATGCACTTTCCATGAAGAATCTGCTAAATTTAAATGGATTAGATCGTCCATTTAAATTTACGCAACATTTCAGTCGTTACTCGCAACATTATAAACCGGATGAGCAACATTTCACTACAAACTCGAACATTCTTTGCTTTCTCTGCTGGCGGCGACTCCTGCTGAGGCCAACAAGATGTTGGTCACGAAGGCGTTGCCACACGATGTGGCGCTCTTAGCCTTTGTTCCGCTGTGGGCAAATGAGCCAGCCCAACGACGCCTAAGCGGTGTGGCTGGCTCATCGCTCACCCGGCGGAAAGCGTCCGCTAGAAGAGAAAATCATAGCGGTCACTAGTCAACGTACTATGACACATTACTCCTATATTGTGAAGTATTTCTACAATCAGATTCCGGATAAATGGTTGAACACAATAGATACTGTTTTTACCTACAAACCGTTCTAATAGATTGAACAGCTCAAACTTGTAAGTTTCTCAAAATTATTGATCGTGGTTTATTTCTATAAGACTGTGGCTCCAATTTTAATGATTTTGCTATTTTTCTTTCATCATTCATTCTTTTTGTTAAATGATAGGTATGATACCTTAAATATATAAATTGTAAAGGGGCATGAACATGGCATATACAATTGACATACAAGGCGACATAATTATTTTCGAGATAAATAGACCTGCAATCCACAATGCGATTAATGGAGAGGTAGTAGAAGGTTTTAAACAATTAATACATAATGTAAAAACAAATGATTCTATCAAGTTAGCTGTTATTACGGGAGCAGGTGAAAAAACTTTTTGTTCAGGAGGAGACTTATCTGTTTTTCATAAGCTCAAAACGGAGCAAGAATCTTATGCAATGTTAAGTGAAACGGCCCAAGTTTTATATGAAGTGGCAACATTAAGTATACCTACAATCGCTTTATTAAACGGTACTGCTGTAGGTGGGGGATGTGAAATTGCTACATTATGTGACTATCGTTTAGTAAATAAAGAAGCAAAATGTGGGTTCATACAAGGAAAGCTGGCGATTACTTCCGGCTGGGGTGGAGGATCGTACTTATTTGAAAAAGGGATGAGACACGATTACGCATTACAAATGCTGACAGAGGCAGTTCCTTATAGTTCTGATCATCTACTTTCTATAGGATGGGCAACGGAAGTTTTCGAAGGTGATAAATACATGGCTTTGCATAAGTTTAGCGAAAAGATGATTGTTCCCCATGCATCCGTACTAAAAGCATATAAAAAACAAGCTATTCGAAAATGGGAAATTACAAAGCTAAAAGAGCGAGTGATGGAGGAAGTATCGACTTGTTCAATACTTTGGGAACATGATGAACATCACAAGGCAGTCGATGCTTTTCTAAGAAGAAAGTAAGAGCCAATTCCTTCTTCCCTTAAATATCATGAGAAGTCTTCCGCACTTTTCTTAAAAAGATAATAATAATTAGAGTCTATTTGTACCCACTTTGCATATATTAGTAAAAAAGCAAAGGGTGATAAACATGAATGTTAAAATTAGAAAAGATAGCTGGACTGCGGAAGAAGACAATCTTCTAAAAGAATTAGTTTTAAAGAAAATAGAACAAGGCCATACGCAAATTTCTGGATTTGAAGAAGCAAGCATTTTGTTAGGTCGCTCCAAACAAGCTTGTGCATTTAGGTGGAATAAGAATTTACGTCCTCAAATTTTCAAAAAAGAAATTCATGTGAATGTGCCTGTATCGAGGGAAGTAGCGGATTCCTCTTCTTTGCAAAATCATTTGCAGCTAGCAATGGAAAGCTATGATGAAATGAAGCAATCCTATGATGAAATTTCCAGTGCTTATAACTTATTGAAGAAAGATTATGAGCAGTTATTGAACTGGGCAAAACAAGGAATTACTCATATAGAAAGAAAGTAAAAAGGAAGTCTCTTAATCTAGAGACTTCTTTTTATATAAAAAAATTTCCTATCTAGTTGAAATCGCTTTCACTATTCGTATAGACTAATAGAGATGGGACATACCTTTCAAACAAGGGGGAATTAAAAAATGAAGAAAGTATTAATTGCAAATAGGGGAGAAATTGCACGAAGAATTATTAGAACATGTAAGAAATTAAATATAGAAACTGTTGCAATCTATTCAGAAGCCGATCAAGAATTACCATATGTAAAAGAAGCAGACTACGCTTTTTTAATCGGTCCGAGTCAAGTGCAACAATCTTACTTAAAAGCCGATGACATCATAGAACTTGCGAAAAGAGAACAAGTGGACGCAATTCATCCTGGTTATGGATTTTTATCTGAGAATGCAGATTTCGCTCGTAAAGCAGAGGCAGCGGGGATTCTATTTATCGGACCAAAACCAGAAACGATTGAAAAAATGGGAGATAAAATAGGTTCTCGGCTAACGATGATTGAAGCGAATGTTCCTGTAGTTCCAGGTACAGAAGAAGGTTTAAATTCGTTAGAAGCAGCAAAAGAAGCTGCATCTGCTATCGGCTACCCAGTGATGCTTAAAGCTAGCGCAGGGGGTGGTGGTATAGGGATGATTCGATGTAATGATGAAGCAACTTTAATCCAACATTTTGATTCCATTAAAACGCGTGCAAAATCATATTTTGGAAGCGATACTGTATTTTTAGAAAAATTCATTGATGCTTCTCGCCATATTGAAGTTCAAATTTTTGCTGATGCTCATGGCAATACAGTTCATTTATTCGAACGTAATTGTTCCGTTCAAAGAAGAAACCAAAAAGTACTGGAAGAATCTCCTTCACCGAATTTTCCACAAGAAGCTAAGGAAAAACTTTTTGAGGCTGCTGTGAATGCTGCAAAAGCGGTGAACTATGTAAACGCAGGTACTGTAGAGTTTATCGTCGATCAAAACCACCAATTTTATTTTTTAGAGATGAATACTAGACTACAAGTAGAGCATCCCGTTACAGAGGCTGTAACAGGATTTGACCTAGTAGAATGGCAGTTAAAAGTTGCTGCTGGGGAGGAACTGCCTGTAAAAGAACAACAGGATATTAAATCGAATGGACATGCATTCGAATTTAGAATATATGCAGAAGATCCAAAGAAATTTTTCCCTTCACCAGGCACAATAACGAACCTATCTTGGGGAGAGGTTAAAGATATCCGTATTGATAGTGGCTATGAAGAAGGAAATAAAGTGACTCCTTTTTACGATCCGATGATTTCAAAAGTTATTATTCATGCAGAAAATAGAAAATTAGCAATTGAGAAAGCACAAAAATTATTTTCTTCTGCTAAAATAGAAGGTGTGAAAACAAATATTCCACTTTTTCATGAATTTTTAGAAGCAGAAAGCTTTAAAAGTGGGATATATTCAACATCCGTTTTAGGGGAATGGATGGAAAATCAAAGGGAGGAAGTATCAAAATGAAAAATTTAGAATCAACAATGGCAGGAACAGTATTTACAGTAAATGTAGCAGTAGGAGAGGAAGTTTCTGCTGGACAAGTAGTAATGGTACTTGAATCGATGAAAATGGAGATTCCGGTAGAAGCAGAGGTTGCAGGAAAAGTTGCAACTATCAACGCTCAAGAAGGCGACTTCGTTAACGAAGGTGATGTACTAGTTACATTCGAATAAGCCGTGGTTATCTATTCAAAAATACAGTGAAAAACTAAGTATTATGGCAAGCTCTAGTTAATGAAGATTTGAACTGCCGCTTGGCTGGGAGGCGATATTAGTTCTTCAGCTGCCAAAAAACGTAGAATTAAGCTTCAACAAGAACGGGGATTGCTATATTTAGAGTGCGCTAGCGTTTTTTATAAGGGGGCAATACAAAGTGGGAGAAATAAAAGGATATAATGAACGATTAGAAGAAAAATTATCATCTATCTTTTCAGGTGGTCATGAGAAATACCATGAAAAAATGAAACAACAAAATAAATTATTTGTACGTGATCGTTTAGCATTGCTCTTTGACGGCGGTGAATATATTGAGGATGGCCGGTTTGCAAATGTTGAAGCGGGAGATTTACCAGCAGATGGTGTTGTTACGGCAACAGGCAAAGTAGGCGGCCAAACTGTTTGTGTAATGGCAAATGATTCTACGGTTAAAGCGGGTTCATGGGGATCTCGCACCGTTGAAAAAATTATTCGTATTCAAGAAATAGCAGAGAAAAATAGAGTTCCACTACTATACTTGGTAGATTCAGCCGGTGCCCGTATCACTGATCAGTTGGATATGTTTCCAAACCGTCGTGGTGCAGGTAAAATATTCCACAACCAAGTGAGGCTTTCGGGATTCATCCCACAAATTTGCTTGCTGTTCGGTCCATCTGCAGCAGGTGGTGCATATATTCCGGCTTTTTGTGATGTAGTTATTATGGTGGAAGGTAACGCTTCGATGTACTTAGGCTCTCCACGTATGGCGGAAAAAGTAATTGGTGAAAAAGTTACGCTAGAAGAAATGGGAGGAGCACGTATGCACTGTACAGTGAGTGGTGTTGGTGACGTGCTAGTAACTTCTGAAGAAGAAGCAATTTCAGAAGCGAAACGATACTTAGGTTTCTTTCCAGCTAACTATACGCAGAAACCGAAAAAAGTAGATGCAAAGGCTATTAAAGAAGGAAGAACATTAGAAGCAATCATTCCGGAAAATCAAAATGCACCATTTGATATGTATGAAGCAATTGATGCATTAATAGACGAAGGATCATTTTTCGATGTAAAAAAACTATTTGCACCTGAGCTAATTACAGGATTTGCTCGTATTGAAGGACAAGCAGTCGGCATAATTGCCAACCAGCCAAAAGCAAAGGGTGGAGTACTTTTTGTAGATTCAGCTGATAAAGCAGCGAAATTTATTTCGCTTTGCGACGCGTTTTCAATACCATTGCTATTTTTAGCGGATGTCCCAGGATTTATGATCGGGACAAAAGTAGAGAGAGCTGGCATTATTCGTCACGGGGCAAAGTTAATTGCTGCAATGAGTTCTGCTACCGTTCCAAAAATTTCTGTTATTGTCCGCAAAGCCTATGGAGCAGGATTATACGCGATGGCAGGTCCTGCGTTTGAACCGGATGTATGTATTGCTTTACCGACTGCGCAAATTGCAGTAATGGGTCCTGAGGCGGCGGTAAACGCTGTGTATTCAAACAAAATTGAAGCAATCGAAGATCCAAAAGAACGTTTAAAGTTTGTGCAAGAAAAGCATGCGGAATATAAAGAGGAAATTGATATCTATAAGCTTGCTTCTGAAATGATTATTGATGAAATTGTGGCACCAAGTAATTTGCGTAGTGAGCTTGCAAATCGTCTTCGTTATTATGAAAATAAAGAAATTGCACTTGCTCCTCGAAAACACCCAGTGCTTCCTGTATAATATCTCGTAAAAGTAAGGTCTACCACGATGGTAGGCCTTTTCTATAACAAGAGGTGATGTAGATGAAAATCGGAATTGTTGGAGCAGGATCTATTGGAATATTATTTGGAGCATATTTAGCCGAAGCCAATCATAACATTACATTTTTAGTCCGAAATCCTAAAATATCGGATAGTTTATACATAAAAAAAAGCAATATAGCCCCACAGTTAATCACTTGTAATCTCGAATATCGTATGCAAAACCTATACGAAATGGATTTAATCATTATTGCAGTGAAATATCATCATTTACATATGATAAAAGATGATTTAGATGCACTGCCATCAACTATACCTCTATTATTTCTACAAAATGGTTTGCTTCATCTCTCTTTTGCTAAAAGCTTAATGCAAAAAAACATTATGATTGGTTCAGTGCTACACGGTGCAACGAAAATAAATGCTAATACAGTTCAACATCTTGGGGTTGGAGTGACTTCCATTGGAATTTATAAAGGAGAATTATATCCAATAGAAGAGCTATTAAAAAGCAGTAGCGAACATTTTCCAATCATATTTATTCCGAATATAGAAGAAGTATTGTTTAAGAAAGCTATGTTAAATTGTTTGATCAATCCGTTGACGACTATTGCACAAGTTCCTAACGGGGACCTTGTAAAGGTTGAAGCATATAAAACCATTGTTAAAAATATGTATGAGGAATTAGTGAATGTATTTGAAGAGTGGAGAGAACGTTTGTCTTGGGAAGAAGTAGTAACGCTTTGTACAAATACACAATATAATCACTCTTCTATGTTAAAAGATTATGAGAACGGTCGCTTGATGGAACTAGACACTATCGTAGGGGCAATTATTAATGAGGCACAAAAAAGAAATAAAGAGTTGCCGATATTAAATACATTTTATTTATTATTAAATGAAAAGAATAAAGTAGGTGATCGACATCATTAATATTGTTTCGTTTTTCATTTTATACCCAGCAATACTATTTGTTTTAACATTTATTATTACTACATACTTTTTACATAATCGGAAAAAGTCGTTTGGCATTGCTGCAGATGTGACAACGTTTTTATTATTTTTCTCCGTTTCACATGTTTTTTTCATCATTTTTTCAATGAAAATTGGTTTTCTTTTAATTGTTTTTGCTTTAATACTAGCATCGATTATTACATATTTAGATTGGCGTACAAAAAATGAAATTGAAATTCAACCGTTACTCCGAAAAATTTGGAGACTATTATTTCTATTGCTTTGTTTATTCTATGCATTCATTTGGTTATTCGGAGTTATCCGATATGTTTTTAATTATATAAGCTAATAATTTTTCACGCGTTCTCATGTAGTGATATACTCTTAAGGTATTATAGTAAAGAGGTGGAAAAATCGTGCGATTAGAGCAATACACACAACCATTCGCTTCCTCATTTTATAAGAAATATTTGGAGGATACATCTAGTTTATCTTCTTTCTTTCATTATGAATGGAATCAAAAGGCACTTAATAAAAGACTTCAGGAAACCAACTTTGGCAAACATAAAAGAACCGAGCTTGTAAAAGTATTAACTGATTATATGAATATGTTCGGAATTTCTCCAAAAAGTAAAAAGCATTTAGAAGAACTGGAAGACAATGGAGTTGTCGTCATTGGGGGACAACAGGCTGGTTTATTGACTGGACCAATGTATTCTATTCACAAGGCAATTTCCGTTATTACGTTAGCAAAGCAACAACGAGAAAAACTTGGAGTACCAGTTATTCCGGTATTTTGGATTGCTGGTGAAGACCATGATATTGATGAGATAAACCATGTTTACATAGAAAGAAGCAGAAAACTTCAAAAGGTCGTATACCCTGCAAATTCTAAAATAAAGAAAATTGCATCTGAAACTATATTTGATAAACAATTAATCTATAATTACTTGGATGAAATTTTTCAAAGTTTACCGGAAACGCTTCATACAAAAAAACTTTTTACTAAAGTGAGTAACCTTTTAGAAAATAACGTAACATTTACGAACTTCTTCGCCGCTCTAATGAATGATTTCTTTCAAGAAGAAGGACTGCTTCTAATAGATGCTGCATATGAACCGTTTCGGAAGTTGGAAAGTGAGTATTTCCACCTATTTGTAGAGTACTCTTCAGAATTGTCGAAAATCGTATTGGAGAAAGAGGCGGAATTTGAGCGAGCGGGATTTGGTATGCCTATCCAAACGAAAGAATCAGCTGCACATTTATTTTATGTGGAAGACGGAGAACGTTATTTATTAGAAAGAAAAGACAAAATGTTCATCCATGAAGCAAAAGGGCTTTCCTTTTCAAAAGAGGAATTGATGCATATTGCAAAACACCATCCTGAAAAGTTAAGTAATAACGTAGTTACAAGACCGATTATGCAAGAGATGGTATTTCCTGTATTAAGTTTTGTTGGTGGTCCAGGAGAGATTGCATATTGGGGTACGCTTAAATCGGCTTTCGAGTTATTCCAAATGAAAATGCCTGTCATTATGCCCCGCTTAAGTATTACCATTGTAAACCCGAAAACACAGACTTTACTTGAAAAGTTTTCATTTACAATGGAAGATGTGTGGAACGGTGCTGTAGAAGATTCGAAGCTTCAGTACATCCATAATCATCGAAATGAACAAGTTCCTCAATTGATCGAAACGATAAAGCAGGAACTTGCGGATAAATACAAAAAGTTAGAGAAACTTTTATTAGATGATGACCTAAAACTGACCCCATTAGTGCAGAAAAATTTGCGCTATCATGAAAACCAATTAACATTTATTGAACATGCAATTGAAGATACATTACTTGGCAAGCTGGATGCCTCTATTAATCGATATGATCGAATCGTAATGGAATTGATTCCAAATGGAGGATTACAAGAGAGATCGTATTCCCCAGTTCAGTTATTAAATGAAGTAGGACTCGATTTAATTAAAGAACTTCTTGAAATTCCGTATGAATTTAACGGGAAGCATCATGTACTATATATTTAATATTAAAATTAGAACCGCTAGTCTCCATATTTTATATGGAGGCTTTTTTTTATAAGTCAGACCGTAAAAGCACTCTACAATAATTCTTTTTTAGCATTAGACGGTGAGTTTCACGCGAGGGGTAGTGAGTCCTACCCAAAGAGAAGCAAGTTTTACTCAAGGGTGGTGAGTTCCACCCAAAGAGAAGTCAGTTCCAAGCGAAGGGTAGTGAGTCCCACCCAAAGAGAAGCGAGTTTCACGCGAAGGGCGGTGAGTCCCACCTAAAAAGCCAGTTTCACTCAAAGGTGGTGAGTCCCACCCAAAGAGAAGCGAGTTTCACGCGAGGGGTAGTGAGTCCTACCCAAAGAGAAGCAAGTTTTACTCAAGGGTGGTGAGTTCCACCCAAAGAGAAGTCAGTTCCAAGCGAAGGGTAGTGAGTCCCACCCAAAGAGAAGCGAGTTTCACGCGAAGGGCGGTGAGTCCCACCTAAAAAGCCAGTTTCACTCAAAGGTGGTGAGTCCCACCCAAAGAGAAGCAAGTTTTACTCAAGGGTGGTGAGTTCCACCCAAAGAGAAGTCAGTTCCAAGCGAAGGGTAGTGAGTCCCACCCAAAGAGAAGCGAGTTTCACGCGAAGGGCGGTGAGTCCCACCCAAAGAGAAGTCAGTTCCACTCAAGAGGCGGCGAGTTCCACAAAAGAGACGTCAAGCCCCACCAGGCACGTTCCCCTGTCCAGCTATCCCCATTTAAACTCCAAACACATTCTCTTCGACACTATAAATGCACCTATTCAATCTTTTGCAACTACGATTAATGGAAAGGACTATCTAATAAACAGCATTAGTCGAAAAAACAACTAACTGCGCACGCAGAAAGAGAGCTCTTTCAACTACTTTCTGATTTATCGGACAATCTCCTTTTGTATGGACGAATAATTGCTTTTATAGGTCTCTCTACGCTTTTTTATGAAGAAAAAAATATTTTTTTGGCGCTTATCGTATCTCAACAAGTACTATTTACGCATTTTGAAAAATTAAAGGCTTATTTTTAAAAAAATGGGTGGAGGAAAGTGGGGGGATGTGGTATGTTAATCACATAAAGTGGGGTGCGTAGCATGTTCATGGGCGAATATCAGCATAATGTTGATTCGAAAGGAAGATTAATCATACCTTCCAAGTTCCGAGAGCATTTAGAAGATTGCTTTGTTTTAACTCGCGGTCTTGATAATTGCTTATTTGGTTATCCTATGAACGAATGGCGAAAACTCGAAGAAAAATTGAAAGAGCTTCCAGTCACCAAAAAAGATGCTCGGGCATTTACAAGGTTCTTCTTTTCAGGGGCAACGGAAGTAGAAATTGATAAGCAAGGACGTATTAATATTCCGGGTAATCTCCGCAGCTATGCAAAGATGGACAAGGAATGTATCGTTCTAGGCGTTTCTAATCGTCTTGAAATTTGGGCGAAAGACGCATGGGAAAACTATTTTGAGGAATCCGAGGATTCTTTTAATGACATTGCAGAAAATATGATTGGCTTCGATATTTAGAATTTAAAGGAGGAGAAAGGCTTGTTTCATCACACAACAGTATTATTAAAAGAAACGGTAGATGGACTTGCCGTTCGTCCAGAAGGTATTTACGTGGATTGTACTCTAGGTGGTGCAGGACATAGTGAATATTTAGTAAAACAATTGAATGAACATGGCAAATTAATTTGTTTTGACCAAGACATGACAGCTATTGAAAATGCAAAAGTAAAGCTTGCACCCTATTTAAATCAAGTAACTTTTGTACATGCTAATTTTCGTTATTTGAAAGAAGAGCTTGCTAAAATTGGAATTGAAAAAGTAGATGGGATTTTGTACGACTTGGGAGTTTCTTCCCCACAGCTAGATACTCCGGAACGGGGGTTTAGTTATAACTATGATGCACCTCTTGATATGCGAATGGATCAGACAAGTGAATTATCTGCGTATCATGTTGTCAATGAGTGGACGTATGAGAAACTTGTGAAAATTTTCTTCCGTTATGGTGAAGAGAAGTTTTCAAAGCAAATTGCTCGGAAAATTGAACAAGCGAGAGAAACAGCACCGATTGAAACAACATTCCAATTAGTAGAATTAATAAAAGCTGGTATTCCAGCAGCTGCCAGAAGAACAGGTGGGCATCCTGCTAAAAGAATATTTCAAGCAATACGAATAGCAGTAAACGATGAACTTGGAGCAGCGGAAGATTCGTTAGAAGACGCTATACAGCTTATCAAAGTGGGTGGAAGAGTTAGTGTTATTACATTTCATTCCTTGGAAGATAGGTTAGCAAAAACGATTTTTAAAGAAGCTTCATCTTTACCAGACTTACCTCCTAACTTGCCTGTCATTCCAGCAGGTATGGAACCGATGTTAAAACTAGTAACGAGAAAACCGATATTGCCTTCCGATGAAGAGTTAGAAGTTAACAATCGATCTCGTTCAGCTAAGCTACGAATTGTGGAAAAACTAATTGAAAAGGGAAGTGTCTAAATGGCTTTACGTAACCATCAATCGCAAACATACATAAGTCGGCCTTCTTTTCCTGAACAACCACAAATACAAAAGCCGACCAGAAAAAATAAAAAACTTTTATCAAAAGGTGAAAAAATTTTACTAATCTGCCTTCTAACCGTTGTAACAATATTTGCTTTAATGATCATCCAAACTCAAGCTGCTGTTCGTGCAACGACTACGGACATTTCTCTAATTGAAAAACAAATCGATACTACTTCAAAAGAAAATACAGACTTGTCCATACAAGTAAGCGAATTATCTACCTATGAGCGTATTTGGAAAAAGGCGGAAGAGCTCGGTTTGAAACTGAATGAGCAAAACGTAAAGGTAGTACCAGGACAATGAATAAAAAATTTCGTTTTCAATGGGGAGCCTTTCTAATGTTTTTACTATATGGAGGGCTCTTTTTTATATTGCTAAGCCGATTTGTTTTTATTCAAGTTACTGGGATGGCAGAAGGTCAAGTGTTAACAGCAAAAGCAGATTCAAAGTATAGTAGAGAGCAAGTTTTACAAGCCAGTAGAGGAAAAATTATCGACAGAAATGGAGATGTACTTGTCCAGGACACACTAAGTTATAAGATGATTGCTGTTCTTAGCCCAAAAGCTACTGAAAACAGCAAAGCTCCTAGACATGTAATAGACCCAGAGAAAACGGCCCAGGTATTAGCGGAGTATATCGATATGTCAGAAGAAGATATTCTGGCTTTATTGAAAAAAAATATAGAAAACGAAAAGTATCAAGTAGAGTTTGGTAAAGCAGGAAGAGATATTAGTCATAAAGAAATGAATGAAATAAAAGCACATAATCTTCCTGGTATTATATTTACTCAAGATTTGAAAAGATTATATCCTAACGGGCAATTTGCATCGCATTTAATCGGTTTTGCACTAAAGGAAGAAAAAGAGGATGGCAAAGCAGTAACCGTTGGGAAAATGGGTCTCGAGTATATATATGACAAAGAATTAACAGGTACACCTGGGAAAGTAGAATTTAAAAGTGATACAAAAGGATTTTTACTTCCAAATGCAGAAAAAATGATTACAAAACCGAAAGACGGGCAAGATATCTATTTAACTATTGATAAAACGATTCAAAATTTTTTAGAGGATGCGTTAAACAGAGCGGAGGAAAAATATAATCCTGAAAAAATGACCGCTATTGTAGCGAATGCTAAAACAGGAGAAATCTTGGCAATGTCCCAAAGACCGACATTTGAACCTAATACTCGTGATGGATTATCGACCAATTGGTTAAACGAAGCAACGGAACAAACGATTGAGCCAGGTTCTACGATGAAAATTTTTACGTTAGCATCAGCAATTGAAGAAGGTGTGTGGGATCCGAATGCTACATACAAATCAGGTTCTTATACTGTTTATGATAGAACTATTAGTGACCATAACGTCTACGGTTGGGGTTATATCACATACTTGGAAGGTTTTCAACGTTCCTCTAACGTTTCGATGGCATACTTATTGAACAAAATTGGTGACGAAACCTTTATCGAATATATTCATCGTTTTGGTTTTGGAGAAAAAACAGGTATCGACTTACCACATGAGGCAAGTGGGACGGTGCTTGACACATATCCTATTAATAGGGTCACAACGACCTATGGACAAGGTACTACTGTAACTCCTATTCAAATGGTTCAAGGAATGACCGCCATAGCTAATCAGGGTAAGATGATGCAACCGTATGTTATTGATAAAATTGTTGATCCGAATACTGGTAAAGTGTTAAGCAATCATGAACCAGTTGAAAAAAAGTCGCCGATTTCGGCAAAAACAGCGGATCAAGTAAAGGAAATTTTAGCTAGTACAGTTACTTCTGAACATGGTACTGCGAAACGATTTAAGTTAGATGAATATACCACAGCAGGAAAGACGGGAACAGCACAGATTGCAAAACCTGGTGGAGGATATTATTGGGGAAGGGAAGTGTTTTTATATTCTTTCTTAGGCATGGCCCCAGTTGAAGATCCACAACTAATTGTGTATGTCACTGTTCATAAACCAAAGTTAAAACTAACAGAAGCTGGTTCGGAGCCAGTGGCTGAGATCTTTAATTCTGTAACAGAAAAAAGCTTGAAATATTTGAACGTTCAGCCTGAAAATCTAGAGCTAGCTTCTTCCATCGAGATGCCAAACGTAGTAGGTAAAAATGTTATGGAAAGTCAGAGTATGCTAGAGTCACAAGGACTGAAAACTGTTATAATTGGGCAGTCAGAAAATGTAACGGAGCAGTATCCAGCTCAAGGTAATTCTATTATTTCAAGTGGTACTGTATTTATAAAAGGACAAGGTGATATTCAGTTACCAAATTTTACAGGTTGGTCAAAAAGGAATTTAATGATATATAAATCATTAGCCAATCTTCCAATTGAAATTATTGGTGAAGGATTCGTTACAGACCAAAGTTTGACAGCGGGTTCTATTGTATCGAGCGAAACGCCTATAGTAGTCCGCTTATCTACTCCTGAAGAAACAACCTATATTGAACCTATTGATGAGGAGGTAGCGGAAGACTTAGAAGTTCTTCCGCAAGATTAATCATTAGGAGCTAACTCAAACTTAAAACAAATTAGCCAAAGGAAATTGGAGAAAAAGTAAAGTAGAGAATAGTTATGGTTGTTTTCTCATACGTTATCTAAAACGAATAAAAAGGGGAAAAGGGCATTACTAAAATAAAACAAATGATCCGTCTTCGAATGATTTGGATTATGACGATTATTTTATTTGTATTAGTTGGTGGAAAGTTAATACAGCTACAATTTTTCCAATTTGATGAATTGACGACGAAAGCAAAAGAGAGCTGGGACCGAGAACTTCCTTACTCATCGCTTCGAGGAAATATTTTAGATAGAAACGGGGAAGTGATTGTTGGAAACAAGCTCTCCCCTACACTATTTTACATGCCATCACAAAATAATGAGCCAGAGCAAGTGGCCGAAGAAATCGCGCCGCTTATCAATATGGAAAAAGAAGCACTATACGAACAACTCAATAAAAGAAAATCTATCGTGAAGATTGCACCTGCTGGAAAAAATATTTCTTCTGAACTTGCAATGGAAATTCAGGATAAAAATATTAAAGGATTGTATGCTGGCGTTGATTACATACGAGATTATCCTTATGGTGATATGTTATCTAGATTGCTAGGCTTTACTGGATATGATCCGAAAGGACTTGCAGGAATTGAATACCAATATGATTCTGTATTAAAAGGAAAACAGTCTGCTATACGAATGTACACGGATGCTAAGGGAATACCTTTACCACATGTAGATGACGGATGGAAAAGTGGTGTAAAAGGGAATCATGTTCAATTAACGATAGATATGAAAATTCAACAGGTCGTGGAAAGAGAACTCTCTCAAGCTATGAAACAGTACGATGCGACACAAGCTATTGGAATAGCGATGAATCCAAATACGGGAGAAATACTTGCACTTGCATCTGCACCAAATTTTGATCCTGCCAATTATCAAGAAGTGGATTCTACTATTTACAATCGTAATTTACCAGTTTGGATGACATTTGAACCCGGCTCTACATTTAAAATAATTACATTAAGCGCCGCATTGGAAGAGAATGTTGTGGATTTGGAAAATGATCATTTTCATGATATTGGATATACGATGATAGAAGGTTCCAAACTACGATGCTGGAAAAGAGAAGGACATGGAGATGAAACTTTCATGGAAGTGGTCCAAAACTCATGTAACCCGGGTTTTATCGAGCTAGGAAGAAGAGTAGGTCCAGATAAGCTTCAAGAGTATATTCGGAAATTTGGTTTTGGACAATCAACAGGTTCGGGCATGGCTGGAGAATCAACGGGCATCCTATTTAGTAAAGATCGATATGGTCCTGTTGAACATGCAACTACTTCATTTGGTCAAGGCATTTCAGTGACACCTATTCAACAAGTTCAGGCTGTTGCAGCAGCAGTAAACGGTGGTTATTTATATAAACCATATATTGTGAAGAATGTTTTAGACGGGGAAACAAATGATGTTTTATCGAGTACTGTACCAGAGATGAAGAACCAAGTAATCAGTGAAGAAACTTCTGCAAAAGTTCGAGACGCACTAGAGCATGTTGTCGCAATAGGCTCGGGAAGAAATGCATATAGAGATGGTTTACGAATTGGTGGAAAAACAGGAACTGCACAAAAGGTAAAAGACGGTAGGTATATGGATGGTGAATATATCGTATCTTTTATCGGTTTTGCCCCAGCGGATAATCCGGAACTTATTGTATACGTTGCAATTGATAATCCTAAAAATTCTACGGTATTTGGGTCAACTATTGCGGCACCAATTGTTGGGCAAATCATTGAAGACTCGCTTGAAGTTACTGGTGGAGGTACACAAATTGAAAAAGATTACAGATGGGGGGACGTTCAACAAGTACGTGTTCCAAATTTAGTAGGAACAAAGAAAAAAGAAATAACGTCCTATATGTATCCTTTTTCAATAGTTTGGCACGGTGATGGGGATGAAATACTTACCCAGTTACCGAAAGAAAATAGTCTGATTCCTATAGACGGAAAAGTACATGTTTACACGAAATAACTATTTACAAAATAAATAACTATGGAACAATCAGCGATAGTTGATGGCAATTAAGGAGATTTTTTTCATGACATTATCTGCAACGATTACAACACTTTTTGTTAGTTTTCTTATTTCTGTTATTCTTGCACCAATCATTATTCCTTATTTAAGAAAAATGAAGTTTGGTCAAAGCATCAGAGAAGAAGGACCTGAATCACATCAAAAAAAAGCTGGGACGCCGACAATGGGCGGTCTTATATTCATTATCTCCATCATCATATCGACAATTGGTCTTTCTTTTTACTTTGATAAACTAACAACCCAATCGATCGTACTACTCATTATTTTAGTTGGATTTGGTGCTATTGGCTTTTTGGATGATTTTATTAAAGTCGTACTCAAAAGAAATCTGGGTTTAACTTCTATTCAGAAGTTGATTGGTCAAATTATTATATCAATCATCGCTTATTTTTTATTGAAACTAGGCCCATTTGATACAACACTTGCTATTCCATTCACGAATATTGACTTTTCACTTGGTCAATTTTATGTGGCTTTTCTAATCTTCTGGTTAGTTGGATTTTCTAATGCTGTGAATCTGTCAGATGGATTGGATGGATTAGTGGCGGGGACAGCATCGGTTTCGTTTGCGACATTTGCAGTTCTTGCACTGGTGTATGAACAAACTGATATTGCTATTTTTGCATTTAGTGTGGCTGGCGCTCTTTTAGGGTTTCTTTTATTCAATAAAAACCCTGCAAAAGTATTTATGGGTGATACTGGTTCTCTCGCACTAGGTGGAGCACTTGCCATGGTATCTATTTTAGTCAAACATGAATTACTACTTGTTATTGTCGGCATTATCTTTGTTGTAGAAACATTGTCTGTTATTTTACAAGTAATTAGTTTTAAAACGACAGGAAAGCGCATTTTTAAAATGAGTCCGATTCATCATCATTTTGAGCTTTCTGGCTGGAATGAGCGTAAAATCGTTACTGTATTTTGGGCTATTAGCTTTATAGCTGCGATGCTTGTTGTATTGATGGAGGTTTTGTAAAGTGAAACAATTGCCAATTGTCCACCATAAAAAAGTTTTAGTATTAGGTCTTGCGAAAAGTGGAACGGCCGCAGCGGAAATTTTACATGATTTAGGGGCTTTTGTAACAGTAAATGATGCAAAGCCCTTCGATCAAAATGAAAACGCTCAGTATCTTCTTTCAAAAGGACTAACAGTTATTTGCGGAAGTCACCCGGAAGATCTTTTAGATGAAGGATTCAGCCTTATCGTAAAAAATCCGGGTATTCCATATACAAACTCTGTTATTAAAGAAGCGAAAAGAAGAGGTATACCAGTTTGGACAGAGGTGGAGCTTGCATATCGAATTAGTGATGCACCGATGATTGGCATCACGGGATCGAATGGGAAAACGACAACCACGACATTAATCTTTGAAATGCTTAACGGAGGAGAAAAACATCCATTAATCGCGGGTAATATAGGAACCGTTGCGAGCAGTGTTGCCAAAGAAGCTACAAATGACAATACGATTGTAATGGAGCTTTCATCTTTCCAGCTAATGGGAACAGAACAATTAAAACCGAAAATTGCGTTGTTAATGAATTTGTATGAGGCTCATTTAGATTATCATGCTGATTTCCAAGAATATACTGATGCGAAATTTAATATTACAAAGCGACAAGATGAATCGGACTGGTTTATTTATAACGGCGAACAACAAATAGTGATAGATTATGCGAAAAAGAGTAAGGCGAAGAAAGTACCGTTTTATGTAAGTCAGAAGACGGAAGATGGTATAAGTGCCGACAATCAATTTGTCTATTGGAACGGTGAAAAATTATACGACCGCGCTATAATTGCGCTTAGAGGCAAACATAATTTAGAAAATGTATTAGCGGCGACTGCAGCAGCTCTATTAATGGGGTGTTCCTTAGAAAATATAACGGAAGTTCTCTCTAGTTTTCATGGAGTCAAACATCGCACTCAATTTATTCGGGAGTGGAAAAATAGAAAGTTTTATAATGACTCTAAAGCAACAAATGCACTAGCAACCAAAAGTGCATTGGAAGGTTTTTCAGAGCCGATTATTTTAATCGCTGGTGGAGTTGATAGAGGCCATTCGTTTGATGAATTAATCCCTTATTTACACAATGTGAAAGCTCTAATTCACTATGGGGAAACAGCAGAACGTTTTCAAAAGTTTGGAGAGCAACATTCCATTCCTCTTGTCCTTCGAGTAAGTAATTTAACAGAAGCTATTGAAGAAGGTGTAAAAGCTTCTAACGAGGGTGATATAGTGCTATTATCTCCGGCCTGCGCGAGCTGGGATCAATACGCAAGTTTTGAACTACGTGGCGACGAGTTTATAGAAAAAGTATTAGCTTTGACTTAAAGCAACAGACATATTTCGGAAGAGTATGGAAAGGATGAAATAATCGGAAGATAAAAGAAAATTATTATTCGTCTCGTCTGTCCTTTTTTTATCTGTTATTGGAATTTTATTTGTACATTCTGCAGGTTCATACTGGAGTGAAGTACATTATAAAGGACAATTGCCATTTGCATTTAAACAAGCAAGTTATTTAATCGTAGGTATTGCATTAGCCTTTTTTATACGAAATAAAGGTCTAATCCGTTTACCAATATTTTGGCAAGGTTTATATTTACTATCTGTCGTATTATTAATAGGTGTGTTAATTCCTGGGATAGGTGTAGTACGAAATGGTTCTCAAAGTTGGATTCCGCTAGGTTTTATGAATTTTCAGCCAGCCGAGCTTGCTAAAATAGCTGTGTTGGGTGTGTTAGCGAATTCATTGGCTGATGACAAGAAGTCAAAACGAAAAGTTTATGTGAGAAGTGCGATATTGCTATTAATACCAATTAGTCTGATTATGCTCCAACCAGACTTTGGATCTGCTTTTGTATTAGTTGTTGCTGTTTTCTTTTTATTGTTTGCGGCTGGGCTGCCTTTAAAGTTTTTTGCCGCAATTGGATCCACTGGTGTAATTGCTTTTGTAATTTTAATCGTCTCTGCGCCGTATAGACTTGTCCGAATCCAGGCTTTCCTAGATCCATGGAAGGATCCGTTAGGTTCAGGTTTTCAAGCGATTCAATCACTACTAGCTATAGGGCCAGCTGGTTTGTTCGGTTTTGGGTATGGTAATAGTAGACAAAAGTTTTTATATTTACCGGAGCCACAAAATGATTTTATTTTTTCGATTCTTCTTGAAGAGACGGGTTTTATCGGCGGTTTAATCGTTATATGTGCTTTTTTAACGTTTTTTACGACAAGTTTCATGATGGCTGCTCGGACGAAGACGAGGGAAGCCCAGCTTATGATTATTGGATTTACCTCTTTATTGGCAGTACAAACATTTTTAAATATGGGGGTTGTTACTGGATTGCTCCCTGTAACAGGCGTTACTTTACCATTTATAAGCTATGGAGGGTCATCCTTAGTAATGACGTGGATTATTATTGGGATAATATTCAATTTATCAAATGTATCTTTAAACGAAGGGAGGCGGTAGAATGGAAAAAATCATTGATATAGAAGATCGCATACCAACTTTAAAAGAACGCAGAAGACGAAGAACAAATAAAAAATTTTCCATTCTACTTTTTCTCTTCGTCTCCACGTTACTCGTGGTTCTCTATTTTCAATCTTCCTATAGCCAAGTACAGACAATAGAGCTTACAGGTGCAGTGCTTATGCCAGAAGAAAAGTACATCGAGCAGAGTACATTGAAACTAGGCGATTCGATGTGGGGCTTTAGGGAGAAGAACATTGAAAAAATAATAGAACAAAATGAGTGGGTAAAGTCTGCAAAAGTTACTCGCAACTGGTTAACAGAAGTACATATGCAAGTAGAAGAATACAAACAAATAGGGTACGTGGAAGATGGCGAAACGCTTCATATTATTTTAGAGAATGGAAAGATTATTAAAACAGATGGACAAGTATTACCATTGGATGGTCCAATTTTTGCCGGTTTTGATGATGAAAAAATTCGTTTAAGATTAATAAAGGAATTAACTGATTTACACCCAGAAGTGCTGTTAACTATATCGCAAATCACCTATACTCCCAGTGAGAATGACGCGTACTCTATTCGGGTTTACATGAATGATGGCAATGAGATAAAAGCTATTATTCCATCGTTTTCTGAGAAAATGAACTTTTATCCTTCTATCGTGTCACAGCTTGATCCGGATATAAAAGGCATTATAGACTTGGAAGTTGGCTCGTTTTTTCAACCATATGTAGAAGTATATAGTGAACAAACAGATGAGGAGGCGATGGAGGTTGAAGAAGAACAACAAACTCCTTAAGATTCCTTTTCGTGGTCGAATACTTATCTCCATTGTAAGCTTAGTTTTGGGATTTATACTTGCTTATTCCTATAGTGTATCTGTTGAAAATGAAGAAAAAAAAAGTACTACTAGTGCAAGCTTCCAAGAACAAGAAAAATATAGGGAAGATTTAATCGAACAAAAAGAAAGAAATAAGGAACTAACCGAAGAAATAAATGAAAAACAGTTAGAAATTCGTGAATTTGAACAATCATTTATCAATAGTGAAGAAAGTGTAGAAGAATTAGTAAAAGAAGCAGAAAAGCTAAGATTATTAATTGGAGACATTCCGTCTCAAGGAAAAGGAATAGCTGTTTCTTTAGAAGATGGGGCATATAATCCTTCACAAGAAAATCCTAATGATTATATCGTGCATGAAAGCCACGTTTTTAAAGTGATAAATGAGTTAAAAATCTCCGGTGCAGAAGCGATTTCAATAAATGGACAAAGACTTCGGGCGAATTCATTTATCCGATGTACAGGCCCTGTAATAACGGTTGACGGTAAGACTTTCCCCGCCCCGTTCACTATTGAAGCAGTTGGCGACCCATCCGTTTTGCTTGCATCTGTCAACTTAGGGGGAGGGGTAGTAGATCAGTTAACAAGTGACAATATTATTGTCACTGTCGAAGAAAAAGGAAAAATAGTAATGCCAGCTCTACGTGATGACAAAAACTAACAAAAACAGAGGGGGCCGAATAATGAAGAAAACCGTCTATATTCGGTTTACAATCATTTTGTTGATTGTTGGTTTTATGTTAGCAGTACAATATAACACCGTTCAAAATCCTGAAATGAGAGACACCAGAGATATATGGGCAATTCGTCAAGAGCTTGCAAAAGAAGCGGAACTGCATTCTGAGTTATTATCGGAAGTACGTACATTAGAGCTGACAATTGGTAAATACAAAAATATGATGAATGATAGTCCGGAAATTGCGTTAAATGATACAGTAGAACTATTAAAAAAAGAGATTGGATTAGAGGATTTTAATGGACCAGGACTTACAATTAATGTGGAACCATCCCTAGAAAGCATAGCAATAGGACAATCTATAGACGGTATTTCTCCCGATTTATTAATTCGATTGATCAATGAAATTAATCGATTTAAAGCGAGAGTAGTGGATATTGATGGCAAACGTATTATCTATTCTTCTGCAATAAGAGATGTTAACGGGAAAACAACAGTCAATAATTTGGCCATACGAAATGCTCCTTTTACGATAAAAATAGGGACATCTTCGTTTGAAGATGCTAAAAAAATGTATAATCAGTTAGAGGCATCTGCAATTGGCGACGATTTTTATATAGATAATTTGAGATTAGAAATTGGTGATCCAGTAAATAATCTTTCTATATCAGGATATGATCAATCAGTAAACAAACAATTTTTGCAGGAAATTCCGGGAGGAGAGTAACATATGTGGCTACCATTACTAGGTTTAATACTCGGAATTTCGCTTGGCCTTTTAACAGATATTCAAATTCCAGAGATATATGAAAGCTACCTTTCTATTGCTGTGTTAGCTGCTTTAGATACGCTTTTTGGAGGAATCAGAGCCCAACTGCAGCATGTATACGATGATAAGGTTTTTGTAACCGGGTTTTTCTTCAATATTGGCCTTGCAGCAGCACTCGCTTTTTTAGGGGTACATCTGGGAGTAGATTTATATTTAGCAGCCATTTTTGCATTTGGTGTCCGGTTATTCCAAAATATAGCAGTGATACGTCGGATATTATTGACAAAATGGTCGGAAAGAAAAAAATCATGATTAGTAAACAGGAAAAATTTGAATATTTAACTATTTCATTAGAAAAATTTAGACTTTATAAGGTTTTTACAATAGAATAATAGTTAAAGAATAAAATAGGAGGTGCCATGGGTGAATCAATCAGAATTGTACGTATCATTAGATATCGGGTCGTCTTCGATTAAAGTTTTGATCGGAGAAATGAATGATGACTCGCTGCATGTAATAGGTGTAGGAAATGTAAAATCAAATGGAATCCGAAAGGGCACCATTGTTGATATAGACGCAACTGTACAGTCTATTAAAAAAGCGGTAACTGAAGCTGAAAGAATGATAGGGATGTCTATCGATGAAATCGTTTTAGGTGTTCCAGCAAATTTGGCCAATATACAAAACGTTAAAGGCGTAGTAGCTGTGAATAGGGAAGATAGAGAGATTACAGATGGAGACTTAGCCAGAGTCATTGAATCCGCGCAAGTAATGTCCATTCCTCCAGAAAGAGAACTGATCAATATTGCACCGAAGCAGTTCATCGTGGATCATCTGGAGGAAATAAAAGATCCGCGTGGCATGATAGGAACTCGTCTTGAGTTGGACGGGATTATGATGACCACATCGAAAACAATTTTACATAATGTATTGCGGTGTGTAGAAAGAGCCGGTCTGCAGATTCGAGAAATATATTTGCAGCCACTAGCTGGTGGTCATTTTGCCCTAACGGAAGATGAGAAAAACCATGGTACTGCTTTTATTGATATAGGTGGGGGTTCTACAACGATTGCCATTTTCAATGAAGGGCATTTGATCAAGACATCGGTAATCCCTGTTGGAGGAGATCATATAACAAAGGACTTGTCCATTGTATTGAAAACCCCTTCTGAACAAGCTGAAATGATCAAGCTAAAATATGGACATGCTTTTTATGACGATGCTTCTGACGATGAACTTTTTGAAGTGCCAGTAATCGGAGCGGATATGAAAGAACAATATTCTCAACGTTATATAGCAGAGATAATTGGGGTTCGTTTAGAGGAATTATTTGAACTAGTATTAGAAGAGTTCTATCATATGGGACTCCAAGACTTGCCTGGTGGTGTAGTGATCACTGGAGGGGTTTCTAAACTGGAAGGCATAGGACAGTTAGCGAGACATATTTTACAAACGAGGGTAAGATTGTACACACCGGATTATATTGGTGTTCGGGAGCCACAATATACAACTGCTGTTGGCCTTATAAGATATGCCTATAAAGAAGATCTTTTCTATGGTAAAATTGGTAGTAGCCAAGCTTTATCGCAAATGGCTAGTAGTGAAGCAGACATAGTTCCTAAAAAACAAAAACAGACTGCTCAAAATTCGACAAATGAAAACAAAGTAAGTGCAATGTCAAAAGCCAAGAAGTTTTTCGACAAGTTTTTTGAATAACAAACCTTTATCATAGTTGAAAGAATATAGGAGGCAATAGCATGTTAGAATTTGAAACAAATGAGGATCAACTAGCCGTTATTAAAGTTATTGGAGTAGGTGGCGGCGGTAACAATGCAGTAAATCGAATGATTGAACATGGAGTTCAAGGTGTAGATTTTATTGCCGTAAATACGGATGCACAAGCCCTAAAAATGTCTCAAGCTGAAGTAAAACTACAAATTGGTGGCAAATTAACTCGTGGGTTAGGAGCAGGTGCAAACCCAGAAGTTGGTAAAAAAGCTGCAGAAGAAAGTAAAGAACTTATTGAAGAAGCTTTAAAAGGAGCGGACATGGTTTTTGTCACAGCTGGAATGGGTGGAGGTACTGGGACTGGTGCAGCTCCTGTAATTGCTCAAATTGCTCGTGATTTAGGAGCACTAACAGTTGGGGTGGTAACTCGTCCTTTCACTTTTGAAGGTCGTAAGCGTTCAACACAGGCAGTCGGCGGTATTGGTATGATGAAGGAAGCAGTTGATACATTAATCGTTATACCAAACGATCGCTTGCTAGAAATTGTAGATAAAAACACGCCAATGCTAGAAGCATTTAGAGAAGCAGATAATGTTTTAAGACAAGGGGTTCAAGGTATTTCGGATTTAATCGCTGTACCAGGACTTATCAATCTTGACTTTGCCGATGTAAAAACAATTATGTCTGACAAAGGTGCAGCTCTTATGGGGATTGGAATATCTTCGGGAGAGAATCGTGCAGCTGAAGCAGCGAAAAAAGCAATTTCCAGCCCACTTCTTGAAACATCGATTGACGGGGCTACAGGAGTGCTAATGAATATTACAGGTGGATCAAATCTAAGTCTATTTGAAGTCCAAGAAGCTGCTGATATTGTTGCCTCTGCTTCTGATGAAGAAGTGAATATGATTTTCGGTTCAGTTATCAATGATAATTTGAAGGATGAAATTGTCGTTACTGTAATAGCAACCGGATTTAACGAAGAGCTTATTATGCAAAAGCAGCCTAGAAATACTGGATTTGGAGGAAGCAGAACACAACAAGCTACTCCGAACGCTCCAATCCGTGAACAGCGTAAAGAAGAAATACAACAACCTGTGCAACATGAAAGAGAACGACAAGTGCCTAATCATTCACAAGAAGATGCACTAGATATCCCAACGTTCCTAAGAAATCGTCAACGTAGATAATGTATACTAAAGATGAAGCTATCTCCAAATTCGACTCATATCGAATGGGAGATAGCTTTTTTATTTTGCAATATGTTGAAAGGCACTTATTGGAGGATAATACGTTTTAGTTAGTGTCCGCTAGGATTTCCGCTGCAGGGTGGACGCTTTTAGCGGGGTGAGCAATGAGCCTTCACCGTCTGCTTACGCGGCCGCCTATGAAGTCTCATCTGTCTCACTTAATCCAGCTTGAGTCGCCGCTCTTTCGCTCCAATCCATCAAAATTGCTAACTAAAATAGCCAATTACTCAACGTTTACTGTGAATTAATTCCATTTTATAAATTTGGTTGCTCTCGAGGATGAATTGGTTGCTTTCCGGGGTAATCTAGTTGCTCTCGGCATCGAATTAGTTGCTCTCCATAACAATTCTGTTGCGCTAAGCCATTTATTGGATACGTTAATGGGAAAACCACTCTGTAATAGTTGGATTTAGGGCGGCAGCTTGAGACTCATACGGGAAAAGTATTAGCCGAAGATCCGCTAGCTATGTGAGGAGGCAAAGGGAATTGGATGTTTCTATACGAAAAAAAGGGATGACTTTATCAGCGAGCCGATACTGAAAAGAAAGCATATTCTTTGATTTTCTCCACATGCGGCGACTCCTGTCGAGCCAACAAGATGTTGGTCACGAAGGCGTTGCCACACGATGTGGCGATCTTAGCCTTTGTTCCGCTGTGGGCAAATGGGACAACCCAACGACGTTTAAGCGGCGGGGGTGGCTCATCGCTCACCCGGCGGAAAGCGTCCGAAAGCAGAGAAAATCATAGCGGTCACTAGTCAGCGTATTAAGACGCATTATCTCTATTTCGTTAACTATCCTTATTAAGGGTAGTTTTTTTGATGTTTTTTTTGTCGTTAAAAAAGCCGCTTTTCGAGCGTTCTTTTGACAAATTTCTTGGAAATTACATGCTACCATTTAGAAAAAAGGAGGGAGAATCATGTACGCGGAAGTCATGATTGCAACTAATACTTTTTTCAACTATACCGTGTTAGCGTTTGCGAACAAAATTGGATGGATTGAAAACCAAAAAAGATATTTGTTCCTTTCAGCTTTTATTGCTGGAGTGATTACAGTCATTTTCTCTCAACATGTAAGTACGGTATTTTTTTCTTTTTTTATTATGATCGGCGTTGCATTTTGGAAAAAACGTACACAAATTGGAAAAGCTATTATATTGACTTTACTTGCCAGCGTTTTTGCAGGGGGATTATTAACAGCAATAGCGCCAATGTACAATAACAGTAGTAATTTATTTATGATTATCAATTTCGCATTAATCGTCACAGGAGGGTTATATTTCTTAACAAAAAAAGTATTACATCTGAATATTGCACATTCAGAAAGAGAATTATTATTTTCATCAAATATTACCTTATTTGGTGAATCAAAAGAGTTAACCCTCTTTATTGACTCGGGCAATGTATGTAAAGAGCCACTTTCGAATGATCCAGTACATTTTGTAGCTGCGGAAGTGTTACAAGATGTACTACCCAATACACTGTTTCAAGCTATAAGCAATTGGGAATTCGAAAAAGACAAAGGATTGGACAAACTCTCCAAAGAATATGCCACTAAATTACGATTAATACCAATTTCAACAATTCAAAAAGAGAAGGCTTGGGTTATTGGTATAAAGTATGATCAATGGATTGTAAACGATCTACCTTTACCGAAAGGATATATTGTTATGACGAGAGTAAAAGATAAGTTTCCCCACGGAGCTGATGGAATATTACATAGCTCCTCTTACTTCCATTTAAAGAAAAGGAGTGTTAGATAATGCTGTTGAAGTTATTACGTCGAATATATTACTGGCTTTTATCTTTTAGAAGAAGCGGAGTCCATTATATTGGTGGAAATGAATCTCTCCCCAAACCACTTTCGAGAGAAGAAGAACGTGAAATGTTATTAGCATTTATGGATGGCGATGAGTATGCAAGAGATGTTCTGATCGAACGAAACCTAAGACTCGTCGTTTATATCGCAAGAAGGTTCGATCAAACGAATACGAATATAGAGGATCTAATCAGTATTGGATCAATTGGTCTTATCAAAGCTGTGGAAACATTTAATTTAGATAAAGGAATTAAACTAGCAACATACGCTTCTAGATGTATTGAAAATGAAATATTAATGCATTTACGAAAAACAAATCGAATGAAATCAGAAGTTTCTTTCGACGAGCCATTAAATTCAGATTCCGATGGTAATGAACTTCTTCTTTCGGATATATTAGGGACTAGCGAAGATTTAATTATTGAAGATGTTGAAAAAAAATTGGAACGGCAACATGTTTTTGAAGCAATTAATTTACTTGGAAATCGTGAAAAGTATATTATGCAATGTCGTTTCGGATTGAATGGAAAAGAAGAAATGACTCAAAAAGAAGTGGCGGACCATCTAGGTATTTCACAGTCCTATATATCTCGCTTAGAAAAGAAAATAATTTTAGACTTAAAAGAGCTGTTAAATGAGCCTATTGCTTAATGGGTGAAATTGGATGAGGTTCACCTCGAATAATCTTCTCACTCCCGGACAAACTGATTAAGAACTAACTAAAAAGTCCGGAGGAAGATCTATGACGAGAACAAAAGTTGAATTATGCGGCATTGATACATCTAAGCTTCCTTTACTTTCCCATGAACAAATGAAAGCATTATTTATCAGGTTACAAGCAGGAGAAGAGTCAGTCAAAGATGAGCTAGTAATGTGTAATTTAAGGCTAGTTTTAAGTCTTGTTCAACGATTTGCATATCGTGGTGAACAAGCGGATGACCTATTTCAGGTCGGTTGTATCGGGCTTATAAAGTCCATCGAGAATTTTGATTTGAAGCATAACGTTCGTTTTTCCACGTATGCTGTCCCTATGATTATCGGTGAGATAAAAAGACATTTACGCGATCATCACTCTGTGCGAGTTTCTAGATCGTTAAGAGATATTGCATATAAAGCGATGAAAGCAAAAGAACAATATATTAATGAACATCTCCAAGAGCCCACGCTGGATGATTTATCGAAAGTATTAGACATATCAGTTGAAGATATATTACTTGCTTTAGATGCAATTCAGGATCCGGTTTCTCTCCAAGAACCTATTTTTAGTGATGGAGGAGATGCTATCTATATGATGGACCAATTATGTGATAATGATGTATCTGAAGAACAATGGGTTACGTATTTTACAGTAAAAGAAAGTTTCCAAAATCTAGATTCTCGACAGAAGAAAATATTAACAAAAAGAATTTACTACGGAGCTACACAAACAGAGATTGCGATGGATTTAGGATTATCACAAGCACAAATCTCTAGATTGGAAAAAAGTGCATTATCTACTATTCAGAGTCAATTGAATCCAAAAGTATAATTTTATCGATCGTCGGCACGCTTTAAACGCTTTTTCTGAAAAGAGGAAGCGTTTTTTTCATTTTCGTTCATATAATGAGTAAAGAGGAGGATGACTATGAAGTTTTCAGATGCACAGCAAAAAGAAGTAATTGAAGCCAATAGTGGGCAATTATTAGGTTTTATAGTGGATGCGGAAATTGACAAAGAAAGTGGGCATATCATTTCTTTTATAGTAGAAACAAATGGGGCTTACCCGACATTTTTCGGGAAAAAAAGGGAAACGAAAAAAATTTCTGTACAAAATATAGCTATAATTGGAAAAGATGTAATAATTGTTTCGAAAAACATAGAATAGGCACGTTTCATCATTGATAAAACAGTATTTCATTGATACAATAAACAAAAACAATTGATGAAAAGTTGGTTTTTACATGACAAATGTACAGCAAAATTTAAAACAAATAAAACAGCGTATTCAAGAATCTTGTCTTCGTTCCAATAGGAAAGTGGAAGATGTTACTATTATTGCTGTGACGAAAGAAGTTTCGGTTGATAGAACGAATGAAGTAATAAATACTGGCATTCGCCATTTAGGGGAAAATAGACCGGATGGATTGAAGAAAAAATTAGATGCCATTTCAGACAATGTCAAATGGCATTACATAGGTACTTTACAAACGAGAAAAGTAAAATCTGTTATTAATGAAGTTGATTATGTACATTCTTTAGACCGGATAAGCCTGGCCGAGGAAATTGAAAAAAGAGCAACCTCAACGAAAGATTGCTTTGTACAAGTGAATGTTTCAGAGGAAGAATCGAAACATGGTCTTTCTATTGAGGACGCTGAGTCTTTTATATATGAATTAGAAAATTACTCTCGTATACGTGTCATTGGATTAATGACAATGGCTCCAAATACAGAAGATGATACCATTGTTCGCAATGTTTTTCGTAAGTTAAAAGTGTTACAAGAAAAAATAGCAGACAAGCATTTGTCATATGCCCCTTGCACAGAGTTGTCAATGGGGATGTCTGGAGACTTTGAAATTGCAATAGAAGAAGGAGCTACGTTTGTTAGAATAGGAACAGCATTAGTCGGAAAAGAGAGGGAGGAAGTGAAATGAGCATGAAAGACTGGATGAAAAATTTCTTCTACTTGGACGAAGAAGAAGAGACTTCAGCAGTACAGCAACCAAAACCTCAACAACAACAACGGTCGGTAGAAACTCCTATGAGACAACAGCCCGTTAAGACTTCTGTTAAAGAACGTAAATTTAATACTGCACCTAAAGAAATGTCTGTACCGAATTTAGTAAGTATTCAAAACGTACAAAAATCTTCAAAAGTAATGCTAATTGAACCGCGTGTATATGCAGAAGCACAAGATATTTCTGAACACTTGAAAAGCAAAAAGGCGGTAATTGTTAACTTACAACGTATTGATAAAGACCAAGGAATAAGAATCATCGACTTTTTGAGTGGAACAGTGTACGCTTTAGGTGGAGACATTCAGCGAATTGGTACGGACATTTTCCTTTGTGCACCAGACTCCGTAGAAGTAGCTGGAGCCATTTCAGATTATTATTATAACGATTTAGATTAATAGAGGAGTAAACTACATGACCTTAGTTTTAGTATTGTTAAGTAAATTAGTTGAATACTATACGTATGCATTAATCGTTTATATTTTAATGTCATGGGTACCAAGTATACAGCAATCGAGTTTTGGAAGGTTTCTAGGAAGTATTTGTGAACCATATTTAGAACCATTTCGTAAAATCATTCCGCCTATAGGTATGATTGATATTTCTCCAATTGTCGCAATCTTTGTCTTAAACATTGCACTTAGAGGTATAATATCATTAGCGTTCTTTTTTTAAACCTCACTTCCGTGGGGTTTTTACTATATTTAAGGGGACAATTTTAAATGGAACATGTATTACAGCATTTTAGGAAAGAAGAGCAGCCATTTATAGAACAAGTTGTTAGTATGATGCGCGAGGTGGAGGATAGATATGCTCCTAAGCTAACAGATTTTTTAGATCCAAGACAGCAATTTATCGTTGATTCCATTCGAAGACAATATGACGGAATTGAATCGGGAGCAGAAGGTGCATTAGATCAGTCGGAACGAAAGAGAGTTCTTTTGTATCCTGCTTATTTTGTTCCTACTGTTGAAGACTTTGCACTATCTGTTTGTGAAGTTAAGTATCCGACTAAGTTTATTACGCTTAAGCATAAAGATGTACTAGGTTCAATGATGTCCCTAGGAATTGATCGTAGTAAGTTTGGAGATATTCGTGTTATGAACGGAGCTATCCAATTTGTTGTTGCTTCGGAAGTAATCGATTATGTACAAGCAAATTATACTTCTATAGGTAAAGTAAAAGTACATATAGAAATAGTAGATGAACCAGCTAATTATTTTGAGCAGTCAGAGGAATGGATAACAGATACATTGACTGTAAGTTCGTTACGATTAGATACTGTTATTTCAGCTGTATTTAATATTTCCCGTCAAAAGTCTGCTTCCCTTATTTCTAGTGGGAAAGTGAAAGTTAATTGGGCTGAAAAGGACCAAACGTCTATGGAATTACAGGAATTGGACTTACTTTCTATCCGTGGGTTTGGACGTATTAAGTTATTAATGATAGAAGGAAGAACAAAAAAAGATAAAATTAGACTTCAAATCGGACGCTTTGAGCAAAAAAATTAAATAATCTGTAAAAATGTTCGAATTTTGATGTTTTCACTCTAGTGTAAATGTATAATAGAGGGAAGAATGATAGTTAGTTAAAGGAGATGGAATAGATGCCATTAACACCACTTGATATACATAACAAGGAATTCAGTAAAGGATTTAGAGGTTACAACGAAGATGAAGTAAATGAATTCCTTGATCAAATTATGAAAGATCTCGAAATCTTAATTAAAGAAAAAAAGGATCTTGAAACAAAATTAAAGTCTTCAAGCGAGAAAGTTGGGCATTTTACATCGATTGAAGAGACTCTACATAAGTCTATCGTTGTGGCGCAAGAAGCAGCAGAGGAAGTACGTAGAAATTCACAAAAAGAAGCGAAACTAATCGTAAAAGAAGCAGAAAAAAATGCTGACCGTATTGTCAATGAGGCCTTATCGAAAGCAAGAAGAATTGCTTTAGAAATTGAAGATTTGAAAAAACAATCTAAAGTTTTCCGCAATCGCTTTAAAATGTTAGTAGAAGCGCAATTAGACTTAATCAATACAGATGATTGGAACCATTTAATGGAGTATGATGTGGATACGGCAGGTATTGATAGAATTTCTGCTACAGAGGAATAATACAATTCTTGACTGATTGACTTACATTTCCTATAATAATTTCATATCATATAATTATGCGTTGATAAAGACGTCTAAATTAGATTTAGAACAAGCGACTTGGGGATGGTGAGAGCCCGAGCAATGAATCTTTTTAGATTATCACTTTGGAGCAAGGACACCGAAAAAAATCGGTAAGTGTCCTCGGCTTTTGCCCCGTTACGGCATACTAAGCGGCGATTTTTTTGAAAATCGCAAGTAGGGTGGTACCGCGAGCATAAACTTCTCGTCCCTTTTTGGGATGAGGAGTTTTTTTATTTTATTTTAGGAGGAATTTATAATGGAATACAAAGACACGTTATTAATGCCAAAAACAGATTTCCCAATGCGCGGAAATTTACCAGTGAAAGAATTAGATATTCAAGCAAAATGGGCAGAACAGGATATCTATAAAAAAGTACAAGAAAGAACAGAAGGACGTCCTTTCTTCGTATTACATGATGGTCCTCCATATGCTAATGGTGATCTACATATGGGACATGCATTAAACAAAGTGTTAAAAGATATGATTGTTCGTCATAAATCGATGACTGGCTTCCATGCACCTTACGTTCCAGGTTGGGATACACATGGTCTTCCAATTGAACAAGCGCTTACAAACAAAGGTGTAAAACGTAAAGAATTAACGCTAGCAGAATTCAGAAAGCTTTGTGAGGAATATGCGTATGAACAGATCAACAATCAACGCAATCAATTTAAACGACTTGGTGTTCGCGGGGATTGGGATAATCCTTATGTAACATTGACTCCTAATTTCGAATCTCGTCAAATCGAAGTATTCGGTGCTATGGCTAAAAAAGGATATATTTATAAAGGTTTAAAGCCGGTATATTGGTCGCCTTCAAGTGAATCCGCATTAGCAGAAGCAGAAATTGAATATCAAGACAAAAAATCTCCATCTATCTATGTGAGTTTTGCGGTAACAGAAGGAAAAGGCGTACTAGAAGAAGGTACGAAATTTATCATTTGGACGACAACTCCTTGGACAATTCCTGCAAACTTGGCAATTTCTTTGCATCCTAGAGTGGAATATGCAGTAGTAAATGTGAACGACTCTAATTTTGTCGTTGCAAAAGATCTTGTGGAATCTGTAGCGACAGAATTAGGTTGGGAAGAATATTCAGTGCAACGAACATTAGAAGGAAAAGAGATGGATCGCCTAGTTGCAAAGCATCCACTATATGACCGAGATTCTTTAATCATTTTAGGGGAACATGTTACGACAGAGTCTGGTACAGGTTGTGTTCATACTGCTCCTGGGCACGGTGAAGATGACTTTTATGTTGGTAAAGCATATGGTTTAGATGTTCTTTGTCCTGTAGATGATAGAGGTGTGATGACTGCGGAAGCTCCTGGATTTGAAGGATTATTTTACGATACAGCGAACAAAGCCATTACAGAAGCATTAGATGCTGCAGGTGCCCTAGAAAAACTTACTTTCTTTACGCATTCTTATCCACATGATTGGCGTACAAAGAAACCTGTTATTTATCGTGCTACCCCTCAATGGTTTGCATCAATTGAAGCTTTTAGAGACCAATTATTACAAGCGGTAAGAGATACAAAATTCACACCTGCTTGGGGTGAAACAAGACTTTATAATATGCTTCGTGATCGTGGCGATTGGTGTATTTCACGTCAACGTGTATGGGGTGTACCAATTCCTGTGTTTTATGCAGAAGACGGTGAACCAATCTTGACGGAAGAAACAATCTCACATGTATCCCAATTATTCCGTGAGCATGGATCGAATATTTGGTTTGAAAAAGAAGCGAAAGAATTATTACCGGAAGGATTTACTCATCCAAGAAGCCCAAATGGTATCTTCTCTAAAGAGACAGATATTATGGACGTTTGGTTTGACTCAGGATCTACCCATCAAGGTGTTTTAGTAGAACGAGATGATCTAGTATTCCCTGCAGATTTGTATTTAGAAGGATCAGATCAATATCGCGGGTGGTTCAACTCTTCTTTGATCACTAGTACAGCTATGTTCGGTCATGCACCTTATAAAGGACTGTTAAGCCACGGATTCACGCTTGATGGAGAAGGCCGTAAAATGAGTAAGTCTCTAGGGAATGTTATTGTTCCTTCTAAAGTGATGAACCAACTTGGAGCAGATATTGTTCGCCTATGGGTAGCTTCTGTTGACTATACAGCGGATGTACGTGTTTCCGATGCAATCTTTAAACAAGTGACAGAAGTATATCGTAAAATTCGCAATACTTTCCGTTTCTTACACGGAAATATTAGTGATTTCCACCCAGTGAATAATCGTGTAGAATTTAAAAATCTTCGTGAAGTAGATCAATATATGTATATGAAACTTCAGGAAGTTATTAAAACAGTAAGAGCTGCTTATGAACGATACGATTTCGCAAGTGTATATCATGCTGTGAACAACTTCGTTTCAGGGGAATTAAGCTCGTTCTATTTAGATATCGCAAAAGACGTTGTATATATTTATGGAGCTGACCATAAAGACCGTCGTGCGATGCAAACAGTTATGTATGATACACTTCTTTCACTATTAAAATTAATGACGCCAATCTTGCCGCATACAGCTGATGAGCTTTGGGCGTATTTGGAACATGAGACAGAGGAAAGCATTCAATTAACAGATATGCCAGAGCCTGTAGCTTATCCGGAATATGAAACGTTAGCACCAAAATGGTCAAAAATCATGGAGTTACGTGATGATGTGTTAAAAGCGTTAGAAGAAGCACGTAATGCTAAAACAATTGGTAAATCTCTTGAAGCAAAAGTAACTTTATATGTGAAGGATGACTATCAATCCCTATTTGAAACGGAGTCAATCGATTTTGCCCAATTGTTTATCGTTTCTCAATTTGTATTAGGTGGTGCACCTTCTGAAGCTGCTGAAAATAGCCTAGTCTTGGAACATGCCTCAGTGTTAGTTGAAAAAGCAGATGGGGAAAAATGTGAACGTTGTTGGACAATTTCCGAAACAGTAGGAGCAAATGCAAAACACTCTTCATTATGTGTTCGCTGTGCGGATGTTGTAGAAGAAAATTACATGTAATATGGAATAATTGAACGTGGCCCTTCTTTGCAGGGCCACGTTTCTTTATGTTTTGTTAAGCGATATATGTAGGCAGCTTTGTCTTAAAAATAGAATAAAGTCATTATAGCGATAATGCGTCTTAAGGGAGTGACCGCTATGATTTTCGCAGCAGTCGGACGCTTTCCGCCGGGTGAGCGATGAGCCATTCCCTTCCGCTTGCGCGTTCGTTGGAATGGCTCATTTGCCCACAGCGGAACAAAGGCTAAGATCGCCACATCGTGTGGCAACGCCTTCGTGACCAACATCTTGTTGGCCTCGGCAGGAGTCGCCGCCTACTACGAAAATCAATGGAAAACGGCTTGCTTCCTCAACACTGATTTTCAAAAATATGCAGTTAAGTAATGTCTGTTATCATAAAATCGCTAAAGGTAACCAAATCGCAGTGGAAAGCAACTAGCTCTTAACACAGCAAGTTTATTGGGAGAAAGCAGATTATTATCATCCGACATGGTAGGGACTATGTATCGCAAATTTGTTGCTATCCAAGCATAATAGTTTCATCTGTTCAAAATGTTGCGAGTAAGTAGGGAAATGTTGCGCATCCGGTCTATAAAGGTGCGAGTAACGACTGATATGTTGCGCAAATTTAATGGACGATCTAATCCATGTAAACTAAGCGGAGACTTCAAGTAAAGTGCGTGGCAATCAGTGTCCGCTAGCCTTTACGTGGAGAATTGGTTGCGCTCGTTGCCAATTTGATTGCTTTCAAGCTCTAACTGGTTGCGTTGCCAATTGAATTGGTTGCTTTCAAGTGACAATTGGTCTCGCTAAGCCATTTCCTAACTTTTAATGGCTAATAAATACAGATAAAAGCGACTATTTGGATGGATTGAAGCTGAAGGACGGCGACTCCAACGGGATCAAGTGAGTCAAATGAGTCTTCACATCGAACGCCTAAGCGGGCGGTGAAGGCTCATCGCTCACCCCGTGGAAAGCGTTCGCAAGCAGAGAAATTCATAGCAGTCACTCATTGTTACAGGCTATTTTGATATGTAAGTATGTGAACTATCTAGAAGTTTACATTTTTATTCATCCACTCTTTTACGGATAGTATGATTGTATGGTAAACTATTGTAGATTCTTTTAAATCGGGGGAATTTGATGTGTGGAAATTTTATGGACTAGCGGCATTTGTAATTGCCCTTGATCAATGGACAAAATGGCTAATCGTTCAAAATATGGAGTTAGGAGAACGAATTATATTTTGGGATCCTTATTTTGCCTTACTCTCGCATAGAAATCGAGGGGCTGCATGGGGAATGCTTCAAGGTCAAATGAGTTTGTTTACGATTATCACGATTATTGTAATTATTGGGATTATTTATTATTTTCATAAAGAAGCTAAAGGCAAACCGATGTTTCAAGTTGGTTTGATGATGTTACTAGGCGGGGCAATTGGGAATTTTATTGATCGCCTTTGGAGAAATGAAGTGGTAGATTTTGTAGATGTATTAATACCAATTATTAACTATGATTTTCCTATCTTTAATATTGCAGATGCAGCGTTAACTATAGGTGTTGTGATAATGATTTTATTTATTTTAAAAGAAGAACGAGCTGGAAAGAAAAAGGTGAAGTAATGGAAGAACTAACATTTATTATGGAAACAGGGCATGCGAAAGAGAGAATAGATAAAGCAATTGCCTCTTTTGACACGGATTGGTCACGTACACAGATCCAAAACTTTATAAAAGATGGACATGTATTAGTGAATAATGAACCCGCAAAATCGAATTACAAAGTAAAAGAAGGCGATGTTATTGTTATATCACCTCCTGAAGCAATTCCTTTAGATATTGTTGCAGAAAATTTACATCTAGATATCGTCTATGAAGACGACGATGTAGTAGTAGTATACAAACCACGTGGAATGGTCGTACACCCTGCACCAGGACATGTCAGTGGTACGCTTGTAAATGGATTAATGTATCAGGTTAAAGACTTATCTGGTATAAATGGTGTGCTTCGCCCTGGAATTGTCCATCGTATCGATAAAGATACTACTGGACTGTTAATGGTCGCTAAAAATGATGTTGCACATGTATCATTGGTAGACCAATTAGTTAAAAAAACGGTAACACGTAAATATACTGCCCTTGTACACGGACATATTCCGCATGATAAAGGAACAATAGATGCTCCTATTGGCCGAGATAAAAAGGAACGTCAAAGCATGGCTGTCGTAGACAATGGGAAGCATGCTGTAACGCATTTCCGTGTATTGGAAAGGTTTAATAAGTTTACATTAGTTGAGTGTCAACTTGAAACGGGTAGAACGCATCAAATACGTGTGCATATGAAGTATATTGGACATCCATTAGCAGGTGATCCGAAATACGGACCGAAGAAAACAATTGATTTTAACGGTCAAGTGTTACACGCTGGGGTACTAGGGTTTATACAGCCTAAGACAAGCGAATACTTGGAGTTCTCTTCTCCTCTACCTGAGGATTTTGAAAACTTATTACAAGATTTAAGAAAACAGTCCTTGATAAAAGAAGACAATTAGATTATACTAAAAAAAAGAAAAATGAATAGCTTCACCTTTAATAACAGTCCAGAGAGGCTGAGAAGGTATATGTGAACGTGACTCACTTTAAATCCTCGGATTTTTACAGTGAGAATTCACCTTATTTTATTGCGCGCATACAACCTCTTGGGCTTCTCTAGCTCAAGAGGTTTTTTATATTGTAAAAGGAGGAAAATAAACGGTGGCAGAAAAAGCGAATATATTAGATGAACAGTCAATTAATCGGGCACTTACACGAATTGCCCATGAAATAATCGAACGAAACAAAGGCATTGAAGAGTGTATTTTAGTTGGCATTAAAACAAGAGGTGCATTTATAGCCGAACGACTCGCTAAAAAGATTGAGCGAATCGAAGGGAAAGAAATAAAAACAGGAGAATTAGATATCACCTTATACAGAGATGACTTATCATTAAAAAATGAGACGAACGAGCCACTAGTAAAGCAGGTCGATATTACACATGATGTGACAGATAGAAAAGTAATATTAGTGGATGACGTATTATACACAGGCAGAACAGTGCGCGCTGCAATGGATGCGGTCATGGACATTGGAAGGCCTGCGCAAATTCAACTTGCAGTGCTTATAGATCGAGGACATCGCGAGCTACCGATTCGAGCGGATTATGTCGGCAAGAACATTCCTACATCAAGCAGTGAACGAATTGTTGTAAAAGTGGTAGAAACAGACGGATTAGATGCAGTAACAATTTTTGAATAAAACTTTACAAAAAGGTAGGAAAACAGACATGTCAAAGCCAATATTAGATGTAAATGAAAAGCCATCTGGAGGACAGCTTATCACATTGAGCTTCCAGCATATGTTCGCCATGTTCGGTTCTACGATTTTAGTGCCGCAGTTAGTTGGCTTAAGCCCTGCGATTGCCCTGCTTACAAGTGGAATTGCAACAATTTTCTTTTTAATAATTACTAAGTTTCAAGTACCAGCTTATTTAGGCTCCTCATTCGCTTTCATTGCTCCTATCATCTTAGCTACTAAAGTAGGCGGGGTTGGAAGTGCCATGATTGGTGGTATGTTTGTTGGGATAACATACGGGATTGTCTCACTGATTATATGGAAAAGTGGGTATAAGTGGATAATGAAGCTACTCCCGCCAATCGTTGTAGGGCCGGTTATTATGGTTATTGGACTAGGGATCGCTGGTGTAGCAGTCGATATGGCGATGAATGTAGATGGTGTTTATAACTTCGCTCATTTTTCAGCAGCATTGGTAACGTTATTTACAGCGATTTTCTGCACGATTTATTTTAAAAACATTTTAAGTACGATGCCTATTTTAATCGGCTTAATCGTTGGTTATATATATTCAGCGGGAATTGGAATTATCGATTACTCTGCAATACATGAGGCTAAATGGTTTGCAGTACCACCATTTTTAATACCTGGTGTCGATTATGATTTTGTAATCACATCTAAATTACTGCTAATCATGGTACCGATCGTTATCGTAACGATTTCAGAACATATTGGACACCAATTAGTGCTTGGGAAAGTTGTAAATCGTGATTATATTAAAGAACCTGGTCTACATCGTTCTTTGCTAGGTGATGGTTTTGGTACATTTGTGAGTTCTTTGATCGGGGGACCACCAAAAACAACCTATGGTGAAAATATTGGGGTATTGGCGATTACTCGCGTGTATAGTGTGTATGTAATTTTAGGAGCTGCAGTAGTTGCAATCGCGATTTCATTTTTAGGAAAAGTAATGGCAGTCATTGCTACAATTCCAACAGCCGTTCTCGGGGGAGTATCTATCCTATTGTTCGGTATCATTGCATCAAGTGGTCTACGTATGCTAGTCGAAAACAATATTGACTTTGGCAATAATCGTAACTTAGTAATTGCTTCGGTTATCTTAGTTATCGGAATCGGTGGTGCGAAGTTCATAGTTTCAGAATCACTAACTATTGAGGGAATGGCTTTAGCGGCGATCATCGGGGTTATTTTAAATCTCGTATTGCCAGGTAGAAAAGAAGCACAAACAGATAGTATAAAAAACTAAATAAAAAACCTTTTAAGAAGTTGAACAGAGAGTCAGCAAAAGGTTCGGATAGATAAAATGGAACTCTAAAAAGAGTTTCCTATACTTATCTATGCTTAAACGAACCTTCTTGAGACTTTCCAAGAAGGTTTTTTTAAATGAAAGAAGGAAAATAGGATGAAAAACTTAGTCTCCATGAAAGAACTATCAGTTGAAGAAATAATGGCTTTATTAGAACAGGCACATGCTTTTCGAGAAGGTGCTACTTCTACATTGAATAAGAATTATACAATGGCAAACTTATTTTTTGAGCCGAGTACTCGAACAAAAATGAGTTTTGAAATGGCGGAGCGCAAAATGCAATTGGAAGTACTTCCTTTTGATGCAGGTTTTTCTAGTACATTAAAAGGAGAAACACTTTACGATACGGTAAAGGTTTTAGAAGCAATTGGCATAGATGCTTTAGTGATTAGACATGAACAAAATAATTTCTTTGAAGACTTAGTAGGTAAAACAAAGGTAGCAATTATAAACGGGGGCGACGGAACAGGAAACCATCCGACACAAAGTCTTCTCGACCTTTTAACCATTTGGCAAGAGTTCGGCACTTTCCAAGACAAAGTCATAACTATCGTTGGAGATATTGAGCATAGCAGGGTTGCAAGATCGAACGCACATGCGCTTACAAGACTAGGAGCAAAGGTACAATTTGTTTGTCCTCCAGAGTGGCAAGGTGAATTCGAGGCAATACATGATTTTGATGAAGTAATAGAAGCTAGCGATGCTATTATGATGCTTCGAGTACAACATGAACGACATAATGGAAACGGTTCATTCTCGGCAGAAGAATACCACCAGAAATTCGGTTTAACGTTAGACAGAGAACGAAGAATGAAGGACAGTGCAATCATTATGCATCCGGCCCCATTCAATCGAGATGTGGAAATAGCCGATGAACTAGTAGAATGTGAACGGTCTAGAATTTTAAAGCAAACGGAGAATGGAGTTTTCATTCGAATGGCGGTTATTGAAATGATTTTGAAAGGGAGAGAATAACATGACAAAAATTATTCAAAACGTTCAAATAGTTACCAATGAAGGAGAATTCGAAAAAACTTCTATTATCATAAAAGAAGGTAAGATTTCGCAAATTGGAAAGAATGTAACGGTTGAAAATGCGGAAGTAATAGATGGTAAAGGAATGCTTTTATCACCAGGATTTATCGATGTTCATGTCCATTTACGTGAACCGGGAGGCGAACATAAAGAAACGATTGAAACTGGAACTCAGTCGGCTGCTAAAGGTGGATATACGACTATTTGTGCGATGCCAAATACTAGACCAGTACCAGACACGGTAGAAAACTTCTCTCATGTTCTTGATTTAATAGAAAAAAAGGCACTTGTAAGAGTACTGCCATATGCCTCCATAACAATCCGTCAAGCTGGAAAAGAAAGAACAAATATAGAGGCATTAAAGAACCTTGGAGCTTTCGCCTTAACAGATGATGGAGTTGGTGTTCAAGCAGCAAGCACAATGCTTGAAGCAATGGAGGAAGCTGCCGAATATAACATCCCAGTCGTTGCACATTGTGAAGATAATACACTTATCTACGGTGGTGTTATGCATAAAGGAAAAAGAAACGAAGAATTAGGATTAAAAGGTATCCCTTCTGTTTCCGAATCAATACATATTGCACGAGATATTTTACTCGCAGAAGCTGCAGGAGCCCACTACCATGTCTGCCACGTGAGCACAAAAGAGTCTGTACGTGTTATTAGAGATGCAAAGAAAGCAGGAATTCATGTAACAGCAGAGGTAAGTCCTCACCATTTACTACTTTGCGAAGATGATATTCCTTCAAATGATCCAATGTGGAAAATGAATCCCCCACTTCGCGCAAAAGAAGATATGTTAGCTCTTCGAGAAGGTCTGTTAGATGGTACATTAGACTTTATTGCAACAGATCATGCACCCCATACAGATGAAGAAAAGGCGAATGGATTTGAGAAAGCGCCATTTGGAATTGTGGGCTTAGAAACAGCATTCCCATTGCTTTACACTCATTTTGTAAAAAAAGGGAAATGGACATTGAAACAATTGCTCGATTATTTAACAGTTAAGCCATCAGACGTTTTCGGATTTGAATTCGGAAAGCTTGAAGTTGGTTCTCCGGCGGACTTCGTTTTGATTGACTTAGAAAAAGAACAAGCGATTGATAAGGAAAAGTTTTTATCCAAAAGCAAAAACACACCATTTAATGGGTGGGTTTGCACTGGTTGGCCACAAGTTACTATATACAATGGAGAAATTGTCTGGAAGGAGGAGAATGTATGAACACGCGATATTTGTTATTAGAAGACGGTACAGTATTTAAAGGAAATGCTTTTGGTAGTGAGGAAGAAACAATCGGTGAGGTGATATTCACTACTGCGATGACTGGCTATCAGGAATCTATATCCGATCCATCGAACTGTGGTCAACTTTTAACATTTACGTATCCAATGGTTGGAAATTACGGTGTAAATCCAGATGATTTTGAATCGATCGATATCGCACTTTCAGGAGTAATAATAAGAGAGCTTGCATTACAACCGTCGAACTTTAGAAAACAGAAAACATTTAGTGAATTTTTAGCAGCAAAAAATGTTCCTGGTATCGAAGGAATCGACACACGTAAATTAACTCGTATTATCCGAAAACATGGCTCTTTAAAAGGGAAGCTTACAAAAGCGGGCAAAGAAGTGAATATTGAACAAGAAATCGAAAAACTAATAGCTACGAATATACCAAAAAATGTAGTAGAACAAGTTTCAATTACTCGTCCTTATCCAAGTCCTGGGCGTGGAAAAAGAGTTGTGTTAGTGGACTTTGGTATGAAACACGGTATTTTACGAGAATTAAATAAAAGAGATTGCGATATCATTGTTGTGCCGTATAATACTTCCGCAAAAGAGATTCTAGGAATGTCTCCAGATGGGGTGATGCTATCAAACGGACCTGGAGATCCAACAGATATTCCGGAAGTAATTGAAATGGTGAAAGAAATTATTGGTCAAGTACCGATTTTCGGAGTATGTCTTGGACATCAACTTATTTCTTTAGCAAGTGGTGCAACATCATTCAAATTGAAATTTGGCCATCGTGGTGGCAATCATCCAGTTAAGGACTTAACTACTGGAAGAACAGAGCTTACTTCCCAGAACCATGGCTATGCAATTGACGCAGATTCAATCGCTAATACCGATTTGGAAATTACCCATATTGCGCTAAATGACGGTACGGTAGAAGGGGTAAGACATAAAAAGTTCCCAGTGTTTTCGGTACAGTTTCATCCAGAAGGATCATGTGGTCCGGAAGACTCTACACATCTGTTCGATCAGTTTATGGAAACAATGAATGACGTAAACAAAAAGGAGAGTTCACATGCCTAAGCGTAAAGATATAGAAACTATTTTAGTAATTGGGTCTGGTCCTATTGTTATCGGACAAGCGGCAGAATTTGACTACGCTGGAACACAAGCTTGTATTTCATTGAGAGAGGAAGGGTACCGAATAATTCTCGTAAACTCAAATCCTGCAACGATTATGACAGATACAGAAATAGCAGATAAAGTATATATCGAGCCCATCACGTTACCGTTTGTCAGTAAAATTATTCGCAAAGAGAGACCAGATGCAATCTTACCAACGCTTGGCGGACAAACAGGATTGAATATGGCAATTGCACTAGATGAATCTGGAATTTTAAATGAATTGGGAATTGAAATTCTTGGTACAAAATTAGAAGCAATTCATCAAGCTGAAGACCGTGATTTGTTTCGTACATTGATGAATGAACTTGGTGAGCCAGTACCTGAAAGTGATATTATCCATAATATGGACGAAGCAAAAGCATTCGTCAAACGTATTGGATATCCCGTAATCGTACGTCCTGCATTCACACTAGGTGGAACAGGTGGTGGTATTTGCCATAACGACGCGGATTTACAAGAAATCGTGACAAGTGGTTTAAAATATAGCCCCGTAACGCAGTGTCTACTAGAAAAATCAATAGCAGGTTTTAAGGAAATTGAATATGAAGTAATGCGTGATTCAGCGGATAACGCAATCGTCGTTTGTAATATGGAAAACGTCGATGCAGTGGGAATACATACAGGAGATTCGATTGTTGTAGCTCCTACTCAAACACTTTCAGACCGTGAAAATCAACTGCTTCGTAATGTGTCATTAAAAATTATTCGGGCCTTAAAAATTGAAGGCGGCTGTAATGTACAGCTAGCACTTGATCCACATAGCTTTAACTACTATATTATCGAAGTGAATCCACGAGTAAGTCGTTCCTCTGCACTAGCGTCAAAAGCAACAGGCTATCCAATTGCAAAGCTTGCCGCAAAAATCGCGGTTGGCCTAACATTAGATGAAATGATGAACCCTGTTACAGAAAAAACATATGCTTGCTTTGAGCCTGCACTCGATTATATCGTTGCGAAAATTCCAAGATGGGCATTCGATAAATTTGAATCTGCCAAACGAAATCTTGGTACTCAAATGAAAGCTACTGGAGAAGTAATGTCCCTCGGACGCACGTTTGAAGAAGCTATTTTGAAATCGGTCCGTTCTCTTGAAACAGGACACTTCCACATAGAGATGAAAAATGCTGAATCCATTACAGATGAATGGGTGGAAAAAAGAATTCGCCGTGCAGGTGATGAGCGACTATTCTTTATCGGTGAAGCACTTCGCCGAGGAGTAACAGTAGAAAAAATTCACGAATGGAGCCAGATTGATTTATTTTTCTTAAACAAACTACAAAACATAGTGAAATACGAAGAAATAATTCAAGCAAATCCATTTGATGCAGAAGTATTATATAAAGCAAAACGTATGGGCTTTTCAGATAAGACTATCGCAAAATATTGGAATGTAAAAGAAATGGAAGTATACAATTTCAAGAAAGAGCATGGCATCATACCAGTTTACAAAATGGTTGATACTTGTGCAGGAGAGTTTGAATCCGAAACTCCTTACTTCTACGGAACATACGAAGAAGAAAATGAATCAATTCGAACAGACAAAGAAAGTGTAATCGTTCTTGGCTCAGGACCGATCCGCATCGGGCAAGGGGTAGAATTCGATTATGCAACTGTCCATTCTGTATGGGCGATTAAAGAAGCAGGATACGAAGCAATTATTATAAACAACAATCCGGAAACAGTTTCTACTGACTTCTCTATTTCAGATAAACTATATTTTGAACCTCTAACAGTAGAAGATGTCATGCATATTGTAGACTTGGAACAACCAAAAGGAGTAGTCGTCCAATTTGGTGGGCAAACTGCGATCAATCTAGCTGCAGCTTTAGAAGAAAGAGGAGTCAAAATTTTAGGAACTACACTAGAAGATATCGATCGCGCGGAAAATCGTAACGAGTTTGAAGCGGCTTTACATGAAATCGGTATTCCTCAGCCACTTGGGAAAACGGCTGTCTCGGTTGATGAGGCAGTAGCAATCGCAAACGAAATCGGTTACCCAGTGCTCGTTAGACCTTCCTATGTGTTAGGAGGACGTGCGATGCAAATCGTCTACAACGAATCCGAGATTAAACATTATATGGAACATGCTGTAGATGCAAGTCCGGAAAAGCCTGTGTTGATCGACCGCTATTTAACTGGTACAGAAATTGAAGTGGATGCAATTTGTGATGGAAAAAATGTGTTAATACCTGGAATTATGGAACATATCGAACGCGCAGGGGTTCACTCTGGGGATTCGATTGCAGTATATCCGCCACAAAAACTTTCTCAGCAGCATATTGATACATTGGTTGACTATACGACAAGACTAGCAAAGGGTTTAAAGATTGTTGGATTAATGAATATTCAATATGTCATATCAAAAGATGAAGTTTACGTCATTGAAGTAAATCCAAGATCAAGTCGTACAGTGCCATTTTTAAGTAAAATCACTTCTATTCCAATGGCGAATATTGCGACAAAAGCAATTTTAGGTCAATCTATCATCGACCAAGGATATAAACCAGGTCTAACACCAAACAGCCCTGGAGTATATGTGAAGGTACCAGTATTCAGCTTTGCGAAGCTTCGCAGAGTGGATATTACACTTGGACCAGAGATGAAATCTACCGGAGAAGTCATGGGGAAAGATATCACTCTAGAAAAAGCACTTTATAAGGGCTTAGTAGCAGCTGGAATGGAAATTAAGGATCACGGTTCTGTCTTAATGACGATTTCAGATAAGGATAAAGAAGAAGGAACAGAAATTGCCAAACGATTTTACAATATTGGCTTCCAAATCATTGCTACACAAGGAACTGCAGAAGCGATTCAAAAAGCAGGTATTCCAGTCGTTATCGTGGACAAAATTGGGTCGAAAGGTACGACCATTTTAGATGTGATTCAAAAAGGGGATGCACAATTTGTTATCAACACTTTAACAAAAGGTATGCAGCCAGAACGGGACGGCTTCCGTATACGTCGGGAATCTGTCGAGAACGGTATACCATGTTTAACTTCGTTAGATACTGCAGAAGCAATGCTGCGTGTTATTGAGTCGATGACTTTTTCAACAGATACAATGAAACATCAGGAGGTCCGTGTATGATTAGACAAGGACAAATGCAAGTCGTAAAGCAACAACAAATTGCGACGAACATTTTTGAACTTACATTAATAGGGCAGCAAGTGCTCGACATGAAACAACCAGGTCAATTTGTCCACTTACGAGTGTCTGATCAAATGGAACCTTTGCTTAGAAGACCAATAAGTATTTCTTCCATTGATAAAGAAACATTAGAGTTTACGATGATTTACCGTGCAGAAGGAAGAGGAACGATGCTTCTTTCTGAAAAGAAACCAGGAGACCAAGTAGATGTACTTGGACCTCTTGGAAACGGTTTTCCAATTGATAAGGTAGAAGCAGGTCAAACAGCGCTACTTGTCGGAGGAGGGATTGGAGTACCTCCTCTTTATGAGTTATCAAAACGACTTGTTGAACAAGGAGTAAAACCAATTCATGTCCTAGGTTTCCAATCTAAAGATGTAGTGTTTTATGAACGACAATTCCAAGAACTAGGTGAAACCCATATCGTAACGGTAGACGGATCACATGGTCATAAAGGATTTGTCACGAATGTATTAGAAACATTAGAGAATGACTTTGCCGTGTACTATAGTTGTGGTCCCACACCAATGTTGTCTGCCCTTGAGAAAATGTATCCTGACAAAGAAGGGTATTTATCTTTTGAACAACGCATGGGCTGTGGAATTGGAGCATGTTTTGCGTGTGTTTGTGAAACAACAGAGAAAACTGAAGCTGACTATGTGAAAGTATGTTCAGATGGTCCAGTGTTCCAGTCAGGAGTGGTTCGAGTATGAATCGATTAGCAGTTGAATTACCAGGTCTATCATTGAAAAATCCAATAATGCCGGCTTCCGGTTGCTTCGGATTTGGTAAAGAGTATGCACAGTTATATGATTTGTCAAAGCTTGGTGCGATTATGATCAAAGCGACAACTTTAGAGACGAGACTTGGAAATCCAACACCACGAGTGGCGGAAACACCTGCTGGTATGCTGAATGCAATAGGATTACAAAACCCTGGTTTAACAAAAGTAATGGAAAATGAGCTTCCTTGGTTGGAGCAATACGATGTGCCGATTATAGCAAACGTTGCGGGAACATTGACGGAAGATTATGTGGCGGTAGCGAAAAGTATTTCCAAAGCTTCTAATGTACATGCATTGGAGCTAAATATCTCATGTCCGAATGTGAAACAAGGAGGCATTACTTTTGGAACCGACCCTATAGTTGCAGAAGAGTTAACGCGGTCGGTAAAAGAAGTTTCTTCGGTCCCTGTATATGTAAAACTTTCTCCTAATGTAACAAATGTAATTGAAATAGCAAAAGCGGTAGAAGCAGGTGGAGCGGACGGCATTACAATGATTAATACGTTACTAGGGATGCGTTTAGATACGAAAACAGGAAGACCGGTTATAGCAAATGTAACAGGGGGATTATCTGGCCCAGCTATTAAACCGGTTGCCCTTCGTATGGTATATGATGTTGCCAAACAATTATCAATTCCCCTCATAGGAATGGGGGGGATTGCAACGATTGATGATGTCATCGACTTTTTATCTGCTGGTGCAAGTGCTGTTGCAGTTGGTACAGCAAATTTCGTCGATCCTTTTGTTTGCCCCAATTTAATTGATCAGTTACCAGAAAAATTAGATGAACTTGGACTTGAAACCGTTTCAGAATTAGTTGGAAGGAGTCATCGATTATGAAAAATAGCCCGATTATCGCATTAGATTTTGCAACGGCATCACAAGCATACAATTTTTTAAAGCCTTTCAAACAATCTCTTTTTGTGAAAGTAGGCATGGAGCTTTATTTACAAGAAGGTCCTTCCATCGTTTATAAATTGAAAGAAATGGGACATGATGTATTTCTAGATTTAAAATTGCATGATATTCCTAACACAGTTGGACAAGCAATGAAAGGATTGGCTCGTCTCGGTGCAGATTTGGTCAATGTACATGCTACTGGTGGAGAATCTATGATGATTGCAGCCAGAGAAGGGTTAGAGGCAGGAACAACTAGTGGTAATAAAAGGCCTTCTATTATAGCTGTAACTCAACTTACATCCACTTCTGAAAAACAAATGCAACAAGAACAGCTCATTCAAACGTCGATGGATGAATCTGTTCTTCACTATGCAAATTTAGCTAAAAGCGCTGGATTAGACGGCGTTGTGTGCTCGGTACTAGAAGCGAAAAAAATCATAGAAACGTGTGGCGAGGAATTTTTGAGGGTAACTCCAGGAATTCGCTTGGCAGAAGAGGAAGCACATGACCAAATTCGTGTTGCAACTCCTTCAAATGCTAGAATTCTAGGTTCATCTCATATTGTTGTAGGACGCGCAATTACAAAAGCGGAAAACGCTGTACACGCTTATGAAAATATATTGAAAATGTGGGAGGAACACGCATGACACTAGAATATACAATCGCAAAAGCATTGCTTCAAGTAGGGGCAGTAGAACTAAAACCAAATGATCCTTTCACTTGGGCTTCCGGTATCAAGTCACCAATTTACTGTGATAATCGTATTACGATGTCTTCTCCTGAAATTCGTAAAGAAATTGCAAAAGGATTAGCACAAGCAATTCAAAAAAACTTTCCTGGAACAGAAGCGGTAGCAGGAACTGCAACAGCGGGAATTCCGCATGCTGCATGGGTTAGTGATGAACTAGAACTACCAATGATGTATGTTCGTTCCAAAGCAAAAGAGCATGGACGCGGCAATCAAATCGAGGGTAAAATTGTCACAGGACAAAAAGTAGTGGTAATTGAAGATTTAATCTCTACAGGTGGCAGCAGTCTAGTAGCTGTAGAAGCACTGCGAAAAGAAGGCTTCGAAGTACTTGGTGTCGTAAGTATTTTTACATACGGACTTCCAAAAGCAGAGCAAGCATTTAAAGAATTGGGTATCTCGTTTGTAAGTTTAACAAATTATGATGCGCTAACAAATGCTGCTTGTGAAGCGGGTACGATTACAGAAAAGGATTTACCGATGCTAACGAAATGGCATAGTGATTTAAAAGAAGGTTTGTTGATGTAAAAGGTAAAACGTTCAATGAGGAAAAGTATCATTTACTCATGGGCGTTTTTTTATTGGTTGCGCTCCTTTATGTTTTGGTTGTCTTTGAGACTGAATTAGTTGATTTCAATGAACGATTGATTGCTCTAGTCAGTCAATTGGTCTCGCATAGCCATTAAGTTCCATCAAAGGACCATTTATAGTAAATAAATAAGTAGTCTACATAAAATTTCGAAAACTTAGAGACATATTGGGAAATATGTGGTATATTCAATAGAAATTATATCCAGTTTTCTTAAAATATTTTAAGGGGTTGTTGAGGAATGCCGGCATCCAAAGTATTAAAATGGGTCACTGGTGGTTTAGAAGCTCTGCTAGGTATACCGATTTTGGGAGCAACTATTGTTATTAGTTTTTTATGGATACCTTTGCTTGTAATGTTGATATTACATATTACAACACTTGTTCTAACTAAAAACGAAGGTGGAACTATTACTGGTAGTGTATTAGGGATTGTTACATCTTGTATTGCATGGATACCATTTGTCGGAATGATTATGCATATAATTTCTGCAATTTTTCTAATGATTGATGCTGCAAAACCAGAAACTAGTCAAACCGATTTTGCATAATTGTTCAAAAAAGACGTTCACTGTTCGTTCGGTGAACGTCTTTTTAGATTGTGAACCATTTCATATTCAGTTCATAAAGAGATGTTAAAGTAAGTTTTGTAAGGAAGAATGTTAGGAGGAACTGAAACAATGAAAGAAGAAAAAAAAGATTTTAAGCTTAAAAACTGGCGACAGTTTTTTCAGTTAATAAAAGAAACGGAACCACCTAAGCTATTATTAATCATTGCATTATGTATGAGCTTTGCGACTACTGGAGTAGGATTTATCGTTCCATTATTTACGAAAGAATTAGTGGACGGTTTCTCAATAGATTCCCTAAACTATTGGCAAATTATATTATTAGTAGTTGCTTTTATTGCGCAAGCGATCGCTAGTGGATTATCCATCTATTTATTGAACAGGGTTGGTCATCATGTAGTGGCGAGTCTCCGTGATCGTTTATGGAGAAAGTTATTGCATCTGCCAATTCCTTATTATGATAATAATGACACAGGGGAGACTCTTAGTCGGGTAACGAATGATACAGCAGTTGTGAAGGAACTCATTACGGAACATTTAGCGAACTGTTTGACTGGAATCATCGCGATTATCGGCTCCGTAACAATTCTCCTGTTTTTGGATTGGAAAATGACTTTAGTTATGCTTATAGCAGTCCCAGTTGCAATGTTGATATTAATGTTATTAGGCAAAAAAATGTTTGTTATTTCCAAGGGAATGCAAGATGAAACAGCAAAGTTTACTGCTGTGTTAAATCAAGTATTACCGGAAACACGCTTAGTGAAAGCCTCCAATGCAGAGGATCTAGAGTATGGTCGTGGTAAAAAAGGAATTATGAACTTATTCCAATTTGGTTTGAAAGAAGCAAAAATATATGCGCTTATCACACCATTAGTTTCTTTTGTGTTGATGGTTGTACTTGTAGCTATTATCGGATATGGAGGCGTTCGAGTATCTTCTGGAGATTTAACCGCGGGGGATATGGTGGCTTTTATCTTATATTTAATACAAATTATTATACCGATGACACAGTTGACGATGTTCTTTACACAATTGCAAAAAGCAATGGGGGCAACGGAGCGTATTAGTTTGGTCCTTGAACATGCAGAAGAAGATGTGCATGCCGGTAAAGAGTTGCAAAAAGTGAATGAGCCTATTCATGTGCAACATGTTGACTTTGCTTATGGAGAAGAGAGAATTTTATCCGATATTAATTTTACGATTGAACCAGGTAAAGTAACAGCTATTGTTGGTCCGAGCGGTGGTGGGAAAACAACAACGTTTTCGCTGCTAGAACGATACTATCAACCAACTGCTGGAACTATAAAGCTTGGAGATACCCCAATTGATACATTTTCTTTACATTCTTGGAGAGGTAAAATTGGATATGTTGCGCAAGAAAGTGCACTACTGTCCGGAACAATACGAGAAAATATCTGTTATGGTATCGAAAGGGAAGTAGATGAAGCAGAGCTTGAAAAAGTAGTGGAAATGGCTTATGCTGATCAGTTTATTCAAGCACTTCCGGATAAGTTGGATACGGAAGTGGGAGAAAGAGGGATTAAACTTTCTGGTGGCCAAAGACAGCGCATTGCAATTGCAAGAGCATTACTACGTGATCCACAGATTTTAATGTTGGATGAAGCAACTTCTAGCCTGGATAGTAAATCAGAAATCTATGTACAAAAAGCACTTGATAATTTAATGAAAGGTAGAACAACGCTTGTAATAGCCCATCGTCTTTCTACGATTGTCGATGCAGATAATATATTATTTATGGAAAAAGGGCATATTACGGGAAAAGGGACACATGATACGTTATTTCAAACTCATGACATGTATAGAGAGTTTGCAAAACAACAATTACGTATTGAAGAATAAGTGGAAAGGGACTTTTTGCTATGACTAAACTATTAGTAGTAGACGACGAGGAACATATTAGAGAGTTAGTAAAAGTATTTTTGCAAAACGAAGGTTTAGAGATACTAGAAGCGGTGGATGGTGTAGACGCACTATCCAAGCTCGCGGATGAAAAAGTAGATATGGTCATTATGGATGTGATGATGCCTAATATGGATGGGTGGGAGTTGTGTAAAGAAATACGAAGTTATAATGAAAATCTACCGATTCTTATGCTCACCGCTAAAGGAGAAACCGCCCAAAAGGTAAAAGGGTTTAATCTTGGTACGGATGATTATATTGTCAAACCATTTGAACCTGAGGAACTAATTGTTCGCGTTAAATCTATTTTAAAGAGGTATCGTATTTCGTTGTCTCAAACAGTAGAAGTTGGGAATGTCTGGATGGACCGCAATACGTATGAGCTTGTTTATATAGGAGAAAACCTTACACTACGTCTAAAAGAATTCGAGTTATTATTCACTTTGGCGAGTCATCCGGGAAAAACATTTTCTCGCGAACAATTGATTGAAGATATTTGGGGATTTGATTATGAAGGGGATGAGCGTACAGTAGATGTCCATATTAAAAGGCTTCGTGAACGATTTCCAGAAGAAAAAAGTGCCTTTACTATACGAACTATCCGTGGACTGGGCTATCGACTGGAGTTAGATATATGAAGAAAAGAAAAATTATTAGAAAACAAGCAATGGTGTTCATTCTTTTCTTAGTAGTTAATACACTTTTTGCGTTTCTTTCTTTTCATATCACCTCTATTATTTATAACTGGTTAGATGTGTATCCAACAGGTTTTTGGCAACAACTCTATACAGTGTTAGTTGTGTTTTTGCTTTTTGGATGTACAGCAACAGTGATTTTTTTTATAGGATCAAAAAGACAGAGAAATTATTGGGAATCGATTGTTGATGCGATAAGACGAATAGCAATGGGAGACTTTAGCGTACAACTGGACTTTAAAACTCGCGAGGATGATCAATTTGGACAGCTCATTAGTGGTATAAACAATATGGCAGTAGAATTAGGAGAGATGGAGAAAATGCGGCAAGAATTTATATCCAATGTTTCGCATGAGATTCAATCTCCTTTGACTTCGATTAATGGATTTGCAAAAGCATTGAAGAACATTGATCTGACAGATGAAAAACGTCTACACTATTTAACAATTATTGAGATGGAAAGCGACCGATTGTCTAAAATAAGCGATAATTTGCTAAAACTGACTTCATTAGAATCTCAACATCATCCATTTGAACCGAAACAATATCGTCTTGATAAACAATTGCGAAATGTTGTGCTAGCCTGTGAGCCTAGCTGGGTAGGAAAAAATATTGAGATGGATATTCAAATGGAAAGAGTTATAGTGGATGCGGATGAAGATTTGATGAATCAAGTATGGATCAATTTACTTAATAATAGTATAAAGTTCACACCCATTGAAGGAACGATTCGTATTCATCTGGCAAAGCAATATGACAAGGTAGTTATTTCAATTGCAGATACTGGTATAGGAATCCGAGAGGAAGATCAAAAGCATATTTTTGAGCGTTTCTTTAAATCGGATCAATCGAGAACTGCAACGAATGGAGGAAGTGGCTTAGGACTTTCCATTGTGCAAAAAATTATAGAAATGCACAGTGGGAGTATCTCCGTTCAAAGTAAGATTGGAGAAGGGACTACCTTTATAGCTAGAATGCCTATTAGCCAAGGAGAGATAGCTAAAAAAAGCAATGCTAGTAAAAATTAGCATTGCTTTTTTTATATATTATTTTGTATAGTTATCAAAATAACCTTGGATAAATATTATTGGTGTACCTTTGTCACCACTACCGGAAGTTAAATCGGATAGAGAACCAATCAGGTCAGTCAATCTTCTAGGTGTAGTTCCTTGCGCTTCCATTGCTCCAACAAGATCTTCATTTTTATTGTTAATGTATTGAGAAATTGCTTGTTTGAGCTCTTCTCCTCTTAAATCAGCAAAATTATTATCCGCTAAATATTTTAATTTTACTTCATTAGGAGTACCTTCGAGACCCGCTGTGTATGCTGGAGATACAACTGGATCTGCAAGTTCCCAGATCTTACCGACAGGATCTTTGAATGCTCCGTCTCCATAAATCATTACTTCCACATCTTTGCCTGTTTTTTGTTTAAGCATATGCTGGATTTTATCGACGATTGGTTGGCATTCTCGAGGGAAAAGTTTCACGCTATCCTCTGTAGATTTATTGGAACCAAGTAGACCGTAAGATTCATTGTATCCACTACCATTTACACTAGAAGATAAGATGTCATCTAAGCCGTGAATCTTCTCGCCGCCATTTGCTTTTAATATTCTTTTCGTTCTATATCTTGTATGGATATCACATGTAAGAACATTTTTAGTATAATCTAAGATGGTTTTTGGATTATTGGAGAAAATTACTTCACATTCTACACCGAATTCCTCAATTAAAGATTTATAATACTCAATATAATCGACTCCAGTAAACGTATGTTTAATATAGCCAAAATAATCGCGGAATTGTTTTTCAGTTAGAACATCTGTCCAAGGATTTACTCCTTTTTCGTCAAGTAAATCTATATCAACCAAGTGATTGCCGACCTCATCTGATGGATAGCTAAGCATTAATACAACCTTCTTCGCTCCTTTTGCTATTCCGCGAAGGATGTTTGCAAAACGATTGCGACTTAAAATAGGGAAGATTACACCTACTGTTTCATCTCCAAATTTTGACTGCACATCTTTTGCAATATGATCGATCGATGCATAGTTCCCTTGAGCACGCGCAACGATAGACTCTGTTAGCGTTACGATATCTTTGTCCTGAAAGTTAAAACCTTCCACTTCTGAAGCTTTTAACACGCTATCTACAACGATTTCTTCGATATTATCTCCTTGATTGATGATTGGGCAACGAAGGCCTCTCACAACTGTTCCAACTACTCTTTCCAAAATAATCGCTCCTTACAAGCTATAAAGTATTATTCTTGTTCCTACTTGTACTATACACGGAATTAATGGTATAAGTAAAATGAATATATCGAATAGCTGTTATAAGGAGTGCTTATATGGTAAGTAAATTAGATTTATATAAGGTATTTTGTAAAGTGGCGATCTGTAAAAGCTTTTCGCAGGCTGCAAAGGATTTATACATGACACAGCCTGCAATTAGTCAGTCCATCATGCAATTGGAAAGAGAATTAGATATACGACTATTTAATAGAACACCAAGGGGAGTATCTTTAACAAACGAAGGAAGCCTTCTATTTGAGTACGTAAATTCTGCTATCAATTTAATCGATGTAGGAGAAGAAAAAATTTTAGAATTTAAAAATTTAACAACAGGAGAGTTAAAAATAGGGGTAGGGGATACCATTTCAAGGTATTATTTACTTCCTTATTTGGAGGCATTTCATATTCAATATCCAAGCATTAAATTTAAAATTGAAAATGGTACAACATTTGAGCTCTGCTCGATGGTGAAATCTGGTGAAATTGATATTGCTTTATGTAATTTTCCACTTGATGATTCGACATTAGAGCAAATACCATGTTCTGAAATACATGATATATTTGTTTGCGGAGCAAAATATAAGCATTTACTAACTAAGCCATTGAGTTTTGAGGAAGTAGTGAGGCTACCATTGATATTATTGGAACCCAATTCAAATTCTAGAAAGTTTGTCGGCGATTATTTGGAATCTAAAGGAGTTAAGATATCTCCTGAGTTTGAATTAGGTTCCCATGACTTATTGTTGGAATTTGCTCGCATCAATTTGGGAATAGCGTGTGTAACAAAAGAGTTTTCGCAAGAGTACCTTAATAAGAGGCTCTTATATGAGGTACCTTTAACGGAAAATATACCAAAGAGAAATATAGGCGTATGTTTTTTGAAAAGTGTTTCTCTGTCACCAGCTTCTAAAAAATTTGTGGAACTCATAGAAGCAAAGTTATGAATGTATGAGAAAAACGTTGTATTTGCTTCCTTATATAACATTTTTCTCTAGATGGGAACGCGGGAGGAGTTTTTGCATTTCTTATTAATAACTTCTAATAAAAAAGCCCTCCGTTTCTGACCATTCACAATAAGCAATGCTTTTCGGATCATTATAACCATTTTCCATAAGATTCGTCATTAACCATGAATAATCTTTTTTTATGTAGGCTAGTATATCTTCTTTTATATCTCCCTCATCTATTAACAGAATGGTAGGTTCTTGATCTTGTGGCTTTGTAGTAATATCTTTATTTGTGACTGGCTCATACAGTACATATTTATTGATCGTTATATCTCCGCCTGGCTCTAAAAACAAGTCTCGCACTTCTCGAAGTGAAAATATTCCTTGCTTACGAAGAGCTGAACGTAGCTGTTCCATTTCTAAATGGTGTTTATTAAACTTTTGCATATCTAGTTTCCCATCACTGATCAGTTTGACTGGTTCTCCTTTTAGAAGTACTCGGATAGGATTCCATTGCTTGGTCGCTTGTTCTATTAAAAAGATTAAGATTCCCCAAACTGAAATGGCAAACAAGAAATGAGTAATTTTTATCTTCTGATCAAACAAACTTTCTTCTAGAATACTACCGAGAATAAGAGTATATATAAAATCATATGGTGTTAGTTGGGCGAGCTCTTTTTTACCGAGAAGCCGTATGATTGTCAACAAAGCGACAAGTCCCACACTAAGTTTTAGTAAAGTATCTAGATACAATTGAGATCCCCCCGATTTGATGTGATACAAGAATATACCCCTTTATAGGTGTATATAAGCATTAGTTAGCATGTATTTTTCATCCATTTATTAGGGAATCTCTTTTGTCTTTGTAAATGTTTTGTGTCTTTTGAATAGATACTTGTGATGAGTGAGTTATTAAGGTATTATTACTAATAATTTAATGGTAAATAAATGAAAGTATTTTAAAGTTTCAAGGTGTAATTTAGAAGGCGAGTGGTAGAAGTATGAAAACAATTACGGTAGAAAATATTGTCCATCGATTTTCATTTGATGTGTTGACGGGACATAATCAATTAGGTCGAACTTTAAAAAAATCAAAAGTACGTCGACCGGGATTAGAATTCATGGACAAATTCGATTTCATTGCAACGGAGCATGTTCAAATATTAGGAAAGAATGAGATAAATTATTTACATACTCTTTCTGAGGAAGAGTGCAAGCTACGGATTGGAAACATCGTTCAATACGACCCCCCTTGTATAATAATTACATCAAATCAAGAAGAGCCACTTGGTCTTATTCAATATTGCGTGGAAAAGAAAATCCCAGTATTGCGTACACATGACTCAACGAGTGAGGTAAGTGCAAAATTGGATGCATTTGTTGTAAAGGCAATGGCCGAGGAGATTGCAATTCATGGTGTGTGTGTCAATGTATCAGGGATTGGAATTTTGTTGCGAGGCAAGTCCGGTGTCGGAAAAAGTGAAACAGCCCACACTTTAATCGGACGAGGGCATCGATTGGTAGCGGATGATATTGTCGTATTAAAGAAATTAAGTCCACAAACGCTACTGGGATCACATAATGAGAAAAACAAGGAATTTCTTGCTTTGCGTAGTATAGGATTGCTAAATGTCGTACGCCTATACGGAAGGGCTGCATTTCAAGATGAAACAAGAATTGCTCTTGATATTGAATTGACGAAATGGGAGCATAATGCCTTGAATAATGAGTTGGAGCTGGAGACGAAATTTACCGAATACATGGGCGTCCAAATACCGCACATCCAAATTCAATTACAGCCGGGCCGAGATGTTGCGGGGCTAATAGAAGCAGCGGCAAATAACTGGTATTTAAAACAACAAGGATATAGTGCCGCCGAGGAATTTGTGAAACGTCTTGAGCAAGATTTCGATTAGTTATGAAAGACTTGTGCTTTACAATTCAAATATAAAATAATGCCAAGTTCTCTAGAATTATGAGGTACTTGGCATTTTCAATGTAACGTGTTTATTCGTATGAAGTGTTAAGATCTCACTAATAGGAATTTAACATGGAATTTACAAGCGTTATTGTATAATAAACGTGGAAGCAATAGAATGGAGGAGCTGTATGAATAAGAAAAAAGTAGAGCTCTCAATAGTGTTAAATATGATACCTAAAGTGTTACAACTATTTTTAAACTCTTGTTTAATACTATTAGGGTTAATACTATCATTTCTCCTGATGAAAGAATTAACCGTATTTTTAAAGATTTTGATGACAGTCGAAAGTAGTGATTACAAGCTATTTCTAGCCAATATACTCATCTTCTTTTTATATTTTGAATTTATTACGATGATTGTTAAGTATTTCAAAGAAAATTATCATTTTCCACTGAGGTACTTTTTGTATGTTGGAATTACCGCGATGATTCGACTAATTATAGTAGAACATGATCACCCGATAGATACTTTGATATATTCAATCGTCATTCTTATATTAATCATTGGTTATTTCATTATGAATATTACTCCGCTGGAAAGACCTAAACGTCATTGGTTTTTAAAAGAAAAAAGTAATTGAACCATATAAGATGATCGCTGAAAGGAAGATAACATCGTTTCGAAACTTTCAAATATATAACTAAGAAATTAATAAAAGAAACTATACATCTTCGATTTTGCAATGACTTCAATCAATGGAAGCTCAAAATGAGTTGCAATCTCTTGATATGACATTGGACTGGAGGCAGTGACTAGATAGTGAATTCGATCTAATTCTATATTCCATTTATTTATGTCCATATTACGATATCTATAATAATATACTTCTTTCAATGAAGTTAAGAATTCATTGGCTTCTGAAACGAAAACTTCATCTAAATTTAGCTGGATAAGACTTTTTAAAGCTTTCTCGAAGAAAGGTTTATCAGTAGCGAGTGCTTGTTTTACTTGGTAGTCTCCGATTAGAAAATCGAGCCATTTCCGTTTGTTAGATTCGTTTTCTTCCTCAATATAATTAACCATATGAATGGCATGTATTTCATAATGATTAGAATAGAAATTTCCATCGAGTGTTAGTGCTTTTTGAACTTTATGTCGGGTAGATAAAACCTTATTAAAATCAAATAAATACATAACTATTCTTGGAATGTTCCCTGTATAACCGAGCTGTACTTCCCTTACATATTCTTTCATCCACTTAATCATTATTTGTTCTTGATATTCATCCGATTGCACAAGATGAAGCTCAATATTGAAAAGCTCTTCTTTGTCCGTTTTTACATCGATAGAAAATTCCTCAAAAAATTCATGTCCTAAGTGCTTCGAATCCTTCACTTGAATAATTTCTACTATATTTTGTCTTAGGAATGAGTTGAGAAAATCTAGCAAAAGATCACGGTTTGTTTCTTTTCGAAATACTTTTTTAAAAACGTAACTATTTTTAAGGTCTAGTAAATTCTTCGTGTATGCATGGTTGGATTCTTTAACTTTCAACATAAGTCACCCCTATCCTTTCTTTTATTGTAGAACATATATTCTGTTTATTCAAATATATTGACAACTAATATTATAAAACGAAAAAAGTATTATTATTTTCTGAATTTTTCGTTTAATAGTTGACGTATCATGTTCTAGGTTATATAGTTAGTTACATGAGTAATTAACTGGGGAAGGGAGAAGTAATGAAACTAAAACTAGATGAAGCAAAACCAATTTTTATCCAAATTGCTGAATACATTACGGACGGGATACTAAATGGCACGATGAAAGAAGGGGAGCAAGTTCCATCTACGAATCAATTTGCTTCCCATTTTCAAATAAATCCTGCCACTGCTGCAAAAGGAATAAATCAATTAGTCGATGAAAATATTTTATTTAAAAAACGTGGAGTAGGAATGTTTGTGGCAGAAGGTGCCAAAGAAAAGCTTGTTCTAAAACATCGAGAGAAGTTTTTGGATGATTTTATCACACCATTACTCAAGGAAGCGAAAAAGTTACATTTAACGACGGACGAAATCATTTCTTTTATTAAAAAGGGAGATAGGAATCATGAAAATTGAAGTAAGTCATATTAGTCAACTTTATGATGGGAAAAAAGCGATAAATGATATAAGCTTTACAATCCAATCCAATAAAATTATCGGTTTACTTGGAAGAAATGGAGCAGGAAAAACGACTTTGATGCATCAACTAGCAGGTCAATTATTACCCACATCCGGTATGGTCCAGTTAAATGGAAAGCCTGCTTTTGATAATTATGAAACTGTAAAATCAATTTGTTTCATTAAAGAGGCAGGGAATTTCAAACCTAATTTCAAAATTCGAGAAGTATTGCAGTTAAGTGCATTATTTTATCCGAATTGGAATAGTTCTTTAGCCGAGGTGTTAGTAAAATCATTTAATCTGGATAAATCGATGTATGTTAAAGCGTTATCAAAAGGGATGATTTCTTCATTAGGCGTAATTGTCGGTTTGGCAAGTAGATCATCCATTACCATTTTTGATGAACCTTATATTGGCATGGATGCAGTAGCTAGACAGCAATTTTACGATCTGTTAATTGAAGAGTATAGCGAATATCCTCGAACTATTATTCTATCGACTCACTTAATAGATGAAATAAGTAACCTATTTGAAGAGATAATAATTTTAAAAGATGGGGGGTTGCTTATTCATGAGGAGGCAGAGACGCTTAGGAAAGCGGGATATGCAGTGGAAGGACCGGTGGATTTAATTGCTGATTTTAGTAAAGGGAAAAATATATTAGGAAAAAACTGTTTTAACAATATTCAAACCGTGATGCTTTATGACCCAAATTTATCTTCTAAAGATGTACAAAAGCTAGGACTAACGGTTACTGCCTTATCCATTCAAGATTTGTTAATTCAATTGACTAAAAACACAGTCAAGGAGGTTGTGCAATGAATGGTATATATGTCGGAATACTTAAATTTCTAGTTATAGATATTCGTAAACCATTCTTTATCTTTTGGAGTATTTACATCGCTACGATTATATTGGGGATCATTATAGGTTTTTCTTTTGAGGATGCGAACATTTTTTATTTGAATAGTATTCCAATTTATATATTTGTAGCTATTATTGGATATCAATCGCTCCGTTCTTCATTTCCCAATCTCATTCAGTGGGGGGCGACTAGAAAAATATATTTTTTAGTCACTTCGATTTTCTTCGTTCTTTTTTCATTTCTTATGTCGGTAGTAAATAACATCTTTTTAGAGCTGTTTGTCCGAATAGTTAAGTGGTTGGCTCTAACTAGCATTCATTTTTCAAGTTTTGGACAGTTTACTGATATTACCGATACTTTTATAAGTAGAACCTATATTGATTTTAGTATTTGCTTGGCAATTACAAGTATCGCGTTGTTTGTTTCTACTATATTATTTCGTTGTGGCCTAGTAATTAGTAGTTTCTTTATTATGCCTATAGTTGTTGTGACATTTATTCCTAGCACTTCTAGGTTTATTGTTACCTTTATACAAAACTTCTTTGGTGTGGAGGGTATACTTTATTTTTTCTATTTGTTGCTATTCAGTTTGCTTTTATTTCTATTTAGTTGGATGGTAATGCGACGAGCGTTTATCATTCCTACTAAATAATATTATAGAACTTGTTTTATTGGGATGAAATATAATATTTGGAGGAAAATGAATAATGGAAAAAGAATTGAGTTATGCACAAAAACATCCTATAAAATGCATTTTACTGATTGAAGCATGTTTATTTCTGTTACTGTTCATCGCAGGAGCGATAGCGACTATTAAGGAATTGAGCTACAATTCTCCTGTTGTAATTTCATTTGTACCTACTGCAATTGTTTTAATAATTTATTTTACTTGGAAGAGAAAATGGGTTTACTTTGGCTTTACAAGAAATCTGCCTTTGAAGAATTGGTTATACTATATACCGCTTGTAATTATTCTCGCGGTATTATGTTTACAAGGTTTTAGTCCAAAGCCATTAGAAATCGTTACTTCTTACATTGGATTTGTAATTTTAGTAGGATTTGTAGAAGAAAGTATTTATAGAGGAATAATGGTTAAACTATTATTACCTTTGGGCAATTTTTCAGCAATTTTAATCTCAAGTGCCTTATTTTCATTCTCTCATATTTTAAATCTCCTATCGGGTCAAGGAATTTGGCAAACTGGACTACAATTGATTTACGCATTATTAATTGGAATTGTATTAGCTCAACTTTTTCTAAAAACCGGAAATATATATCCCTTAATAATTTTCCATAGTATTCATAATCTCATACAATTTTTAGGTGATGGTGGGTCTAACGCTCTTATTGATTGTATTGTGATGGGGATATTATGTATTACAGCAATATATTATTCATTGTCTTTTCAAAGTAAGCAATCAAATAATTTAAAAACGTTGGTTAATGATCATTAAAGGAAGTTTTCCGGTAAAGTAAAAACATACCTCCACAATTCGCGGGGGTATGTTTTTAGGTTATTGGAGAATGTTTGGAATAGATGTAGTTTTTTGCCCTGATTTAGAAATAGCATCAATTACCGATGGATCTAGCTTTGAATCATTAGCAGAGCCATCTACAAGCTGTTTTGTATCTGATTTAGATGCTTTGTTATCCTTCGCTGAAGAAGCTTGTTTGTTATTGCTACTGCCTGATGCTGATTTTGTATTTGCGCTATTTGCAGAAGCATCTTTTTTCGCATTTGTTGTTCCGCTCTCCGCATTTTTACTAGCTGCATTTGACCCTGGGTTCTTGTTTGTTGCTCCACTTGACCCTGATGCTTGTTTTTGGGCGCTGTTTGTACCGCTGGCATTTTGCGAACTACCCATGCCTGCTACCTCTTTGACGATTTGGCTAACCTGTGGTGCGACTGTTTGAGCGATATTGCCAATTGTTTGAGCGGCTGTTCCCATAGCATTTGATCCAGTGCTGCTAGTTTGTGTGCCTCCTGAACTTTGCGAACTTGACGAAGCACTTGAAGACGAATTTCCGCTTGTTAATTTTTGTGCAATACTTCCAACCATTTGCATAATACTGGCATTCATTTGCCCCGCACTATTAGAAGCATTTTGTCCAGATTGAGCACTGCTATTCATTGCAGAACCTGTATTGGATTGGGTACCTTGAGTTGAGTTTTCATTCATCATGCTCTCCATAATAGTACCCATCGCTTTAGTTGGACAAAACTTTGTTGCACCTTCCGCTGTTTTCATCGCACCGAATAAGACGAGCATCTTTCCACTTCTGCTTTTTGGTTCGCGTAAAAGTCGTACGGTACCATAAGCGGTCATTACGGAACCTAACATGAAGCGAACAAATGCAGTGCCAGGACTAAGGTTTTGTTGGTTATGTGCCATCCGTGTAGACCTCCTATCTTTGGATTCCAAATTTTTTCTTACGATAAAAATTACTACAAATGGAGAAGAAGAAAAGGAAATCATCTTCATCCATTTCAGCATTAGAATCCCCAATCCTTCTTTCTTTATGCGTCTAAATCATGGGAAGGCGTGGGTATAATTTCCACTGATAAACGAGTATCAACAGCTTTTATTTTTTCATCATTTGTTCTTGAGCCATTCTAATCATTTCTTTTACCATACTACCGCCAATTGGGCCTCCAATCTTTCCTGCTTGCTCAGATGTGAGTTTGCCATTATATTCTTTGTTTAAAGGAATATTTAATTCTTCTGCAATTTCGTATTTTACATCATTAGGATTATTACTTTTTACGTCATAACCTTGTTCCTTCATAACACGAACCTTTAACTTATCCAATTCCTCACGTGCAGAAGGTACTAATATTTTGTTTTTATTGGCCATTTTTTCTTCACTCCTTTAATTTAATATTTAGTCTTTCCGTAAAATGAAACATTACTCTTTCAAGCGCATCAATAATTATCTTTCACATATTTAAATAAACGCTCTTAAATAATTTAACCCCAAATGGTCAACACTTATAAAAGATGACTATTCGGGGTTTTTAATTAATTGTTTAAATAGGAAGTTGAAAATTTTCTTTTCGAATACTCAATTAAGAACATGATTATAGGGGGAACAAAGCTAACGATTGTAATTCCTAGCAACGATATGAAAAGATGAGCTTCTACCCATGCAATGTTACCAAGTAAAAAGCCTGCACCAACCCATATAATAGTCCAAATAAGGGCACCGACAATATTATGTGTAATAAAACGTTTGAAAGAATAAGTTGTAAACCCACTAATGAATGGCAAAGTTGTACTAAGCAAGGGCACGAAACGCGAAAACATAATCGCGTATTTACCATAGTTCATCAGAAACTTGTTAGTCTTTTCAATCGATTTATTAGAGATATGATTTAGAGGGGAAAATTTATTTGTTTTTTTAGAAGAAAGGCTAAGGATATAACCAATAAAATAGTTCTGAGCATCACCAGCAACTGTCGCAATAAAGAATAGTATTAATAAAAAAGGGAAATCCAAATGTCCGATAGCTGCAATCGTACCACTTGCAAACAGGGTTGCATCACCTGGTAAAAAGGTTAGAACTACAAAAGCCGTTTTCGCAAAAATTATAAGAAATAAAATGCCATATATTTGTTTTCCAAAAAGCGCGATATAATGATTCAGTTCGGTATCGATTGACTGTATCATATGAAAAATGTTATGCAAGAATATGCCTCCTTTTTAAAACTAGTGCTTCCAATTGTATGCTTGAAAGTTTATCAAAGTTATAGTAAAAAAGAAAAAAAAAATTAATTCAGATTTTAAAAGGAAATAAGAAGTTTTGAAATCGAAGAAGGAGAAATTAAAAATGAAGAGAGTTTATTTAGCTAGCCCTTTTTTTAATGAGACAGAGGTTGGATATTTGGAAAAAGTGGAGAAAATTTTAGGAGAAAAGAAACTTCAGGTATTTTCACCATTGAGAAATCCAATCGACGAACAAGTTCAAGTTGGTTCCCGACAATGGTCAATCGAAACATTTATGAATGATATTAAACATATTAAGTGGTCAGAAATTGTTGTAGGGATTTATCATGGTAGTTATTCAGATAGTGGAACGGCTTGGGAACTTGGCTATGCTTACGCTACTGACAAACCAGTTATTTTAGTCCATGTTGGTGATAACAGTAATTTAATGGTACATGAAGGTGCACACGCGAATATCACATTGGAAGAACTTGAAGAGTATAATTTTGATCAACTAGTAAGTTCGTTTTATTCAGGTGATATGCTCTAAAACAATAGGGCACTTCGGACTTTTTTTACATCCAAAGTGTCCTATTATTTTAAATTACGGAAACCCTAATATTTTGAATGATTTTAATTAGAATAATTCATTTCATTAATATTGAAATAGATACTATAATATCTCTTGGCGGTTAAAAATATCGTCTTTTGAATCAGATTCCTATACAATATGAGGAATATTATCGTATGGGGGAATTAGTTATGGAACTTCGCAATTTAAAGACTTTTTTGGTTGTGGCTGATTGTGGTGGTTTTACACGTGCAGGAGAGCAGTTGGGTTATACACAGTCAACAGTTACGAATCATGTAAAAGCTTTAGAAGAGGCAGTAGGTAACCGACTTTTCGATCGACTAGGAAAAACAGTTGTTTTAACGGATGCCGGCATACATTTAGCTTCTTATGCAAAGGAAATCTTGCAACTGTATCAAGAAGCTGTCGATTCATCACGATTAAATAATGAACCATCGGGGACCGTATTAATTGGAGCAAATGAATCTTTAATGGTATATAGGTTGCCGACCATTTTGTTTGAATTTAAAAGGATGTATCCAAATGTCCAGCTTATTTTACAACCATCCGAAAGCCAAGAGCTAAACAATGAATTGAAATCCGGGAAATTTGACCTGGCTTTATTTACAAATCCAGAAAAATTAGGATCGGATATTGTTACCAGTGATTTAGTGAAGGAGACGTTAGTAATGATCGCACCGGCAGGTCACCGCCTATGTGAGAAAACAGTTATAACTCCAAAAGATTTAGAAGGCGAAGTATTGCTTCTAACGGAAGCTGGTAGCTATCGTGATTTATTAGAAAGATGGATTAAGGAAGAAGGCGTGGGCTGTTCACGCATCGCTTTTTGGAATATCGAAGCTATTAAACAATCAGTGAAGTGCGGCTTAGGTCTTTCTTATTTACCATTGATGACGGTTAGAGAAGAACTAGAGCGCGGCAGCTTAATTGCGTTGCCTTGGGTACATAACGAGGAATTTGTTACTACTCAACTTGCGTATCACAAGGATAAATGGCTAACGCCAGCAATGAATAAATTAATTGAAATAATCGAGAAACATGCAAAGGGATGGGAGTCGGAAGACCGGCAGTTAACTACATAAAGTAAATGCAAACAGTAGGTGGTCTTCAGCCGCCGCTGATGTTTAGTTAAACGGGAGAAAGCTGAATTTTTGCTTGTCTATTGGTAGGGGGAATAACATAACATGGCACCACAACGTATCAAAGAAATATTATTAATTATTATAGGATCTCTATTATTTGCAATTGGTATTAACTATTTTGCAATTCCATACCGTTTATCCGAAGGGGGCGTAATAGGCGTCACCGTTATTACCTATTATTTATTTGAATGGTCACCTGGTGTTGTAAATTTAATAATCAACGCTATTCTATTAGTGATAGGCTATAAGTTTTTTGATAGAAAGACAATGATTTACACAGTACTTGGAATTATCTTCTCCTCTTTTTTTCTTTACATAACGGAAGACGTAGGTCATCAATTGAATGGTGACACCTTGCTTGCTGCACTGTTCTCAGGGGTATTTGTTGGGCTTGGTTTAGGCTTGATGTTTAGGGCAGGGGGAACTTCTGGAGGCTCCGCTATTTTAGCACGTTTAGCCAATCAGTATTTAGGATGGAGTCTAGGGAAAGGTGTTCTAATCATTGATATTGTCGTAATTGCTGGTTCCGTGTTCATCATTGGACAAGAAAAAGCAATGTACACCTTAGTCGCCGTATTTTTAGGTTCCAAAGTAATCGATTATGTAATTGAGGGATTGAATAATCGGACAGCAGTGACGATTATTTCGGAACATTCGGAGGCAATCCGCCAATTTATCGTGGCAAATATGTCGCGTGGAGTAACGATACTAGAAGGTCGTGGGGGCTATAGCCAGGACCAAAAAGAAGTCCTCTACATTGTTATCAACCAACAAGAACTAGTTCAATTAAAACAAACAGTTAGTAGCGTAGATGAACAGGCGTTTGTTGTCGTCCATGAAGTCCGCGATGTATTAGGTAGTAGTTTCAGTGTTAGTTAGAATGAAAGAATTTTAAGTATTTATTCTATCCGCGTTAATGAAAAATAAATTAGGTAAGATATTTAGTGGACAAAGTCAATCCATATACTAATTGAAATAGTGGATGCGTGGAACTATATAGAATAACCCGGTTGAGCTTAAACTCAAATGGGTTATTTTTTTTATTAAGAGAACGACTTAAATAAAGCATCTGATTCCGTTTGAACTCTTTAAATATTGGGAAAGCTTCATATAGAAGCATAATATTAAAACCAGTTAGTCTAACGTCATATGTATCTCTTACTTATTTATAATCACGTATGATAATGTGTTATTTCTATTATTTAACGAATATAGTACTGTAATGGTTATTTTGTGGTAACTAATAAAAGAAAAGTATTCTATGAAAGAGGTGTTAGAATGAGTTTTAAAATTGCCATACTTATTTGTTTCGCATTAATGCTTTTTATAGCATGTGTTACCTACTACTTAGGAAAAAAGGTATCTAAAAGCCTAATGAAATATATTCCGGTGTTTTCGTTTGGTGTTGGTATGCTCTTTTTTTATATCAAACTCAATTTTATTTCTTATAAACCAAATTCCTTTGACAGCATTTACGATATGATAGTTTTTATTATACTAATTATTGTATGTAGTATTGCTTTTTTAGAAGCAGTCATCATTGATATTGTTGAAAATACGGCACTATTTAACAAAGGTTTTATGATTATTCGAAAGCTGATGAAATTAGAAGGTATGAAAAAAGCAGTTAAATTTAAAAGACCAGGTGAAATTGTCAAAAAAATTAGGGGAGTATATAGGGCTGATTAGATGTATTTTATTTATTGTGATTTGTTGAACATAGTTTTAAAAAAAATTATAGGTTTATCGGTTGAGGTGAATTCTTTTAATCTCCTCCGAGAACCTTCAACAGTTCGCAGAAAAGCTAAAAGCACAAAATTCGACCTTGAGTGGCTTTATGCCATTCAAGGTTTAAAAATGATTTAGCTTTTGTTCCCAGATTTGAAAACCATCTAAAAGTCCTCATGCATACTGTTTACTAACTCGGGTAAGAATAAAATCCTTAACATAGAGCAAATTAGACTCTAGGAGGTGAATATCCATGAGTAAAAATAACAATAAGACAACCAATATTAGAACACATGATAGTTTCGAACTGTATAAAAATCCCACAAATAATCCAGACGAGGAATTTGCTGAAGAATTTATTGAGATATCTAAAAACAAGGTAACAAAAGAAATTAATAAAAACAAGCCGAAAAAAAAGGATTAGAACAGCACATGAAAAGGGGTGAGTGTATCAATAATGACTCACCTCTTTTTTGTGTATATCTAATCGATCCTCTACAATGTTTTGCGGGTATGCAAATCCAATCGGGATTCAGCTAAAAACATGTTATTTATTTAGAAATGATTTTTCAAAAAAATCTAGTAAATACTCTAATGTTATTGGATCACTGTAAGTAGATGCTTTAGTATTTATTTCAAAGACTTGATCATTTTTAACTGCAGGTATGTTTTTCCATACGCCTGTTTCCATAAATGAATTATCCGTCTCTGGATTTTTACTTAAGATTACATAATCACCCGCAAAATCAGGAAGCATTTCCGCTGAAAAAGTATAAATACCTGATTCAAGTGCCAGTTCCTTAACTTTTTCAGGCATCTTCAATTCCATTGCTTGATATAATATTTCCGTTCCTCGCGCGTAATTATTCCCAAATACATAAAACTCTTTATCTCCACTTTCAATTACAGAAACAGTTGTCTCTTCACCTATTTTTGCGCGAATTGCTTCTCCAGCAGATTTTGCACGCTCTTGAAAATCTTGGACCCATTCATTCGCTTCTTTTTCTTTGTTTAACAGCTTACCAATTTCAACTTGCTGTGTTAAATAATCTAGTTTTCCCCATGTGTAAACAACGGTAGGAGCAATTTCATTTAGTTTATCGATATTCTTCATATAAGATCCAGCTATGATAAGGTCTGGTTCCAATTCAATAATTTTCTCCAAGTTATCTTCTGATACGACTTCTACTCCTTCAAGCTTTTCCTCAAAAAGTGGATTCGTATTCGTCCATTCATCAATACCGACAATGTGAGCATTTAAAGCTAACGCATTAGGGCCATTAGTAAGTGCAATTACTCTTTGGGGTTCTTTAGGTATCTCAATCGGTCCAGTTTCTGATTGATAAGTAAATGTTTCTTTCTCGTTTTTTGTTTCCGTATCTTTTTTAACAGATTCATCATTTCCACAAGCACCTAAGATGAATACAAACAAGAATAGTGCTGATATGTATAGCTTTTTCAAAGTGTTTTCTCCTTATCCAAATATAGTGTGAGTTAAATGATAATAATGATAATCATTTTCAATTAACTATGACCAAATAGTAATTGCAATAATAAAGATTGTCAATAAATTTATTAAATTGTATTCAGTCGGGAAAAATAGTATTTGTTTTATAAGTTGTGATAAAAGAAAGTTCAGTAACAATGACGAATATCTAAATTTAGATAGGAGGAATAGGGAGCGATTAATATGAATACAAAGAAAAGCCTATTTCATTTTACAAAGCCTTGCAGAAGGAGTGCATGCAACAATAGCAAAAACGAGATAGTAGTAATGCAGGGGTTGTAGATATGGAGGTTGAGGTTAGTAAAAAATCATCTTTTGTATAACAAATAATGTTGCTGACAAATCTTAAAGAATACATATCTTCTATTACATATGTCAAAATGGTTTGTTTTCGGGGAGAGCCGCTGAGACAGTTTTGTATGTTGTTCAACCGAAAAACTGTCCCCGTGACTATTGTTAAGAGAATGACTAGCTTCTAGAACTATAATGTAGTTCTTTTATATATATTTTTTTTAATAATAAGGTAGTTCTTAATCTCGAAATTTAAATAATAAAGATTTGCTCGAATTTCAAATTCTTCCCGTGACTTCGGTAATTCTGTTTCACGTATGGACTCTTCGTATTCATCTAATAATTTTAATGCCATGGTTGTATCTCCTGAATCCACATGCTTACTGATGTACAGAAAGATATTAGCAAGCATTCCTTTTTGTTTGACGTCTAACTCTGATGAAGAAACAATGTTTAGGATATCTACCATCTGTTTTAGAATTTCCAGTTGATCCTCTCGCATTTCGAGATAATAATAGTCTTTATTTTCTTTTCTTACAAGATGATTTTCTACATCTTGTATAGTAATATTTTTAGCCTGATTTAGAATTTTTTCTACTTCGACTAACTCTTTTCTGTCCCATTTTTGCTCACTATCTTTTAAAAATATAGAGAATTGGTAAAGAATAATGCTGAATTTATTTTCAATTTCCGTTTTATATTTTTCAATTTCTTTCTTAAGGCTTGGCATAATGCTATTTACAAGTAGGGCGATTCCTATACCGATGAATATTATATAAAGTTCATTCAATAAGTTTTCTAGGTTGGCTTCCTTGACTGAATAAATATGCAAAATAACTACTATGCTTGTAACAAAACCCTCCTGAATACGAAACTTAATAAGGCTTGGGACAAACAATAAGATAAATAGAGTTAAAACAATAGGATTGTATCCCAATATTTCAAAACATATGGAACCAAGAATTAAAGATAATAGAGATGCGAAAAACTTTTTCCGTATGGAATGTAATGTCTTTATCTTCGTCTTCTCAATGCACATTATAACGATTATGGCTGCAAATGATGCAAACTCCAGGTCGAATAAAGTAGCAATCCAAATTGCTAATCCTGCCCCTATTGCTGTTTTAATTGTCCGATATCCCATTCCAACCATATGCATCATCCTATTGTTATTTATTTTTTATAATTACTAGTAGTATTAATTCTAACAGAAATTCATGGGAACGTGAAAGCCACGGGACAGGGTTCTTGGCTCAATTTGCTAAGACGGTCTCCGTGTTTTTTGCATATGGTATATGTAATACAAAGAGTGTCAGGCGCCAGTAAAAGTGCCTGACACTCTTTTGTTTAATTGGAAAGTTAATAGGGTATTTACCATTTATAAGTAAGCTAGTTAGTTAGGGGTATTGTAGAAATAAATAACAGTGAAAGGGATTGATAGCTAACATGTGGATAAATAAAAAGATAATATTGATTTTCAGTTTGATAGTGGTTTGCTTTTTATCCGCTTGTGCCGAGAAGGAGAAGCTTGCCGATGGATCTAAACTAATACATAAAGATCAATTTGTTTTTGCTGCTTCTGGTGAGTTTAAACCATTTAGTTATATGAATGATGATTTAACCATGTCAGGCTTTGATATTGAGGTTGGCGAAGCTATTGCAAAAGAAATGGGTCTTAAGCCAGTTCAGAAGCGAATTAAATTTAAAGGAATTGTAGAAGGCGTAAAGACAGGTCGTGCCGATGCAGCTGTTGCTAGCCACACGATTAATCCAGAGCGGAGTGAACATGTTTCTTTCACTACCCCCTACTACTATTCTGGACCGCAAATTTTCACCAGACCGGATAGTCAAATTAAGACTGTCGACGATTTGGCAGGAAAAGAAGTAGCAGTAGCAAAAGGCTCGACTTATGCGGATACGGCCGCTGATTATACGGACAAAATAAAAACATATGACAGCGATATTACAGCTTTACAAGCGTTAAGTAGCGGACGCCATGATGCGGTAATCACAGATTTTATTACTGGGAAAAATGCTGCAAAGGAAGGGTTTAAGATTAAAGGGCAGCAGTTAATTAATCGCAGTGAACAAGCAATCGTGCTGCCCCAAGATAACCCAAAACTATTGAAGCGTGTAAACGAAGCGCTGGAAAAACTCCGTGAAGATGGGACATTAACACGGATCAGCATCAAATATTTTGATGAGGACATTACTAAAAAACCGGAATAAGCCAATAGCATGGAAAGAAAGGAAGTAGGTACATTGCCAAGTTTTTTACATTTTTTTCACACACTTATAGAAACAAAAGGTATATTCCTAAAAGCGATGGTTCTAACAATTGAGCTGACTGTTGTTTCTATCTTAATTGGAATAATTATTGGACTTTTCTTTGCCTTATTAAAAATCTCTAAAATAAAAATATTAGCATTTATTTCAGATGCATATGTCTATTTAGTCCGTGGAACACCTCTAATTGTTCAAATATTTATCCTTTACTTTGGAATTAGTGGACTTTTCCTCCTTCCTGATTTCTGGGCGGCTTCCTTGGCATTGGCGTTACATAATGGAGCATATATTTCGGAAATCCTTCGTGGAGCGATACAGGCAGTCGATAAAGGACAGAAGGAGGCGGGACGTTCTTTGGGGATGACAAACGTGCTGACATTAAGGAGGATTATTCTACCGCAGGCATTCCGTCGAGCGCTGCCACCTTTAGGAAACCAATTTATCATTGGTTTAAAAGATTCTTCGTTAGCCGCATTTATCTCCATGAATGAACTGTTTAATGTGGCCACAACACTAGGGTCCAATAATTTTGACGAAATGACCTATTTACTTATTGTAGCAGTCTACTATTTATTACTAGTGGCGCTGTTGACATTCGTAGTAAACCGATTTGAACAGAAATTAGCAGTAAGTGATAGATAGGAGATGAGGTCATTGGAGACAATGGAAATGATCAAAGTTAATCAATTGAATAAATCTTTTGGAGACTTACATGTATTAAAAAATATTGATATGACAGTTTACGAGAGCGATGTCGTTTGTTTAATAGGAGCGAGCGGCTCAGGGAAAAGTACTCTCCTTCGCTGTTTGAACTTTTTAGAAAAAAAGGATAACGGCAATATTATAATTAAAGGAAAAGAAGTCGACCCAGCTAGCGATAATCTCAATAAGATTAGGGAAAAGGTAGGAATGGTGTTTCAACATTTCAACTTATTCCCACACAAAACTGTTTTGGAGAATATTATCGAAGCACCTATCATGGTCAAGGGTGTTGACAAAGGGGAGGCTATCTCAAAAGCAAAACAATTACTGAATAAAGTAGGATTGGAAGATAAGTTAGATGTCTATCCTAGTAAACTATCAGGCGGGCAAAAGCAACGGGTAGCAATTGCTAGAGCACTTGCGATGGAACCAGAAATTATGCTTTTTGATGAGCCAACATCTGCACTTGATCCCGAGCTTGTGGGAGAGGTTTTAACAACCATGAAAGAATTGGCTGAAGAAGGAATGACAATGGTTATTGTCACCCATGAAATGGAATTTGCTAAAGAAGTTGCAGATTGGATTGTGTATATGCATGATGGGAAAATTGTAGAGCGAGGTAACCCTGAGCAATTCTTCAGCCATCCGAAAGAGGAGCGAACTCAGGAATTTTTAAAAACGACAATTCTGAAATAAATATACAAGGTCCTGTCTAGATGCTTAGGCAGGACCTTGTATTTTTGATTGCCCGGCTTCTTTCATAATTAATCTAGGATTATTTTTAAATTGTGTTAATCTATAGACAGATGAATAATCTACTAAAATAAATGTTTACTTAGAAATGGAGATTATGATAATGGTTACCACAGAGTTTCGTATAGAAAAAGATTTTTTAGGGGAAAAAGAAATTCCGAAAAATGCTTATTATGGAGTTCAAACCATAAGAGCTGTCGAAAACTTTCCGATTACGGGATATCGAATTCACCCGGAACTGATAAAATCTTTAGGAATTGTGAAAAAAGCTGCAGCATTAGCAAATATGGAAGTTGGCATGTTGGAAAAAGAAATTGGGCAATCGATTATTCAAGCATGTGATGAAGTGATTGCTGGAAAATGGAATGACCAATTTATTGTTGATCCTATTCAAGGTGGAGCAGGAACGTCAATTAATATGAATGCAAACGAAGTCATTGCAAATCGCGCGCTTGAGCTAATGGGAGAAGAAAAAGGGAATTATACATTCATTAGCCCAAATAGCCATATTAATATGTCCCAATCAACGAATGATGCATTCCCAACAGCTACACATATCGCGGTGTTGTGCTTAATGGATCAATTACTCGAAGCTACTAAAACAATGCAAAAAGCATTTGTTTCAAAAGCAAAAGAATTTGAAGGTATTATTAAAATGGGTCGTACTCATCTTCAAGATGCCGTGCCAATCTTACTAAGTCAAGAATTTGAATCATATAGTCGTGTCATTTCACGTGATATTGATCGTATTTCATTGTCTAGACAACACTTATATGATATCAATATGGGTGCAACTGCCGTTGGTACAGGATTGAATGCGGATCCTTTATATATTGAATTAGTCGTTCGAAATCTTAGTGAATTAAGTGGCTTACCATTAAAATGTGCCGATCATTTAGTGGACGCAACTCAAAATACAGATTGTTATACGGAAGTATCTGCAAATTTAAAGGTTTGTATGATTAATATGTCAAAAATCGCAAATGATTTTCGCTTAATGGCTTCTGGACCACGTGATGGTTTGTTTGAAATCAAATTACCTGCTCGTCAACCTGGATCATCGATCATGCCTGGAAAAGTAAATCCTGTAATGGCTGAAGTCGTGAACCAAGTAGCTTTCCAAGTCATGGGAAATGATTTAACCATTTCAGCAGCTTCTGAAGCTGGCCAATTTGAACTAAATGTTATGGAACCGGTTCTATTTTATAATTTAATCCAATCCATTTCGATCATGAATAATGTATTTACAGTTTTCACTGAAAATTGTTTAGTAGGCATTACAGCGAATAAAGAACGTCTAAGAGAATATGTTGAAAAAAGTGTAGGAATTATCACTGCGGTAAATCCACATATCGGATACGAACTTGCAGCTCAAATTGCAAAGGAAGCTATTGCTACCGGAGCTTCAGTACGTGAACTTTGTATACAATCTGGCGTTTTAACGGCAGAACAATTAGATATAATATTAGATCCATTTGAAATGACACATCCTGGTATTGCTGGCGGTAGAACGCTTGTAAAGAGTTAATTGTAAAGTTTGAAAAAAGAGTTATACCTAAAAAGGTTATCAAAGCAGCCTAGACAGCTACTCTGATAACCTTTTTATTAATAAATAAGTATATAATTTTTTTTCGTTTCATAAATATAGTGTTTCTGCGGTAAAAAAAAGATTCTATTATTCGATTGATTTTTGTTCCAGGCGAACGCTTTCCACGGGGTGAGCGATGAACCATCAGCTAAAAAATCTAAAATTTGATGACCTACAGAGTGTTTATTAAGGAACGAAGGCTAAGGGAGCCACCTCGTGCGGCAACACCTTCGTGACCAACATCCTGTTGGCCTCCGTAGGAGTCGTCGCCTTTCACTACAATCATTCATATATGTGTTGCCTGGTAGTACCAGTTGTATTTAATGGAATTATAGCAAAGCGATTTCTAATAGAGAATGAGAGGTGCTACCGAAATTGTATCTTCAGTCGCTTCTCTTCTTCCAAAAAGCAGAACTAAACCAGCACTTAAAGTTGTAGAAGGGTGGTGGATAGATAAATGCCATGGGATTACCGAGAAAAGAGCTGTTGACCATGACGTCAGTCATGATCAACAGCTCTAAAAAACGGTTATCATATAGCATCAGTCTTCCCAAAAGACTTCGAAAACGATAGATACAGGTTTTGATTTTAAATGGCGCTTGTATCTTTATTACTTCTTCATCTGTCTAATCTTTTCTTCATCCGGTGTGACAAATAGCGTGGTCTGCTCAAAGTAAATCACAAATCCTGGTTTCGCACCGCTCGGCTTTTTCACTTGCTTAATTACCGTATAATCTACTGGTACAGAAGCGGACTCCCTAGCTTTGCTAAAATAAGCTGCAAGATTTGCTGCTTCTAGTAAAGCGACTTTAGATGGATTGTCCGAATGTATAACAACATGGGATCCTGGGATATCCTTAGTATGAAGCCATGTGTCCGATTTCTTGGCTAACTTGAATGTCACAAAATCATTTTGCTTATTGTTTTTGCCGACGGAAATTTCCGTGCCATCGGAAGCAATGAATTTTTCAGGTGTTGGTTTTGTTGGTTTCTTCTTCTTTTTAGAAGCTTTTGCTTTTAATAATCCTTGTTCCATCAGTTCTTCTCGAATTTCTTCGATGTCGGTTGGAGAGGCTTGCATTACTTGTTGTAATAGTAATTCGAAGTATGCAATATCATCTTTTGTTATTTCAAATTGCTGTTCGATTTTTAATAATGCAGTTTTTGCTTTTGTGTAGCGATTATAATAACTTTGTGCATTTTGAGTGGCAGTTTTTCGATTATCCAAAGGGATAGTAACTGTTCTTTCTTCTTCATCATAGTAGTTGATTAGCTCTACTTCTTTTAACCCTTTTTCAATTGCATACGCATTTGCCATTAATAGCTCTCCGTACAATTGAAATGTATCTAGTTTTTCGGCTTGTTCAAAGTCTTTTTGGAGTTTTTTCATCTTCAGCTTCAATTTATTTAATTCATTTTGAAGCCATCTTTCCAAGTCACCTGCTTGTTGTTTAACCCGGTCCCGTTCAGCTTTTGCGAAATACACTCTGTCCAGTAAATTTCCTAGCGTTTTTTCACTAAATTTGTCGCCTTCTATATGAGTTAACTCATTTGGTGAATAATACGTTTTTCCACCAGATTCGACAATTTGTATGGCGACTCCACCTTGCTCGAATTCTTTCATATATTCCTTATAAATTTCGACACGATTCGTGTTATTTTGGAAGCGATGAAGTAATTCTTTTGCATGTAATGGAGAGAACCCGGAAATTTGCTCAACTATTTCCTTCGAGTCATTTACCGATTGAATCACCTGTACTAATTCCTCTGAATACTCTAAGGGGTGAAGCTTATTTTGTGCTGGAGGTGCGATATAAGGGTGGCCGGGTAAAATAGTTCGATAACTATTCAAAGAAGGCGATAAATGCTTAATGCTTTCCAGTATTAAATTTCGAGTCGGATCAACTAACAGTAAGTTACTATGGCGACCCATGACTTCTACATGAATCTCCCGTGTAATATCATCTCCAATTTCATTTTTACTTTGAATTTGGAAGATAATGATTCGATCTGTTTCATGTTGGCGAACAGATGTGATGATTCCGCCTTCTAAATGTTTACGTAAAACCATGCAAAAAAGTGGGGGAGTTGCAGGATTATCAATTGTTTCATTTGTAATTTGCACACGAGAATAAGAAGGATGCACAGAAAACAATAATTTATAGTTTGCTCCTTGTGCTCTAATTTGCATTAGTATCTCTTGTGCATTTGGTTGATGTATTTTTGAAATTCTTCCAGTTACTAATTGTTGTAATTCATTTGTCATCGATATTGTAAATAAACCATCAAAAGCCATAATATAATCCTCTTTCAAATAAATATTTTCTATCTAGATTAATCGCTGTACTTATCTTATCATTTTATACCAATGTTGTGTTATAATCAGTTAAGTATGTAATGTAACATGGAAACGGAGTATGCATATATTGAAGGAGACGTTATGCGAAGAGAAAAAGGTATATTAATCGTTTTATCAGGTCCATCTGGAGTTGGTAAAGGGACAGTGAGAAAAGAACTGTTTTCAGAACCCGGTACTAATTATGAGTATTCAATCTCTATGACTACGAGACTTCCACGAGAAGGTGAAGTAGACGGAGTGGATTACTTCTTTAAACAGAAAGAAGAATTCGAACTGTTAATCGAACAAGGGAAATTATTAGAATATGCCGCTTATGTTGGTAATTACTATGGTACTCCTATTGATTATGTAAATGAGACATTGGATTCTGGACGTGATGTGTTTTTAGAAATAGAAGTACAAGGTGCTGCACTAGTGCGTGAAAAAGCACCAGAGGCACTTTTCATATTCCTTGCACCACCTAGCCTATCCGAGTTAGAGGCAAGACTAGTAGGTAGAGGGACGGAAACGGAAGATGTCATTAATTCTAGAATTCAAGCTGCTAGGCAAGAGCTAGAAATGATGCATTTATATGATTATGTAGTGGAAAATGATGAAGTAGCAAAAGCTTGTGCTAAAATAAATGCCATCGTTGCTGCGGAGCATTGTCGACGTGAACGTGTAGAAAAAAGATATTTAGCAATGTTGGAAGGGGAATATTAAATGTTATATCCATCAGTAGATTCATTAAAAAATAAAATCGATTCCAAATACTCATTAGTAAGCGTAGCTTCTAAAAGAGCTCGACAGTTACAAGAAGAAGGCGGCGAACGTTTAACTGCGTATGTGTCTGCTAAACAAGTTGGGAGAGCGTTAGAAGAAGTTGCTGCCGGTGAACTGGGTATTGAATCATCTAACGAACAAGTAGTTTACGAAGACGAAGTATAATTTTTAACTTGTACGCAATTATGCGAAATGCGTCATTGATCAAGAAGCAACCTCCCAAAGAATGAATTCTTCTTTGGGAGGTTGTTATTTAGAGGGGAGAAATTCTTATGTTAACTTCTAAAAAAATTGTCGTTTGTGTAACTGGAGGGATTGCCGTTTATAAAGCCGTGGCCTTAGTGAGTAAGCTAACCCAAGCTGGTGCGGATGTTAAAGTTATTATGACGAAATCAGCGATGGAATTTGTACAACCATTAAGCTTTCAAGCGATGTCTAGAAATGATGTGTATTTTGACACATTTGATGAAAAAGATTCTAGCGTGATTGCCCATATAAATTTGGCAGACTGGGCAGATTTAGTTATCGTTGCGCCGACAACTGCCAATGTGATTGGTAAGCTTGCGAATGGAATTGCGGATGATATGGTGACGACTACTTTACTAGCAACAACTGCAGACGTTTGGATTGCACCAGCTATGAATGTACATATGTACGAAAATGCAGCAGTGATACGTAATATTGAGCAGCTTTCAAAAGACGGATATGCATTTATCGAGCCTTCTGAAGGTTTTTTAGCATGTGGTTATGTTGGAAAAGGTCGGTTAGAGGAACCTGAAAAAATTGTAAATCTAGTGGAAGAACATTTTTCACCAAAGGATTTACCTTTAAAAGGTAAAAAAGTCGTTGTAACTGCTGGTCCTACAAGAGAAAGAATTGATCCCGTACGTTTTTTGACGAACTTTTCTAGCGGTAAAATGGGTTATGCGATGGCAGCAGCTGCTGCAGATTTAGGTGCTGAAACGATTTTAATCTCTGGTCCAGTATGCATAGATGCTCCTGCAAATGTAGCGCTCATTCAAGTAGAAAGTGCCCAAGAAATGTACGAGGCAGTTTTAGATCAGTTTGACACGGCTTCTATTGTTGTTAAAACGGCTGCTGTAGCGGATTATAAGCCAAAAGAAGTGCATGGTCAAAAGATGAAAAAGCAACCTGGAGAAGCTACGATCGTTTTGGAACGTACAACCGATATTCTTGCATCACTTGGCGAACGAAAAGTGAACCAACTTTTAATAGGGTTCGCTGCTGAAACAAACGATGTCGTTCATTATGCTAAAGGGAAATTGGAAAAGAAAAACGCAGATTATATTGTTGCAAATGATGTGACAGAAACAGGCTCAGGTTTTGGTACAGAAACAAATTCTGTAACATTGGTTGGTAGAAATAATGTTGAAATGCATTTTCCCCATTTACCTAAAAAGGAGCTTGCACTTCAGTTATTTGAGACAATTATGAGATTAGAAACAGCTGAGTCGAAATGATAGTAGAAGTAATCGTTGATGTTTCAGCTTATCCAATTGATCGACCATTTGACTATATTGTACCCGAAGAACTAGAGTCTCTTGTTGAACGTGGAAGCCGAGTGCATGTTCCTTTTGGTAATCGAAAGGTGCAAGGCTTTATAACGGATATAAAGGAACAAACAGATCTTGATATATCCAAATTAAAAGAAGTTCACTCAATTATTGATCTCGAACCTGTCGTTACAGAAGAGCTTTTGCAATTATCGAAGTGGCTTACTAAAAAAACGTTATGTTATGAAATTGATGCCCTACAAGTAATGCTTCCAGCAGCTTTGCGTGCTTCTTATAAAAAAAACATTAAGCTAATCAATCCCTCCTTACTAGATGAAGCTTTTCTAGCTTTGTTCGGTAAAAAAGAGGTAATTTCTTATGAAGTAATAGAAAAGGCTGGCTACTTGCGACAAATGAAAAAGTATTTAACGCAAGGTAGTTTAGAACTTGAAACGGTTATTAAACAGCATGCAAAGGCAAAAGTGATTGTGAAATACAAAGTGACAGACGATAAAGTATTTATCGTTGATCAGTTAAAAAATCTAACAAAGCAAGCAGTGAAGCAAAAAGAATTGATCGAATGGCTATTACAGCAAGAACCAACCTCTTTCACGATGCAACAATTGATGGAGAGGGCAAATGCAACAAATAGTACAGTAAAAGCTTTAGTTGAAAAAAGTATTTTAGTAAAAGAACAAGAAGAAGTGTACCGAGAAATTACTTCATTAGACTATCAGGATACGGATAATCGATTTGAACTTACGCAAGAACAAACGAGTGCATTAACAAACGTAAATCATGCTCAAGACTATACAGAAAATACAACATTCTTACTACATGGTATTACTGGTAGCGGAAAAACAGAAATTTATTTGAACGCTATTGAAAAATCTATTTTAAAAGGAAAACAAGCAATTATGCTCGTTCCTGAAATTTCATTGACACCTCAAATGACACGCCGCTTTAAACTGCGTTTTGGTGATGAAGTAGCTGTCATGCATAGTGGACTGTCTGTCGGTGAAAAATACGATGAATGGCGTAAAATATGGCGTGGAGAAGTGAAGGTTGTCGTCGGTGCGAGATCGGCAATATTTGCTCCGTTTAAAGATTTAGGGGTTATCATTTTAGATGAAGAACATGAGTCTACTTATAAACAAGAGGACAACCCTCGATACCACGCAAGGGATGTAGCGATTTGGCGTAGTGATTTTCATCAATGTCCTGTCATATTAGGCAGTGCTACCCCTTCGCTAGAATCATATGCACGAGCATCCAAAGGAGTTTATTCTTTATTGACTTTGAAAATGCGTGCAAAAGAGCAAGCACTTCCAGAGGTAAATATTGTAGATATGAGAGCAGAGTTGAAAAATGGCAACCGATCGATGTTCAGTGTAGAGTTAGCTGATGCTGTAAGTGAAAAATTAGATAAAAAAGAACAAATAGTATTATTTTTAAATAAACGAGGGTTTTCTTCTTTTGTCTTATGTCGTGACTGTGGAACAGTTGTAGAGTGTGATCAATGTGATATTTCGCTTACATATCATCGCGCTGGTGAACAATTAAAATGTCATTATTGTGGACATGAGGAACCAGTTCCAAGAGAATGTCCCGAATGTTCGAGTGAGCATATACGCTTTTTTGGAACAGGTACTCAAAAAGTGGAAGAAGAAATCGCCAAGCTATTTCCTTACGCAAGAGTACTGCGAATGGATGTGGATACAACAAGAACGAAGGGTTCTCATGAGCGTATTTTGAAACAATTTGGTGACGGAGAGGCAGATATTCTTCTAGGAACGCAAATGATCGCGAAAGGATTAGATTTTCCGAATATTACACTAGTCGGCGTGTTAAATGCTGATACGACATTGCATCTCGCTGATTTTAGGGCTTCTGAAAAAACGTTTCAATTGATGACCCAAGTGAGCGGGAGAGCAGGTAGACATGATAAAAAAGGAAAGGTATTTATCCAGACATATACTCCAGAGCATTACGCGATAGAGCTATCTAAAGCACAATTGTATGAGCCTTTTTATCAAACAGAAATGCTCGTTCGGAAACAGTATGGATATCCTCCTTTTTATTATCTAACCTTAGTTCAAGTAACGCATGAAAATGTAATGCTTGCATCAGAGTACGCAAAACTGGCAACAGATTGGTTACGGGCGAATTTATCCGATCAAACGATGGTTGTTGGTCCTTCTGCGAGTGCTATCAGCAAAATACAAAATAGATATCGTTACCAATGTTTGATAAAATACAAAAAAGAACCATTATTAATTGAAAAGTTACAGCAATTGATAAAAATATACCGTACAGAGTGGATGAAAAAGGGCATCATTCTTACAATTGATTTAGATCCATCCACGATTATTTAGTTTTATTACAGTCAAAAAAGCTGTCCTAGTACAATGCTAGTTGCAGAAATATATTTGCTGAACAAAGTTAAATCTCCCCTGACGGATGTTACAAAGTTTGAAATGAGGAAATGACATGGCAATTAGACCGATTATTAAACACCCGAATGAAATATTAACGACAAAATGTAGAGAAGTAGAAACTTTTGATGCAAAATTAGCGACACTTCTTGATGATATGTACGATACGATGATTGCTTCTGATGGCATTGGTATTGCAGCCCCACAAGTGGGAGAGACGATTCAAGTAGCAATCGTGGACCTCGGAGAAGGACAAGAAGTAATCGAAATGATCAACCCAGAGGTTGTAGAAATAGGCGGAGCTGAAATAGAAGTAGAAGGCTGTTTAAGCTTTCCGGATCTTTATGGTGAAGTGGAACGACCATTTTATGTCAAAGTAGAAGCGCAAGATAGAGACGGTGCATTATATGAACTGGAAGCTGAAGACTATGAAGCAAGAGCTATTTTGCACGAAATCGATCACTTACATGGAGTTTTATTTACCTCTAAAATTGTTCGTTACGTAGAATTGGAAGAGTTAGAGAGTGAAGAGGAGGAAGAAGCATGACAAATATTGTTTTCATGGGTACACCTGCATTCTCCGCTCCCATATTACGAATGCTTGTTGAAGAAGGCTATCATGTATCTGCTGTAGTAACACAACCAGATCGACCAGTAGGAAGAAAAAAAGTATTAACTGCTCCACCTGTAAAAGAAGAAGCGGTAAAATTAGGCCTTACGGTTATACAGCCAACAAAACTAAAAGGCTCAGAGGAATTGCAACAAATTATTTCATTGAAACCAGATCTCATCGTGACAGCTGCATTTGGACAGCTTTTACCAAAAGAATTATTAGAAATACCGGAATTAGGTTGTATTAATGTTCACGCATCGCTGCTACCTGCTTATCGCGGAGGAGCACCGATTCATCAAGCAATTATCGATGGGCAAGAAAAAACGGGTGTAACGATAATGTATATGGAAGAAAAGCTGGATGCAGGGGATATAATTGCACAAAGCGAAACTTCCATCGATCATACGGATGATACAGGATTGCTGTTTGATAAATTAAGTAAAGTGGGTACTATATTGCTGAAAGAAACATTGCCATCCATTGTTTCAAAGACGAATAATCGTATAAAACAAGATGATACACTTGTGACATATGCAAAAAATATTTCGCGAGAGCAAGAAAGAATAAATTGGGATAAGCCAGCTTTAGCAATACACAATCAAATTCGCGGGTTACATCCATGGCCAGTTTCATATACGATGCTAGAAGATCAACCAGTGAAAATTTGGAAAGCAGATACAATCCAAATTAATACAAAAGAACGACCGGGAACAGTTGTGAAAATCGAATCAGATTATTTTGTAGTCCAAACAGGCATGGAAGAAGCAATTCGAATTAATGAATTACAGCCAGCTGGAAAAAAGAAAATGTCCGCAGAAGATTATTTGCGAGGCGTTGGTTCGAAATTGCGAATAGGAGATACATTTGAATGACAAAAAAACCAGAGAAGATTTGGACAGGTAATGTTCGAGATGCGGCACTGACAATATTAATGGCCGTCGAAAAGCACCAAGCTTATAGCAACTTATTATTACATCAAACGATTGAGAAATATAAAATTGATGATAAGGATCGTGCACTTTTAACAGAGTTAACGTATGGAACATTGCAATATAAAATGACCTTGGACTATTATTTACAACCTTTCATCAAAGGGAAGTTGGATGATTGGGTAAAGCAATTGTTGCGCCTTTCTTTATATCAGATACATTACTTATCTCGTATCCCAGATCATGCAGCGGTAAATGAGGCAGTGAATATCGCTAAAAGAAGAGGACATAAAGGGATAGCTGGCACAGTCAATGGTATTCTCCGTTCTATATTAAGAGAAGGAGTTCGCTCAACGGATGAAATAAAAGATGATCTTGAGCGACTTTCTATCGAAACAAGTCATCCACTTTGGATGGTGAAACGATTTGTAAATGAATATGGTTATGAAACAACAGCGAAAATGCTTAAAGAGAATAATGAACAACCAGTTACGACGCTTCGTGTGAATTTATTTAAACGTACAGTGGAACAAGTGCTACACTTGTTGACACAAGAAGGATATGTCGTTGCGCAAAGCGAAGTTATACCAGAATGTATTTATTTGTTTAATGGACAAGCTGCTAAAACGACCGCTTTTCAGAAGGGCTTTATCACGATTCAAGACGAAAGCTCGATGATACCTGCATATGCGCTTCAAGTGGAACCTGGTATGACTGTATTAGATATGTGTTCAGCCCCTGGAGGAAAAACCACCCATATCGCGGAGAAAATGCGGAACACGGGCAAATTAGTTGCAATGGATATTCATCAGCATAAATTAAAATTAGTACAAGAAAATGCGGAAAGACTCGGCTTTGGTTTTATCGAAACAGTTCAGATGGATGGTCGTAAATCTTCTGAGGCATACCCTGCAGCGTCATTTGACCGTATTTTAGTAGATGCTCCATGCAGCGGTCTTGGTGTGATGAAACGTAAGCCAGACATTAAATACACCAAAAACGAAAAAGATTTCGCATCACTCAAGCCAATCCAACTGAATTTACTGGATGAGGCTTATAAGCTTTTAAAGAGAGACGGAATTTTAGTGTATAGTACTTGTACCGTAGACCGTGATGAAAACGAAGGTACGGCCAAGTTGTTTTTAGAGGCACATCCGGATATGGAACTTCAACAGTTCCCGGACGTTATTACAAATATAAAAGAACAGGAAGAGGAAGGAATGCTCCAACTTTTCCCACAAGATTTAAGAAGTGATGGATTCTTTGTTGCAGTTTTCAAGAAGAAGTAAGATTCTGTTATGGGAAAATTGTGTTTTCTTTTCATTCTAAAAGAGGTGAAAGAATAAATGAAGTTCGTTGTTGAAACTGATGTAGGCTTAAGAAGGACAGTAAATGAGGATCGGGTAGATGTTTTCGAACGAGATGATAATCGAATACTGGCTGTTGTTGCAGATGGCATGGGTGGACACAATGCTGGTGACGTTGCAAGTGAACTCGCAATCACTGAGTTAAAAAAATATTTTACAACGTATAATCCCACTGTTATTAAAGCAAAGGACTGGTTGACGTACACATTTCAATCCATTAATCAGTCGATTGCTAGACATTCAGCCGTCAATACTGGATGTGAAGGAATGGGAACGACATTAATCGCCGGTTTATTTCACAAAAACAAGTGCATCATTGCACATGTAGGAGACAGTCGAGTATATCAAATTACAAAAGAAAATGTGAAACAAATAACACGAGATCATTCCTATGTAAATATTTTAATTGATTCTGGCGAGATTAGTGAAGAACAGGCTAAAACTCATCCCAATAAAAACTTACTGATGAAAGCAATTGGTACAGAACAAACGATACAGCCTGATTTTTATGATGTAGAATTTGTCCCGAACTCTTATTTTCTTTTTTGTACAGATGGTTTAAGCAATAAATTAAGCAAATCATTTATACAAGCTCTTCTATATTCGGACAAGACGTTACAAGAAAAAGGAAAGGAATTAGTGGAGGAAGCAATCCAATCGGGTGGAGAAGATAATATCTCATTGATCTTGCTATCAAACCATGAAGAGGAGGTGTAAGAATGTTAATAGGCAAACGAATTAGCGGCAGATACAAGTTGCTTGAAATGATTGGCGGAGGCGGTATGTCCAATGTGTATTTGGCACATGACATGATTTTAGACCGTGATGTAGCGATTAAAATTTTACGCTATGATTTTTCTAACGAAGAAGAATTACATCGTCGTTTTCAACGGGAAGCACTTTCTGCAACTAGCCTTACACACCCAAATATAGTGAATATATATGATGTCGGAGAAGATGGGGATATTCACTATATTGTCATGGAGTATGTTAAAGGAGAGACATTAAAACAATACATACAACGAAATGCTCCGGTTTCACCAAATAAATCAGTAACTATTATGAAGCAACTTACGTCTGCTATTGCAAATGCACATAATAACCATATTATTCATCGGGATGTCAAACCTCAAAATATATTGTTGGACGAAGAGGAAAATATCAAAATTACAGACTTTGGGATAGCGATGGCGCTCAGTGCAACTTCCTATACACAAACAAACTCTGTTTTAGGGACAGTTCATTATTTATCTCCTGAACAAGCTCGGGGAGGAACGGCTACTAAGCAATCTGATATATATGCTTTAGGTATTGTTTTATTCGAGTTATTAACTGGTCAACTTCCTTTTTCTGGAGAATCTGCCGTATCTATTGCATTAAAGCATTTACAATCAGAAACTCCTTCCATTCGGGCTATTAATCCCGCTATTCCACAGAGTTTGGAAAATGTTGTGCTTAAAGCTACAGCAAAAGATCAGAAGAATAGATATCGTTCTGCTGAGGAAATGGAAGCAGATTTAGCAACTGCCCTATCTCCAGAAAGAACAGGGGAAGCGAAGTTTACAGTTGCTGTGGACGAAGATGCAACAAAAATTTTACCGGTTATTAAAGAACCTGTTTCCTTTGAAGAAGTTTCCGACACGAAAAAGATTCCTGTTGAATCTGGAACGGTTGAAGTAGAAAAACCGAAAAATAAACGAAAAAAAAGAAAGATCATAGGTGCCATAATAGCTGCTATCGTTCTGCTCGCTCTTCTGTTTATCATCGTATTCCCGGGATTATTTAAACCGGAAAAAATTGAAGTACCGGATGTGTCTAACCTAGAACTCCAGGAAGCCATTGAACAACTCGAAGCGGAAGGATTTACAATTGGTGATCAAACACCCGAGTTTTCGGAAGAAGTCGAAGAAGATCATGTTATTCGGACAACACCTGAGGCAGGAAAAATGCGGGATAAAGAAACCGAAATACATCTATTTGTCTCATCAGGCAGAGAAACTTCCGCAATAGGTGATTATACTGGTCAAGATATTGATCAAGTGCGAACATTACTGCAAAATCAAGGATTACGTGACGTTGAAGTAATAGAAGAAAGATTTGACTCTAAACCAGCAGGAACTATATTAGAGCAAACGCCAATTGGTGGTACGGAAATTATTCCAGGAGAAACGGATCTAGAATTTGTAGTAAGCAAAGGCCTCGATCTGCGAACGGTGAATGATTTAACTAACTTTAACGAAAAAGCATTGAAGGATACAGAGAAGTCTTCTGGCTTCAAGATTAAAGTTATTGGAAAAGAAAACTCTGATAAAGTACAAAAAGGAAATGTTATTAGACAAGATCCAAAACCAAATGCAAAAGTAGCACCTGGAAGTACAATTGAAGTTGTAGTATCAGATGGACCAAAAGAAAAACCTTCCAAATTTTTTGTGAAGACGGTTACGATTCCATATGAGCAACCAACTACTAATGGTGAGGGCTCAGAGGATGACGAAAATGATGATATAGTAGTTCAAGAACAAATTGTTCGTATTTATATTCAAGATAAGACACGAAGTCTTGCGGAGCCGGCTGAAGAGTTTGTTTTAACTGAAGCAACCTCTAGACAACTAAAGCTAGAGATCAGTGAAGGCGAAAAAGCAGTATATCGGATTATGGTCAATTCAACTGTTATTGCAGATGAAACGATTGCGTACGACGATATTTAAGTTCATTTAGCAGGGATGAAAGCCTCTGCTAAATATCGAGAAATGACTAACATACGTAGTACAATTAAGTTTGTTAGTATGAAAAAGATGTTAGGGAGGTTTCGGATGCCACAAGGTCAAATTAGAAAAGCATTAAGCGGCTTTTATTATGTATATGATGAGGGTCAAGTCATTCAATGTCGTGGTAGAGGGGTATTTAGAAATAGAGGGGAATCCCCTTTAGTAGGAGATTTTGTAGATTATACAGTAGAGGGTAATAACGACGGTACGATCACGGTTATTCATGAACGTAAAAATACATTAGTCCGCCCTCCAATAGCAAATATAGATCAAGCGATTTTAGTATTTTCCATCAAAGAACCAGACTTTAATACCATCTTATTGGACCGATTTTTAGTAGTACTTGAGTCTTTCAATGTGGAGCCAATCATTTGTTTAACAAAAAGTGATTTAATGGACGGACAAATGGAAGAAACGATGGAAGCGTATATCAAAGATTACGAACAAATCGGCTATCAGGTTTTGAAGACATTCAAAGACGATCCATCGTTTGATGAAAAAATTGCACCACTTCTAAAAGGTAAAACGACTGTATTGGCAGGACAATCAGGTGTCGGTAAATCGACACTTTTAAATACAATTTTACCTTCTTTGGATTTAAAAACCGGGGTTATCTCCAATGCTTTAGGGCGGGGAAAACATACGACTAGGCATGTCGAGCTTATTGAGGTTTGTGGGGGATTACTTGCAGACACTCCAGGTTTTAGCTCATTTGAGTTTGACTTGATGGAAAAAGAAGAACTTTCCAGATGTTTTCCGGAATTTGTAGAAAAACAAGATGCATGCAAGTTTAGAGAATGCATGCATGTAAAAGAACCGAAATGTGCAGTAAAAGATGCAGTAGAAACTGGTGAAATAAAAGAATATCGATATAAACATTATTTGCAGTTTTTCGACGAAATATTAGAAAGAAAGCCGAGGTACTAATTATGGTGAAAATTGCTCCATCTATATTAGCAGCTAATTTTGCAAAATTAGGAGAAGAAGTGCTAGAAGTTGAAAAAGCGGGGGCGGAATTGATTCATATAGATGTAATGGACGGCCATTTCGTTCCAAATATTACAATGGGACCTATTGTTGTAGAAGCATTACGTCCGCTTACAAACTTACCGTTAGATGTGCATCTAATGATCGAAAATGCAGATCAATATATCGAGGCATTCGCAAAAGCTGGTGCCGACTATATTACGGTTCATGTGGAAGCTTGTCCCCATCTCCATAGAACAATTCAATTAATTAGATCTTTTGGTGTAAAACCAGGGGTTGTATTAAACCCACATACACCAATAGAGACGATTCAGCATGTGTTAGAGGATATTGATATGGTACTTTTTATGACTGTTAATCCAGGTTTTGGCGGACAAAAGTTTATACATTCTGTCGTACCTAAAGTTAAACAACTTTCCAATATTATCAAAGATAGAAATTTATCGATAGAAATTGAAATCGATGGTGGAATTAACGAAGAAACGATTAAACCATGTGTCGAGGCAGGAGCTACCATTTTAGTTGCGGGATCCGCTATTTATAATGCACCGGATAAGGGAAAAGCTTTACAGGCCATTAAAGAAGCTGGGTTAAGTGTATTAGCAAAATGACACGAGTAATCGTTTGTTCAGGTGGCCCGGTAGAGGAAGTTGTTGATTTCAAACAGCTTCCTTTTTTCGAAGAAGAGAATGTTTTTATAGGTGCAGATAGAGGCGCTCTTCACTTATTATCAAAAGGAATCATACCTAATGAAATAATAGGTGACTTCGACTCGCTTTCTGAAAATGAATTTAGATTGGTTAAAGAACGAGTAAGTACAATTACCATACTTGAAGTGGAAAAAGATGAGACGGATACATATATAGCGATTGAAAAAGCATTAGCCTATAAGCCAGATGAAATTATACTCACGGGAGTAACGGGAGGTCGATTAGACCACTACGAAGCTGTTTTACATGATCTATGTCTTTTCCAACTTAACAATCCGGAAACTCTCTTTTCGATTCAAAACAATCAAAACATTATCCAATTTCTGTTGCCTGGAATCCATAATATCAAGCAAGATGCACATTATAAGTATATTTCTTTTTTTTCTTTCGGTGAAAAGGTAGAGAAGATTTCTTTAAAAGGATTTTTATACAATGTCATTGACGAGGACATTTCCGTTGGCAACGCAAAGTTTACAAGTAATGAACTTAAAGGACGAACTAGTACTATCTCTTTTAGAGCTGGCATATGTTTAATGATAAGAAGCAGCGACTAAAAGGGAGGAATTGTGTGAAGGTCTACACATTTAGATTGCCTAAATCCGTTAGCAGTTTGATGAAAGTTTGTATCCGCCTGTTTAAAAAAGAAGAAGTGAAGAAATGAAGGAACTCGATGACTCCATACTTTTTGGGGTCATTTTTTTGTGCTTTGTCTAGTTAACAGTCGTAAAATCTCAAATTGTATGTAATAATAAAAAAATACCAAATCGACAATTGTCGATTTGGTATTAATTATGAGTACGATTAAACGCGCTCAATTTTTCCTGATTTTAAAGCTCTAGCAGAAACCCATACACGTTTAGGTTTACCGTCTACAAGAATACGGACCTTTTGAAGGTTTGCCCCCCACGTACGTTTGTTAGCGTTCATAGCGTGAGAACGAGCATTACCAGAACGAGCTTTACGCCCAGTGATTGCACATACTTTTGGCATTATATTTCCTCCTTTAAAAAAGAAGCTGAAAGATTTTTCAGTTCGATATTTCACATACTTTAATAATTTACCACAGACTTTTACTATGTGCAAGCCTTATCAAGAAAAAAACCTTTACACACTAAAAAGGTTAAGGGAGTGCTGCTAGGATTTCCGCTGCAAGACGGACGCTTTCCGTGGAGTGAGTGATGAGCCTTCACCGCTCGCTTTGGCGGTCAATGTGAAGTCTACTCTTACTTACTTGATCCCACTGGAGTCGCCGTCCTTTTCGCTCCAATCCCTCCAAATCGACGCTATTATCTGTATTTATTAGCCATTAAAAGTTAGGAAATGGCTTAACGAGACCAATTGTCACTTGAAAGCAACCAATTCAATAGGCAATGCAACCAGTTTGCGCTTGAAAGCAACCAAATTGGCAACGAGCGCAACCAATTCTCCACGCAGTGGCTAGCAGACACTGATTGCCATGCACCTTACTTGAGGTCTCCACTGAATTTACATGGATTAGATCGTCCATTAAAATTTGCGCAACATATCAGACGTTACTCGCAACTTTCTAGACCAGATTCGCCACATTTTGAACGGATGAAACTTTTACGCTTGTATGGCAACCAATTTGCGACACATAGTCCCTATTATGTCAAGGGATAATAATCGGCTTTCTTCCGATAAACTTGCTATGTGAAGAATTAGTTGCTATCAACTGCTATTTGGTTACCATTATCGGTTTTCTGATAACAGACATTCCTTAACTGCATTTTTTGATAATCAGTGTTGAGGAAGCAAGCCGTTTTCCATTGATTTTCTCTGCTGGAGGCGACTCCTGCCGAATGAGTGGGCAAATGAGACAGTCAAACGACGTCTAAGCGGCGGGAGTGGGCTCATCGCTCACCCGGCGGAAAGCGTCCGCAAGCTGAGAAAATCATAGCGGTTACCTGTTAAGACGCATTATCCCTAAACAGTGAAATTGTAGACGAGAAGAAACGTTTCTTTTATAATTTCAAAGGGTGTAGTACAATTAACGGTAGTCAAAAAGGACTTGGGAGGTTTCAACATGTCAATTGAATTGAAAAATGAATTCGGACAAATTGATATATCACAAGATGCAGTTGCTCAAATTGCCGGCGGGGCTGCGATTGAGTGCTATGGTATTGTTGGTATGGCATCGAAGCACCAAATTAGAGATGGATTAACAGATATCTTAAGAAAAGAAAACTTCACAAAAGGTGTAGTTGTTAGACAAGAGAAAGAGGATTTACATATTGATATGTATATTATCGTAAGTTACGGAACGAAAATTTCGGAAATAGCTTATCAAATACAATCGAAAGTGAAATACACACTTAACAAATCTCTTGGAATGTCAGTGAAATCCGTAAATGTTTATGTACAAGGAGTTCGCGTGGCAAACGTGTGAATAAGGAGAGAAAATGATGAAATTAATCAATGGTAATCAATTCGCAGATATGGTCAAGATGGGGGCACATCATCTTTCCCAAAATGCAGATTATGTTGACGCATTAAATGTGTTTCCTGTTCCAGACGGAGACACGGGAACAAATATGAACTTATCGATGACTTCTGGTGCAAAAGAAACCGCTTCCCATACAGTAGAGCATATAGGTAAAACTGCTCAAGCCTTATCTAAAGGGTTGCTTATGGGCGCAAGAGGAAATTCAGGTGTTATTTTGTCCCAATTGTTTAGAGGTTTTGGGAAATCGGTAGAACAGTACAATACGCTAGATGCAAAACAATTTGCACAAGCATTAAATTATGGGGTGGAAACTGCTTATAAAGCAGTAATGAAACCAGTAGAAGGTACCATTTTAACGGTAGCAAAAGATTCCGCTAAAAAAGCGGTAGAAGTGAGCGAAACTGTAGATGATATTCGCGAGCTAATGTCGGCTGTTGTAGAAGAAGCGAAGCAATCATTAAACAGAACGCCTGATTTACTGCCAGTTTTAAAAGAAGTTGGCGTAGTAGATAGTGGTGGGCAAGGTCTTGTGTTCGTATATGAAGGCTTTTTAGCTAGCTTAAAAGGGGAAGCGCTCCCAGAAAAAACAGTAGTTTCTTCCATGGACGATTTAGTAAGCGCAGAGCATCATAAATCTGTTCAAGGATTTATGGATACTGCTGATATTGAGTTCGGTTTCTGCACAGAGTTCATGGTTCGTTTAGAAGAAGGTAAAAAAGCGTTTGACGAGACGCAATTTCGTAATGATTTAAGTGCTTTTGGGGATTCTTTACTAGTCATTTCGGATGAAGAAGTAGCGAAAATCCATATTCATTCCGAAACTCCTGGAGATGTTTTGACATATGGCCAGCAATATGGAGATTTAATTAAAATTAAAATCGAAAATATGCGGGAACAACATACTGAAATCGTTGGAGAAGGATACGTGAAAGATGGACCTACAAAAAAAGTGGAGGTTCATCCTTATGCAGTTGTAACAGTTGCAATGGGAGCAGGAGTATCGGAACTATTAAAAAGTTTAGGGGCATCCGCTGTAATCGAAGGTGGCCAAACGATGAACCCGTCCACGGAAGATATTGTGAAAGCAATTGAAGCTGTAGGGGCTGAACGAGTACTTATACTACCGAACAATAAAAATATTATTATGGCTGCTGAACAAGCTGCTGAAGTTTTAGGGATAGAAGCGGCGGTAGTGCCGACGAAAACGATCCCACAAGGTATGGCTGCAATTCTGGCATTTAACGCACAAGCAACAGTCGAAAATAATCAAAAAAATATGACAAGCGCGTTTGAGCATGTCAAAACTGGCCAAGTTACTTTCGCAGTACGTGATACATCGATTGATGGTGTAGAAATTAAAAAAGATGATTTCATGGCTCTTGCAGAAGGGAAAATTATTCTTTCTAATCCTTCACGAGAAGTGTCTGCGACAAGTTTGGCTAAAGCATTAATCGACGAAGATGCAGAAATTGTTACTATCATTTATGGAGAAGGTGTCTCAGAAGATGAGGCAAATAACTTCGCTGCATTTATTGAAGAACAATTTGAGGAAGTTGAAGTGGAAGTGTACAACGGTAAACAACCACTTTACCCATATATTTTATCTGTAGAATAAAACGAAACCACGGGAACATTTAATCCCGTGGTTTTTTTATCATAAAGCAGCTTCCTTTCAATACCTTTGTTAATTTCGTATTTTAGGTGTAAAATAGAGAGTAAATATATAGTTAATTGGAGGTCTATGAATTGAAATTCAAATCCGTTTTTGACATAATTGGACCCGTTATGATTGGACCATCCTCTTCACATACGGCGGGAGCGGCGCGTATAGGAAGAGTCGCAAGAGATTTATTTGGTAAACAACCAACATGGGCAAAAATATATTTATATGGATCTTTTGCAGAAACATATAAAGGGCATGGTACGGATGTGGCGATAATTGGTGGATTGCTCGATTATGACACATTTGATGAGCGGATTAAAACAGCGTTTGAAGATGCTAAAAAAGCAGGCCTCACATTTGAATTTATACCTGAAACCGCAAATACAGAACATCCAAATACAGCCCGTATTGTCATTGGGGATGACCAGCACGAAATGTCGATGGTCGGTATTTCGATTGGCGGAGGAAAAACGGAAATTACAGAGTTAAATGGATTTCCTCTCCGTCTTTCAGGTAATTTGGCAGCAATATTAGTTGTGCACGAAGACCGATCTGGATGTATAGCGAATGTTGCCAATTGTTTAGCGAAATACGATATAAACATTGGACATATGGAAGTGTCTCGAAAAGAAAAAGGAAATATGGCATTGATGATTATCGAAGTAGACCAAAATGTGGAAGAGCATATACTTGTTGAAATAGGGAAACTACCGAATATTACGCAAGTAACAAGAATAGCAGACTAAGGGGGATATCATATGGATGTGTTATTTCATAATGTTCGAGAGTTAGTAGATAGAGCGAATAGAGAACAGAAACTGATTTCTGAAATAATGATAGAGCAAGAAATTTTAATAACAGGACGTACTAGAGAAGAAATTATGACGCAGATGGATCGCAATTTGACAGTCATGGAAGAAGCGGTGGAAAAAGGATTAAAAGGTGTTCGTTCCACTTCTGGGCTAACTGGTGGAGATGCTGTCCTTTTGCAAGATTATCTAAAAAAAGGAAATACTTTATCTGGTGAGTTAATGCTAGATGCGGTAAGCAAAGCGGTGGCTACAAATGAAGTAAACGCTGCAATGGGAACTATTTGTGCAACTCCAACAGCTGGTTCGGCAGGGGTCGTTCCTGGTACGTTGTTTGCAGTGAAAAATAAATTAAATCCAACAAGAGAACAGATGATTCGTTATTTATTTAATGCGGGTGCGTTCGGTTTTGTTGTGGCAAATAATGCTTCTATTTCTGGAGCTGCCGGTGGTTGTCAAGCAGAAGTAGGTTCAGCTGCAGGTATGGCAGCTGCTGCTATTGTGGAAATGGCTGGTGGAACTCCAGAGCAAAGTTCTACAGCATTTGCAATTACACTTAAAAATATGCTTGGTTTAGTTTGTGATCCAGTTGCAGGGTTAGTAGAAGTTCCATGTGTGAAACGAAATGCCATGGGTGCATCGAACTCGTTAGTAGCTGCTGATATGGCACTTGCTGGTGTCACAAGTCGTATTCCATGTGATGAAGTAATTGATGCCATGTATAAAATCGGACAGACGATGCCTACAGCCTTAAAAGAAACGGCACAAGGTGGACTTGCTGCAACTCCTACTGGAAAATGGCTCGAGGCTAAAATATTTGGTGGAGCAGTTGTAAGTAGTGGAAACTAAAAAAGATGAGTTAGTAACTTCCTTAAAAGGAGTGGGGAGTGGAACTGCTAACGCATTGCATGAGCTAGGAATTGAAACATTAGAAGATTTAGTGATGACATTTCCTTATAGACATGAAGATTTTCGGTTGAAAAACTTGGCAGAAACTCCACATAACGAACGAGTAACAGTAGAAGGAAGGGTGGAAAGTGAGCCTTCCCTTCTTTTTTTAGGAAAAGCTAAATCTAGAATGCAAGTTCGTTTATTAGCGGGACAGCATCTTATAAAGGCTGTATTTTTCAATCAGGCTTATTTGAAGACGAAAATTATCCCTGGATCCATCGTTACGGTAACCGGTAAATGGGACAGAGGTAGACAAGTGATTAATGTTTCAACTTTTTCCGTAGGACCAAAAACTGACCAACAAGATTTTGAACCAGTTTATTCACTTAAAGGTTCTACTAGTCAGAAGGTTTTTCGAAAATTTATGCGCCAGGCACTCGATGAAGTAAATGGCCATTTGGTAGATCCTTTACCAGAATCGATAAAGGGTCCATATCGACTGCCGGATATATCAGAAGCTTTAGAAGGAATTCATTTTCCCCAAAATGTGGACCATTCAAAAAATGCTAGAAGGCGTTTTGTGTACGAGGAATTACTTATTTTTCAGTTGAAAATGCAAGCAATTAAAAAAGCACGCAAAGAACAAAATGTTGGAAATAGCATATCGTTTGATAATGATAAGTTGAAAAAGCTAATTGAAACATTGCCTTATGAACTAACGAATGCTCAAAAAAGAGTTGTCAATGAAATCTGTCGTGATTTAAAAGAACCGCATCGGATGAATCGACTGTTGCAAGGAGACGTTGGTTCAGGGAAAACAATCGTTGCTGCTATTTGTTTATATGCGGCAATCACAGCTGGATATCAAGGGGCACTTATGGCACCTACTGAGATATTAGCGGAGCAACATGCAAGCTCTTTAGATGAATGGCTTGCACCAATTGGCATAAAGATTGCTTTACTTACAGGATCGACGAAGGCAAAGATGCGTAGAAACGTGTTAGAAAATCTTGAAGCGGGAAATATTGATTTATTGATTGGCACTCATGCATTGATACAGCCCGATGTGACATTTAAACAACTCGGATTAGTAATTACGGATGAGCAGCATCGTTTTGGGGTCGAACAACGGAGAGTATTGAAGGAAAAAGGTGAAAATCCGGATGTGTTGTTTATGACGGCAACTCCTATCCCGAGAACATTGGCAATCACTGCTTTTGGTGAGATGGATGTATCCATTATTGATGAAATGCCAGCTGGACGAAAGAAAATTGAAACCCACTGGATGAAACATGATCAGCTGGATAAATTAATCGGTCGCTTAAAAAAGGAACTGGCAAATGGGAGACAAGCTTATATTATTTGCCCACTAATAGAAGAATCAGAGAAACTAGACGTTCAAAATGCTGTAGATGTATATAATATGATGGCTTCGGATTTAGGCGATGATTATAAGGTTGGACTAATGCACGGTAGACTGCATCCAGATGAAAAAGAAGAAGTGATGAGAAGTTTTTCGGATGGAGAAGTGAAGGTACTCGTTTCCACAACAGTTGTTGAAGTTGGGGTAAATGTTCCGAACGCAACATTTATGATTATTTTCGATGCAGAACGTTTTGGGCTTGCTCAGCTTCATCAGCTAAGAGGCCGAGTAGGACGGGGAGAACATCAGTCTTACTGTATTTTACTTGCTGATCCGAAGTCCGAAGAAGGTAAAGAGCGAATGATGTCGATGACCGAAACGAACGATGGATTTGTTCTTGCAGAAAAAGATTTAGAGCTTCGAGGACCAGGGGATTTCTTTGGTCGTAAACAAAGTGGTTTACCGGAATTCAAGATGGCTGACCTTGTGCATGATTACCGTGCTTTAAATACGGCTAAGGCAGATGCAGAGAGGCTTTTAGGTTCACAAGAGTTTTGGCAGTCTGAAGAGATGACAGGTCTTCGGAAAATTTTAATCGATTCAAAGGCATTAGATGGGGAACGTATAGATTGATTTTGTTCGTGAAAAAATAATTTGAATTTAGAATGCAGGGATGATGACGAATCTATTCTTGCATTCTTTTTTTATTATTTATATACTGATATTAGTACCAAGTGCTAAAATGGTGGTGATTGGATGAAATATACAAAAAAAGAAAGACAGCAGCTGCTTCTAGAAACATTGGAGAAAAATCCCTTTATCACGGATGAAAATTTAGCATCTACTTTTAAAGTTAGCGTGCAAACAATTCGTCTGGATCGGATGGAGCTATCTATACCAGAACTGCGAGAACGAATAAAATCAGTAGCAGCTCATAATTTTGGAGAAGAAGTGAAATCACTTCCGCTAAATGAGGTAATTGGTGAAATTATTGATATAGATTTGGACAAACAAGCAATTTCTATATTGGATATAACACAAGACCATGTGTTTGCAAGAAATAGCATTGCAAGGGGACATCACTTATTTGCGCAAGCGAATTCATTGGCTGTGGCAGTCATAAATGATGAGTTAGCATTAACTAGAAAGTCCACCATTACTTTCGTGAAGCCTGTTAAAGCTGGTGATAGAGTGATAGCGAAAGCTGTCGTAATAGCTAGTGATACGGAAAAAAATAGTACGTTAATTGAAGTGACTAGTAAGGTCGGAAATGATACGGTATTTACTGGACAATTTAGTATGTATAGAGTAACAAAGTCTTAAATAAAGGTGATGAAAGATGAAAATTTCCATTGATGCAATGGGTGGAGATAATGCCCCACACGAAATAGTTAAAGGTGTATACGAAGCGTTACAGGCTTTTGAGGATATTGAAATTCAGCTCTATGGAGATGAACAAAAGCTGACCCCGTTAATTACAACACATGAGCGATTAAAAGTGATACATACAGACGAAGTGATTGAAGGAACGGATGAACCTGTACGAGCAATTCGGAGAAAGAAAAATTCTTCATTAGTTAAAATGGCGGAAGCTGTAAAAAGTGGAGAAGCAGACGCTTGTGTTTCTGCTGGAAATACAGGTGCTTTAATGGCTGCTGGTCTATTTGTTGTTGGACGCATTGATCAAGTAGATCGTCCTGCCCTTGCTCCAACTTTGCCGACTCTCGATGGAAAAGGATTTGTTATGCTCGATTTAGGCGCCAATTCAGATGCAAAACCAGAGCATTTACAGCAGTTTGCTGTTATGGGAAGCGTTTATGCTGAAAAAGTAAGAGGTATTCAAAATCCGCGGGTTGGGCTTTTAAATATCGGAACGGAAGATATTAAAGGAAATGAACTTACAAAAGCTGCCTTTACTTTATTGAAGGAGGCTCCCATCAATTTTATCGGAAATGTAGAGTCTAGAGATTTACTGACAGGTGCTGCGGATGTCGTTGTAACAGATGGTTTTACAGGTAATATGGTACTGAAAACGATTGAAGGTACAGCATCGGGTATCTTTACATTATTAAAAGAGGCTTTTAATACTTCAACAAAAACAAAAATCTCCGCATTATTAGTAAAAGATCAGCTTCGAGGATTGAAAACAAAGTTGGATTATTCGGAATATGGTGGTGCAGGACTATTTGGGTTGAAAGCACCTGTTATTAAAGCGCATGGTTCTTCTAATGCACATGCTATTTTCCATGCCATTCGCCAAGCAAGAACGATGGTTGAGTATGATGTTTGTGGAATTATTCAAAGTACGTTAAGAAAGGAATCATCCAATGACTAAAATTGCATTTATTTTTCCGGGACAAGGCTCACAATCTGTTGGGATGGGCGAGCAGCTTATTGAAAGTGACAAAGAAAGTAAAAAGTATTACGAGCAGGCGGATGAAGTATTAGGGTTTTCTTTATCTTCTATTATGTTGGAAGGTCCTGCCGAAGAGCTAACTAAAACGTATAATGCGCAACCAGCGCTACTTACAACAAGTACGATGGTTGCGAGGAAGCTAGTAGAAGCGGGAATTTCCCCAGATTACACAGCTGGTCACAGTTTAGGGGAGTATTCCGCACTCGTAGCTTCTAATGTATTAAGCTTTGAAGATGCTGTTTTATTAGTTCATAAAAGAGGTCTATTTATGAATGAAGCAGTGCCTGCTGGAGAAGGGGCAATGGCAGCTATTTTAGGGCTAGATAAAGAAGCATTAAACGAAGTGACGAAGAAGGTTTCTGAAAATGGTAATACGGTGCAAGTAGCTAACTTAAACTGTCCAGGCCAAATCGTTATTTCTGGAACTGCTGCAGGTGTGGAAGAAGCATCAGTTAAAGCAAAAGAAGCGGGAGCGAAAAGAGCGATACCATTAGTAGTGAGTGGACCATTCCATTCTGAATTAATGAGACCCGCTGCCGAACAATTGGATGCTGCAATTTCTTCGATTGACTTAAAAGAAGCTGTCATACCAGTAATTTCAAATGTTACTGCATCTTCCGTAACGGAAGCCGCAACTATTAAAAATTTACTAGTAGAACAATTGTATTCACCTGTTCGATGGGAAGAATCGGTGCAGCAAATGATTGAGCTCGGTGTAACTGTATTTATTGAATGCGGTCCTGGAAAAGTACTAAGCGGTTTGGTCAAGAAAATTGATCGTTCTGTTACTACTTATTGCGTATATGATGAAGAGTCATTGCAACAAGTAATTGACTTATTGGGAGAGGTTAATAATGGGTAAATTAGACGGTAAATCAGCCATAGTTACAGGGGCATCCCGCGGTATTGGGAAAGACATCGCGCTTTATCTTGCAAAAGAAGGGGCAAAAGTTGCTGTAAACTACAGTGGTAGCAAAGAAAAAGCAGATGCAGTAGTAGAAGAGATTAAAGCGCTTGGCGGCGAAGCGTTTGCAATTCAAGCAAATGTCGATCAAGCGGAGGATGTGCAGAATTTAGTTGGTACGACATTAGAAAGTTTTGGGTCTATCGATATTTTAGTGAATAATGCGGGAATTACACGTGATAATCTACTAATGCGTATGAAAGAACAAGAATGGGACGATGTGTTAGATACGAACTTAAAAGGTGTTTTCCTCTGTACAAAGGCAGTTACAAGACAAATGATGAAACAACGGGCAGGGCGTATTATTAATATCACATCTATTGTCGGTGTATCAGGAAATCCAGGACAAGCGAATTATGTGGCAGCGAAGGCGGGAGTAATTGGGCTAACAAAATCAACGGCGCAAGAACTGGCTAGCCGCAATATTACTGTCAACTCGGTTGCACCTGGATTTATCACGACTGATATGACGGATGCTCTTCCAGAAGAAGTAAAAACACAAATGTTAAGTCAAATCCCACTTGCCAAATTTGGGAATACAGAAGATATTGCCAAAGCGGTCGCTTTTTTAGCTTCTGATGATGCAAATTATATTACTGGGCACACGCTCCATGTTAATGGCGGAATGTTCATGTAATCGTCTGACTGATGAGAAACAGTAGCACTCTTCATTGCTACTGTGCAAAGTACGTCTCATTACGGAGTGCTGGAGCATCTTGAGCGATAAGCGTTTTCGATCAGCCTAAAGAGAAATTTTCTGAAAATAATCTGCCCTTTCATTAGCAGGGAGAATTTTGTATAATCATTGAGGGGAGGTGACTAATGTGTCAACAGTTTTAGAACGTGTAACTAAAGTAATCGTGGATCGTCTAGGTGTAGATGAAAGCGAAGTAAAACTAGAAGCATCTTTCCGTGATGATCTAGGTGCTGACTCTCTAGATGTAGTTGAATTGGTAATGGAACTTGAAGATGAGTTCGATATGGAAATTTCAGATGAAGATGCTGAAAACATTTCAACTGTAGGTAGTGCAGTTAACTATATTGAAAGCAAACAAGGCTAATCTCTTTTAGCTAAAGAGACGTTCTCCCTATTCTTATGAATAGGGATCGAACGTCTCTATTTCTTTTTGCACAAAGCTATAGAAACAGGTAAACTAAAAAGCATAGATGATAATGCATGAAAGCAGAAGGCACCCTACAAATGGTGTCTGAAGCTAGACAAGTAAGAAAGGCAGATTATTCATGAAAGTAAATCGTAAAAATGGTCATACGAAAAAAACAGTTTTCTCCGAAAGTGTGAAAGAGCAATTTGAGCATTTTCAACAGCATTTTCAAATTCAATTTAATAATCCAGCATTATTGTATCAAGCTTTTACCCATTCATCCTATGTGAATGAGCATCGACGGAAATTTTTTGCAGATAATGAACGACTAGAGTTTCTTGGTGACGCCGTACTAGAACTATCAGTTTCCCAATATTTGTTCCAGCAATATACCATGATGAGTGAAGGAGAGTTAACAAAACTCCGAGCGGCAATTGTTTGTGAGCCTTCCCTTGTTTTATTTGCTAATGAGTTAAACTTTGGTAAATATGTATTGCTTGGAAAAGGGGAAGAACTAACTGGCGGACGGGAGAGACCTGCATTACTTGCGGACGTCTTTGAAGCGTTTGTTGGTGCACTGTATTTAGACCAAGGTCTTGAAGTTGTCGTTTCCTTTTTAGAAAAAATTGTTTTTCCGAAAATAGAACTCGGTGCTTTTTCGCATGTGATGGATTATAAAAGTCAGTTACAAGAAGTGATTCAACAACATAATAATGGCTCTTTAAGCTATGAAATCGTAGAGGAAAAGGGGCCAGCCCATAACCGTACCTTTGTTTCTCGCGTTGTATTGAATACGAAAGAATTAGGAATTGGAAAAGGACGTTCCAAAAAAGAAGCAGAGCAGCAAGCAGCTAGACTGGCGATACTTGCAATAAAGGATCAAGAACAGGGGGAATAATAATTGTTCCTTAAAAGATTAGAAATAATTGGTTTCAAGTCATTTGCAGACCGAATCGGAATAGATTTTGTACCTGGTGTTACAGCGGTTGTAGGACCAAATGGTAGTGGGAAAAGTAATGTAACGGATGCAATTAGATGGGTGTTAGGAGAACAGTCAGCTAAATCACTTCGCGGGGCAAAAATGGAAGATGTAATTTTCGCAGGAAGTGATTCACGAAAAGCCTTAAACTTTGCCGAAGTTACGTTAATATTAGACAACACGGACAACCAGGTGCCATTAGATTTTGCAGAGGTTAGCGTAACAAGAAGGGTTTTTCGTTCAGGAGATAGCGAATATTTGTTAAACAAGCAAACTTGTAGATTGAAGGACATCACGGACCTGTTTATGGATTCTGGTTTGGGAAAAGAAGCTTTTTCTATTATTTCCCAAGGTAGGGTCGATGAAATTTTAAATAGTCGCCCCGAAGATAGAAGAACTATCTTTGAAGAATCCGCTGGAGTACTAAAATACAAACAGCGTAAAAAGAAAGCAGAATTCAAACTAATCGAAACAGATGATAATTTGAATCGCGTATTAGATATTTTACATGAGTTAGATGGACGGATGGAGCCTTTACAAATTCAATCTTCGCTTGCATCCGACTATCTAAGAATGTCTGAAGAGCTTAAAGGTATTGAAATTGCTGTAATTGCACATGATTTACGATTATTCGTTCAAGAAAACGCAGAATTACATAGTAAATTACAAGCAATCGAAGAAAAGAAAAAAGCGCTCTTTGTAAAAATTAATAATATGGAAAATTCTATCCAAAAAGATAGAAAAGTGATGTCAGCAGTCGATGAAAAGTTAGATTCTGAACAAAGTGATCTAGTAGAGGCAAGTTCTGAACTAGAACGACTAGAAGGAAGAAAGCTTTTACTTGCGGAAAAAAAACAAAATGCTACCCAACAGATTTCTCAACTAAGACAAACACTTGAAGAAGAGCAAGAAAAACTTGCTGTATTTGAGCAACAGGTAAAAGAAAATAATGTAACTAAATCACAAAAACAAGTTCTTTTAAAAGAACTTCGGGCGAAAAAACTTCAAATTGACCTTGTTTTAAGCAAATCGGCATCAGAAGTAGAGGAAGAAATAGAAGATTTAAAAAGCACATATATAGATTTGTTAAACGAAGAAGCAACGATGAAAAATGAAATGAAGCATATGGAGCAGCAACTACATTTTGAACTTGTTTCTTCCGAAAAAATGGTAGCAGACTATCAAGAAATAAAAGAAGAACTAGAAAAGCTCACTGCACGTAAAAAAGAATTAGATCAGTTATTGGCTATTTGTCAAAAAGAATTGGAACAAAAACTACAAGATTTTAAAACGAAGCGTGAAGCATCAGAACGATTGGAAGCTTCGTATGAAGAGCAACAAACAATGCTTCAAAAAGCTTATCAAATGAAGCATCAAATGCAAGCAAGAAAAGACTCTTTGGAAGAACTGGAATCTGAGTTTTCTGGTTTTTTTCAAGGTGTAAAAGAAATATTAAAAGCAAGAGATAAAAAAGAGTTAAAAGGAATTCATGGGGCAGTAGCCGAGCTAATCCAAATACCCCATGCCTATATGAATGCAATTGATACGGCTATTGGACAACAATCCCAACATATTATTACAGATTCCAGTCAAGATGCCCGAATGGCGATTGAGTGGTTGAAAAAGAAAAGAGTTGGTAGAGCAACATTTTTACCACTCCAAGTTATGAAATCACGTAAATTAAATGAACATACATTGGCAAGTATTAAGCAACACCCATCTTTTGTGAATACTGCGGATAAACTTGTAAACTATAGTGATGGGTATCAAATTATTGTTGAAAACTTATTAGGAAGCATTATTATTGCAAAAGATTTAAAAGGTGCAAATGAAATGGCATCTCGTTTGCAATATAAATATCGTTTTGTCACGCTAGATGGGGATGTTGTCAATGCAGGAGGTTCGTTAACAGGAGGTTCTGTTAAACAGCAATCTTCTTTGTTTACACGTAAAGCAGAATTGGAACAGTTAAATGACAAGTTGGTTGAATTAGAAAAGTCTGTTTTTCAAGCTGAAAAATCCGTTGCATCTAAAAAACAAGAAGTTCAGTTATTGAAAAAAGAACTAGAAGAAACACGTCTTGCGGGAGAAACATTCCGAGTGGAGGAGCATAAGCTTCTTTCTGAAACTAGAGAATGTGCCGCAATTATTTCAAGGCTTACCAATCAATTACTTGAATACGATGAAGAGAAAACAGAAAAAGGGCAATTACACAACAATCTTGTCCGTAAAAAAGAGCAAACTGCTACTAGAAGTGCTGAAATTAGGGAGTCATTGACCTCTATTCAGCAAACTATTGACCAACTACAAGTGTTAAAACAACAATCTATAGAAGAAAAAGACAAGTTCCAGAATGAGCTCGGGGAGCTACTGTCGCATATTGCAGTAGTGAACGAACAAGTATCCCAACATGAAAAAGAAAAAACATTGCTTGAAACCTCCATTCAAACGAGTACCCAAAAAGTTGCAACTTTACAAAAGGAAATTGCATGGTATGAAAATGATGAGCAAGGAGGCACTTCAGCGGAAGAGCTAATTAATCTGATCAATCAGCTGAAAAATAAAAAAGAACATTTACTCGAGCAAATACAAGTCGGAAAAAGAAGTAGATTGGAACTTGCTCAAAGTATAAGCGAGGTTGAAAATTCATTAAAGGCAGTACAAAACGAAGCAAACCTTCAAACTACTGAAGAGCGGAATCACGAGATTAAGTTAAGCAAGCTTGAAGTTGAGATGAATACACTCCAAAATCATTTAGAAGAAACGTATGAAATGACTTTAGAAGACGCAGAGCGTGATTTTTCATTTGATATGGAGGAGGACCTTGCTCGCAAAAAAGTGAAACTACTAAAACTTTCAATTGAAGAACTAGGCCCAATTAACTTAGGGTCTATTCAAGAATTCGAGCAAGTGAGTGAACGTCATTCTTTTTTGACCGAACAAAGGGAAGATTTATTATCCGCTCAGGAAACATTGCATGAAGTTATAAAAGAGATGGATGAAGAAATGACGATTCGTTTTGAAACTACTTTCTATGAAATTCGAAGACATTTTAGAATAGTTTTTCGGGAGTTATTCGGTGGTGGCCAGGCTGATTTGATCTTGACTGATCCTACATCTTTATTGGAAACAGGAATTGATATAGTAGCACAACCTCCTGGTAAAAAGTTACAGAACCTATCGTTATTATCAGGTGGTGAGCGTGCACTTACGGCAATTGCCTTATTGTTTGCTATACTCCATACAAGACCAGTACCATTTTGTATTTTAGATGAAGTAGAAGCTGCTTTAGATGAAGCAAATGTCACGCGTTATAGTGATTATTTGAAAAAGTTTAGTCATGATACACAGTTTATCGTCATTACGCACCGGAAGGGAACAATGGAAGGCGCGGATGTTTTGTACGGGATAACAATGCAAGAGTCCGGAATTTCAAAATTAGTTTCTGTTAAACTAGAAGAACAACTAGTAACGTAAAGGGGTTAGATGGATGAGTTTTTTTAAAAAGTTAAAAGAAAAAATGCTAGGAACGACAGAAGAGGTCGAAGAAACAGTTACAATCACCAATAAGTTTAAAGAAGGATTAGCTAAAACAAGAAATCAGTTTACATCCAAAGTAAATGATCTTGTTGCCAAATACCGCAAAGTCGACGAAGACTTTTTCGATGAATTAGAAGAAATTTTACTACAAGCAGATGTGGGTTTTGAAACAGTTGTAGAGCTAATGGACTCTTTACGCTTTGAAGTGCAACGTAAAAATATTAAAGATACGGCAGGTATTCAATCTGTTATTTCGGAAAAACTGGTGGAAATTTATGAAGCTGGCGATGAAAATGTAACAGAGCTTAAATTGGAGAATGAAGGGTTATCCGTTATTTTATTTGTTGGGGTAAATGGAGTTGGGAAAACAACGACTATAGGAAAGCTTGCTCATCGTCTGAAAGGTGAAGGGAAAAAAGTAATGTTGGCTGCAGGAGATACATTCCGTGCAGGTGCCATTGATCAACTTCAAGTGTGGGGCGACAGAGTAGGTGTAGAAGTCATTAAGCAAGCGGAAGGATCAGATCCTGCTGCCGTTATGTACGATGCCATTCGTGCGGCTAAAACGAGAAATGCAGATGTTTTAATATGTGATACTGCTGGTCGACTACAAAACAAAGTCAATTTAATGAACGAATTAGAGAAAATACATCGCGTTATTTCTCGGGAAATAACGAACGCTCCTCATGAAGTATTGCTTGCTCTAGATGCTACAACTGGTCAAAATGCGCTTGTGCAAGCACAGACTTTTAAAGAAGCAACAAATGTTACCGGTATCGTACTAACCAAGCTTGACGGAACCGCAAAAGGTGGTATTGTGTTAGCAATTCGCAATAAGTTGCATATTCCTGTTAAATTCGTCGGGTTGGGTGAACAAATGGATGATTTACAACCATTTGATGCTGAAAAATATGTATACGGGCTTTTCGCTGAAGGTCTTGAACTTGAAAGTGAACAAGAAGAAGACAAGTAAAAATACTTGACAGTTATATTCTCTATGAATAAACTAGAGAGTGACAATGGAATTGGTAAGGAGAGATGGGAATGATTGAAAAAACAACTCGTATGAATTTTCTCTTCGATTTTTACCAGGCTTTATTAACAGATAAACAAAGAAGCTATATGCAGCTTTATTATTTAGATGATTTATCACTTGGAGAAATAGCAGAAGAATATGATATTTCGAGACAAGCGGTTTATGATAATATTCGAAGAACAGAAGCTATGTTAGAAGAGTATGAAGAAAAGCTCAATCTGTTTACGAAATTTGAAAAACGGCAAGAAACGGTTGAACAGCTACTGCTAGTAGCAAAGGATCAATCATCTGAAGCAACACTGATTCAACTCATTAATCAATTAAAAGAATGGGATTAGGAGGCGGCATGCATGGCATTTGAAGGATTAGCTGAGCGACTCCAAGGGACGCTTCAGAAAATCAAAGGCAAAGGGAAAATTTCTGAAGCTGATGTAAAAGAAATGATGAAAGATGTTCGTCGTGCACTCATTGAAGCCGATGTTAACTTGAAAGTTGTGAAAGAATTCGTTAAGAATGTTTCAGAACGGGCAGTTGGTCAAGATGTAATGAAAAGTTTGACACCCGGACAGCAAGTCATAAAAATCGTTAAAGACGAACTGACAGAGTTAATGGGTGGAGAACAAAGTCAAATTGCGTTTTCTACAAGACCGCCAACTATCATTATGATGGTTGGACTTCAAGGTGCGGGTAAAACAACAACGACTGGGAAGCTAGCAAATGTACTTAGAAAAAAATACAACAAGAAGCCTTTATTGGTTGCAGCCGATATTTATCGACCGGCAGCGGTAAAACAGCTAGAAACGCTTGGAAAACAGTTATCATTACCTGTATTTGCTTTAGGAACAGATATTTCTCCAGTTGAAATTGTTAAACAGGCGATTGAGCATGCAAAAGAAGAACATCATGATGTTGTAATCGTGGATACCGCGGGTCGTTTGCATATTGACGAAACGCTTATGCAAGAGTTAAAAGATATTCGCGCAATTAAAGAACCAGATGAAGTATTCTTGGTCGTAGATGCGATGACGGGGCAAGATGCTGTCAATGTTGCGAATAATTTTAATGAAACGATTGGAATTACAGGTGTTGTATTAACGAAACTTGATGGGGATACTCGTGGTGGAGCAGCTTTATCCATTCGTTCCGTAACGCAAAAGCCTATTAAATTTGTCGGTATGGGTGAAAAAATGGATGCTCTAGAAGCGTTCCATCCAGAGCGAATGGCTTCTCGTATTTTAGGAATGGGAGATATGATGTCTCTTATTGAGAAGGCTCAAGCGAATGTAGATGAAGAAAAAGCGAAGGAATTAGAAGAGAAATTCCGCACCCAATCCTTTACATTTGATGACTTTTTAGATCAAATCAGTCAAGTGAAAAAAATGGGACCATTAGATGAAATTCTCAAAATGCTACCTGGAGCAGGCAAGATCAAAGGACTTGAAAATGCCAAAGTCGATGAAAAACAAATGGATCGTGTAGAAGCGATTATTTATTCCATGACTACGCAAGAAAAAACCACTCCCGAAGTCATAAATGGTCCAAGAAAAAAACGAATTGCTAAGGGATCTGGAACAACGATTCAAGATGTTAACAGGCTCTTAAAGCAATTTGAAGACATGAAAAAAATGATGAAACAAATGACGAACATGCAACAAAAAGGAAAGAAAAAGATGAAAATGCCTGGTTTAGACTCTCTTTTCAAGTAAATTTCCTAGAAAAAAATAAGGTGTTAAGAAAAAACACTTTACAAACAAATAAAAGCTTGATAATATACTATCTTGTGTGAAACTATTCGGAGGTGCAATAAAAATGGCAGTTAAAATTCGTTTAAAACGTATGGGAGCAAAAAAATCTCCTTTCTATCGTATTGTAGTAGCAGACTCTCGCGCTCCACGTGATGGTCGTCAAATCGAAACAGTAGGTACTTACAACCCACTTACGAAACCAGCAGAAGTTAAAATTAACGAAGAATTAGCGTTAAAATGGCTTCAAGACGGTGCAAAACCATCTGATACAGTACGTAACTTGTTCTCAGAACAAGGAATTATGGAAAAATTCCATAACGCAAAACTCGGCAAATAATCGGAGGGGACAATGTGAAGCAGCTGATCGAAGCAATCGTAAAACCATTAGTTGATTATCCTGATAAAGTTCAAGTTGAAATAGAGGAAAACGTAAACCGTATAGTTTATAAACTTTCCGTTCATCCTGAAGATATGGGAAAAGTAATTGGCAAACAAGGGCGAGTAGCGAAAGCCATTCGTACTATTGTTTACTCAGCAGCAGGCAGTCACCAAAAGAAAAAAACATATGTCGATATTCAAGATTAAGGGAGAACACTTTGTTCTTCCTTTTTTGATAGGAGGTAATATAAATGGAATGGTTTAACGTTGGAAAAATTGTCAATACTCATGGAATTTGGGGAGAGGTTCGCGTAATCTCAACAACTGACTTTGCGGATGAACGTTATGAGGTTGGGAGCGAACTTGGGCTTTTTAAAGCCGATGGTTCTAAACCAATCACAGTAACAGTGGCTAGTCATCGGAAGCATAAAAACTTTGATTTATTAACGTTCGAAGGATATACCTTATTAAAAGATGTAGAAGTGTTCCGAGATGCAGTATTAAAAGTTTCTGAAAAATATCTTACTGATCTAGAAGACAATGAATTCTATTATCATGAGATTATTGGTTGCTCTGTTGAATCATTGGAAGGTGAGGCAATCGGAACAGTTACGGAAATAATCCAAACAGGTGCAAATGACGTTTGGGCTGTTCAACCTGTGAAAGGGAAAACACATTATATCCCGTATATTGAGGATGTTGTTAAAACAGTCGATATCGAAAATAAAAAAATCATTATCGATGCATTGGATGGTTTATTATCATGATGAACATTCATATTCTTTCGCTTTTTCCAGAAATGTTTACAGGCGTTTTCAATTCGTCTATTTTGAAAAAAGCGCAAGAAAAAGATGAAGTAGAGATTAATGTAGTCAATTTTCGGGATTTTGCAGGAAATAAACATCACCAAGTGGATGACTATCCATATGGCGGGGGGGCTGGAATGGTCTTAAAGCCTGAGCCGATTTTTAATGCAGTAGAATCCCTCTTGACGAATCCCGAGCAAAAAAGACGTATTATTCTTCTTTGCCCTCAAGGCGAACGATTTACGCAACGAAAAGCGGAAGAGCTTGCAAAAGAGGAGGAACTCATCTTCATTTGTGGCCATTACGAAGGCTATGATGAACGGATCCGTGAACATCTAGTGACGGATGAGATTTCCATCGGTGATTTTGTTCTTACGGGTGGAGAACTAGCAGCGATGACTGTTGTGGACAGCGTTGTTAGACTTTTACCAAATGTTCTAGGTAAAGCAGAATCACATGAACAAGATTCCTTTTCAACGGGCTTTTTAGAGCACCCACATTATACTCGTCCAGTTGAATATCGAGGCTACAAAGTACCGGATGTTTTATTGTCAGGTAATCATGCTGCTATTGATCGATGGAGACGTGAGCAGTCCCTAAAGAGGACGCTTGAAAGACGACCCGAGTTATTAGAAACAGCAGAATTGACTGAAGCGGATAGAAAAGCCCTTCGTATGTTAAAAGATTAACATAAAATTATTGCACCAAGAGATTGGTTGTGTTATATTTTAAAATGTACTTTTATGTAAAGTACTGATTTTGGGTGTTCCGCTGCAACAGACAATGTGTGTAAGAGCATTCTAGAGAAGGAGAGAAAATGATGCAAAACATTATTTCAGAAATCACTAAAGAACAATTACGTACAGATCTTCCTACTTTCCGTCCTGGTGACACAGTTCGTGTACACGTTAAGGTTGTTGAGGGAACTCGTGAACGTATCCAAATGTACGAAGGTGTTGTAATTAAGCGTCGTGGAGGCGGAATTAGCGAAACTTTCACAGTTCGTAAAATTTCTTCTGGCGTTGGTGTTGAGCGTACATTCCCTGTACACACACCAAAAATTGCAAACTTAGAAGTTGTTCGTCGTGGTAAAGTTCGTCGTGCTAAATTGTACTACTTACGCGACCTACGCGGTAAAGCAGCTCGTATTAAAGAGCGTCGCTAATTGTAATAGTAAAAGTAAATGTTGTAGTGAAGGTGATGCCACTTTTGCTACAACATTTTTTCTTTTCAGAATGTCGACGAAACGCTTTCGACGGTTCTGAAATATTTATAGTAGAAATATTGTCATACTTTTTGCTTGAAGATGATTTTCCTTGTACAATATAGTTAGCGAATAAAGGAGGCAAATTGATGGAACAAGTAAAAAAGGAAAAGAATGAATTATGGGAGTGGTCGAAAGCACTTTTAATTGCTTTTGGACTAGCAGCAATAATTCGATTCTTTTTATTTACACCAATCGTAGTAGACGGAGAATCCATGATGCCTACTTTAAAAAATGGGGATCGTATGGTTGTCAACAAAATTGGATACATGGTTGGCAAACCTGATCGTTACGATATTGTAGTATTTCATGCGCCAGAACAAAAGAACTATATTAAACGGGTTATAGGATTGCCTGGAGATAGTGTAGAGTTTAAAAATGATCAATTATTTATCAATGGAAAAGAACTACCAGAACCATATTTAGAGCAGTATAAAAGCGAAATTAGCGAAGGAACGCTTACAGATGATTTCACTTTAGAGGAGACTGCTGCACAAGTAAGTAAAATCCCGGAAGGATACATATTCGTAATGGGAGATAATCGAAGATATAGTAAAGATAGCCGACATATTGGCCTTGTTAAGATTGACGAAGTAATCGGCAATACGAGCTTCGTTTTCTGGCCAATGGATGATATAGGTTTTGTGAAGTAAAGAAGGTGGTACGTAATGACGATTCAATGGTTTCCTGGTCATATGGCCAAAGCAAGAAGAGAAGTAACAGAGAACTTGAAAATGGTGGACATCATTTTTGAGCTGATAGATGCACGTTTACCGTTGTCTTCTAGAAATCCAATGATTGATGAAGTTGTTCATCAAAAAACGAGGTTACTCATACTCAACAAGATGGACATGGCCGACGATGTTCAAACAAAAAAGTGGATAGCTTATTTTGAAGCAAAAGGGCATCCCACGGTCGCAATAAACTCTTTAGAGGGAAAAGGTCTTCAAACAGTTTTCAAAGCTGCTAAAGAGCTTTTAAAGCCTAAATGGGACCGGATGAAAGATAGAGGAATAAAACCTCGAGCGATTCGAGCAATGATCGTAGGGATTCCAAACGTTGGAAAATCGACTCTTATTAATCGATTTGCAAGAAAAAACCTTGCCAAAACTGGTAATACACCAGGGGTGACAAAAAGACAGCAATGGATCAAAGTGGAAAAAGAGATTGAATTGCTCGATACACCAGGTATTCTTTGGCCAAAATTCGAAGATCAGCAGGTTGGATATAAACTAGCGGTAACGGGTGCCATTAAAGACGCCGTTATCAATATGGAAGATTTAGCTGTATATGGCCTTCGTTTTTTACAAGAACATTATCCAAAACGTATGGAAGAACGATATCAGCTTACCGAGGTCAAAGAAGATTTGGTAGAAACTTTTGATCATATTGGAAAGTTAAGAAGATGTTATGGAAGTGGCGGGGAAATTGATTACGATCAAGTTGCAGAGCTCATTGTTCGTGACATTCGAAATCTACATCTTGGAAAATTGACATTTGATTTTGTAGAAGAATATTGATTTGGAAATATACCCTTTTTGCCATTAGGTAAAGAGGGTTTTGTCATGCTTGCGAACAAAATTAAATTTATGATAGAAGTCATTCTAGGGATAATGCTTCGTAAGGGAGTTTTCGCTAGGATTTCTGCTGCAGGACGGACGCTTTCCGTGGGGTGAGTGGTTAGCCTTCACCGTCCGCTTTAGCGGTCGCCTGTGAAGTCTCATCTTACTAATTTGATCCCACTGGAGTCGACGTCCTTCAGCTCCAATCCGTCAACATATGCGCGTTTATCTGTATTTATTGTCCATTAAAAGTTAGAAAATGGCTAAGCGAGACCAATTAGCTCGTGAAAGCAACCAATTCAACAGGCAAAGCAACCAGTTCGGGCTTGACAGCAACCAAATTTCTATGCAGAGCAACCAAATCGACAAATAGAGCAACCAATTCTCCAAGTAAAGATTTTATGTCTCGTATATAGACTATTTATGCTCGGAGTGGAAGTAATTTTCTTTGATTTTCTCTGCTGGTGGCGACTCCTGCCGAGGCCAACAAGATGTTGGTCACGAAGGCGTTGCCACACGATGTGGCGATCTTAGCCTTTGTTCCGCTGTGGGCAAATGAGACATTCCAACGAACGCGCAAGCGGCGGGAATGGCTCATCGCTCACCCGGCGGAAAGCGTCCGACTGCTAAGAAAATCATAGCGGTCGCTAGTCAAACGCACTTTCCCTAAAGAATGTCCTTATTTCGCTTGTTCATTTAACGAAAAAGTGGTCGATACATATAATAAGTTCAAGAAAGTTGGAAAAGAACATGTTAAGTTTAAAAGAAATAAAAGAGAAACTATTAATCGCAAACGGATCGGAACCTTGGCTTATAGAGTTAGAAAACGATACGAGGATTGGTGCGCTTAAGTTACTCAATAGTTGGAAGAGAAAGCAACATATTTTGCAATTGGAAAAACAAACGCATACAGAGAAAATATTGTTTGATCGAAGTTTTTGTGAAAACGACAATGACTTAGTGGCTGGAGTTGATGAAGCAGGGCGGGGCCCACTAGCGGGGCCAGTTGTGACAGCTGCTGTGATTTTAGATAATAACGCAGAAGGGCTAATTGGATTGAATGACTCTAAACAGCTCTCCAAAACAAAAAGAATTGAATTAGCAAGGAAGATAAAAGAGCATGCTATCAGTTATTTTATTCATTTTCAATCCGTTGAAAAAATTGATGAACTCAATATCTATGAAGCAACAAAGCAGTCCATGACAGAATCTGTTTTGAATTTACATAAACAACCTACTGTCGTGCTAGTAGACGCTATGAAGTTACCAATAGATACGAAAACACATTCCATTATTAAAGGAGATGCACAAAGCTTAGCAATAGCTGCAGCATCCATACTTGCTAAAACGGCAAGAGATCATTACATGGATCAATTACACGAGGAATATCCAAACTATATGTTTAACAAACATGCCGGCTACGGAACTAAACAGCATGTAGAAATGATTATGAAGTATGGACCGACTAAGCATCATCGAACAACATTTGAACCGATTAAATCGATTCTAAAAAAATGAGGTGAATAAATGACTTCCACATCTTTTTCGTCCATTCAATCGAACTCTCCTCAACTAATATCAACAAATTCACAAGTGTCGATGAAAGAAGGACAAGTAATACACGGTGTGATAAAAAAATTATATCCAAATCAAACGGCAGAAGTTCAAATTGGCAATCAAAAAGTCATCGCGAAACTTGAAACTCCTTTGAAAGCAGGAGATGCACACTTTTTTCAAGTAACAACTTCTACTCCAGAACTTCAATTGAAAGTAGTTACAGGTCCATTAACCGGAGGTAATACAATTGCGCAGCAAGCTGTGCAGTTATTACAAGCGATGAACCTCACAAAAACAAGTGAAATGCAGGCAATTGTGCAGTTTTTTTTAAAGGAACAAATACCGATTTCAAAAGAGTTGCTTTTACAAGCAGAGCAGCTGTTAAAACAACTTCCTTCAGGTGTATCGATAAAAGCTGCATTAGAAGCGATTCAAAAAATGACGGAGTTAAAGCTACCGTTAACTCAACAGTTTTTTGACTCCGTATTAAGCGGGAAATCCATAACTGGGCTACAGTCATCTATGGAAAGTTTAAAACAGGCATTGCAACAGGATACGGCTATTTCTCCAATTGTAAAAGATAATGTACTACAAAGCTTGCAAAAGGTTGCGGAGCCTTTTAGTTTACCCGTAGCAGGATCAGTTATTGGGCAACAGATAGAAATACTTCACGATCAACAAACTACTATTTCTACAAAGTTATCTAATTTGCAAACATTGAAGGAGTTATCTGTTTTACCAGAAAGAGCTACCTTAGGAAATCCAACACCCGTTACTAACACTAACCAGGCTTCTTTACCTAATTCAGCGGGAGAAGTGATGGCGCAATTGATTCAGGCATCTCCGACAGAAAAAGGAGCAATTGTGGAGCAGTTACGAAACTGGATAAATACCCAGCCACTATTAACACCTAACGCAAAGGAACAAGTATTAGCCTCACTTAATGAGAGTGAGCAGCTACAGAAAATAAATAATACACTTGTCAAAGTGTTTGCAGAACAAAGTCAACAGGCAATTTTTTTAACAGATACAAATGGTTTATCCTCCAAAGAACATTTAATGTCATTGTTAGGAAAAGGACAAACGTTGAAGAGTATTGAAGAGGTATTGCAACAAGTAAACAGTATTACTAAAAATAGTCCAAATCATCAGCTCGTTATACAAGCAGAGCAGGCTGTATTAAATCAGTTAGACGGCAAAGCATTCGAACATGCGATGAAGGAAGTGTTAAAATCTCTTGGGTTTGGGTATGAAGCAAAACTTGGCAGCAATAGCGAAGAAATAAGACAACTTGCTCAACAATTAAAACCTCAATTAGTCGAATTAATACATCATCCTACTATTTCTGCAACTGTGAGAGATAGTGCAGAAATGCTAGTAAGTCGAATGAACGGGTTACAAATTTTATCCGGAGAAAATGGACCACAGCATCAGCTTCTTATGCAAGTGCCATTAGAATTTTTAGGAAAGAAAATGGATGCCACTTTAGAGTGGAATGGCAGAATGAAAGAAAATGGGAAGATAGACTCTGATTTTGCAAGAATCATGTTTTATTTACAATTACATTCTTTAAAAGAAACAGTCGTAGATATGCAGGTGCAAAATAGGGTTGTAACAATTTCCTTGTACAATAATGACAAAAATCTTCAGCCGCTTGCGGATGTGTTTAAAGCGTCTTTAAAAGAGGGCCTTTTAGCTGTTGGATATAAGCTATCTGGTGTATTCGTGAAAACATTTGAAGAACAAAAACTTTCTTCTCCCAAAAAGTCAAAAGTATCTGTGAAGGAAGCGCAAGGAGTAGATATTAGAATATGAAGGATGAAAAAAAAGTCCGAAAAGAAGCAATTGCATTAACGTATAAACCGGGTATTATTGACGCTCCAACAGTGGTAGCAAAAGGAAAAGGTAAAATTGCCGAAAACATTTTAGCTAAGGCAAAAGAACATGAAGTGCCTATTCAAGAAGATGCAAGTTTAGTAGAACTTCTAGGACAGTTGGATATTAATCAGTCTATACCAGAAGAATTATATCAAGCAGTGGCAGAAGTTTTTGCTTTTATCTATAAGATTGATCAAAAAAAAGAGAAAAGTAATCTATAACTCTAATTCATTCGACTTAAAATCCGAATTTTCGTTTATTAATATTATTACTAGACTTTTGTGGACAATTTATGACGGTTTTTATACAATGAATAAGGTAGTAAATTACTTGACACAAGTTTGAATGGAGGATGCAAGATGAATATCCATGAATATCAAGGGAAACAACTCCTCAGACAATATGGCGTAGCAGTTTCAAACGGAATTGTTGCTTTTTCACCTGAAGAGGCTGTTAAAGCAGCAAAAGAGTTAGGCTCAAGCGTTATTGTTGTTAAAGCACAAATTCACGCAGGTGGTCGTGGTAAAGCTGGTGGAGTAAAAATCGCGAAAAATTTAGATGAGGTACGTGAATACGCGAAGGAACTTTTAGGTAAAGTGCTAGTAACACACCAAACAGGTCCTGAAGGTAAAGAAATTAAGCGTTTACTGATCGAAGAAGGTAGCGACATTAAAAAAGAGTATTATGTTGGTTTAGTATTAGACCGCGCAACTTCTCGCGTTACATTAATGGGCTCTGAAGAGGGCGGTATGGACATCGAGGAAGTGGCAGCAAATACTCCTGAGAAACTTTTCTATGAAGAAATCGATCCGGTTGTTGGCCTAACAGGCTTCCAAGCTCGTCGCATGGCTTTCAATATGAATATTCCTGCAAAACTTGTCAATAAAGCAGCGAAGTTTATGCTTGGTTTATATCAAGTATACAAAGAAAAAGATGCTTCAATCGTTGAGATTAACCCGTTAGTAGTTACTGCGGATGATAATGTATTAGCGCTTGATGCAAAATTTAACTTTGATGCAAATGCTTTATATCGTCACGCTGACATTCTTGAAATGCGCGATTTTGACGAAGAAGATGCAAAAGAAATCGAAGCTTCTAAATATGACCTAAGCTATATTTCATTAGATGGAAATATCGGTTGTATGGTTAATGGAGCAGGACTAGCAATGGCTACAATGGACACAATTAGCTATTATGGCGGCTCACCCGCAAACTTCCTGGACGTTGGGGGCGGTGCTACTGCTGAAAAAGTAACAGAAGCTTTCAAAATCATTCTTTCTGATCAAAACGTAAAAGGTATTTTCGTTAATATCTTTGGCGGTATCATGAAGTGTGACGTTATCGCAGAAGGTGTTATTATCGCTGCGAAGGAAGTTGGTCTAGAAGTACCATTAGTAGTTCGTTTAGAAGGTACCAATGTAGATTTAGGTGAAAAATTATTAAATGAATCCGGCTTAAATATTATCGCTGCTGACTCAATGGCAGACGGTGCTCAAAAAATCGTTAATCTTGTAGGATAAGAAAGGCAGGGACATAAAGTGGGCGTATATATTAATAAAGATACGAAAGTAATCGTTCAAGGAATTACGGGCTCAACTGCTCTTTTCCATACAAAACAAATGCTTGAATACGGTACTAAAATCGTTGCTGGGGTAACTCCTGGTAAAGGTGGTACTGAAGTAGAAGGCGTTCCAGTTTTCAATACAGTAGAAGATGCTGTAAAAGCTACTGGTGCTAACGTTTCAGTAATCTATGTACCAGCTCCATTTGCTGCTGATGCGATTATGGAAGCAGTTGATGCTGAACTAGATATGACAATCTGTATTACAGAGCATATCCCAGTACTCGACATGGTTAACGTAAAACGTTACATGGAAGGCAAGAAAACTCGCTTAGTAGGACCAAACTGCCCAGGTGTTATCACGGCAGATGAATGTAAAATTGGTATTATGCCAGGATACATTCATACAAAAGGTCACGTTGGTGTTGTATCTCGCTCTGGTACACTTACTTATGAGGCAGTACATCAGTTAACACAAGCTGGTATCGGTCAAACGACAGCTGTTGGTATTGGTGGAGACCCTGTAAATGGTACTAACTTTATCGATGCATTAACTGCATTCAATGAAGATGAAGAAACATATGCAGTTGTAATGATTGGTGAAATCGGTGGTACTGCTGAGGAAGAAGCAGCAGCATGGATTAAAGCTAATATGAAAAAGCCAGTGGTAGGATTTATTGGTGGACAAACTGCACCTGAAGGTAAACGTATGGGCCATGCTGGAGCAATTATCTCTGGTGGTCAAGGTACTGCCGAAGGAAAAATCCAAGCAATGAAGGATGCAGGAATGAAAGTTGCTGCCACTCCATCTGTGATTGGTGAAACTTTAATTGAAGCAATTAAAGAAGCAGGGCTTTACGACGCTTGTAAAACACATTAATATAAAGGTACGGCACATCATTTGGTGTTGCCGTATTTTTTTTATAGGAGGGAAGTAATGAAAGAAAAGCAATTCATCCACCGGTTTTTAGCTTTACACTATGTATTCCCTGTTCCTCTGAACAAATTGAAATCTCTACTTGAGTATGACCCCCAATTATCCCAACTCGAAAAGATTTCACCTTCTACACTTGCAAAGTTATGTCGAATTTCGCTAGAACGTGCTATAAATTTACAGCAAATGTATAAAAAATATTTAGAAATCCCACTTCTATGTATATATGAAAAGCATACAATTACCCCTATTCTTTATACTAATCCTAATTATCCGTCTAATCTATTGAACTTGTATGATCCACCGGCAGTGCTCTATACAAAAGGTGATATAAATTTACTTCAAAATGATAAAAAAATTGCAATTATCGGGTCCAGAAAAGCAACTGACTACTCCAAAAGATGTATCTCGAAAATCCTACCTCCACTAATTGAGCAAGGCATCGTCATCGTTAGTGGTTTAGCAAAAGGGGCAGATACGTTAGCACATGAAATAACGATGAAATATGGAGGAAAAACAATTGCTGTATTAGGTTCTGGCTTTTTTCATCTATATCCAAAACAAAATGTCGATCTAGCGGAAGAAATAGCGAAAAATCATCTTTTAATAACAGAGTATCCCCCATATATGACACCTAAAAAGTGGAACTTCCCCATGCGAAATCGAATTATTAGTGGGTTATCTAATGGAGTAGTTATTACAGAAGCAGAAGAAAAAAGTGGTACAGTTTCGACAATGGAGCATGCGCTTGAAAATGGAAAAGAAATATTCGCAATTCCTGGTTCTATTGATTCGCCCCTATCAGTAGGTCCTCATCTCCTTATATTAGAAGGCGCGAAGCCCGTTTGGAGTGGTCATCAAATACTAGAGGAATTAGTAAAATAAACTACAAATAAATAATTTAAAAATGAAAAGCCTTGCAATTATTTAAAAACTGTTATACATTTTGCAACAGGTATTTGTTTTAAAGAAAAAGCGAGTTACCTTCTATAAGGAGGCACATTTATGTCGGATTATTTAGTGATAGTAGAATCACCAGCAAAAGCGAAAACGATTGAGCGATACCTTGGTAAAAAATATAAAGTAAAAGCATCGGTTGGTCATGTACGCGATTTACCTAGAAGTCAAATGGGTGTCGATGTGGAAAATAACTACGAACCAAAATATATTACTATACGAGGAAAAGGTCCCGTATTGCAAGAATTAAAAAATGCAGCGAAAAAAGCAAAGAAAGTTTATCTCGCAGCTGACCCCGACAGAGAGGGAGAAGCCATTGCATGGCATTTGGCAAACTCATTGAATGTTGATATTGAATCTGATTGCCGAGTAGTATTCAATGAAATTACAAAAGACGCGATTTTGGACTCTTTTAAGCATCCTAGACCGATAAATATGGATTTAGTCGATGCACAGCAAGCAAGAAGAATTTTAGATCGTCTTGTCGGTTACAATATAAGTCCTATACTATGGAAGAAAGTAAAAAAAGGACTTTCGGCAGGTCGTGTCCAATCTGTAGCACTTCGATTAATTATCGATCGTGAAAACGAAATTAATAATTTTGTTCCGGAAGAGTATTGGTCCATCGAAGGACAATTTGAAAAAGATAAAAAAGCATTTGAAGCTATTTATTTCGGCACAGAAAAAGATAAAGTAAAATTATCTAATGAGGGTGAAGTAAAAGCGGTATTAAAAGTAATGAAAGGCAAGAAATTCGAAGTAACTAATGTAGTAAAGAAAGAACGGAAAAGAAATCCTGCACCTTCTTTTACTACTTCTTCGCTTCAACAGGAAGCTGCACGCAAGTTAAACTTCAGAGCTAGAAAAACAATGATGCTCGCTCAGCAATTATACGAAGGAATTGACCTTGGCAAAAAAGAAGGTACAGTCGGATTAATAACGTATATGCGAACAGATTCTACTCGAATTTCTGATACTGCAAAAGCAGATGCTCAGGAATTTATCAAACAAGAATACGGTTCAGAATTTATCACAACAAAAAAAGCAGAGAAACAATCAAAGAAAGCACAAGATGCGCATGAAGCTGTACGTCCTACAAGCGTTTTAAGAACACCGAATGAATTGAAGGCAATTTTATCTCGTGACTTATTTCGCTTATACAAGCTAATTTGGGAACGATTTATAGCTAGTCAAATGGCTCCTGCAATATTAGATACTGTCGCGGTGGACTTGAAAAATGGTGAAGCTGTTTTCCGTGCAAATGGCTCCCAAGTAAAATTTCCTGGCTTTATGAAAGTATATGTGGAAGGCTCAGACGACCAGACTGAGGACAAAGACAAATTATTGCCTGTTTTAGAAGTAGGAGACAAAGTAAATGCCTTATCCATTGATCCGAAGCAGCACTTTACACAGCCGCCTCCAAGATATTCAGAGGCAAGACTAGTAAAGACACTGGAAGAGCTGGGAATAGGTAGACCATCCACGTATGCGCCAACTTTAGATACAATCCAAAAAAGAGGATATGTCGCATTAGAAACTAAACGATTTGTACCTACGGAGCTTGGAACAATTGTTCATCAACTTGTTTTAGAGTTCTTCCCTGAAATATTAGATATAGAGTTTACTGCACAAATGGAAAAGGATTTAGATAGTGTAGAAGAGGGACAGGTAAAATGGGTGGAAGTAATAGATGGCTTCTATCAAGATTTTGAGAAACGTGTCAGTTATGCGGATGCTGAAATGGAAAAAATCGTAATTAAAGATGAGCCGACTGGAGAAGATTGTGAACAATGCGGTTCTCCAATGGTATATAAATTAGGACGTTACGGTAAATTTATGGCATGCAGTAATTTTCCAGATTGTAGAAATACAAAGGCAATTGTAAAGGAAATTGGTGTGCCATGTCCTTCTTGTGGTGAGGGTCAAATTGTTGAACGTAAAAGTAAAACAAAACGTTTATTTTATGGCTGTGACCAATATCCAACATGTGAATTTGTTTCGTGGGACAAGCCGATCAATCGACCATGCCCTAAATGTAATGCTATGCTAGTAGAGAAGAAATTGAAAAAAGGTATACAAATACAATGTGTTTCTTGTGATTACAAAGAAGATCCACAAAGTTAATAGAAAGAAGGATACAACATGACTGAAATTGTAAACGTTATTGGTGGAGGGCTTGCTGGAAGCGAAGCTGCATGGCAAATTGCGAAGCGAGGCGTAAAAGTAAGACTTTTTGAGATGCGTCCCGTAAAGCAAACGCCTGCACATCATACAGATAAATTTGCGGAGCTGGTTTGCTCCAACTCCCTAAGAGCAAATAATTTAACGAATGCTGTAGGTGTTATTAAAGAAGAAATGCGCATGCTCGACTCTCTTATTATTCAGAGTGCTGACAATAGCAGTGTTCCAGCTGGTGGGGCACTTGCAGTAGACAGACATGATTTTGCTGGAAGAGTAACAGATGCGATTCGCAATCATCCATTAATTGAAGTTGTCAATGGGGAAGTAACAGAAATCCCTGAAGGTATTACAGTCATTGCTACAGGACCTTTAACTTCTCCGGCACTTGCAGAAAAAGTGAAGGAAGTAACTGGACAAGAATACTTATATTTTTATGATGCTGCTGCACCAATTGTAGAAAAAGATAGCATTGATATGGACAAAGTATACTTAAAATCACGTTATGATAAAGGTGAGGCTGCTTATCTTAACTGTCCAATGACAGAAGACGAATTTAACCGTTTTTACGATGCATTGGTAGCCGCGGAAGTAGTACCTTTAAAAGAATTCGAGAAAGAAATATACTTTGAAGGCTGTATGCCAGTAGAGGTAATGGCAGAACGTGGCCGAAAAACATTATTATTTGGCCCAATGAAGCCAGTTGGACTAGAAGATCCTAAAACAGGGAAACGTCCATATGCGGTAGTACAGCTTAGACAAGATGATGCTGCTGGAACGTTATATAATATCGTAGGCTTCCAAACGCATTTAAAATGGGGTCCTCAAAAAGAAGTGTTAAAATTAATCCCAGGTCTTGAGAATGTCGAAATTGTTAGATATGGTGTTATGCATCGAAATACGTTCATCAATTCGCCATATGTTTTACAACCGACTTATCAATTAAAAGCGAATCAACAAATTTTCTTTGCTGGCCAAATGACAGGGGTAGAAGGTTATGTAGAATCAGCTGGAAGTGGACTTTTAGCAGGTATTAATGCAGCTAAATTAGCAAAAGGCGAGGAGCTGGTAGTATTTCCGAGCGAAACTGCATTAGGCAGCATGGCGCGATATATTACAGAGGCAGACCCGAAAAACTTTCAACCTATGAATATCAATTTTGGATTATTTCCAGAATTACAACCCAAAGTTAGAGATAAAAAAGCAAGAACAGAACAGTTAGCGAATAGAGCTTTGACGACGATTCAAAATTTTATGAAAAATACTGCGATATAATTGCTTTAGGCCTCTAAAAAGATGTATACTTTTAGAGGCTTTTACTATGGAAATGTATCGGAGTTGTTTTGCATGATTGAATTAGATAAATTGCATTCTTTTATAGCGTATATTCAATTAGAAAAAAATTACTCGAATTTAACCGTCCAAGAATATGAAAAAGATATAAAACAGTTTATCAATTTTCTAGAAGCAGAAGGAGTAAATAGTTTAGGTGATGTAGAGTATATCCATGCAAGATTGTATGTGACAAATTTATACGACGAACAATTAGCGAGAACTTCTATCTCTAGGAAGATATCCTCTATACGGTCCTTTTATAAATTTTTACATAAAGAATATAATATACGGGATGATGCTTTTCAATCGTTATATCATCCGAAAAAAGAAGAAAAACTACCTCATTTCTTTTACGAGGAAGAGATGGAAAAATTGTTTGAAGGGAATAAAGGAACTGATCCTTTATCTCTTCGTAATATGGCAATACTTGAACTATTGTATGCAACAGGAATTCGCGTTAGCGAACTTACTTCTATTGAATTACGTCATATAGATAGCAACTATGGGGTCGTTCGTGTTATGGGAAAAGGTAGGAAAGAGAGATATGTGCCAGTCGGTGATTATGCTCTTGCTGCAGTAGAAGACTATATGTTAAATAGTAGACCGAAACTGATGAAAAAAACATCCCATCCCTATTTATTTGTAAATAGTAGGGGCGAACATTTGACGACCGATGGAGTAAGGTATATTTTAAATGGAATGATGAAAAAAGCATCGATGCATTCGACAATTTATCCACATATGCTGCGACATACATTTGCCACTCATTTATTAAACAATGGAGCAGACTTAAGAAGTGTTCAAGAGTTATTAGGCCATGCTCATCTATCTTCTACTCAAGTATATACCCATGTAACGAAAGAGCATTTACGAAAAACGTATATGAATGCGCATCCTAGGGCTTAGTGCGCAATAGGATACGACATCGAATTTGATATATTGGAGGTAAAGGTAAAATGTCTAATATTCATGCAACAACGATTTTTGCAGTTAGTCATAATGGTTCCCATGCTATGGCAGGTGATGGGCAAGTTACTCTAGGAAATCAAGTAGTGATGAAACATACAGCCAAGAAAGTAAGAAGATTATTTAATGGTCAGGTTGTAGCTGGATTTGCAGGGTCTGTAGCCGATGCATTCACGTTGTTTGAGATGTTCGAAGGCAAACTATTAGAGTTTAATGGAAACCTTCAACGTGCTTCTGTTGAACTTGCGAAGCAATGGAGAGGGGATAAAATGCTGAGGCAACTAGAAGCAATGCTTTTAGTAATGGATAGTAAAAACTTATTGTTAGTATCGGGGACCGGTGAAGTAATTGAACCAGACGACGGAATACTTGCGATAGGTTCAGGTGGTAATTACGCACTTGCTGCCGGTAGAGCATTAAAACAGTACGCTGGAGACAAACTGACTGCAAAAGAAATTGCTGTTGCGTCTTTAACTACTGCTGCTGATATTTGTGTTTTTACGAATCATCAAATTATTGTGGAGGTTTTAGGTGAATGAGAGAAGCAAACTTAACCCCGAAACAAATTACAGAACATCTAAATAACTATATAGTAGGACAGGAAACTGCAAAAAAAGCAGTTGCGATTGCACTTCGAAATCGTTATAGAAGACAATTACTAGAAGAAGATATGAAAAATGAAGTAATTCCAAAAAATATTTTAATGATTGGGCCAACAGGTGTTGGGAAAACAGAAATTGCTAGAAGGATTGCAAAACTTACAAAAGCACCTTTCATCAAAGTTGAAGCTACTAAATTTACAGAAGTCGGATACGTCGGAAGAGACGTGGAGTCGATGGTTAGGGATTTAGTTGAAGCTGCAATTCGCATCGTAAAAGAAGAGAAAATGGAAGAAGTAAAAGATCAAGCCATTCGTTTAGCAAATGATGCAATCGTTAAATTATTAGTTCCTTCTTTAAAGAAAAAGAACTCCAATCAAAATCCATTTGAAGCTCTATTTGGTGGAGGAAAAACCGATGATGAAACTTCTGATACCGAAGATACAGACGTACGTTTAAAACGCTCGCAAATTGCCGAAGATTTAAGAGATGGCAAACTCGAAGATGAAATAGTAACAGTTGAGGTAACAGAAGCAACACCATCTTTATTTGACGCCTTGCAGGGCGGTGGCATGGAAAGCATGGGAATGAATATGCAAGATGCATTTTCTAGTTTAATGCCAAAGAAAAAGAAAAGAAGAAAAATGAAAGTCAAAGATGCACGTAAAGTTTTAGTGCATGAAGAAGCGGGTAAGTTAATAGATAATGATGAAATAGCACAAATCGCAATAGAAAAAACTGAACAAGCCGGTATTATATTTATCGATGAGATGGATAAAATTGCAAGTAAGAATGGAAGTAATTCTTCTGCCGATGTTTCAAGAGAAGGTGTTCAACGAGATATCTTACCGATTGTAGAAGGTTCTACCGTTACTACTAAATATGGTGCAGTTAAAACAGATTATATTTTATTTATTGCGGCGGGAGCTTTTCATATGTCAAAGCCATCAGATCTTATCCCAGAATTGCAAGGTCGTTTTCCGATTCGTGTAGAGCTGGAGAAGTTAACAAAAGAAGATTTCGTGAAAATTTTGAAAGAACCCCAACATTCGTTAGTTAAACAATACGTAGCACTACTACAAACTGAAGGGGTAACTATTACATTTACAGATGATGCGATTGAAAGAATCGGGGAAATCGCTTATGAAGTAAATCAAGAAACCGATAATATCGGAGCAAGAAGACTTCATACTATTTTGGAGAAGATTTTAGAGGAGCTTTCCTATGAAGCTTCCGACATTTCTCCCGCCCATATTCAAATTACTCCGGCATATATCGATCAAAAACTTGACAATATTGTGAAAAACAAAGATTTATCGCAATTTATACTGTAAAATAGAATATTGGCTGTTCCAAAAACAATTGAAAACCTTTAGAATATTAAAATAAATATGAACATTAATTGGAGGATACTAAAATGAATTTATTAGACAAAACAAGAAAGATTAACTCGATGCTACAAGCATCTGCTGGTAAACCAGTTAACTTTAAAGAAATGGCAGCAACATTAAGCAATGTAATTGAATGTAATGCGTTTATCGTTAGTAGAAAAGGTAAATTACTTGGTTTTGAAGTTCATCAACAAATTGAAAATGATCGTATGATTAAAATGATGGAAGAGCGCCAATTCCCAGAAGAATATACAAGAAACTTATTCTATGTAAACGAAACATCATCGAATTTAGATGTGTTTAGTCAACATTCTGTTTTTCCTGAGGAAAATCGTGAATTATTTAAAGATGGTTTAACAACCATTGTACCAATTATTGGTGGCGGTGAACGTTTAGGTACTTTAATCCTAGGACGCTTACAACAAGAATTCCATGATGATGATTTACTCTTAGGGGAATATGGCGCTACTGTAGTTGGGATGGAAATTCTACGTGAAAAATCAGAAGAAATTGAAGAAGAAGCACGTAGCAAAGCAGTTGTACAAATGGCGATCAATTCTTTATCATACAGCGAATTAGAAGCGATTGAACATATTTTTGAAGAACTAGATGGCAACGAAGGACTACTTGTTGCTTCTAAGATTGCTGACCGTGTAGGTATTACTCGTTCTGTTATCGTTAATGCATTACGTAAACTTGAAAGTGCTGGTGTAATTGAATCTAGATCATTAGGGATGAAAGGAACTTATATTAAAGTTCTAAACGATAAATTCCTTGCTGAGTTGGCGCAACTAAAAATGAAATAAGAAACTAAATTAATTTAGCCTCTTCCACTTGTGTGTGGAAGAGGCTTTTTGAATGCTATGAATTAAATAATAAGGGATAAAGCAAAAGTTGCTTACTAATATATTATTTCACGGCTGTCCAAGCGACCGCTATGATTTTCGATACTAGAGGACGTTTTCTGCCAGGTGAGCTGGATGAGTTATCTCTACTGCTTAAGCGTCGTTGGTGTGGCTCATTTGCCCGCGCATAATTACCTATAAACGAACTCAAACATAAACTAACATGCCACTTCTTTCTCCTTAATATCAAAAGATGGATAATCAACTGATGGGGTATTATTTCTCTATTAAAAATAGGAAATCTCATTAACATTTGTTTGAATATATGAAATATTAATTTTTTGTGAAATGTAATAGATTTCAGTTGATTTATATTGGTCATGTATGTAAAAATTAACAATTGAGTAGATTCGACATAAAATAAGTCGATTATTAGCGAATAAAAGTATAAAGGACCTATTAATTCATAAAAAATAGAATAGACACTTTGTTACATTTTCATTACAATGAGATTATTATGATTTTCATAGATAATTATTAAAAGAAATGGCGAAAAAGGTAGAATGAGGTGAAAAAGTTGAGTATTTTTGGCGGAACAATATCAAATTTGGAAAAAGGTTTGGATTTTTCGGCGGCGAAACAAAAGACAATTGCGCAAAATATAGCAAATGTTGACACTCCGAATTATAAAGCAAGAAGTGTTAGTTTTAACGAATTTCTATCAGCTGCAAAGAAAAGTACTGTCTCTGCTTATAGAACGGAAGAAAAACATATTGATTTTAAAATGAGTACTAGCAACTCAGGAGTATTCGACTATTCAAATTTTCGGTACAGCAGTAATGGAAATGGTGTCGATATGGATAAAGAACAAGCGAATCTTGCGACGAACCAGCTATATTATAATGCTTTAGTCGACCGGGTAAGTGGAAAGTTAAATACATTACAAACTGTTATTAAAGGAGGAGGCTAATTATGTCGATTTTTCACGGGATGAACACAACCGCGTCCGCATTGACAGCACAACGTCTTCGTATGGACGTAATCTCCTCTAATATGGCGAATGTTGACACTACTCGCTCTAAACTTGTCGACGGAGAGTGGCAAGCATATAGAAGAAAGACAGTTACATTACAGCCATTAGAAGGGAAGTTTTCAAATTTCTTAAATGTCGCAATGGGAACTGCGAAAAAAGACAGCTTAGGACATGGTGTAAAAGTATCAAAAATAAACGAAGATACAGAAACACCATTTAAAATGGTATATGACCCAACGCATATTGATGCAAATGAAGAAGGGTATGTAGAAATGCCCAATGTAGATCCCCTAAAAGAAATGGTTGACTTAATATCAGCGACCCGTTCTTATGAAGCGAATGTCACGGTTTTCAATGCGAATAAAGCAATGCTTTCGAAAGCACTTGAAATCGGAAAATAAGAAGAAAGAAGGGCTGACTAAATATGGCGATTGAATCTATTTCACTATTTAATCCTTCCCAAATAAATCCTGCATCTACCACTTCAAAATTGAGTTCCGCAGAAGCACAAGGAAAATTTGGCGATTTTTTGAAAAGCGCAATTGAATCTGTAAATGCAAATCAACAAGCATCCGATGTTGCTACAGAGAAATTAATTCGTGGTGAAGATATAGAATTGCATGATGTGATGATAGCTTCACAAAAAGCAAGTATTACACTGAATGCAACATTGGAAATCAGAAACAAAGTAGTCGAAGCGTATCAAGAAATCATGCGTATGCCAGTCTAAACTCTCGGTTATCGCTAAATATCGATTTAAAATATTCACCATAGCCGGAGGATACTAATGAATGAGCGTATAAAAAAAATTACAAATGACATAACTGCATTTTGGAAAAGTAGAACGAAAACGCAAAAAGGAACACTAATAGGAAGTGTGGCAGCTGTTATATTATTTGCAGTTGTACTTACTTACTTTTTAACCAAAACAGAATTTGTTCCACTATACTCAGATGCCGCACCTTCAGAAATAGGACGTATAAAAGAAACACTGGATGCTCAAGGAGTTCCAAATGAGATTGCTGCGGGTGGTACATCCATTTTAGTTCCCAAAGAACAAGTGGACTCATTATTAGTTCAACTAGCAGCAGAAGGGTTTCCAGAGTCAGGAATGATTGATTATAGTTTCTTCTCTCAAAATGCTGGTTTTGGTATGACGGATAACGAGTTTAATGTATTGAAGCTAGCTTCTATGCAAACTGAATTAGCAAACTTGATTAAAAGTGTAGAAGGAGTAAAAGATGCGAAAGTAATGATTACATTACCAGAAGAAGGTGTCTTTTTATCTCAAAGTAACGAATCTGCAAGTGCTTCAATTGTGCTAAATACGAAACCAGGATATCAATTTACTGAATCTCAAATCTTGTCCTTATACAATTTGGTTTCTAAATCAGTTCCTAATTTAGCAAAAGAAAATATTGTTATCACTAATCAATTTTTCGAGTACTTTGATTTGAAATCGGCAAACTCAGGTACAGGTGGAGCAAGCGCTACAGATCAAATGGCCATTAAGAAAACTATTGAACGAGATTTGCAAAGACAAGTACAAACAATGTTAAGTACCTTAATGGGGCAAGATAAAGTAGTTGTTTCTGTAACAACAGATATTGATTTCAAACAAGAAAATAGAGAAGAAAATTTAGTTGAGCCTGTGGATGAAGAAAATATGGCAGGTATTGAAATTAGTGCACAACGAATTTCAGAGACGTTTACTGGAAATAATCCAGTTGCAGGTGGAACACCACAAGCAGAGGATGCAACAGATAATTTTACAAACTATGTCGAAGGTTCTAATGCAAACGGTGACTATGAAAGAACAGAAGATATGATAAACAGCGAAGTGAATCGTATTCGTAAAGAAATTGTTGAAAGTCCATATAAAATTAGAGATATCGGTATTCAAGTAATGGTTGAGCCACCTGATGCTGAAGATATATCTTCTATGCCAAATGGGGTACAAGGCGACATAGAACAAATTCTTGCGACTATTATTCGAACTTCTATTGATAAAGAGGAAGTAGGCGAGTTGTCGGAACAACAATTACAAGAAAAAATTGTTGTGTCTGTTCAACCATTTAACGGCAAAGCTGTGGCTACTGCAGAAAAAACATCTGTAATTCCTTGGTGGGCATATGTAGTTGGAGGAATTTTATTAGCTGCAATTATTCTTCTAATAATCTTTATTATTCGATCTAGAAGAAAAGACGAGGAAGAATTAGTTATTCTCGAAGAACAAAGAGAAGAGTTAAAAATTGACGATATCAATGATGAAAAAGAAACAGAAGCTACTTTAAGACGAAAACAACTAGAAAAAATGGCTAAAGATAAACCAGATGACTTTGCTAAATTGTTACGTACTTGGATAGCAGAGGATTAACTTTATTCAAGGAAATAAAGTTAAAGTCTTCGCCGAATATCACAGATTTTAACAGGCTTTAAACAGTATGCCGGGCTAACAATCTGGATGCAATTATTGCTAAGTCATAATGGATAAGGGGGACGGCCATGAATAAGAAAGAAAAAGAACTTAGTGGGAGACAAAAAGCTGCACTCTTATTGATTTCACTTGGGCCTGAAGTGTCAGCTTCCATTTATAAACATCTAAATGAAGAAGAAATCGAGCGTTTGACATTAGAAATTTCTAGTGTGAAAAAAGTCGAGCCCGAAATTAAAGAAGATATTATTGAAGAGTTCCATAATATCGCACTTGCACAAGATTATATTTCACAAGGTGGTATTGGTTATGCCAAAACCATTCTTGAAAAAGCACTTGGTACAGAACATGCCCAGTCCATTATTAATCGCTTAACGTCTTCCCTGCAAGTAAGACCTTTTGATTTTGCTAGACGTGCAGAGCCGACACAATTATTTAACTTTATACAAAATGAACACCCACAAACAATTGCGCTTATTCTATCTTATCTAGAAGCACAGCAGGCGGGAATAATTCTTTCTTCTTTGCCTCAGGAAGTGCAAGCGGACATCGCCAAGCGTATAGCAACAATGGATTCTACTTCACCTGAAGTTATAAGTGAAATCGAATCAGTATTAGAAAGAAAGCTTTCTTCGACCGTCACGCAAGATTACACAGAAACCGGTGGAGTTGATGCAGTGGTGGAAGTTTTAAATGGTGTTGACCGTACAACAGAAAAAACTATTTTGGATGCTTTAGAAATCCAAGACCCTGAACTTGCAGAAGAAATTAAGAAAAGAATGTTTGTGTTTGAAGATATTGTTACATTGGATAATCGTTCGATTCAACGCGTTATTCGTGATTGTGAAAATGAGGACCTGCTACTTTCGATGAAAGTATCCAGCGAAGAAGTAAAAGACGTTATTTTCCGGAATATGTCTACTCGTATGGCAGACACATTTAAAGAAGAGATGGAATTTATGGGTCCTGTTAGATTGCGAGACGTGGAAGAAGCACAATCTCGTATTGTTACCGTCATTAGAAGGCTAGAAGATGCTGGTGAAATAATTATTGCACGTGGTGGAGGAGATGACATTATTGTCTAAGATTTTCCGAAGCGTTCAAGTAAGTGAAAACAGTGAAAAGATAAAACCTATTCAAATAAAAAATCTGTATGTTCAAGAAGAATTGGACACGGAACAACCTCTTTCTTTGGAAATAATTTTAAAAGAAAGAGAAAAGATGCTCCAAGAAGTAGAACAAGAGATTTCTCAGAAAAAAGCTACTTTATCAAATGAAATAGAAGAAACCACTCAATATATTGAGCATGAACGAAAAGTTTGGGACGAACAAAAGCTGGAATTCCAAAAGCAAGCTTACGATGAGGGGTTTACGCAAGGTCTGGAGGAAGGACGTCAAAAGGCGCTTTCCGATATGCAAGGTGCATTACAAACTGCAAACGAAACGATGCAAATAGCTCATGAAAATGCAGCGAAATATTTGCAACAGCAAGAACAGATTATTTTGGAACTTGGTCTTCGTACAGCTGAACGAATTATAGGGACAAAGCTAGAGGAAAATGAAGAACTGTTTTTATCCATTGTTCAAAGAGGCTTAAAAGAAGCAAGAGAAATGAAAGAGATTAAATTGTATGTTTCTCCTACTTATTTTGCATTAGTATCTAGTAATCGTGAGGAGCTTGCCTCTTTGTTTCCAATTGACGTGCCATTTATGATCTTCGTAGACGATGAGATGAATGAAACAGATTGCTATATTGAAACCAATCATGGAAGAATTGTTGTAAGCATAGATGAACAATTGCAAGAACTACGACAAAAATTAGTGAATATGATAGATAACTTGGAGTGAATGTGATGAAAGCGGCCGATTTAATTCAACAAATATCGAGTGTACCTACATTTAAAAAATATGGTCGTGTTAGTCGTGTTGTTGGATTAATGATTGAATCACAAGGTCCTGAGAGTTCCATAGGGGACGTCTGTAAAATTCATATAAACTCTTCTAAAAACGGTCCTTCCATTATTCTTGCTGAAGTAGTCGGATTTAAAGAAGAAATAGTTGTTCTCATGCCATATACAAATATTCGAGAAATTTCTACTGGTTGTTTGGTAGAAGGAACGAATAGTCCTTTAGAGATAAAGGTAGGCGCAGAGTTAATTGGAAAAGTGCTCGATTCTATGGGGAATCCAATTGATGGTACAGTACTACCTAAAGGATTAATGACTGTTGGTACGGAACAGGATCCACCCAATCCTCTTACTCGTCCACCAATCGATGAACGAATGGAAGTAGGAGTAAAAGCAATCGATGGTATGTTAACAATCGGTAAAGGCCAACGGGTAGGTATATTTGCCGGGTCTGGGGTCGGAAAAAGTACTCTACTTGGTATGATCGCAAGAAATACAAATGCCGATTTAAATGTTATTGCACTTATAGGAGAACGCGGTAGAGAAGTTCGTGAATTTATTGAGCGAGATTTGGGTAAAGAAGGATTAGAGAGGTCAATTGTTGTTGCAGCCACATCTGATCAACCTGCTTTAATGCGTATTAAAGGGGCCTTTACTGCTACTGCGATTGCGGAGTATTTCCGAGATAAAGGTTTAAATGTCATGCTAATGATGGATTCTGTTACACGAGTAGCAATGGCACAGCGGGAAATAGGACTAGCAGTTGGGGAACCTCCCGCTACAAGAGGATATACTCCTTCCGTCTTTGCAATTTTACCGAAGCTTTTGGAACGAACAGGAACAAATGAGCATGGAACAATTACAGCTTTTTATACTGTGTTAGTAGATGGGGACGATATGAACGAGCCGATTGCAGATACCGTACGAGGGATTTTGGATGGACATATTGTACTCGATCGCTCATTGGCCAATAAAGGGCAATATCCAGCGATTAATGTTCTAAAGAGCATCAGTCGTCTAATGAATCATATTTCGGATGAGGACCATAAAAAAGCTGCTGAACGATTGCGAGATTTATATTTTACGTACAATAAATCAGAGGATTTGATCAATATAGGGGCATATAAACGAGGCACTTCTAAAGAAATTGATGAAGCTATACAATATGAGCCTCTTATTACCTCTTTTTTAAAGCAAGGCTATTTAGACAAAGTATCGTTAAATTCGACTGTGGATGAATTAGTGAAACTATCAGGTGGTGGTTCATAAAATGGTTGCGTATCAATATAAATTTGCAAAAGTGTTAAATATTCGAGAACAAGAAAAGTCAGAAACGGAAATTGCTTATAAAGAATCGGTGAACACTTTTGAGAAAATAGCTACTGAATTATACGATCTTCTGAAAAAGAAGGAAAATACAATGGATGTTCAAAATGATCGCTTGACGTTAGGGTTATCGATTGATGCAGTTCACCATTATTCAAACTATATAGAAGGTCTACAAAAGAGAATTGATATTGTTCAAAAAGAAGTAATACAAGCGCGTTCGAAAATGAATTGGTTTGAAGAAAAGTTAGTAGAAAAGTCGTTGGAAGTTCGTAAGTTTGAAAAAATCAAAGAAAAAGACTTTGAGCAATTCCAACAAGAACAAAATCGATTAGAAACAATACAATTAGATGAAATTTCTTCTTTAAAGTTTCAAAACAAAGAGATTAGGTGAGTAGTAGCATGGCTAAACGGAACAAATCGGATAAAAGCATTCAACAAGTGAAAGAAGATTCAAAAGGTGTTAGCAAGATGAAAATGTTTTTGTATTGGTTTATCATTCCTTTTTTATTTGCTTTAGCTCTGCTCTTAATTGTTGCACAAATAGCAAATATAAATGTTTTTGAAAAAGTAAAAGAAATTACTAGTTCAGACCAAGCCCAAACAGTAACAACAGATGTACAAACTGAACGTCTAGAAACTAAAGTCGTTTCGTTACAAGCCGATATTCAAGAAAAAGAAGCTCAGATTGGAAAATTGCAAACAGAGATAGACAATTCCGCAAAATCAAACGAAGCCCTTTTAGTAGAACAACAAAGATTACTGGACGAAATTGAAACGCTTAAAAGAGAACAAACAAGTACGAAACAAGAATATGCTGAAATAGTTTCTACTTTCGAAAAAATGTCTGCTAAGTCGGCAGCACCCGTTATTGCGAAAATGAGTGATGCAGAAGCTTTACGTATTTTAACTAGTTTAAAACCCGATACGGTAGCAAAAATTTATGAAAAAATGACACCAGAAGATGCTGCAAAATATACAGAGCTTATGACAAAACAATAAGCTATTCTTTAATTTGAAAGGAGGTGAAAAGACTTGAATATCGCGACGTTAGTAAACATGGGGAATAATATTACCCTCCAATCCAAAGGTCAAGAATTACCGATTGAATCCAATCAAATTTTTGGGAATGTATTTGGTCAAATCTTATCAAACCAACAAATACAACAGCCAAATGAAGTAATAGTTAATATGAAAGACCAGAATATTATAGGGGACTTACAAGCTATTCTTGAATCATCAACTTTGGAAGAGTTAGAAACATTACTAGGTTCCAATGATTTAGCAGTAAAACCAAAGGAATTGAAAGAATTACTAGGTAAGCTGCTAGGAGAAGATTCAGATCCTAATGATATGGATGACTCCAATGTTTGGGATTTGCTAGCAGGTATTAACGAACAAGCAAGTAAGCTAACAGATACCATCATTCAGTCCTTAAATGGTCAAGGATCGGTAAATCCGCTTGAAGCAAAAGAAGCTGTACAATTGTTAAAAGTGGTTCAATTAATTGGGAAAAAATCAGATCTGACATTTAAACAGGAATCGACATTATTTGATGTAGAGCAATTAATTGAAGGTATTAAAGAAATGGTCTCGAAAGATTTAGCGACTGAAGAAAATGTACAATTAATACCGAATAATACGAAGACCCTAACATTAGAACAAGCGATGAGACCTGTCGTGCAGCAAGTGATTATTAAACAAATGGCAACTTCTACTGAAAAAGTGATAGATACTAAAGAAGTCACTACGAATATACAGAGTCAATCACCAACGATTGTTCAGACAAAGGTGGAAACCGTCTCAGTGACGCTCCCTAATGAAAAACCTGCTCAATCTGAAGAACTTATGAAAGAACTACAAAAAGCCATGTCCCGTGTCCAATTTGGTCAAGCAGGTGGAGCAAACCGACTTGTAGTAAAACTGTATCCGGAACATTTAGGAACAATACGTATAGAACTAATTCAAAAAGATGGCATGCTTACAACTAAAATGCTAGCGTCTACTGCCCTTGGAAAAGAACTATTAGATTCGCATTCTCATCAATTGAAACAAGGCTTGGTAAGTCAAAATATTCAATTAGATAAATTGGAAATCACACAAGCTTTGCAAGATACTTCTAGACAGGAACGCAATCAATCTTTCCAAGAATCATTTAGACAGCACCAACAAGAACAACAAGAAACTAATAAAGAAGAAAAAGAAGAAATTTCTAATTTCGAAGACTTTTTGAAGGAAATGGAGGTTTAATAGATGGCAGATATGAATCCAATTACAAATAATATGTACTTGGCAAATCAAAAAAAAGTAGAAAAGCAAACAGGAAGTAGTGCTCTTGGGAAAGATGCATTCTTGAAAATACTAATGACTCAGTTACAAAATCAAGATCCAACTAACCCAATGAAAGACAATGAATTCATAGCCCAGATGGCTCAGTTCTCATCTCTAGAGCAAATGCAAAACCTAGCTACTGCTTTTAAAGAATTTGCTGCAGTACAAGAGCAATCTCAAATGATTGAGTACAGTAGCTTTGTCGGTAAGGAAGTTAAATGGCATGAAGTAACAGATAAACTAGATGAAAATAAAAAGCCTATTATTAATGAAGGCACCGGTCAAATTACAGGCATTAAATTTGTAAATGGAAGTGTGGAATTTACACTTGCTGACGGTAAAGTTATTACACCAGGTAATATTTCTGAGATTATTGGAGGTAGCGCAAATTCCAATAGTCTAGTGGAAGCTAGTATGCTAATAGGCAAAACGGTTAGCTATATACCGAAGAGTGCAGAAACCGATCAAAAAACAACTAGTGAAACTGATGAAAATTCAGAACCACCTACTGGACAAACAGCACAGGTTGAATCTGTTTCTAAAAAAGATGGAAAAGTCGTATTTAATTTGAGTGATGGAACAACTATTACTTCAGATCAAATAATATCTATTAAATAAAATTGAACGGAGAACTGCAATGGATAACGTAAATCTTCACCGTGTTCCGCTGCAAACAACCATCCGTCAACCGATTACGCCTAAACAAGTTGTTGCACCTAAACAATCGTTTTTACAGCAACTTCATGAAGCTACTGGAAAAACTGAATTGAAGGTAAGTAAACATGCCAACCAACGATTAACTGAAAGAAATATTCATATAACGGATGCAGAATGGCAACTTGTGAGTGACAAAGTTTTTGAAGCCCGCTCAAAAGGTGTAAAAGACTCATTAGTATTGATGGACCAAGCAGCGCTAATCGTTAGTGCAAAAAACGCAACAGTGATTACCGCTATGGATCGCACGGAAGCGAAAGATCAATTATTTACAAATATCGATGGCACAATTGTGCTTAACTAATAAATAGCAGGACCTGTTAAAGGATGCTATGTGCAGCGGACTGATTGAAGCTAGCACGCAAATTGAAGGGAGAAAAAATAAATGATTCGCTCAATGTACTCAGGTATTTCAGGTTTAAAAAACTTCCAAACCAAACTGGATGTTATCGGTAACAATATCGCCAATGTCAATACGTATGGATTTAAAAAAGGACGTACTATTTTCAAAGACTTAATTTCACAAACGACTTCCGGGGCATCAGCTGCAACGGGAACACGTGGTGGAGTTAACGCAAAACAAGTAGGACTAGGTTCTCAGTTAGCTGCGATTGACACAATTCACTCTGGTGGTTCTATGCAATCTACGGGAAATACATTAGATTTGGCGATATCTGGAGATGGATTTTTCATTGTTGCAGATGGGGTAGGCGTAGACAATGCAGGAGCAGGTCAATTTACTAATCCATTATATACACGAGCAGGCAACTTCTATATGGATAACAATGGCTATTTGGTTAATTCGGATGGAAAATATGTAGTAGGAGTTGCAGCTACTTGGAATGGTGTTTCCGATGATGTAGGTACTGAGTACCCAAATGCATCTGATGTAACAGCAGATACAACAGTAACTGGAAATTTAGATACAGACAATACAGGGTTCACTCCCGATGGCAAACCTGTTACCTCCACAACCGGAACAATAGAATATACACCAATTAGAATCCCTACAAACGCACAAAGTATGAGTGTTGGTCAGGATGGTACAGTTTCATTTGTCGATTCGGAAGGTACTTTAAAATGGGCGGGACAATTAGTACTTTCGAAATTCCCTAACCCAGGAGGACTAGCTAAAGCTGGTTCAAATTATTTTCAACAAACAGCAAACTCCGGTTCTCCATTTAATCAAACTGCTACAAATGAGGGTATGGGTTCTGTAAACTCTGGTTTCCTAGAAATGTCTAACGTTGACTTATCTGAAGAATTCACAGATATGATCGTTGCACAACGTGGGTTCCAAGCGAATACGCGTATCATTACAACTTCTGACCAAATACTGGAAGAACTTGTAAACTTAAAACGTTAATCTATTAAACTAATAATTTTGTAAGGGAGGGGTGGGCCGTTCCTAGAATGGCCCGGCCCTTATATAGATGATTAATTTAACTCGATTGAACGGCAAAGAGTTTTCGTTGAATGCTCTATACATAGAGACGGTTGAATCTTTTCCGGATACAACGATAACACTAACAAACGGTCATAAATATGTTGCGTTGGAATCCAGAGAAGAGGTACACGCTCAAATTTCTCGATTTTACAAGGAAATACATATATTATCGAACCCCCATATTAGAGGAGAAGAACATGAAGAGTAAAAATAAACTGCTTACCATTATGCTTATTATTTTAGTTTCCATTACTTTAGTTGGCGTTATTGCATTACTCCTTATTTTTCAGTTAAATAAAGGCGATAAGGAAGAAACCGGCCCGACTATTGATGAAATAGTGGAATCATCCGTTGATATACCCGAAATTACAACGAATCTTTCAACAAATAAATTCATACGCATTTCGTTAAAAGTGCAAACGGATAGTACGAAAGCTGGAGAAGAATTAACGAAACGTGATTTCCAAGTGAAAGATATTGTCATTACAGAGCTTTCTGAAATGACTCCAGAAGATTTAGAAGGTAAGCAAGGCAAAGCGAATTTTCAATCATTGTTGAAAGCCAAAATTAATGAGTTAATGGATGAAGGAGAAGTGCAGCAGGTTTATATAACTTCTTATATAATTCAGTAAAGTAATATTTGGAATGGAGGTGGGCAGATTGGCAGGAGATATATTATCTCAATCAGAAATAGATGCGTTGTTAAGTGCGCTTTCGACAGGCGAAATGACAGCAGATGAGATGAAAAGCGAACAGGAATCTAGAAAAGTCAGAGTATATGATTTTAAACGAGCGCTTCGCTTTTCAAAGGATCAGATTCGAAGTTTAACCCGGATCCATGAAAATTTTGCCCGTTTGTTAACCACATTTTTTTCTGCCCAATTAAGATCGTACGTACAAATTTCAGTTGTGTCAGTTGACCAAATTCCGTTTGAAGAATTCATTCGATCGGTACCACATATGACACTTATTAATGTATTTGAAGTCCCGCCGCTCGAAGGGAATATCTTGATGGAGATAAATCCGAACATTGCTTATTCCATGCTCGATCTACTAATGGGTGGTAAAGGTGAAGCACATACAAAAACAGATAACTTGACCGAAATTGAAACAAAAATTATGACGAACTTATTTGAACGCTCGTTTGATAATCTTCGGGAAGCGTGGGTTAACATTGCGGATATAGATCCGATATTGACAGAGCTTGAGGTAAATCCACAATTTCTACAAATGATTTCTCCAAATGAAACAGTCGTTGTTATATCATTTAACACAATTGTTGGTGAAACGAGTGGAATGATTAATATTTGTATACCACATGTTGTTTTAGAACCTATTGTACCAAACTTATCGGTACGCTATTGGATGCAAACAAATAAAAAAGAAGTGTCACCAGAACAATTAAAAGTGCTTGAAAGAAGGGTAAAATCAGCAGAGATTCCGATGATAGTAGAATTAGGTTCTACCGATATTTCCGTTGAAGATTTGCTTTATTTACAATTAGGTGATGTTATCCAATTAAATGCTAAAATAGATAATCCGTTAACGATTAAAGTAGGAGATATTCCAAAATTTAAAGCACAACCAGGAAAACTAAAAAAACGAATGGCTGTACAAGTCATTGAAACTTTGAAAGGAGGAGAGGATGATGATGAGTGATGATATGCTCTCCCAAGAAGAAATTGAGGCCCTCCTTAGAGGAACCACATTAGAAGAGGAAAAAGATAATGAAAACACGGAAGTGATCATTGTAGAGGATTATCTTGATGCTTTTGCACAAGACACGCTTGGTGAAATCGGGAATATCTCATTTGGTAGTTCGGCGACTGCTTTGTCTTCTTTGTTGGGACAGAAAGTTGATATAACGACCCCAAGTATTAGCATGATTAATCGATCTAGATTAAAGGAGGAATTCCCTCATCCATATGTGGCTGTACAAGTTCAATATACAGCTGGGCTAATCGGGATGAACCTTCTTGTGATCAAACAATCAGATGCTGCAATTATTGCTGATTTGATGCTTGGTGGAGATGGGATTGATCCTAAACCTGAGCTTAGTGAAATACAGCTAAGTGCTGTTCAGGAAGCAATGAATCAAATGATGGGCTCAGCAGCTACATCTATGTCCACTGTTTTTAATAAAAAGGTTGATATTTCTCCTCCTTCTATTGATTTGATGGATTTATTAGCAGATGAAGGAGCAGATGCTATTCCGAATGATGAAATGCTTATTAAGATTTCATTTCGTTTACGGATCGGAGAATTAATTGATTCGAATATTATGCAATTACTTCCACTAGAATTTGGCTTGAAATTAGTAAAGTCACTAATGGGAGAAGACGATGAGCAGGAAGCTGCAGCGACCATCATGGAAGAAAGAGTAGAAACTTCTCCAGCGCAGGCGCAATCACAAACAACACAAACGCATCAACAAGTGCCGTCACAAGCACAAACGCAAGTTAGTCAACCTGCCCGTCCTGTAGCACCACCAGTAGAAGTGCAGCAAGCACAATTTGCTAGTTTTGAAGCGCCAAGTTTATCACAAAATGAATCAAGAAATTTAAATTTACTACTTGATATTCCACTGCAAGTAACAGTAGAATTAGGTCGTACTAAAAGAACTGTGAAAGAAATATTAGAACTTACTAGCGGGTCCATTATTGAACTGGATAAGTTAGCCGGTGAGCCAGTGGATATTCTAGTGAACAATAGACACATTGCTAAAGGTGAGGTTGTTGTAATCGATGAAAACTTTGGTGTACGTATTACAGACATTCTAAGCCAAGCGGAACGTATTCATAATTTAAGATAGTACTGGAGGAGACATATTATGTCGAAAAGAATTTTAATAGTTGATGATGCAGCATTTATGAGAATGATGATTAAGGATATTTTGTCCAAAAATGGATTTGAAGTAGTAGGAGAAGCCGCAGATGGGATTCAAGCTATTGAAAAGTATGCAGAACTTAAACCGGATCTAGTAACAATGGACATTACCATGCCTGAAATGGATGGAATTGCTGCCTTGAAAGAAATTAAAGCAAAAGACTCAAATGCTACTATTATTATGTGTTCAGCTATGGGTCAACAAGCGATGGTAATTGATGCAATTCAAGCTGGAGCGAAAGACTTTATCGTTAAACCTTTCCAAGCGGACCGTGTAATTGAAGCAATTTCCAAAGCTCTCGGGTAATACAATGAGGAAATTATCCCTCGTTTTATGTATCACATCTCTTTTTTTATTACCGTTTGCTATGGACGTAAATGCCGCAACAGATTCAAATGAAAGTATTCAAGAACATTACAATAAATCAAAGACCGATACAAAAGAAAAACCCGCCCCTGCTATTGATGATGAGAAACCTAATGTTGATGAATCTAGTGGGGTATCGGTTACTATTTGGGATTATATTAAAATGATCTTTGCTTTACTATTTGTTGTATTGTTGCTTTATACACTATTACGGTTTGTAAATAGCAGAAATAAAACATTCCAACGTAGTCAGCTAATACAAAATCTAGGTGGAGTTGGAGTAAGTCAAGGTAAATCTGTTCAGTTATTACAAGTAGGTAACTCTATCTATCTCGTTGGTATTGGAGAAGATATCACATTATTAAAAGAAATAAAGAATCCTGAAGAGATAGAGATGTTAACAAAAATATACGTAGAAAAGCAAGAGAATGGAAAAACAGTTCCATACATATCTGAACTCGTTAACCGCTTTAAAGAGAATATATCTTCTAAATCGAAAAGTAATGAAAAAAAGGATCTTTCATTTAACGAAACATTCCAAAAAAAGTTACGAGAAATTAAAAAAGACCGTAGTGATGTATTAGAGGATTGGAAGACAAAGGAGCGCGAAAAAAATGAATGATTTTGTCCAGTTTTTCTCGGACAGTGATCCGTCAAATGTCTCTACTTCAATCAAATTAATGCTATTGCTAACGGTTTTATCTTTGGCACCAAGCATTTTAATATTAATGACTAGTTTTGCTAGAATTGTTATTATTCTTTCGTTTGTTCGTACTGCCTTGGCGACACAACAAATGCCTCCCAACCAAGTTATTGTGGGATTGGCCTTGTTTTTAACTTTTTTTATCATGGCTCCTACGTTTCAACAAGTGAATGAGGAAGCGTTAACTCCACTTTTCAACGAGGATATTTCGTTAGAACAAGCATACGAAAATGCAAGTGGACCATTTAAAGAGTTTATGAGCAAGCATACAAGACAGAAAGACTTAGAATTATTTTTACGGTATACAGAAGCAGAACGACCAGAAAGCATAGATGACATACCGCTTACAGTAATGGTTCCTGCATTTGCATTAAGTGAAATTAAAACCGCTTTTCAAATTGGTTTTATGATCTTTATCCCTTTTTTAGTAATTGATATGATTGTAGCCAGTATATTAATGTCAATGGGTATGATGATGCTACCGCCAGTAATGATCTCACTACCATTTAAAATTTTATTGTTTGTGTTAGTGGATGGTTGGTATTTAGTCATGAAATCCATTTTACAAAGTTTTTAGGAGCTGATAGTAATGAGTAATGAAATGGTTATTTCGATTGCAGAACAAGCTATTTGGGTCATACTTCTTACATCAGGTCCTCTTTTATTGATCGCATTAATCACTGGTCTTGCAGTAAGTATTTTTCAAGCGACAACACAAATTCAAGAACAAACACTTGCATTTGTTCCTAAAATTATTGCTGTTTTAGTTGGAATTGTTTTTTTTGGACCTTGGATGTTGTCACATGTAACCTCCTATGCATCCGATATTTTTGAAAATTTAGTACGATACATTGGTTGATGGCATGGAAGAAATTTTACCAAAATTGACGATTTTATTACTTATTATTGCAAGAGTTTCTGCATTTTTTGTTACGCTACCACTTTTTTCACACCGTACGATTCCTGCAACGCATCGGATTGCATTTGCTGTCGTTATTTCGTGGATGATGTATTACACAATGGATGTTGAGCCATTTGAAGTGAATGGTGATTATATATTACTGATTATGAAAGAAGTGATCGTTGGTTTATTTATCGGATTACTTGCTTATATCATTATGTCTGCCATACAAATTGCAGGTGGGTTTATTGACTTCCAAATGGGATTTGCTATTGCGAATGTAATTGATCCACAAACAGGAGCGCAAAGTCCTTTAATAGGCCAGTTCTTAAACACGCTGGCACTTCTATTGTTGCTTGCTTTGAATGGTCATCATTTATTGTTGGACGGTATTTTTTATAGTTATCAATTTATACCGATGGAGCTTTCCTGGCCACCTTTTGGTCAAGAAAACTTTATAGAATTTATAATGAAAACTTTTGCTGGAGTTTTTGCAGTAGCATTTCAAATGTCTATTCCAATTGTAGCAACTCTATTTTTAGTAGATATCGCGCTTGGTATTACTGCGAGAACAGTTCCACAGTTAAATATTTTTGTTGTCGGTTTTCCGATTAAAATAGGTGTTAGTTTTTTAGTGCTTTTTGTTATGATGGGTGTATTAATGGCGGTAGTTCAAAAGATGTTTGAAATTATGGTCGTTAGTATGCGAGACTTAATGATCATTTTAGGCGGTGGCTAATATGTACAGACTCCAATTAGATTTACAGTTTTTCTCTGGGGAAAAAACAGAAAAAGCGACACCTAAAAAAAGACAAGACTCGCGAAAAAAGGGTCAAGTATTAAAAAGCCAAGATGTTACAAGTGCAATTGTATTACTAGCAGTTTTCCTATTTTTATTTTTCTTTTCAGGTTTCCTACGAACGGAAATATTTTCATTCTTTGAAGTTACATTTACAAAATATATGTTAATAGATTCAATGACTATTGAGACGGCTATTAAAATTTATAAAGATATGCTGATGGAAATGGCCAAAATCTTACTTCCTATCATGCTAGTAGCAGTTTTAGCTTCTATAGCTGCTAACTTTTTTCAATTTGGTTTACTCTTTACAACGGAACCTCTTAAGTTTGATTTAAAAAAGATTGATCCGATTAAAGGGTTAAAGCGAATTTTTTCTTTAAAGGCAATTATTGAGCTATTGAAATCTATTTTGAAAATTTCTTTTATTGGATCTGTAACTACGCTTATTTTATGGATGAATCTAGAACAAGTTCTTTCCTTGTCATTTAAAACAGCATGGGATACGCTATCGACCGTTGGATGGTTAACTGGCATGATGGGGATTGCTGCTTCTTGTGTGCTGCTATTTATTTCTATTCTGGATTTCTTCTATCAGCGTTTCGACTATGAAAAAAATCTAAAGATGTCGAAACAAGACATTAAAGATGAACATAAAAACTCGGATGGAGATCCAATTATTAAATCGCGTATTAGACAGCGACAAAGAGAGATGGCCATGCGCCGAATGATGCAGGAAGTTCCGACTGCCGATGTGGTGATTACCAACCCGACCCACTTTGCCATCGCGCTTAAATACGATGACGAATCCATGGATGCTCCAATAGTTGTTGCAAAAGGTGCTGATTTTGTTGCACAAAAGATCAAGCTAATTGCTAAAGAAAATGATGTAGTGATGGTTGAAAACCGTCCACTTGCTCGAGCAATGTTTGATCAAGTGGAAATTGGTCAACGAATTCCAGATGAATTCTTTAAGGCAGTTGCAGAAGTACTAGCTTATGTATATCGAATTAAACAAAAAATTTAAAGGCAAAGATTGAGGTGGAAGTATATGCAAGTCCGCGATATAACTGTATTAGCTGCTGTAATATCTATTGTGGCGATGCTAGTAATACCTCTTCCTCATTGGTTATTAAGCTTTTTAATAATCATTAATATTACCATTGCATTGCTTATTTTAATGACTTCTATGAATATGCAGGAAGCACTTCAATTTTCCGTATTTCCACCCTTATTGCTAATCGTTACTTTGTTCCGACTTGGTCTGAATGTATCCACTACGAGAGCAATTTTATCGGAAGGAGACGCTGGTAAAGTTGTTGAAACGTTTGGGACGTTTGTAACCGGGGGTAATATTTTAGTAGGTTTAGTTGTATTTGCTATTTTGGTAATTATTCAATTCATTGTTATTACAAAGGGAGCGGAGCGTGTATCCGAAGTTGCGGCTCGTTTTACACTTGATGCGATGCCAGGTAAACAAATGAGTATTGATGCGGATTTAAATGCAGGTATGATTTCCGAAAAGGAAGCAAGAGAAAGACGTGAAAAAGTTAGTGGAGAAGCTGACTTTTACGGTGCCATGGATGGGGCTACAAAATTCGTAAAAGGAGATGCTATTGCTGGGATAATTATCGTTCTTATCAATTTAACAGTTGGAATTATTATCGGGGTAGTACAATTAGGTCTACCTTTTGGAGAAGCAGCTGTATTGTTCTCCACACTGACTGTTGGGGATGGTTTAGTCTCTCAAATTCCAGCTCTATTAATCTCTACTGCAACAGGTATTGTTGTAACGAGAGCAGCATCTGAAGGGAATTTAGGAACTGATATTACAAGTCAGTTGTTTTCGCAGCCTAAGTTACTGTACGTTGCAGCGGTTACCATTGCACTTTTAGGAATTGTTACACCAATTGGTGCTCTTATTACTTTTCCAATCGCGATTGCGCTAGCCATAGGTGCTTATATGATGTCGAGAAATAGCAAAGAAGATCCGGAAGAAATCGAAGAATACGAAGAAGAAATTGCCACGGATACGATGAAAAGTCCGGAAAATGTTATTAATCTACTAAACGTAGATCCAATCGAATTTGAGTTTGGTTATGGACTTATTCCATTAGTGGACGCCGCACAAGGTGGAGATTTACTCGATCGTGTCGTAATGATTCGTAGACAGTTAGCGCTTGAGCTCGGAGTAGTAATTCCCGTCGTTCGTATTCGAGATAATATTCAATTACAACCGAATGAATATCGTATCAAAATTAAGGGTAATGAAATGGCTCGAGGAGAACTGCTACTTGATCATTATTTAGCCATGAGTCCAGGTGACGATGATTCGATTGAAGGAATTGATACAATTGAACCTTCATTTGGCCTACCTGCTAAATGGATTACAGAATCAGTAAAAGAAGAGGCTGAAATACTTGGCTATACAGTAGTTGATCCACCAAGTGTTGTTTCTACTCATATGACGGAGATAATCCGAAATAATGCTCATGAATTACTAGGGCGTCAAGAAACGAAACAGCTGATCGATCATATTAGAGAAACGTATCCAATACTTGTTGATGAACTAACACCTACTCCTTTAACAGTTGGTGAAATTCAAAAAGTATTAGGGAATTTATTGCGTGAGCATGTGTCGATTCGAAATTTACCAATTATTTTTGAAACACTTGCCGATTATTCAAAAATGACTTCCGATGTCGATATATTAACAGAATATACAAGACAATCTTTAGCAAAACAAATCACTACCCAGTATGCAGGAAATAATCATGTCTTAAAAGTTTTAACTGTTTCTGGAAAAGTGGAAAAGTTAATAGCTGATAGTATTCAACAAACAGAACATGGGAACTATTTATCTATAGATCCAAACGATTCGCAAGCAATTTTGGAAACGATGGCAAGAGAAATAGAACGAGCATCCTTAATGGAACAATCTCCTATTATTTTATGCTCTCCTGCAGTTCGTATGTATTTAAGACAAATGACAGAAAGGTATTTCCCTCAAATACCAATTCTTTCTTACAATGAATTAGAATCTTCCATTGAGGTACAAAGTGTTGGGGTGGTGAATATAGATTGAAAATGAAAAAATATACTGCTAATACAATGCCAGAAGCAATGAAGCAAATTCGTAAAGAATTAGGTGAAGAAGCAGTCATTTTAAATTCTAAAGTTGTTTATACCAAAGGTTTTTTAGGTATGTTTAAAAAGAAATCTATTGAAGTATTGGCGGGAATGGATGCTTTTGATAATCCAATTGCGTCAGTTGAACAAGTAAGTTTTCAACATATTCAAGAGGAGGATACTACCTCCTTAGAAATAAAAAAAGAACTGGAAGACTTAAAGCAAATGGTTAAATCGATTCAGCGTCCACAAACCAATGCTGTATATCCAGGTGAAACAGAAGCGCTTATTCATCATTTGAAAGAACATGAATTAGCAAAAGAGCTTATCACATCGGTTAGTGATGAGCTTTTCGCGCATATGAAAAAAAATAACGGAACCCTTACCAACGATGATCAGTTAAACGTTACAAAAGATTATTTAACCTCACTGCTAGCTGCATTACCATACGGGGGAGTTTCGTATACGAAGAAATATATAAATGTTTTAGGACCGACCGGAGTTGGAAAAACGACAACTATTGCGAAAATGGCCGCACGTGCCGTATTGGAAAAAAAGAAAAAAGTTGGGTTTATAACGACAGATACATATCGAATTGCAGCGATTGAGCAACTCAAAACGTATGCCGGTTTGCTTCAAGCACCGATAGAAATTGTTTATAACGAAAAAGATTTGCAAGAAGCTATGGGTAAATATGAGGAATTAGATATTGTCTTTATTGATACAGCTGGTCGAAATTATAAAGAAATTAAATTTGTGGAAGATTTACAAAAACTAATTGATTTCAAAGAAAATACTGAAACATACCTTGTTTTATCTTCTACATCAAAGCAAAAAGATATGGAAGTGATCATTGAACAATTTAATGATTTTCCTATTGAAAAATTTATCTTTACAAAAATTGATGAAACAAATTCTATTGGCTCAATCATTAATTTAATGGTTAAATATAAGAAGGGACTTGCTTACTATACGGATGGTCAAGAAGTCCCGGAGGATATTGTGGAAGCTAATCTAAATGAATTACTCAATTTATTGTTAAAGGGGATTCGTTATGAGAGATCAAGCTGAAGAATTAAGAATGCAAATGCTTCGAAGTCAAAATAGGCTCGGTCGATCAATTGCGGTAGTTAGTGGAAAAGGAGGAGTAGGTAAAAGCAACTTTTCCATGAATTTCACTACTACTTTAAGCGGGTTAGGAAAGAAAGTCGTACTTATTGATATGGATATTGGAATGGGGAATATTCACATATTACTTGGAAAAACGGTCCCGACAAATCTAAAAGATTATTTGGTTGGAGAAAAATCGATTGAAGAAGTAATGTTCGAAGGTCCTAATAATTTGCGATATATTTCAGGAGGATCTGGTTTGTCTGGAGTGATGGAATGGAACGAAAAAATGTTCGAGCGATTGGTCCAAGCGTTCGAATATTTACAAAGAAATTATGATTATATTGTTTTTGATATGGGAGCAGGTGCCACTAGACAAACATTGGACTTACTTGTTTCGGTCGACGAGATTATCGTTATTACAACCGCAGAACCGACTTCCATAACAGATGCATATTCTATGATGAAGTTTATCCATTTTAAAGATCCCGATAAAAACTACTTTTTACTTTGCAATCGAGCGTTTTCTGAGGAAGAAGGAGAGGATACTACTTCCAGACTACAACTTGCCATGTCGAAGTTTTTATCAAAAGAAATTATTGTACTTGGATCTTTGCCAGAGGATCCAGTCGTTCGCAAATCAGTAAAAGAACAAGTTCCTTTCTCTATTTTATACCCGAATGCGGCCATTACGAAAAAGTTAAAACATATCGTGAGTCGCTTTGCAGATTTTGAAATGGAAGATCAAGCAATTCCAAAACAAAGCAAATTCATATCTCGATTGAAAAAACTATTTTCGGGGAGGTCATGAACAGATGGTTTTTATACAAAAAAAGAAATTATTAATTGTTGATGACTCTGCTTTTATGCGTAAGCTGATAGGTGATTTTTTCAACGAAAGCAATGTGATTGAAGTTGTTGGGATTGCACGCAACGGGAAAGATGCCATCCAAAAAATAAAAGCATTAAAGCCCGATGTTGTAACGATGGATGTTGAAATGCCTGAGATGAATGGATTAGATGCGTTAAAACAGATAATGTCGGAAACGCCTACAGCAGTCGTTATGCTTTCGAGTACGACACAAAAAGGTACAGAAATAACGATGCAAGCGATGGAATATGGTGCAGTAGACTTCGTGGCAAAACCGAGTGGGACAATCTCATTAGATTTACATAAAATTAAAGACGAACTTGTAACAAAAGTAGAAAATGCCGCGAGCGTGACCATTAGCAAACTGAGTAAAAGTAACACAACAGCTCCTTTAGCAACGACTTCCCATCAATACGAAAAAAAAGTTCTAGAAGTACAAACACCTACTTCTAAGCGAGTGCAAAATTGGAGTAAAACTAATAGGAAAATGGTTTTAATTGGTACATCTACTGGTGGTCCGAGGGCATTGCAAGAAGTAATCACGAAACTACCAAAAGATATGAAAGCCCCTGTGTTGATTGTTCAACATATGCCAGCTGGGTTTACCAAATCGCTAGCCGAAAGACTTAACCAATTAGCAGAAATCGTTGTGAAAGAAGCGGAAAATGGAGACATTCTTCGGGACGGACATGCTTATATCGCTCCTGGTGGCTTTCATATGAAGATTCATAAAATAGGAAGTACATATTCAATCGTTTTAGATAACGAAGAAGCCCCTAGGGCAGGACATAGACCTGCAGTAGATGTCCTGTTTGAAGATAACAGCCGCTATAATGATTTTGATAAAATTGCTGTTATTATGACCGGAATGGGATCAGACGGTTCCAAAGGTCTTCAGCAACTTAAGAAAAACGGCAATGTAGTAGCTATTGCTGAGTCTTCAAAAACTTGTATAGTTTACGGAATGCCTAAAGCTGCAGTTGAAACAAATTTAGTAAACGAAGTAGTTGAACTAGATAATATAGCAAAAGCAATTATACAATATTTACCTTAAAGGGGTGTTAATGAATGGATACAAATCAATATTTAGAAATGTTTATCGAAGAAAGTAAAGAACATTTACAGGCTTGTAATGAACACCTATTAGCATTAGAAAAAGACCCTGAAGACATTGCTATTGTTAATGAAGTCTTTCGCTCAGCCCATACATTAAAAGGTATGTCTGCAACGATGGGCTACGAAGATATTGCAAATTTAACGCATAAAATGGAAAACGTATTAGACGAGATAAGAAATAATCGTCTGCATGTTACTCCTGACTTATTGGATGTTGTTTTTATTGCGGTAGATCAGTTAGAAGAAATGGTGGTAGATATTGCGGAAGGTGGCGATGGAAAATTAGATGTAGCCGATACTGTTCAAAAGCTGCATTTAATCGAAACAGGAGAAACAGCACCTGTGGCTGCCACAACGGTAGATGAAAATGTTGCCACTGTAACTCAAGAAGAGAACTGGTTGACATATGACGACTATGAATTAACGGTTATCCAACAATCTTTTGAACAGGACTATCAGACATATGAGATTTCAGTAAAATTACGCGAAGATTGCCTTTTAAAAGCCGCTCGTGTATACATGGTTTTTGAACTATTAGAAAAAATGGGTGATGTCATTAAGTCTTCTCCGTCGGTGGAGAAGCTGGAAGAGGAAGACTTTGATGAAGTTTTCTATATTGCTTTAGTAACCTCTGAGCCAAAAGATGATGTACAAAAGAAATTAATGAAAGTTTCGGAAGTAACAGAAGTTTTTGTGCACCCAGTAACTTTAGAGCAATTAAAAAATCGTCAAAATGATGCGTTAAATAAAGTAGAAGAAACAAAGCAATTAGTTGAAACACAAGAAATAGTGGACGTTAAAAAAGAAACAAAACAAGAGAAAAAAGAAAAGTCAACAGCTACTAAAAATTCTGCAACAGCAGGAAATAAAACAATTCGTGTCAATATTGAGCGTCTGGATATTCTATTAAACTTATTCGAAGAGCTAGTTATTGATCGTGGACGACTTCAATCTATTTCCGAAGATATTCATAACAGTGAGTTAGATGAAACGGTTGAACGCATGTCACGAATTACAGGGGACCTACAAAATATTATTTTGAATATGCGCATGGTGCCTGTAGAAACAGTATTTAATCGTTTCCCTAAAATGGTAAGACAGTTAGCAAGAGATTTAAATAAAAAAGTCAATTTGGAAGTTATCGGTGCAGAAACTGAATTAGATCGTACTGTTATTGATGAGATTGGAGACCCGTTAGTCCATCTTATTCGTAATTCACTTGATCATGGAATCGAAAGTCCGGAAATCCGGAAAGCAAATGGTAAACCTGAGGAAGGTACTGTTGTACTTCGTGCGTATCATAGTGGGAACCATGTCTTTATTGAAATTGAAGATGATGGAGCAGGGATTAACCGTGAAAAAGTACTGAAAAAAGCAATCTCTAAAGGAATTGTAACTGAGGAACTTGCTTCCACGTTAAGTGATAAACAAGTTGCAGAACTTATTTTATCTTCCGGTTTTTCAACAGCAGATGTAATTTCTGATGTTTCGGGAAGAGGAGTAGGTTTAGACGTTGTGAAAACGACGATTGAATCATTAGGTGGAAAAATTGATATTACTTCAACAGAAGGAAAAGGGTCATTATTCTCTATTCAATTACCTTTAACATTATCTATTATTTCTGTCATGTTAGTAGAACTGGGGGAAGAAATTTACGCGATTCCGCTTTCTTCTATTATTGAAACAGCAATTATTCGTTCGTCTGACATCTTAAATGCACACAATCAAAAAGTGATTGATTTCCGTGGAAAAGTAGTTCCTCTAGTATTTTTAGAAAATGTTTTTGAAGTTCCACGAGAAAGTACGGACGATGAATTCCATTCCGTTGTACTTGTACGAAAAGGGGACAAACTAGCTGGACTCGTAGTGGATTCATTTATTGGTCAGCAAGAAGTCGTATTAAAATCTCTAGGGACATACTTAACAAGTGTATTTGCAATTTCAGGAGCAACAATATTAGGAAATGGTAAAGTAGCGTTAATCGTTGATTGTAATGCATTGATAATATAAGAGATGATCTCTTGGGAAGGGAGCGAGACTAAATGACAGAGACTGTAGAAGTTCAAAATTTAAAAGTAGTAGTTTTTCAACTAGCAGATAAAGAATATGTTATTCCTGTTACTCATGTACAAGGAATTGAAAAGTTCTCACATATTACTAGAGTTCCTAAAACACCTTCTTATGTGAAAGGGGTTATTAACTTAAGAGGAGTGGTCACTCCGATAATTGACTTGAAAGATCGTTTGGGACTTGGTCAAAGTGATTTGAATGAGTCTTCACGTATTATCATTATTACTTTAGAGGATATGGACGTAGGGGTAATTGTAGATTCCGCTAACGACGTCTTGGATATACCTTCTGATTCGATAGAGCCCCAACCTGAAGTCGTAGGTGGATTGGAACAGGATTATATAGCGGGTGTTGCAAAACTTGATCGTCGATTGTTAATACTGTTACATCTGAATTTAGTATTAGATCCAATAAAGTCAGGTGTTTAATGTATGTATGAAAAAAAAATAACATCCATTCATTTAGATGTTTTAAAAGAAATCGGTAATATTGGTGCAGCTCATGCTGCTACCGCATTATCTACACTGCTTAATAAAAAAATAGATATGAAAGTTCCAAAAGTAGAAATGGTTTCTTTCGATGATATGATGGATTTAGCAGGTGGACCAGATAGTGTCGTTGCTGGTATTTATCTTAGAATAGAGGGAGATGTGACAGGCAGTATGTTTTTTGTATTGCCTGTAGAACAAGCGAATCGATTCATCCAACGCTTAGTCCAAGATACAAGTTTGGACTTTCAAACAGGAGAAGTTTCCGAAATAGGTGCATCCGCAATGCAGGAGCTTGGGAATATACTTTCTGGATCTTATTTGTCTGCGCTTTCTGATTTTACAAGTCTTAGAATTTATCCAACGGTACCAGCGTTAAGTATAGATATGGTCGGTGCTATTATTAGTTTCGGGTTAGTAGAGGTTTCTCACGTAAGCGATTATGTCATCGTTATTGATACTGCGATTAATGAAGAAGATGCTCCTGACGGCGAAAGTGTAAGAGGCCATTTCTTCTTATTACCTGATCCCGACTCTTTTGAAGCTATTTTTAGTGCGTTGGGAGTCCACTAATATGGTTGTATTAGGTCAGGTAGTTAAAGTTGGGATTGCGGATATGAAGATAGCAAAAGCTCCAAATACAATACGTACTTCTGGGCTTGGCTCATGTGTCGGAGTTGTATTGTACGATGAGAAGTCTCAAGTTGCTGGATTAATCCATGTAATGTTACCAGATTCTAGTTTAGGAAGAACAGAAACAGTTAATATTGCTAAGTTTGCAGATACAGGGATTCCAGCTATGATTGAACAACTCAAATTAGAAGGAGTACAACCTTTTAGATTGCGTGCAAAGATTGCGGGCGGTGCGCAAATGTTTCAATTTACTTCAAGTAAAGATACTATGCGAATAGGACCTCGAAATGTTGAAGCAGTAAAAACTTACTTGAAAAAGTATTCCATACCGATTATTTCTGAAGATACAGGCGGAAATAGCGGAAGAACTATTGAATTTGATCCACTTACTAAATTACTAAACATTAGAACGGTAAACCAAGGAGTGAGAGATATTTAATGGTTGGATCAATTCTTTCAAATTTTTGGGTATCTCTTATTGTTTTTAGTACTTATTTTTTTTCTTCCTATCCTTTTATAAATGGGAAAAGCATTTTGATAAATGCAAGTATGCTGGCTATCCTTTTTTTTCTACTAACGTTTCTCGCTAGAGCCCTTATCGCATTTATCATTGAAAACCCAGTGGTTAACGAGGAAGAAATTATCATTGGTACGAAGGAAGATATAAATCAATCGGAAGCTTCCTCAGAAGAACTTGCGAAAATTGTCAAATCTATGTTAAAAGAAGAATGAAAGTTGGGGGAGTCGATATATTCGACTCCCCCTTTTATGAGGAAATTTGTTATAATATACGTATTCATAAGATATATTGGAGAGGGGGATAATTGTGGCAAAACAAAATTCGACAGAGGAGCAACTACTTTGGAAAAAATGGCTAGATTCCAAAGATCCAGATGCCGGAGATTTACTCATACGTAAGTATACGCCCCTAGTTACCTATCATGTTCAACGCATTGGCGCAAGCATCCCTAAAAATATATCAAGAGATGAGCTGAAAAGCCTCGGAATGATGGGCTTATTTGATGCGCTCAATAAATTTGATTATTCCAGAGAGCTAAAATTTGATACGTATGCTTCTTTTCGAGTTCGTGGGGCAATCATCGATGGTTTAAGAAAAGAAGACTGGCTGCCAAGATCTTCTAGAGAAAAGGCAAAAAAGCTAGAAAGTAAAATTGAAGAACTCGAACAACGATTAATGCGTCATGCATCGGCAGAAGAAATAGCAGATTATGTTGAAATGCCGGTAGAAGACGTATACCAAACGGTTCAAGAACATTTTTTTTCTAATGTTTTATCAATTGATGAACAGCTGCAAGATAACGAAGAAGCAGAGGCTAAGTCATTTGTTATTAGAGACGATGTGCAAAAAACACCAGAGCAGCAAATGGTTAAACAAGAATTACTTCATGACCTTGCTGGACAAATTCAACAGTTAAACGAAAACGAGCAGTTAGTTTTAAGCCTTTTTTATACGGAGGAGCTAACATTAACCGTCATTGGCGAAATGCTAGGACTATCAACGTCTAGAATCTCACAAATACATTCAAAGGCCCTTTTCAAGTTGCGCAAGCTATTATCGAATGAAATGATGAACGCGTAAGAAAAAAACAGGCAGGATGATATCTAAGTTAAGGACGTTAAAAAATTCTCGTCACAAGTGTTAATTATCTATCTTATTCGATTTAGTAAAAAAGGACCTACTATTTGATAATTCGATCCGTTTATTAGGAATAGTGTGTCATAAACAGTTACCACTTGGATTTCCTCTGCAGGGTGGACGCTTTCTGGGTGAGCGATAAGCCGTCACCCGTCAGTTTGCGAGTCGATGAGAAGGCTCATTTGGCTCAACTAATCCCGTGTGAACTTCATTCAATAGAGTTTACTTCCTTAATTAGTGATTGTTTAGTTAAATCATTATAGTTGCTAAATTTTATTTTGGTAAGGGGACAATTTCATGAGTTTAAAAGGTGTAGAGCTCCAAATTGCTATTCCTAAAACATTCGATGCTGGAAAAGTTGCTGATCAGTTACAACAGCAAAGCTCTGTCAACCAAGCAAATGCACAAGCTGCATCTGAAAGACAATTAGAAAAAAATAGAGAAACGGTTACTGAAGCAAAAAATACAGCCGAAGCTAGCCTGACAGATAGTCAAAAACAACAAGAAGAACAAGAAAGAAAAAAACGTGAAAAAAAAGAACAAGAAATGAAAGAGATAAAGCATCCTTTTAAAGGAAACTTTGTGGATTTTAGTGGATAGGAGAATTTATGACATCTATCATATTAGTCATATTATTTTTACATCAGTTAATAAGTTTTTATTTCATTGCCTTATTAAATGCCAAACTGACCAAATTTAAGGATACAGAGTCCAAACAAGAACAACTATTGGCTGAAATTGAAGACTCTTTCAGTGCCTATATAGCAGAAATTAAAGACGAAAACAATCGCCTTCTTGAGGAATTGAATAATACCGAAAAGTCTGTCTCTGCAACGACTACAAATATAGTAAAGAAGGAAAGTTTAATAGAAGAATCACCGCCTTTTGAACTTCCAAAAGCATTTGTTTCTAAAAAACATGTAGCAAGAAGTTATATAAAAACTGCTGCTTCCACAGAAAAAAAAGCCCCTGTTACGATAAAAGAAAAAGTTTTTTATTATCACGATGAAGGAAAAAGTATTGATGAAATAGCAAAAATGTTGCAAATAGGGAAAACAGAAGTAGAGCTTTTCTTAAAATTTAAGAATTAAATAGTTGAAAGTATAAAATATGTATGGTATATTACAAGACGGTATGAATATACACGCAGTTCGGATGAATTTAGCAGGTGCTCTTATGAAAGAGTAGCTAATGAAAAATGATGAATGCGGAAGAATAAACCAAACCAGGAGGAATTATCATGTCAGTAATCTCAATGAAACAATTACTTGAGGCTGGTGTACATTTCGGACACCAAACTCGCCGTTGGAACCCAAAAATGAAAAAATACATTTTTGTTGAACGTAACGGTATCTACATCATCGATCTTCAAAAAACGGTGAAAAAATTAGAAGAAGCTTATGATTTCATGCGTCAAGTTGGTCAAGACGGTGGTAAAGTTCTATTTGTTGGAACTAAAAAACAAGCGCAAGAAGCTATCAAAGAAGAAGCTGAACGTTCAGGTAACTACTATATCAACCAACGTTGGTTAGGTGGTACTTTAACAAACTTCGGTACTATTCAAAAACGTGTAGCTCGTCTAAAAGCAATCGAAAAAATGGAAGAAGACGGTACATTCGACGTACTTCCTAAAAAAGAAGTTGTTCAACTTAAAAAAGAACACGAACGTCTAGTTAAATTCTTAGGCGGTATCCGTGATATGAAAGCTATTCCAGATGTAATGTTCGTTGTTGACCCACGTAAAGAGCGTATCGCTGTTGCGGAAGCACGCAAATTGAACATTCCATTAGTAGGTATTGTTGATACAAACTGTGATCCAGATGAAATCGACTATGTTATCCCTGCAAATGATGACGCAATTCGCGCGGTAAAATTATTAACTGCTAAAATGGCAGATGCATTACTTGAAGCAAGACAAGGTGAAGACGAAGAAGTAACTCCAGCTGAAGTTGCTGCTGAGTAAGACACATGTAATTAACAGGTGATAAGCGGCCAAACCACTTATCACCTTTTTTTGAGAAAATCACTTTATTTGTACTAGGAGGAATATAAAATGGCAGTTACAGCACAAATGGTAAAAGAATTGCGTGAAAAAACTGGCGCAGGAATGATGGATTGTAAAAAAGCTTTAGTAGAAACAGACGGTAATTTAGAAGCAGCAATCGACTTTTTACGTGAAAAAGGTCTTTCTTCTGCAGCTAAAAAAGCAGATCGTATTGCTGCTGAAGGTACTACATTTATTCAAGTTGAAGGAAACAAAGCTGTATTACTAGAAATGAATGCAGAAACAGACTTCGTTGCTAAAAATGAAGCATTCCAACAATTAGTACAACAAGTAGCATCACACTTACTTGCAACTGAACCTGCTTCAGTAGAAGAAGCTTTAGCTTCTACAATGGAAGACGGAGTTACGGTTGAAAATGCAATTTCTAACGCAGTTGCAAAAATCGGAGAAAAAATTACACTTCGCCGTTTTGTAGTAGAAACAAAAACAGATGCAGATGCTTTTGGTCCATACCTACACATGGGTGGCCGTATTGGTGTTTTAACTGTAATTGAAGGTTCTACTGACGAGCAAGCAGCTAAAGATGTTGCAATGCATATTGCAGCTTTAAACCCAGCTTATATTTCTCGTGACGAAGTATCTGCTGATGAAGTAGAGCGCGAGCGTAAAATATTAACTGAACAAGCTTTAAACGAAGGCAAGCCTGAAAATATCGTTGCTAAAATGGTAGAAGGCCGTCTTGGTAAATATTTCGAAGACGTTTGTCTATTGGATCAATCTTTCGTTAAAAATCCAGACCAAAAAGTACGTGTATTCGTTGAATCAACTGGTGGTAAACTAGTTTCATTCACTCGCTATGCTGTTGGTGAAGGTATTGAAAAACGTGAAGATAACTTTGCAGAAGAAGTAATGAACCAAGTTAAAGGTAACTAATAAGAAAAGCGTAGGCGCCTATCACTGCCCGACAGGCAAATGTTCTTGCGCCAAAGAAGACGCTCTTTGTCTTCCTTGGTGCAAGGTTATTTGACCTCGAGGGGCAACGTTCTTCTGCGACGAGCTGTGCGCAGGAGTCTGGACATTAGAAAAGCGCAAGCACAAAATAATTAGAAACAACTAGGGAGCACGCAATTTGTGTTCCCTATTTTTCAACAAAAGAGATGGAGGATACCTATGAGCACACCACAATACAAAAGAATCGTTTTAAAACTGAGTGGCGAAGCGTTGGCTGGAGAACAAGGTTTTGGATTATCTCCCGAGATTATAAAATCTGTAGCTGAACAAGTGAAAGAAGTAGTGGAACTTGGAGTTGAAGTTGCAGTAGTTGTTGGTGGAGGAAATATTTGGCGTGGTAAAGTAGGAAGTGAAATGGGTATGGATCGTGCAACAGCAGATTATATGGGAATGCTTGCTACTGTTATGAATTCACTCGCTTTACAGGATTCACTTGAGAAATGCGGAATTGAAACCCGTGTTCAAACTTCCATTGAAATGCGCCAAGTCGCAGAGCCATACATACGTAGAAAAGCAATACGTCATTTAGAAAAAAAACGAGTAGTTATTTTTGCTGCTGGAACAGGGAATCCATACTTCTCAACAGATACTACCGCGGCACTTAGAGCCGCAGAAATTGAAGCGGATGTTATATTAATGGCTAAAAATAATGTAGATGGAGTCTATTCTGCAGATCCTTTGACGGATACAACAGCTGTAAAATATGATGAGCTATCCTTTATTGAAGTAATTCAACAAGGATTACAAGTGATGGATTCAACTGCTTCCACATTATGTATGGACAATGACATCGCTCTTGTTGTATTCTCAATAATGGAAAATGGAAATATTAAAAAGGCTGTGCTAGGTGAAACGATAGGTACAGTCGTTAGGAGGAATTCATAATGGCGAAACAAGTAATTGAGCAAACGAAAGATAAAATGGCAAAAACGATTCAAGTTTACAGTAGAGAACTTGCCTCTATTCGCGCTGGTCGTGCAAACGCATCTTTGCTTGACAAAATTTCTGTTGATTATTATGGTGCCCCAACACCGATCAATCAAATGGCAGGTATTTCAACTCCTGAGGCTAGATTGATCACAATTCAGCCCTATGATAAAACAATTTTAGGCGATATCGAAAAAGCAATTATGAAGTCGGATTTGGGCATCACTCCTACGAACGATGGTTCATTGATTCGTATTGCTATACCTGCTTTAACAGAAGAACGCCGTAAAGAATTAGTCAAGCAAGTAAAAAAAGAAGCAGAAGAAGCGAAAGTAAATATCCGTAATGTCCGTCGTGACGGTAACGATGACCTTAAAAAGTTAGAAAAAGCCGGTGAAATCACAGAGGATGAATTGAGAAGCTATACGGAGGAAATACAAAAGCTAACAGACTCAAATATTGATAAAATTGATGCAATTACGAAAGATAAAGAAAAAGAAATTTTGGAAGTTTAATCTTATCCAACTGAAATCTTTTACAGTAAGATGAATGTGATATTTTGAACTTTTTATTTGGAAAAGGCGTCCTTTTAGTGGGACGTCTTTTTATATTAGGATATATTTGATATGATAAGACATATAGGTTCCTAATTTGGCAAAGGGCTTTGCGTTAAAAGATACATGGGGCTTGATTGACGCTACAGGTCAGTAATACAAGGAGGCATTATACTTAAGCTATCTTGTTAACTGGTTCTGAAACGCAAATACGCCAATGCGAATTTGATTGTGGGGGTTTCAATATGTTAAGAAAGCTTATCCGTAAAAGTGAACGAACGATAAGTGTTCATTTAGATGAACGAAAAGAAAATGCCCAACAAGAACAATTACCGGGTCATATAGCGATTATTATGGACGGAAATGGCAGGTGGGCTAAAAAGAGAACCTTGCCCCGGATAGCTGGTCATCACGAAGGCATGAAGACTGTAAAGAAAATAACTAGATTTGCTAGTGATCTTGGCATAAAAGTATTAACTTTATACGCTTTTTCTACAGAGAACTGGAAAAGACCTAAAGTAGAAGTAGAATTTTTAATGCGTTTACCAGAAGAATTTTTAGATACGTATTTACCGGAGCTTATAGAGCAAAATGTACAAGTACAAATGATGGGAAATATAGAATTATTACCGGAGCATACTAAAATTGCGATAAAAAAAGCAATGGAGAAAACAGCAACGAATGACGGACTTATTTTAAACTTTGCATTGAATTATGGCAGTAGAGATGAAATTGTTCAAGCGGTACAACAGATTGTTCATGAAGTGCAAAATGGAAACGTTTCTACAGATGAAATCTCAGAAGAATTAATAACTAGTCACTTAATGACAAATAAGCTAAGTGATCCGGATTTACTTATTCGTACAAGTGGAGAAGTGCGTTTAAGTAATTTTATGCTTTGGCAACTAGCGTATACGGAATTTTGGTTTACGGACACATTATGGCCGGACTTCGATGAATTATGTTTGTTGGAAGCGATTGAAAATTATCAAAAAAGAAACAGAAGATACGGTGGTCTGAAGGAGGGGGAAGGGAATTGAAAGTACGTATAATTACAGCTGTCATTGCAGCAGCGCTTTTTCTTCCAATAGTTTTAAAAGGTGGCTCTATATTCACGGGGCTTGTATACATAATGGCTGCAGTAGGTTTATTTGAAATTTTGCGAATGAAAGGAATACGTTTATTTTCATTTGCTGGAATCATTTCTTTGCTCTTATTATTTATACTTTTACTACCATCATCTATTGCTAGCGATGTATTAGCAGTAACTGGTCATTCAAAACTCGAATGGATTTTTGTGGTGGTTTTTCTGTTGCTCATATATACGGTATTCGTGAAGAATCGTTTTACGTTTGATGATGCGGCATTTGTAATTTTAGGGACATTGTATGTGGGGATCGGTTTCTATTATTTTATCGAAACTAGAAACATTGGATTAGCATATGTGATATTTGCATTATTAGTTGTTTGGACAACGGACTCAGGAGCCTACTTCACAGGAAGAAAAATTGGAAAGCGTAAATTATGGCCAGAAATCTCCCCAAACAAAACAGTTGAAGGGTTTATTGGAGGAATTATATGGGCTGTAATCGCTGCATTTATCATTCAATGGATAAGTCCGTTGACGTCTTCTTACTTTGTATTAATAGCAATAACGATTGCTGCATCAATTTTTGGACAATTAGGAGACTTGGTAGAGTCCGCAATTAAAAGACATTATAATGTAAAAGATTCTGGGAGCCTATTACCTGGTCATGGTGGTATTTTAGATCGTTTTGATAGCCTTCTCTTTGTCTTACCGTTGCTACATTTTTTACATTTCATCTAAGGAGACGACATAATTTTATGAGAAAAAGAATAAGTTTATTAGGAGCCACTGGTTCTATTGGAATTCAAACGTTAGATATTATAAAAGAACATCCAGCGCAATTTCAATTAGTTGCATTTTCAGTAGGAAAAAACATGGAAGAGACGAAAAGAATCATCCATGCATTTCCCGATGTAAAATTAGTTTCTGTTTTGCAGGAAGAAGATGCACGGCAGCTACAAAAAGAGTTTTCTCACTTAGAAGTCGTGTACGGGGATTCAGGATTAGTTCAAGTTGCAGCGCAAACACATGCTGATGTTTTAGTGAATGCGGTACTTGGAAGCGTTGGGTTGAATCCAACACTTGAAGCCATTAAAAAAGGAATTACTATTGCCATTGCCAATAAAGAAACGCTTGTTACAGCAGGTCATTTGGTTATGCAAGCAGCACAAGAATATAATGTTCCTGTACTTCCTGTAGATAGTGAACATTCTGCTCTATTCCAGGCGATGAACGGAGAAAAAAAATCAGAAGTCTCCAAATTGATTATTACTGCTTCTGGTGGTAGTTTCCGAGATCGTACGAGAGAAGAACTAAAAAATGTTACAGTACAAGATGCATTAAATCATCCTAATTGGTCAATGGGATCTAAAATTACAATTGACTCAGCGACGATGATGAATAAAGGGTTAGAGGTCATTGAAGCGCGTATACTTTTTGATATTTCTTATGATGATATTGAAGTGTTGCTGCATAGGGAAAGCATTATTCACTCCATGGTCGAGTTCCAAGACACAAGTGTAATTGCTCAATTAGGTACGCCAGATATGCGAGTGCCGATTCAATATGCATTGTCTTTTCCAGAGAGACTTCCTCGTTCGAATGCCAAGAGATTAAACTTAGCGGAAATTGGTAGATTGCATTTTGAAGAAATGGATTATCAAAGATATCATGCATTGAAACTAGCAATTGATGCAGGACGAGCAGGTGGTTCGATGACGACGGTTCTAAATGCAGCTAATGAAGCGGCCGTGGCTTTGTTTTTACAAGAAAAGATTGGCTTTTTAACTATTGATGAACTGATTGAACGCGCAATGGATGAACATGTGAACATTTCAAGTCCAGATTTAGAAACAATATTACATGTAGACACTGAAACAAGAAAAACCGTACAAAACATGATAAAATAATGCAAGACAAGCTGGAACAGAATAAAGGTGGGGTAAAATGGAGACAGCCATTGCGTTTATAATAATTTTTGGAAGTATTGTCTTTTTTCATGAACTGGGACATTTTATTTTTGCAAAAAAAGCGGGGATAATGGTTAGAGAATTTGCGATTGGTATGGGACCTAAAATCTTTTCTATGACCAAAGGGGAAACCCTATATACAATTCGACTACTACCAATAGGTGGTTATGTTCGGATGGCAGGAGAAGACTTGGACTCAGTCGAGCTACAACCGGGCTATCGTTTAGGTATTAGAGTAAACGATGACAATGAAATCGATCAAATTGTACTCAATCAAAACAAACAGTTTCCTGATATGCTCTTTTTAGAAGTAGAAAAATCCGATTTGATGAAAGACTTATTCATCGAAGGCTATGACGAAGAAGAACGATTAGTTCGTTACAAAGTGGCAAGAAATGCAATTATCAATGAAAATGGAAATGAAACGTTCATTGCTCCTTTTGACCGTCAATTCGGATCGAAAACAGTTGGACAAAGATCGATGGCTATCTTTGCGGGTCCACTTTTTAACTTCATTTTATCTTTTTTCATTTTTTTAATGCTAGGTTTATTGCAAGGTATTCCTACGTATGAACCTGTTATCACAACGGTAGTTGGAAATAGTCCCGCAGCCCAAGCAGGGATGAAAGATGGAGATTTGATAACGGCAATCAATGGGAGTCCAATTTCAACATGGGATGAGTTTTCAGAAGAAGTAAAAGTAAGTCCAAATGAAAAAATGGATTTCCTAATTGATCGAAATGGTGAAAAGATAGAACTGTCTGTAACACCAAATGAGGTAGTAGCAGGTAATGAAAAAGTAGGACAAATTGGTGTGCAATATGTAAGCCCATTGGAAAAAAATCCATTGAAAGCTATACCTTATGGTGCAGAGCAGACATATGAAACGACCAAAAGAATATTTACTCTACTAGGTTCATTAATTGCAGGCAATTTTTCCATTGATGATTTATCAGGCCCTGTTGGCATATATAAAGCAACAGAAGAGGTCGCTCAATATGGAGTGTTTAATTTAATGTATTGGGCAGCACTACTTAGCATTAACTTAGGAATCATGAACTTATTACCACTTCCTGCATTAGATGGTGGTCGATTATTATTTTTCCTATTTGAAGCAATTCGCGGAAAACCAGTAGACAAGCAAAAAGAAGGAATGGTCCACTTTGTTGGCATCATGCTTCTAATGGTTCTGATGGTTGTAGTGACTTGGAATGATATACAACGGTTTTTCTTCTAGAGAAGAACTATTAAGAAGGGAAAGTTCGTTTCTATGAACTTTCCTTTCTTTTTCTGTGAAAGATTAGTGAAGGAGGGATTCGCTATTATGGAAGATGGTAAAATGAGGATGCATTTATTGCTCCAACAACTCGAGTTAACGGAGGATTCTTTCGTTAAATATTTTGAAAATGCTTCTATTACAAGATTTACGGTACATAAAAAAATTAGACAATGGCATTTTCAATTACAATTACAGTCGATATTGCCTATTGATGTATATACTATATTACAAACTCGTTTACAGGAAAAATTTGCAGGTATAGCAAATGTCTCATTGACTATTAAATGTGATGATGCCGTAATAACAGATCAGTTAATTAAACAGTATTGGACAAGTATTCTAAAAGAACTAAGTGATATGTCACCGCCACTGAAAGAGTGTCTGCAAAAGCAACAGCCGGAGTGGAACGGACAAATGATTCAACTTACATGTGGAAATGATTTAGAGCTTCGCACATTTAAAAAGAAATATATCGAACTAATCGCTAATATATTTGAAAGTTTTGGTTTTCCTAAGGTCGCTATCGATTTTCGATTAGTGGAAAATACGGAGGCGTTAGCAGAGGCACAAAATGCGTTTTTAGAACAGAGAAGAATAGAAGAAGAAGAACTTGGGAAAAAAGCGTTAGCCGACTTGCAAAACCGTGAACAACAGCGTCAAGAAACTGGGAACGATGCAGTAGACGGACCTTTCCAATTAGGTATACCGCTCAAGAAAGAAGAACCAATCTTAGAAATCCGCTCTATACAGGATGAAGAAAGAAGAGTGACGATAGAAGGCTTTGTATTTGACGTCGAAGTAAAAGAGCTACGAAGTGGAAGATCACTCCTAACAGCAAAAGTAACGGATTACACGGATTCTATACTTGTTAAAATGTTTTCTAGAGATAAAGAAGATGCTCAAATGATGGAACGTCTCCACAAAGGAATGTGGATAAAAGTGAGAGGATCTGTGCAAAATGATACATTTGTAAGAGATCTGATCATTATGGCGCAAGATATGTCAGAAATAAACCCTGTTATTCGGATAGACACTGCGAAAGAAAAAAGAGTGGAATTACATATGCACTCCCCTATGAGTCAGATGGATGCAGTGTCCTCTGTATCTTCCATTGTATCGCAGGCAGCTAAATGGGGACATAAAGCCATTGCCATTACAGATCATGCGAACGTACAGTCGTTTCCAGAAGCGTATGCTGCAGGTAAGAAGAACGGTATTAAAATTTTATATGGATTAGAAGCAAATCTAGTCCATGATGGAGTTCCAATTGCATACGATGAGCAACATACATTATTAGAAGATGCTACTTATATCGTTTTTGACGTGGAGACAACGGGGTTATCGGCCACATATGATAAAATTATTGAATTAGCCGCAGTTAAAATGAAAAATGGTAATATTATTGATAAATTCGAGCGCTTTGCAAACCCACATCATGCACTATCTGCCACAACGATTGAATTAACTGGAATTACAGATGATATGGTTCAAAATGCACCAGAAATTGAAGACGTCATTAAAGATTTTTATGAATTCATCGGTGATGGGATAATTGTTGCTCATAATGCCTCTTTTGATATGGGCTTTTTATATGAAGGATACCGTAGATGTGGGATTGATCATTTCACGCATCCGGTTATTGATACATTAGAGCTTGCAAGATTCTTGCATCCAGAGCTTAAGACTCATCGACTAGGTTCTTTAGCGAAAAAGTTTAATATTGAACTTACCCAAGCCCACCGAGCGATATTTGACTGTGAAGCAACGGGATATCTACTGCTTCATCTATTAAAAGAAGCGGAAGAAAAAAATATTGAATATCACGATGACTTCAATAAACATATCGGACAAGGAGATTCGTATAAAAGAGCAAGACCGTCTCACTGTACAATTTTAGCTGTGAATGATGAGGGTCTTAAAAACTTATTTAAGCTTGTCTCCTTATCGCATATTTCCACATTTTATCGTGTACCACGAATTAAGAGATCTGTATTACAGAAGCATCGTGCAGGTCTAATAATAGGATCCGGGTGTGATAAAGGAGAGGTTTTTGAAGGGCTCATGCAAAAACCATTAGAGCAAGTGGAAGAAATAGCCAAATTCTATGATTATTTAGAAATTCATCCGAAGGAAGTTTATTCACATCTACTTGAGCTAGAGTTAGTACGTGATGAATGGAATTTAGAAGACATTATACGTAAGATGATTAAACTAGGGAAAAAGCTAAATCTTCCTGTAGTCGCAACGGGGAATGTGCATTATTTACATGAGAATGATGCGATTTTTAGAAAGATATTAATTAACTCACAAGGGGGGGCAAACCCGCTTAATCGTCATGGGTTACCCAAAGTACATTTCCGTACGACAAATGAAATGCTTGATGCATTTTCGTTTCTAGGGGAAGAGCTAGCAAAAGAAATTGTTATAACTAATCCGAACAAAATTGCAGACTCAATCGAGGATATAAAACCGATTAAAGATGATTTGTATACTCCGAAAATTGAAGGGGCGGACGACGAGGTTAGATCATTAACCTATACAAAAGCAAAAGAAATTTATGGTGAGCAACTTCCGGAAATTGTAGAAGCGCGAATAGAAAAAGAGTTAACTTCTATTATTGGACATGGTTTTGCGGTAATTTATCTGATTTCCCATAAACTCGTTAAGAAATCGCTTGATGATGGCTACCTAGTAGGCTCGCGTGGATCAGTTGGGTCCTCTTTAGTCGCAACATTAACCGAAATTACAGAGGTAAATCCGTTACCTCCCCATTACGTCTGTCCAAACTGTCAACATGCTGAGTTTTTCCAAGACGGTTCTGTCGGTTCTGGATTTGACTTACCCAATAAAAATTGTGAAAAATGTGATACGCCTTATGTAAAAGATGGACAAGATATTCCGTTCGAAACATTCCTTGGATTTAAAGGTGATAAAGTGCCTGATATCGATTTGAATTTCAGTGGGGAATATCAACCGGTTGCACATAACTATACTAAGGAACTTTTTGGTGAAGAGTATGTATATAGGGCGGGAACAATCGGCACGGTTGCTGAAAAAACAGCATATGGATATGTGCGAGGATATATGAATGATAATAATCTGACGATGCGGGGAGCAGAAATTGATCGGTTAGTACAAGGATGTACAGGCGTAAAAAGGACGACCGGGCAGCATCCGGGGGGAATTATTGTTGTTCCAGATTATATGGATATATTTGATTTCTCACCAATACAGTTTCCAGCAGATGCCCAAGATTCTGAATGGAAAACGACGCATTTTGACTTTCATTCTATTCATGATAATTTACTAAAACTCGATATACTTGGACACGATGATCCGACGGTTATTCGTATGCTACAGGATTTATCGGGAATCGATCCAAAAACAATTCCTACGGATGATCCAGAGGTAATGAAAATTTTTAGTGGAACAGAATCGCTAGGTGTAACGGAGGAACAGATTGACTGTAAAACTGGTACACTTGGGATTCCGGAGTTTGGTACAAGATTTGTTCGTCAGATGTTAGAAGAAACGAAACCGTCGACTTTTTCAGAACTTGTTCAAATTTCAGGACTTTCCCATGGGACGGATGTATGGCTAGGAAATGCACAAGAGCTTATTCAAGATGGTACTTGTCAGCTATCTGACGTAATAGGCTGTCGTGATGATATTATGGTTTATTTGATCTATCAAGGTCTTGAGCCTTCTTTGGCATTTAAAATTATGGAGTCTGTTCGTAAAGGGAAGGGTTTGTCTCCTGAATTTGAATCGGAAATGAAAGCGAAAGGTGTAGCCAATTGGTATATTGAATCATGTAAAAAGATTAAGTACATGTTCCCTAAGGCGCATGCCGCTGCTTATGTTTTGATGGCAGTGCGTATCGCATATTTCAAAGTACATTTTCCAATACTATATTATGCTGCTTATTTTACAGTGCGAGCATCTGATTTTGATTTAATCTCAATGGTTAATGGATCTCATACGATGCGAGCAAAATTAGATGAAATAAATGCTAAGGGATTAGAAGCATCTCCAAAAGAAAAAAGTTTATTGACAGTACTTGAAATAGCACTGGAAATGACAGAACGTGGCATTAAAATGCAAAAAATAGACCTATACAAATCAAAAGCTACTGAGTTTACAATTGAAGGTAACACACTTATTCCACCGTTTAATGCAATACCTGGCTTAGGAACAAACGTAGCAATACAAATTGCAAAGGCTAGGCTAGATGGAGAATTTTTATCGAAGGAAGACTTACAGCAAAGAGGAAGAGTTTCTAAAACCATTATAGAATATATGGATGCAATGGGTTGCTTAGAAGGACTTCCAGATGCCAATCAGCTATCCTTGTTTTGAGTTAATAACAAAATTTTTATTCTCGGAGTTGTCGGAGTCAAATATGAAATACCATTTGATTCCTTTGGTACACACCGCTTTTTTTCCTGGCAATTTGCATGAAAGCCAAGTGTATGGTAATATAAAACTACCAATGTTTCATAGTTCTGTGACGAAAGAGTGGGGTTTCCCGCTCTTTTCTGTTGTTATATAGAAAATCATTGTTGTGTAGGAGGCTTATATGAGTAATATTACCAGCGAAATTGAAAACCTTGTAACACCTATTTTACAAGAATTGAACTTAGAGCTAATTGACATTGAATATGTAAAAGAGGGACGCGATTGGTTTTTACGAATCTATATAGATACACCAACAGGTGGTATAGATATTGAACAATGTGCTCAAGTTAGTGAAAAACTAAGCGAGAAATTAGATGTGGTCGATCCGATTAAGGAAAACTATTTTCTGGAAGTCTCATCACCTGGGGCTGAGCGTCCTTTGAAAAAAGATGCTGATTTTATTTCGGCAGTTGGAAAGTATGTTTTTATCAAAACGTACGAGCCAGTAAATGGCGCAAAGGAATTTGAAGGGACATTGCTTTCCTTTTCAGTTGAAGAAGGCGCTTTAATAGAAGTACGTGTAAAAACAAGAAGAGTAAAAATTCAAATTGATAAAGAGAAAATTGCGCTTGCTCGTTTAGCAATCGATTTCTCTGCATAATGTATATTGAGGAGTGATAGCTATGAGTAGTGATTTATTAGATGCGTTAACTGCGCTCGAAAAACAAAAAGGAATTTCAAGAGATGTTTTGATAGAAGCAATAGAAGCTGCATTAGTAACTGCATATAAACGAAATTTTAACCAAGCGCAAAATGTTCGAGTTGATATTAACCTGGGCGTTGGTACAATGCTTGTTTATTCTCGAAAAGATGTAGTAGAGGAAGTAGCAGATGATCGTTTACAAATCTCCCTAGAAGATGCACAAGCGATTAATCCGCATTATGTGATCGGGGATGTTGTGGAAGAAGAGGTAACTCCTCGTAATTTCGGTCGCATTGCTGCACAAACAGCAAAGCAGGTAGTGACGCAGCGTGTCAGAGAAGCGGAACGTGGACTTATTTATGAAGAGTATGTAGATCGTGAAGACGACATCGTCAACGGAATCGTAGAGCGATTAGATGCCCGTAATATTTATGTAGGCTTAGGTAAAGTAGAAGCAGTATTACCTGCAAATGAGCAAATTCAAGCTGAAACCTATCGTCCACATGATCGTATTAAAGTGTATATCACAAAAGTAGAACGTACTTCTAGAGGACCACAAGTATTCGTATCTAGAACTCACCCAGGGCTACTTCGTCGTCTATTTGAAATGGAAGTTCCTGAAATTTTTGAAGGAATCGTGGAGATAAAATCGATTGCTCGTGAGGCGGGAGACCGCTCTAAAATTTCTGTTTTTGCCCATAACGAAGAAATCGACCCAGTCGGTTCTTGTGTTGGAGCAAAAGGAGCTCGTGTACAAACAATTGTCAACGAATTAAGCGGGGAGAAAATCGATATTGTAGAATGGTCAGAAGATCCAGTTGTTTTCGTGGCAAACGCACTAAGTCCTTCCAAAGTATTGGATGTACAAGTGAATGAGGAAGAGAAATCTACTACAGTAGTTGTACCTGATTACCAACTTTCCCTTGCAATCGGTAAAAGAGGTCAAAATGCAAGACTGGCAGCGAAATTGACAGGTTGGAAAATCGATATCAAAAGTGAAACAGACGCAAGAGAGTTAGGGATTTATCCAAATGAAAATTCTCCTAAAGTAATTTTAGAGAGCCTTGATGATGAAATGGATGATTTCGATTTCTACAAAGACGAAGAGTAAGAATAAGCAAGGATGGTGAGCTTGTATGGCTACTCAAAAGAAAATTCCATTACGTAAATGTGTTGCTACTGGTGAAATGTTCCCTAAAAAAGAAATGATTCGTATTGTTCGTTCGAAAGAAGGAGAAGTAACCGTAGATTTGACTGGCAAAAAATCTGGTCGAGGTGCTTACGTTTCCAAAACAATCGAAGCTGTCAACCAAGCGAAAAAGAAAAATTCACTAAGCAATCATTTAGAAGCTTCAATTCCAGAGGAAATATATGATGAGCTAATCGTCATTATTGAAAGAGAAAAACTAAAATGACAATAGAACAGCAAATAACACAACTACTTGGTCTTGCAACACGGGCAAGAAAAACCATTTCTGGTGAAGAGTTAGTCGTAAAGGAAATAAGAAGTAAGAAAGCAAAGCTAGTAATTTTAGCGTCGGATGCTTCTGATAATACAGCAAAAAAACTGAATGACAAATGTGCATCTTTTAACGTTGAGCTGCATGTCTTTGGAGACCGGCACGATCTCGGACATGCGACGGGAAAAGAGGCCAGGGTGGCAATAGCCATTATGGATGACGGTTTCGCTAAAAAACTGTCCGGCCTTCTCAACGAATATAACCGGGGGTGAGCTAATGACTAAAATCAGAGTTCATGAATACGCGAAACAAATAGATAAATCAAGTAAAGAAGTTATTGAGCAATTAGGAAAGCTTAATATTCAAGTGACGAATCATATGTCGATGCTTGAAGGAGATGCTGTAAATAAATTAGATGGTATTTACAAAAAAAATACAGCGAAACCTAGTAAACCTGTTCAAGCTCAAACTCAAAACCAAGGACAAGCAAAACCAAAACCAGCAAACCAAGGCCAGACAAAACCTGCTGGGCAAGGTCAAGCAAAACCGGGCCAAACTAATTCAAACCAAGGAACAAATTATCAATCAAAAGACAAAAAACCTTTTAATAATAACAAGCCAGGTGGAAACAACCGTCCGGGTGGACAAAATAGACCAGGTGGATTTAATAATAATCGCCCAGGTCAACGTCCAAACAAAAGAAGAAAAGGGCCGACTACACCAGTCCAACCGCCAGTACCAAGAAAAGAAAGAGAACTTCCTGCAAAAATTACATTTACTGATTCATTAACAGTTATGGAATTAGCGAAAAAGTTGGGTCGCGAACCAGCTGAGATTATTAAAAAACTGTTTTTACTTGGTGTAATGGCTACTATTAACCAAGAATTAGATAAGGATGCCATTGAGTTAATTTGTGCAGACTATGGAGTAGAAGTGGAAGAAGAAATTAAAATCGATATTACGGATTTGGAAGTTCATTTCGATTCTGCTGAAGAAGATAGTGCAAACCTAACAGAGCGTCCCCCTGTTGTTACAATCATGGGGCATGTTGACCACGGGAAAACAACGTTACTTGACTCTATCCGTCACACGAAAGTTACTGCAGGTGAAGCTGGTGGTATTACACAACATATTGGTGCTTATCAAGTTGTGGAAAACGGTAAGAAAATAACTTTCCTTGATACACCAGGACATGCAGCGTTTACAACAATGCGTGCGCGTGGGGCTAAAATTACAGATATTACAATTCTTGTAGTTGCTGCAGATGATGGTGTTATGCCACAGACTGTAGAAGCGATTAACCACGCAAAAGCCGCAGAAGTTCCAATTATCGTTGCTGTAAATAAAATGGATAAACCAGCAGCAAATCCAGATCGTGTCATGCAAGAATTAACCGAACATGGTTTAGTTCCAGAAGCATGGGGTGGAGAAACGATTTTCGTACCGATTTCCGCTTTAAAAGGAGAAGGTATCGATAATCTGCTAGAAATGGTATTGTTAGTCTCAGAAGTAGGAGAATTGACTGCAAATCCAAAACGTCTGGCATTAGGTTCTGTAATTGAAGCTCAACTTGATAAAGGTAGAGGCTCAGTTGCCACACTATTAGTACAAGATGGAACACTTAATGTCGGAGATCCAATTGTTGTAGGTCATGCATTTGGTCGTGTTCGTGCAATGGTAAATGATTTAGGACGTCGTGTAAAATCAGCAGGTCCATCTACTCCAGTAGAAATTACTGGACTAAACGAAGTACCACAAGCAGGAGATCGTTTCGTTGTTTTCGAAGATGAGAAAACTGCTCGTCAAGTTGGAGAAACGCGTGCTTCCAATGCACAAGTTAACCAACGATCTGAAAAAGCTCGTGTGACATTAGACAATTTATTTGATCAAATGAAGCAAGGAGAAATGAAAGAGTTAAACTTAATCGTAAAAGCCGATGTACAAGGAACAGTTGAAGCAATGGCAGCATCCTTAATGAAAATTGAGGTAGAAGGTGTAAATGTTCGTATCATCCACACGGGTGCGGGAGCGATCACGGAATCAGATATAACGCTAGCGGCTGCTTCTAATGCAATTGTAATTGGATTTAATGTTCGACCAGATACGAACGCTAAACGTGCAGCGGACGAAGAAGGGGTAGACATCCGTTTACACCGAGTTATTTATAAAGTGATCGAAGAGATTGAGTTTGCGATGAAAGGATTACTAGATCCTGAATTCCAAGAAAAAATTATCGGTCAAGCGGAAGTTCGTGAAACGTTTAAAGTATCAAAAGTTGGAACAATTGCTGGTTCATACGTAACAGAAGGTAAAATAACTAGAGATAGTGGTGTTCGTATCATCCGTGATTCTATCGTAATTTTTGAAGGTGAATTGGATACATTAAAACGCTTCAAAGACGATGCGAAAGAAGTAGCTAAAGGATACGAATGTGGTATTACCATTAAGAACTTTAATGATATTAAAGAAAATGACATCATTGAAGCTTATATTATGGAAGAGATTAAACGATAATGATTGTATATGCAGAGTGTGATTTCCTCATTCCTACTGCACATTCATTAAAAGAGAAAAGGGCAGTTCTTCAACGAGTGCTCACTCGCACGAAACAAAAGTTTAATGTTTCCATTTCGGAAATAGACCACCAAGACGTGTGGCAACGTACCTCTATAGGACTAGTAGCTGTAGCTTCACAAAAGGATGCAGCTGAAAGAGAGCTTACACATGCTATACGACATCTGGAGTCGTATCCGGAATGGGAATGTATTGACATTAGAAAAGAATATTTATGATAGAAAATGAGGTGTAGCCATCATGTCGATGCGCGCTAACCGAGTTGCTGAACAAATGAAAAAAGAGTTAGGCGAAATCATAGGTCGAAAATTAAAGGATCCACGTATTGGTTTTGTCACAGTAACGGATGTTGCTGTTACTGGCGATTTACAACAAGCGACTATTTATTTTACCGTCCTTGATGGAAACCGTGAAGATACGTTAAAAGCTTTAGAAAAGGCAAAAGGATTTATACGTTCTGAAATTGGACAACGTATTAGATTACGTATCACGCCTGAACTATTATTTGAATTTGATGAATCGGCAGCTTATGGCAATCGAATAGATGATTTACTAAGACAAATCAATAAATCATCGGAAGAGTAAAAACAAACAAGAAGTCTGCTTACTTATTTGAGCAGACTTTTTTGTTCTTTTAGGAACAATTGTTACATTTTGGAGTCTTAAAATTTCGCTTGAGGGATAATGCGTCGTAAGGGAGTTTCCGCTGAGATTTCCGCTGAAGGACGGACGCTTTCCGTGGAGTGAGTGATGAGCCATCACCGCCCGCTTTTGCGTTCGATGTGAAGTCTCATCTTACTCACTTGATCCCACTGGAGTCACCGCCCTTTTCGCTCCAATCCAACAAAATTGACACTTTTATCTGTATATATTATCCATTAAAAGTGAGGAAATGGCTTAACGAGACCAATTGTCACCTGAAAGCAACCAATTCAATAGGCAACGCAACCAGTTTGTGCTTGAAAACAACCAATATGGCTACGAGCGCAACCAATTCTTCAAGTAAAGGCTTACGGACATGCACTTACCCTATAGTTTCCGCTAAATTAACATGGATAAGATGTTCCAATCAATATGGCGCAACATTTCACTACAAACTCGCAACATCTGGGACAGATCGAACTTTTATGCTCGTATGCTACTTCGTTATGCCCGCATAGCAACATTCTTTGCTCGGAGCGGAAGCAATTTTCTTTTCCCTGCTGAAGGCGACTCCTGCCGGATGAGTGAGCAATTGAGACAACTCAACGACGCTTGAGCGGCGGGGGTGGCTCATCGCTCACCCGGCGGAAAGCGTCCGAAAGGAGAGAAAATCATAGCGGTTACCTGCTACGACGTATTATCTCTATAGTCAGTTATGAAAATAAGTGGAAATTATTATTAATTTTGAGGTGAACTATATGTACGAAGGTATACTTCCATTATGGAAAGAAAAAGGAATGACTTCTCACGACTGTGTATTCAAATTGCGTAAAATATTAAAAATGAAACGAATCGGTCATACAGGCACACTAGACCCTAGTGTAGAAGGTGTTCTACCAATTTGTTTAGGGCAAGCAACAAAAGTATCTGAATATATCATGAATGAAGGTAAGACTTATATAGCCACTATTTCAATAGGTACCTCTACAACGACCGAGGATGCAGACGGAGAAACAGTAGAGAAAGACTGCACAGAAAAACATTTTTCACGAGATCAAATTTTGAATGTACTTATGCAATTAACAGGCGAAATTACGCAAACCCCACCAATGTATTCAGCAGTTAAAGTGAATGGGAAAAAGCTATATGAGTATGCAAGAGAAGGAAAACAAGTAGAACGACCAAGTAGAAAAGTGACAATTTATAAATTGAACCTACTAGATGAACTGGAGAATTTTTCTGGTGAGACTGTAAAATTCACTATCGAAATAGGTTGCAGTAAGGGCACGTATATACGTACACTTGCAGTACAAATTGGGGAATTGCTCGGATACCCTGCACATATGTCTTCATTAGTACGAACTAAGTCAGGTAACTTTACGAAAGAGCAATGTTTGACCCTTCATGAAGTGAAACAATCTGTCGAAAATGATCAGTTGGAAAGCGTTATTTTACCGTTAAAGGATGCCCTTGGACATTGGCCATTCATAGAAATAGTAGAAGAAACAAAAAAGAGCATCACAAACGGACAAGTACTAGAATCGCACCCACTGCTGGAAGCAAACGAAAAAATAATATATACGCAGAATTCTAATCCGATTGCTATTTATATAAAACATCCATCAAAAAGTGGTATGATGAAACCAGAAAAAATGTTTTCAGCAAGTAAAGGAGATTAATATGCACGTACACTACTTATCATATCCAAATCATTTGTATAACAATATACATAATGATGCATATTCTTTAGCGCTCGGCTTCTTCGACGGAGTACATGCTGGTCATCAGGCTGTTATTCAAGAAGCGCTGAACAAAGGAAAAGAACAAAGTATTAAAACGGCTGTAATGACTTTCGATCCACATCCATCGCTAGTTCTCGGTGGGAGAAAAGAACAAATATTTTATATAACGCCGCTTGAACAAAAATTAGAAATACTGAAAAGTCTCCAAGTGGATACTGTGTTTGTTGTGCGCTTCACCTCAGATTTTGCGAAACTAACACCTTCCCAATTCATTGATTCGTTTATCAGACAAGCCAATGTGAAACATGTTACAGCGGGCTTTGATTTTACGTTTGGAGCGTTTGGAAAAGGAACAATGAAAGATATGGAGCAGCTTGCAGAAGGAAAATATACTGTTTCGGTTGTAGGAAAACAAGAACTTTCCGGAGAAAAAATAAGCTCTACTAGAATAAGAGAAGAGTTAAAAGTCGGTAATATGGAAGAGGTAAAAGAATTGCTAGGTCGTCCTTTTCTACTTTCCGGCGTTGTGGTACATGGAGACAAAAGGGGTAGAACAATTGACTTTCCTACAGCGAATATACAACCGACAGAAGGGCAATACACTCCAGCTACGGGGGTATATGCAGTAAAAATCCGCGTGCAAGAAAAATGGCATAATGGTGTGTGTAATGTTGGATATAAGCCAACATTCAATAACCCAGATGAAAAAAAGCTATCGATTGAAGTACATATTATTAATTTTGACCAATCGATTTACGGGGAAGAAGTAATCGTCCATTGGTATAAACGAATTCGTTCCGAACAAAAGTTCAATGGAATCGAAGAGCTAAAAACACAAATTGGAAAAGATAAACTTGAAGCAATTGAGTATTTTGGACAAGCTTAATTAGTTGCTTCAATAATTATTATATGGTATTCTTTAAAAGTACAAAATCGTACTTAACCATTCCTTGGCTTTTTCGATTCTCCAACGATTGCTCAGGAATAGGGGATATTATGAATTTTAGGAGGAAACCAACATGGCAATTACACAAGAACGCAAAAATGAATTAATCGCTGAGTACAGAACTCACGAAAGTGATACTGGATCTGCAGATATTCAAATCGCAATTCTTACAGAAGAAATCAATTCTTTAAACGAACATTTACGTACACATAAGAAAGATCACCACTCACGTCGTGGTCTATTCAAAATGGTTGGACGTCGCCGTAACTTGTTAAAATACTTACGTGAAAACGAAGTACAACGTTACCGTGACCTAATCGCAAAACTTGGTTTACGTCGATAAGATACTACTTAGGAAAGCGGGATTTATCCCGCTTTTTCTTTTGCATAAAATATTTCGCATAGTTTCGTTATTTTTGATACACTACTTATGATACATATAGATTTTATATACCCTTATTAAGGAGTTTTTGAAGTCGAGAGGAGTTTTGAATAAATGAGTGAAAAGAAAGTATTTACGTACGAATGGGCAGGTCGCCCGTTACAAGTTGAAATTGGACAACTTGCCAAGCAAGCAAATGGAGCAGTATTAGTTAGATACGGGGATACAAGTGTATTATCTGTAGCAACTGCTTCTAAACAACCGAAGAACTTAGATTTCTTCCCGCTGACAGTGAATTATGAAGAGAAATTATATGCTGTTGGTAAAATTCCAGGCGGATTTATCAAAAGAGAAGGACGTCCTTCTGAACGCGCAATTTTAACTAGTCGTTTAATTGACCGTCCAATTCGTCCCTTATTTCCAGACGGATTCCGTAATGAAGTGCAAGTAATCTCAATCGTAATGTCAGTTGATCAAAATTGTTCATCCGAAATGGCAGCAATGTTGGGTTCTTCGTTGGCACTTAGCGTATCGGATATACCATTTGACGGACCAATCGCTGGGGTTCAAGTTGGATTAATAGAGGATGAATTCATTATCAACCCAACTGTTGAACAAATGGAAAAAAGTACATTGGACTTAACAGTAGCAGGGACAAAAGATGCGATTAACATGGTAGAAGCTGGAGCAAAAGAGGTTTCAGAAGAGACTGTATTAGAGGCAATCATGTTCGGTCATAGTGAAATCATCAAACTAATCGAATTCCAAGAAAAAGTAGTAGCTGAAATTGGAAAAGAGAAAAAAGAAATTCCACTATTCGAATTAGACAAAGAACTTTTTGAAGAAGTAAAAGGTATGTGCGAAACTGAACTTGTACAAGCTATTCAAGTACAAGAAAAGCATGCACGTGAAGATGCGATTACGGAAGTTAAAAATTCAGTATTAGAACAATATACAGAAAAAGAAGCTTCAGATGAAACATTAAAACAAGTACGTGAAATTTTAGATGCGATGGTTAAAGATGAAGTTCGTCGTTTGATCACAGAAGATAAAGTTCGCCCAGATGGACGCGGTGTAGCTGAAATTCGTCCTCTTTCTTCTGAGGTTGGCGTTTTACAAAGAACTCATGGTTCTGGACTGTTTACGCGCGGACAAACTCAAGCATTAAGTATTTGTACATTAGGGCCATTAGGCGATGTTCAAATTATTGATGGTATTGGATTAGAGGAATCCAAACGTTTTATGCATCATTACAATTTCCCTCAATTTAGTGTTGGGGAAACTGGACCAATTCGTGCTCCAGGGCGTCGTGAGATTGGACATGGTGCACTTGGTGAACGCGCACTTGAGGCAGTTATTCCAGATGAAAATGATTTCCCATATACACTTCGTTTAGTAGCTGAAGTATTAGAATCAAATGGTTCGACTTCTCAAGCAAGTATATGTGCATCGACTCTTGCAATGATGGATGCGGGTGTACCTCTAAAAGCGCCAGTAGCAGGTATTGCAATGGGTCTAGTAAAAAAAGGGGAAAACTACACGATTTTAACTGATATTCAAGGGATGGAAGATCATCTTGGAGATATGGACTTTAAAGTTGCTGGGACATCTAAAGGGATTACAGCGCTTCAAATGGATATTAAAATCGATGGTCTATCTAGAACAATTTTAGAAGAAGCTCTTGAGCAAGCTAAAATTGGCCGTATGCAAATATTAGAGAGCATGCTTGCTACAATTGCAGAACCTCGTGAAAAACTGTCTAAATACGCACCGAAAATAACGGTAATCAAAATCAATCCAGACAAAATCCGTGATGTAATCGGACCTGGCGGAAAACAAATCAATAAAATCATTGATGAAACTGGTGTGAAAATTGATACAGAGCAAGATGGTACGATTTATATTGCATCCCCAGATGAAGAGATGATTGCGCGTGCAAAACAAATTATCGAAGACATCGTTCGTGTAGCGCAAGTTGGCGAATATTATTTAGGAAAAGTAAAACGAATTGAAAAATTCGGTGCTTTTGTTGAAATATTCAATGGAAAAGATGGGTTGCTTCACATTTCTGAAATTCAAGAAGAACGTACGAAAAACGTGGAAGATGTCTTGAAAATTGGCGATGAGCTTTTAGTTAAAGTAATTGAAATTGACAACCAAGGTCGCGTAAACTTATCTCGCAAAGTTGTATTAAAAGAAGAAAAAGAACGCGAAGAGCAAAAAGAAAACCAATAATTGAACATTTCACAAGTATCAAATAGGTTGACCGTAGTCATTTATCTACGGCAACTTTTTTTAATAGATGAATACATTAAACAGAGGTGCAATATTGATAAATAAAATTACTTGTAATAACGGGTTGCGTATCGTTTCAGAGCATATTCCTCACGTACGTTCAGTTGCGGTAGGAATTTGGGTTCAGGCAGGTTCCCGCTATGAACTCCCCGAAGAGAATGGTTTAACACATTTTATAGAGCATATGTTGTTTAAAGGAACAAAAAAGAGAACAGCAAAGCAAATAGCTGAAGAGTTTGATCGTATCGGTGGAAATATCAATGCTTTTACCTCAAAAGAAAATACATGCTATTACGCAAAAGTATTGGATCATCACGCAACTCACGCAGTGGAAATACTTGCGGACATGTTCTTTCATTCGTTATTTGACCCAATTGAAATTGACAAAGAAAGACAAGTGGTGTTAGAAGAAATAAATATGGTAGAAGACACTCCAGACGATATTGTACATGAGTATTTATGGAGAGAAATGTTTGGAAACGATCCTTTAGGAGCTCCTATTCTAGGAACAGAAGAAACACTAAATACATTCACGAAAGAAACAATTCTAACATATATGGAAAAACATTATATTCCTAAAAATGTAGTAATTTCAGTGGCAGGTAATATACCAGATGGATTTTTAACCTATATTGAAGAGTTATTCGGAGACTTCACAGATAATAGTGTACAAAAAATTACTGATTTTACTACCCCAAATTTAAAACCTATTTATACTGAAAATAGCAGAGAAACAGAACAGGCCCATATTTGTCTAGCCTATCCTGGATTATCGGTAAAAGCCGATAATATATATAGCTTAGTTATACTAAATAACATTTTAGGTGGAAGTATGTCCTCTAGGCTATTCCAAGAAATACGAGAAGACAAAGGGCTTGCTTATTCTATTTATTCTTACCATTCTTCATATGAAGATATGGGCGTTTTGGCTATATATGGAGGAACTTCTCGTAATCAATTAAATGAATTGAAGTCATCTATTAATGATACGATACAAACGATTATTGATAAAGGTTTCACCGAAACAGAAATAACCAACGCAAAGGAACAGTTAAAAGGAAATCTATTGTTAGGCTTAGAAAGTACGAATGCACGTATGAGCAGAAATGGGAAAAATGAGTTATTATATGGAAAGCATCGTTCCCTTGACGAAGTAAGTGAAACAATAGATGAAGTTACTTTACAATCCGTTATGGATTTAGCAAAAGAAATCTTTTCTCACGAACCTGCAATATCAATAATAATGCCAAAAGACGCTGATCAATCATGATCAGCGTTTTTTTTGTCTTATTACGTTGACTAGTGACCGCTATGATTTTCTCGGCTTGCGGACGCTTTCCGCCAGGTGAGCGATGAGCCACCCCCGCCGCTTAGGCGTCGTTGGTATGGCTCATTTGCCCACAGCGGAACAAAGGCTAAGAGTGCCACATCGTGTGGCAACGCCTTCGTGACCAACATCTTGTTGGCCTCGGTAGGAGTCGCCGCCTGAAGGGAAAATCAAAGGAAATTGTTTATCTTCCCGTATCGATTTGCTAAAAAATTATCCCGTTTTTTCGAAGGGAGAAAATCCAATAAATGGACTAGGGTAACCAATCGGTTATCGAAAGTTACTCGTGAAAGCAACTAATTTATAACATAGCAAGTTTATGGGGGAAAACTGATTATGATTTCCCGACATGACAGGGACAATGTGGCACAAATTTGTTGCTACCCATGCATAAAAGTTCCATCCGTTCAAAATATTGCGCATCTGGTCTAGAAAGTTGCGAGTAACGACTGCGATGTTGCGCAATATTGAATGGACCATCTTATTCATGTTGATTAGGCGAATACTATAGGGGAAGTGCATGGCAATCAGTGTCCGCTAGCCTTTGCGTGTAGAATTGGTTGCGCTCGTTGCCGATCTGGTTGCTTTCAAGCGCAAACTGGTTGCGTTGCCTATTGAATTGGTTGCTTTCAAGTGATAATTGGTCTCGCTAAGCCATTTCCTCACTTTTAATGGCTAATAAATACAGATAAAAGCATATATTTTGATGGATTGAAGCGAAAAGGACGGCGACTCCGGTGGGATCAAGTGAGTAAGATGAGACTCCACATCGAACGCCAAAGCGGACGGTGAAGGCTCATCACTCACCCCGCTGAAAGCGTCCGCCCTGCAGCCAAATCTTCGTAGGGCCAGATCTACAGGTGTACTTAAAGTGGGAATGCCTTATTTCTTATTCACTATGTCTTATAAAATGGCATATACATAAATAGAAAGAAATAAGGAGGGAAATGATTGTTACTTTCGGAACTTGCAGAAAAAGAGCTTATACAAGTAAAAGATGGTGCACGATACGGGAAATTAGCAGATACGGAATTACTTTTTAATCCAAAGACAGGAAAAATAGAAGGCTTTGAAGTGTTTCAAAAGGCACCATCCTTTTTTCAAGCGAACAAAGCAAATAAGAAAAAAGAATTTATTGCTTGGAACGAAATAATTCTGATAGGAAAAGACCGCATTTTGTTCAATGAAACAGATTCTATTGGCGAAGCAAGTGAATACTCGTGAAAAAAAGGTGTGTAATTATTGGAACTGATTTACGCCTATCTTACTTTCACTCAGCAATCAGTAACGATTTAGAAACTAAATTATATGCAACCATGACATGGGACAATGAATTAAAAGATGCCATTGATCAATTTGAGCCACATATCATATTTTTACCTATTCAAGCACTTAAGATGGAATGTTCATTTATTTTACCGCAATCCTGTGAAGTCTTATTTATTGGTAAAAAGAATGAAGAAATAGAACAAGAAATAACACGTGAAGATCGGTATGTATTTTCCTATTTAGAAGATGAACAATATATTTGGGACAATGCCAATCTGACTGCTGAAGGCTTTATAAATTATTTCTATACACATGAAAAACAAGCAATCTATAATAAACAATTTATCATTACTGGTTACGGAAGAGTTGGGAAAAGACTTGCTCATGCATTACATCATTTAGGCGGGAAAGTGATCATATCGGTGCGGTCAGAACACCAATTGTATGAAGCAAAAAGCTACGGCTATCAAATAGAAACGTTAGAAAATGTAGTAGAAAAACAACAGGGCGAGTCGGTTTACTTGATTAATACAATACCTTCCAAGTGGTTGTCGAATGAACAGGCTACATGCTTTAAACAAGTATTCGATCTAGCTTCCAATCCAGGATGTTTACTTGATAAAGAAAATATTCCTGCAAACTATGCTATTTCCACTAGTTTGCCAGGGGTGTATTTCCCGCAAGATGCAGGTTATTTAATTGCTCAATCGGTTCAAAATCATTTGTCTTTTTTAAAGGAGGAAAACGAGTGTTGAAGGATCTTCGCATAGGTCTTGGAATTACTGCATCTCATTGTACGTATGAGGAAGTGATTCCTATGATCAAACAGTTTACGGATTTAGGTGCGACCGTTGTGCCAATCATTACGTATTCTGTATTAACGGCTGCTACTAGATTTGGAACGGGAGAAGAATGGATTGAAAAAATTGAAGCGGCAAGTGGTAGTAAGGTTGTGTCAAAAATTGTAGAAGCAGAACCTTTTGGGCCAACCAACCCACTCGATTGTATGGTTATAGCACCAATGACAGGTAACTCTATTAGTAAACTAGCTAATGCTCAAACGGATTCACCAGTTCTGATGGCCGCGAAGGCAACTTTACGAAACGGGAAACCAGTAGTATTAGGAATCTCTACAAATGATGCATTAGGCTTAAACGGCATGAATATTATGAAGCTTTTATCAACAAAAAATATATATTTTATCCCCTTTGGTCAAGACAATCCTTCAACCAAACCAAATTCTTTAATCGCTGATTTCACAAGAATTATACCTACAGTTGAACATGCCATTCAGAAAAAACAATTACAGCCTCTGCTCATCACTCATTCATTATAAGGGGAAACTTTTGAGAGCAGGGGGCTTTCCCCCGCTTATGTTTAGTTGAACCCATACAGCCTGTAAATGAGGATAAATATAAATGATAGTGTATTTTAATGTATAATATGATACAATATCGCCAATATGTTTTGATTTTAGGAGGAGAGCTTTTATGTCACAGGGGTATACAGTAGCAGTTGTTGGGGCGACAGGTGCTGTCGGTCAAAAAATTATTGAAAAATTAATAGAAAGAAGCTTTCCATATTCAAATTTAAAACTCTTAGCTTCAACTAGATCTGCTGGTAAAGAGATGGAAGTTAAAGGGTCAACATATACGATTGAGGAAGCAACACCAGAATCATTTGAGGGAGTAGATATAGCATTTTTCTCCGCGGGTGGCTCAATTTCAAAAGTGCTTGCCAAAGAAGCGGTTAGTCGTGGCGCTATTGTAATTGATAATACAAGCGCTTTTCGGATGGATAAAGACACTCCACTTGTTGTACCTGAAGTAAATAAACAGGCGTTATATGAGCAGCAAGGGATCATTGCTAACCCTAATTGTTCGACTATTCAGATGGTTTGCGCGCTCGAGCCAATTAGACAGCAATATGGTTTGAATAAAGTAATTGTTTCCACTTACCAAGCTGTCTCAGGTGCAGGTGCAGCAGCTATAAATGAATTAACGACACAAAGTGAAAAGATTTGTGAGAATAACCCTCAACCTGAAATCTTACCAGTTAAAAGTGCCGATAAACATTATCCAATTGGGGGAAATGTAATTCCCCAAATTGATATATTTGGAGAAAATGGATTTACTCTAGAAGAGCATAAAATGATGAATGAAACAAAAAAAATTATGTCTTTGCCAGATTTGTCAATTGCTGCGACTTGTGTAAGAGTTCCAGTAGTAACTGGTCATTCTGAATCCGTTTATATTGAAATGGATCAACAAAACGTTTCTGTTGATGATTTAAAGCATTTATTATCTAATGCAAAAGGCATCACATTGCAAGATGCACCGGAACATCAACAATATCCAATGCCATATTTTGCGGAAGACCAAGATGATGTTTTTGTAGGGAGAATTAGAAAGGATCCTTCTAATTCGAATGGATTCCATATGTGGATTGTATCTGACAATCTGTTAAAAGGAGCGGCGCTTAACTCTATCCAAATCGCAGAAGCGCTTATAGAGGAAGGTATTTTATAGGCATTATTAAAGAGGTGTGATCTAGATGAATATAGGACGAATTTCGACAGCGATGGTTACTCCTTTTCAAGAGGACGGTTCTATTGATTATCATGCTACAGAGAAATTGATTGAACATTTGATAGCGACGGGAACTGAATCCCTAGTCGTTTGCGGAACTACCGGAGAATCTCCTACACTTACAAAAGAAGAGAAATTAGCTTTCATTCAATTTGTAATAGCAAAAGTGGCGAATAGAATCCCGGTAATAGCTGGTACAGGTAGTAATAATACAGCTGCTACCATTGAGTTGTCGCAAAAAGTGGAAGAGCTCGGAGTAAACGGGCTAATGATAGTTACACCATATTATAATAAGCCCAACCAACGAGGGCTGATTGCCCATTTTGAAGCAATAGCAAAGGCTACCACCTTACCGATTGTTGTATATAATATTCCAGGACGTTCAGTTATCAATTTAGAGCCGGATTCGCTTATCACTTTAAGTAAAATACCGACGATTCAAATTGCAAAAGAAGCAAGTGGTGATTTGAATCAAATGACGAAAATTTTAGCAGGTACTTCAGAGGACTTTCAAGTATATAGTGGAGACGATGCTTTAACGTTACCATTGTTGGCACTTGGGGGATCAGGTATTATTTCCGTTGCATCTCATGTAATTGGAGAAGAGATGCAGCAAATGATTCAAGCATTTTTTGCTGGAAATCATTCAAAAGCCGCAAAAATTCACCAAACTATATTACCGGTTATTAATGGATTGTTCGCACATCCTAATCCAGTAGTAGTGAAGTATGCACTTTCCAAAGTAGGAGTAGACGCAGGTGCTTTACGATTACCACTTATTGAAATGACCCTTGAAGAGAAAAGTGAGTTTGACCAAATTTGGGATGAATACTTGAAAAATAAATAATTTTTATAAAAAAGACGAAGGAAATTCAAAGTGTACCCTTTGCAGTGGTCATTTTATTTTTCTTTCCGTCTTTTTTTTATTTGTGCGAATCGTTGTCGTTCGATATAATAAAAACTAGTGGATGTTGGACGGGTTAAACTTTTTAGAAAAAATTCAACAAGCTAACATAGGATTAGATATCTCCCACTTTTAGAGAAAGCGGCGAGATGAATACCAATATATTATAGCAATTCAGTGAGGACAACCTTGCTGAAAAGTTAAGTCTTTCGGCGGATTTCACAGATTTTGAACAGACTCTTAGAATAAGGTTAGTCTTAAATTGTCGCTTTCATGATCTTGAGCTAACTGATCTGCATCAAGCAGGCCTAAGCAAATTCAAAATCTGTCCGCAATTCTGCCGAGGCGTAATTGATTTATAGGAGGAAAAGATTTGGTAAAAGTAAAAAATGAACTTATTCGTATAATCCCGCTCGGTGGAGTTGGCGAAATCGGAAAAGCAATGTATGTAGTAGAAATAGATGAGGAAATTTTTGTGGTGGATAGCGGACTTATGTTCCCTGAAAATGAAATGCTCGGAATTGACATAGTTATCCCAGACATTACCTACTTGGAAGAAAATAAGGACCGAGTAAAAGGGATATTTTTAACACACGGGCATGAGGATGCAATAGGATCTATCGCGTATTTGTTACAAAAGGTACAAGCACCAGTTTATGGTTCTAAGTTGACGATAGCTCTAGCAAAAACGCACTTAAAAGCATTGCCTACAAAACAATCTGTAAAATATTTTGAAGTAACGAATAAAAGTCGAATGAACTTTCAAAGCACGTATGTAACATTCTTCCATACGACTCACAGTATTCCAGATTCACTTGGTATTGTTTTTCATACGTCAGAAGGTGCAATTGTACACACGGGAGAATTTAAATTTGACCAATCTGCTAAAGGAAAATATCGTCCAGACATCGCTAAAATAGCAGGGCTAGGTGAGGATGGTGTATTTATCCTATTATCCGATTCAACTGAAGCAGAAAGACCAGGCTATACAACTTCAGAAGCCGTGATTGAAAACCAATTATCAGAAACATTCCACGCTGCAAAAGGGCGTATTTTAGTAGCTTTATATGCATCTAACTTTATTCGTATTCAGCAAGTGTTGGACAAGGCTGCGGAAACTGGAAAAAAAGTAGCAATTGCAGGTAAAACGCTAGAAAATACATTTGAGATAGGATTAGATCTTGGATATTTTACTGTTCAAGAGGACACGCTAATTTCTATTAAAGAAATCTCTAAATATGATGATGAGAAAGTAGTTGTCATTGTTTCTGGTAATCAAGGTGAGCCATTAGAAGCTTTAGAAAAAATGATTCGCAAACACCATAAAGATATTAAAATCAAAGATACTGATACGGTGTTAATCACGTTCACTCCATCTCCAGGAATGGAAGTTGGAATGTATCAAACGATGAACCAAATAGCAAAAGTAGGCGCAAAAGTGCTTACTTCAAGTAAAAATGTTCATGTATCAGGACATGGTAGTCAAGAAGATTTAAAAATGATGCTTAATCTCACAAAACCAAAGTACTTTATTCCGATTCAAGGGGAATATCGTATGTTAATGGCACACTCCAAAGTGGCACAAGATACCGGTATGGCGAAGTCTGAAATTTTTATAGCGGATAAGGGAGATATTGTCGAATATAAAAATGGAAAAATGAGAATGAGTGGAAGAGTACAAGCAGGAAATGTTCTAATTGATGGAATAGGTGTAGGAGATGTCGGAAACATCGTTTTACGAGACCGCAAGCTTCTTTCCCAAGATGGTATTTTTATCGTTGTTGTAACATTAAACCGTGCTCAAAAGAAAATTGCCTCCGGTCCTGAAATTCTTTCACGAGGTTTCGTATATGTGAGAGAGTCAGAGGAACTAATGGATGAATCGGCGAAATTAGTTAGAACAATTGTTGAAAAATATGTGAATAAAGAAACGTTTGAATGGACAAACATAAAACAAGAAATCCGTGATACGCTAAATTCATATCTATTCCAACAAACAAAAAGACGTCCAATGATTATCCCGATTATTATGGAATATTAATATGAAGAATAGAGGGATTTCCTTTCCGATTATGGAGGGAGATCCTTTTTTTAAACTTGTTCTAAAGAAACTAACATTTTCAAGAAAGTGGGTGATTATTTTGGCTCAAAAGAAAAAAAAACCAGCAAAAAAAGGAACGAAGAAAAAACCACCAATGCATCCTTTAATGTTTGAAATTGTAGGTCTACTAATCATAGGATTAGCTATCATTTCTTTCTTTGAATATGGTTTGGTAGGTAGAGGGCTCGCATATATTGGCTATTTTCTATTTGGCAACTGGCATATAGCTATTCCTTTTATGTTCATTGTTTATGCACTTATTATAATGATTAAGCAGAGTTTCCCTGCTTGGAATCATCGTCTTTTACTAGGGTGTGTTTTCGTTTTAAGTAGTTTACTGCTCTTTAGTCATTTAGCGCTTTTCGAGCAATTGTTTGAAGGAAAGGCATTAGTCACAAATTCTGTGTTAAGGGAAAGTTATCGAGTGTTAGTAGAAAGTGGAGGAATTACGAACAGAACAAGTTCTCTAGGTGGGGGAATAATAGGGGCTATTTTATTTGCTTCTTTTCATGTACTGTTTGATTCGGCGGGAGCGAAAATTGCAGGATGGCTTTTATTATTAATAGGTCTTGTTTTATTGACAGGAAAAGCACTTGTACCTTATTTAATAGAATTAGCTCCAAAACTTCAAGAAATAGCGATAAATCGTAAGAAAAAAAAGAAACCAGTCGTTGCCGAAAGAAAGACGCGACGGGCCAAAAAAGAATCATTGCAGGAAGAAGCAGTGACTATCCACGAAGAGGTATTACCCTCGAATGAGGAAGAAGTAGAACAAGTCACATCACCAATTATTTCTGCATTTACAGAACGTATTGTGAAAAAAGAAGAACCAGTAGAAGTTTCAGAACCAATTGAGATTAATATGGAAGCAGAAGTCGTGGAGAATGAAGATTACCAATTGCCTTCCATTACGTTATTAGACGCACCTGCACATAGCGATCAAAGTGGCGAGTTAAATGCAATTCAAGCAAATGCTAAAAAACTAGAGAAAACTTTTTTAAGCTTTGGTGTAAAAGCAAAAGTGACACAGGTGCATTTAGGTCCAGCTGTAACAAAATATGAAGTTCTTCCAGACGTTGGGGTAAAAGTAAGCCGTATCGTGAGCTTGCATGATGATCTTGCGCTTGCACTTGCTGCGAGGGATATTCGGATTGAGGCACCAATCCCAGGTAAATCAGCTATTGGCATAGAAGTGCCAAATAAAGAAGTGGCGATTGTAAGTTTACGGGAAGTACTGGAATCCGAAGAGAATAATAAACCAAATTTAAAATTGCTAATTGGTTTTGGACGAGATGTGACAGGCCAGGCGGTGCTTGCACAGTTAAACAAAATGCCACATTTACTAGTTGCCGGCTCGACCGGAAGCGGGAAAAGTGTTTGTATAAACGGAATCATTACTAGTATTATGATGCGTGCAAAACCACATGAAGTAAAAATGATGATGATTGATCCGAAAATGGTGGAGTTAAATGTTTATAATGGAATTCCCCATTTACTAGCTCCAGTAGTGACAGATCCTAGAAAAGCATCACAAGCATTGAAGAAAATTGTTTCTGAGATGGAACGGAGATATGATTTATTCTCTCATACAGGAACACGCAATATGGAAGGTTATAACGATCATATCGATAAGTGGAATATAGAGAATGAAGAAAAGCATCCAAAACTACCGTATATTGTAGTTATCGTAGACGAGCTAGCAGACTTAATGATGGTTGCGTCAAATGACGTAGAGGATTCTATCACACGTTTGGCTCAGATGGCGCGAGCTGCTGGAATTCACCTAATTATTGCTACACAACGACCGAGTGTAGATGTTATTACAGGAATTATCAAAGCAAATATACCTTCTCGAATTGCTTTTGCAGTATCTTCTGCAATCGATTCTCGTACGATTCTCGATATGGGGGGAGCAGAAAAACTATTAGGACGAGGAGATATGCTATTCTTACCGGCGGGAAGCTCAAAACCAGTTCGTGTACAAGGTGCTTTCTTATCAGATGCAGAAGTTGAACGAATGGTAGACTTCGTTATTGAACAGCAAAAAGCCAATTATCAAGAGGAAATGATTCCAGATGAGGTAGAAGAATCCAATGAGCAAATAGATAGAGATGAGCTTTTTGATGATGCAGTCCAATTAGTTACAGAAATGCAGACTGCTTCCGTATCACTTCTTCAGCGTCGCTTTAGGATCGGATATTCAAGAGCTGCTAGAATCATTGACCAGCTTGAGTTGAGTGGAATTGTTGGGCCTTATGAAGGAAGTAAGCCACGTCAAGTACTAGTTCCAAAACACGCTTCAGATCATGATTCTATATGACAAAATGATTACAGTTGTATGAAGTTTTAATAAATACTTTTATTTAAATAAAAATAAAAGTATTTCAGACTGTAGACAAACTCGAAATTTCGAGTTTGCCTACAGTCTTTTTTGTTTTAAAATAAAAT
>NZ_VEBK01000019.1 GCF_007676755.1 Bacillus sp. FJAT-22090 | reverse complement strand
CTAGCTATATGTCTTAACGTTTTGCATGTTCAGTTTTCAATGTTCATGTTGTCGACTTGTTTTGGCGACTTCTATATAATATCAAGGTTTGTTAGACATGTCAACACTTTATTTAAATAAAATATAAAACTCTCTTCTTTTTACTAGTATCAAGAAAAGAGTTTCACATTCTAATCTATAACACTTTCTATATGAACAGTCCTTCTTGCAGCTAAATCAATTATTTGTCCGGTTTCTGTTAGTCGAATCATTGGTCTCATTGGAGAATCCCTATGTAAAAATACAACCTCTCCTATTCTGTCATCCGATAAGCGGACACTTGTTGAAATAGGTAAGGAACCAACTAATGAAATTAAAGCATTTACTACTTCAAGACTATATTTTCCAAACTCTTCTTCTTTAATCATTTCTAATACTTTAAAAGAAGAGCTCTTTGCCCGGTAAACTCGTTCAGATGTCATTGCATGATAGACATCTGCTACCGCGATTATTTGCGAGAATGTAGTGATATTATCCATTTTCTCTCCCTTTGGATAACCACTTCCGTCTAAACGCTCATGATGTTGAAAAATAGCCATTTTCATTTCAGGTTTTAACAAAGGACTTTCTTTAACCATTTGTAAACTATAAATAGTATGCTTCTTTATTTCAGAGAAATCGGATTCTGTTAAATAAGATTTTTTTTCTCTTACCTTGACGTCTACTTTTGACATACCCACGTCTGCTAATAAACCTGCCGTAGCTATTTGATTGATCATCCCGGAGGAATACCCCATTTTCTTTGCTATAGCACCAGAAATTATCCCTACTGCTATTGAATGATGGGCAACATACTTATCTAAAGAGGAATAATCATTTAAATGAGAAAATACTTTTTTATCGGTCATTGCACTTTCTACTAAAGGCATAATAATATTACGTAGTTTTGCTATATCAACTTTCATTCCAGCTTCCCACGAAGTAAATTCTTTATAAAAACTAGTTACTGCATTGTTATATAGTTTTACAAAACTTGTTTGGATAACTTCTTTGTTTTCATTTTTAAAAGTACTTACACTATTATCATTCAATTTACTTAGTTCTTCTTCGGATCTATTAAATACATTCTCTATTACTACTGGGACTTTGTTAATATTAAACGCACGTAATACCAGAATATGTTCTCTTGTTATTTTTGTCTCTTTTCGAATAATTGGTGTTTTAGTATTTACTAAAATATCTTCTGCGAGTATACTTCCTAACTTTAACTCTTCTAGATTTTCTATCGTGTGATTCATTTGATTCCCTCCTTTTTACATACGTTTTCCTTAATTATACCAAGTTTACAGGATGACTGTATATGCAAAAAAACACTCTCGAACAAATATGTTCAAGAGTGTTTAAACTTAGTTATTCACTTGTTTCTTCTGTTGGAGATGACTCTGTTTCATTTGTAGAATCCATTTCATTATCTACTTCAATATCTTCATCTTCTTCTTTTTCCACTTTTGCTACAGTTGCGATTAACTCGTCGTCCGCAAGTCTCATCAACCGAACCCCTTGCGTACTTCTACCCGTTATAGAAATATCATTTACATCCATTCGAATAAGCATACCGTTAATCGTGATTAACATTAAGTCTTCTGTACCATCAACTGCTTTAACAGCAGATAATGGACCGTTTTTCTCGGTAATATGACATGTTTTTACCCCCATGCCACCACGGCTTTGCAGACGATACTCGGATTCTGGTGTTCGTTTTCCATATCCGTTTTCTGTAACTACTAAGATTTCTTGTTCTGGTTCGATAATTTCCATGCCTACCACATAGTCATCATCCTTCAAACGAATACCTCTGACCCCTCCAGCAGTTCTTCCCATTGAACGGATGTCAGTCTCCTCGAATCGTACTAACTTTCCTTGTCTTGTACCAATGATAATTTGTTTTTTTCCATCCGTTAAACGAACAGCGATCAGTTCATCTTCTTCTCGTAACGAAATGGCGATTAAACCGTTTGCACGTATATGGGCAAAACCGGAAGCCGGAGAGCGCTTTGTCACCCCATGCTTGGTCGTGAAAATGAAATAACTATCTTCTTCAAATGATGCCATTGGAATCATTGCAGTGACTTGTTCATCTTTTTCGACACCCAATAAGTTAATAAGCGGTAATCCTTTAGCCGTACGTCCATATTCAGGAATTTCAAATCCTCTAGCACGATACACTTTTCCTTTATTGGTAAAGAACAAAATCGTATCATGTGTAGAAGTAAACAGAAGATGTTCTACAAAATCGTCTTCATTTGTCCCCATTCCCTGTACTCCACGACCACCACGTTTTTGACTTTTATACGTATTTGCTGGTAAACGTTTGATATATCCTTTGTTTGTGAGTGTTAATACGGAATTTTCTACAGGAATTAAATCTTCATCCTCTAAAACTTCCGCTCCTCCTGCAACAATTTCGGTTCTACGTTTATCTGCGTATCGATCTTTAATTTCTGTAATTTCTTCACGAATTATTTCTAATACTCTATACTCATTCGCTAAAATGAACTTCAACTCTTCAATTAGTTTTACTAAAGCTGTATATTCTTCTTCAATCTTATCGCGTTCCAATCCAGTTAAACGTTGTAAACGCATATCTAGAATTGCTTGTGCTTGACGTTCAGATAAATTGAATTTTTCCATTAAACCATTTTTTGCTTCTTCTCCAGTTTGAGAAGCACGGATTAACGCAATGATCTCATCAATGTGATCTAAAGCAATTCGTAAGCCTTCTAAAATATGTGCACGATCTTGTGCTTTGTTTAATTCAAATTGTGTACGACGACGTATGACAACTTTTTGATGTTCTAAGTAATGATAAAGCATTTCTTTTATGTTCAATACTTTTGGCTGATTGTCTACTAATGCTAACATGTTTACACCAAAGCTTGATTGGAGGGCGGTTTGCTTATATAAGTTATTTAAAAGTACATGAGAGTTTGCATCTTTTCGTACTTCAATGACAATCCGCATTCCATTACGATCAGATTCATCTGCCAAATGAGTTATACCATCAATCTTTTTATCACGAACCAATTCAGCGATTTTTTCAATTAAACGTGCTTTATTCACTTGGTATGGTAGTTCTGAAACAATAATAACTTCTTTACCACTAGCCTTTTGTTCAATTTCAACCTTAGCACGAATTAATATGGATCCCCTACCAGTTTCGTATGCTCGTCGGATACCACTTCGTCCTAAAATTATCCCTCCTGTAGGGAAATCAGGACCTGGAATAATTCCCATTAGTTCTTCTATGGTAATTGCGGGGTTTTCGGATAATGCTAAAACACCATCAATTACTTCTCCTAAATTGTGGGACGGTATATTTGTTGCCATTCCAACGGCAATACCTGATGCACCGTTTACAAGTAGATTTGGATATCTACTTGGTAAAACAACTGGTTCTCTTTCTTGTCCATCATAATTATCTTTATAATCAATCGTATTTTTATTGATATCACGTAATAACTCTAACGCAATTTTAGACATACGTGATTCGGTATATCGCATTGCTGCTGCTCCATCACCGTCTACTGAACCAAAGTTTCCATGACCATCTACCAACATATATCGGTAGCTAAAGTCTTGCGCCATACGTACCATTGCTTCATAAATGGATGAGTCACCATGCGGATGGTATTTCCCCATTACATCTCCTACTATACGGGCAGACTTTTTATGGGGTTTATCCGGCGTATTTCCTAACTCTTGCATTCCGTATAAAATTCGACGATGAACAGGCTTTAGCCCGTCACGAACATCTGGCAGTGCTCGGGATACTATTACACTCATTGCATAGTCAAGAAATGACGTTTTCATTTCTTGACTAATATTGATCCCCTTGACACCTTTATTCGGTATTTCTGACATCCTAAAGACCTCCAGTCACACACATTCTTAAATATCTAAGTTTTTCACGTATACAGCATTCTCTTCGATAAACTGACGTCTTGGTTCTACTTCTTCACCCATTAACTGTTCAAATATTGCATCTGCTTCCATGGCGTTATCTAAATTGACTTGAAGTAATGTACGAACGTCTGGGTCCATCGTTGTTTCCCATAATTGAGCGGCATCCATTTCTCCTAGTCCTTTATAACGTTGAATATTTGGTTTGGATGTTTTTGGTAAGCGGTCTAAAATCTCTTTTAATTGTTCATCGTTATAACAATATTCAATATGCTTACCTTGCTTCACTTGGTATAAAGGTGGTTGCGCAGCATATACATAACCTGCCTCAATCAATGGTCTCATGAAACGGAAGAAAAATGTCAACAGTAACGTACGAATATGTGCACCATCAACGTCCGCATCAGTCATAATAATGATTTTATGATAACGAGCTTTTTCTAGAATAAATTCTTCTCCAATTCCCGTACCAAGTGCTGTAATCATTGCACGAATTTCAGCATTTCCTAAGATTCTATCTAATCGTGCCTTTTCCACGTTTAAAATCTTCCCACGTAAAGGAAGGATAGCTTGGAAGTGACGGTCTCTACCTGACTTTGCAGATCCACCGGCAGAGTCACCCTCTACAATGTATAATTCACTCTCCGCTGGTACGCGAGAAGAACAATCAGCCAGCTTTCCTGGAAGACTAGATACTTCAAGCGCTGATTTTCTACGTGTAAATTCACGAGCTTTTTTAGCAGCAACTCTTGCTCTTGCAGCCATCAGACCCTTTTCTATGATCTTTCGTGCAATTTGTGGATTTTCCAACAGAAATCGATCAAAGCCTTCTGAAAACAAACTATTTGTAATGGTACTTACTTCTGAGTTACCTAGTTTTGTTTTTGTTTGACCTTCAAATTGTGGATCCGGGTGTTTAACAGAAACAATAGCTGTCAAACCTTCGCGAACATCATCTCCTGTGAGATTGGTGTCAGCTTCTTTTAACAAACCATTTTTTCTCGCATAATCGTTTATGACACGAGTAAGTGCTGTTTTAAAACCGGACTCATGTGTTCCGCCTTCATACGTATTAATATTGTTTGCAAAGGATAATATATTAGATGCATAGCCGGAATTATATTGCATCGCAATTTCAACCGATATACCATCTTTTTCTCCTTCCACGAATATTGCTTCTTCCGTAATAGGTTCTTTTGATTTATTTAAATCTTCTACGTATGATTTAATACCGCCTTCGTAGAAATATTTAGTTGATTTCTCTTGTCCTTCTCGTTCGTCCGCAATGGTAATCGATAATCCACGATTTAAATAAGCTAGTTCACGAATACGATGGGCTAAAATATCAAATTCATATATAGTAGTTTCAGTAAAAATTTCTGCATCTGCTTTGAATCTTGTTGTCGTTCCAGTTACCTCAGCTTCTCCTATTACTTCTAAAGGAGCGCTGACAGCACCACGTTCAAACTTTATACAGTGAATCTTTCCATCACGTTTTACATATACTTCTGTGAATTCGGAAAGAGCGTTTACAACAGAGGCACCTACGCCATGAAGTCCACCGGATACTTTATAGCCTCCACCGCCAAACTTACCACCGGCATGGAGAACCGTCATAATTACTTCGACAGCGGGTTTCCCCATTTTTTCTTGGGTATCCACTGGGATACCACGGCCATTATCTTCTACTCTAATCCAATCGTCTTTTTCGATTGTAACGATAATATGATCGCAGTATCCAGCAAGCGCTTCGTCAATACTGTTATCGACGATTTCCCATACTAGATGGTGAAGTCCCTTTGAACTAGTTGTCCCTATATACATCCCTGGACGTTTTCGAACTGCTTCTAATCCTTCTAATACTTGTATCTGATCGGCATCATAAGATTTTTCCAACTCTTTTTCTTCCATTGCCAACTTGCTCACCTACTCTTTCATCACTTCAATAATGGGGAATTTTATCTTTGAAACTTTAATAAAATAAAAATACTTTATTAATCTACAACTGCTCCTTGTTCCACATGAAACATTTTTGCATGTTGAATAGTATCGTGTGCAATCCCTTCTACACTTGTTGTTGTAACGAATGTTTGAACATCACCTTGAATTGTATTCAACAAATGGGATTGTCTGTAATCGTCCAGTTCCGATAAAACGTCATCCAGCAATAAAACAGGAGCTTCACCTACCTCCTGTTTTATCAATTCGATTTCAGCCAACTTTAAAGACAAAGCTGTTGTTCGTTGTTGGCCTTGTGATCCATATATTTGAACATCATATTCATTTACAAAAAACTGAAGATCGTCCCGATGAGGTCCTGTTAACGTTACCCCCCGGTCAAGCTCTCTTTTTTGACTGTCGAACAATTTGTTAGTGAGATGTTCTTTCATGTCCTGTTCAGACCAGTCTGCTTTAATACCGGATGCCGAATAATAGGAGACGGTCAATTTTTCTAATCCTCTGGAAATACCAGAATGGATTGGCTCTGCCCATTTTTGTAATAAATCCATGAATTGAAATCTTTTTTGAATCACTTTCACTGCTGCATCTATATATTGTTCTGTATAAACTTCAAACATAACATCATTTAATAAAGATTTCCCTTGATTCTGTTTTAAAATATGGTTTCTTTGTTTTAATACCTTTTGGAAATGAAGTAAGTCATGTAAATAAACAGGGGAAATTTGACCGATTTCCATGTCTAGAAATCGTCTTCTAACTTGTGGACTTCCTTTTACTAAATATAAGTCTTCTGGTGCAAACATCACGACATTCAACTGGCCGATATAATTGCTCAGTTTCGTTTGTTCTAAATGATTAACTTTTGCTTTTTTACCTTTTTTAGACAATGTTAACTCTAAAGGTAGTGGACCATACTTTTTTTGGACGGTCCCTTTTATTTTACCATAGTCTGCATCCCAACGTATCAATTCTTTATCATTAGAAGTTCGATGTGATTTGGCCATTGATAAAACATAAAGTGATTCCATCAAATTTGTTTTTCCTTGTGCATTTTCACCGATAAATACATTGATCTTGGAGGAAAAGTCCAACTCAATTGAATCATAATTGCGGAAATCTTTTAATTCTAAACGTTCAATATACATACTTAATCCCCGTTCTCTGGTCCAACCATTTGAAATCTTCCTACTCCTGGAATATTCACTACGTCTTTATGACGAAGTTTACGTCCTCTACGTTGATCTACCTCGCCATTTACATACACAATATGTTCACTTAAAAACCATTTGGCCATTCCACCTGAATCTATCGCATCTGTCATTTTCAATAATTGACCAAGCGTAATAAATTCTGAGTCAAAACGAATCTCTTCCAACAATAATTCAACCTCTTCTCATTTTCATTATCCCTTCATTTTACTCCAAATAACGAAATAAGTAAAAAGGATAGTCACAGCTGCGACTATCCCTTATTATTCAAAAATTATTCAGTTCCAAAATTAGTATGTTCTTACTGGCAAAATAAGTTGCAAAATGGAATCATCATGCACTGATTTCAATACAAAAGGTCTCATAGCACCTGAAAATAAAATCTTTACGTCTTGACCATCAATTGCTTTCAAAGCATCCATCATATATTTTGCACTGAAAGAAAGTTTCAATTCTTCCCCGTCTATAGACTCTGCCTGAATTTGTTCTTCTACGTTCCCAATTTCGGGTGAATTTGAAGATACTTCTACGAAGCCTTGTCCAATAGTGGAAAAACGAACAACATTATTTCTTTCTTCTCTTGCCAATAAAGACGCACGATCAATTGCTTGTAGTAAAGATTTGCCATTAACTAGAATTGTTGTCTTATACTCACTCGGAATTAATCTTGACGTATCTGGATAATTTCCTTCTAACAATCTTGAATAGAATAATACATCGCCTGTTTTAAACAGGATTTGTTGTTGTGTCATAACAATTGCAACTTCAGAAGACGTTTCTTCTAAAATTTTATTTAATTCATTTAAGCTCTTACCTGGAATAACGACACTGTATTCTTCTTCCGGCAAATCCTTTAGTGCAGTTTTTCTTTTTGCTAAACGATGGCTGTCTGTTGCTACACAGTGAAGCTCACCATCTTTTACTTGCCAATTTACACCTGTAAGCACTGGTCGACTTTCAGAAGTAGATACAGCAAATACAGTTTCTTTAATAATCGATTTCAACAAATCTGAAGGAATGAAAAACTGACGATCTTCTTCAATTTGAGGTAGTAATGGATATTCGGAAGCATCTAATCCGATTAAACTAAATTCAGATTTACCAGATCGGATATTTGTTTGAAATTGATTGGTTACTTCGATTTCTACTTCATTTGTAGGAAGTTTTCTTACAATCTCATTAAATACTCTCGCCTGTAAAACAATAGATCCTGTTTCCGAAACTTGAATAATTTGTTCTCCATTATTTTCTGTAGGTATATATGTTTGGATAGTGATATCGGAATCACTCCCCGTAATATAAAGTCCTGTATTTGTAACTTCTAATTTGAGACCAGTTAATATTGGAACAGTTGTTTTTGAACTTACTGCTTTCATAACATCATTTAATCCCTCTAATAAACTATCTCTCATTACATTGAATTTCATTTTGGTACCTCACTTATATAATTATTATTTATTTAAAAGATTAATAGATATAGTAATAGGGCTTGTGGATATGTTGATAAGTATATTTTAACCTTTTTAACACTAACTATCCACATGTGCATAAGTTGTTTGCAAGTGAGTTAAGAAAAAATAGACTTATCCACAAAGGTTTTTATCTTCCTAAAATAGATTTAATTTGTTTCAAGTCATCTTGTAGATTTAAGTCGTCTTTTAGCATTTTAGAAATCTTCTCATGTGCATGAATAACGGTAGTATGATCACGACCCCCAAATTCTTCTCCGATTTTCGGTAAGGAAAAATCAGTTAGCTCACGTGAAAGATACATGGCAATTTGGCGTGGGAATGCAATAGACTTAGTACGCTTCTTAGCAGTAAAGTCTTCTAGTCTAATATGAAAATGTTCTCCCACTACTTTTTGAATATCTAAAATTGTTATTACTCTAGGACGGGCATTAGGCATTATATCTTTCAATGCTTCTGCAGCTAAATCGGAGTTTATATCCTTATTTACAAGAGAAGAATAGGCAACTACTCGTATTAATGCACCTTCTAACTCTCGAATATTAGAGTCAATCTGATTTGCTATATAGGCCATTACTTCATCAGAAATATCTAGTCCATCTGCCCTTGCCTTTTTACGCAGAATAGCAATTCTTGTTTCTAAATCAGGCGGGGCAATATCTGTTATTAAGCCCCATTCAAAGCGAGAACGTAGACGATCTTCCAATGTTGGAATTTCTTTTGGTGGCCGATCACTTGAAATAATAATTTGCTTGGACTCTTCATGAAGGGCATTGAAAGTATGAAAAAATTCTTCTTGGGTTGATTCTTTTCCTGCAAGGAATTGAATATCATCTATTAAGAGAACATCTATGTTCCGATATTTGTTGCGAAATTCAATTGTTTTGTTGTCTCGAATCGAGTTAATAAATTCATTTGTGAACTTTTCAGAAGATAAATAAACCACTTTAGCATTTGGATTGTGTTCTTGAACATAATGACCAATCGCATGCATTAAGTGGGTTTTTCCTAGTCCAACTCCTCCATAGATAAAAAGAGGATTATATGCTTTTGCAGGTGCTTCTGCTACCGCTAGTGAGGCAGCGTGAGCAAAACGGTTTCCTGAACCAATAACAAATGTATCAAACGTATATTTGGAATTTAAAATTCCAGGTAAAAAATCTGGTTGATCCCCATTATTCATAGGAATTTTTGGTTTTGGTATATCAAAATCTTCTGCATCTTGGTTCTTTGGTACAACAAAAGAAATAAGAAGTTCGTTACCAGTTAGTTCTGTCAAAATTCCAGCAATTAAATGGACATAGTGGTTTTCTAGCCAGTCTCTCGCGAAGGAATTAGGCGCAGCTATTGTAACAGTCTCTCCTTTATATGAAAGTAGCTTCGTCGATTTTAACCAAGTTTCAAAACTAGGTTTCGATGTTTTCTTTTCTACTTCAGAGAGAACTTTTGCCCAAAGTTCTTCTAAACGTTCCAATAATCTAATCTCCTTTTTTAGAGTAATTAAAGTAAAAGGTTTTACTTGTCTTCATTTTCCTTCAAACATATTCATAAAATATTATGTTGCCTTTTAAAAAAAATAATATGTATAAAAACATATACACAAATCCACCTGTTGTGGATAAATATTCTTAACGTACGTGGAAAAACTTATCCACAGATTACTAACAACTGTGGATAATGATTTTAGTGAAATTTATTTGAAAAAGTAAAACACAAATATCGTAACAAAAATTCGTTGGAATTACAAGAGATTTAAGAGTTATCCACAATAATTAAATTATTAACAACTCAAGTTGTCCACAAGGATGAGTATGTTTAGAACATGTTCATAAGTCATGTGGATAATTTTTGTTGCTATTTTTTTATACACAGACTTAAAAAGAGAGTGAAGAATAATTGTGGATAAAAGTGATTCATTGATGAGAAGGGAGGATTTGAAAAATAATTGACAAAAGCAGTGTAATTTATATATAATATCGGAGACTGTCTAAGGAATACTTTAAGATGATCACTCAGGAGGTGTCATATAGATGAAACGTACATTCCAACCAAATAGCCGTAAGCGTAGCAAAAACCACGGTTTCCGCGCACGTATGAGTACTAAAAACGGTCGCCGCGTATTAGCAGCACGCCGTGCAAAAGGAAGAAAAGTATTATCAGCATAAGTCCACTGACCATCTCAGTGGTCTTTTTTTTCTTTAAAAACGATTAGTTGGATGAAGCAGGTGAATTGATGAATAAGAAGCAAAGAATAAAAAGAAATGTAGAATTTCAAGAGATTTTTAAAAAGGGAAAGTCATTTGCTAATAGACAATTCGTTGTATATTGCTTAGGAAAAGAAGAAGATTATTATCGTGTTGGATTATCTGTCAGTAAAAAAGTAGGTAATGCAGTTGTTCGTAATCGTATAAAACGGTATATTAGACAAACTTTTTTAGAAATACATGATCAAGTATATCCGAAAATGGACTATATTATTATCGCCAGAAATCCGGCGGCCAAGTTAGATTTTCATGAAACAAAGAAAAGTCTGGAACATGTTTTGAAAGTAGCTAAAGTAATTAAAAAGAAAAGCTAGTGAAGACTTTCATTAGAAATGGTAAGATAAAATGAATATAGAGAAGATATAATAGGGGGAAAGAAGGTTGAAAAAAAGATTATCGTTGGTGCTGTTACTAATAGTTGCAACAGCCTTACTTGCTGGTTGTTCTGAGTTTAAAGAACCCATCTATTCTAGCTCTGAAGGGTTTTGGAATGAGTATATAGTTTGGCCGTTAGTTTCAGCCATAACTTTCTTTAAAGGTTTATTAGGCACGTATGGTTTGGGGATCATTACGGTAACAATTATTATTCGCTTAGCAATCTTACCTTTAATGATCAAGCAAACAAAAAGTTCTAAAAACATGCAAGAAGTACAACCGGAATTACAAAAGTTAAAAGAAAAGTACAGTTCAAAAGATGCAGTAACTCAACAAAAGTATCAGCAAGAAATGATGGCTCTATTTAAAGAAAGAGGAATCAATCCTGCGGCGGGATGTCTACCAGTATTCATTCAAATGCCTATATTAATCGGTTTCTACCATGCAATTAGTCGAATGAATAACACACCAGAAATTAATTTAGGTGAATTTTTAGGCTTCGCTTTAGCACAACCAAGTATTATCTTAGCGGTTCTTGCAGGAATAATGCAGTTTATAGTATTACGTACTGGTCCGGCGATGGATAACCCTCAAATGAAAATAATGATGTATATTATGCCGTTTATGATCATTGGATTTGGTACTGTATTGCCAGCTGCTTTAACATTATATTGGGTTATCGGAAATATTATCTCTATTCTTCAAAACTTATTCATTTATAAACCTTGGAATAAGTCAAAAAAAGAACCTGTTAAATCCGGAGGGATAAAAAAATGAATCAGATTACGCAGACTGCACCTACAAAAGAAGAAGCTATAACTATTGCACTTGAAAAGCTAAAAGTATCTAAGCAAGATGTGACAATTACCGTAGTGGAAGAAGGTAAAAAAGGTTTTCTAGGATTTGGTGTAAAACCTGCAGTTGTACAAGTAACTGTTTTAAAGAAAGAAAAGGTAGAAGAAGTTCCTAAAAAAGAAGAAGTTGAAGTAGAAAACATAAAACAAGTAGACGACATAGAAATAAAGTCTCCAGTACTAGTTATGGAAGAGGAACTTCCTCAAATTGAACAAACAAATGAGTTGGCAGTAAAAGAAACAATTCAATATATTAACGAAATAGCAAAAGAGATGAAAATAGACGATTTAGTAATAAGTGAAAAAAGAGAAGGAAAGTTTATTAACCTTCATTTGAATAGTGAAAAAGCAGCTTTATTAATAGGAAAGCGCGGACAAACTTTAAATGCGCTTGAAAATTTATCACAGCTAGTTGCAAATAAGTTTTCTAATTCATTTATTATTATTAAATTGGATGTCGGTGATTATCGTGAGCGTAGAAAAGAATCATTAGAACAGCTTGCAGAAAGAATGGCAGATAAGGCAGTTCGTACAGGTCATAAAGTAGAATTTGAGCCAATGTCTTCTTTTGAAAGAAAGATAATCCATAACGCATTATCAGCACGTATAGATATTGAAACATTTTCGGTTGGTACAGATCCAAATCGTTATTTAGTTATCGAACCGATAAAGTAAACCTTACTTGATATGAGTATAACAGCCCTAAGATGGGATAAAAGAAAAGAAAAACGGATTTCAGCTATCAAAAGCTAGAATCCGTTTTTCTTTCGGTCAAGATTCCCATTCGTAGTTGGTACTTTTTGTTCATACGAATAAAAGTATCAACACTTCTGATTTGGAGCATTTTGTGTTATTGTTATATGTTAGATAGTCGTGTTCGTTTTACTTATTCACATGGGGATAAGTGCTAATCTGTAAGGAGGTAGACACTTGTGGAATTTGATACAATAGCAGCTATTTCTACACCACTTGGGGAAGGGGCTATAGCCATAGTTAGAATTAGTGGTTCTAATGCAATAGCTATAGCAAATAAAATCTTTCGTTCACCTAACGAAAAAGATTTAAGGAACCAAGCATCTCATACGATTCATTATGGACACTTGGTTGATCCAAAAACTAATGAGGTAGTAGAAGAGGTAATGCTGTCCTTAATGAAGGGGCCAAAAACATTTACTAGAGAAGATGTAATAGAGATAAATTGTCATGGAGGACTTGTATCAGTCAATCGTGTCTTACAGCTTATTTTAATAAATGGAGCACGACTAGCAGAACCAGGAGAATTTACGAAACGTGCATTTTTAAATGGAAGAATCGACTTATCTCAAGCGGAAGCTGTTATGGATTTAATAAGAGCTAAAACCGATAAAGCAATGAACGTTGCTTTGGGGCAAATGGACGGGCGATTATCTAGACTTATTAAAACATTGAGACAAGCTCTTCTTGAGACATTGGCACAAGTAGAGGTAAATATTGATTATCCTGAATATGATGATGTGGAAGAAATGACACTTCCACTTATGATAGATAAATGTACTTGGGTAAGCGAAGAAATTGATAAGTTATTACTTACTTCCTCACAAGGGAAGATACTTCGTGAAGGCCTTTCAACCGCTATTATTGGAAGACCAAATGTAGGAAAGTCATCTTTGCTAAATAGCTTAATCCAAGAAAACAAAGCAATTGTGACAGATATAGCAGGAACAACAAGAGATATTATAGAAGAGTATGTTAATGTACGCGGAGTTCCGTTAAAATTAGTAGATACTGCTGGAATTCGTGAAACGGAAGATATTGTTGAACGAATTGGAGTAGAAAAATCAAGAGAAGTTTTAAATAATGCCGATCTAATCTTACTTGTATTAAATAATGCCGAAAAATTGACAGAGGAAGACCGACGTCTGTTTGAAGCAATTGAAGGTATGGATTGCATTGTTATTATTAATAAAACAGATTTACCATCTAAAATAGGTATAGAGGAAGTAAAACAATTAGCAGGCGATAAACGGGTGGTCACGACTTCTTTACTTCAAGAAGAAGGAGTCAATGAATTAGAAGAAGCGATTGCCTCTTTATTTTTTGAAGGCTCGATAGAAGCGTCTGATTTAACATATGTTTCTAATGCCCGTCATATATCATTGCTACATTTAGCAAAAGCAACAGTGACAGATGCTATAGAAGCGGCACATAGTGAAGTGCCAGTGGATATGATTCAAATAGATGTAACAAGAACGTGGGAAATATTAGGTGAAATTATTGGGGACACTGTAGAGGAAAGCCTAATAGACCAGTTATTTGCACAATTTTGTTTAGGAAAATAAAAAACGAGAGGAAGAAACGAACATGCCAAACTTTGAAGCGGGCAAGTTCGATGTGATTGTTGTTGGAGCGGGACATGCAGGTGTTGAAGCAGCACTAGCAGCTGCCAAAATGGGTGTAAAAACGCTTGTTTTAACAATAAATCTTGATATGATTGCATTTATGCCATGTAATCCATCCATCGGAGGGCCAGCGAAAGGAATTGTGGTGCGTGAAATTGACGCACTAGGCGGAGCCATGGGAAAAGTAATTGATAAAACACATATACAAATGAGAATGTTGAACACTGGGAAAGGTCCCGCTGTTCGAGCATTAAGAGCACAAGCAGATAAAGTGCTCTATCAACATGAAATGAAACGCTTGCTAGAAGAGCAAGAAAACTTAACAATCCACCAAGCTGTAGTAGAAGAATTACTTGTGGAAGATGAGAAAGTTATTGGACTAGTAACTCAAGTGGGAGCTATTTACCGCGCAGAAACTATTGTAATAACAACAGGTACTTTTTTACGTGGAGAAATAATAATTGGAGATCTAAAGTATTCGAGCGGACCAAATAATCAGCAGCCTTCTATTAAATTAGCGGATAGTATTAGAAACTTAGGATTTGACCTAGTTCGTTTTAAAACAGGTACTCCACCCCGTGTTAATAGTAAAACAGTTGACTATAGTAAAACAGAAATTCAGCCTGGAGACGATGTACCTAGAGCATTTAGTTTTGAAACAACTGAATTCATTATGGATCAATTGCCATGCTGGTTAACATATACGAGTGAAACAACGCATCAAATTATTAATGATAACTTACATTTATCACCTATGTATTCTGGTATGATAAAAGGTACGGGACCAAGATATTGTCCATCTATAGAGGATAAAGTGGTTCGGTTCAATGATAAACCACGTCATCAGATCTTCTTAGAACCAGAAGGTAGAAATACATCAGAAGTTTATGTACAAGGCCTTTCTACTAGTCTTCCTGAGCATGTTCAACGCCAACTTATTGCTTCAGTTCCAGGATTAGAGAAAGCAGAAATGATGCGCGCTGGCTATGCTATTGAATATGATGCAATGGTTCCCACACAATTGTGGCCGACACTAGAAACGAAAAAGATTAAAAATTTATATACAGCCGGGCAGATCAATGGTACTTCCGGCTACGAAGAAGCAGCAGGACAAGGATTGATGGCAGGTATTAATGCAGCACTTCGCGTTCTTAAAAGAGAAGAAAAAGTGTTAAGTAGATCAGATGCCTACATTGGGGTATTAATCGATGACTTAGTAACAAAAGGAACAAATGAACCATATCGTTTATTGACTTCTCGTGCTGAATATCGATTATTATTACGTCATGACAATGCAGATTTAAGACTACTTGAAATGGGTTATAAAATTGGTTTAGTTTCACAAGAAAGATACGATCTATTTTTAGGTAAAAAGAAAAGAATAGAGGATGAGTTAGTTCGCCTTCGTTCGCTTATTATTAAACCACATGAAACTACACAAGCCTTGATACGAAGTGTAGGAGGCAGTGAGTTGAAAGATGGTATACATGCAGCGGACCTTCTTAAACGAACAGAAATGCACTACGATTTAGTTGCCCAACTTGTTCCTTCAGAAGTAGAATTATCATTAGAAGAAAAAGAGCAGGTAGAAATTCAAGTTAAATATGAAGGGTATATTGAAAAATCTCTTCAGCAAGTAGAAAAACTTAAAAAAATGGAAGACAAAAAGATTCCTGATCAAATCGATTATGATGCAATTTCCGGTATTGCAACGGAAGCTAAACAAAAGTTAAAACAAGTGCGTCCGTTATCCATTGCGCAAGCATCTCGTATATCAGGAGTGAATCCAGCTGATATTTCTATTTTACTTATTTATATTGAACAAGGAAAAATAGCGAAGATTACTGGATAGTCTAAAATGATAAGGAGAACTACATGAACGAAGAACAATTTAAACTAGCCCTTCATGAAAAAGGAATCACGTTGAATGATGTTCAACTAGCCCAATTTAAAAAGTATTATGAACTACTAGTTGAGTGGAATGAAAAAATGAATTTAACTGCCATTACGGATGAACCTTCTGTGTATTTAAAACATTTTTTTGATTCGATTAGTGCTTCCTTTTATGAAGATTTTAACGGTTCTTTCTCCATTTGCGACGTAGGGGCCGGAGCGGGATTTCCAAGCATCCCGCTTAAGATTTGTTTTCCAGATTTAAAGGTTACTATCGTTGATTCTTTAAATAAAAGAATTCAATTTTTAACGAATTTAAGTAAAGAATTAAACCTAACCAACGTCCATTTTGTTCATGCCCGTGCAGAGGAGTTCGGACAAAATAGTGAATATAGAGAAAAATATGACATCGTAACTGCAAGAGCTGTTGCAAGACTTTCCGTCTTATCTGAACTATGTGTACCACTTGTAAAAGTAGGTGGCAGATTTATAGCGATGAAAGCAGCAAGTGCTTCTGATGAGTTAAAAGATGCAAAGAAGGCGCTTAACGTATTAGGCTCTGAAAAAAGTGCGGAGTATTCATTTCTTTTACCAATCGAAGAAAGTGAAAGAACGTTGTATGTCTTTTCTAAAACAAAAAGCACACCGAAAAGATACCCTCGAAAACCAGGTATTCCAAACAAAACGCCTATTATTTAACCTTACTCAGCATTCATCTCTCGCTTCTAATTGTGTAGTATGTATCCAGACACAAGAAGCGAGAGCAAGTATGCCAAGGTAAATTTGATTGAGGAACGTTCCACGTGAAACATTTATAGTAGTGTTATTATTTCGTGAATATTAAGTGTATAGAGTTTCTAAAAGGTGGTGCTTGTTAGATGAAAAGTCCTTTTTCTCGTTTTTTCGGAAGTTCTGAAAAACAAGGACAAGATGTAGTTGTGGAACCCACACAACATCATTTAGAAGAAGTAATGAATGTGGCAATCGAAAAAATTGTCCCAAATAGATATCAGCCGAGAACTGTTTTTGATGAATCTAAAATAGAGGAACTTGCTCGGACAATCCATACCCATGGAGTCATTCAACCTATCGTTATCCGAAAGATGGATGATGAAAAGTACGAAATTATTGCAGGTGAACGACGTTTTCGTGCAATGACTAAATTGCAGTGGAAAGAAGTTCCTGCAATTATTCGTAATTTAAGCGATAAAGAAACTGCATCTATTGCATTAATTGAAAACTTACAACGAGAAGAATTAACGGCAATTGAAGAGGCTGTAGCATATCAAAAACTATTGAAATTACATGAACTTACCCAAGAAGCATTAGCTCAACGTCTTGGAAAAGGACAATCTACTGTTGCAAATAAACTAAGATTGTTAAAGCTCCCAGAAGAAGTTCAAGAAGCAATTATGAAAAAAGAATTGTCCGAACGACATGCTAGAGCATTAATGCAGATCAAAGAAAAAGAAGTTCAACTGCAGCTTATGAACATGACAATTGAAAACCATTGGAATGTAAAGCAGTTAGAAGAAAAAGTGGAAGAAATTCTAAATCCTCCGACTAAGGAAGATAAGAAAACAGTAAAGCTGAGACGGAAAGCTGTAAGTAAAGATGTAAGAATTGCACTCAATACAATAAAACAATCTTTAACGATGGTAACTAAAAGTGGTATTAATATTAAAACAGAAGAAGAAGATATGGAAGAATTTTATCAAATAACTGTAAGAATACCTAAAAAGAAATCATAATATATACTATTAAATTTGTACTCTCGCAAACTTTTGTGAGAGTTTTTCTTTTTGTTACAAGAATAACATCCAATTCTCTTTCAAAATTTGATAGAATGGAGTAGAGTCAAAAAATTTCGACGAAAGTAGGTGCAAGAGTGGGAAGAATTATTGCCATTGCCAATCAAAAAGGTGGTGTAGGGAAGACGACTACATCTGTTAACTTAAGTGCCTGCCTTGCATACTTAGGTAAGAAAGTTTTACTTGTAGACATTGATCCACAAGGAAACGCTTCTAGTGGCGTAGGTGTAAATAAAGGCGATGTAAGTCAATGTATTTATGATGTTTTAATAGATGACGTGAGTGTTTCAGATACAATTCTTGAAACTAAAGTAGAAAATCTACATATTGTTCCTGCAACTATTTCGTTAGCTGGAGCAGAAATAGAGTTGGTTTCTACTATATCACGAGAAGTTAGATTGAAAAAAGCACTACAGGAAGTAGAAAGTCGGTACGATTACATAATCATTGATTGTCCACCATCACTTGGTTTATTGACGATAAATTCGTTGACTGCTTCAGATGCTATTATCATCCCTGTGCAGTGTGAATTTTATGCATTAGAAGGTTTGAGTCAATTATTAAGTACTATTCGACTTGTGCAAAAACATTTAAATAAAAATCTCGAAATTGATGGTGTTTTATTAACAATGTTTGATGCTAGAACTAATTTAGGAATTCAAGTAATTGAAGAAGTAAAAAAATACTTTCAAGACAAGGTTTACAAAACAATTATCCCAAGAAATGTCCGATTGAGCGAAGCACCGAGTCACGGGGAACCAATTATTATTTATGATCCAAAGTCTAGAGGGGCAGAAGTATACTTAGAACTCGCGAAGGAAGTGATTCGTAATGGCTAAAGGCTTAGGAAAAGGTATTAACGCACTTTTTCCTGGGGAAGATTTGGTTCCATCAGAGAAAGTGGAACATATTAGTTTAACGGATATTAAACCAAATCCTTTTCAACCTAGGAAAGTTTTCGAGGAAGAGGCTATGAATGAGCTCTCAGAGTCTATTAAAGAGCATGGTGTACTGCAGCCTATTATTCTGCGCAAAAAAGGTTCCAAATATGAAATAGTTGTCGGTGAAAGAAGATATAGAGCTTCTCAACTTGCTAGTTTAGATATAATACCTGCTGTAATTCGAGAGTTAACAGACCAGCAAATGATGGAACTTGCCATTTTAGAAAATTTACAACGAGAAGATTTAACTCCTATTGAAGAAGCGGAAGCCTATCAAAATTTAATGGAACATTTAAACTTAACTCAAGAACAGCTTGCATTTAGATTAGGTAAAAGTAGACCTCATATTGCCAATCATCTTCGGCTACTAACACTTCCTGAAATAGTTAGGAAAGCTATATCTGATGGAATTTTATCAATGGGGCACGGAAAAGCATTACTTGGATTGAAAAAGAAAAAGTTAATTCCAACCATTATGCAAAAGTCTCTAAAAGAAAACTTAAATGTACGTCAATTAGAAGCATTAGTACAAAGATTAAATGACAATGTTCCACGTGAAACAAAAAAAGAAGAGAAAGATATTTTTACAAAAGAGAAAGAATCAGAACTAAGAGATAGATTTGGTACGTCAGTTTCCATTTCAAAAGGAAAAGATAAAGGGAAAATAGAAATTGAATTCTATTCTGAAGATGACTTAGAGAGAATTTTAGAAATATTGGAAAATTAGAACAACCTATTTCTAGGTATACCTAGGAATAGGTTGTATTTTTAGAATGGAATGAGGCTTGCAGATGGTTCTATTAGGAACTCTTGTGAATGCATTTTTAATAGTAATTGGGGCAGTCATTGGAAGATTACTTAAAGGAATTCCTGAAAATATGAAACAGACGGTAATGAGTGCAATCGGTATTGCAGTTGTCGTTTTAGGTATTCAAATGGGTTTAAAAAGCAATAACTTTGTATTAATAATTACTTGCCTAGTATTTGGTGGTGTGATTGGTGAATGGATAGATTTAGACAAGTGGTTGAATAGATTAGGACAATTTATAGAAAAAAAGTTTGGATCAAAGGCTACTCAAGGAGGAAGCATTGCACAAGGTTTTGTTACGAGTACACTTATATTTGTAATTGGTGCAATGGGAGTACTAGGAGCACTGAATAGTGGTCTTCAAAACGATCATGAGTTACTTATTAGTAAAGGAATAATAGACGGTTTCACCTCTGTTATTCTTTCAGCTACTTTAGGGATAGGAGTATTATTATCGGCAATTCCAGTAGCTATTTACCAAGGTTCAATTGCTTTATTTGCAACACAAATTACGAAGTTAATACCAGAAGCTGCTCTTGATTTATTTCTTCAAGAAATGACAGCTACTGGTGGGATTATGATTATGGCGATTGGTTTAAATCTATTAGGTCTAACGAAAATTAGAGTTGCTAATCTTTTACCAAGTTTAGTGATTGTAGGTATTGCTGTTGCTTTTATTTATAACTTTTAAATTATAACGATGCCAAGCTAGAAGCAGTGACCGTGATATCACTCTACCCATTTCAAATGTTAAGTTGAGACGGGTACTTTGTAAAACGTTATACTCCATAAAGCCTCCAATATTGACAATTGCTTTTATTGAAATTTCTCCAATAGGAGGTAATTCTTTTTTTACTGCTTTTCCTGGATAAAGTGGTCCGGGATGTACAATAATTTGGCCGATATTGTTGGCATTACCTAAACAAGCATCGACGGCTATAATAAAGGGTGGATTAGACGGATCCTTTAGTTTTTCTGTTGTTTCTTCTAAGTTAAGAGCGTGGAGTGGGTTATCTAAAGTTCCGACTATTTGAAATGGAAAAGAAACGAGTTGAGTTAAAAAAGAACCGGTCATTGGACCAAGGGCATCACCTGTAGAACGATCAGTTCCGATACAACAAAAGATAAGATTTGGATGATCAAAAGGAATTTGTTCTAAAAAGAAGTTGCTTAATCGCCAAATTACTCCTGTTTCTTTATAATAGATAGTAGATGGATGTTGTAAAGCTGTTGCTTGAGAATTCATACATAAACTCGCTTTCTTTTTAGCTTAGTATATGCATCTAAGAAATTATTTATACAAGTAGAGGTGGAAAGAAGTATTATGGAAAAAACACTTCAACATTTGAAGGATTATTTATTTCAAGAAAAAACATGGGAACAATTCGGGCTTACTTTTTTAAAATTAATAGCTATTTTATTAATAACCGCTATTGCAATTAGAGTTGGAAAACGTATTATACAAAAGATATTCGTAGTCAGACAGAAGAGCCCTTTAGGATATTCTGAGCGTAGACAAAATACATTAATGAAGTTACTGCAAAATGTGTTAACGTATGTTGTTTATTTCAGTGCAATTATAGCTATTCTAACTACGTTTGGTATCAGAGTGGCGGGGCTACTTGCAGGTGCCGGAATCGTTGGGCTTGCGGTTGGTTTTGGAGCTCAAAGTTTAGTGAAAGATGTCATTACTGGATTTTTTATTGTATTTGAAGATCAATTTGCAGTAGGGGACCAAGTACAAATAGGGACAGCTAATGGTATTGTACAAGAGATAGGATTACGAACAACAAAGATAAAAAGCTATACTGGGGAACTACATATCATCCCAAATGGTAGTATTTCAGTTGTTATAAACTATTCTATTTATAACTCCCTGGCTTTAATCGATATTAGTGTTGCACCTGAAAATGATATTCCGTCACTAGAAAAAAATATAGAAGAGTTTCTTAAAGTATTACCTACAAAGTATGAGGAACTTGTAAAAACACCAAGTTATCTTGGTATCCAAAGCTTTGATGCATCTGAAATAGTTGTACGAATTACTGCTGAAACTATTCCCACAAAACAAAGCGGTGTTGCTAGAAAAATTAGAAGAGACTTAATAGAGTTCCTCGAACACAAAGGTATTAAAATTTCATAACCAAAAGTAAATATTTACTAAAGAAAAATAAGTAGGTGGATGAAATGGAAGGTAAACAGTTTCAACTGAATGATATAGTAGAAATGAAAAAGCAACATCCTTGTGGAACAAATGCATGGAAGATTATTCGAATGGGTGCGGATATACGCATCAAATGTGAAGGATGCCAACATAGTGTATTAATACCGAGAAAAGAATTTGAAAAAAAGATGAAAAAGCTATTAAAGCAAGCTGAAACGGAGTAAGGATAGACTTTTAGAACCAAAATCAATATAATGAACAGGTTATAAATAAAACTAGGCAAGGTTAATATAAAGAAGGGTTGTGACATATATGGCACTAACTGCAGGTATAGTAGGATTACCGAACGTAGGGAAATCCACATTGTTTAATGCAATAACGAAGGCAGGGGCACTTGCTGCTAACTATCCGTTTGCTACAATTGATCCAAACGTTGGAATAGTAGAAGTTCCAGATGCACGTTTAGATAAATTAACAGAATTAGTAGTACCTAAGAAAACAGTTCCAACAGCATTTGAGTTTACAGATATAGCAGGAATCGTAGAAGGCGCTAGTAAAGGAGAAGGCCTTGGGAACAAGTTCTTAGCCCATATTAGAGAAGTAGATGCGATATGCCAGGTTGTTCGATGCTTTAATGATGAAAATATTACACATGTCTCTGGTAAAGTAGATCCAATTTCGGATATTGAAGTAATTAACTTAGAGCTGATTTTGGCAGATTTGGAAAGTGTAGATAAACGATTGGCTCGTGTTGCTAAAATGGCAAAACAAAAAGACAAAGATGCTATGGTAGAAGAACCAATTCTTACTCGCTTAAAAGAAGCATTCGAAGCTGGGAAATCCGGTCGTTCAGTAGACTTTTCAGAAGAAGAGCTTAGGGTGGTAAAAGGTCTTCATTTGTTGACTGTGAAGCCAATGCTATATGTAGCTAATGTATCAGAAGATGATATTATGGAAGATGAAGAGAATGAATACGTTCAGCGAGTACGTGCATTTGCTGCTGAAGAAGGAGCACAGGTGATTGTTGTTTGTGCGAAAATCGAAGAAGAAATGGCTGCTTTAGAAGATGACGAAAAGAAAATGTTCTTAGATGAGCTAGGAATTGAAGAGTCTGGATTAGACCAACTAATTAAAGCTTCGTATTCTTTACTAGGTTTAGCTACTTACTTTACTGCAGGGGTACAAGAGGTACGTGCATGGACATTCCGTAAAGGGATGAAAGCTCCACAATGTGCAGGAGTCATCCACTCTGACTTTGAAAAAGGATTTATACGTGCGGAAACAGTTGCTTATGATGACTTGGTAGAAAACGGATCCATGGCAGCAGCAAAAGAAGCAGGGAAAGTTCGTTTAGAAGGTAAAGAATATATCGTACAAGATGGCGACGTTATGTTGTTCCGTTTTAACGTTTAATAAAAAATTAAGGATTAGCGAAATATCGCTAATCCTTTTTTAAAAGATAGGAATAAAGATATGCAGTTCAGACAGACAAATGCCAAAGCACTTCGAAAACAATAGATACAGATTCTAAGTTTAAAAAAGACCTTAGGATTTTCTTAGCACATACAGCTTTGGTTTTATAGGGTCATCTTTAATTAATACGTCCGCTGGGTATTTTCTCAGTTCTTTATACATCGCAAAGTCTCCAGCTGCACCAGCGATTAACCAAGCACCTAAAAGAACTAACATAGGTGATTGTATACTATATCCTAGTATCATCGGAACAATACCAGTGGTCCAAAAAGGTAGCAGTAACACTTTTTTCATCGCTTGATTAGGCAAAGGAATGGAAGTAGTTGCATATGCAATCCCCAGTTTAAGATTAACTCCATAATCCATGCTACTCCAAGGTGCTTTTCCAAAGACCCAAAATCCTATCAAATGAAAACACTCATGTAAGACAATAAGTAATACGTATCCAACACATATAAGTAAGAAGCCAAGAAATGAAAAGGTTATTTGTACACTTCCGTGCAAGAATACATACATAATAATTCCGGCAATCGAAAACACTGCAGTCATAATTAAGCTGACCCAAGCGACTTTTTTTAAATCAATTTCAATAATAGACAAAATATCCTCTCTATTTTCCATAAACAATACCTCTCAATCAAATTAAATATACATGAAATGTGAAACAATGGTAACTGATTGTTGTTTTAATAATTTATTTATGTTACAATTCATTGATGTGAGTAATAACATTACTTGCTCCTTGTCGATTGTAAATCAATCGGCCAAAGACCATAGGGAGGTGTAAATAGATGAGAAAGTACGAATTAATGTACATTATTCAACCAGCAATCGAAGAAGATGCGAAGAAAGCTTTAGTTGAGCGTTTCAACGAAATCTTAACTTCAAATGGTGCAGAAATCATCGAAGCAAAAGAGTGGGGTAAACGCCGCTTAGCTTACGAGATCAATGACTTACGTGAAGGTTACTACCAAATCGTTAAAGTAACTGCTGATTCAAAAGCAATCGATGAATATATTCGTTTAGCTAACATCAATGAAGACATTATCCGTCACATTGCTGTTCGTATCGACGATAAATAATAAATCGACTAACAAAAGCTGAATGAGGGAGGTTTTACACTGATGATTAACCGAGTCGTTTTAGTTGGAAGACTAACAAAAGATCCGGAACTTCGCTATACACCGAGTGGTGTTGCAATGGCAAGATTTACACTAGCTGTCAATCGAACATTCTCCAATCAACAAGGTGAAAGAGAAGCTGATTTTATCAACTGTGTTGTTTGGAGAAAGCAAGCAGAAAACACAGCTAACTTCTTGAAAAAAGGCAGTTTAGCAGGTGTTGAAGGGCGAATTCAAACAGGCAGTTATGAAGGACAAGATGGAAAACGTGTTTATACGACTGATGTTGTCGCAGACAGTGTTCAGTTCCTAGAACCACGTAGTAGTTCTGGAGACCGAGGCCAATCGGGACAACCATTTGGCGGCGGGCAACAGCAACAACAAAATTCATATCCAACATATCAGCAAAACCAACCAATGAATCAGCAGAATTATACACGTGTAGATGAAGATCCATTTGCAAATAGTAGTGGGCCAATCGAAGTATCGGATGACGATCTACCATTCTAAAAGGACTTCACGCACTTAACTTTAATCGAAAAGGAGGCAACCTATTATGGCACCACGTCGCGGAGGCAAAAGACGCCGTAAAGTTTGTTACTTCACAGCTAACAATATCACAAACATCGATTATAAAGATGTAGATTTGTTGAAAAAATTCGTGTCAGAACGTGGGAAAATTCTTCCACGTCGTGTGACAGGAACTAGCGCGAAGTATCAACGCAAGTTAACACGAGCTATTAAAGTATCTCGTATCATGGCTTTACTTCCATTCTCTTCTGAAGAGAGATAAGTATATATGAAAGGACCGGGAAACCGGTCTTTTTTTTGTATAAAAATATATATTACCAATCAAACGATAGTGTAAGGAATTTTAGTTGTTGTAATAAATCTGTTACAATGGATAGATGATTATGAAAAAGGAAGGTCCCTTATGCAAAAAAATCAGACAAGCTATTTAACATACGGATCTATGATGATTGCACTATTCGCTATACTATTGGCGCTGACCGTGTATGTGCCTGTGGTAAGTGTTTTTGTTACTTTTATAGTTCCATTACCAATTGCTTGGTACAGTGCAAAGTTTGAACGGAAACATGCGCTATTAGTTACACTTATTGCAGTAATTTTAGCAGTCTTGATAGGAGGAATTGTTGGATTAGTATTTGGGTTATTCTTAGCACCCTTAGGTTTTGTAATTGGAAACTCCATTAGAACCAGTCAATCTAAGTTTTATATACTGATGGCTTCAAGTATATATTTATTAATCATATCTACAATACTCTACATAACTTTTATTTTAGTATTAAATATTAATATTTTGACGCAATTATTCGAGTTCCTTGAAATATTCTATAAAGAAGTAGGGAAAATCATGGATTTGGCTGGTCAATTACCGGCTAATTACGATGAAAAAACAAGTGAAATATTATTGATGTTTAAAATGGTTGTACCTTTTGTATATATTGCTCTTGTTTTTATACATGCTTTTATTTACGTAACTTTGAGTTTATTTTTATTGAAAAAGTTAAAATTAGACGTTCCCAAATTTTCAAAGTTCATGGATTTTAGACTACCAAAAGCCGTGTTATGGTATTATTTAATCGTATCCATTTGCACATTGTTTGGATCCTTTGAGATCGGAACTTTTGGTTATTTACTATTCGTGAATGCAGCGCTTATCTTAAGAGTCCTTTTGTTTTTACAAGGTATCTCGCTCATTCACTACTATTTTTATGTACAGGGATGGCCAAAGTGGTCTGCAGTTTTAGCAACCGTATTGGCAATACCACTCTATACATTCACCATTATATTGGGTGTATTAGATTTAGGGTTTAATCTGCGAGCGTTTTTAAAAGACAGGTACAAAAAATAAGGAGCTGATCAAGTGGCGTCTTTTTTTAGAAAACGGCCAATTCGATATCCACTCTTTTTGTTTATGCTACTCGGTGGGGTTGCATCTTATTTACTTCTGTCTAACAATTTGTTAGTTGGATTATTATTTGCTCTATTAGTAATTGGAGTATCTATATATGCATGGATTTTAGAACAGCGTGTATATGAGGAGACAGAAAGACATATAGAGACTCTTTCTTATCGGATGAAAAAAGTGGGGGAAGAAGCACTTTTAGAGATGCCAATTGGTATTTTATTGATAAATGATCAATATGTCATTGAATGGGCCAATCCATACATGACTCAAAAACTACCGTTTGATACGATAATTGGCGAAGAGTTATCCTCTATATCTAAGGATTTTCAGCAGCTTTTAAAGCAAGAGGATTCAAAAGAAATGGTTATCTCCTTTGATGATAATAACTACAAGGTGTTATATAAGGCAGAAGAAAAATTATTATACTTCTTCGACATTACGGAGCAAGTAGAAATGGAATCCTTGTACTACGGGGATCGAACAGTTATTGGTGTGTTATTTATCGATAATTATGATGAAATTGCACAAGGAATGGATGACCAGACACGTGGACAGCTAAATAGTATTGTTACATCATGTGTGAATGATTGGGGAGCCAAGTATGGGATTTATGTTAAACGTATTTCTTCCGATCGTTTTTTAGCAGTTTTTAACGAATCTATTTTAGTTGAATTAGAAAAAAATAAGTTCTCTATTTTAGATGATATAAGAGAAACCACTTCAAAGTTTGGATTTTCTTTAACATTGAGTGTTGGGGTCGGTGCAGGTTCTATCTCACTGGTAGAGCTTGGAGAGTTAGCACAATCAAGCCTGGATCTAGTTTTAGGACGTGGTGGCGATCAAGTGGCGATCAAGCATCCAAATGGAAAAGTAAAGTTTTATGGTGGAAAAACAAATCCAGTAGAAAAAAGAACACGTGTAAGGGCTAGGGTTATATCGCATGCCCTTCGTGATTTAATACAAGATAGCGACAAAGTATTCGTAATGGGTCATCGCATGCCGGATATGGATGCCATTGGTTCTGCGGTTGGAGTTAGAAAAATGGCTGAGATGAATAAAGTTGAAGGCTATGTTGTGCTTGATTTCAATGAATTGGATAACAGTGTTACCCGATTAATGGATGAGATAAAGGAAAAGCCAGAACTATATGAACGCTTTATCAGCCCAGAAGAAGCATTGAATAAGATAACTGATAAAACACTATTGGTTATTGTAGACACCCATAAACCAAGTTTGGTGATTGATGAAAAGTTACTTCAAAAAGCCGAGAAAATAGTCGTAATTGATCATCACCGAAGAGGAGAAGAATTTATATCGAATACAATGCTTGTCTACATGGAACCGTATGCTTCGTCTACCTCAGAGCTTGTTACCGAACTTATCGAATATCAGCCTAAACATAAAAAAATCACAAGTTTAGAGGCTACATCCATGCTAGCAGGTATAATAGTCGATACGAAAAGCTTTACTCTTCGTACAGGGGCAAGGACATTTGAAGCAGCGTCATACCTCCGTACGAATGGAGCGGACACCGTACTTGTACAACGATTACTAAAAGAAGATATCGACACGTATATTGAACGCTCTAAAATCGTACAAACGGTTGAATTTTTTGGAGAAGGTATCGCAATTGCACATGGGGCCGAAAATATTTCTTATAGCCAGGTACTTTTAGCCCAAACTGCTGATATCTTATTAACGATGAATAATATTACCGCTTCGTTTGTAATAGGGCGTAAAAGTGATTCTAAGATAGGTATCAGCGCAAGATCGCTTGGAGATGTAAATGTACAGTTGGTCATGGAAAAACTAAATGGCGGAGGTCATTTAACGAATGCTGCGTGCCAGCTAAAAGATGTAACAGTTGAAGAAGCTATCCGCTTGTTGAAAGACGCTATTACTGAAACAATTGAAGGAGGAAATGCGGAATGAAAGTAGTATTTTTGAAAGACGTAAAAGGAAAAGGTAAAAAAGGGGAAATTAAAAACGTAGCTGATGGATATGCACATAACTTTTTATTGAAAAACAAATTTGCAGTAGAAGCTAACCCAGCTGCGATTAGTGCATTAGAAGGACAGAAGAAAAAGTCAGAAAAAGAGGCAGCTGAAGAGTTAGCAGAAGCAAAAAAACTTAAAGAGGTATTAGAGCAACTTACAGTTGAATTGAAAGCAAAATCAGGGAATGATGGCCGCTTGTTTGGTTCTGTAACTACAAAGCAAATTGCAGCACAATTAGAAAAATCACATGGTATTAAACTTGATAAACGCAAAATGGAATTAGATGATGCTATTCGTGCATTAGGATTTACAAACGTTCCAGTTAAGCTACATCATGAAGTAGTGGCGACATTAAAAGTACATGTGACAGAAGAAGCATAAGGAGAGAGGTCAATGAGCGATCCATTGTTGGACCGTGTGCCGCCACATAACCAGGAAGCTGAACAATCTGTCATCGGAGCAATATTTTTAGAACCACAAGCATTAATAACTGCCGCAGAAATTGTAATGTCAGAAGACTTTTACCGAGTTGCACATCAAAAGATATTCCAAACGATGTTAAGATTAAGCGATCAAGGGAAAGCAATAGATGTTGTAACTGTAACGGAAGAGCTTTCAGCGAAAAAAGAGTTGGAGGACGTTGGGGGCATTTCCTATATTAGTGAGATTGCTAATAGTGTTCCTACCGCGGCTAATATAAGTCACTATGCCAAGATAGTGGAAGAAAAGTCTATTTTACGTCGACTTATTCGTGTAGCTACAACGATAGTAGAAGACGGATTTACTCGAGAAGATGAAGTAGAGGCTTTGTTATCAGAAGCCGAAAGAAAAATGATGGAAGTCGCTAACAGAAAGAATGCTGGAGACTTTAAGCATATTAAAGATGTATTAGTTGAGACATACGACAACATTGAAAAGCTCCATACACGAAAAGGCGATGTTACGGGAATACCAACAGGATTTCGTGATTTAGATCGGATTACAGCTGGTTTCCAGCGAAATGACTTAATCATTGTAGCAGCACGACCATCTGTAGGGAAAACGGCCTTTGCCTTGAATGTTGCACAAAACGTAGCCACGAAGACCGATGAAAATGTTGCAATTTTTAGTTTGGAGATGGGTGCGGAGCAGTTAGTTATGCGTATGCTTTGTGCAGAGGGAAATATAGATGCTCAGGTACTGCGTACGGGTGCATTAACAACAGAAGACTGGCGTAAACTTACGATGGCAATGGGAAGTCTATCGAATGCAGGAATTTATATTGATGATACTCCTGGTATCCGAGTGAATGAAATTCGGGCTAAATGTCGTCGTCTAAAACAAGAATCTGGTCTTGGAATGATTTTAATCGATTATTTGCAGCTCATTCAAGGAAGTGGAGGAAGCCAAGCAAACCGTCAACAAGAGGTTTCTGAAATCTCTCGTTCACTAAAAGGATTAGCCCGTGAGTTGCAAGTACCTGTTATCGCACTATCACAGCTCTCCCGTGGAGTGGAACAGCGGCAAGATAAACGTCCGATGATGTCCGATTTACGTGAATCTGGATCTATTGAGCAGGATGCAGATATTGTTTCGTTTCTATATCGAGAAGATTATTATGACAAAGAAACGGAAAATCAAAATATGATTGAAATCATTATTGCAAAACAACGTAACGGTCCAACGGGTACAGTAACACTTGCTTTTGTGAAGGAATTTAACAAGTTTGTTAATATTGACTGGAGTCAGCATCAAGCACCACCGGCATAAATTCGAACACGAACATATTAATGGAACAACCATTAATTGTTCGTGTTTTTTGTTGTTATTAGTTGACTCGAGACTGGTCGCTTGGTACAATTACTCTGATTTAAATCGGGACTGAACAAGTCTGACGGAGGTGTTGGCTATGCCATCAGTAGTTGTAGTTGGAACACAATGGGGAGACGAAGGAAAAGGAAAAATTACAGATTTTCTCTCGGAAAACTCAGAAGTAATTGCACGATACCAAGGCGGTAATAATGCAGGTCATACCATTATTTTTGGTGGGGAAACATACAAGCTTCATTTGATTCCCTCTGGTATTTTTTACAAAGACAAAATCTCGGTTATTGGAAACGGTATGGTGGTAGATCCAAGAGCACTGGTTAAAGAGTTAAAAGGGTTACATGATCGAGGAGTCACCACAGAAAACTTGCGCATTTCTAATCGTGCACATGTAATATTGCCTTACCATTTAAAGCAAGATGAGGTAGAAGAAGCACGGAGAGGCGCCAATAAAATTGGAACAACGGGTAAAGGGATTGGTCCTGCTTATATGGATAAAGCAGCTCGTGTAGGTATTCGTATTGCTGATCTTCTAGATTATGAAGTCTTTAAAGAAAAATTAGAACGAAATTTAGAAGAAAAAAATAGAATGTTCGAGAAATTTTATGAAACAAACGGATTCACAGTCGAAGAAATTTTGGAAGAATTCTATGGTTATGGACAAGAAATTGAAAAATATGTAACAGATACTTCGAAGGTATTAAACGATGCATTAGACGAAGGACGTCGTGTACTATTTGAAGGTGCTCAAGGAGTAATGTTAGATATTGACCAAGGAACCTATCCATTTGTTACTTCTTCAAATCCAGTAGCCGGCGGTGTGACAATAGGAGCAGGAGTAGGACCAACAAAAATATCGCATGTTGTAGGAGTATGTAAAGCTTATACTTCCCGTGTAGGTGATGGACCATTCCCAACAGAATTATTTGATGAAGTAGGAAATCAAATCCGTGAAGTAGGCAAAGAATATGGAACAACAACTGGTAGACCTCGTCGAATCGGTTGGTTTGATACTGTAGTTATCAGACATGCAGCCCGTGTGAGTGGCTTAACGGATTTAACAGTTAACTCCATTGATGTATTAACGGGATTAGAAACTGTCAAACTTTGTACTGCTTATAAATACAAAGATGAACTGATCACCGAATATCCAGCAAATCTTCGTATACTTGCTGAATGTGAACCTGTTTATGAGGAGCTTCCAGGTTGGAATGAAGATATTACAAAATGTAAGACACTTGATGAACTACCATCAACTGCACGTCATTATTTAGAACGTATCTCTCAACTTACAGGTGTACAAATTTCAATTTTTTCAGTTGGTCCCGATCGAACACAAACAAATATCATCTCCAGTGTTTGGAGATAATTAAATAGGTATATTCTATTGTTTTTTATATAAGCTGTTGGAAAGTGAAAACTTTTTGACAGCTTTTTGTCGTTTAACTAAAAAAATGCTCAAACTTTAGCAGTTTTAAACTTTTAATATGACAAATATAACAATGAATAAAGTTAATTCATGTATAAAATAAGGTTATTTTAGAAAAATTCAAAACGTAAACGTCGAAAAAACAGAAGAATAGCTTATTAATTTTCATTTTTTTGTAAACTAATAGAATATAATGGAACTAATGATACAGTTTCTTTACAACTACGTTAATTACTACACTTCTATATTTCAAATATGTTAGATTAGAGTAGTGTGAAAAATAGCATACGCCAAAAAGGTTTTCATTAGTTTTGGAAGGGGCTTTAACATGTTTTTGAAAAGAAAGAATGAGGAACATAAGGGGAATAGACCAATTGTTCTATCAAACAAAAAGTCAAATATAGTGATAAAAGCAACCATATCAATTTTGCTTATTTCAGGTTTATCTTTTAACATGGCTTTTGCAAAAGAAGATGATAGTAATACATTAAAAGAAATTTATCATATATATTCAAATGGAGAATACGTAGGAGCGTTGTCTGATAGAACAGAGATGGAGGCAATGATTGATCGAAAAATTCAAGATTCGCACTCCCAATACGAGAATCTCTCTTTAACAGCTAGTTCTAATTTATCGGTAGTATCAGAACAAGTTTTTACAGCTTCTACAAATGATGAAACAACACTTCAAAAACTCGATAAACTAATTGAAGTGGAGGCAACAGCATTTGCATTATCAGTTAATGACGAGATGGCAGTCTGCGTCAAAAACATAGAAGCTTACCAAGAAGCCGTACATAAACTTAAATTACATTTTGTTTCGGAAGATGAGTTAAACGCAGTGGAAGCGCGAAAACATTCTATGGAAACTTTACCCGAGTTAAAAGAAAATGAAACGCGTATTAAAGATATTGTTTTAAAAGAAAAAGTCTCTGGAGTTACAGTACAAGTGAATCCAGACAAAATTGTTTCACCAGATGATGCAGTAAAGCTTCTACTTGAAGGTACATTAGAACAAGAAACATATAAGGTAGCAGCTGGCGATGTATTAGGAACAATAGCAGGAAAGTATAATCTAACATCTGCTGAGCTAATGGCTATAAATCCTGGTATTACAGACTCTACGTTATTACAAATAGGGCAGGAGTTAAATGTAACAGTCTTAAAACCGCTCATTAATGTAGAAGTTCAATATGAGAAAAAGGCAGAAGAGGTTATTAAACATACGCAAAAAGTTGTTGAGACGGAAGATATGTACAAAGGTGATACAAAAGTAAAACAAGAAGGTTCTGATGGGAAGAAAATAGCTACTTACTTAGTGCGTCAAGAAAATGGGGTACAAGTAGGTCAATCGGTTATCGAGGAAACAATTCTTGAAGAGCCGAAGGACCATATTGTCTTAAAAGGAACGAAGGTTATTCCTTCACGTGGTTCTGGCGTATTCGCCTGGCCTGCTGAAGGGGGATATATTTCTAGTAAAATGGGTTATCGTTGGGGGCGTCAACACGAAGGAATTGACATAGCACGTCCTAGTGGGTACACGATTAAAGCATCTGATAATGGTGTTGTCGAAGCTGCCGGCAAGGATGGCACCTATGGAAATCGTATAATTGTGAATCACCAAAATGGTTATAAAACAATATATGCCCACCTTTCTTCTATAAGTGTAAGTGTAGGAGATGTGGTTCCCCAAGGTTCAAAACTAGGTGTAATGGGAAGCACCGGGCGTTCAACGGGTACTCATTTACATTTTGAAGTGAAAAAAAATGGTGTTACGATTAATCCATTATCTGTGTTAAACTAAAAAGGTAGAGACGGTCACTAGTTTGGCTGTCTTTTTTTGTTCAAACAATTTCCCAGGAAATAATTCGACAAACATCGACTCTGCTATCTTCATTCCTTCTATTCATTAAGGATGCGAAGAGTTTAAAAGCATGATAGAGTTAATATATAAACGATCTAAAAATAATAATTCATTTGTTTAAAATATAGAATAAAAGAGCGAAAGGAGCTCCATACATGAGTAAAAAGATATTAGTAGTAGATGACGAAAAGCCAATTGCAGATATACTTCAATTTAATTTAAAAAAAGAAGGTTATCAGGTATTTTGCGCCTATGACGGCGATGAAGCTCTAAAAAAGGTAGAAGACGTACAACCGGATTTGATGTTATTAGATATTATGCTTCCCAATAAAGATGGGATGGAAGTTTGTAGAGAGATCAGAAAAAAATATGATTTTCCTATCATTATGTTAACCGCAAAAGACTCAGAAATCGATAAAGTGCTCGGACTAGAATTAGGTGCGGATGACTATGTTACAAAACCATTCAGCACGAGAGAGTTAATAGCTCGAGTAAAAGCAAATATGCGTAGACATCAGACGATAAACGAAGGCGAAGAGGTTGTTACGAATGATATTGTAATTGGACCATTGACTATACAACCGGATGCCTATTTGGCATTAAAAAGAGAAGAAACGATAGAACTCACGCATCGAGAGTTTGAATTATTACACTACTTAGCAAAACATATCGGACAAGTGATGACGCGCGAACATTTATTACAAACAGTATGGGGATATGATTATTTTGGAGATGTTCGTACAGTGGATGTAACTATCCGTCGTTTACGGGAGAAGATTGAAGATAATCCTAGCCATCCAACATGGATTGTAACTAGAAGAGGCGTGGGCTACTATTTACGAAATCCAGAACAGGAGTAAAAAATGCAAAAGGTTGGTTATTTCAAATCAATTCATGTAAAAATTGTATTTATCTATATTTTACTTATCATTATTGCGATGCAAATTATTGGTTTATACTTTGTACAACAGCTAGAGGAAACGTTAAAGGATAATTTTCAAGATTCTATTAAGGATCGTGTAGGTTTGTTAGAATTTAGCACAAGGGAAGAAATATTAAAAGAAAGAGACGAAGAAGATACTACTTTAGAGCAAAGCCTACGTTCCATTTTATCCGGGTTAAACTCCTTTGATATTAAAGAGGTGCGAATTATCGATGCAAGATATCAAATTCTCGCAACTTCGGATTCAAGCAACCAATCGATTGTTGGGCAACGTTCCATGGATGAAGCAGTGAAGTTATCTATTACTTCTGAAACTGCCCAAGAGAATATTTCACTCGACGGGCAAGCACATCGTGTTTGGATTTTAGCAACACCAATCATGTATCAAGGAGAAGTAATTGGTTCGTTATATATTGAGTCGAATATCGAAAATGTATTTGGTCAGATGAATGAGATAAACCAAATTCTTGCGGGAGGTACGGCCGTTGCACTCGCTATTACGATTGTCTTAGGGATATTAATCGCACAAACGATTACCAGACCGATATCTGATATGAGAAAACAAGCACAAGCTATGGCAAAAGGTAATTTCTCACGAAAAGTTCGTGTATATGGTAATGATGAAATTGGACAATTAGCAATTGCTTTTAATCATTTAACGAATCGTCTTCAAGAAGCCCAGTCAACAACAGAGGCAGAACGAAGAAAACTAGCATCAGTACTTACAAATATGACCGATGGAGTAATTGCGACAGACCGAAAAGGAAGGGTTATACTTATTAATGATCCTGCTATCCGGTTATTACGCATTCCTAGAGAAATGGTATTAAATCGTCCGATTACTTCGGTACTTGGGATTGATAATGCTCATTCCTTTGAGGATCTAATTCATTTAAAAGAATCTCTAAACCTTGATTTAAGCACACAGGAACGTCCATTTATATTGCGGACAAATTTCTCTGTTATTCAAAAAGAAACAGGATTTGTTAACGGGTTAATAGCAGTCCTACATGATAATACGGAGCAAGAAAAAATAGATATGGAACGAAGAGAATTTGTTGCAAATGTTTCTCACGAACTGCGGACTCCTCTGACGACGATGAGCAGTTATTTAGAAGCACTAGCAGAGGGTGCTTGGAGAGATGAAGAAATTGCTCCATCATTTTTACAAGTAACACAAACGGAAACTCAACGGATGATAAGACTTGTAAATGATTTGCTACAACTATCTAAAATGGATAGTAGTGATTATGACTTGAATCGAGAAATTGTCAATTTCAATCAGTTCTTTAATCGCATCATAGATCGGTTCGAGCTAGCTAAGTCTCAAAACGTTACGTTCCATCGTATTCTATCTAATAATCCATATTACGTGGATATCGATACGGATAAACTAACACAAGTAATTGATAATATTATTTCAAACGCCATTAAGTATTCACCAGACGGGGGCAATATCCGGTTCGGGGTTGCCGTTCAAGATCATACTTTAACAGTGATGATTTCTGATGAAGGTATGGGTATACCTCAGGAAAATGTTAATCGAATCTTTGACCGTTTTTACCGAGTAGATCGTGCAAGAGCAAGATCCATGGGGGGAACTGGTCTAGGACTCGCAATTGCCCGGGAAATGATTGAAGCTCATGGGGGTAGGATTTGGGCAGAAAGTGAAGAAGGACATGGAACGACTATCTTTTTTACACTAGAAATTGAAATGGATGAGGAAGGTGAGTGGGATTGAAGTACATTGAACAAGTAAAATCTGTTATTTTACTCTTACTCATCCTACTAAGCCTAACAATGACGTTTACAATATGGACCTATTCCCCTTCATACAATACGATTGATACACCAATCGTAAATATTTCTATTGCAGAAAAAAAGAAAATGGAAGATGTGATTAAGCCATATCGGCTATTAGTTAGCCAAGAAAATATATTAAATGGTTCTGTCACGACATTGGATATAGAAAAAACATTAGGTTTAATGAAAAACTGGGAAATACAGAAAGTAAAGCTCATAAACAACCAAACAAGTATGCAACAAATTAACGACTATATAAAAACTGCAAATCGCATAACACTCTTTTTTCCAGCAGAGGTTCCACTTGAAACTTATAGTAGCTTTCATAAATTTGAGGACTATAGTTTACCACAGGGTGCTTCTTTTGATCGATTGGTTATTGGTTGGAACGAATCTTCTTCTGAAGGAATGAACATCTATTTTATTAGCACAACAAAACAAAAGATCTATGCAGCTTCAATAGAGAAAGTTGACCAGGAAGTATTTTTAGGAAGTATAAAAAAACAAGCAATGAATTTGCCGGTTTATAATGAAATCGAAAGAGTTGGTAATCTTTCTTTATACGTGTCTACAAGTCCGGAAACTTTTGTAAGTTCGACGTATTATATTGAGGAAATTGCAATAGAGAAATTTAAAAATGCCTTATTTAATAATCCAGGACTTGTAAGAAGTAATCCTTTAGGAACTAGTGGACAAGAATATACGGATGATAATGCCTTAATGAATATAGACTTTTTCTCAAAGGAATTAAGCTATGTACATCCGGCTTCTGAGAGCGAAAATATAGGGAATTCTGCAGCCCTCCTCCAAAATAGTGTGAACTTCGTGAACGAGCATGATGGATGGACAGATGACTATCGATATAATAGTATCAATCCAAATAGGCAACAAATAAGCTATCAACTTCACTTTTTAGGTCTACCGGTATTTAGTAATGATACAGCGACAGAGATTACACAGCAATGGGGAGACAACAAGGTTTATCGTTATAAAAGACCATACTATATGTTAAATGTAGGGGAGGAACCTCTTAAAGCGAGAGATATGGAATTGCCTTCTGGTCAGGAGATGTATGACTTTCTTGCAACTTCTACCGAACTAAAAATTTCTTCTGTTGAAGAATTAATGGTAGGATATTATTTATCAAAAGATGAGAATCAGCCATCATTATTGAATTTGGAACCTGCTTGGTATTACTTGTCAAATGGGTTATGGATTCGTATAACTCCAGAACTACTGGGAGGTGGCAAATTTGGATTGGAATAAAACAAAAACCATATTTATTATTGTTTTTTCTATTTTGAATGTATTCTTATTTACTCTTTATTTTAATAGATATAATGAAGCATCAGAAGTGAAAGTTCCAAATGATACACCTATAGAAGAACGATTGCTATTAGATAATATTAAAGTAGAGAAATTAGAATCGGTCGTACAGGAAGCGTCCTATGTTTCGGGAAATGTTCACCTTTTTAGTGTAGAAGATTTAAGTAAGTTAACGAATCAGACATTAGAAGTGGTAGATGGCTATCAATTAATAGGGACATTCGAAAAACCTATCCCGATTACAGAGGAAAACACGTTAGAAAAATTACTTCAAGAAAACATTCTACGTGGTGACTCATATGGCTTTTGGAAAATAGATGAGGAGAAACAGTCCGCCACATTTTTTCAAAAAGTAAATAATCGACTCGTTTTTTACAATCAAAATGCAAAAGTTATTCTGTATTGGAACGAAGATAAGGAACTTGTTCGATATGAACAGACGATATTGGACAAACTCGAGGACTATAATAAATCGAAAAAATTAGTACAGCCTATGCAGACTATTAATTCTTTGTATAGACGTTCACTTTTAAAACCCGATTCTACTGTTGAAGATATTAAACTAGGGTATTATACATTAGCCCAAATTAAGGGGACGCAAGTATTTGCACCAACATGGTATATTCCCGCTAAGCTCACGGACGGAACGATAGAAGAACATTTTGTAAATGCAGTAGAAGGCAGAATTATCGAGATCCCCCAAAAACCAGAAGAGCCTGAAGAACCAGAAGTAAAGTAAGGAGTTTTAATAAATGAAGTTTAGTGTATTGGCAAGCGGTAGTAGTGGAAATGCTATTTACGTGGAAAACGAGGAGCATTCTTTTCTAGTAGACGTAGGACTAAGTGGCAAGAAAATGGAGCAACTTTTTCAAGAAATCGATCGAGATATGAAAAAGTTATCGGGAATTTTCATCACCCATGAACATAGTGACCATATTAAAGGGTTAGGTGTCGTCGCTAGAAAACATGGAATTCCTATATTTGCGAATGAAAAAACATGGACTGCAATGGATTCCCATATTGGTAATGTACCGATAGAACAGCGATTTCAATTTGACATGGAAACAGTTAAGACATTTGGAACGATTGATATTCAATCTTTTGCTGTATCACATGATGCTGCAGACCCAATGTTTTATATATTTCATGAAAATGGTCGGAAGCTTGTATTAATTACAGACACTGGTTATGTTAGTGATCGGATGAAGGGACATATTAAAGGGGCAGACTCTTTTGTCTTTGAAAGTAACCATGATGTAAGCATGCTTCAAATGGGACGTTATCCTTGGTCTATCAAAAGAAGAATATTAAGCGATGTAGGACATGTATCAAACGAGGATGCAGCCGTTGCAATGAGTGAAGTAGTAGATACAAAAAATACGCATATTTATCTATCTCATTTAAGTAGAGACAATAATATGAAAGATTTAGCAAGAATGAGTGTCGCGCAAACCCTGCAATCTTGCGGGATAATTGCTGGAGAATATGTACATCTTCATGACACGGATGCTAACGTGCCAACTGAATTAGTACTTGTCTAATCATTGATATTTAATATAAAAAAGTTCTAAAAAGCTTTAATAGCTATTTAGAACTTTTTTTATTTTACTTTAAATTAATTTTCATCTTATTTTAATAATAATTGGGTAAATTAATATTACAAATATAGATGTAAAAAGAAAGGGAGATGAAAGATGGAACCAAACAATCCATACGGTCCACAAGAAAGACCGCAAGAAGAACCAATAACAGAGCAAAAAAGAGAGTATAGAAAAGAAAAGAAAAGAGGTTTAGCAAGTTACTTTTTTAGTGGCCTAGCAGGTGTACTTGTTGGTGCGTTACTAGTATGGTTTTTAATACCTTCTGTTGTAACAAACCTACCAACAAACAATGCGACTAACTCGGCTCATACGAATACAAAAACGCAACAACTTTCGGTGGATGTAACAACGGATGTGACTGGAGCAGTAGAAAAGGCATCTGGTGCTGTAGTGGGGATAACAAATATTCAATCGGTATCAAACTTTTGGAGTCAATCCCAAACAACGCAAGAGGCAGGAACAGGCTCAGGTGTAATTTATAAAAAAGAAGGTGGAAAAGCCTACGTTATTACAAATAATCATGTAGTCGAAGGGGCAAAATCATTAGAAGTAACATTAGTCGATGGAACAAAGGTAGATGCAAAATTAGTGGGCAGTGACATTTGGACAGACTTAGCTGTGTTAGAAATAGACGATGCTGGAGTAGATTCCGTAATTGAATTTGGTGACTCAGATGCATTAAAGCAGGGTGAAACAGTAATCGCTATCGGTAACCCGCTTGGACTAGACTTTTACGGTTCTGTTACCACCGGTGTTGTATCTGGTAAAGACCGGGCAATCCCAGTAGATTTAAACGAAGATGGAGTAGAGGATTGGCAAGCAGAAGTTTTACAAACAGACGCTGCTATCAACCCAGGTAATAGTGGTGGTGCATTGATCAACCTGGCGGGTCAACTTGTAGGGATAAACTCCATGAAAATTTCTGAGGCTGCTGTAGAAGGAATGGGGTTAGCAATTCCTGTAAACTCTGCACTCCCAATTATTGAAGACCTTGAGATGAATGGAAAAGTAAATCGTCCTTCTATGGGGATTACAATGGTAGATTTAACAAATGTCCCAGCTTTCCATCAGCGTGACACTTTAAAATTACCAGCAGAAGTAACCACTGGAGTAGTAGTAGATCAAGTAGTGGAAAATACTCCAGCAGCTCAAGCTGGTATGAAAACATATGATGTAATTGTAGAAATGGATGGGAAAAAGGTAGAAAATAGTATTGATTTACGAAAACATCTATACAATGAAAAAGAAATTGGCGATGAGTTAAAAGTGAAAGTTTATCGACAAGGAAAAATAGTGGAACTAACAATGAAGTTAAAGGAAACAAATTCATTATAAACATGTGGATAACTATTAAAAGTAAATAAAAGATTTACACAACGAGTGGGAAAACAAAAGCTTGTCTTTCCTACTCGTTTTTCATTTGATAAAATAGATTGTGGATAAGATAGAACGTATTGTGTATAACTAATTAAATTATTCGGAAAACGAAAGGAAGTTAAATATTGAGAAAATTCAGTTGTGAAACCCATATAAATCAGGCTTTAGACATGTTCGTCGCAGAGCAAAAAACTTTCCCAATGCTAGAAAAATTAAAAGAGGAAGAAAGGTTATCCACAAAGTGCACATACTGTGAAACGAGTGCAATATATATTGTAGCAAATGAAAATGATGACACAATATGTAGATAACTGTTGTGGATATGTGTATAAGTATTGTGCATAACTTGTTTGTAAATGAAATGTAAAGGTGGATAACCTGTGAATATACAAATTGTATCGGTCGGGAAGCTAAAAGAAAAGTATTTAAAATTGGGGATAGAAGAATACACAAAGCGATTAGGAGCTTATACAAAAATAGACATTATTGAAGTACCAGATGAAAAAGCACCCGAAAATTTAAGTGAAGCTGACATGGAAATCGTTAAGAAAAAAGAAGGAGATCGGATTCTTGCAAAAATAGGAGCAGACACATACGTGATTGCACTTGCCATTGAAGGAAAAATGAAATCTTCCGAACAGCTTGCAAGTGATTTAGAATCTTTAATGACCTATGGACGAAGTAAAATCGCTTTTATTATCGGTGGATCTCTTGGTTTACATGAAGATGTGATGAAACGTTCCGATGAAAAGTTATCCTTTAGTAAAATGACTTTGCCTCACCAATTGATGAAGCTGGTGCTGGTAGAGCAGATTTACCGAGCTTTTCGGATTATCAAGGGAGAACCGTACCATAAGTAAATGAGGTTTATAATATGAAATAAACTCTAACTTATACATGTTTTGTACAAATGCTAAAGATAATATAGTTATTAAACCGAATTCTAACGTTTTCCTTACGCCGGTAAATCAAATTAACTCAGTTAATGAAAATGGAATAGTGGGTTTTCGTCGTTATTTGGATTTGCTTAACATTGCATCTGATTAGAAAGATAATCTAAATGCTATGGATGTTAAACATTTAATTGGAGATATAGGATTGGGCAGGTTTTTCTTTGACATTTTTTTCAAAGCTTAATAATGATAAAAGATGGATTTTAGTTAGTATTTTCTCTTAAGGCGTATTTATCTATCGGTTTAAGAGAAAGCTTAAAGTATAGAAGGCGGGCGGAATTTAAATGAAAAAAATCGGATTTGATTCGGAGAAATATTTGCAAGAACAATCTGCCTACATCCTAGAACGGGTGCAGCAGTATGATAAACTTTACTTGGAATTTGGCGGAAAATTGATAGGCGACAAACATGCCAAGCGTGTTTTGCCTGGATTTGATGAAGATGCCAAGATTAAATTATTGAATACGCTGAAAGATAATGCGGAAATCATCATCTGTGTGTACGCTGGAGACATCGAGCGGAACAAAGTCCGTGAAGATTACGGTATCACTTATGACCAAGATGTCTTGCGCTTAATCGATGAATACCGGGCATATGGCATTTCTGTCAACAGTGTCTTGCTCACTCGTTATCAAGGACAGCCAACAGCCAAAGTATTTATGACCAAGCTAGAGAGAAACGGAATTAGCGTCTACACCCACAGTGAAATCAAAGGTTATCCCACAAATGTAGATGCAGTAATTGGCGAGGAGGGATTTGCGATGAATCCCTATATTAAAACGACAAAGCCAATCGTAGTAGTAACGGCACCTGGTCCGGCCAGTGGAAAGCTAGCTACCTGCCTTAACCAAATATACCATGAGAATAAACTGGGGAATAAAGTCGGCTATGCCAAGTTTGAGACGTTTCCGGTTTGGAACTTGCCCTTAAAGCACCCGGTAAACATCGCTTATGAAGCGGCAACTGTCGATTTGAAAGACGTGAATATGATTGATAATTATCACTATGAAGCATACGGAAAAGTAGCGATCAATTACAATCGAGATATTGAGACGTTTCCTGTCATCAAACGAATTATTGAAAGAATTACTGGTAAAGAGTCTGTTTACCTCTCACCGACCGATATGGGTGTTAATCGTCTGAAATCGGGAATCACCGATGATATGGTCGTGCAGGAGGCTGCTAGGCAGGAAATCATTCGGCGCAGTTTCGTCGTAGAGAACGATTATAAAAAAGGGCTTGTCGATGAAGATAGTGTACGCCACATGCAAGTGATGCTGGAAGAGACTGACTTGAAGAAAGAGGATCGGGCACCTGTATTGCCGGCCCGTAATTATGCTAAAGCAATCCAAGAAAGAATTGACAGCACGAATTTGCAAGCAGTAATTGCGATAGAACTGCCAAATGGCGAGATGATCACCGGTCGAACGACAACTTTGATGGATGCTTCGGCTGCCGCGATTCTGAATGGGTTGAAGAAATTGGCCAATATTGCCGATGAAATTGATTTGTTGTCACCGATGATTTTGCAGACGATTCAACGGTTGAAAACAGATGATTTGAACAGTCGAGTCCCGACACTAAGCGCCAATGAAGTCCTGATTGCACTGGCAATCAGTGCAGTCACCAACCCTACTTCTGAGCTGGCTTATAAGCAACTGCCAAACTTAAAAGACATACAAGCTCATTCTACGGTTATAATGAATAGGGAAAATGAACAGACTTTTAAGAAGCTTGGAATCGACATCACCAATGATCCCGTATATCCGACTGAGAACCTGTATTACAATTAGGTTTTGGAAAATGGCTGCCTTTTTCTTCTCGCCTGGAAATTTAAGGTGGATGTTTTATCGTTTATAGAATTTACTAAAAAGGTGTATTCTTCTCCAAGAGAGAAGAATACACCTTTTTGGATTAATGGATTAACTGCCGGAAAGTCTGTTGGAACCTATTAGGGACAAGCTTTAGTCATTTTTTTTATTCTCTTACTTAGCAATCCTTGCAAGGAGGACAGTGAAAATTATCAATAAAGGTCTTTACTATAGTAGCTATTAGTTATTTCGTTGACACGGTGTTTATAAATTCACAAAATAGACGTTTTTATGTATAATGACATTATCCTAGGTAGTCATTTTTATAGTAAATTTTTTGAGACATAAAATATGAGGGTTTTCTAATTGAGAGGAAGATTATAATGGGACGTTTATCTGGTAAAGTGGCGATTATTACTGGTGCAGCATTAGGAATGGGAGCAGCTGAAGCGAAGCTTTTCGCAAAAGAAGGTGCAAAAGTTGTTGCGACTGATATTAAAGATGATATTTTACAAGAGGTAATCAATGAAATAAAAGCTAATGGTGGAGAAGCCATCGGATTAAAGCATAATGTCGTCTCTGAAGAAGAATGGAAAAAGGTAATACAAACAGCGGTTGATACTTATGGCAAAATAGATATATTAGTCAATAATGCAGGCATCGCAAGTCCAAAAACAATGACACAAATGGAAATGGTTGAGTGGAACAAGGTTATGGATATTAACTTGAATGGTTGTGTACTTGGAATGAAGTATGTAATTCCAGAATTACAAAAAGCAGGTGGCGGTTCTTTGATTAATATTTCCTCAATCGGTGGAATTGTTGGGATGGCCGGGTCAAGTCCATATACCGCTGCAAAAGGTGCTTTACGCTCTTTATCAAAGTCAGCAGCAGTAGAATATGGAAAAGATAAAATTAGAGTAAATTCTGTTCATCCTGGTATTATTGAGACACCAATGACAGCGGAATCTTTCAATGATGCATTACCATTCTACAAAACATTTACTCAACTTCCTTATTTCGGACAACCTGAAGATGTTGCTTATGGTGTATTATTCTTGGCATCTGATGAATCACGCTTTATGACAGGTGCAGAGCTTGTCATTGATGGTGGCTGGACTGCAATTTAATGATTATTTAAAAAAAATCCTCTCAATTTTATGGGAGGATTTTTCATGTAAGAATTTTGTGCAAAAGCTATTCAGATTTGTCTTTCAACGGATTATGAATATAAGGTCCTTTAATGGATAGATTCATTAATTGAAAGGCCATCTCATTCTCAGATAAGTGCATACCCTTTTCTATCCACCAAATGATTACTTCTAAAAATGCAGATTCCACATATTTAATAATTAATTCCCGATTGGCCGTAAGATTTTGATCGTTAGGTTCAATTTGATTAATTCCTTCAGAAACAAACTCATGAATAAAGTCTAACAATCCCGAGGTTAAAGATGGAATGCGATTGGTTACAAGTAATGCTTTGTAAAAAGGATAATTTTCACCTATTTGATGAAACAATTGAACGAAACTAGGATGAGGCTGTTCTTCTAGAAAATCAAAATTACCTAGAAATGATACTTGTTTGTTCACCTTTTCATGTAAATCATTTAAGATCTCATCAATACATTGATTCATCAGATCATTTTTATCTTTATAATGAAGGTAGAATGTAACTCGTTTCACAGTTGCACGTTCTGAGATCTCAGAAACAGTGATTTGTTCAAATTCCCTTTCTTCCATCAGTTCTATAAAAGCACGTTTCAATAAACTTTGCGTTCGAACTGCGCGTGGATCCTTTTTTATTGTTGGCATGAAATCTTTCCTTTACGAAAAAACTTTATATAAAATTCTTATTCAGTTTATCATCTGTCGCTATAGATGGAAAGGAAACTAAGTAATAAGAAACTCCTTGTTATAGAATTTACTTAACCAGTAAGTGAGGTTTTTGAGAAAAAATAACAGCACCTTCTAATTTCAGGAGAGGTGCTGTTTTGCTTATTTTAATATTCTTTTTTAATCACAAAGAACGAGCCCCGAATTGTTCCAGCTAGTTTAGACTTCTGCCTAGCAAATTTAAACTTTCCTTCTAACTCCTTCGGTATCTCCATCCCCTCGGATAGTTTAAAACCAACTGCCCGTTTCTTAGGGTCATCAACCGTGTACATGACATTGAGTGCAAGACCATCCTCATAAAAGACGTAGGAAAACTGGATATTTTCCACTTGAAAATGGGAAGTTTCTAAAGGTTTGGCCGCGAACTCAATATCTCGTTCTTCTTTCAATATTCGGTTCACATAATCAAGAGTATCGCGGGACTCGCTAGCGGGCACAACCGTAAATTCATGTTTATATTTGTTCATAAAGTAACGGGCTTCATTAGCTCGTAAACCAGCAAGTGCTTCTACTACCGGTGAAGACTCTAAGCCAAACGTAGACACATTTTTAAAATCAACGATATAAGACATTTACACCTCTCCTTTTATCACTTATTTCCTAACAACGGGAATCCACATTTCACCAAAAAATAAGCCGTTTCTTTGTCCCATCTCAACCGATGCATTTGGTCCACCAACATAGGCAACATTCTTTGCTTCTGGCAATGCTTGCCCAAAGGCAATACCAGTAAGCATATTACTCAACGCTTCAGCCGTCTCTGCTTCCCCTTTTACAACAAGGTATTCCCCTTTAGGAAATTGGATAACTCTAGATTCTTCTGGTACCGATTTTTCTGTCATGACCCCAGCATAATGCATCATCTTGTTATTCACCGCTTCGTTTACAGTAAAAATGTAATCATTTTTGGCTATGGCTTTTAAAGTATCAAGTGTTCCATCTTGGCTGACGGTCTTCCAAAAGTCCGCCTTTTCCCTATTGATCCCGGCATAGTCAGTGTAATCGCTTTTAAGCTCAGTTCCAATTCCTAAAACGGTAAAGCTCTCTTTTTCTTCTAGGTTATAATTTGTCATGTTCAAAACCTTCCTTTTTTTAATTTACCAAATAGTTTTTCTTTTTATTTGATAAGTTTATAATAGCCTTAAATCATGTCAAAAAGTGATACTGTTTAGGAGGTCCCGATGAAAAAAGTTGAACGGATTAATATCATTATGAGGTATATCAACAACCGCGCCCACTTTACCATTTCTGAAATCATGCGCGAATTTAACATCTCACGTTCGACAGCTATTAGAGATATTAGAGAAATTGAAGCCATGGGGATGCCACTTGTCGCAGAAGTTGGAAGGGATGGGGGTTATTTTGTCATGAATAATTCTGTCCTGCCCACTGTTCGATTTACCGATAATGAAATTAAAGCTCTTTTTATTGCCTTTATGGCCACAAGAAATCAACAACTTCCTTATCTAAAGAGTCGACAGTCTTTAGCTGAAAAGTTACTAGGACTCATCTCAGAAAACCAACAGGATGACCTTGTTCTTTTAAATCAGATCTTGCTTTTTGAAGGGACCAATCCCTATAATCCCGACTTACTTGATCTGTCAGACTTACCCAACCCTATGCTAGAAAAACTCATCCAAATCCTTCTTTTGGATAGCTATTTATTGATTACCACCAATGAAGAGAAGGTAATAAAGTCTTATGCAATTTATCTTTTGCACCTTTATCATGAAAAAGGCATTTGGCTGATTGAATGCTTTGACTTAAAGAATGAAGAAAGGTGGATTTTTCCTGTCGACAATCTCATCAGTGTCGAATCATATCCTTCGAAAAAAAGACTAAGCAAGAAAAAAATTTTAGAAAAACTAAGTAAGCAGGAAGAAGTAGTTAATCTTGTCATTGAATTAGGTCCAAAGGCGATTGCCCAGTTCAAAAAACATCACCCTTTAAAAATTTCTATTTCCTATACGAATCCTTACCAAACGACAGCCATTTTAAAGACTTTTATCAATGTTAATAATTCCGAAGAATTGACCGAAATTACAAATTGGCTGCTTTTCCTAGGAAACGATATCAAGGTCAGGGAAATACCAAAAGAAGTGTTAGTAGGTTTACAAGAGAGATTATGCTTATTCTGCAAATAAGTATAGTCAGTTAAAATCCAATAATGTAGGGCCTGGTTGATATTAAGAGGAAGTTCACTTATATAAACTACAAAGGGAGGAGAGGGGTTATCTGGATGATATTTCTCTTCTCCTTTTTTTAGTGTAACTGATAGGAAATTTTTAAAAAAATATGAGAGGTTTATTTACGCTATCCATTATTTTTATTGAGCTTAGTAGATAGAGCTTTAAAGTATTCTTTTACAAACTGCCTGAATTGCTGGGCAGTCTCCGACAGATGTCTATCTTTTGACCAGGCTATCCCAATTGTTCTCAGGCAATTCGGCTCTGTAATACGAAGACTGTGTGGAAACTGGTTTAACTGATGAAGCAATGTAATTTCCGGAACAAAAGCAATACCTAATCCCTGTCTTACCAAATCCCCAATAACTGTTGAATCATCCCCTTCAAAGGCTATATGAGGCTCGAAGCCAGCTTCCTGACAAAACTGATCGGTAAGATTTCGGAATCCGTAGCCAGTATGCATGTTGATGAATGATTCATTTTTTGCTTCTGCCAATCTAATTGTATCTCGCCCAGAAAAAGGATGGCCAGGGGGAACGATAAGATAAACTTCTTCGGTTATTAGTGGCTCCCAGATGATATCGGGACTCTTTATGGGAACTGAAGAAATACAATAATCTATTTTTCCTTCGGCTAGTTGTACTTGCATGGAAGAAGTAGACTGAAGAAATTGTTGAAACTTTACATTCGGATACTTGGTTAGGAATGCCTGTAGGAGATCCGGAAGAACACGCGGGATCGTAACGGCAAGAGTAATTTTATTTTCTTGCTGATTGGCTAGTTCTAAAATTTCTCTTTTTCCTTCATTTAACTCCAAAAAAACCTTGTCTATTCGTTTTAAAAAAACTTTGCCAAACTCATTTAATTTAATTTGACGATGTTCTCTGGTGAATAACGGCACACCTAAATCTTCTTCTAGCCTAGAAATCGTTTTGCTTAGGGAGGGCTGGGCTATTTGCAGCTGTTGAGCAGCTTTTGTAATATGCTCTAGCTTTGCGACTGTGCGAAAATAATGAAGCTGTAAGAGTTCCATATAAAGCAATCCTTTCCCGGATAGACTAAAAGCTATTATTCCATAGATAATTATGTATTATACATTATGCAGAAAAATAACTACTATAGATAAGATGTGAAAATAATGAAGGAAGTGATTGATTGAAAGGTTTACAGCTGATTAAGCGTGATTTCATGGCAATGTGGAAAAATCCCCATGGACGCATAGCTTTAATATTTCTAATACTTGTACCTTTAATCTATGTGGGTTTCTTTTTAGCAGGATATTGGAACCCATATGGTAAATTAGATAACCTGCCCGTAGCAATTGTTAACCAAGATGAAGGGGCTTTAATGGGTAATGATCCAATCGAAGCAGGGAAAGATTTTGTTGATGAACTAAAGGAAAATAAGGAACTAAACTTCCACTTTGTTTCGGAGGAAAAAGCCAATAAGGGATTAAAAGATGGAGACTATTATATGGTACTTACAATCCCAAAAGAGTTTTCAAAAAATATTAGTACATTAACGGATGACCATCCGATTCCCGCAAAACTTATCTCGAAGACGAATCCGGGAAGTAACTTTGTTGCTTCTCAAATCAGTTCAACTGCAGTAGAAAAAATAAACACAAAGGTTTCAAAAAGTATTACAAAAACTTATGCAGATGGGATTTTTACTAAATTCAGTGAACTGGCAAAGGGTTTAAAGGCAGCAGGTGATGGAGCTAATGTGCTTCATCAGGGAAGTAATGATGCCAAAAATGCTATGGCTAAGCTGAATGATGGATATAGCCAACTTGATCAAGGAATGAATCAATTGACAGCAGGCAGCAATAAGCTTCTAAATGGAGAGCAGTCTCTATCTTCGGGTGCAGTTGAATTGAAAAAGGGTTCTTCTTCACTAGCAGAAGGTATGGGAAAGCTCTCAGGTGGACTTGATACGCTTAAAATAGGTGAAGAGCAAGTTACTGCTGGGGTAAAGCAATGGTCTTCCAACAATGAAAAACTGCTTGAAGGACAAACAAAGGCAACTGAAGCCGCGAAACTTCTTCAGGACCAATTAAACGCATACAGTAAGTCGCATTCTGAAGTGGGAGAAGATCCAGAATTTCAAAAGCTCCAAGCAATTGCCAATGGGCTAGCGGAAACCACTGGGCAGCTTCAGGCAGGGCAAAATCAGCTTTCACAGGGAGCACAGAAGGTAGCTGCTGGACAGGAAAGTATAAATTCTGGTTTAGACAAATTTTCTATTAAGCTTGGCGAGGCAGCAACGGGGGCTAAAGAGTTAGCATCGGGTGCAGAAAAATTCAACAATGGCTTTGGAGAATGGGGTGAAGGGTATACTTCGCTAAACAATGCATTAAACAAAGTAGCGAATGGTACAAAACCGCTTAAAATAGGCACAGAGAAAATTATGGACGGACTGGGCCAGCTGTCTGATGGGGCAAATACTCTTTCTTCTAAACTAAAAGATGCGGCAGATAAAACATCCAGCGTCAAAATCAGTGATTCATTGTCTAATAAATTTTCTGAACCAGTAATATTGGAACAGAAGAATATTACCAATGTGCCCAACTATGGATCAGGTATCGCTCCTTACTTCTTGTCACTTGCTCTTTTCGTAGGTGGTATTATGGCATCAAACATCCTTCCTCTTGGAAGAAGAAAAGAGCCGCTTGTAAATGGAAGCCAACATTTGGTCAATAAACTAGGATTGGTGTATACGATTGGGTTTGTTCAGGCGATTATTGTAGATATCATTATTCTAAGTGTATTTAAGCTGGAAGTGGCAAGTATTCCACTGTTTGCACTCTCAACTATCGTTGTATCACTAACCTTTATGACATTTATATTGATGCTGATAACTGTATTTGGATTAGTTGGAAAGTTTTTAGCTGTTACCTTTCTCGTGTTCCAGCTGGCAACTTGTGGCGGAACATTTCCAATGGAACTTCAGAATCCTATATTAGGTACGATAGGACAATGGATGCCTATGGCTCATTCACTCAAAAGCCTTCAAGAGGTAATTTCTTTAGGTAATTGGCATGAGTTGCAAAACCAATTATTTATTTTAGGAGCTTATCTTGTTGTGGCTGGAATCATCGCTTGGGTGGCAAGTCATATTCAGCATCGGGAAACACCAGTTCAAAATTCAATTTCTTAAAACTTAATCGGCATTATAATAATCAAAAGGCGAAGGGATTCAATTCCCTTCGCTTTTTGATTACAGCAATATTATGTTAAAAAATTAGTGTAAAATAGATCCACCATCTATAATTAATTCAATTCCAGTAACAAATTTAGACTCATCAGAAGCTAAATATAGAACTCCGTATGCGATATCTGAAGTTTGACCAAGTACATTTAAAGGGATGCCAGCTAGTGTCATTTCCCTTACTTCTTTATTGCTAGTAAACATCTCAATCATTGGAGTTTCGATTGTACCAGGATGCACGGAGTTAACTCGAATATTATGTTTTCCATAATCGAGTGCCACATTTTTTGTTAAAAGTCTAAGTCCACCTTTTGAACTGTTATAAGCGGCATTACCTACTCCGTTAATACCTGAAAGTGAAGAAATATTAACAATACTACCACCGCCTGCTTTTTTCATTTCTGGAAGGACGGCTTTGATGCCTAGGTATGGACCTTTTGTATTTATATCAAGGATTTTATCCCAAGTATCTTCATCTAAATCTTCAATCGTCTGAGTAATTAAACCAGTAATTCCTGCATTATTTACAAGAATATCAACTTTTCCAAATTCCTTCACTGCTGTTTCGACAACCACTTTCCAGTCGTCTGCCGATGTTACGTTATGTTTTATAGCGATAGCGTCCCCACCATTTGTCTTAATCTCTTTCACAACTGTCTCTAATAAATCAAATTGTACGTCTGTTGCTATTACTTTTGCTCCTTCACGGGCAAATAATCTTGCTTCTTCTGCGCCCTGTCCACTTGCTGCTCCTGTAATGATTGCTACTTTGTTTTTTAATCGTGACATCTAAATCTCTCCCCATCATATATTTTATTAGTGATAGTACGACTATCATCACTATAGTGATAGTATAATTCTAGTTTTCATAAACGACAATTAATTAGCTTATAGGTGACCAAATTGACGATTCTAGGGTTATTTGATAGCATCGTTAACAGTAATGACGTTGGAATGGGAGCTGTACATGTGAAACCTCAAAGTAGATGGGAACAAGAAAGAAAAGAAGGAAAAAATAAACGAATGAAGAGTATTATTGAGACTGCAGGGAAAGTTTTTAGTAGAAAAGGCTTTGAAAAAACTACGATGCAGGATATTGCGGATGAAGAGAATATTGGAATTGCAACAGTGTTCCGCTACTTCCCTAAAAAAGATAATTTGATTATAGCTGTTGCTGTAAATATATTGGAAGGTTATTTATCTGTCTTTCAATCGGTTGCTTCTATGAATGGTACGTGCCTTGAAAAGGTTGAAAAGCTATTTGATCATTTCATCTCGGACGTTGAACCAGAAAACCTGGAATACACTCAATTGCTTGAAGCATTTGAAAGTTATGCTTCTACCTCACTTGGGGAGCTTGGTAATTATCAGGATTATATTGAAGTTCGAAAAAAAATAGTGGATGTATTATCGATTATAGTAGAAGAAGGTATGCAAGATGGTTCTATTCGATCAGATAACTCAATCAAAGATGTTTTAGCTGCTGTGATAAATGCTTTCGGATTATTTTCAAGAAAGCTTTCGTTATTTAAAAGAATTCCTTTTTTAAATGATGATTTAGCACCGAGTGATCAGTTAGCTATAATAAAGAAGATTTTTATGGATTATATAAGAGCAAGATAGTAAGGGTTAATATATTTACAATATAACCTAGTTTACATATATCTAAGAGATTTACCCTAAAGAAGCGAGTAAGTTGTCACTTACTCGCTACAGATTGTAGACAAAAGGGTTTCGAAATGGTCGTATTTCGAAACCCTTTCTATTTTTTATATG
>NZ_VEBK01000018.1 GCF_007676755.1 Bacillus sp. FJAT-22090 | reverse complement strand
TATGGTTAAATGTAGATAGAACCATTGTTTTCAGCTCCTTTTGGTGTGAGTGGGTATTTTGGAAGTTCTGTGATTGGTACTTCTTATTTACCATGAAAACAATGGTTTTTAACTTTGTTGTCTATCTATTTAACATAGTAGGGACATAATAATTACTTGCTCAATAGTGAAGTTTCTCCTATAATCATATAGTAAAATGAACCTAAAAATGATTACTTTTGGATAGTAGTTTGTAATTACACCCATCTCTTTATCATCAGGAATCTATTACTAGTATTAAAATATTATTTTTATCTTCTTTTACAACTTTGTTTTAAGGAACAAATTAAATATAAAGCATATCGAGGTGTTTTTAGTGAATTGGACAATTAACAAAAAATTGCTAGGGGGATTTTCTGCGGTTCTACTATTGCTACTTATTACAATTAGTATTAGTTACATACAAATCACAAAGTTAGACGATTCGTATACAGACCTATTGCAAGATAAGGCAATGAAAGCAGTCGAAATAAGGGAATTACAAGTGGCGGTTAAACAAGAGATGATCGCCATGCGTGGATATTTAATTGTAGGGGATGACAAAGCTTTTCAAGACCATACACATGCAGCTTCGGACTATAAAGAAGCCTATAGTTTATTACTTCCAAAATTTAAATTACCGGAAGCAATTAAAATGTTGGAGGGTATTAATCAGGCCCATGATGAATATCTTCAGTTCTCAGAGAAAGTATTTGACCTTAAAAAGCAACAGCAAAACAAGGAATATGAAGCACTAGTCTCTACAGAGGGAAGGGATATAGTAGGTAAATTAGATGCTGAGGTAACTAAACTTTCAGAGTTTCAGAATAACCTATTAGAAAAAGGGAATGTTGCAAACAAAGAAAAAGTTCAAAGCATTACCCTTCTTGTTTTAATTATTGGTATAGTGTCCGTATTGATAGGAATTGCTATTGCACTATTTATAGGAAGGCTAATTTCTAAGCCTATCGTCTTATTAGCAACCTCTGCAAAAAGGATGGCTGATGGAGACCTTACTGTGAATAAAGTATCGGTTAAAAATAAAGATGAAGTTGGCGACTTGGTCGATTCCTTTAATCTCATGGCTAAAAACCTTCGAATGGTCATTGAGCAAGTTAGCACAAATGCCGAGCATGTCGCGTCATCTGCTGAAGAGTTGACGGCAAGCGCTGAACAAACTTCTCTTGCGACTGAACAGATTGCAACGTCCATTCAGGATATTGCAAGTGGATCAGAGACACAAGTGGTAGGAGCCAATGAATCTTCTTCAGCGATGAAAGAAATGGCAACTGGAATCCAACAAGTTGCGGAAACCTCTTCCTCTGTGTCAGAATCAGCAATCGAAACAAATAAAGAAGCAAATTTAGGAAATGAATCCCTTCAACAAATGATTCATCAAATGAACAAGATTGACGCTGCTGTTTCAGATTCTGCTATAGGCATAAAAAAGTTAGGTGAGCTTTCTAAAGAAATCGGCAATATAATTGGCGTTATAACTGGGATAGCTGATCAAACAAATCTTTTGGCCCTAAATGCAGCGATTGAAGCTGCTCGTGCTGGGGAACATGGGAAAGGATTTGCGGTTGTTGCAGATGAGGTGAGAAAACTCGCTGAACAATCCAAGGAATCTGCAGATCAAATCGCCGGATTAATCACCCAGACACAAGAAGATACAACGAAAGCTATACAAGTGATGGAAGTGGGCACGAAAGAAGTTGCTGCTGGTAAACAACTCGTAGATGAAACAGGAGAACGCTTTGAAAAGATTCTACTCTCCATTGAACAGGTTACCGCTCAAATTCAAGAAGTATCCGCTATTTCAGAAGAAATGTCCGCAAGCGCAGAAGAGGTTAATGCATCTATAGAAGAAATGGCTTCTATCGCTCAATACTCAGCTGAAAACACTCAAAATGTCGCTTCCGCTTCAGAGGAACAGCTTGCTTCTATGGAAGAAATCACGGCTTCAGCTAATAGTTTATCTAAAATGGCTGAAGATTTACAGGCGATTGTTAGACAGTTTAAGTTGAACTAGGATTTTAATAGTAGAACTTTGTGGTCTAAATGTATTCTGATGACTCCGCTATGATCGGAGTCATCTTTTTTTAATTTTATTTCATTTTCATAGAGGATTTAGAGCTTTACATCTAGGAAAAACTTCTCATAATTTCTTTAAAATATGCATAGAACACCTTTGAACTAATTCGGTACATAGGATGATACATTTCAATGAAAAGCATATCGTTATGCCTTCCTACTCTGACTCTAGAATCGCATGTAGTTATCTCGAATCCTAATAAAAATCGTGTAGGTACCCATCAGGGACTTTGATTGAATAGATGAGATTTTAAGTAAAATGTGGATATAGTTTTTAAAAAGCCAATCTGTATGTTTCATACAAATCGGCTTGATTGTTAGGTTGGTCTCATTTTATCTCTAATTTCTTCTACATGTATGTTTCATTAATTTTTCGAATGGGACATTGCTATTTACACAAGTTCCTCCATATCGTTCTCTTTAAATATCCTTGCATTTTTCGTTGATACAATAATAAATAGGGAATAACTAGTATCTCTTATACATAAATTCATATGTAATAACATAACAAGCTCTCAAACAGTTCGATTTTCTTCTATTAATATATGTACCTACATATGGGGAAATTATTTTATTCCTTTCAATTTAACCCTTAAAATTTCAATCAATTGTACTGGTCCACTTAGTTAGGTGGTTAATAGTTAATTTAAGAGTACAACATACTTTTAAGAGTGCATATTGTATATTTCACTCTTAACATGTTAATGTTAATAATTATAAGATCAATTTTAACTGTTTTCACATCTAATTTTTAGGAGGCGGACAATATTAGTGCAGTGCAAGGAGTCAAAAAGTTACCTATCTCGATCAAACAAACGGATGCCTATGAATTATTTATGAAACTAGCTGATATATCAGGGAAAATTGGTCGACTAGATGAAAAGTTTAAACGTTCTATTTTAAGAAGTGATTTCATTAATACACTTGCATTAAAGGAATCCGTTCAATCCACCCGTATTGAAGGTACTCAAGTTACCTTTACAGATATGGTTGAACAGACACATAAAGCAAACCCTAAATGGGAGCATATTGAAGTTAACAATTATCAGCAAGCTTTGATTTCAGGACATGAGCGTATTCGTAATGGTTACCCTATTACAACTCGCCTTATATTAGAACTTCACAGTAATTTAATGGAGGGTGCACGCGGTACAAACGTTGCAAATGGGGAGTTTCGTAAAATTCAAAACTTCATCGGACCAACGAACAAAATAGAAGATGCCGTTTATATTCCTGTTGGTGCAAATGAAATTGAATCGTACATGGAAAACTGGGAAACTTTTGCAAATAAGCATCCCTACGGTGAAAAACTGCCAGTAGAACATCTTAATAAAAATGAAATTATTTTAGATGAGGATAGTCATCCACTCTTGAAAGTTGCCATACTGCATGCTCAATTTGAATCCATTCATCCATTCTTGGATGGAAATGGTCGTCTAGGGCGCATTTTATTAACACTATATATGGTTCAATCTAAACTCGTTTCTAGTCCCATTTTCTTTGTAAGTGAAGAGTTAGAAAAGCAGCGTTCACGTTATTATCATTTGTTGAATGGAGTCAGAGGTCAAAAACCAGACTGGAGTAGCTGGTTAAAATTCTTTTTAAATGCTTCTGATCGAATGGTTGATAAGTTGACTGACCTACTTGATCGTGCAGAATTAGTTGCAACTGTAGGTCTTAAGAAATGTGAAAGATCAATTCAAAAGGATGTATACTTATTTACTTTTAGAGAACCCAATACAACAGCTGTTCAAGTCTCTGCCCGTTTCAACATTGCAGCCTCAACAGCCCGCAATGTATTAAATGAGTTAGATGAGCTAGGATTAATTTTCAAGGATACTAGCCAAAAACGTAACATTGAATATTATAACTACGATGTATTAGATTTGTTAAATTAGATTTCCTGCTTCAATGAGGGGTGCCAGGTTCTCAAACAATAGAAAAGTCTCTTAATCGATTTCCCGATCAAGAAACTTCCCCATCCTCACAACGAAGCTTTCTCAAATCAAATTGTCAAATTGTTTTATAACCTGTTACTCAGTCCCATTTTTTTCTTTAAGCGATGCTACATGCTCCACTGATAATCCCGTCGCTTTAGAGATATCCTGAATTCCCATCTTCATTTCTAATAGATTACACGCCGTGTTCTCATTAGCAGTTTGAGTGCCTTGTTCTACACCTTTTTCTAGAGCTACTTGTTCTCGTATTTTCGCCTCTTTAACAGCTGCTTCTTCATCCATGACCTGTTTTAAACGTGTCCTATATGCCAAGAGACCATCTGGTGTAGAACTTAACTCTTCCCAGCTTGTGAATGCACCAAGTAAATGTTCATCCTTCATGGCGATTTCCTCCAATTCTTTATAGATATCTTCATATACCTGCCCTTTGCGATGGTCGACAATACCGAGCAATAATAACCAACGAGCTAATACATCATTCAAAGGATCTAATCGTTCATCTTTCCAGTGTTGAAGCAACTTCGGTATCTCGATAAAATGGAACTCCATCATATCATCCATTCGAAACTTTTCCTCATCCTCATATAAATGATACGTTGTATGAAATAAATCCGTTTTCGGAAACAAAATGAAATTTAAAATATTTACGGTAATGGTAGCATTTAATTCAATGTAACTCATACTTTTGATAAGTTGATCGCTATATAGTTGTGACCAATAATAAATGGATCGTTTAACCATATCGTATTTATTGGTAAATTGAATTTCCACATTTACTTGTTGATTGTCCTGTGTTTGAACTAAAAGATCTAATCGTGATTGCTTATCGCCATAATATTCTCCACCAATTTCTACATTTTTAAATGTAATTTCTTTTACGTTATCTCGACCGGTACGTTTTAATATCGCATTTAGAAACACAACCGTAATTGCTTTATTCTTCTCACTACCAAACAATTGTTTGAATGCATAATCAATTTTTAAATCCATAAGCTTTTCTAATGGAATACGCTTTAATGCTTTTCTATTCAAGCGCTTCACCTCAAACTGCTTCAATTTATTATACCATTTTTTCTAAAAAGACTTTGAGTATTCTATTCCGTTTCAGTAACATGGAAAACCATTACAAGGTCTTTGGAAAATATACCTGTATTTTGTAGCTCAGAATATTCATTTGGCAAAGCGAGCATTCGCTTCTACAACTCCTTCTAGCTTAAAAGAATCATTAGAGGAAGTAAAATGTCTAAAAAAGCGAACTATGGCATTTTGAAGGTCAAAAAATGACAAAAAATATGCAGAATTCATTTTTGAAAGCAAAAACGTGCTTAAAATTTAATTATTACAAAATGAATCATTACAAAATAAAAAAAGAATAGAAAAGCCTCCTAATCGACTACTCGATCAGGAGACTTTCTATATTCCTTCAAACCCCGTCCTTAAACCTAGCTTTCTCAAACTAAGTTATCAGAATTGTTTTAGAACCTGGTACCCCAGATTATTTATACCCCAATGCAATCATAGTTTCTTTAAAATATGCATAGAACACCTTCGGACTAATTCGGTACATAGGATGATACATTTCAACGAAAAGCATATCGTTATACCTTCCTACTCTAGCTCCAGAATCGCATGTGGTTATCTCGAATCCTAGCAATTCTTGAACGATTGAAAATGTACCTCCACAAATAACAACATTGGGACCTATTATTTCAATTTCTTTCAGCCAAAGTTCTTTGTTTGCAATTGCATGTGCTTTTATTATTTCCATATCGCTTTCTCCAGATCCGCCTGTCTTTTTTAGGTTTGTCATTGCGATATTCAGTAATCCTTCTATTATATTTGCCTCTTTCATATAGGTTAATTTCTCATATGCGGGAAAACCTTGAAGTAAACCGAAGCTCCAAAGCCCTACCGTTTCCCAAATGCGATAAAACTTCATTCTTTCTATTTGATCTTTCATGAGTTGAACTAAAGACCAATTCTCCAGTTGTTCCATATCATTAACTTCTTTTAATAGAAATAAAATTCTCACATCACAGCTAGCAAACATATCCTCATCCACAACACCGCCAGAAACAAAATGTCCGGGATGTTTTTGGTTCCAATCATTATACAGAACTTCTAGTTTTTCATTTATAGTCTTCATATTTGGCTCCTTTGTTAACCTAGTTATCGTCCAAATGGGAATTCATTACTTCCTATTAATATTTGAAAATATTCCCCACTCTTGCTAGACAGCTAGCTTCAATATATCTCTAATGAAGTCCAAAAAACTCAGATACTTTATCAATTGTGTATTGGTTTCTTAACTTATACGCGCTATTCTGGTTAGCCATTAAACCTTTTTCCCAATATGCGTCCCCTTGCAAAGTATGCTTTTCCCACTCTATCTTTACGACATACTCACATTTTTCAGTGTCGTCTTCGTCATGTAGCATATTTGGAGCTTTTAAACTTAATTCTGATATTCTTTTTGGCTCATCATTAATAATGAATGTAATATCTTTTATTGGTTTGGCAGTTTCAATGACTTTTCCTATTCCTACATATCCACTTTTCGGTATCATACAAAACACTCTTGCACCGACAAATAACTGATTTAATGTCCGACTATACCACTGGCCATTCCCAGCCGATATAAATCCGTATTTAACAGCGTCCTCCCACTTTCTGTACTTTCCTTCTTCAAAGTTAACGACAAAATCTTGATTGTTCCACTTTTCTTTTTTACTAGCTACTTTAGTATTGCTAGATTTTCCTTCCACAATATTTGGATCCAACAACCAGCTTCTAGTAATATACTCCTGATCCCCATCTTTAAAATATCGAAAGAACACCGCATTAATTGGAACATCATAATTGTTCGAAAGGTAATTTATGATTCTTTCCGTTTCTCTATCCAATTGAGAAGAGACAATCATAATTTGATGTGATTCATTTATCTTCTCTGGTAAAGGACTTTCAAACTTCTCCGCAAACGCTACTTCTAATTGACTTCCGTTTTTTTCCTCATAGATTTTTAGTATACGATCATATGAAAGATTTTGTACCCATGATGCATAATCTAATGCTTATGCTACAACATCTCTTGGTGTCTGATTTTTCTTTAACTCAATAATATAAAGATTCCCTTCTTCATCAATTGTTAGCATATCTATAAACTTTCCGTAATCCGTTTGAATCTGATTACCAATCAGTAAAAAATCTTCTGAAAGAATGGATAGATCTTTCACCAGTGTTTCCTCGAGTTTACGTTCCGATTCTATTGGTGAAAATGTCACTTTTTTAATAGAATCGTTTATTTTCCATATTCCGACTTCAATTGGCATACCACATTATCCCCTTTCCCATTCCAAAACTTGATCCATGCATCCACTATCAAGGCGACAACCATAGTGGATTACATAACTTTATTCCTTATATACTTGATCTCCAAACAATTTCCTAATTATTATATCGGTAAACTAATCTTTACTTACACAGGGACCTTATAACAGTGAATTATATTTTTTAAGAGTGCATTTCAACTATTTTCAAATTTATAAGAATATAATCTGTTTAATAATAAAAAAGGTCAAATAATGCTCACCTATTGAGTGGCATTATTTGACCTTTTTATGTGTTTTACATTTTGGCAAGTCTAACAAGTTAGCTTTTTCAACCATATTATTAAAACCTATTTAAAACTAATTTTTAATAAGAAGGGAAAAGTTACTTCCTATAATCGTATTTCCACTCCGTTTTTTCCAACTCTGTTATTAACCCAACTAAATAATCAACAACAATGTCCAACATTTTTTCTCCCTTTTCCACAGTTGCTTTAGTAGGATCTCCAATTGCACCAGTTCTTGTTATTTCCTTAATATCGAATATGACTGATGCATGTTTGCTCAAATTAATCATATCGTGAGGAATTTCACAAATAGCATCCTCCATATTTACCAATTCTGGTCGAACCGCCATCGTGATAGAAGTTTCTCCTTCGCCCCCATGCCCTAATCCATTCCAAACCTCAAAATCATCCTTCATCTTCTCTCCTGTGATTTCCCACCAAGCAGGAATATAAATAATGGATGCTTCTCTAAATTTATTCTTCACGTTTCGGGCTGCAACCTCTAAAGCTGGTATATTTCCATCATGACCATTTAATATAAGGATATGTTGAATACCATGATTTATTAAGCTTGTAAAAATATCTTCCGCAATCGAAACAGTAGTCGTATATTGTAAAGAAACGGTTAATGGAAAATGATCATAATGAATGGATGTTCCAAACGGTATACCTGGCACGACCACCGTTCTTTCTAATCGTTCTGCAGTTCTTTTAGCTATTTCAGTTGGCACAAAAATATCAGGACCAAGCGGCAAATGCCATCCATGACTCTCGCATGCACCAAACATTGTAATAGCACTATCAATTTCTTTTTTAGCTAATTTCTCTTTTATCTCTTTTGCGGTAAATTCATTCAAAAATACTTTTTTCACAAAATCAGCCCCTTCTACAGTCTTTGCAATGTAGGTTTATCGAATTTCCCATCGTTTGTCACTTTATAGATAATCGGATATAAAATCATTGTTATGACCAATGCCACAAATCCTGAAGGCAATCCGAATGGCGATGAAATACCGTACTCAAATGTTAATCCTAAAATTGCACCTATAATAAATGAAATAATACCGGCAAGTCTATACTTAGGCTGAGAATTCAATTGGTCTAGATCATATTTCCTTTTCTTCACTATAAAATAATCTGCAATGAGGGGACCCGCAAGAGGTAGAAACGCCGCTCCTAATATAGTAATGAAATTAGCAAAGAATATTTGATAGAAGGCTAGAGATCCAATAATAGTTCCTAGTACCCCTACTACTAAAACAATTTTTCTTCGATCAACCTTTTTATCATAAGACGAAATAACGGGACCTACATAAAGAGAATTACAATACAGCTCTGCATTATTTGTAGTCCAGAGCGATGTTGTCCATGCTAAAACGCCAATAATGGCTAAAATAATTCCTTTATCCACCATCCACTCGACATAGTTAAACTGACCTACTGATACTGCCCCTATATAGCCAACAATATTTAGTAACGGATTAGTTAAAACAAAACAAGCAAAGGCGCATACAATGACTGCCTTAACGGACTTATTGAATCGGAATAGGTCGACCCCCATCACAACTCCTGCGATCCAACTTCCCATAACAATAGTTATCGCGCTTCCAAGACTTAAGCCATCTATTTTGTTCGCTTCCGAAAGAAAAGCCTCTAGCCCCCCACCTTCTTTCAACATACCAAAACCAACAATTAAAGCGATAACTAAAATAATAGGAGCAACAGGAATTGCAACTGCTTCAATTGCTTTCATGCCTTTATATGCTGTAATTGTGAAAACAACGCCGAAAACCATACAGGCAAGAAAGTTCTCCAATGTAATAGGTGGTATCCCTTCATAACCTAATGATGCTGGATTCAGTACGGTAATGCCTGATGGATTTCCTATAAACGAAGCCCAAATTTGCCCAACCATCCCTGTAATACTAGCAAACCAACCAAGCGTTAAAAGTGCCATTACAACAAGAGGAATATTACTACCTAATAGACCATACGAATATCTACTGATTAGAGCTAGGCTTAAACCAGTTTTTTGCGCCATTATTCCAAGAAGCGTAGTCAATATCATCAAAGTTCCCATGCCCAAACCTATTGCCCATAAAGCCATTCCCGGAGAGACACCTGGTTGGCCACCAAATCCCGCTAACACTCCTCCAACAAATAGGCCTGTCACCACATACCCGAATCCAACCCATACCATTACCTGTTTCCATGTTGGTCTGCGTGCTGAATGTGGAACGGCGGTAAGCATATACTCATCGTCTTCGATTGGCTTATCAACATCTAGATCTACACGACCCGTCATTTAATACCTCCTTCTTTTTATATATTTGAAACTTCGGTATTTAACAAAAGGAAATCAAATCCCCTTATTAATATATTTGGGAATATAAAAAATATGCTTTTGTTCCTTCTAGCATGTAGATTTGTATTATTTCCGCTAAAAACAGTTAATCTTCAATGGGAAAGAAAATAAAAAATCCTGCATCGCTCTGCAGGATTTTTTATTTGTTATTGTGGAGTTACTTCTTTTTCCAATCAAGTCTGGATTTTCTTTTTTGAATACGTCTTTCTGGACGAATAGACTTTGTCAAGCGTATGTTCAAAGAGATGAATACTTATTTCCTAGATGAACCAGAGTATATCGAAGGGATAAATTCAGTACAGGTCATTTTGAAGAACAATATTCTTATGCGAAGAATACGTAGGCATGAAAGAATTACTACTTTGATTTCAAAGGAATGGAAATCATTGTCAAAAGAAGAACAAACGGCACTTGAATATATCTATAGTAGAGGACAAATCACAACTAAACAGTTATCATCTCTAATAAATAAAGGAACTACTTCTTCTAAAAAAATATTACAGCAATTATGTGAAAAAGGAATTTTGGAATTAATACGAACATCTAAAAATGACCCAAATTAATATTATATATATAAAACAAACCACTAGCGTCGCATTAAAATAATTTAACACAAAGTTTTAATCTGAATTTTCTGCAATATTATTTCTCCATAAAAAAATCCTTTATAATGGTTTGGTGGTAGTAACCTATCCAAATCCACTAAAAAGGATCAATCTCATGGATAAGATTACAGGAAAAACTTCATTTGAACAATGGTTTTCTCCAATTTCCGACGAATTATTTGCGGAACAAGTGAAAAACCTCCATTTAGACTGCTATACAAAGAAACTTCATATGGCTTCGTTTATGAAATTACTGTTATTTGCACAACTTCATGAAACAGAGAGTTTGCGCGCTTTAAGTGATTGTGTATTTTCGGAAGAACTGCAACACACAACGAACCTAGATTCCATCAGTTTTTCTCAACTAGGTCGTCGTTTAAATCAAGTACCGACAGATTTCTTTCAAACTATCTTTCTTGATTTAGTTGCTCAAATTCACACGAAGACAGATTTTGAAACAAGGCGAAAAACAACCACACCACTTAAAATCATTGATTCGAGCACCTTACCGCTAAATTTAACGAATCACAAGTGGGCGAAATTCCGAAAAACCAAATCAGGCGTCAAGCTTCACTTACGGCTAGTGTTCATGGAAAAAGGGTGTTCCTACCCTGATAAAGCAGTTCTGACGAATGCGGTCGAACATGATCGTGGTCAGTTAGAAGTGCTCGTTGACGACAAGGAATGCATGTACGTATTTGACCGTGGTTACCTGGATTACGAACGTTTTGAGCGTATGACAGATGAAGGTTATTTCTTCGTCTCCCGCTTGCGTAAAAACGCCGTCACACGTCTACTGGAGACATTCCAATTACCGGAAAATTCATCTGTAATATCGGATGAAATAGTGGTCATCGGTACGATTCAAAATCGCGCGGAAAACGTTTTTCGTTTGATCAAAGTACTCGATTCCAAAGGGAATGAACTTCATTTACTAACGAATCGCTTTGATTTGAGTGCGGATGAAATTGCTGAATTGTACAAATCACGCTGGGCTATCGAACTATTTTTTAAATGGATGAAACAACATCTGAACATTAAAAAGTTCTACGGTTACAGTGAGCAAGCCGTATACAACCAAGTATATATCGCGATGATTGTCTACTGTTTGAATGTACTCGCTCAGTTAAACACCCAAAGCAAGCGAACGTACTTACAAATTAGTCGATACTTAAAAGCAGCTTTATGGAAGCCAGCAAAAATCTGGTTACGCAAAATCACCGGAAAGACGGTACCGTAAAGTTATCTAGTCACTGTCGCCCCCGCCTTAGGACATAGTCAAAAAATGGATGTATACTACCTATACTTGAGTGTCTTCGTTTTTATTCAAAATTAAGAAAAATAAATAACGGAGTATTCGGAATCGATTTATGCGACGCTAGTGAAAACAAACGAATAATATTTAAGGTCCACAAGATATAACCTCTCCTGTGGACTTTTTTATAGGAAAATTAGAAACAATTTTGCACTTGAGGTCCTCACTTTTACGCTTGAGGTTCGCACACAAATAAGAATGATCTTAATTTAGAAAACGAGGATTTATAGCCTTTTAAAGCATATTTACTTAAATATGCTTGCAAATTTACCATCCAAGGTTCTCAATTTTGCACTTGAGGTCCTCACTTTTACGCTTGAGGTTCGCACACAAATAAGAATGACCTTTTTCTAGAAAACGAGGATTTATAGCCTTTTAAAGCATATTTACTTAAATATGCTTGCAATTTACCAGCCAAGGTTCTCAATTTTGAACTTGAGGTCCTCACTTTTACGCTTGAGGTTCGCACACAAATAAGAATGACCTTTTTAGAAAACGAGGATTTATAGCCTTTTAAAGCATATTTACCAGCCAAGGTTCTCAATTTTGAACTTGAGGTCCTCACTTTCATCAGAGGATTATGAAAATTATCAAAAAGAAATAATTATGAATTCCAATGGGATAAACTTAATATAAGGTAGGAGGAAATAAGTTGTTAATAGCTGAAATAAAGATTTTTCAAAAACTGTCTAGGATAAAGAAAAGTCCCCTAATCGATTAAGAGACTTTCCCCATCCTCACTGTAGTTAGGAAAGATAGCTCCATCCAAAATGAGTATTTTCAAGGGAAATTTGAAGCAATCCCATTTATTCAAGAATAACTTTGTGGTGGTGAGTTGAATGAGTTCGGATAATTTATTTAAAAAGAATAAGCTAAAAAGAACACTTGCGACAAAACAATTAGCACCTTCCGAACACAAAATTCAACTAGCCTATTCCATTGAAAGCTTTGAGTTATGGTACATCCTGCATTTTGAATTTTTAAATGTAGCGCTTGATCGCAATCAATATATAAATAAATTAAAAAGATATCTTGGGAAATATGAAAAAAATGATCCGAAAGTTTATGATAAAATTCATCAAGCGGGCGGAAGTGAGAAGCAGGCATCCTTCAATTATTGTTAGTTCTTGATTATTCCCAGAACTCCTAGTACCCCGTCAAAGTGTCTTCCATTTGGAACACTATCAACACGGGAGCCTGACATAACAGCTGGAAGTTCATCTTGTTTTCTAGCCATTCTACTTATAACATATCCCGCGCCATCTTCCTTGACTGTAAGTCCAGCTTTCCTCATCCATTGCTTGATCATTTCTTTTGCCATTCTCTCTTAATCAGAATAGCCTAGTCGACATGATCCCATTTCTATAGTTAATCCAATCTTTGCTATATCCAAAAGTCTTGATGCTAGTCTTTTTTCCTTAACTCCCGAATGATCCAAATGAAGATTATAATCTTATAAAAGGAGTTCTTCTATTAACTTATTAACATAAGCCATATCTCCTCCCCAAGAGTTTAATAAAACACTAGAGTCTATTCACATGAGTGTAATTATCCATGAACTTGTTCCGAGAAAAACGGAAATTCCTCCTAAGATGTAAAAAGTCTTGGAAGAGTTTTTATTATGGTGAAATTTCTTAACCTTTGATTTTAGTAAGTAGCGGTTCTGTAATCCCTTTCACTCCAAGAAGCCCCAATACTGTTAAAAGTAATTTCTGTACTCCAAAATACGCATCTGTTGGGTCATAATATTCATTTAACGTATGATATCCACCTGAGTCTCCACCGCCATAAAGGGTGACTGCTGGAATTCCAAGATAAATTGGAATATTTGAATCGGTACTAACTGCACCTGTTAGGGTTGGGTCAATTTCTAATGCTAATGATGCTGCGGCCGATGTTTGTACGATGATTGAATCAGGACTTTGCAAGCCGGCTGGGCGATCCCCTACTTTTACTGCATCTACAGTAATATCATCTAACTGATTCCAGCGTTGATTCTCTTCCTCAGCAGCTAATTTAATAATACTTAGTAATTTCTCTTCTAAATTTACTAACTCTTTCTGACCATTAGAGCGTATATCAACAATCATCTCACATTCTTCAGCGATGGTATTCACGGAAGTTCCCCCGCTGATAACACCAACATTAAAGGTTGTTTTTGGATTAGAAGGGATCTGAATATTTGCGAGTTTACTAATTGCTCTACCCATTGCATTAATAGGGCTTGGTGTTCCAAAGTTGCCGAAACTATGACCACCCGGGCCCCGATAAGTTATTTTATATCTTTTACTGCCAGTTCCAAGATAAGTAATCCGACTAGGTTCTCCAGGTTCAACAGATATAAACCCATCAATATCATCCCTATTTTCGAATAAAGCCTTTACTCCTCGTAAATCCCCAAGCCCTTCCTCTCCAACAGTAGCACCGATAATCAAATCACCTTTTGTTTGTATATTAGCCTGATTCAAGGCTCTTGTAAGGGAAAGAACTGACGCCAATCCTCTCCCATCATCAGCAATGCCAGGCGCAAATATTTTACCATTCATCCTTTTTGCCTTCGTATCTGTTCCTGCAGGAAAAACAGTATCCAAATGAGCACAAATAACTAGTTTCGGACCATCTCCACTACCTGGGCGAACCCCAAATACATTCCCTATTTCATCTATCGTAATACTGTGAATATTAAGATTTTCTAGTTTTTCTTTATAATACAGCCCTCTGTTTTCCTCAAAAAAGGTTGGTGCCTCTATAGCTGTAAGTTCAATTTGCTCGTCAGTAGTATAGTCATTATCATTTTTCAAAAAGGAAAGTCCACTTTCTACTTGGGAGTTGGCAAGCAGTGTTTTATATACTGCTTTAACTGAATCAGAAATAATTGATTTTTCCATAACTTGTTCTTCAAACATTAGCTAATCCTCCAAGCAATCTATTATTTTTTTCTAAGCATGCTTCTAACGGCATTATTTTTACTATCTTTAAATGCGAGATATTGTCTTTGGGATAAAGCGGTTGCCTTTGAATAACCCTATAACTTCCCCTATATCATCAGTAATAAACTTTATTCTTTCACCCCCGGGGGTCATAAAGCTATCTATCGTATAAGGCCTCAAACGGAATAGATTCCTTTGCACCTTCATCTGGATGCCATTATCACACGGTAAGACCTCAGCGTTTTGTCCCTCATCAGATAGATACATACCTATGAAAGAATTTAATTGTTCTTCGGAAATTTTGTATTCTGCAAATTCCCTATCGGTTACATCAGGAAGCTGAAGTCCGTGGTTTAATGATGTAACGGCCAGTTTCTCTGCATCAGCTTCCGCTATATTAATAAGAACAGAAACAGTGATGTCTTGTTCTTTAGCGACCTTAATATGGGAAGAAACGCCCTTAATGCTGCCACCATGCCCAAAAATTCTCATTCCCGAAAGACAATCCACTTTTAAGCCATACCCATAACGGTCACCCGTCGGCATTGTCGCTTGAGCTGAAGTCATCTTTTGTACACTAGCTTTAGAGACAATTCTTTCTCCTTTTACTGTTCCATCAAGGCGGAAAACATCTAAATACTTCATTAAATCAGAACTAGATGTTTTAAGAGACCCATTTGAATAAATATCCCCTACATCCCACCATGCTGGTGAGTGGAAAACAGTATCATCTTCTCTTCTGTATGAATAGAGCTCTGTAACATTCTCTATATTCTTTAGGTCGGATGTTAAGAAAAAGGAACGATTCATCCCTAAAGGCTGTAACGTATTTTTCTGTACATATGTAATGAAGGTCTCTCCACTAGCCCTCTCAATTATTTCTTGAAGTAATGCATAACTTTCATTTGAGTAATTAAACATTGAACCGGGGGGACCAAGTAGTGAATATTCCGCCTCGCTCATAACCCCCATTAATTCTATTACGGTTCTAACCCTTTTATAATTAGATAATAGAGACAATCTATCAGATAGGTACTCTCCGTGCGGATCATCCAAAATACTATTTGCTCTTGCACAGTTAACTGCACTCATCCCTGGTAAACCGCTAGTATGTGAGAGCAAATGATGGACTTTTATTTTTTCCCTAAATTGATTGTTAGGCAGTTTGAGTTCAGGTAACCACCGAATGATTTGATCATCAACTGAGAGCTTTCCTGCATCCTCTAGTTGCATAACGGCTAGAGCCGTTAATGACTTTGTGATAGAAGCAACTCCGAAAACAGTGTCCCCATTGACCGGAAGCTTATTTTCAACATCGCGGTAACCATAATATTTTTCAAAAATTGGATGGCCATTTTGCGACATAATCAAAGCCATCCCAGGAATATTAGCCTGCACACATTTATCATTAAGCACCTTATCAAGTGTGGATACTATCTGTTCTGGTATCATTTTATCTGTATCTCCTTTAAATTAATTGTATAAATGACAAGCAACAAAATGTTGTGGTGACACTTCCCTTTTAACAGGAACCTCTTGTTTACACACATCTTTTACATACGGACAGCGTGTATGAAAAACGCATCCCGAAGGTAAATTAAGAGGAGAGGGAACCTCACCCTTTAGAATAATACGTTCCTTCTTAAACTCTGAATTTGTACGCGGAATGGCTGATAACAAGGCTTCAGTATAAGGATGAAGTGGCTTTGCATATAGGGCCTCCGTTTTTGCTACCTCTACCATATTACCCAAGTACATGACACCTACACGGTCAGAAATATGGCGTACAACACTAAGGTCATGAGAAATGAAAAGGTATGATAGGTTTAATTCGGCCTGTAATCCCTGTAATAAATTGAGGATTTGCGACTGAATAGATACATCAAGAGCAGAAACAGGCTCGTCACAAACAACTATTTTCGGATTGACAATTAATGCTCGAGCCAACCCAATACGCTGTTTTTGTCCACCAGAGAACTCATGTGGGTAACGATAATAATGGTCTACCTGCAATCCAACTTTGTATAAAATATCCATTACCTTTTCGGTACGTTCCTTTTTATTACCAATACCATGAATGATTAAAGGTTCTTCTAAAATTGAACCAATTCTTTTCTTAGGATTTAATGAGGAATATGGATCTTGGAAGACCATTTGTAATTCCTGTCGCATATTATTAAATGACTTCGATGGCAATCTAAAAACATCATTGTTTTTATATATTGCTTTTCCTTCCGTTGGTTCCGTAAGTCGTAAAATTGTTCTTCCTAATGTGCTTTTCCCACACCCAGATTCTCCTACCAACCCAAACGTTTCACCTTCAAACAGTTCAAAAGAAACATCATTGACGGCTTTAACATTTCCTTTTGTCCCTCCTAAAAATCCTAGAGAGCTTTTTACTGGAAAGTGTTTCTTTAATCCTTGGATTTGAAGAATAGGTTGCTTTTCGTTTTTAGTTTGTATTGACATATTCTCCCTCCTTTATTTCGGCAATTTTCTCATAGTGCCAGCATCGAACCTTTTGGTCACCTTTATATTGCTCGAGGTCAGGGGCCTGGTTCCTACATAATTCATCAGCAAACTGGCAACGTGGTGCAAAACGACAGCCCTTAGGTACATTATTTAAAGATGGGACCATTCCCTCGATTGTGAATAACTTCTGTGAACGATCCCCCTCAAGTTGAGGAATAGATTTTATTAATCCTTTCGTGTATGGATGAAGTGGATTTGAGAACAAACTCTTTGTATCAGCCTCTTCAACTATTTGTCCAAGATACATAACGACAACCCTTGTACATATTTCAGATACAACACCCAGGTCGTGGGTGATAAAAATAATCCCCATACCCATTTCTTTATTCATTTGCATGATTAAATCTAAAATCTGAGCTTGTATAGTTACATCTAAAGCAGTTGTGGGCTCATCCGCAATCAATAATTTCGGCTGACAAATTAGAGCGATAGCAATCAAAATGCGTTGTCTCATTCCACCAGATAACTGGTGAGGATATTCATTTATTCTCTTCTCTGGGGATGGAATTCCCGTCATTTTTAACATTTCAATCGCTTTTTTGTAAGCTTCCTTTTTGGAGACCTTTTGATGTAAAAGAATGGTTTCAACAATCTGATCGCCTACCGTATAAACAGGGTCAAGCGCACTCATTGGATCTTGGAATATCATCGAAATTTCATTTCCACGAATTTTTTGCATTCCGTTTTCCGTTAAATTTAATAAGTTTTTACCGTTAAAATTGATTTCACCTTCATATTGAACTGCCTCTTTTTCATCATATAGTTTAAGAATAGATTGAGCAGTAGCACTTTTACCGCATCCTGACTCACCAACTACACCTAATATCTCATTCTCGTTAACGTTAAAGGAAATTCCATCTATTGCTGTGACACGCCCACGTTCAGTATAGAAATGGGTCTTTAATTCTTTTAACTCTAAAGTAGGTTTAGCCATATCGTTCCCCCTCTCAATTATTTCTTCTTTTTACCGCCTTTAATATGCGGATCTAATAAGTCACGTAATCCATCACCTAATAGGTTTAATCCAAGGACTGATAAAACAATCATAATCCCCGAAAAAATAACCATCCAAGGTGTATTAAATATAACCATTTTTCCATCGTATAAAATATTCCCCCAACTTGGATCAGGTGTTGGTACTCCTGCCCCTAAGAAGCTTAGTGATGCTTCATTAATGATGGCATCAGCAAATATAAAAGTAGCCTGTACAATCATTGGGGATAGTATATTCGGTGTAATATGCCGCCATATAATACGAAATGTGCTTGCCCCCTGTGCCCTCATTGCTTCAATATACGTTTCTTCTTTTATTACTAAGGCTGCTGAACGCACAACTCTAGCAATATATGGTGTGAATACAATAGTAAGGGCCAATATGACATTTCCAGTTTTAGGTCCTAATGCCGCCATTAAAGCAATAGCCAATAAGATGCTCGGAAAAGCCATTAAACCATCCATTATTCGCATTAATATACCATCTAAATATCGAAAATAACTTGCACATAACCCAATAACCAATCCAATAATGGATGATATGATGGAGACCGATAACCCAATTCCCATCGAAACTTTCGCTCCATGTACAATTCGAGTAAACAAATCCCGACCATACTCATCTGTTCCCAAAAAATGCTCTGCACTAGGTCCTTGAAGCTTGTTAATTGGTTCCATTTGATATGAGGTATACGGTGTAAACAATGGTCCGAGAAGGGTTAGTGCTATTAGGAAGACTAAAATAATACTTCCTATAACAATAAGCTTATTTGATTGGAACTTTCGGAAGAATAGATTTCGCTGTTCCTTTTTTAAAGTATGTTTTACCTTTGCTCTTTCTATATTTACCTGGCCAATTTCCATCTTCATCCCCCTTATTTCTGTTCTAATCGAACCCTTGGATCAACGAACCCATATAATAAATCCACAACAAAGTTAATGAAAACAAAAGTAACCGTTGCAAACAACACTGTTCCTTGAATAATAGGCAAGTCCCGACGTTCTACTGAATTAATAATCAATTGACCTATTCCTGGGATGTTAAAAATAGTCTCTATTACTACTGCACCGGTAATAAGGCCACCTAAACTTTGTCCAATAACAGTTAATATAGGCAATAGGGCATTTCTTAGCGCATGTTTATATAACACTTGTCTTTCCTTAGAACCCTTGGCTCGTGAAGCTTTTATAAAATCCTTTTTTAATACATCTAACATAGATGATCTCGTCATCCGTGCTAGAAGTGCAGCCTGCATGGCCCCTAAAGCAAATGCTGGCATAATTAGATATTTAAAATAATTCAATAAACCATTATTGAGTGATTGATACCCCGCTACTGGTAACCACTGCAATTTAACGGCAAATATAAGCATCAAAAATAGACCCAACAAAAAACTAGGTACCGATATTCCCAATAATGAAACTCCCATAAATGATTGATCTATTAAGGATCCTCGATGCTTTGCTGCCATAACCCCTATTGGGATAGCAATTAGGATACAAATAACCTGGGCTATTGCAGCAAGAGTCAATGTGGGACCCAGATGGTCAAAAATCGCTTCCATGACGGGTTGCTTCAAAAAATAAGATATTCCTAGGTCCCCCTGAAGTGCGGCTATAATCCAGTTTATGTATTGTTGATATAAAGGAACATTAAGTCCTAATTCCTCTTTTAATCTTTCAATTTGTTCCGTCGATGCCTCTGGGCCAAGCATTACTGTAGCTGGATCCCCTGGAGTTAAATGAATTATAAAAAAAACAATCGTGGAAACAATAAACAATATAGGAATAAGTGAAACAAATCGCTTTAATAAATAAATTCTCAATAAAGACCCTCCCCATTATTTAATAAAGCTGATGCCCCTAAATTTACCTTAAAGTAATGAAGAAGGGCATCAGCTTAGGTATCCAAAGATTATCAGTATCCTTTATTTCCTAAAACATGATTATTTAGAGACCTTTGTATTCCATAATATTGCGCCATTTAGAACGGTGAATCCGTCTACCTTATTCGTTGTAGCTGCAATATGATTGAATTCTCCAATTTGTGTAATTGGTAAATAATCCTCCCATGCTAAACGCTGGGCTTCGTCCCAATATGTCTTTGCTTCTTCCTGAGAGGTAGCACGTTCACTCTTTACTAATAACTCGGAAATTTTCGGATCTGCCCCATAACCTGGTCTATCCACTCCTAAAGTAGAAAGTTGGGAAGGAGATGTAACAAGTGTTATTCCGAAAGTTACCATGTCGTAATTTGATGGGTCTTTCATAAGGCCAGAATAAGAAGCCCAATCAACTGTTTGAAGCTTTATATTCATACCTATTTTTTCCAATTGTTCCTTTATAACTACAGCACCCTTGTATTGATAAGCATCATCACGAGTAGTTAAAAATTTAATTTCTTCGCCATTATATCCAGCTTCTTTCAATAATTCTTTGGCTTTTTCTGGATTTGCTTGATTATACATTTCTTTACCCGCGTCACTATACCATTCAGGTTGGGATTCACTCATATATCCAGAATTCGCTTTGTATAAATCCTCATTACCAAATGCAACTTCTAGAATCTCCTGTGCATTTATTGCAGCATTAACTGCATGTCTCATTTTGTTATCTGCAAAAGCTCCTTGTTTTTTGTTATAGGCTAGGATTGTGTTTCCAATTGGGTAAACATAAACATTTTCATTTTTGCTACTTTTTAATTGTTCATAGTTGTTCGTGTCCATTGCGAGACCGACATCGTATTGTCCTGTTTGCAGGCCCGATAGTCGTGTTGATGGATCGGTAACAATATCAAAGTATAAGTCATCGACTAATGCTTCCTTTTTACCAGCTAATCCATCAGCAGGAGTGTCTACAGATTTATAATCTTCATACTTCTTTAAGTGAATATATTGGTCTTGTTTCCATTCAACATATTGGAATGGTCCAGTTCCAATGAACTCTGTAACACCTTCTGGTTTTGCTGAATCAATAATTTCTTTTGGCATTATTGCCGGGAATTGTTTATGTGTAGCCATTACACCTAATGTTCCTAATGCCGGTTCCTCTAACACCAATTCAACTGTGTATTCATCAACCTCTTTAAATATCGCATTATCACCCATAACATTTCGGGCGGCATCATAAAGTTGTATCCAGCGATTCATAGAAGCTACTACGTCTTCCGCTTTCAGTTCTTTTCCATTTTGAAATGTCACGCCTTTTCTTAGGTTGAAAGTATACAATCTACCATCTTCGCTCATATCCACAGATTCAGCTAACATTGGTACTGGCTGGAATTCTGAATTTAATGTAACAAGTGTCTCGAAGACATGTCTCATGACAATCTTTGTCGGCGATCCCGTAATCATCTGTGGATCAAGTGTAGTTGGCTGTGCCTCCAAGGCAACCCTTAATACATCTTTATATTCTTTAGTTCCAGATGTTTGTGTGCCTTCATTACTGCTGCATCCTGCAAGTGCAAAGGCTAAGATTAACGTTAGCACCAATATCCCAATTTTATTTTTCATTTCGTCTTCTCCTTTTCCTTAATCTCAAATAGTGATTTTCCCGATACCGTTATCAATTTTTATTTCAGTTCCAAATGGTTTAGACAATTCTTGTAACTTTGCTAATATGTTGGTATCATCTGTAAGAGCTGGCCACCCTCTTTGATAGCGTGAAAGCCCGTATCCTAATTCAACCGGATACAGTTCAATTTCACTTAACTTTCCATCCACCATCTTCCACACCGGGACAAAGGACGACCAAATTTTAGGGTTAGTTCCAAATCCCCTGGTCTCATTTTTACTTCGAACATCTAATGCATCCGCAACACTATGTGTATTGGTTAATCCATACTTTTCATAAAAATCAGCTGGCAAGTGGGTAACTGTTTCGTTTTGGAAGATAAAGTTACCTAGGCTATAAAAAATCGGTCTTTCTTTATAAATTTCTATTCCTCGAACAATATGTGGCCCATGGCCAATCACAGAATGGGCCCCTTCATCAATACATCTTCTAGAGAAAGCGGTTAAAAATTCTGCTGGCTGACTTAAATCCTTCCCTTGCATCTCATGGGCATGGATACTAACCAATACATAATCTGCCTGCCGACTAGCCTCCCGGATAGATCTACTGATTCGCTCTAAATCTACTTTGGAAGGAGTAGTACTTTCTCCCTCATGGACACCCTCTTTAAAATAATGTCCGCCAAAGTAAAATAATTCGTCATCTTCCTCCACAATAAACCCATCTTTAACTGACAAATCATACTCAGCATTAATGTTTACAGCTTCAGCAATAGACTTAAGTTGTTTCATTTTTTCGGAAGTAACTGTGTAAATCGTATGATAACGCAAAGGATTTACACCTGGTCTTCCCATCATATCTGGACGTTCATTACCGGCTATCCAGGATTCATGGAAACTCGAGGTAACTGATATCAATGCCACTCTTCCAGAAGCTGTTTCTAAATATCTTGGTTCACTTGCTTTTGCTAAATTTTTGCCCGCTCCTGCATGAATGAATCCATACTGATTTAAACTTCTCTCAGTTGCGTGCAACCCACCAAAAGAGTAGTCCAATGTATGATTGTTTGCCCATGCTACTAAATTAAATCCATAGTCCTTTAGGTCCTCTAAAACGGTTGGTTCAGCAATAGCCCATGTCCCCCCGCTAACAGCACCAGGTTCTCCTTCAAAGTTATGGGTTGTCACCTCTAAATTCGTAAATCGCACATCTGTATTCTTCAAAAGAGAAGACAGTTCTTGAAATGGCCCATCTTTTGAAGGCAGCCGCCTTGTGATAAAACTATCACCTGTCGCAGAAAATACTATTTGTTTATTCAAAATAATCACCCTTTTCAAAGATTAATAAATGGACCCTACTTCAACTTCATTCCCATTTACGCACATTAGCTTCTAAAACAGTTTTAATAGAATACATACTCTAAGATAAAATACTTATTTAATAACCCCCTACTCCCGATTTTGAATTATCAAATTAAAAAGGTATTTCAATACTCCTTGTAGAGGTCTTTGTGCCAAGAAGTCACCATTAAATTTAGGTAATAGTGAGGTTAATACACTACGCAATTTAATATTATTGAATTTTTCAACTCTTTTGAATTCAACTATTATATTAATTAAATTTAGTGTAAACTATTTCGTAAATCAAATTAATCTTTGTAATAATGCTTATAAACAAATTTTATATTAGGGGGATTACTGTGAATACTGAGCAAGTTGAGGCGTTCTTATATGTTGCTATTACGTCAAGTTTTAGCAAAGCTGGAGATATTCTATACACGACACAACCAACAATAAGTTCACGGATTAAATCTTTAGAGAGTTTATTAAATTGCCAGCTCTTTGACAGAGGAAATAGTATTTCGTTAACAGAGGAAGGTGTGGCTTTTCTACCACATGCAAAACAGGTGCTTCATCATTTGCAAGCAGGGAAATACGCAGTTCAACGAAAGAACTTTGAATCGGGTGGTCTGATTGATATTTCGGCAGTTTTTACTGGTGCTATCAACTTGCTCCCGAATTTAATAAAAGAATTTAATATAGATTATCCTGATACGAAAGTAAACGTACGGACAGGACATTCAAATCAAATTTTAGATATGGTGTTAAATAATCAATCGTCCTTCGGCATCTCAAGGTCTATTTATCATCCGAAAATTGAAACGATACATTTATTTAATGATCAAATGGTTCTAGCGATATATCCTGACCATCCTTTCAAATCACAAAAGACCATTACAATAAAGGATTTAACAAACGAAAAATTCATTCAATATGCTAGAAAAACAAAGGATTGGGCTCTTGTTCAAAATGCTTTTGATCGCTTAAATTCTTTACAAAATATTGTTATTGAAATTGATAATATTGAGGTTGCTAAGCAAATGGTTAAAAACAAAATAGGGATTGCTATTTTACCAAGATCGGCTATTAAAGAGGAACTCACAAGAGGCTGCCTTACGGAATTAATAGTATCTGATCTACCAGACATCCAAACGAATTATGATTTAATTTTCCTAAAGGATAAAACCTTTGATAGTATAACTGACACTTTTTTTAATTTTATATTGAAACAAGGCAGTGACTATCCGCAATAATGCTTTGTCAAAATACCAGCTTCGTTAGTTTTAGTGAAAGGTTTCACAATTTCCTTACAATTTGAATTCACTAATATTTTTTGCGAGTTATAGTCCTGCTAATAATAGTCATCCTGAATTATTCATAGAAACTTAAATCAACTAATTTTTCATGGAAAATCAACACGAAACACCTTTCGATTTTTGTTAGTAACTTTTTATGTAGTGTAAGTTTCGCATTCACACATAAGGTAAATATCCATTATCTTACTTGTTGTCATAAAAAGTGCGCACTAAAACGAGGGACTATCATTCTGTTTTTTTCGGATTGTTTTTCAATATATAGGGTTAGCCAAACCGGGGAAGTGCTTGTATTCTTCTGAGTGCTTCAAAAAATTCCTTTTGATAAACACAATGACTGGATAATTTAAAAGTTAGATAGCGTCCGGAACTAATGACTTTCCCTGCTACTTTTATGAATTGTAATCGGATGAATAGGTTACACAATCATTCGTCCTCGTCGTCCCGCCAAATCGCTTGGGCCTTTTTTCTAAGAAGTAGTAGTGCTGCGGCTTCAGCCAATGCCTTCTCCTTCTTTTGAAGATCTTTTTCTAACGCTTTTGCACGTTTCTGCTCTTCTTTTAACTGACCATTCAACTGCTTGGATTGATCAAATACCTGTCCATTTGCTTGAAGACAGACGTTTTTCCATGCTTCAATCTGCTCTCGATATAGCCCTTTTTTGCGGCAATATTCCGCAAACTCCACCTCATTCATCGCAAATGTTTCCATCCCAATTAAAAATTTATCTTGGCTGTTCCATTTGTCGCTTGTTTGTCCATTGCCGGGTGTTGGATTGCCCGCTCTCCGCGCTTCCTTCCGCCACTTATATAGCGTTACCTCGGAAATACCTTCTGCTTTGGAGATTTGAGCTACCGCTTCATTATTCGGTGGCATCATACGTCTAATGATTTCTGTTTTTCGTTCTTGAGTGTAGCGTGTTCCATGTTGTCTTGTCATATCGATCGACCTCCGTGTAGTTTACTTAATCATATCACGTTAGCCACGTACGACATCTATCCTAACAGAGGGTGAAATGTTCAAACTTACTTATAAAAACTAAACTTAAAAACGCAAAAGAAGAATCCATTTTGATCAATCTTTTTTCAAAATGGATTCTTCTTATTAATCGTAAAATAAAGATTTACGAGGTGTTTTCTCAAACTTTATTTCAAAGTTTTACATATATACAAATACAAAGTTTGATTATATATAATCAAACTCAAAACCTCTAAATATAAAGTCTGGTTTTATTTTATTATACTATTTACCCTATATTAATAGAATCATTAGTTGTGCTTTTTATATTAGGATTAAAAGTGTTCACAATAGCAGATAGATTACCCTCCACTCAATAACCTGTAATCACATCTCTTGCATTAGTTTGTAGGTTTAACCCATATTCATTGGTAATACCTTCAACAGAAACGACGTTTAATGTTCCAGTTAGCTTACCGTCTTTTCCTTTGTCTAAAATCGTACCAACAGCCTTGTACTTATCTTTTTGATCGAACGTAAGAGTAAAACCATTTTTCACTGTTTTGATGTACGTTTCTCTTTGGTTATTTGTTAACTTGACCTTTGTTCCATCAGAATCTTTTACAATAATCGAAGCTTGCTTGGAAACATTCACTTGGTCTTGAGCTAGAGTCGAACCATTTTTGTATTTAATGGGAGCTATTGTAAAGGTTATTGCTTCGTTGGCTAGGTTATTATCATCACTTGTTCCTTCACTAATATTCGCAAGTTCAAATGGTCCCTCTATTACCCTTAGTGTCGTTACACCCCAACCAACATAGGCGGGAATGGCCATACCTGCATTTTGTTGAACTAATGAAAAATCCGTCATTGCATTTTGCTCTATGTCTGTAGTAAATGTCCAGGTTCCATTCGATTTCACTTTTGTTTTTCCAAGAGATACTCCTGCATTTTTGAACAAGTATATCTCATAGTTTGGTTGACCTGTGCCAAATAACTCGATTTTATTTCCATCCATGCGATATCCAGATGTTCCAGGTATGGTTGAAAATTTGGAATCTAGGTTCATCGAAGCAACAACTTTATTACTTAAAATGTTGAATGAAGAGGCAGACGAAGGGTTATAGGTTCCATTTACAACGTCTTCTCTGTCCAATGCAGCCTTAAACGAATCAAAAGAGACATAATCCCCTTCATTTCGGAAATTATCGACATTCCCTTTCATATTATATTTTACCCCGTCAGTTGTGACGAAGTAGTTGTTATAACTGTCTATGAAATGCACTGTTTTTTTGGAGATGGTACCTGCTTTGGCAGCTACATAAAAATTCAAAGAACTAGAAGTTTGAGTTTCTATCACTTTGTTTTTCTCCATTTTGTTAAATGAAATGTACTTATCTAGCACTGCTGTATTTAGGTCTTTAGCTGTAAATAAAATCGTAACTGCACCATTTTTATCTGGAGTTACATTAACTGATTTTGCTCCAACCGTATTATTTGCTGCTCCATTCACCGACACTAACTTCAAACCAGCGGGAATATCAACACGAATTGTCGCTTTAGAAGGCTGCCCATTCGAATCATAAAAAATTGCTGCTAAGGCAATCACTTCAGAAGTTTCTTTATGTTGAATTGTTTTATCACCTACATAAATAGGCACAACACTTCCAGGAACAGTAAATCTAACCGTATTTGTTTTATATCTCAACGTATAAGTCGATCCCGGTACTTGATTGGACGTAGTTAAGGTAATCGTTAGCCCATCTTTACTTAATGAAGCGTTCGTTACCGTTAAACCATTATCAATAGTAAATTCAGAAGCTTTGACTGAAGAAATGGACCTGTTAAGTTTAATAGACAAAGTAGTGTTATTTACTATCGAACTTGAGATAATTTGTAATGGCAAAGATGAATTAATACCATTTACCCTAGATTGCAGAGCATTTTCCCATCGTAAGGCATTTGCATTAAGAATTGCTTGAGCTTCATATACTTTACTAGCTGCCTCCGAATAGTTCCCCCTTCTCATATCTGCTTCAGCACTTTTCACTAACATATGAACGGTTACATCATTTTTCAATTCAACGATTAACTTTTCTGCTGGTCCTTTTACTGCATTACGGATTCTATCGCGAGTTGATTGACCATATACACGATCCAACAAAATTGTTTGTTTACGAAATTCTGCTGTCATTTCGTGATACATCTTTTCAACCTGGTCTAAGTTATTAGAGTTAACCGCTTTCGAAAGTGCTGTCGTCTTAGAATGGATTTTCGTACTTGCCGTAATTGCATCAAGATATGCTTGAGCTCGTTGAATTTGAACTTTCGTATCTACCAATTGGGCTTCATACCTCAATTTATCAGAAAAGCTCAGCCCATTTAGAGCTACTTCCACTTTTGCAATTGCCATTTTTGCATTGTTAAATTGTTCCCATGGCTGGGTCACTCCATCTGCAGAACCCTCTACAGAAATTGCCCACTTTAAAACATTTCCTGCATTTTGCACGTCCATCATAAATTGGTCTATATTTGTTGCAGCATACCCTTGTTGACTCGGAGTAGTTGCAGCAATCACAGATAATGCCACCATTGATGAAACTGCAATTTTACTAGTTTTTGCCATAAACTTTCCCTCCCTTTTCCGCTAACAATCTTTGTTAGCATATGTATACATGGAGCAATTTTATGTTTATATGTTTAATGGAAAACAAAAAATCCCTTACCTGAATTTCGATTAAGGGATTGGTGATACAAAATAAGCTGACTGTATTGAGAAAAAGGTTCTGGTATATTTGAACACCCCTTAATCTAAGGTACCAGGTTCTAACACAATTCTAATGAGTTTTGGTGCCAGGCACACAAACGACTCTGACAATATAGTTTGAAAAGCTAGATTGTGAGGCTTTTCTATTTGTATACAGGTTCCTAGTTTTGCTGTCCTCTAGCGTTGAGTCTAGGTGCCAATGTTTCGGCACCAAGGTACCCAGTCAATACTGACAACGCGGTTTAAGAAAACTAGGTGAGAAGTTTAGGGACCGCCTAGCACCAAGTTTCGATTAGTCACACAAAACGTTCATCAAAATTATTTAAAAATGGGCTAATACATCATTCCAGGGATCTAAACGTTTTTCTTTCCAGTGCCAGGAACCCGAGTAATATTCCAACCAATCTAGTTGTTTTTGTAGTTTGTTCAAGATTGATTTTAAAACTTGTTTGTGTATCTGGTACCGTTCACAAAAATACCGGTGTTAATACTTTGTCGAGAAAAACTTGACACATACGGGAAACGTTTTTATATGTATTTTTCGTATGAGTGTGATAAACTTGACATATACTAAAAAAAGACTGAGCGTCGGCTAAACGCTCAGTCAAAGCAACTAACATACCGCTTTAAGAGCGGTTGACCACGTTGTTAGAGTGTTTCTAAAAAAGTAACTACCCTGCACTTTTGGCGAGCGGAGGGGGTTACTTTTTTCTATTGGTGTATAAAGCAATCATGGCAACAACTGCTGTTGCCGTTGTTACTAGGAATACACCAAATTGAAATAGCATATTCATTGCTTCGTAAGTCACCATATATAACACCCCCTTTCTCAAGGGAGTGCCAACCGCCCATCCGCTATATGTAGCTGCTCTAATAAGTTTACCATTTTCAGAAACAATAATCGACAGAAAGTGACAGCCCCTATTTTAATCTGGGGTACTAGGTTCTAAAAAAATCCGACAATATAGTTTAAAAAAGCTGATTGTGAGGATGAAGAAAGTCTCTTGATCGAGAAATCGATTAAGGGGCTTTTCTTTTTGTATCCATTCTAAAAAATTCGAAATTTTAATTTTAAGCCCATTTTTACATTTAAAATTGAATTTTGGATATACTTTTGGCCACCAAAATAACATTGTTCGATTTTAGGGACATTTTACTTCTTGTAATGATTCTTTTAAGCTAGAAGAAAAGGAAGTGATTTGTTTGGTAGAACAAGTGATGAGTGTTGGATTGGAAGGGATGAAAGGGCATCGAGTTGTTATTGAGGCAAATGTGCGAGATGAAAAAGAAGCATGTATTATCATTGGGTTGCCAGATGCTCCGATGAAGGAGTCGAAGGAACGTATATTGAGTTGTTTACATACACTTGGGATCGATGTGTCGATGAAAAAGATTACCATTCATCTATCCCCAGCAGATAAACGCAAAACGGGCACAGGCCATGATTGTGCAATGCTTATTGCTGTGTTACAAAAAACAATGCTTGAATCAATTCCAGTTGGTAAAAATACATGTTTTTTATCTGGACTTTCTCTAACCGGAAATCTTGTTCCATTCCACGGATTGATACCCGCTATTCAACAGGCGGTTTTACTTGGGTTCGAGCGAATTATTTTGCCACCTATTGATATTGGATTTTTGGAAAAAATAGATGCTGTTGAATTTGTGCCTATTCACACCGTTACAGAGTTGATAAACTATCTATGTGGGCAACAAGTATTGGATTTGCCAAAAGAGGTGTTCATTTTGTCAAATGACTATCCCAAGCAAGAAACCTCGGATATATATACAGACTTTGCAAGTATTCGTGGACATAGAGAAGTAAAACGAGCGCTGGAAATAGCAGCAGCTGGCAGTCACCATGTATTATTAAATGGTCCGCCTGGTTGCGGTAAAACAATGCTCGCAGATGCTTTTCAAACGATTTTACCAGATTTATCGAATAGTGAAATGTTAGAAACCTATGGAATCTATCATCTCGCGAAAGAAAGTCGGGGATTTTCCAAAAGACCCCCTTACCGCCATCCACATCACTCCGCGTCTGCAGTTTCCCTCGTCGGTGGAGGAACATTTCCAAAACCCGGAGAGATTTCGCTTGCTCATAAAGGGGTATTATTTTTAGATGAGTTAGGTGAGTTTTCTAGAAAAGCATTAGATATGTTGCGGCAGCCGATGGAAACGGGAGAAGTTACCATCAATCGAGTAAGGCAATCTGTTACATATCCCTCTTCTTTTACATTAATTGCTGCGACCAATCCATGTCCTTGTGGCTATTACGGATCGAACGAGCGCTATTGTACCTGTACGTCACTCCAAGTGAAAGCTTACCAATTAAAAGCTTCTGGACCTCTCCTAGATCGAATCGATATTATGATGACTTTACAAAGTGTTGGACTTACGGAATCCGGAATGGAGGAAACTTCAGAGGTGATTCGAAAACGTGTGGAACAAGCAAGATGGATGCAAAAAGAGCGGTATACAGAAGGTGGATTGAATGGAAATGTACCGTTTGCTCTTCTACTGAAAACATCTATGATAACTGATGAAAAAATGGGAAAGTTACAGACCATCTGTTTTGAAGAGAAATGGAGCAACCGGACACAAGCAAAACTTATTCGACTTTCTCGGACAATTGCAGATTTATCCGGCGAAACTAAAATAAGTGACAGCTCTATAGAAGAGGCTATAAAATGGAAACGAATAGCTAGCAGTATCCAAAATACAACCAATGAGAGAACACACAATGGTTAGAAGAAAAAGAAACTGGCATCCAAATGGCTTTTATCATATCATTATGCGTGGAAACAATCGCCAAAATATATTTAATGGGGAAAAAGACGTAAAGGAATACTATCGTAATTAAATTTTGTCTATGACAAATATCCCTTTGAAATAGCCGCCTTCTGTATTATGACAAATCATATCCACCTTTTACTACGATCACCTATCGTCCCTCTGGGGAAACTAATGACACCTATTAACAGAAGATATAGCGACTATTATCGCAAAAAAACATAATTACACAGGACAAATCTATGAAAACCGCTATTACTCGAAAGAAATCATCGATCCGATTGGATTACTAAACGTGAGTAGCTACATCCATCGCAATCCCATCGAAACAAAAAATCCAATGGTACAAGCTTTAGAGCACTATCCGTACTCGTCCTACCCATACTATTTTCACAACATAAAAAGCCCACACCCTTTTCTAAACCTACAACTACTACCTTCCCTAATGCTGGTGGGAGGAGAAAAGACAGCACAAGCATACGCAAAATATTGTATGGAGTGTGAAGAAACAGCAAAATTCAACAAACCATAATTGGACCATAAAGTATTGTCAAAAACACGTATATCTAGTGGAATACAAAAAGTCCTGTAGACATCACTCCACAGGGCTTACTTTATTTATATATAAAAAGAAAAGCCCCCCAATCGATTTCTCGATAAAGAGACTTTTCTCATTCTGGCAATCTAGCCTTCTCAAACTATATTATCAGAATTGTATTAGGTCGAGTAGGTTGGGTCCTCTCACATTTAAGATTGGACTCCTTCCCCTCACAGAACCGTGCTGGCGCTATTACGCACACGGCTCTTCCAGTTATTATTTACTGAATATAGCTAATCTCTTTTCTCAAATCATAAATATTCACTTTTACCGTTGGTATGGGGAGTGGATTTTTATTCAGAAACAGTTGAAACTTCTCCCAATTGAAGGATTTCTTTTGGCTCCGTTTGTTCAACCATTTAAAGAGAAGTCTACGAATTTTATCCTTGAAATTACTCACATGGGGTGTATTGTCCGTAATGCAGTAATAGTTGTAGTATCCTTTGAGCGAACGAATGAATCTATCCATAATAATCTGCGTACTTTCATGTCTATTTGCTCTTAACCATTCCTTGCTTTGTTTTAGCTTTGCTTGGAACTTCTTTCTGCTAGTTTTACGCTTCACTCGGAATTGTCCACTTTGACTTTTACCGCAGTAATGAGTAAATCCCAAGAAGTCGAACGTGGGAGGTTTTCCTTTGCCTACTTTCTTTGAGTTAGCCTCTGCAAATTTTCCGAAAGGAATGATTTTAGTTTTATCTTCAGCTATTTCAAGATTAAATTCCTTCAACCTTTCTTTTAGTTCTAGATAAAACCTATCTGCATCACTTCTTAGCTGGAAACAACAGACAAAATCATCCGCATATCTTACGATATAGGCTTGTCCTTTACATTCTTTGCGGATTTTCTTTTCAAACCACAAGTCAAGAACATAATGGAGATAAATATTCGCTAGAATTGGAGAAACTACGTTACCCTGTGGAGTCCCGGTCTCTGTTTTGAACTTCTTTCCTTCTTCCATGTACCCTCCCTTTAGGAATCTACCAATTATTCTTAGTAGATTTGGGTCATTAATACGGTGATTTAGGAACTTCATCATCCATTTGTGGTCAACGTTATCAAAGAAGCCTTTAATGTCTGCGTCTACTACATAATTGACATATTTATGTTCTATGTAGTGGTTCAGCACTTTCAGTGCATCATGACAGTTTCGCTTCGGTCTGAATCCAAATGAGCAGTCAAGGAAGTCATTTTCGTAGATGGCATTTAGAATTTTAGTTATTGCCTTCTGAACAATCTTATCTTCATGTTCTGGGATGCCTAATGGTCTTTTCTTGTCTGAACCTACCTTTGGAATATACATTCTTTTTACCGGGACTGGTCGATAACTTTTCTGTTTCAACCTACCTATTAAGTCTCGAATATTTTCTTCTAGACTTTCTTGATATTGCTCTTTGGTTGTTCCATTGATTCCCGTTGCCTTCTTGTTAGGCAGTTCATGATGGCATCGTATTAATGATTCTTCATTTAATAAATGCACTAGGGATGTGAACTTCATTTTTGGTTGGGATTTAGCTAACTCCGCTATCCTCGTTAGTTTTGTTTCCATTTAATATTTCTACCTCCGTGTGTAGTAAATGTTTCCCTATTGAGGGCAATAACTGGTGAGAGCCTTTCCTCCATCGGCATTACCCAACTTCATCGGTACTACGCTCTCATCCGACTTCCTAACAGGCGTTTGGTTTCCTCACTTTGTATCGCTTGTACGCCATACTCTTCAGAAAAAAAATGAAAAGACCCATTAGGATCTCCCGAGTTGCCGTAACATATCAATGTCTAACGTGCCATGGTCACCGACTCCGGAGAGGCTTCTATTATCTTGCCTTATCGATAATAGAAATTTTGCTTTCTGCACAGGTTAACGCATCAGCCCTCTCAAATTGGGTATTTCGGAGCTCAATCCCTTCAGCCTTTGGCTTACGGCCCATCATCTAACTGTCTACGCTTAAAGATAGAAGTTACCCCCTATCCTCCAAGACTCGCTACGAGTGACTGGCTAGTTCTTGCTCGACGGGATTCACACCCGTTATATGTTACGACCTAGGCTCGGTCGCTCAACCTGGTACCCCAGATTAAGTAGCTACATCCATCGCAATCCCATCGAAACAAAAAATCCAATGGTACAAGCTTTAGAGCACTATCCGTACTCGTCCTACCCATACTATTTTCACAACATAAACAGCCCACACCCTTTTCTAAGCCTGCAACTTCTACCTTCCCTAATGCCGGGGGGAGGAGAGAAGACAGCACAAGCATACGCAAAATATTGTATGGAGTGTGAAGAAGCAACAAAATTTAACAAAACATAATTGGACCATAAAGTATTGTCAAAAACGCGTATATCTAGTGGAATACAAAAAGTCCTGTAGACATCACTCCACAGGGCTTACTTTATTTATATATAAAAAGAAAAGCCCCCCAATCGATTTCTCGATCAAGAGACTTTCCTCATTCTTACAACCTAGCTTTCTCAAACCATATTGTCAGAACTGTTTTAGAACCTGGTACCCCAGATTTCTTCTTCATCCATGACCTGTTTTAAACGTGTCCTATATGCCAAGAGACCATCTGGTGTAGAACTTAACTCTTCCCAGCTTGTGAATGCACCAAGTAAATATTCATCCTTCATGGCGATTTCCTCCAATTCTTTATCCCTTTGCGATGGTCGACAATACCGAGCAATAATAACCAACGAACTAATACATCATTCCAAGGATCTAATCGTTCTTCTTTCCCGTGTTGAAGCAACTTCGGTATCTCGATAAAATGGAACTCCATCATATCATCCATTCGAAACTTTTCCTCATCTTTATATAAATGATACGTTGTGTGAAATAAGTCTGTTTTCGAAAACAAATCGAAATTTAAAATATTTACGGTAATGGTTGCATTTAATTCAATGTAACTCATACTCTTGATAAGTTGATCGCTATATAGTTGTGACCAATCGATATAATATTGAACCAATTGTATAGTATATTGTTATTCCCATGGGTCAATTTCAATAAGCTTGTCTATTGCTTCTTTTGAAATACAATGTGTTTTTAATTTCCAATTTATATTTAAAAAGAAAAGTCCCCCAATCGATTTCTCGATCAAGAGACTTTCACCATCCGCACAATCTAGTTTTCTAAAACTAAATTATCAGAATGCTTCATTACTTCGTACGCCAGATTAATTTTAAATCTAATACTTAAAGTTATTTAGAAATAGTTGTTCCACCAGTTTTTGCCTTAAGTACTAGGTTATCTTGGTTAGTAATACCTTGCACGTCAACAATAACATGAGAGTTTGTTACATTAAAGAAGCTAGCTGGAAGAGTAGTATTACCTACAGGTTTCACATCAACAACTTTAACCGTACGTCCATTAACACTATCCACAGTTAATTCCGCTTTATTAGCACCATGTTGAATAGTAATAGTTGCTTTTTTAACATCTTTAATATCATTATTAGGTAATGCGTTAAAGTTAGTGAAGTCAAATACAAGTGTATCTCCTAAACCAATTCTACCATCAGCACCAGTACCAGGGTTTACAGTTGTACCAGCGTTTACTACTGCATTAAGTGCACTTACTAACGCAGCTTGATTAGCAGTTGTTACCACTGTTTGTTGTAATGTGTTAATTACTGGTTTAGCTCCATTAGTTGAATCCTTGAATACCACATCTTTAGCAGCAGTAATCTCATTAGTTAAGCCTGTTTCATCTACCGATGTTCCAGCATTAGTATCTTGAGCTACACGGGCAGCTTCTAGGTTTCCTAGAACTGTAACCAATTGTGAATAAGTTGTGTCGATATCTTTTAGTAAGTCGGATGCTGCTTTAACATCAGCAGTTGCTTTAGCAAAGTCAACAGAATTTAAAAGATGTAATTGAGCTTTTGCTTCATCAGCTGGTGTAACTACTGCTCCAGTTACAAGTGTACTACCATCTAAAGTTGCATCATTAGGTGTCAGACCAGCAGCAATACGTTTCGCCACTAATGTAACTGTTGCAGGAGTTGTTGCAGTAACTAAACCATTTTTTACATTTGAAACAGATAGTTTAGCTGCATCTGCTAGATTTTTATAATCAGAACCGGCTGCAATACCATATGTTTTAGTTAATGAGTCTGATAAAGTTTTTAAGTTCTCAATAGCAACTGCATTATTATTATAGAATGCTTTTTCTCCCGCTGTAGCTGAAGGAGCATCTTTAGCGGCAATAATTTTATCATATAAATTAGTTACAACAGCTGTTTGAACATCAGAAACTAATTTACCGCCAGTAACAACTGTAGTTGCAGGGTCAGCTGATTTCGTAGCTAAAGTAGCAGCATCGATATTAGCTGTCTGAGCTACAGTTGTTAAAGCAGCTTTAGCTTGCTCAGCTTGTGAAACTAGTGCTGCCAATGAAGAAGTAGGATTTTGTGAACCTGCAACTCCACCATCAATTAATCTAGCTGAAGCAAGTTCATATTTACCAACATAAAGTGTTAACTCATCTACTACTTCACCTTTTGAAATTGTTCCAGTTGGAGCAACTTGAACGATTGTAAATTCTTGAGTACCGTTCGCTAAGCTACGTACGTCTACAGCAAATGTCCCATCAGAATTAGCAACAGATTTACCTAGGATTTGTGATCTGCTAGTGTCGTTTTTAGCGAATACATATACAGTATACCCTGGGTTTGCTTTACCTTTTGCAGTGTAAGTAGAACCTTCATGAGTAATTTTTCCGTTAGCAACGCCAGAAACTACTTCATTTGAGTTATCAGTGATGTTGAATGTAGAAATACCTTTTGCAACATAGTTCACTGTAATTTTATCTTTATGAGAAACAGCGTTAGCGAATGCAGATTCATCTGCGCCTCTGCCCTCGATGTAGAATAAGCTATTAGTTTGAACTTTAAATGCTCTTTGCAATTGATTGCTGAATAAGATTTTGTTTGTTTTATCGTAAGAATCTTTATTAGCATCAATAGTCAATTTGTACTCGTTATCAGAAGCTTCTGGATAGAAAGTAGTTGTAGATAATTCTTCAGTACCAGCTGAGTATTTAACAGTTGGTTTTACTTCATCATATCCACCGTTGTTAGTGATAACAAAGTCTAAAACTCCATCAATACCAACGTTTACTGTAGCTTCTTTTCCAGACCATTTTACTAATTCAGCGCTAGAAATTTGAGTTGAACCCGTATTGTTTAATTTAATAGTTACTTCACCAGTGAATGGTGTACCATCAGTATTAGTCATTTTTACTGAGTATGCACGTGAAGTACTAGCTAGTACATTTAAATCAGCTTTTTTAGCTTCAACAAATGCATCATTAGGAGTGCTGTTTACTTGATACTTAATTTTTGTTGCTTCGCCTTTGTAGTATAAAGTATATTCTACATCTTCAGTGAAACCAGTTGTTTGTAATGTAACTGTTTTCCCTTCTAATTTAGCAGATTGAACTGTTACATCGTTACCCTTTGTAGCAACAAATACGAAGTGGTTAGCTGCAACTGAATCTGGAACTTTTGATAATTCAACTACTACTTTAGAATCATCACCTTTAACTGCAGACACAGAAAGTGGTGTTAATGGTAGAGCTGCTGCTACGTCAGAAGCACTTTTTTCAAGTTCTTTTTTCCAATGGAATGTAGCATCTTTAAGATTTAAAAGTGCAGTTGCTTTTGCTAATTGTTCAGCAGCTTCTGCGATTTTTCCATCTTTTGTTAAAGCTGATGCTTTGTCTAAATGCATTTTAACTGTTACGTCATTTGCATATTCACGTACAGATTTTTCGATTGGTGCTTTGTATAATCTAAGAATTTCAGTACGAGTTGATTCACCATATACACGGTAGTTAAGAATTGTTTGTTTACGGAATTCTTCAGTTACCACGTGATAAGCTTTTTCAACTGCATCTAAATCACCTGATGCAACTGCTGCATTGAATGTAGCGTTTTTATCAATGATTTTGTTACCAGAAGTAATTGCATCAATGTATGCCATAGCACGGCTGATTTGAGTTTTCACATCTACTAATTTAGCTTGTGCACTTAGTTTGTCTGCTGCTGCAAGTCCAGAAATTGCTTTTTCTGCTGCTGCTAATGCTTTTTTAGCTGCATTGTATTCTGCAGTTGGAATTGTTTTGTAATCAGCAGTACCTTCTTGTGAGATAGCCCATTTTAATACTGTACCTGCATTTTGTGCGTCTGTTACTACTTGGTTTACATTTGATGCTGCGTCAGCTTGGTGTGCTGGTGCTGCTGCAACGAATGCTGAAGCTGCTACTGCAGTTGAAGCTGCAATTTTGATAGCTTTTTTCTTCATAAACTTGTGATCTCCCTTCGCTTGTGTGTTGCAATTTTTGTAGTGTGTAACGCCGGTCGCTTGATAGCGTCCAATATCATCACCCTAACTAATATATGAGTATACAAAACTCTTATGCTAAAATCAACTAAAAACCTAAAAGATTACCAGTTAATTTTTGAGGATGATGTTTTGAAAGCACCAAGGACTCTATTACATATTCCATATTACAGGAATATTACTTTTCGTGCCACCTTTTTTTCTGAATAATTATTACTATTTTTAGAATGATAGATTTGCCGTATTTATTTTTTCGTTAAAATTGATTTTCTCTTATAATTTTCTATTAATTTAGATGTACAGAGTATTTTTGTTTATTAAATTAATTTTTTTTTATTTTCTTGTTGTTAATGCGTGCATTTTTTAAAATTTATGTTATGATGTACAGTATAGAAGGTTACTTATAGATGTGTAACGCCGTAAACTTGTTTGTACATTCATTAGTGTGCAGCCTTCTACTTCCTTCGTTTTATCGCTCAAGAAAAGAAGCATCTGAACATCGGATGCTTCTTTTCTTATTTTAACGCCTTCTGCTTAAGCAGAAGGCGTTTTTTCTATTTGCGCCGCAAACACAAGCCCTCCGACTAGCCCTGCGTTGTCCCCTAGTGCTGGTAAAACAATTGTATCATCGAGGTTAGCGAGTGCTTGATAGTATGCGTAGCCGTTTAGCTGTGCCTTTATATGTTGTTTTATTTTCGGGAGAAGCTGGGGTTGCTTCATGACTCCACCACCGATGATGATGCGGTCGGGTGCGTGGGCTAGCATCATTTGGTAGACTCCCTGTGCGATATAGTTTGCTTCTATCTCCCATGCTGGATGGTCTGCTGGGAGATTTTTTGCGTTCGCGTTCCATCTCTTTTCGATTGCTGGGCCGGATGCTAATCCCTCGAAGCAGTCGGTGTGGAATGGACAGTTGCTTGGTGCTGTGTCATCCGTTGTTCTTTTGATCCAGACATGGCCCATTTCAGGATGTTGAGCATTGGGCAGGAATTGTTTGTTTACGACTACACCACCACCGATTCCTGTTCCTATTGTAATGTATAAGACTGTACGGTCTTGTTTACCGCTACCGTGTACTGCTTCCCCTAGTGCTGCTACGTTGACGTCGCTTTGCAGTTCGATGGGGATTTTTAAGTTATCTTTTAGCGTTTTTAGAAACGGAAAGAAGCGCCATGCTAGTTTTGGAGTGTCTAGTATGGTGCCGTATAGCTCACTGTTTCTATCGACATTTACTGGTCCAAAAGCGCCGATTCCAATTGCTTTTACTCGATTCTCTATGAAGAAGTTGGTGAGCTGCTGCATGTTTTCTGTCGGTGTTGTTGTTGGGAATTGTGCTTGTTTTATTATATTGCCGTGTTCGTCACCGATTGCGCAGTTCATTTTTGTACCACCAGCTTCGATGGATCCTAGCATTTGAATACCTCCCTTTTAATTGAGTAGAAAAGTTGTATATTATAGATAAATTGACTCATCGTTGATTTTGTTAAACCTTTTTGCCATATTAAGCTTTGATTACCACGTAAACAAAACTTAATATTATTTTTCATTACCAATAATGACATATATTGTGCGTAATGGTCCATGTACGCCGACTACTAGATAGCTTTCGATGTCGGCAGAGTTGCTTGGACCGGTTATATAATTTACACAGGAGGGGATAGGTTTTCCTTGTTTTACTCGTTCATGTAGGTCTCGCATGCTTTCTCTTAGGCGTGGGACAATTACTTCTACCGGGATGAGTACAATATGGACTTCAGGGAGAAGGCTGACGGACCTTCCTTTGTTATTTTCGTTAAGGAGCACTACTGTGCCGGATTCTGCTAGTGCTTGGTCGCAGTAGGTGATACCATATTTTGCTTGTTCGGCGTTTGGGATGTTTTGACTGCCTAAGCTTGGGTTCCATTTGGTTGTGTTTTCGTTGAGCCAGGTTTCTAGTGTATCGGTTGCTCCATTTATGGATGATAGTATTTCATTTGCTGGAGTTCCTTCTATTAAACTATTTAATGTGTTTATTAGATCCGATGAGGTTGTTTCGATGATTTCTGCTCGGATTAGTTTGGCCGATTCAATAAACACTTGTTTTAGAGAATTCGTTTCGATTGCAGAGTATACATTGGAGACGGGAAGTTCGATTTGTTTTCTTTCTAGTTTGTTCATTTGCCTTCCTCTCTTTCTTTCATCCAGTCACGGAAACGGCTTTGTTTTGGTGTTGGGAAGTCTCGGCTGTTCGTCCATTCTTTTAGGAGTCCTGGGCCGTTTGAGATCGTTTGTTTGTTTTTTAATAGCATTTTGAGACTGACTGCTGCCATTTTGGAGCCACCTGTATATACGGCGTTGGTGGATGCACCGAAGCCAAATGCTTTCATCACGAGACGTTCACTGATTGGTGCTTTTCCTTCTGTTTCTACGATTTTTTGGCGATGTTTTAATAATAGATTGTGTAAAGGTATTTTCACTGGACAGACGTCTGTGCAAGCTCCGCAAAGCGTGGATGCGTATGGTAAGTCTTTATGTTCTTCGTAACCATCGAGTAGTGGTGTAAGTACTGCTCCAACCGGGCCCGGGTAAATAGAGCCGTAAGAGTGACCTCCGATATGTCGGTAAACTGGGCAGACGTTTAAACAAGCCCCACAGCGGATGCATTGTAGAATTTCTTGAAAGTCTGTACCGAGTATTTTCGAGCGTCCATTGTCTACGATCACGACGTGTAATTCCTCTGGTCCATCTACTTCCTCTTGCTTTTTTGGTCCAGTGAGTAACGTGAGATAGCTTGTGAGGCGCTGCCCGACGGATGCTCTCGTGAGAAGGCTGACCATCACGTCTAAGTCTTCGAATGTCGGTACGAGCCGCTCCATTCCCATTACGGTAATTTGAGTTTTAGGGATGGTTGTGACTAAGCGGGCATTTCCTTCATTTGTAACGAGACAAATAGTACCACTTTCGGCCACTCCGAAGTTACACCCTGTGATACCTACTTCCGCTTCTAGAAACTTTTTTCTTAATGTGTAGCGTGCGTGTTTGGCGAGTTCGTCTGGATCGGCGGATTTCGTGTAGCCGAGTTTTTCGACGAAGACATCTCGGATTTGTTCTTTCTTTTTATGTAATGCGGGTACGACGATATGTGACGGTGGGTCGTGATCATCGATTTGCAGAATGTATTCTCCTAGGTCTGTTTCGACTACCTCGCAGCCTATTGCTTCAAGTGCTTGGTTTAGGCTGATTTCTTCGGTGACCATCGATTTGGATTTAACGATTTTCTTGGCGTTCTTTTTTTGTACGACCTGTTGAATGTATTGTGTAGCTTCTTTATCGTCTTTTGCGAAGAAGACATGACCACCGCTTTTTGTTACTTGCTTGCTGAATTGCTCTAAGTAGTGTGCGAGGTTATCTATTGTGTGTTTGCGGATTTCTTGTCCAGCTTCTCTCCATTTTTCCCATTCGCCGAGTTGTTCGGTTGCGAGGTTTCTTCGTGCACCAAGACCGTCTTGTGCGCCGGAGACGGCTTTTCGCATGAAATCATTTTGGAGTTCGGATTCTAGACGTTTTTTGAATGGTCCTTGTTTTATTTTGATGGACATTGTTATTCCTCCATTCCTCGATTTAATACTTCGGCAATGTGAAGCACTTGGACGGGTTGGTTTTCTCGTGATAGTCGACCACCTATATTCATAAGGCAGCCACAGTCTGCTCCTATTAAGTAATCGACGTCTTCGTTCATGATGTTGGTTACTTTTTCTTTTACCATTTCTGCAGAGATATCCCCCATTTTGACGGAGAATGTGCCCCCGAAGCCGCAGCATTGTTCCTGTCCTTTTAGTGGTTTTATTTCTAAGTTCTCGACGTTGTTTAGAAGTGTTTTTGGCTCTTCTTTTGCTTTAAGTAGTCGAGTCATATGGCAGGATGTGTGGAATACGGCTTTTCCTGATAGTGATGTGTCTACTTTCGTGACGCCGAGCACATGGACGATGAATTGGGTGAGTTCGTAAGTTTTGTCTGCTACTTGTTTAGCGATTGTGTGCCATTTGGGATCATCTTGGAAAATATGTTCATATTCTTTTAGCATGAGTGCGCATGAGCCGGATGGTGTGACGATGTATTCGGCGTGTTGGAACGTTTCGAGTAAGTGTTTCATCGCTGGTTTTGCTTCTTGTACATAGCCGCTGTTGTAGGCAGGTTGGCCACAACAGATTTGGCCGGTTGGATAGTCAATTTCGCAGCCTAGTTTTTCTAGTAGCTCCACGGTGGCGATGCCGACGTTTGGCTGGAATAGGTCGACTAGGCATGTGGAGAATAGGGTTACGCGCATGTTCTTTCATCCTTTCTGAAAAAAGTCGCTTCTGGTTGGAAGCGACTTTTTTTGTGGTTTGGTGGACTCGTGAGCCTGTTTGGGGGACTCACGTGTTGCTTTGGGTAACTCGGCGTCCTGTTTGGGGAACTCACGAGTTGCTTTGGGTAACTCGGCATCCTGTTTGGGGAACTCACGAGTTGCTTTGGGTAACTCGGCGTTCTATTTTTGTCTTATCTCGTAAAGGCTGCGGCTACTCCGCCGTCTACTGTTAGCATGCAGCCAGTTGTTTTGGTTGCTTTGGATGATGCGAAGAAGGCGATTGCTTCGGCTATGTCCCTTGGATAGATGTTTTCTTTTAGAACGGTACGTTGGCGGTAGTGTTCTTCTAGTTCATCTGGTTCGATGCCGTAAGCGGTTGCTCGTTCTTCGCGCCATTTGGACCCCCAGATGGCAGAGCCTTGGAGGACTGCGTCTGGCAGTACTGAGTTTGCACGGATGCCGAAGTCTCCACCTTCTGTAGCGATGCAGCGTGCCAGATGGACTTCAAGTGCTTTTACTGCGCTGTATGCAGATGCATTTTTGCCGGCATAGATGGAGTTTTTGGAACCAATGAATATCATGCTGCCACCTGTGCCTTGGGTTTTCATCAGTTTGAATGCTTCTCTAGAGACGAGGAAGTATCCTGTTCCAAGTACGTTCATATTGAGATTCCATTCTTTTAATGTTGTTTCTTCGAATGGACTAGATGTTGCTAAACCCGCGTTATTTACGAGTATGTCTACTCCTCCGTATGTGCGGGTTACTTGTTGGAATGCAGAAATGATTTGCTCTTCACTTGTCACGTCCATTTGCACTGCGGTAGCTCTACCTTCGCCGTAAGCTGAGTTTATTTCACTCGCTACTTTTTCTGCGCCTTCTAGGTTTAAGTCTGCAAGGACGACATGGGCTCCCTGGGATGCTAGTAAGCGGCATGTTTCGCTTCCGATTCCCCCTGCTCCTCCAGTGATGAATGCCACTTTTCTAGAAAACTCGGCTTCTTTTGGAGCAAGTGATAGTTTATAGAGCTCTAGCGGCCAATATTCAATGGCGAATGATTCTGCCGCAGAAAGGGATGTGAATCCTCCTAATGCATTTGAACCCTTCATAACAGCGATTGCTCGGTGGTATAGCGCTCCGCTTATAAGAGCAGATGCTTTGTCTTTTCCTGTGTTGATCATACCGATTCCAGGAATTAAAATGACTCGTGGTGATGGGTTGAACATATTGTCTTCGGATGAAGCATGTTCATCAAAATACTGTTTATATGCTAGTTGATAGTTTTCGATACTCGTTTTTATTGTTTCCAGATTGCCGTCCCAATTGATGAAAAGGGGGACACGTTTTGTATGAACTAGATGATCAGGACAAGCTGCTCCTACTTGAGAAAGTTCTTCTGCACGCTCGCTGTTGACGAATTCCAATACGTCCTCTGTGTCATCAAAGGTAATGATTTGACCTTGTTCTTTTGATACTAGCCCACGGATATATGGAAGGATTTCGTTTACTAGTTGTTCGCGTTTTTCAGCTGGAATTCCTTCCTGTAATGGACCACCGAAAGCAGGTTTCTTTATTAATTCGTTATCAATATATGCTTTTGCTTCGTTAATTACTTGTATCGTTTTGTCATAGCTTTCGCGAGCTGTTTCTCCCCATACAACTAAACCGTGTTTTTCCATGAGAACGAGCTCTGCCTCTGGATTGTTTTTTACACCGTCTGCAATCATTTTGGACAATAAAAACCCTGGGCGTATGTATGGCACCCATACAAATCGATTCCCGAAGATTTCAGCTGCGATTTCTTTACCGTTTGGCGCACAGCAGATGCTAATAATGCTATCTGGATGTGTATGGTCGACGTGCTTGAATGGAAGAAATGCATGCAAAAGTGTCTCGATGGAAGCACGAGGATGCGATTTGTTGAGCATACAGTGTGCTAAGTAATCGACCATCTCTTCGTCGGACATGTCTTCCCGTTCTTGGAGTGGAAGAATATGCTCTAGCTGAAGCGCAGTGAAATTCGCTTCTTTCATCGTTGCAAGATCAGAGCCGCTCCCTTTCACCCACATAATGTCGACTTCTTCCCCTTTGAAGTCGAGAGCTTTTGTTTTGAAGGAAGTGTTTCCTCCTCCCCAGTTACAAACGCGTCGATCTGCGCCGATTAAATTGGACCGGAATGTGAGTTCTTCTAATGAGTCTGGTTCGACGGTTTTATCGGATGATGCCCATAGATTTTCAATCATTGTAAGTGCTCCCCTTTCAGCTTGTGTAAATCGTGCATGACGGTGGAATCATGGACAAAGTATTTACTGACGTTTTGATAGATGTTGAATAGCTCGTTATATATTTGTTCATATTCGTTGTTTGGTTTATATGTGATCGCTTTTTTGCATGCCATTTTTTCGATTGCTTCTGGGAATGATGTGTAGGCATTTGCTGCAACTGCTCCTAGGATGGCAGCTCCGAGTGCTGGTGCTTGGTCATTTTCTACGACGGTAATCTCTTTTTGCAGAATGTCTGCGTAAATTTGCATAAGCAATGTATTTTTCTTTGGTATACCACCAGTTGCGACTACACGGTTGATCGGGATGTCGTTGTTTTCAAAGAGCTCGATGATTACTCGAGTACCAAAAGCAGTTGCTTCGAGTAGAGCTCGGTAAATTTCGTGTGCTTTGGTGGAAAGTTTTTCTCCGATTAGTACTCCTGAAAGAGTTGAATCTACATATGGTGTTCGGCAGCCGTTATGCCAATCGAGTGCAACTAGACCACTTTCTCCTGGTTTTAATGTTTTTGCTTTTTTCGTAAGCGTTTCAAAATCGGCATTATAGTTTTTCACGAAATGTGCAAATAGATCACCGACTGCTGCCTGCCCTGCTTCGTATGCATAATAGCCGGGTAGAATTCCGTCTTCCACGACACCGCTGATGCCTGGGACGGGTACTTCTTTGTCACTTAGTAATAGATGACAAGTCGACGTGCCCATGACCATGACGAGCGTTCCCGGTTCGCTTACGCCTGCTCCAGGGAGTGCTGCGTGTGCGTCGATAATGCCTACTGCTATTGGTGTTCCTTCATTTAGCCCTAATTGTTCGCTCATTTCTTTTGTTAAGTTACCTGCTAATGTACCAGTGGATTTGACTGAGCCAGCGAGTTTTGTTTCGTATATATTTTCTAGTGTTGGATGAATCTTTTGGAGTGTTTCATTTGGTAAATAGCCGGTTTCTTTATGCCATGTTCCTTTGTACCCTGCGGAACAGCTGTTTCGAGTAAGGTTCCCGGTTAACGTGGACACGACCCAGTCCCCAGCTTCAAGGAACAGATCGATTTCATCGAATAGAGCTGGGTCGTCGTTTGCGATTTCCATTATTTTTGGAAGCATCCACTCCGACGATATAGTGCCTCCGTATCGTGCTAGCCATTTTTCGTTTTGCATGATGCTGTTTAATTGCTTAGCCTCGTCTTCTGCTTCATGGTGTTTCCACAGTTTGACGTATGCGTGCGTGTTTGTTTCGTATGCTTTCATCGTGCTTAATGGTTTTAGCTTTTTATTTACCGGCAAAATGGTGCAGGATGTAAAGTCTAGGCCGATACCGATGATGTCGGCTGGATCTATATTTTTCATTACCTCTGGGATGGATTTCGTAAGTACGTCCAGATAATCTTGCGGAACTTGAAGTGCTGTTTCTTTCCCCAATGCCCTGTTGTTAAGGTGCCCAGTGATGACGCCATGGGGGTAGGGCGTCACACTAGTAGCGACGATATCGCCATTTTCGATGTTCACTAAAATTACACGGCCCGATTCAGTCCCGTAATCAATGCCAATTGTGTACTTCACTGTTTTCACCTCATTCATTTGTACAGTGGGCCAAAGTTTTGACAAGCTCGGAAGTCAGCCGCTTCGCTTTGCTCCGTCCCAAACATGCTCCAGGCACTCGGTCTGAAAATGCGTGATGATTCTACGTTATGCATATTCACCGGAATGCGTAAAATGGATGCGAGTGTTAATAAATCTGCACCGATATGCCCGTAACTGACAACACAGTGATTTGCTCCCCAATTATTCATCACGGAATAGACATCTGCGAATGCCCCTTCACCAGTCAAGTTTGGTACAAACCAAGTTGTCGGCCAAGTTGGATCTGTGCGAAGATCGAGTGTATCATGCATTTCCTCATCGAGCTCGATTGTGTGCCCTTCTGCGATTTGAAGAACTGGACCTAGACCTTTTACGTAGTTGAGACGAGCGATTGTTACTGGCATATCGCCTTTCGTCGTGAAATCGCTCGAGTATCCGCCTCCTCTAAAGTATTCAGTTGATGCGGGACGGAATTGCACGTTTTTGAGTGTTTCTTCGACTTCTTCGTCTGTAATCTCCCAGAACGGCTTCATGACTGGATTGCCGTCTTTCGTTTGACGACCTGTTCCATCAAGAGCTGCGGACCCAGAGTTGATGAGATGGATGAAGCCGTTTTCTGCTTTTCCTGTGAGTTCTTTTCCTGTTACCCGTTTTACCGCATCTGGACTCCAGTATGTTCGCACGTCCGCAAAAACTTGTGCGGTATTAGTGAGCAAGTGGCCCATTGCCATTGTGACACCGTTTAAGCTGTCATTTTCGGTTGCCAATAAATACGGAGCACGCTTTCCGTTCCAATCGAATGAGGAATTTAATATTGTTTCCATAAAGTCGCCATTCGGGAAGTAGTCCGTCCATTGACGTTGCCCTTGAAATCCTGCGATAAGTGCATTGCGGCCATTCGCTTCTTCTTCAAAGCCCATTTTCGTAAGCTTTTCATTGCCAACCATCAAGTCACGCGCAATCAGCGTCATTTTAATAGAACGTTCCCAATCGCTTTGTTTTTCTTCGTCTGTGCGTTTAAATTGTTCTTTGTTACTATCTTCTCCACGCGTCAAGTTTTCGTTTGCCCATGCGAGTGCTTTTTCATATTCTTCTGTATCGTAAATTTCAAGATCCATCCGACGAACGAATTCACTCATATCGATATACTCGTTGCGCATGCCTAAATATTCTTGGAAGAAATCGTCTTTTACAATGCTTCCCGCGATACCCATCGAGACAGAGCCCATTGCAAGATAGGATTTTCCTTTGAGCATTGCTGCCGCAAGCCCAGCTTTTGCAAAGCGGAGAAGTTTTTCTTGTATGTCTTGCGGAATATTCGGATCCCCTGCATCTTGAACGTCTTGCCCGTAAATTCCGAAAGCAGGAAGCCCTTTTTGATTGTATCCAGCTAGTACTGCTGCGAGGTATACCGCCCCAGGACGCTCAGTTCCATTGAAGCCCCAAACCGCTTTTGGCAAATGCGGATCCATATCCATCGTTTCACTACCGTAACACCAGCAAGGGGTCACGGTGATCGATACGCCGACGCCTTCTTTTTTAAATTTCTCTGCCGCATGTGCTGCTTCCGCAACGCCACCGATACAAGTGTCTGCGATGACGCACTCTACTGGTTCTCCGTTATAGTATTGGAGATTTTCTGATAGGAATGCTGCGACGTTTTTTGCCATGTTCATCGTTGTTTCTTCCAGCGATTCGCGAACTCCTTTTCGTCGACCATCAATTGCTGGGCGTATACCTATTTTGGGTAGTGTTCCGATATAACGTTCTTTTGTCATGTTAGTATCCCTCCGTTAAGTATGTAATAGTTTTTGAAACGTTTCGATTGCTTCTTGCCATACAGCTTCGTCTTGTGGTTCGTAGCTAGTCATCCCAAAGGAGTTTGCAACGAGTTGACGTCCTTCTTCGATTGAGTGGATTTCCCCTAGAGCCCGAAGCTGAGATAGTCCGTTGCCGATAGAGCTTGCTTCAGTTGGTCCAGTATGAACTATTTTTTGGGTCGCATTTGCAATAAATTGACAAAGTGTTTTATTTTGCGTTCCACCACCGCCAATGTGAATCGCGGTCGTCTTAGTGTTAGTGATTTGTTCGATTTGAATGATTGTGTATGCGTATTTTAGTGCTAAACTTTCTACGAAGCAGCGTATATATGCCCCAGGTGTAAGTGGAGCTTGTTGATTTGTTTTGATGCAGTAGGTTTTCATCGCCTCTGTCATGGATGTCGGATTGAAAAAGAGTTCATCGTCTGGGTCGATAAATGTTTGAAACGGTTGAGCTGCTTGTAGTGCATGAATTTCTTGTTCATATGTGAAGTGGAGTCCTTGTTGCTTCCACTCTTCTCTCCATTTTTGTAGAATCCAAAATCCCATTGCATTTTTTTGGAATCGGTAATGCCCTTCACTCGTTCCTTCGTTTGTAAAGCCTTTTTGGAAGGCTTCTATTGTAGTAATTGGTGTATTTACTTCTTTTCCGATGAGCCCCCAAGTGCCGATGCTTGCGAAAATGGCGTTTGGCGTGTGAATCGGTAAAGCAGATAGCGCACACGCTGTGTCATGTCCCGGTACTAGTGCCATTTGGATATTTGGATGATTCGTTAAGCTGCCGACGATTTGGTGCGGCATTTCGATTGGTGCAAATGGTAGTGTTTGATTGAAAAAACTGTGTTGGATGTCTTTGTCCCATGTTTTGTTTGCATTTACTAGCTGTGATGTAGATGCGATCGTGAATTCGTTTATGGTGCTGCCGGATAATGCGTGCATGAGTAAGTTTGGTGTCATGAGTATGTTGTTCGTTTCTGTTAAATAGTGCGGATATTGGTCCTGTATTGCCATCAGTTGAAACAATGTGTTGATTGGCGAGATTTCATTGCCCGTTTGTTCGAATAGTTTTTGGGCTGGAATTCGATTGGTTGCTTGTTTTACGTACGGGACGGAGTGCGTGTCTCGATAGGAAAATGGTTTTGCTACGAGTTCTCCGTTTTTACCTAGTAAACCAAAGTCGACGCCCCATGTATCGATGCCAAGTGATTCTGCAAGAAAATCCACTTTGTTTAAGCCTCTATCTAGTTCGCGAATTAAGTGATCGTAATCCCAATAATAGTGATTGTTTTCAGCGATTGGCTTGTTTGTGAATCGATGAATTTCCTTTGTATTTAATGTATTTCCGCTAAAGTGTAGGGCAACAAGCCGACCACTGGACGCACCTAAATCATAGGCAAGAACTGTTTTCATGGTGTTTGCCTCCTATTCTTTCAGCAATTTCGAACGATATCTTTCTGCAGAGAGATTTCGAAGGTCATCACATTCCTCGTCAGTAAGAATCCGTGGACCACCAAAAATAGAGCTAATCGTATACACTTTCGCAGATTCCTCCGTTAGCTGCATAAAGAAAAATGCTTCTTTCATCGTTTTTCCTAATGTGAGCACACCATGATTTCGCATGATGATGACGTCTTTTGTGACGAGCTCCGCCACTTTTTCTGCGAGTAAGTGAGTGGTCGGAATAACATAGTCAATATAGCCGACGCTTTTCACCATTGCTGGAAAGTCTGGAAAGAGCGGCGGGATGTCTTTGCCAGCCGATGACACGCCAACTGAGTAAGTTGGGTGTGCATGAAGCACAGCTTGGATTTCATCGTTTTTGCGGAAGCATTCTAAATGCATAAGTACTTCAGATGAAGGTCTCAGTGTCCCTTCTACTTCCCCAGTTGTAATGTTTACTTTGACCCATTGATGCGGTTCGATTTCCTTGAGGTCGAAGCCACTTGGGGAGATGTACATATTGTCTCCGTCACGCATACTTAAGTTGCCGCCTGCTCCTACGACTAGGCCTTGGTCTACTAATTTATGCGCGTATTTTGTTAGATCCTCGATGACTTTGGACATTTGGTCACTTCCTTTCTCATGTTACGGGCGATTGGTCTGGATTTAGGATCGGATAGCTCGGTTTTAGGAGCGGATAATCCTGGGTTAGGATCGGTTGGCCGCTTTAGGAGCGGATAGCCCCGGGTTAGGATCGGTTGGCCGAGCTTTAGGAGCGGATAGCCCCGAGTTAGGATCGGTTGGCCGCTTTAGGAGCGGATAGCCCCGAGTTAGGATCAGTTGGCCGAGCTTTAGGAGCGGATAGCCCCGAGTTAGGATCAGTTGGCCGAGCTTTAGGAGCGGATAGCCATGGGTTAGGATCGGTTGGTCGAGCTTTAGGAGCGGATAGCCCCAGTTTAGGATCGGATAGCCGATTGTTGCGTTTGGGTAGCTGTTTTTATTGCTTCGTTAATTTTTTCGAGTTCGGCTGTTTGTTGAAGCATTTGTGTTTCTGTATAGATAGGTTGTTCGTTGTTTTCAATTGCTTCGTGGAATGCTTTAATTTGTTCAACGTATGCGTTTGCTGTTATGGTTAGTGTTTTAGTTTCGTTGTTTGATACGTATTGAATGATGCCCTCGTGATTGTTTAAGTCAGTGCGAAATGCATAGGACAGGTGCATCGTTCCGTTTGTGCCAATAATGTCTATAGTTTGTGTCATTGGACCATGGAAACTGGCATCGATTTGCGCTAGAATTCCAGATGGATAGCTTAGTTGGACTGCGATATGCGTGTCTACTTGATGGTTGGTTTTGCCTTGGGAGGCTTGGACAGTTCTCGGACTTTCTTCTATTAAATAGTGAATTGCATTAAGCGGATAACAGCCGATGTCGTTTAGGACACCTCCACCGAGATCCGGATTGAGACGGATATCGTTTTGCCAATCCTCGATGGTGAAATGGAATCGGGAGCGAATCGTTAGGATATCACCAATTGCCCGTTGTGCTAGCAGTTCTTTTGCTTTCGCCATTTGTGGATGAAAGCGGTACATGAATGCTTCCATGAAAATGACGTTGTGTTGTATACTTGCTTGTTGCAGTTCAATCAGGTCGGTTGCGTGTAGCACGATTGGCTTTTCACAAAGGACATGTTTGTTCGACCGGATTGCGGCAAGTGCCCATTTTTTGTGATGCGTGTTCGGTAGTGCTATGTACACTGCATCTATATCAGGTGAGTCGAGTAGTTTCTCGTATGTGTCATAGTTATTTGGAATGTTGAACTGCGTTGCGAGTGCTTTTGCTTTTCCACTTTGGCTTGCGATTGCGATGATTTCGGCGTTAGAAGTTTGCTGGATTGCCGGAATGACTTGTTGTTTTGCGATATTTGCTGCGCCAATAATGCCCCAGCGAATTTTCTGCATCTGATCTTACCTCCTTTATAAGAGTGAATTGTTACAAGAGTGTTACTGGTGCCAGGCACCAGTAACATAAGGACCAAAACACATATTACTCGTAGATTGCTGCTTTGATTTCGTCGCTGTCGATGTTGTCTTTGTCGTACCAGTAGAAGCCAGTGTCGATTGTTTTTTCTACTGTTTTGCCGTTCATTGCATCTACTGCCGCTTTTACTGTTTCGTAGCCGATGCCGACTGGGTTTTGAGTAACTGCTCCGGCCATTAAGCCGCTTTTGATTGCGTCGATTTGCTGTTTACCAGAGTCGAAGCCTACAACTACTAGATCACCTGATTTGTTTAGCTCTTGTACTGCGTTTACTACACCGATTGCGGATCCTTCGTTAGAACCGAAGATTCCTTTAAGGTCGCTATGTGCGGAGATGATTGCTTTTGCAAGATCGGTTGATTTTAAGTGATCTCCACCGCCGTATTGGATGTCGACGATTTCAATGTTTGGATATTTGGATTCGATTTGCTCTTTAAAGCCGTCACGACGTTGTACACCCGTTACCGATGTTTGGTCATGTACGATTAGGGCAATCTTTCCTTCTTCTCCGATGAATTCAGCCATCTTATCTGCTGCTAGTGCCGCAGCTGCTTTGTTATCTGTCGACGCAGTTGCTAGAGGGATATCGCTATCTACACCTGAGTCAAAAGCGACGACTGGAATTTTTTTATTTTGTGCTTCTTCTAGTAATGGAGTTGCTGCTTGTGAGTCAAGTGCCGCAAATCCTAGGGCATCCGGCTTTTTGTCGAGTGCCGCTCGAAGCATTTCAATTTGTTTGTCTACTTGTGATTCACTTTCTGGTCCTTCAAATGTAATTTTTACGTCAAATTCGTCCGCAGCTTGTTCTGCTCCTTGTTTAACAGCTTGCCAGAATTGATGTTGGAAACCTTTTGATACGATTGCTACGTAAGGCTGATCGCCTTCAGAGCCTGTGGATGAGGCACTAGATTCTGTGTCATCTGAGTTACATGCACCTAAAATCATCGATACAGCTAGCATACTTCCTAAAAACCAAGATCTTTTCTTCATTTATTACTCCCCATTCCCTTTTTTATATTTGACGTCACGAGGACGAAAAACCAGGTTTACTCCTTACGTCTTCTTAGAATATCCATATATACTGCTAGAATAATAACTAACCCGACAACGACGGTCTGCCATTCTTGCGGGATCGACATGATACGAAGACCGTTTGTAAGAACACTCATGATTAGCGCTCCGATCACTGTGCCTACAATCGTGCCTTTACCACCGCTAAGGGATGTTCCGCCGATAACTACCGCGGCAATCGCTTCTAGTTCGTACCCTTGCCCAAGTGCAGGTTGCGCCGAGTTTAAACGTGACGCCATGATAACACCGGCAATTCCTGTAAAAGCACCCGCTAATGAATAAATCGTTACTTTCCAAAAATCAACATTTACTCCCGAGAGTTTCGTCGCTTCTTCATTGCTCCCGATCGCGAAATTATAACGACCTAGAATAGTTTTCGAAAGAATAACAGCCCCGATAATCGCTGCAATAAAAAATATAAGAACAGCATTTGGAATCCCAGGGATAAGTGTGCCAAGCGCGATTTTCGTGAATGCTTTAAAATCTGTGAAATAAATAGGCGCTGCTCCCGAAATAACAAGTGCCAGCCCTTTTGCAATCATCATCATTGCAAGCGTTGCAATAAATGGAGGAATCTTCAGCTTCGTGATTGCAATCCCACAAAGGAATCCACAAAATGCACCCGTTGCAATCCCTGCAAAGACCCCTGCGATGAGTGGCAGCCCAGCATTAACGATAATAACTCCCGTCAGTACAGAAGATAGTGTCATCACCGTACCTACCGATAGGTCAATCCCACCTGTAATGATGACGAATGTGGCACCGAGTGCTAGTATTCCGATTACAGCAGTTGATAATAAAATTCCGATTATATTGCTCCATTGCAGGAAACTTCCCGATGCAAAAGAGAAGAAAACGACTAGTACGATTAAGCTTCCGAAGGCGAGTGTCTGTTGTATTGCTCCGGGCGGTATTATTTTTTTCTTTGTTGGCTCTTTTTCCATTAGTGTCTCGACATTCATTTACTTCACCCCTATTTGTTAGTGGAGCTGTGTTGCAAACTCCATTATTTTTTCCTGGGTCGCTTCTTCCGATGAAAGCATCCCTGTAATTTTTCCTTCTGACATGACGACGATTCGATGACTCATTCGTAGTATTTCTGGTAATTCAGATGAAATCATTATGATTGATTTTCCACTTGCAGCCAGTTCATCGAGCAGTTTATAAATTTCTCCTTTTGCCCCAACATCGATTCCCCTTGTCGGTTCATCGAATATGAGTATGTCGCAATCTCTTCGAAGCCACTTCGCGATAACTACTTTTTGTTGGTTTCCTCCTGATAGGAATCTAATTTCCTGATCTACAGATGGCGTTTTTATTTTTAGTTGGTCGACGTATTCAATAGCCGTTTTTTTTATTTTGGAATCGCTTACAAAAAGCGCATTAGATTGATATTCTTTTATTGTTGCGAGTGCTATGTTGGATTTTACATCCATATTGACTAGTAGCCCAAATTGTTTGCGGTCTTCGGATAAATAACCAATTCCTTGTTTTACTGCATCTGCCGGTGATTTTATCTTTACTTCTTTGCCATGTAGTGTGATGGTTCCTTTTGTTGTTGGATCAGCTCCGAATAAAACACGTGCAACTTCGGTCCGTCCAGCACCCATCAGTCCGGCAAATCCGAGTATTTCTCCTTTTTTTAATTCGAATGAAACATCTTTTAAGAGTGATTTGGTGGAAACATTGTTCACTTGGAGCACCGTTTCCTTTTCCCCTTCTGCGATGTTCGGCTTCGATTCTATGTACACATGTCGACCGACCATAAGTTGGATGACTTTGCTCATTTCGGTTTCGGCAGTCGTTAGTGTGTCGACGTACGTCCCATCTCGCATCACGATTATTCGGTCAGAAATACGCTTTAGCTCATCCATTCTGTGTGAAATGTAGATGATTCCAACGCCTTTTGCTCGTAAGTTATTAATAATTTCAAAGAGAGTTTCTATTTCGGTTTCGGTTAATGCTGTTGTTGGTTCGTCCATGATGAAGATTTTGGAGTTGAAAGAAAGTGCTTTTGCGATTTCTACCATTTGTTGCTTGGCTACTGTCAGATCTTGCACTTTTGTCTTGGGGTCTAAGTCTAGGTTGAGTTTTTCAAAAAGTTCTTTTGCTTGGTTATTAAGTTGCTTATCGTTTACCAAAAGATTGAGAGCACCTTTTGGCTCTCGGCCTATGAAAATATTTTCAGCGATGGAGAGATCCTTCATCAAGTTGAGCTCTTGGTGGATAATTGAAATTCCAAGTTCCTGTGCCTGCTTAGGCGATGTGACATTGATTTCATTTTCTTGCAGCGTGATAGTTCCCTCGTCTTTTTGGTAGATACCGGTCAATATTTTCATGAGCGTGGATTTCCCTGCTCCATTTTCACCCACAAGTGCGAGAACTTCGCCGTATTGGAGATCAAGCTGGACATTGGAGAGCGCTTTCACGCCAGGAAATGACTTTGATATGTTTTCCATTTTTAATAGAGGCTCCATCTTCATTCCTCCTTTTAGGTTTTATTTTTGTTTTTCTGTGTTTTTGTTGATTATAAAGCAAGTATTTTAATTAATCAATAGAATATTTGATAATTTCTGAATATTTATTTTGTATTGTCGTTATTATATGCCACGCAAATGTGCTTCAACCCATTTGCGCGAATAAAATGGTTATGTCTTTTTCTTCGAAATACTGTAAATATGTTTTGTTTGCTTGGCTATCTATCACAATTGTGTCCAGCATATCTTCTTTCTCAATATGAGCGAACGCTTTTCTCTCTAGTTTCGTATGATCTAATAAGAGTATTTTCTCGTCTGCCATTTCAATCATTTTACGCTTGACGATTGCTTGTTGCTCATTGGAATCACTAATTCCCCACTGTTTGTGCAACCCTTTGCAGGAGAAAAATACTTTATTTACATGGTAACGCTCCAATGTGTTGACCGTTAGAGGACCGACGAGCGACAACGAGGATGGTGACAGATTTCCACCTACGACAATGACTTGGACATTTGGCAGATTGGCAAGTTCCACAGATACTCGGATAGCGTTTGTTAAAACAGTTATTCTATGATTCGTTAAAAGTTTTGCAAGATAGAGTGCAGTTGAACTGGCATCCAGAAAAATAATATCATCATCTTTGATCAACTTTACCGCTTCTTTCGCGACCGCCATTTTCTCTTCCTGATTCATCACTTCTCGTTGAAAATAAGGAATATCTCCTTCTTCCTCCTGAGTAGAAATCGCTCCACCATGCGTTCGTGCGAGCTTTCCTTCTGTCTCTAGTTTTTCCAAATCTCGTCGTATTGTTTCTTCTGTTACTTTGAGAAGTTTACTCAGCTCCGAAACTCGAGCCGTTTTGTTTTTGTTTACGATTGTGATGATTTTTTTTTGTCTTTCTGGTACTAGCATATTAAACTTCCCCCTTCATTATGTGATAACACCTTTTTTTAGAATTATATTGGCATATAAAGCTTGTTCGCTTGTCGCTATGATCGCATAGGCTTGTTTCGCTTGCTCGTAAAATTTGAAACGTTCTACTTTTGTTGGAACGACATTATTGTTTCCTGTTTTGATTTGAATATCGTTGTACTCGGCCCATATCGGCGGAGTGTCTACTTCTGATCCATGCATCATATAAAAGACGGAAGAGTCAGCATAAGTGTCCAAAGGCATAAGAGTTAGGATTGCTTCGAGTACTTCCGGAATACTGAGTCCATCAAGTCGAATAAGGTTGCGTGCATGGGAAGCTGCAGGGAAATTTCCGTCTGCTAAGACAATTTCATCTCCATGCCCCATCTCCATTAATACTTTTAAAAGATCCGGCGAAAGACATTTCGGTATGTTTTTAAGCATTTTAGTTGGTTTCTCCTTTGTTTGTTTTTGTTTTTATTTAATAATAACAAATAATCAGAAATTTGGAAGAGTTTTTTTGAGGTGTGTGCTTGTTTGGGGAACTCGTGGGTCGGTTTGGGGAACTCAGAAAAACGCCAGTCCCTAGAGACTGACGTTTATGTTAGCTGCTTGGTGTATATGGTCGTTCTGTGGTTACCGGTTTTGGGAAGTTTCATCCTTTTAATGTAATATTTTATTACTTCCCTGGAAGGTGGTTGTAGATAATGTAAGCAGTCTTTCATTGTTATGTTTTGATTAATCAAAATGAATAGGTTTTGAATGTTGTTTTGGATTGGCTGCTTGTCTATTTGTTTACAACTAGCACAGATCCATTTTCGCTCGGTGACTCTGGATAAGTTATTACCGCAATAAATACATAGTATTCCTTTTTTTAACATTTCGGGATCAATGGCGAATCTGCTACATAATGGACGTTCGATGAAGTTTTTGTTCAGATTCGTGAAAGTTTTGGTAAGTAGATGGAATTGGTTTGTTTTTATTTTTGGGGGAAGTTTGTTTAGTTTTTGTAGGAACAGTGGGAGCTGTTGTACAAAAAAGATATTGCGCTGGGGTGGTGCGTTTTCAACAATTAAGTTTTGCGAAGCGAAGATGAGTGCTTCATAAACTGGGATATTTAAGTTTAAGTTGTTGAGTATATTATTTATGCCATCAGTGTTTCTTGCGAGTTGGACGAGCGGGCATTTGAATGATGTCACTTTGTCATCTTTTGTTCGAACGAGATGGGACGGGTTGTTAGGTATGAAACGGATTGTTCCAGTTATATTCTTTATTTCTAAGACAAGTATATAGCTGGTTGTAATGATAAGTGTGTCAATTTGCATAACTTTTTTGGGATGCAGTTTTGTGTGCAAATCTGGAATGATGACGACTTCTTTAGGAAATTGTACTTCTTCGATGAAACGATCTGCCCTACATTCTCCATAGTACCCCGCCTTGAGATTTTCGATATTTTCTAGTATTTGGGGATAGATTCCTTGATCGCTTGGGATTCGATGTTTTAATTGGGTGAGTGCGTATAGACTTGTTGGTTCTGGTCGAAATATTTCTATGATGATCACTCCTTTATTATTAGTATGAATATAGATTAGCAAAGTGTGGGGGAATATTCAATTTATTTGAGGGGGCGTTAAAGTTTGGATAGGTTCTTTGGGGGACTCGGGATGGTTATTGGGGGATTCGTCGGGTGTTTTGGGGAACTCGGAGATGAGTTTGGGGAACTCGATGG
>NZ_VEBK01000017.1:443-57902 GCF_007676755.1 Bacillus sp. FJAT-22090 | reverse complement strand
AGCTGCGTCCGATTTCGTATTGCCTTTTTCTATAAATCGAAGATTTTAATTTTCATGGGAGTACATTAGTAGGTTTTCGTTCAGATTCAGTACTGTTTCCCGCCAATTACATTTCCTCCTTGCCATCATGTTGAATAATTAGATTTAATAAGTAGTCTTCGTCTTCGTCTTCATCCACGCCATGATTAATTAAATCCGTCATCTCAACTACTTCTGTTTTGTATTTATGCTTGTTTCTTTCAAGAGTATTTCCCCAATGTTCTTTATCTCTCATTATTTCTTTCTCACTTTTTCTATTTTCCCTTATGTCTTTTAACTTGCCAGTTTTACTTTCATCTGGATTACTTATTTTGTTCGTATCCATTTTCTCTTGTTCCATAATCTTTAGAATTTGTGCATTCGTGTCAATATTTAACTGTCTTTGGGAAGTTCCGTTGAGAGCTTTATTAATATCCATAACGAACTGTTGCTCCTGGACTTCCTCTAGTCTAAATTGAGAATATCTTTTGTCAGCCTCTACTAATTGACACTTAACAAAGTTATTACCTTGCGTTTTCATATAAATATGTTGAACATCTCTTGGGTCATAATAAATGATTTCTTTCCATCTTTTGATTCTTGCCTTTTCGAACCACCCATTTTCCAAACAAAATCCACTTGTATACTTCATTTTATTAAATACTATTCCTTCTGCTGTGACGCTCGCTTCTTTTGAAGGCATTACATTTAATCTGATTAAATCTTTATCTACCTTTTTTAACAGGCCTGATCTATGTTGAAGTCCCCAACTCCATAAATTTAATGGTGTAGGAAGTAAGTTAACTTCCATCATTTCTCTCTGTAATGCATAGCCTTTTATTACACTATTATTATGTTCTAGTATAGTTAATACAATAATTCGCTCAAATGCTTTTAGTGATAGCTTTGCATCAAGTCTGTAATCTTTCCCCCCTCTTTCTTTAAAATCTTTATGCACAACCCCTGGCATCCAATGTTGTTTAATTCGTTCATTCAGGATTCTAAAGTGACGTTCAACGATTCCTTTTAAATCAGCTCTATACGGTGGAGTATTGATAATTTGTATGCCAAGTGACTCTACGAGATTATCTGCATTCTTACTCTCCATTTCTCCTCTATCTGCCTTAATTTTCTTCGGTAAATGTTCACATGGCCAATCGTCATCCTCAATATCTAGTTCAAGTTTTTTACAATACTCTTTTTTATTGGTTGCTGTATTTTCCAATGCCATCATTGCCGCTACCCATGATGGTCCTTCAAGACCAACATAAACACCGACAACCATTCTAGTAAAGACATCTTTTACAATATAAATAACTGGTCTGCCTATAATTCGAGAGCGATCGATTTCACTAACTAAATATATATCCCCAATCGTAGCATCAATCTCAAAAATATCACCGGGTCCTCCTGCTCTATTTGTCGCATCCCCTAGTAATGGTCGATGATTCAGATAATATTTACTTTCACCGCTCTTATTAATAATTTTTTCTTTAGCATTAAAGGTTGAATTATACCAATTTAAAAATTGACGATAATTTGGAACTTGATCATTTGGCAATGCAATAGGAACAACAGTTCCATTTACAGTCTTATATCCAGTAATATAATATTTTTGTATGATTTCTTCATATGCTTTTTTTAATGTTGTCTTTTTTTCTCTATAGAAATGTTTTATTCCAACTTGGAAAAGTTCTTTATCTGCTTCCGTGACATTAACCCCTTGAATCCCTAGCTCTATAGATAATTTTGAAGGCCGTCCTATCTTCTTATCTTTTAATTGTTTCGGTTTTCCTCTTCCCCCACTGTTGGCATATTTAGGCATCAATGAGTTAATTGTTTTTCCTCCTCGCCAGTATTCCCTTAATATCGAATAAATTCTCTTGCTACTTTTCCCTGTTTTACTTTTCATTTCACTAATCATCGATTTTAATATATCAGGATCATAAATATAAGGTTCTTTCTCAATATAATCTTTTATAATATCCCATCTTAGGTCCCTTGTTTTCTTATGTTTTTCTAAGTAATCTTGTTCTGGTGCATTCAACTCTTTATAGGGATCAAATTTTAAGATGGAAGCATACGGAGTCGTTAGTACTTCTTCCAATTCAGAAATTGATTTAAGAGTTGGAACGTGCGGTAGTTCCTTATCAATATTGAATAAAACAACAACATCTAGATCTGGCGATATCCAAAGAACCCTTTCAATGGAAATAGTCTCTAGCTCCCTATTTTTAAATTCAAGTAATATATTTAGACTAATCATCATGATACCCCTCCCATTCCTACGCTTTTATCGTTCATTTGTTTATCGAAAATTTCTATTCTCTCGGAAGGATTAATTAATTTGTTCATAATATCTGTTTGCCAAGTCTTATTTGCTAGTAAATATTTGATAATAAATAAGCATGAACCATATTCCAGTCCGAATATCTCATCATATTTCAATGCAAGATTTGATAATCCCATTTCTTCTGTCTTTATTGCTTTGTATAATCTAGGTTCCAATCTATTAATTAAGGCTAAATTAATATTAGGTCGATTATCCAAGGTCTTAGCATCATAAAACCAACCAATATTTTTAATAAAAATTTTAGGTATATCCGTTTCAGTTACAATCCCCCAATCCGTAATGCCTATTTCTTCAAAAAATATTTTTTCTATATCGAATTTTTCCAATTCTCTTACAGTCAGTTTATCGATTGGTTTAACACTTCTAACAACAGTTTTCTGTCCAGTTTGCGTTTGTACAATTAAATAAAAATCGGTTGTAATCACTTTTAACGGTCCCGTACTCCCATTTTCTCTAGGGTGTTCGACTCCGATTCTTTCTGCAATTTCTACAGTTCTTTTTAAAGGTAATAGTGGATATTGTTCCCTAATATCCAAAACGTAACTAGACCATTCTAATGTATAGAAATAATGGAGTTCAAAGTCCGAAAGAAAATGATGCTTGCGTAGTGTTTTCCACCCTAAATTTCTTGTTGCATAACCGTTGGAAGCAACATCTTGAATTTCCAACCAAGGTTTATAACCAGCACCTTCTCCTTGTCCTCTTCCTTCTTTTATCCATTTTTCAATTTTAGTTTCCGTTGAATTACTTCTTTTTCTCTTCGCCATTTTTACCACTCCATCTAATGTATAGGTTTTTATTTTTACATTTTTATATTTATTGGTTATTATGTAGATATTGAAACGTAACTGATTTGAGTTACTACATATAGTTACTTAATATAGTTACTATAAAAAAAAACTCTGCCCCAGTAGGGGCAGAGTTTAAAAATCTTTCAATTTGATATTTATAAATTTCATTTTTATTTTCAAGGAAGAACCCTCCAAATGGAAAAAGAGTTAAACTTGGAAACTTATACACAGTTTCCAACTTTTTTTACCTGTTTCCAACTTTTTTTGTCCATTTCCATCTTTTTTTGTACGTTTCCAACTTTATTTGTTCTATACAACTTGTGAAAATACAATAAAGTTGTATCCTAACTGATGCTCTAAGTGTCTTTATTAGGCTAGTCCAAGTTTAGTTTGGACAATAAAGTTGTATCCTAAAAACAACATCTTAATTTATGAAATTGTTTATTTGCAACAATAAAGTTGTATCCTAATTAAACAATCATTACCATTTTAAAAAAATGGGAAGGATTTATTAATAAGTCCTAATTATGCTGCTTTAATACTGACTCAATGTATTCTGATGATTCTGTTTCACCTTTTCTTATACATGTTCTAACGCCGGCTGTTTCCGCAACAATACGATATTAGTATCTGTCAAATCGCGATTTCCTTACTTTAGTTTGTTTCCACTAAAAGAATCGGTAGATGGTTACCTACCCTATTAGTCCCTGAAATGCGTGAAGTAATTGCCCACCTAAAGTGAACAACGTATTACCAGCACCTGCAATTTCATTAACAGTTCTTACTTTTTCCATTGCTGTTTTCACAATTACTTTTTTAGGCTTTACCGACTCTACTTCTTGAACTGCAGCCTCAATTAACTCCACCGTGTCCTCTTTATCTGATTCAGGAAAAGATGTATCATCAATTAAAGCTTGTGCGAACTTTTGTGCAATGTCCTTTAATTCCTCAACTTTAGTATCAATGTAAATTTGATTGGCACTAATTGAAGCTTGTCCTTCAGCATGGTTGAGCTGTCCTTTAAAATCTCCTATATTGAATTGAGTGCTTGTTTTTCTATCCAAACCCATATCTATCGCCATCTCTCCCAAATAAGATACAATGTGGTCAACAAGGGGTTTCACAACTTGATTATGAAAGTTATCGCATGACTCTTGAATTTTTCTACCGTACCCTATGGTAATTCCATGATAACTCACATTATTTTCTGATATATAGTTAAGTAATTGAAAGATGAAAGCAATTTCTTCTGATGTGCGTATAGGTAACCTTATATTGTCATGATATCCTCTCTTCTCCAAAGTACCAACAATATCAAATTTGACAGTGTTATTATCTAAAATATAATTTTTGATAGTTGGGCATTCTTCAATAAAAATTAGAAATCTATTTAAATTATCTATTGCATCATCAATGTCAGAATTCAAATACCTACTTGCAACTTTTCTAAAATTGAGTGATAACTTCTTGTATTCTTTTTCTGGAAGTTGAACTTCTTTACTCATTAATTCACCCCACAAAACGGGCAGTAAACATTTGATACCTTCTGGTCAAGGTATACTTTAATTGTTTTGTCGCAACAATGTAATTCAATTTGCTCCAAATCTTCATTTTCCGTTAATAATTTTGGTGATTCTTCTTTTGGTTTCTTAACGTTAAAAGTCACTCCAGACCCTTTCACTTTTCTACTCGTCTTTTTGAAAGATTTATAGATTTCTTGCTCCAGAAAATTCATTGCAAGTGTTTCAGCGTGTTCAATAACGTCTTTCGGTAAAAAGCTTGAACTTTCACCAACCAACCCACAAGAAGGACAAAATAACTCTAATGTATCTTCAGCATCAATATCTCCTGCTGAAGCTTTAAATCTCTCCTTACAATGTGAGCATTGAAGGGAATAATAACCCTCGCTATCAGTAGGTATATCAATTTTAAATTCCATTATTACACCCCCATACTATTAGAATTAATATAACATTAAACTGTAATCATTTGGAGTACAATAAATATTTATCAAAGAAAAACTCTTTCCTTTTTCTCTGATAAGTTAAAAGAACACCTTCCCGAAGATAACGTTTCATGGCTCTCCCAAAAATACTGTTGATATTTTTTTAAAAATAAATAGGAACATTAGCCACTACCTCTAATAATTATTATACTTCCAATTTATTTAATAAAATTATTTTGTTCAAGAATAAGTTGCCAAGTAATAGACAATAAATGTTGTATATTGGAGGGAGAGATATTTACGCTAAAAAAAATTGATGATAAAGTAATTTATTGCTATAGCTGTCGCAAAAGGTCCTTATATACATGTAGGGATATGAACAATAATAGTGGCGTAGAGAGTCATTGTAGTGAATGTTTATTTATTTGGTTCGAATGGCAAAATAGAGCAGTAGAGCTAGAAAAAGAAAAATGGCTTGAATATAATGGTGGAATAGTAAATAAAACTAATGATAACTATCAAATTTTTAGAGAACAACATTGATCAAACTCAATTCATTCTCTTACGTTGTTTTATGATATAACGAATAGCCAAAAGAGGCGGTGACTAAATCTTAAGATCAACTTAGTCACCACCTCTTTTTAATTAAAAATCATCCTGGCATAATTTGCTCCATATATTCTTTAATCGCTTCTTCACTCATCTCACCAGTAATTATTTTCTCTATTTTGCCCTCTGGATTCACAAGAAAAGTAGTTGGTAATGGATTAATATTGTATGTTTCCATTACACTCTTATTATGATCGATTAAAACAGGAAAAGTTAATCCTAGTCTATCTATAAACTTTTGAACAGCAAAATCAGACTCACCTATATTTACAGCTAATATTTGAAGACCCTCGTCTTTCACCTCATGATATTGTTGATCCATTAGAGGAAACTCTCTTTCGCACGGTTTACACCAAGTTCCCCAAAAGTTTAAAAAGACTCCTTGACCTCTATAATCCGATAATTGATGTTTTTCTCCATTCATATCAGTTAGTACAAAGTCAGGGGCTTCATCTCCCACTTGAAGTACACTGTTTTTCTCTTTCGTTAAGTTAGAATAAATGGTGAAGCTTATTATTCCTACCATTAATACTAAAAGTATTAGACGCATATAAAATCTTTTTTTCTTCTTATTTTCCATAGTTTCCAACTCACCTTTCTGAATAAGTTAAATGGCATTAAAATCCTGTAAAATCACCAAAAAAAGGAGTCAAAAATGCAATAATTTTTGTCATCATATCGAAATACAGTAGTATCCCCATTACAATCATTAAGGACCCGCCTATTTTCATAAACAACCCGCTTCTATTTTGAAGAAACTTCATCTTCCCTATAAACATTGACATAATTAGAAATGGAATAGAGAAACCGAGGACATAGAATAGCATATAGAGCATTCCTCTTTCAGGGTCAGACACTCCTAAAGCAATGACACCTGCTAGTATAGGTCCTGTACATGGTGTCCATCCAGCAGCAAATCCCATACCTATTAAAACGGAACCTATATAACCTTTAGGTCTTTTTTTAAACTGGACTCTTTTCTCTGACAATAACAAATCAAATTTAAATATCCCAAGAACTACTAAACCAAAAAACACGATTATGATTGCACCTATTTGTCGTAGTAAATCCTGATATTGAATAAAAATCGTTCCTATAAAAGAAGTCGAGAAACCTAAAGCCATGAAGATGGCTGAAAAACCTAGTAAAAACAGAAGGGTATGTACTAATGCCTTCTTATTTAACATTCCTTTTTCTTCTTTAAGTTCATTTAGAGATACCCCGGTAACATAGGAAAGAAATGCAGGGTAAAGAGGTAATGAACAAGGGGATATAAACGATAATAATCCTGCCCCGAAAGCCAGTAATAAATTTAATTGTTCAAACAAATCATTTCACCTATCTTTCGTCTCGAGCATTTATTTAACAACTCGGCAACTTCAATTTAATTAACTGTTTAAATGGTTCATAATATACTTCGCATCCTCACCAACGCCTTGCAAAAGGGAAGAACCTCTTCTATACTGCCAAGGTAGACCCAAGAGGTACAATCCTTTGACCACAGTCAAGCCTCTATTATGTTTCACCATCCCATTGTAATTGTATATATCATCAATATCTAACCAGGGATAATTTTGTATGAAACCAGTAGCCCAAATGATATTGTCAACTTGAAGTTTAGTATTGTCCTTAAAAAACGCATGGTTATTTTCTATATTTATTACTCTTTCTTTTAGCGTGACTTCCCCTTCTTCTATTGCTTTTTTTAGTTCGTATCCAAAGATAGGATCCCCGTTTCCCTGAATTTTTTTTCCTATGACTGATCTATTTGTAGCTTTTAAAACCCCAAATTTATCAAACCACCAGAAAATACTTTTATTACCCAAAATTAAAGGTAAAAATCGCAATTTCTGACTTACCGCTAAGAAAGTTTCTTTTTCAGCAGCAAGTTCAACTGCAATCTGAGCACCACTATTCCCACCACCAACTATCAGTACATTACCTGAATTTAATTGAGAAGGATTTTTATATTCAGATGAGTGTAGTTGAACAACATTCTTGCTAATCTTTCTTGCAAAATCGGGAATACGTTTATGTTGAAATGGACCTGTTGCTATGATTATATTTTGAGCTGTTAAAGTACCCTTATTTGTGTCGACCGAAAAAACATCGTTACTTTGGGATACCTTTAAAACTTCCGTATTGTATTCAATAGGTAGCCCGAATTTAATGGCATAACTTTCTAGGTAGCTAGCAATTTCGTCTTTAGATGGAAAGCCCTGTCCATCCCCTTCAAGTTGTAGTCCTGGAAGAGAGCTATACATTCTAGAAGTAAATAATGTAAGAGAATCATATCTATTTCTCCACACATCACCTGTTTTGTTGCACCGATCTAGCATTATAAAATTTTTATTACTTTCTTTTAAATAATATCCCATCGCTAATCCAGCTTGCCCTGCACCTATTACTATTGTGTGATACATTACAAAATCCCCCTATAAGGTTTGTTGTAAAAAAGTCTCGTTCAAGTTATTATTTGGATTTTTTTAAGAACAAGTAAATCATGCTAATAGTTATTAAAGTAAAAGCAGTTAAAGCTAAGAATGGAATTGTTACAAAACCAAACCAGTTAATATATTCCGCACTGCATGGAACTCCGCTTACGCAAGGTCTTATTCCACCGAACCCTGGAACCTTTTGCTCAAGGTAATGGAATAAAGAGATCAAACCGCCAACTATAGACAGAGGTAATACAAATTTCTTCACGGAAATATCACTTTGGAAAGTTCCAATACCTAAAATAACTACAAGTGGGTACATGAAAATTCTTTGGAACCAACAGAGATCACAAGGTATAAAACCTTTTATTTCACTAAAATAAAGACTTCCTAACGTAGCTATAATAGATACGAGCCATGCAAAGTATAGCACCCATACTTTTTTTCCCATTTTGTTAGGGGATTTACTCATTTTTAGAACCCTCAAGTTCACGATCAATAACTTCTTTTATCGCTTCATAATCAAACGGGTCCTCCATTGTAATACCATTGATGTTAATAGTAGGCGTTTGAGATACGTTATGTTTGGTGAACAACTCTTTATCAATATTCACTTGTTCTGACGTTAACTCTTGTTCAATATCCTGTTTCAACTGCTCTTGATTGATCGAAGGCGTTCCTTTTGCAACTTCTAGAACTTTTTCAGTTGTTATCCATGCCGCATCATGATTTTCCGTTGGTTGAGCTTCGAACAAAGATTTATGGAAATCCCAATAAACAGTTGGGTCCTGTTTAAATACTGATTCAGCTGCCATAGACCCTAATACAGACTCTTTTCCATGGAACAAGACATTTATATAAGAGAATTTCACATCTCCTGACAGGACGTAATCTTGGACTAGCTGAGGATAAACCGTTTCACCCCATGCTTTACATGAAGGACATTTAAAATCTCCGAATTCAACCACGGTCACTGGTGCATTTTCTTGTCCAAGTACCGGTTGTCCAGATAAATCGACTTCTTCTCTTTGTATTTCTGACTCATCCGGTGTTTGATTGCTAATCAATATTGTGATCATTGCTATTAATGCAATTGAAACAACCGTTAAAATTACTGTGAATTTCATATTTGACTTATTCATAATTAACACTTCCCATTTGATTTTTTTGTTAATAGACAACACTATTCATGAGACCTAAGTATAGAGATACTATACATAAGACACTCATTATAAATGCCACTACAGAAGGTGCCTTCTTAACGAATACGGCAACTGTAAGGATTAAAAAAACAATAGTTAGTATAAAAAATAATGATCCAATTAAGTTGATATCCAAGCTAGCATCGATTGGTTTAGTAATTACTCCGTTATGCAACGCTCTAAAAATACTAGGTAAACCACCACCAGATACGGTTGATTCAATACTATGGGGTGGTTCTTGCTGACCTAGAACGGCAGTCGCAGTGAAAACTAATAAAAGTAATGCACTTTCCGCTTTAACCCAGGGAAGAGGATTTATTTTAGGATCCAATCCAATTCTTTTTCTCATCCAAATTCCGTTAATAAAAGCAAAAATGATTATAGGAATAATTATTATGTGTTTGATGAGTAATGCTTGTCCATAAGGTAAGAGCCATGAATTTGCATACTCATTAAAATCTTGAACCAAAGTCATTAGGAATAGTCCAGTACCCGCTATGACTAGCAAACACAAGATAGCAATTGGTGTAAACCACTTTAAAAACATTGTCCAGTTACGATGGTTTACAGAGAACCAGCTAACAACAATTAAAATTCCGACCCAAATGGTCACTGCCAGAAAATGAAGAGTATGGGCGATAAACCCACTCCACTCTGTTAAGGATGCAGAATGACTTGCCCAGCCCAGTGACAAAATAAGGCCTAGTGTAAATAAAATAGATACTAGAATGTGCTTTTTATTTGTAAAGACTAAAAATATAGATACATATAGGTAAAAAATAAAAGCTAGGAAAAGAGTAAATGTCCATGCCCGACCAACTTCAAAACCAGCTATAACATTTTGCATAGTTAAACTTAATCCGATATCCTCGTAGAGAAAGAGGACAAGTCGTATAATGGGGAAAAGTGATAAAACTACAATCCCTAGGATAGAAAATTGTAACCACCTCTTACTGACACTTATGGAAGGTTTATTATTTATAGGTATTAATGCGATAATAAATGATCCCATTAAGAGAGAAAAACAAAGATATAAAAGTGTTTCCGAAAAGTAAATCCAAAGCATTAATTTTTCCCTCTCTTCAATAACCAAAAAGTTGTGCCTAACGCTATTACCATTAATAACACAACGCTTACGACCATAATGGCGTTCAAATTGGAAGTTTGATTTTCATAAATAATGCCTTGAGCAGGGCTACTTGTACTAATATTCCTATCAATCACAATTGGGGGGGAGGAAAGTTCCGGAACAGTGTCAGTTGAAGTAGCTACACTAAATGAATACGAATTTTCAATTGGATGTCCATCTTCTCCAATAATTTTCCATGAAACTATGTATGTCCCATCTTCCAGGGGAGAACTCAAGGTTCCAATCATATCTTTCTCTTTAACAATTGATTCTGCTAATGATACTTCCTGGCCATTTTCTTTAGTAATTTTAAATGTACTGGTGTCTTCAATTGTTGTATTAAAAGTTAGCGACAAGGTGGATATATTCTCTGTTACAACTTCTCCATCTTGAGGAACAGAACTCTCAAGACCAGAATGTGCTAAAACTAATGGTGTGAATGTGAATAATAGAAGTAAGAGTAAAACACATATCTTTTTCATTGTAATTCCTCCTGATATTGTCCCCATAAATTATATCAGTAATAACATTTCATTCAAACATTCATTAGACTATAATATTGACGAAATATTGTCTGAATTTATTTCACTAACCCTGGGAAGTCAAAAAGGTTTTTTAGATAAATTAACTATCTTAATTAAACAGGTTCCAAAGTGTAGTTAATGTTTCATTCTCTAACATGATATATATACCTAGACCAACAAAGACAAGAGGGATAATCCATCTTCCATACTTCTCTAATGTCTCAGATACATATTTGAACGCAGCCAATCTATATCCAATAAAGCACCAGATAGCCACCATTACTAAAAAGACAATAACCGTGCTTATCAATTCGCTTGTATTTAGAGTAGAAAAGTAAGGGACATAAATTCCAATATTGTCTCCACCATTAGCAAATGTAATAAAAGCTACACTCAGAAAGATTTTATTAAATCTACCTGAGTTTAAACTAGAGATGATAGACATTTCATCTTCATCTTCTCCTTTGATAAATAACTTAACTCCTAAATAGATTGGTATTAGCCCCAGAATTCCAACCCATTTCTCTGGAATTAATGTAACACCAAAAGTTCCCAACAAGCTAATTGCTACTAACAGAATAAAGCCTACATATTGTCCAATAACTATATCCTTCGGAAAGATTGAATTCTCTACAATACTGTCTTTATTCTTTTTACCTTGCGTCTTTGCTTGGGAGAAAAGTAGCATTAACACAAAAATATCATCAATATTTGTTACGATAAACGCTCCAATCGCAGAAATAATAATTATAGCCATTTGTTACATCTCCTTTGGTTAATTTGAATGTTAATATGTATCTGTATAAACAAACCGAGGATAGAATTATCTCGTTTGATTAAGGAAGAAAATTATTTTGAAATCCTTCAAGTATAAAAAACAGGGCTTTCCTATTCATAAGGAAAGCCCTTCCCTCTATTCTTTCACACGCATCAAACGTAAACTATTTAATGCTACTAGGATTGTTGCCCCCATATCAGAAAGTATGGCAATCCAAAGTGTTAACCAACCCGGAATAACCAAAAGTAAGGCAATAACCTTAATCGCAATAGCAAAGAAAATGTTAGCTTTAATAATATTTAGTGTTTTACGGCTAAGTTTCACCGTAAAAGGAAGCTTTCTTAAATCATCACCCATAAGTGCTACATCAGCTGTTTCCAATGCTGTATCTGTACCAGCACCACCCATTGCAATCCCAACAGTGGATGCAGCTAGTGCCGGAGCATCATTAACACCGTCACCTATCATTGCTACGTTGCCGTATTCGGATCTCAATTGTTTTATATAATCCAACTTATCCTGCGGCATTAACTCTGCTTGAATTTCAGATACTCCAACATGACTTCCGATTGCATTCGCCGTACCTTTGTTATCACCTGTAAGCATAATTGTTTTTTTGATTCCAAGTTGATGTAGCTTTTGAATTACCTCTTTACTAGATTCACGAACTTCATCTGCAACAGCAATGATTCCAAGAACCTCTTTCTTTGTTCCAATTACCATAGCTGTTTTGCCTTGATTTTGGAGTATTGTAACGGTTTCCTCTAAGTTCTTATCAAAATTTGAAATAGTTAATTCCTTAAAAAGTTTTGGGCTTCCAATATAATAGGAAGTTCCGTTGACTTTACCCGTGATCCCTTTGCCTGTAATGGAAGAGAAGTCCTCTACCACGACATTGGAATAGGAGATATTAACCTCTTCTGCTTTTTTCATGATCGCTGATGCAAGGGGATGTTGTGAGCGATATTCTAATGCCGTAACAATCGATAGTAATTCTTTTTCATCTGTTTTATTATTTAATACATTAAAATCTGTAACAACTGGGACACCTTTTGTTAATGTACCCGTTTTATCAAATGCAATAGCTTTTAACGCACCCATTTCTTCTAGATAAATACCACCTTTAATAAGCACCCCTTTTTTGGCTGCATTCCCTATTGCAGAAACAATCGAAATAGGAGTGGAAATTACTAATGCACAAGGACAACCAACAACAAGAACAGATAAACCTTGGTAAATCCAAGTTTCCCAACCACCATCAAAGAGTAATGGAGGTACTACAGCAACTAGGGCTGCTATTACCATAATAATTGGGGTATAATATTTCGCAAATTTATCAACAAAAGCTTGAGCGGGCGCACGTTCACCCTGTGCTTCTTCCACAAGGTGAATAATTTTAGATATCGTTGTGTCTTCTACAAGTTTGGTAATCTTAACCTCAAGTAAACCCTCTTCATTTAATGTCCCTGCAAAAACTTCATCATGGATTGTCTTAGCAACTGGGACTGATTCTCCTGTGATAGCTGCTTGGTTTACGGCTGAATAACCAGAAACAACCATTCCATCCATTGCAATCTTTTGTCCGGGTTTGACAATCATAATGTCACCAATTGCAATGTCTTCCACATGAATCATTATTTCTTGGCCATTTCTTCTTACAAGTGCTTCTTTTGGAGCAATATCCATCAACGAACGGATAGATTGTCTTGCTTTATCCATCGAGTAACGTTCAAGTGCTTCACTAATGGCAAAGAGAATTACAACTACAGATGCTTCAGCCCACTCGCCTATTATTGCTGCACCTATAACCGCCACAGTCATCAAAGTCTTCATATCAAAGTCAAAGCGAGTTAAGTTTTGGAAACCTACCTTGAATAAAGAGAAACCACCAATCACAATGGAAGCAACAAATAATAAGGAAGTGATGAGGTTATCCTCACCATTTACGAATTGAGACAGATATCCAAATACGATGAATAGTACAGCGTACAACAAAGTACTATGCTTTTTGTAGAATGGAACTTTCTTTTCTGTCGGTACTTTACCCTTTTCAGAAGTTGTAGATGCGTAACTAGGTGTATTTATAGATACTTTTAGGTTTTCAAAAGCACCAGCCTTTTCTAATTCTTCAATTGAAGCCTCACCAGTGACAGAGATTTTAGATGCTCCAAAATTTACTTTTGCGTCTTGAACACCAGGTATTTCTTTTACATTACGTTCAAATTTTCCTGCACAGTTTGCACATGAAAAACCTTCTACTCGATAAACAGTATCTCCATCAGTTGGCATAGGTATTTTTGACAATTGCTGTTGACGTTTTGGTTTTTCAGAGGCTACTTTAAGATTTTCAAAAGCACCAGCCTTTTCAAGTTCCTCAACGGTTACTTCTCCGTAAACAGAGATTTTGGATGCACCGAAGTTTACTTTTGCATCTTGAACTCCAGGAAGTTCCTTAACGTTTCTTTCAAACTTTCCTGCACAGTTTGCACATGAAAAACCCTCAACACGATAAACACTTTTTTCTTCCAAAGATTTTGTAGTTTCACCCAACTCCAACAACCTCCTTCTGATGTTCATACGCTAATTTTATTAGTTGTTTTACATGTTCATCATCCAATGAATAAAACACTAGCTTTCCTTCTTTACGATATTTTGCTAAACCAAGATTTTTTAGTAATCTTAAATGATGCGAAGCTGTTGCAGTGGTAGAGCCAACAATGTTTGCCACATCACAAACACATAGTTCTTCCAAGGACAATGCATATGCAATTTTAATTCTAGTATCGTCTGATAATGCCTTAAAAATTCTGGCAACTTCTAAATGATTTTGACCCGAGAGCTGATTTTGGACACTATTCACTTTACCTTCATCTATACAAGTTACTTCACATACGTCTTTATTCAAATTAATTCTCCCCTTATATTCAAACGTTTATTTGATTGTTATATTTATTATATTCACCTTTATTCAAATGGTCAAATGAATATTTGAATTATAATAAAAAAATTCTCCTATCCCTCTAAAAATGGAAGATTTTTGTAAACATCTTTTTTCTACGAAAACATCAAAAAAATTATAAAAGAAAAAAGTTGAAACCTATACAACCAAAAACACCGTTCAAGTTATGAGCGGTGTTGTTTGTTTTCACACACTAATTAAGTTTTCTAATTACCTATTCGGTAAAATGAGAACTCTTTCTACTTTAATATATCTATAGCCTGTAAAAAATTGCAGTAACTATCTTTTCCATAAATATCATAATTATTTTTAAAAAAGTGATTAACCATATAGTCTTGTGCTTGTTCTAAAGAAAAAGATTTGGCTTCTCTAACCAGTTTTAGGTAGGAAATAAAGTATTCTTTAGACAAATTAGCACCATTATTTACAGTCACGTAACTTCACCTCTAACATTTAGATACTTCCGCCCCACAACATGATTGGTCAATTTCTTTTGTTGTTAAATTAACACTACACACACCAGTTTGCGGCAAATCAAGTTCTACCTTTCTAGCCGATTCAAAATCACCAGTCAAATGGGCCACAATAGATCTAGCTTGTTCATAACCAGTAGCCATTAAGAATGTTGGAGCTCGACCATAACTTTTCATTCCTACTATATAGAAGTCTTTTTCCGGTTGTCTTAATATCTCTTCTCCATGAGGTCGAACAGTACCGCAACTGTGAAGGTTTGGATCAATTAATGGAGCAAGTGCTTCGACGCTTTCTGTAGCAGTATCTGTGTTTAGTCTGATTTCTCTTTCAAATGAGAAGTCTGGGCGGCTGCCTGTGTTAGCTATGATTTCATCAACAGGAGAAAGTGTTTCTTCGCTACCTTCTGATTCCCCAGTGATTGCGATTCCAGCGTTTGTTTTATTTATTTGATGAATAAAGAATGGGGTATAGACTTTTACTTGACCGACATCAACTAGTTGATGAATACGGCTTCCCAACTCCCCCCTTGCTTCGAGAGCGTCTTTATCTTCTCCGCCATAAGCATCTTCTACGCTTTTCTTTCGCATAATCCACGTAATTTCCACATCATCATCTAACTGTGATAATTCTAAAATCGTGTTTATGGCTGAATGACCTCCACCAACAACAGCAACTCTTTTGCCTTTGTATATATCCTTATGCTCCCCTTTAATATCTGGGATTCCATAATATATATGTTGTTTCAATTCTTTTTCTTCTTTTGTCCATATGCTGTCTGCATTTATTGGATTTGGTTGTGACCAAGTTCCTGTAGCATCAATAACTGCCCTTGCTTCAATTCTTTTGGACATCCCGTTTTGTTCAACGTATAAAACAAAGGAAGATTTATCTCGGTTAGCAGACTTCATTTTATCTAAGCCTTTTTTACTGATTGAAACAACCTTCGTATTCAGTGATAGATAGGGTTTTATTTCAGGTACATTTGCTAAAGGTTTCAAATAATCGTTAACTAATTCACTTCCCAATGGAAGGTTATCTAAAACAGGTACTTTCCAAGCATGATTTTCTAGAATTATTTTAGCTATCTTATCAATATTGTATTGCCATGGCGAGAATAATCGTACATGTCCCCACTTGAGAATATTACTTCCTACACTATGACCTGACTCGATTAATATAAAACGTTCACCGATATTAGCTAGATGGGCAGCCGCTGCTAAACCTACAGGACCAGCACCTATAATCGCTATCGGTAATTCCTTGTTTGGAGATTTTGCTACATCTAAATTTATTTTCGCACTAGGTACACAGCATCCACCAGTGTTTCCTTGTTTCAATTCAAAGTTATTCATCTTCTTACCTCCATAAAATTTTAGTTGTAGTACCAATATTAATGCTCTCATTAATTGCATTTTGCAAGTAATGTATATTTTTTTAAGCAAGACTTAATCTTGCTTAAAGTAGAGGTGTACAGCAAACACTTGATTTGGACATAGCTTGATTTAGTAATTTAATAGAACGAATAACTGTTTCTCTTTCGAATTCGTTCATATGCGAGAATACTTCCTCTAAATAAGCATTCATCGATTCGTCAATGGTTGTAGCGACAAATTTACCTTGTACTGTAAGGGATAAAATATATACCCTTTTGTCTGCTGAGGAAGGTGTTTTCTTTACTAATTCCATTTTAATGAGAGTCTGGACTTGCCGGCTAAAAGTCGTTATATCCATTGCTATCGTTTCTGCAATCTGTTGCATGGATGGTGATGATTGTTTATCTATTTCATAAAGAATGTGACTTTGTACGGATGATATATCCACGGCTCCAATTGAACAACAATTTTTATTAAGAAGTCCAAACCTACGAGTAAGCAATTGAAATAGTTCACGTTTGTTTTCCATGTTTTCACCTCTTCTATAATATATACACCATTTACTTGCAATGTGCAACAAATAACATTAAAATTTCATTAAATACTATTTACTTTTTGATTGGAGGAATAAGCATGAATATATTAATTAGAAATGCTAAAAAAGAGGATTGGGCTGAAATTAAGTATATTTATGAAGCTGGCATTTCCACGGGTTTAGCTACTTTTGAAACCCAAGCACCCTCCACATATGAACAATGGATTTTAAAAGCCCATTCTGAATGTATTCTAATTGCACATGACGAAAATCTAATATTAGGTTGGTGCAAAATAAGCCCCATATCAGATCGTTCAGCTTATGCAGGTGTTGGCGAAGTTAGTGTCTATGTGCATCCCAAAGCACAAGGGAAAGGCGTCGGCGATTTTCTTTTGAAAAATTTAATCCATAAGTCTGAGGAGCAAGGTTTTTGGACTTTACAAGCTTCAGTTTTTTCGGAAAATAATAGTAGTATTTATTTGCATGAGAAAAATGGTTTTAGAGAAGTAGGATTTAGAGAAAAAATAGGGAAGTTAAATGGTGTATGGAAAGATAATGTTTTGTTAGAGAGAAGGAATTCAGTAGGATTAGATATATAGCCTTGAAAACAAAACGCTATGTTATCTTATATCTGCAATCATAGTGAACTGTTTCACATAAACTAACGCAGCAGTTTAGTTCAATAATGGGTGTTATAATTTACATATTAGAGAAATCGAAATTGGGGGCAGAGAAAATGACTGATTGCTGTGTTACAAATGAAAAAATCGCTGAAAGTATTGGTTCTGAGTTATGTCCATCCTGTAATACAAAAGGGAAAAAAGTAAAAATAATTACTTTAAAATCAAGACTGAAACCGACTGTTTTAGATACGTTGAATCCAGACTTAACTCATTACTTTTGTTTAACCGAGGATTGTGTTGTTGTGTACTTTGATACATATAAAAAGACGTACTCAACATCTGAAGTTAAGGTTTCTGTTTACCAAAAAGATAACTCACCTACTGTTCCCGTCTGCTATTGTTTTGATTGGACAAGAGAAAAAATTACAAAGTATGTTGAAGAGGGAATTGGTTCAAAGCCATTGGAACACATTCGTCAAAATGTTAAAGAAAATCGATGTGGTTGTGAGGTAAATAACCCTCAAGGTAGTTGCTGTATGGGGAATGTGACAAAATTTATAAAAAGTTTTTAAATAATAAACATTTTTTTACGAACGAGTGCTTTAGTTGAATATTCGTCTTCCAAAATAATCTACTTTACTTGCCCCCTTTTGATCAACTTTTTTCAAAAGGGGACTATAATTTTTCTATTAGAATTAGCATTTATAGTTGTGTTTAAATCAATCTTTATTCCAATTAATTCTGGGTCCAAACTTGGTCCACAAACTCCAGTCGAACAACACATAGCCGGATCAAAATTTTCTACTTTTTTCATGCCTTAAAACCTTCCTGCATAATATCAAATAAGCATATACTTATATCTCAGCGAAAAGAGAACCAAGAGAATATTCTCTTGGTAATAGTAATAATCATTCGCCTGTCTCAGCAAAACGCTTGATTCTTTCTCCGACTTCATCACGAACTCGTTGGAAGGTAGCCCACTTCTCTTCAACAGTTCCCTCTGCTTTTGCTGGATCTTCAAAGCCCCAGTGAGCACGTTTTACGTTTGGTGGTGTCATTGGACATTTATCCGCAGCATCACCGCAAAGAGTAACTACAAACTCCGCATTATTTAGCGTCTCCATATCAATGATATCTGAAGTCTGATTAGAAATATCGATTCCAATCTCATACATCGCTTTAACAGCATTCGGGTTTAAGCCATGTGCTTCAATACCTGCACTTAGAACTTCCCACTCATCACCTAAATATTTTTTCCCCCAACCTTCTGCCATTTGGCTTCTGCATGAATTACCTGTACATAAAAAGTATAGTGTTTTTTTTGTCATAGTAAGAAATCTCCTTTGGTTTCGTCTTTATAAAAAGTATTGTTTATTTTGAATTACACTAATTGATTGTTCATATTAGAAAAACGATAACGAAATATATAGGCCTAATAATGTAATAAATAGAATTGGAACTGTTAAAACAATACCTGTTTTAAAATAAGTACCCCATGAAATTTTTACGCCTTTTTGAGATAACACATGAAGCCATACCAATGTTGCAAGTGAACCGATTGGAGTGATTTTTGGTCCTAAGTCTGATCCAATCACGTTTGCATAAATTAGTGCTTCGCGAATTGTTCCAGATGTGTTCGTTTCTGCAATCGCTAATGCATCAATCATCACTGTGGGCATGTTATTCATTAAGGATGAAAGGAAGGCTGCGATGAAGCCCATCGACATCGTCGCTATGAATAGTCCCTGTTCTGCAGCTACTTCAATAACGCCAGCTAACACACTTGTCAGTCCTGCATTCCCAAGTCCGTAAACAACCACATACATACCGATGGAGAAAAATACAATATTCCATGGAGCTCCTTTTATAATTGTTCTCGTATCGACAGCACTACTTCTTCTTGCCATGATAATAAAGAATATTGCTATTAATCCAGCTACTATGGAAACAGGAACTTGGATGAATTCGCTACTAAAGTAACCGATAACTAATATCGCAAGTACATACCATGAAAGATGAAACATTTTTATATCTTTAATAGCTTCTTTTGGTTCTTTAAGTTTTGATAAGTCATATGTCCTTGGAATGCTTTTTCTAAAATAAAATAATAATACGCTGATTGTTGCTATCAGAGAAAATAGGTTAGGAATAATCATTCTCGAAGCATATTCCACGAAACCAATATTAAAGAAATCAGCGGATACAATGTTAACTAGGTTACTAACCACGAATGGTAGCGAAGTTGTATCTGCTATAAATCCACTAGCCATGATAAATGGAAAAATCATTTTTTCATTAAAGTTCAAATTCCGAACCATTGCCAAAACAATTGGTGTTAATATTAACGCAGCTCCATCATTCGCAAAAAATGCAGCAACGACAGCCCCTAACACACTCACATAAATGAACATCTTAATTCCATTACTTTTGGCAGCTCTTGCCATGTGTAGTGCAGACCATTCAAATAAACCAATCTCATCTAAAATCAAGGAAATAAGAATAATTGCGATAAAGGACAATGTGGCGTTCCAAGTAATGTCTACTACTTCTACGACATCACCAAAGTCCACTACCCCTACCAATAACGCTATAATTGCTCCACCACAAGCAGACCAACCGATATTCAACCCTTTTGGTTGCCATATAACAAAGACAAGCGTAACTAAGAAAATCAATGACGCTAAAATAACTGGTGACAAAATACTAACCTCCATTATTCACATGAGATACGTAATCCCTGTTTTTCTAATTCCTGTAGTTTAAAATCTTGATTTGGAAGATGTTGAATTAAGCTCTGTAAAAACGGAAGAACATCACTTTCTTGGTTTAATGAATAGATAATCCATTGACCTCTTCTTGTTTCTCGTACCAATCCAGCATCTTTTAATTTCCTTACGTGCTGACTAATAGCAGGCTGACTTACTTTAAATATTTCAACAAATTCACACACACAGTAATCGTGCGTATTTAACATTTTGAGCATAGTTAGTCTTGTTTTGTCCCCTAACAACTTCAATATTGTTGCGGCTTTTTCTATTTCAACAGTAGATAATTCCACTTAAGAACACCTCCTTATATAATTAATATTATTAGTGTATAATGATTTACTTATATAATATTCCACTTATATGTACTTTGCAACTTTTTTTATAACAAATTGTAACATAGGGAGTGAGAAGTAAACGACGACGCTTTGACAAAGGTGATAAATCATTAATTATCTTCCCCCTATTTCCAAATTCCAAACGGTTCACCTTCTTCTATAAACATATCTAAATTTTTTATACATCTCCTATACTGAAAATCTTGAACAGACTCGACTATTTCATTTGAACGCTTTATTACAAATGGAAAAATATTCACATAAAAAAATCGTATTCAAAAAAGTAATTTTTGAATACGATTTTATAATTAGTCTGATTTTTTATCTTTCCATGTCTCTTCAGTATCAAACTTTAATGTAAAGTTACCAACTATAATAGCAGCAACGAAATACGGACGTTTCAAAAAACTTTAATTTACATTATAGTTAGTAACCCAATGTTATGGTTTTAACTTTAAAAAATTTCGGAAAACGAATATTTAACTAAATCTCCCGTTCATCCAAGTCCAAGAAAATTTACCCACGATTACGCCACCTACTAGAGAAAATTTATTAGAAGATAAGAAAAAAAGTTGCCCTGGCGCCCCATAATTTTTAACTAAAGCACACCCAAAATCTTAAGGAAAAAATTTCTTCATTTCATAATAGCTCCTTTATAAAGAGTAAGCTGCGAATATCTACAAACACCTGATTCACTTTGATGCACTCCCCTCTTAACATACCTTTGTTCCCTTCCTTTATAAGGAGATAAACCTTCATCTCGTCTATCTGATATTTTATTTTATCGGATGTGTTTTAAATGACGTATAACAAGATTTAATCTCCATAACTTCTCCTTATTTCTTCTATATTATATATTAGTACAAAAGGAAGGAGTATCCTCTTCATTATGGAGTGACTATATTAGTAAATACTTAAAACATTATCATAGGTGGTTAATAATCTGTGAATGAATCGATAACACTCATTTCTTTAATGAGTACAACAATCAAATTTATACTATTACTTTTCTTGAACTTGGGGATTGGTGCAATTGGCTTTATACCAAGTTTCTTTGTTACCGCTATCAACATAGACTCCTTGGGTTTATTGCTTGGTGTCATCCTTACATTTACTGGAGAGATTTTTGGTGCAATTATCGGTTTTCATATGTATCGATGGGGGTTTTCTAAAATTAATCCTGGTTGGCTAAGTCATACAATTTTTAAAACCATAAAAAATAGTTCTCCCATGCATGTGTTCATACTAATTATTCTATCTCGAATTCTACCACTTATTCCATCTGGGTTAGTTACCGCAGGTGCTTCTTTAACAACCATTACTGGGTGGCGTTTTATGTCTGCAAGTTCAATCGGGAAAGTACCTGCAGTTGCCATAGAAGTAGCTATAGTCTTTGGAGTTCTTCAAAAAATCTCTATTAATTATTTTTACGGTGTCATAATCTTGTTATTAGTTACATTTACAACTTTTTGGATTATAAAGAAAAGGTAAATGAATGTTAGTTAATGAATTTTATTTAAAGTTAGATATTTATCGATATTTTACTACACAGCTTTGTTTTCTTTTAAAAAAACTGACAGTCTCTATAAACACAATAATCTAGGTTGTACCTTCATATATAACACAAAGATAAAACTAGTCGTATGGTTTCTATTCGTTATGATTATTTCGACAATTGTATATTTAGTCTTTTAATATATCTTTTAACAAATAGACAGCTCGAATTGGAATATTACTCTCTTAAATAATTTTATGGCTACCGCTAAAGCCATGTAGTTTAACTTTTTGCAGTAGCCTTATATTTTTTAATAATCTCCCTAAATTTCCTTATGCACTCATTTGACGACATGCTACAGCACATTTGCGGCAAGACTCAGCACATCTTTGGCAATGGTCATGTTCGTGTTTAGCACACTCTTCTCCACAGCGTTCACAAATTTCTGCACAAAGTTGGCATATTTCTTTCACAAAAGGACTGTTCGAAGTTATCGCTTGTATCGCAAAGGCACAAGCATCTGCACAAGCGCGATCTAATCGTATACAATCGACCATCATCTTAACATCGTCTTCTCTTAAACAAGCATCAAAACATGTGTTACAAGCCTTTAGACATTCCATACAAGCTTTAAGACATTCTTCATATTTCTGATTCATGAAATTCCTCCTAGGTATTAATATTTGCAATCAGTATTAATATTCCCATAAGGTATTAGTTCAAACAGAAAAATGAGAACTCCTTAGAAAATCCTTATTTTTATAACTCTTATGTAAGAGTAATATACATTTACTCTATTTTTACTTGTCCCATCATTCCATTCTCTTCATGTTCAAGAACATGACAGTGGAACATATATACACCTTTGTTATTAAATTTAACGGCTAATTTCACTGTTTCTCCTGCATCAATTGCAACAGTATCTTTCCAGCCTTGTTCGTTTACTGGGGGTTCGTTTCCATCAACTGAAATCATTTTAAACTGTGTACCATGAATGTGGAATGGGTGTGTCATTCCGCCCATTCCATCAGGTTTATTATAAATTTCCCATATTTCGGTAACACCTTGTTTTTGTGTAAAGTCAATTCGATTTATATCAAATTTCTTACCATTAATGGTCACCATAGCACCCATTCCGAAAAGTTCAAGTTTTTTTGTAACAGGTAAATTTCTTTCTTCATCTGTAACAGCAAAATTATTTAAAGCTTTTGGTAAATCACTTGAATTTGTTTTCTGTTCTTCAATTTTAAATGGTAAGAGGTTTGTATCCTCCTCATTAATTAACGCTATATCACTTGAGGATTCATACTTTGAAAAATCAATGATAATCTCTGCACGTTCACCGGGTGTTAACGTTATTTCCTTCATTGTTGTTGGGTCATTTACGAAACCACCATCTGTAGCGATTTGTTGAAATGAATCTCCTGTATTTAATTTAAAAGAATAATTACGTGCATTTGAACCATTTAATAAACGTAATCTAACTTTTTCTTTACCTACCGTTAGTTTAGGATTCAATGTTCCATTTATTAATAAAGTATCTCCTATTGTTCCATCTTCATTAATTACTGCTTGGTAATCGAATTGCTTCTCCTCATTAAATTGTCTATCTTGGAAAACTAATGGAAAATCATTGATCCCATATTCTTTTGGCAAATCTAGATTTTTCGAATTTTCATCCTCCACATAAATTAAACCAGCTAATCCTTTATAGACTTGCTCAGCTGTAGCACCTTCAGGATGTGGATGGAACCAAAGAGTGGAAGCCTCCTGATTAACAGTAAATTTTACATCTTCTGATTCACCTGGTTGTAGAATTTGATGTGGACCACCATCACCTTCACCTGGAATATCTACACCATGCCAGTGAAATGTAGTTGGTTCTGATAAATCATTGTTGGTTCTAAATGTTACTGTTTCATCTTTTACTATTTGAATAATAGGCCCTAAAAATGAACCATTATATCCATATGTTTCGGTTTGAACATCTTCGTAAAATTCGGTTTCTCCTTGCTGAGCTGTAATATCTACTACTCCATCCTTTGATTCAATTAATGGTGGAAGTATTAGTTCATTTTCTCCAGTTGAATCGTTTAATGCCAAAGGGTTTGAATGGCTATCATGACCGTTTTCCATAGATCCCATATCTTCATCGCTCATATCGGAATGATCCATTCCTTCCATATTCGACATTTCTTCTTCAGTCATATTAGCATTATCCATTCTTGTATTTTTGTCAGAAGAATTACTTGCACTACATCCTCCAATCATTAAAATGCTTACCGACAATGCTGAAACAACCCACATTTTGTATTTCATCTTCATTCTCTCCTATTAATTTATTTAATATATTGGCAGTTTATCAATTAAATATGGAAAATTTATGGAGGTATTTGCTTATGCTAAGTGGACGCCGGTGAAATCGATAATACACAGGAAGAAATTAATCGTACAATTTCAGTTCTAGCATAAGCTGTTTCAGACCTATTACAAGATCAATCTAACAATCTAGTATCACATGGAGGACTTTAAGATATCAAAATGAAATGCACCTTGAAGCTTTTATGGCTTAAGGTGCATTTAACTTTAAGATATCTAGTAATTTGAAATATAATAGGAAAACGAAATAAATTATGTCTTGGAACAAAAAAACTGATTTACTTTTCTTCATGAAAATAATATTCACTTAAAACATCAGCAAAAACCTCCGTAGTTCGATGAAGCTCTTCTACCGTATTATCTACGCCTCCAATTTCCACAATAATAGAGTTTGGAGAGATATCTTGATTATATATTCCATTTCCTTGGTTACTACTTTTTTTCATTATGCCTTTGGACATTCCGGGGTATTGACTATCTAAAATTGTTTGTAGCCCTTCCGCAAACGTAAGATTATTTTCAAAATCTTCATGGCCTGTACCTACAACAAATAACAATTTAGCATAATTTACTCCATTCATTGCAGTAGTAGTAGAATCACTACGCAAAGAATCGCGATGTAAATCAATAAAAATCTCTAAATCTTTATTATCTCTTAAGGCAGAACGAACTAAATCACCTGAGACATTATAAGAACTGTTGTAGTCCAATCCTCTTGTTTCTAGTTCCTGAATGATATCAGTTGAATCGACTGTAGTTCCTACTCCTCTTCTTTCCAGTGCCCTTCCAAGTAGTTCACCTACTAATGTAATATTTGCTTTAGAGTGATAAGCTTCTTCAGGTTTATCTGTACTTTCTAAATATGGTAAAAATGATTCCCTGCTATGAGTATGATAGATATACAGAACTTCCTTTCCGAAAGTTGAGTGTGACGTAGAAATCTCTTTTGGCGATTTCATATTTTCAAAAATAGCATCAATATTCTTTATAGTAAGTTCTCTTTCATTAAAAAAACTGTCCATAGAAGGCTGAAATTCATCTCTATCTTCTAGATTCAGATTAGTTTTCCCATGTGTATCTAGATTAGGTGTTTCTGTAAGTATCCCATCTAAATTTTCAGATAAACTATTTATTGATTCAACATGAAAAAAAGGGTAGATTCTATCTGCAAGTGTACTATCTATGTCTTCTGCTGGATCATAAAAAAATGTCATCCAGAAAGAAATAAGTAAAAGGATAAATAGCAAAATTGCAAATACTAATAAAGCACTCAGTAAAGTAACTTTCTGTTTTTTTGTAGTGTTCTTTTCTTTATCTAAATTGCTTGAAGACATTCGGTCGCTCCTTTATTTTCTAGGTTTGAAGTAGTTTTAAACTAATCAAGTATTTTCTTATCTCCACACCATAAAAAAGTATAACAAAAGATTATGGAGAATATATGGACAAGAGAGAATTTCTTACCTATCAAAGCATAAAAAAGCACAATCATCTATGCTGTGGATGATTGTGCTCTTCAAATTCTAAAAATTAATTATTAGTATTTTTTCCTTTTTCCATAGCTACAGTTACATTAGATAACCTTTTAGCACCTGCATATTTAGGTGCCCAGTAAGGATCTGTATTTAAATTAGCTTTTAAAATACCTTTACTTTTTGCTGAAATAAACTCTCCATTGCCTAAATAAATTCCTGTATGAGAAATACCCTTTTTGTAAGTATTCGCAAAAAACACTAGGTCCCCAGGCGCTAATTTATCTTTCGCTACCTTTTCTCCTACTTTATATTGCTCGGCTGAAGTTCTAGGTAAACTTAATTCAAATTTATTAAAAACATATCTTATATATCCAGAACAATCAAATCCTTTTGGAGTTGTTCCACCATATTTATATGGGGTACCATAAAACTTTGAAGCAAATGCTCCGATTTCAATTGATGTTGCAGCATTGACTTTATCTGCTGAAAATACTTGTACAGAAAAAATTAAAGATATCACAATTAATACTTGCATAATTCTACTTCTCATTTTACACCCCAGTAAACGTTATTTTTATAATTGTAACTTTATCACAAATAATGATATATACTCATTACAATTTGATTTCAAAATCATTACAAAATCCTAGTTTAACTATATTATTTAACATAAATTGGGACTATCTACTTATTTTTTAGATAAAAATAACTTTTTTGGATTTAACAAATGGTGAAATTACCTCCTTGAATTGATTTAGGTTTATCCTAGTCAGTAATTTAAAACTGTTATAATCCCTAGTCTAGTTCCGTTACTGCATTTCTATATAAAATAACGCATCATGCTCTATAAAAAGCAAAAAACCTATCCATAAAATAGATAGGTCTTTGCGGATAATCTAAAAATATAACTTATTTTGTTGGTGACAATTCACTTTCAGTTACCCATTTGTGATTAGCTACTTTCTCACCGGTAGTAGAAGTGAAATCAACCATATACACAGTTGTTTCTTCAGCCGAATCAATTTCAGCGGTTGCTCCTTCCATCCCCTCCATATGTTCTGCTGTTAAGATTACTTTTGTACCAGGTTCTAATGGTGCAGATTGTGGTTCTCCTAATTCTTCATGAATGACCCATTTATGATTTTCCACTCGTTCCCCACCAGTTATAGGAGTATATGAAACACTATAAACAGTTGTATCATAAGCACCGACAATCGTTGCTTCGGCACCTTTCATACCTTCCATATGACCTGTTTCAATAATAGCTTGACTTCCTACTTCAAAAGTTGGATTTTCAGTTACTTTTAAGTCTTCTGGAAATTCACCTGAACCAGACATATCCATATTGGAATGGTCTATACCTTTACTTTCTTCCGTAATCATATCCACTTTCTCAGGTGTGTTCTTGTTCGTATTCGTATTCGTATTCGTATTCTTTTCATCGCCAGCACATGCAGAAAGTATAATTGTGATAGCCAATGAAACAAGTACCATAACTAATTTTCTTTTCATTTGTTATCCTCCTATAAGTTCATAAGTTTACAACAAGATAAAGATACTACTCGTTGTTTTAAACAATCTTACACTGAAATTATGAAAAAATTATGCAGACCAGGCTCTGTAGATTGTATTGATCTGAATTTTATCCCTATGTAACTTGTCTTTATAATTTAATTCTTCCCAATTTAATTGAAAAAAACTTTCACTTTAATTTAATCTAAACGTTTTTTTGTTTTACACATTATTAACACCGTAGCACATCATCTCCCGACACTCTTTATATCAATGTAGCAAATATGATAACCCAGCTTTAACAATAAGCGTAACAAACGATTCATCAATTCATACGTACTCTAGTTTTGACGTACAAAAAGAGCATTGATTCTTTTGAAATCAACGCTCTATTAAATAGTATCTATCATATTGGATACAGTATGGTAGTTAGTTATTCACTTAACAGCATTTAAGTCTAGAAAAACTTATATGAAAAACCACCTAATAGTAGCCCAGGATATCAATAGAAAAGTGCTTGATATGGCTAAGAAGTACCAAATAAACTGTTTACTCTCTTGATTTTGTAGTTTTTTATAATCTTTATACGAGATTTCTCCCATAGCGTACATTAACCCATTTTCATTTGGTTCTACACTAATTTGTAATCCTTCATAGTTTACTAAATTTACCCTCGTAACTAGTGATAGTTCTTTTCCTCTACTTTGCATTATAAAATCTTGTATTCCAACATTTTTTTCATTAATAAAATCCAAACTTACTGGTTTATATATAGAGTTTTTAATTATCTTATCACTTATGATAAGAGCTTGTTGTTCGATTATATTAGTTGAAAAGCACATAGTCTTCACCTCATAGTTATTATATTCAAATCATGTTCCCAAGGTACTTAAATACGTAAAAAGAAGGTGAATAGTGTCACAAAGTTCTTAATAGCATAGGTAGAACTTTAACTTTATTCAAAGGACTATTAAATACCTTACAATAAACATGTTATTAGCGCAAAATTGAGGTATTATTAATTAGTTAAAGTTGTGGAGCTTGTTCAATTTAATCTAAATTTATTACATTTTTATTTATCAATCTAATTTCCTATTCCACTACAACCCGACCGACCATTCCAGATTCCTTATGTCCTGGTATTGTGCATATATACTCGTAAACTCCTGTGCCAACAGGAGTGAAAGTAATGTTTTCTGTACTTTTTGGTTCGGCATGAAGATGTACAAAACTTTCATTTGTCTTATTATTTTGATTTAGGTTATTTTCGTTAAATGTTGGGATTTTTATTTCGATATCATGCTCAATATTGTCCATATTTTCTAAAACAAAAGTGACTGGCTGCTTTTTTTCTATATGTATTTCTGTTATTGAGTATTTCATATTTTTTGCTTGTATTGTGATAACTTGTGAATTTTTTTTTATATTGTTCGCTCCGCTTTTAGAATGGTTCTGGTGTTCTAATGTAGATTCCTTAGATATCGAACTCTTTAAGTTTTCTGCTAAGGGAACACCTCCTATAAAATAAATAGTAACAATAATTAACAGGATGACTGGCTTTAATAACCACCTTTTACTTTTTATCTTTTGATTATTCTTGTCAGGTAATAAGACAAATAAAAAGATTGTTGTAATAGATAACAATAGAAATATTCTTATTAAAGCAATTGATTGTTCTTCGTTGATCATTTCTCCTAACATCGCACCCATCATACCACCCATCAAACCAGACATTACTCCTTCTAGAATAGATAAAACCCCAAAATATCCGCCACATATTAAACCAGCTAACATTCCGATAACCATCGATAGAATTGTTGAGTGAAATAAGTTCCCTTGAAATGTAAATCCTAAGAGAATACCTGCAGTCAATCCAATATTCATACCAAAAAACATAGAAGTTACCATCCCTTGCATGGGATTAAAAATACTTTTCGATGTCTTTGCTAATATAAAGACTATTATAGTTAACCCCATAAGCGATGCTAATATAAATAATTGATAATATCCCATCTACCCATCCTTTTTATTAAATTTTAGATCTATCTTTCATATTCTAAATATATTTTATACCCCTTCACGGTATGCAATATTCAAAGAAATAATAATACTTCATTTAATTCAGGTATTATAACCTTTGCATAATTAATGCATATATATTTTATATAATAATTGCAAAACTATATATAACGAGGCAGGTGGAACTAATAGATGACTAAGCATTCACATCATGAACACAATTTCGACAACCAAAAAGAAGGAAGACATAATAACCATGGTGTTGAACAAACCCATGGCAATAAACAAAATCATAATCACCACCCCCATATGGTGGAGGATTTTAAAGTACGTTTTTATATTTCATTGGTTATTACGATTCCAATTTTAATACTCTCCCCAATGATTCAAATGTTCCTTGGAGTTGATTTGCGCTTTGACGGCGATATGTATATACTACTAGCGCTCTCTACATTCGTATTTTTTTATGGTGGTTGGCCATTTCTAGTGGGAGCAAAAGCCGAATTTAAAAAACATAACCCTGGAATGATGACACTAATTTCATTGGCTATCAGCGTGGCGTATGTATATAGTACAGCTTCTGTATTTGGTTTTGCTAAAAACGATTTCTTCTGGGAATTGGCTACTCTTGTTGACATAATGTTAATTGGCCATTGGATTGAAATGAAATCCGTCACGGGTGCATCTAAAGCTTTGGAGGAACTCGCTAAATTAATGCCTTCGGAAGCTCATCTTGTTGACGATGAAGGTAGAGTAACAGAAGTAGAAGTCGCTAGTTTAAACCAAGGTGATCGAGTTTTGGTCAAACCTGGTGAAAAAATCCCTACAGACGGTAAAATAATTGATGGAAAGTCTACGCTTGATGAATCCATGCTAACAGGTGAATCTGTCCCTATTGAAAAAGAAGCTAACCAAGAGGCAATTGGAGGATCTATTAATGGTGAGGGTGCCCTTATTATTTCTGTAATGAAAACTGGAAATGAAACCTATCTTTCCCAAGTTATTAGTTTGGTAAAAGAGGCACAGGAATCTAAGTCCCGTGCTCAAGACCTTGCAAATAGGGCTGCAAAATGGTTATTTTACGGTGCACTTGTAGCAGGTCTAGGAACATACTTCATTTGGATATCTCTTGGTTATCCTGTTTCTTTAGCCATGGAAAGAATGGTGACCGTATTAATCATAGCCTGTCCTCATGCTTTAGGGCTTGCAGCACCTTTAGTGGTTGCAGTATCCACTTCAATTGCTGCTAAAAACGGCCTTCTGATTCGAAATCGTGCAGCCTTTGAAGGTGCACGCAATATCGAGGCAGTCGTATTTGATAAGACAGGAACTTTAACGAAAGGTGAATTTGGTGTAACAAATATTAGTACTTCCCCGGACTATAATGAGAGAGATGTTATTTCATATGCAGCGTCTGTAGAAGTTCAATCCCAACACCCTTTAGCAAAAGGTATCACAAATAAAGCAACGCAAATGGGAATAACACCTTCAAAACTAGAGAACTTTCAATCATTGACCGGTAAAGGACTACGAGGAACAGTGAATGGAAGACAAATCTTAGTGGTTAGTCCTGGTTATATTAAGGATATGAATTTAAATTATGACAAAGAACAATTTGACATGTGGTCATCAGAAGGTAAGACGGTTGTTTTCACTTTGGTGGACAATAAGTATGCAGGTATGATCGCACTTGCTGATATAGTTCGCGAAACAGCAATAGATGCCATTAATCAACTCAAAGAAATGAAAATTAAGTCTATTATGCTAACGGGTGATAATGCTAAGGTTGCGCAATATGTTGGACATCAGTTAAGTATAGAAGAAATCTTCCCAGAAGTTCTTCCTCATCAAAAATCCGAAAAGATTAAACATATACAAACGACAATCGGTCTTCTTACCGCAATGACGGGGGATGGTGTCAATGATGCACCGGCTCTTGCAAAAGCAGATTTGGGAATTGCTGTAGGTGCGGGGACTGATGTTGCAATTGAAACAGCTGATGTCGTCCTTGTAAAAAGCAATCCCCTAGATGTAGTTAATATTATAAAGCTTTCAAGAGTTACTTATCGAAAGATGACACAAAACTTGTGGTGGGCTGCAGGATATAATATTGTAGCAATTCCATTAGCAGCGGGAGCTCTATATAAATATGGAATTGTACTAAGTCCTGCAATTGGGGCTATCTTGATGTCACTAAGTACAGTAATAGTAGCTATAAATGCGCGACTACTAAAGCTGTAGGTGTTTCTCATATTAAATGTAAAAGCTCTAAGAAGAAGTATAGTCTTCTTAGAGCTTTTACAATTTTTATGAATACGAATTAATTTACTACTTCTGTACAAATCTAATATTCCAAATTGCAAATCCTATTAAAGCACCGAGCATATTTAGAATCAAATCATCGATATCAAAACTTCCTCTTCTTGAAACTACTTGTGTTACCTCAATAAATAATAATAAAACAGTCATCGTAATTACATATAAACGTATTTTATTTAATTTTTTTATATAGAGTGGTAAATAAATGCCCATAGGTAAAAACAAAATTAAATTACCACCAAGATTTTTTAAAGGAATGGTAATATTCAAGGTTCCATGTACTATAGAATGAACATATAGATTTATAGTTCTAAATGGTATAAAATTCGAAGACCACTTTATGTATTCCCTAAAAGATAAATCTGACCATCTATAACCTCTTGAGTCTAAGAATAATATAAAAACTAATGCAAATAAATATAATATAAAACTAATACTAACTAAAGTGTTTTTAGCAGTTTTCATTGATTTCCTCCTGGTAATTTCACTCATCAACACAAACTACTTCCTAAAACTACAAAATTTAAATAAAAAATACATGGAGAGACCAGTTTGCCAGCCTCTTCCATGTAGTATTTCCAGTATAGCTATTTAAGTTGTATATCCTTTAACTGCTTTTCACACTAACACGAAAAAATATTTATCAAACTATCTTTAAGCTATATTCCCCAATAAGTTATTGTATCAAAAAGACCTATAATAACTAGAACAACCCCAGCTATGCGTTGTATTATCCTTCCCATCTTTATACTACTTTTCATGATTAATTTCTTAGCATCAAAAAACCATATTAAAACAAATAGAAGGATTAGTGGAATCGACGTTGCAATTCCAAATACAGCTGGTAATAAAAAACCATAGGTAGTTGATACTACAGTTGGCATAAGCCAGACAAAAAAGAGAACAAACATAGTTGGGCAAAATGCTAGGGAAAAACTTGCTCCCAACATAAAGGATCCCGACTTTCCTTCCTTTAATGCCATAGGGATATACATTGTTAAACGGTTAAGAAATCTAAGCTTAAAAAACCCTAAAAGCACAAGTCCAGTAACCACTAGGAGTGGACCAATTACTTTGCGGAATAAAGGGAAATACTCTGTCATCTTAGTTTCAAATGATTGACCAAATATCCAAGCCAGCAACCCAATCAGACTAAATACAACAACTTTCCCTGCTATAAAGGCTACTATTTCTCCCCAGTTATTCTTCATTTGTACAGTACGATTTCCGTAAAAGGTAACTGCGCTCATATTTCCTGTCAGTTGGCACGGTGCCACAGCTCCAATCAAACCAAGAAGGAGCGCAACTATAATTGGGGAATGTTCAGAGGAGTGTAAGAAAACTGTAACTGGTTCACTAATTGTTTGACTAAACTTTGCCATCAAACTATACATCTATGAAACACCTTCCACCCTCTTATTTTGATAACTCACCGTTAGAAGATATTTTATCCCAAGATAGTCCTTCATCTTTAGTTATATAAATATTATTATTAGATGTAACTAATACAATCTCTTTTTGGTTTTCAGGATTAACCGTGACAAAAGTGATTGGATCCTTCTTCAGATCTTTTGGAAGTTGTATGTTAATTTCTACATTACTCTCAAACAAGAAGGATTTAAGGTAGACAGTATCGTTTTCAAGGTTGGTATAAAACCCTCCCGTTTCTGTCAACGCTACATAAGTGACCATTTTGGTATCATTCATTGGCTTAAAATTTTGGCCATAATCATTCGATATAAATATTCCGTCCTTACTACCGATTGTAATTATTTCTTTACGGGTCGGATGGGCAGACAAATTAGAAATATAGTTGGAAGTAAATCCATTCATAGCTGCTTTAGTCCATGAAGCCCCTTCATCAATAGAATAATGTAGACCTTCGTTCATCTCTTCAACTGGCGTTTCATTTAAAACGTAAATCGTATTGGAATCATAACCAGCTGCAAGATAATGAAAATCAATCTTACCGTAAAACGCTAATTGTTCGAAACTCCCACCTTTATCTATACTTTTAATAAGACCAAGAGGATTTTTATATTCAGAATCTTCTTCTGGATGACCACTTGAAAAGAATCCTTCTCTTACAGCTTGAAAGCCCATATAGTCATGTTTTTGACTATTTGCTTCTTGCCAACCATCCTTTTCATATTTATATAATCCCAAATGCGTTGCAATGACTACATCGCTACCTCCGTTGATATACCCCAAACCGTGTATATGATCAATTTGATTATTTTTTACTTCCCCAAACGAGAAAACTTCAGTTTCATTTGAGTTACATGCAGATAGAACTAATATAAATACTAATAAACCTAAAATAATTTTATATTTCTTCATTTTGACTTTTCTCCTTTAACTCCATTTATATCCTATTCCCCATACAGTTTTAAGAAATTCATCAATAGGAAAGCCAGCATTTTTTAACTTCTCTCTTAAATTTCGAATATGTGAGTCCACCGTTCTCGTATCTGTATATGTGTCATATTCCCAAGCAGCATGTAAAAGTTCTTCTCGTGTATAAGTCTTTTTAGGCCGAGAAATTAATGCTTCCACGATATAGAATTCCTTCAGTGTTAATTGCGAGATTAGACTATGATATTGCAAGGAATAAGTTTCTTTATCTAACTTAAAGTCTTCGTAGGAAATCTCTTCTTCCTCTGTTTCGTGTTCAGAGAACCGTCGTAAAACGGCATTTACTCTAGCTACCAACTCTTTTTCATCGAAAGGTTTAGTAATATAATCGTCGGCCCCAGTGTTTAATCCTTTTACTAAATCCATCTTATCGGATCTAGCTGTAAGCATAATAATAGGTACATTTGAAAATTCACGTATCTCTCTACATACTTCCCATCCATCTATATCTGGCATCATAACGTCTAACAGGACAAGATTAACTTTCTCATTTCTTAGTAACTCAATTGCTTCCTGGCCATTTGTTTCTTTAATGCATCTGAATCCAAGCGGTAGGAGAAACAATTCAATTAGATCTAACATCCTTTGTTCATCATCAACCAATAAAATTGTCCGCATATATCCTAAAAACCTCCTATTTGATTAGGCCTAGACAAAATTCTAAATAAAGCTAAATCGTTATGGTAAATGTACTTCCTTTGCCCAAGACGCTTTGGACTTCAATGCTACCACCATGTGCTTCTACTAATTCCTTCACAACAGCAAGTCCAATTCCCGAACCTCCAGATAAACGTGAGCGCGACTTTTCAACACGATATAACTTTTCAAAAATGAATTCAATCTCATCTGAGGGAATACCAATTCCGAAATCTATTACGGAAATGATTGTTTTCTTTTCTTTTTTATGAACTTTCAGTGTGACCTGTGTATATTCTTTAGAATACTTCAAGGCATTATCCAGTAAATTCAATACAATTTGTTCTAATCGTAAGGAATCAGCATAGACTTGAAAGTTGTCTCCGCATACAAAACTAAGCTTAATATTCTTCATCTCAAAAGAAGGTCCAACTAGTTTGATAATATTTTCAAGAAACGTTTGTGTCCAAAAATAATCTTTTGTCACAGTAAAAGTATTTTCATCCATTTTAGCTAAATCTAATAAATTTCTCACAAGTTCTTTCATTCGTTCTGACTCTTCAGTTATTATTGCAAGATACTGTTCTCGTTCTTCTATACTAATTTCTTTTCTCATGGCTACATTTGAATAACCAATTAAGTAAGTTAAAGGGGTTCTTAGTTCATGAGCAATCGAGGCTAAAAACTCATTTCGCTCTGTTTTCATCCTTTCTAAATCATCAGCTAATTTTTGAATAGAACCTGACAAATCACCAAGTTCATCTTTACCGATGTATGGAAGACTCACTTCAAAATCGCCTTTGCTTAATTTCTCAGTAGCTTCCTTCATACGTATTAAAGGTCTTGTGAGAAGTCTAGATAGAGCTGTATAGACAATAAACAGAAGAAAAACACTCGTCCCACCAGCAATCCCAAAATGCATGTTTAGCTTACCCACCAATTGTTCAATAGAACTTGTACTTTGAAACATGACTACATAGCCAGATTGTTTATTATTCCCTTTGTAAGGGTGTGCACTAATGATATATGGAGACTCTTCCCAATCTGAAATCAATACCTCATCGATTCTCAAATCAAGATTCTTAATTAGAGGAAGAAATTCAGTTATAGATGCATTGTTTTTGAACGAGCTACTAATGATTCCACCTTTATTATCCGTAATGACAACTTCTCTCTCTCCTCCTTTTTCCATCAATACGATATGTTTCAAGGTTGTGTCGGAATAGTATTCTTCAAGAACTTCTCTATGATTTGATCCGTTTTTTAACAATAAAGAAAATTCCTCATCAATTCTGGTGTGAATAATATTTTGATGGAGATAAAAAATTAGAAATGTTTCCATTATCAATACAACAATAAAAAAGTAGGCTGTTAGCTTTGTCGATATTCTATTCATTAGAGCATTCGAACCTCCCTTCTGGATAAATTTAGAATGTTAAGTTTCATTAACATTGTTATCCATATAACAATCACAATAAGTTTAGTTAGGTATTGTTTACTATATATATTGCTTTACACCTACTTCTCTCATCTTGCCCTGATTATTTTCTCTATTTCGCTTCTGGGAACAATAAGAATAGTAGTTGGAAAAGGATGGATATTATCTTACTCCATTACACTTTTATTGTCATCAATTAAAACTGGATAACTTAAGCCATTTCGATTAGCTAGTATTTGATGACTTATTAAAATGAAATTATTTAACGAAAGGGTCCTAAAAGTAATATTAGAGTCATTTTAAGTTTAAGAAAATTATTCAACTAGAGTCTACGAAGGATTTGTCTTGGGACAACCGATTAAGGCAATCCTCTGAGATAGTATAGAGAATAAATATGAAGAAACTATGCAGAAACCAACATATAAACAATTTTCCATTATTTCTTTTATAGATAGGTACCTTAGCTAATCGCATTTCAATAGCATTCATTTTTACTTCAGTTGGATAACTGACTTTTGTCCTCATAGAAAAAACACCTCCTTATTGAATTTAGAGGTATTGTATACCCGTTTTTCAACGAAAGGTGTTTTTATTTGTCTCATTTGTTTAGGTCGTTGCGAATTATGAAATGTTTTTTTATATTAATAAGAATCCTTAAACTATAAGTAACTATTCATATCTGCCTCTAACTCTTGATAAAAGTAATCTCTAATTCCTGCCTTACGCCTTATTTTCCAAATAGTCAGCTCTTCATCTTTTAACTGATCTACCGACCATTCAATACGTTTCTTTTGGAAATCTAAAACCGATTCAGTAACAGTATTAATAAAGTCTATTGTTAATGGTAATTTATCTGCTTTCTGTTCCAAAAGAGATTTCTGATTTATTGCCTTTGCAATACTACTTAGTGTTATCCGTACAGGCTTATCTCGACTACTTAATTCCTTCCATGCATTCTTAACATCCTTTAAAGTTTCCACATCTCTTTCAGACCAATCTACTCTTTTATTGATGCTTTTTTTTCTTAAAGAAATGGGTGAATGTTGATTTAACCATTCCTTATCAGCCCTGTATAATTTCATATAAAGGGAAGGTTTCTTCTTTCTTAGCTCAGTTTTTGAAAAGGTCGGATTTTGGAGTACTAATTCTAACCACTGAGACTTAAAATCATGGTGTGAATAATCTACCTTATTCTCTGTTACATTTTGTTGTTGAGTGTTACGAGCGTATTTAATTATAGTTTTTGTATCTACTTTCATTATTTTGGCACAAGCTCTATAACTTAACTTCTCGACTTGTATTAATTGTTTTAGTTTATTATTCCAGATGTCTCCAAGTTCCTTTATTCTCCCCACTTTTTCTTTATCCTCTGGAGTTTTATCTGGACCCCTTCGTGAATACACAAACCCACAGGAACAATAAAAAGTCCCTACAGGTCTCTTTGTGTCGTAACAGCTTGTAATCTTTAGATTTGTAATAACTGGCTTTAGATAGTGCTGTGCTGCCGGATTTAAGCATAGATACGGTTTTTCACCAAAGGGATTATAAGACTTATTAGCATATTGATAAATTGTATCAATAGACTCATCTAAAAAATGTATAAATAATAAATGCCTTACTGGATGAAATGATTTTCTATGTTTCCTTGTAATCGATTTTAGCCAGCAATCATTATTATTTTCGCTTGGTAATGATTGCATTAAATTTAAAAAGTCCAAACCAAACATCCCAATGAAATCTTCCACTAAACGTTTCTGATCTATATTTTTTGGGGATTTCATATACCCTTTTTCTTGTAATAAATAGTGATATATCTCCAAAAGTTTTATTTGGTCAAAATTGTAGTCTGCTATCGTTAATTTATAACTCTCCTGGGATAAAATATATAATAAATGTTGGTTAATTTTAGAAAAATCATATTGGATATTATCTTTACTAATCATATCTTTTAGAACAGTTGGACGCTTTATACATGAATTCTCTTGCCTAAATAACACTGAACTATCTTCCAGAATCATGTTATGTACTAAACAGACAAATACACTTGGTAGTTGCTGATAAGTGCGCCAATAAGTTTCTCCATGCTCTTCCATGTCTTTACACAAACACTTAGGGCAAAAGCGATAATAAACAGGTTCTTTTACAGTACTCGCCATTTGTCCAGTTATATAATGCAATAAGTTTTTCCCTTTGCTAATTAACATCGTTTCCCTAATAATTAGTTTGGTTTTCTTCGTATTAAAGTTTGTGTAATAGTGATATAAAGTATGTTTATTAATCCAATCATCTACATTCATTTCACTAAAATGACAAATGTTTTCATACAACTCTTCTAAATCAGTAGGGAAATCTGGAATAATAAATGCTTTGTTTTTTCCAAATAACTCCTCTGTGGTACTTTTTAAAGTTATATTTCCAGAACGATTATGATATCTTGCTAAAACATTACTTAGTAATTCATCTTTATAAATAGATGGAAAGAAAGCTATCAAATATTATACTCCTTTAATTATGAATTCTGACAAACCACTTTTGATGTAACCTTCATCATTTAAAGCTTCATAGGCTGACTTTTTGTTCTTCCTTCCCTTATCTATTATTAATCTCAAATTATTTTTACTCGAGTTACTTTTTATATTCCGTCCATTTTGTTTCTTTTCTTCAATATATATTAGTGCTTCCGTCATTAATTGAGTGATAGTTAAATCAGGTGACTTTTTTAATATATATTTTGCTGCATTTTCTGCAACCTTTTCCTTGATGTCTAAATTTATTAAAGATATTATAAGCTTTTCTAATTTTGTTAGATCTGTTTTTAATCGATCTTGTGCAATTTTTTCTTTTTTCGCTTGCATTTGGGCTTTAATGTCAATTATAGGCGTTCTATTTAGAATATATTCTTCCAAGTCCATTGGAAGAATATCCTCATACTTGGCTATTGCTGCTGCATCACCTGATTTAAGAGCATTTATCATTGGGTGAACTAGTTTTAAATCTTCCTTAAAAACTTTACGAATGATTTGAGGAGTTACTTTTTCAACACCAGTTTCTATTGCTCTAGTCTGTGCAAGAAAATATAATTTCACTGCAATGTCAATTATTCCCTGGCTTTCTTCATAAAAAGTGTCTATTAGTTCTTTATTTAATTCGGAATACTCTTTCGTCCATTGATAATCCCACATGCTCGTGATTAGTACTTCCCAATCATCATCATTTTTCATTTGTTGCCAGACCATATCTCCTTGACCACTGCTTCTACGTGCCTGTCTAAAATCCTTTTGTAGCAATGCTCGTGCCTTCATTGTTCCTATAAACATTACAGGTATACCAATTTCATTCACTAGTGTTACAAAAAAGTTCATCATCATTTCAGATGCGACACCTTTTGCGGATAACAAGTGTTGAATTTCATCAATAATTAAAGCACCCACGCAATGTAATCGTGAAATTTGTCCCATTCTTGTGACCATAGAACTTACTGAGTTTGATGGCTTACCATACTTCTCGTAATAGTTAGTACCAATTTGTAAATCTATTTTTTGAAAAAAATCCATACATAATGTTTTCAAAGAACCATCAAATGGACAATTCAGCTTTATCCATACAACTTGAATAAAGTTTAAGGGGTGTTGATGTAAAATAACTTGAGGGTATAAAGATAATATTCTTTCAATTGCTGATGTTTTCCCTATCCCTGAAAATCCAATTAAAGTGAAGCTTGATGCTGAATTTCTTATATTAGGTGGTAATCCTATTTCTTCGTTATTAACTAATTTATTATGCAATTCATTAAGAGTTTGAACGTGTTGCTTTTGTAGTGGGTTCCTATATACATACCCATCTCTAATAAATCGTGAAAAACGTACTTCTAATTTCAATGTTTGATTTACGGGTTGAAAAAAACGCGTTAAACGTAATAGAGCATGATAGCGCAGATGAATTGATAAATTTTTCTCATTTGGATGATATTCTGGTAGATAACACAGTTGATTAAAAGACTCGTCAAATGACAAAATAGGGGGGAGTACCTCAATAAGTGGATTTCCCTTGTAGTCAGTTAATTCCCCTTTCTGATACTCTGCTAATAATACCTCTCTTCCATTTTCTAATTTAATTGTTTTACGTTGTTTGATCATTTTTTCTCCCCCTCCTTTTGTTAAATAGATCCTTAATTGAAGGCGTTTGGACTCTCCCTTCACTTAATTCAGTATTGAAATCTATAATCTCTACTTCTTTTATATCTTTTTCTTCCCCCATTTGAAATGCTTCTTTCTTTCTTTGTAACCCTTTTTCAAGCTTTCTATTCTCTTGAATATTTTTTATTTTTTTTGTTTTACTTATTTGACTAGTCTGTGTATGCTTAGCATCTTCCAATGATTCCTTTACAACTGCCTCAATGTTACTAAAGAAATTAATTTCCTCCTGGAGCAGGTATTGATTTTCATTTTTAAAATTCTTATTCTCCGTACCTAATAACTGTTCAATTTCTTCAAATATTTTATTTTGGAATCGTTCTTGGTGCTCTAAAAGATAACAATCTTCAAAAAGCTCCTTATCCTTTGTATGAAGATAAATAGTATTCATGTTTCGAGGATCATATGAAATATCTACTTTCCATCTTCCTTCTTTTCTAGCATGAGTAAACCAAAGTTCTTTTATCGCTATTTCACAGCTGTATAACATTCCTTTAAATTTTATACCTTCTGCAGTTACAGTTGCCTTCGCCTTCGGCATTAAGTAAAATTTAACTGTATCCAGTTCAGCCTTACGTAGCTTGCCAGCCTTATTCTTTACCCCCCATTTCCAAAGCTCATTGGGAGTTGGTCTAACATTATCTATTATCATATCGGGATCTCTTAAATAATTTTTCATATAGTAATTTTTGTTATAATGTAAGACGAAGTTTATAATAATTTTCGTATATTGTTCAAGAGTTAATTTGGCTTCTAAACGGTAGTCTTCCGCACCTCGTTCACCAAAATCAGGTTGTATGTATCCTGGTAAAAACGGCTTTATCTTCTCTTGTGAAGTATCGAAGAGTTTTTCAACAATTCCTTTCCAATCCGGCCTAAATGAAGGATTATTTTCAATAGAAATATTTAATCCTTCAATCAAGCTATTCACATTGTAACCCTCTAGTTCCCCACGATCCCCAACAATGATTTCTGGCAAATGTGCAGCTGGCCACATTTCATTTGAAATAGGAATTCCATACTTCATACAAAACTCTTGTTTATCCATTGTTGCATTTGCAATGGCCATCATCATTCCCGCCCATGAAGGCCCTTCAAGCCCGATATACATTCCTGTAATCATATGTGTAAATACATCAACAACAAAGTAAATTATTGGTCTGCCAATTATCCAATCTGAATTATAGCTGGAAATAAGATATACATTCCCTATCGTTGCATCTATTTGATAACGGGATCCTGGTCCCATCGTTTCATATGTCGATGAACCTAAAACTGGCCTATAATCTCTTTCAAACTTCTTCTCTCCCTCACGGTTAATTAATACTTGCTTAATATCATATTCCTTTTTAAACCAATAACTAAATTGACGTAAGGTAGGGATACTATTTTCATCAAGAATAACAATATGCTTAACCCCATTTTCGTAACGGATATTGTCTGCAAAATATTCTTTAATCATCATTTTATATGTATGAGACAAGGAGTTCTTTTTGCTTGTGAAGTAATGCTTTTTAATTGCTTTATTAAAGATTACTTTTATTTCATCAGTGATATTTATTCCGACACTCTTAGTTGTCCTAGGTCTCCCCTTTTTAATTGCACCACTTTTTTTATCCTTTCCTTTCGCTCCTGAATTCTCATAGTCGGGTAACAAACTATTGATAGTCATACCATTTTGCCAGTACTTCCTTAAGTATCTGTATGCAGTTTTGTTTGTACATAATTTCGTATTCACAAGTTTATTTATATGCTCACTACGTTCTTTCTTCTTATAAATTGACGGCTCATCCTGCACTAAATCTTTTATAATTCCCCAAGATTTATCTCTAATTTTTAAATGCCCCTCAGACAAATCATCAAAAGAATTTGACTTAATGTTTGATTTATTTAATTTAACGTAGGTACCTTCTAATAATCCTTGACTTATATCTTTTATTCTTATAAGTAATGGAAGAGCTTTTGCTTCCTCTATGTCTATTACATATGTAATAAAGTTTCCATCATCTATCCAGAGCAATCGATAAACTTTGTCACTAGCTATATCACTTATTAATTCATTAACTGCTAATGTAATCATCTTTATCCTCCTCACTAATGTTAAAATTTAATTCATTCATGTATAAACTTCTTACGTTTATTTTTTTGTTCATATCCACTAAGATATACTTCCTGGCTAGAAAATGCTTAATATAGTTCAATGATGACCCCGCATCTAAGTGATAATCTTCGTCAAATTTATTACATATTTCTATTACTTTTTCATTCTTATCCTTTTTAGAGAGTAAAATACTTAAGAATAAACTAGCGCTATCAATATCTTCCTGATCATCTAAATAGTAAAACTTATGAATCCATAAAACATTGTCCGTAAGTTCACTATATATTTCTTTCTCGGTTACAATTCCCCAATCTATTTTGTTTTTTTTCCAATACTCTCTTTCTATTTCAAATTTTTCAATTACCCTATTATCCTCAAGATGACCACTCGGCTTTACTGTACGAGCTAGATACTCTTTTTGTTGATTTTTTATGATAGTAATTAAGAAGTCGGTTGTCATTACTATAGGCGCTTTTGTGGTCCTATCTATTGAATGAGCAATCCCTTTTTCTTCAGCAATTTTAAAAGTTACTGTATCCTTCAAAGAAAACTGTTCCCTAATATCTACTACGTCATCTGCCCATTCTAATAAAAGAAAATAGTCTCTCTCTAAATTTGATAAAAATTCATGCTGTCTTTTGGTTTTCCAACCTATTAATCGTGTAACATTTCCATCTGAAGAAACATTCTGTATTTTCAACCAAGGAATATAGTCTCCTAACTCTCCCTGTCCCCTTCCTTCCTTTATGTAACGTTCTTTTTTCTCTTCAGACCAATTATTTTTACGCTTTGACACTTAAAGAAAACCACCTTTTTTTGATTGAACACTTTATATTTCGTTGTGTTCCCTTATAATTTTTTCTATGTAAGTATGTATTTCAGGTAGAATTTTAGCTCTGATACCTGTTAGGGCTATTAATTCGTATTTTTTCACCTCTACATTCTGATAGTGTCTTTCCATACATTGATGTATTAACCGAATCTGATAATCGGAAACAGATTCTAGAATTGAACTAATAAAACTATCTGTCAGTGGATAATTGTCTTTATTACGCAAATCCGTTCTTAATCTTTTATAGAAGGTGTTTCTGGTCATTTTTATTATATTTCCCGCTTGTTGTTCATAGGTAGACCAATTATTGAATATATGCCTAGCTTCTTCAAGTTTCAGTAAATCTTCTTTTTGGTAAATTTCTTCGCTATATTTTGATCTTCCCCTTTTGGAAGCTGGGGTGTTCTTTTCTAACCACTCTTTATCTCTTACTAATAGCCTATTATAAAGATTCCCATACATATCATTCAATTCTGTCCGTGAGTAGTTAGGGTGATTTTTAAAAATTTCAACCCATTTCTCTCTATCCTCTTTTTCTTGTTTCTTTCTTTTGTCGTTTAATTGTTTTTGTTTCTCTCTCTTTTCGTTCTCAAGATATCTATGTCCTTTTTTAATAATATTTTGTACCGTATTTCTGCTTTGTTTTATTTTTTTAGCTAATTCCTTAACCGTTATACCGTCGCTTACTAATTTATCGAACTCTCTTTCCCAAACCATTCCTTTCTTTTTAACCCTTCTAGAGAACTTGTTTATACTAAGAGGATTACTCTCTCCAGTATTTAACGTATAAGTGAATCCACAACTACAAATAAAATCAGCTCTAAACTTCCCAGAACGATCATTAAAAATAACTTCAATCTCGGATATAGTTTTATCTAAGTAATGGTCGGACAACGGATTCATGCACACCCATGGACCACTTCCGAAAGGTAGATACTGCGGGGAAGTATTAATAAAACTCTCGACAGACTCACTTAAAGTCATCATAAGTAATACATGTCTAACTGGGTGAATATGCTTTATCCTTTCTATACTTAAATATGATAACCATTTGTTATTTCGTGGATTGGAGTTAAGAATATCTAAAGTTTCTTCATTAAATTTCGAAATTATTAACTCCCCTAGTCTCGATTTAAGAGTTGATTTCGGAGTTGCAATTCCTGCTATCTTAATAAATTCAAAATATTTCTCATATAGTTGTTTAAAGTTAAATTTCTTTACTTCATTATTAAAGAAATATTCAATATTTGATGCTATTTCAATTAGTTGTTCAATGATTGTATTGTCATTTCCCTCCAACTTATTTACATCTTCAATCGGCAGAATAAATTTATTTATAGGATTTTTAACAATATTTATCTGAGATATATCTAAAAACCTAGCGTGTTTACTACAAACCATCACCCCTGGCACTTGAAAAACTCTATTCCAATAGCTTTCACCATACCTATCTATACTTTGCTGCACACACTTGCTACAATAATATAAATAATCCTTTGAAGGAACATCCCATTTATATTTTTTTTTACTTTTCAAATGAAATTCTAACGCAACAGCAGTGTTGTGAATTTTATTGTTTATGAAAGGGGTATATAATGGCGATGAAGAGTGTTTACTTAAAAAGTAATGCAAAGTATATTCATTCGAAAAATGATTGATTTTAGATACAAGAATATCTATCTTAGATAGATATTCTTCATTTAACATAGGCTTTTGTATATCAAACAATTCTAGTAAAACAGCATTTTTCGATAGAGCCCCCGTATGATTAGCGTATCTTGCAGCTATACTATATATAGTTTCGTCTTTATATGGACATGGAAAATAACCTATCATGTATGAACCTCCTTTATTTATTGAAATCTTTAGTTTTCTAAAAAAAAAAATCGTATGGAAGAGAAATAATCTCTTGCATACGATTTTTACAATCATCTCAAAATTAGAATACATCTTTTTTGTCTCAGATACATCTTTATTGTTTAGGATACATCTTTATTGTCGAGGATACATCTTTATTGTTTTTTCACACAACTTTACTTTCGACAGTTTTCCCTTATTCAACCGTCACAGACTTAGCCAGATTTCTCGGTTTATCAACGTCACAGTCTCTATGCAATGCCGCATAGTAACTAATCAGCTGTAAAGGTATTACTGCTACTAGTGGTGAGAATAACTCGTGTACTCTTGGAAGAACGAAGCGGTCTCCATCTTCTTCAAAGCCTTCCATGGAAATAATGCATGGGTTTGCACCACGTGCTACTACTTCTTTGACGTTACCTCGAATGTTCAGGCTAACTGCTTGTTGGGTTGCTAGCGCAAAGATTGGTGTACCATCCTCGATTAATGCGATTGTGCCATGTTTTAGCTCGCCACCTGCAAATCCTTCTGCTTGAATATAGGAAATTTCTTTTAGTTTTAAAGCACCTTCTAAACTTACATAGAAGTCAACGTTTCGTCCGATGAAGAATGCGTTTCTTGTTGTTGCTAGAAACTCTGTAGCAATTTGTTCCATTTCTTCTTTGGAATCTACAATCGTTTGAACAGCATTGGCTGCAATACCTAGTTCTTTTACTACATCAAAATCGACTGTTTTGTTTTGATATTGTGCATATACAGAAGCCGTCACCATTAATACTGCTACTTGTGCAACATATGCTTTTGTAGATGCAACTGCGATTTCTGGACCAGCATGCAGTAACAACGTGTGATCTGCCTCACGAGAAAGAGTAGAGCCAGGGACGTTTGTCATTGTAATTGTTGGGTACCCTTGTTCTTTTATCTTCACAAGTACTTGTCTGCTGTCTGCTGTTTCACCTGACTGCGTGATAAATAAAAATAATGGTTTTTCAGATAGAAGTGGCATATTGTAGCCAAATTCACTAGAGATATGCACCTCTACTGGAATTCCAGCGATTTTCTCAAAATATTGTTTTCCGATAAGACCAGCGTGGTAGCTAGTTCCAGCAGCAATAATGTATAGACGATCTGCATCATGAAGTGCCTTCAAAATGCTTGCATCAACTGTAAGATCACCTTGATCATTTTGATATGCTTGTATGATTTTACGAATAACAGCTGGCTGTTCGTCCATTTCTTTTAACATATAATGAGGATATGTTCCTTTTTCGATATCACTCATGTCTAGCTCTGCTTTATAAGCTGGACGCTCTACGATAGAACCGTCTAGTTTTTGAATTTCAATAGAATCCTTATGCACGACAACAATTTCTTGATCGTGAAGCTCTACATACTGCTCCGTCACTTGAAGCATTGCCATAGCATCCGACGCCACTACATTGAATCCATCTCCGAGTCCTACAAGGAGTGGTGATTTGTTTTTTGCTACATAAATAGTATTCGCATCTTCTTTATCAAGTAATGCAAGTGCGTATGATCCATGGATAAGATGCAATGTTTTTCTGAGTGCATCTATAGTAGATAATCCGTCTTGGGAAAACTTTTCAATTAGCTGTACGATTACTTCTGTATCTGTGTCCGAAGTCATTTCTACTTTAGATAGATACGCTTTTTTCATCAAATGATAATTTTCAATTACACCGTTATGCACTAGCGTAAAACGTTTTGTTGTACTTTGATGAGGGTGTGCATTTAGTTGGTTTGGAACACCATGAGTTGCCCAACGAGTATGCCCAATTCCAAGCTTTGCAGCTACATCTTCATCAACTACGTCTCGTAAATCTGCAATACGTCCTTTTTCTTTGAAAACGACTACTCCCTCTTCATTGAGCACTGCAATTCCCGCTGAATCATATCCACGGTACTCCAATTTCTCTAAACCTTTTAACAAAATTTCCTTTACGTCCACTTCCCCAATATATCCTACAATTCCACACATATTCTAATTCCTCCGTTTACATTCATGTCAAAATAAACGACCTGTTTTTTCACAGTCGTCCATTAAGCTAAGAATGCCTTCTTTTCCCCTCTGTCATACAATCACTCGTATGGTTTCTGAAAAAGAATAACAACCGGGCAAATACGGTCGGGAGGCATCCGCCGAATTTTCGATAACCTCCACCTCGTCTGCTGAAGATACATTTCGTCCGATTTCTTCAGCTCTGGCGCTATAATTGTTTTCCTTGATTTTACGCGTTTTACTTTCCACTCCTTCTACGCGGTCCCTTATCATAATGAAGTTAAATTTACATTTAAAGTAACTTTTTCATTATATACGTTCATTATATGCACGTCAATTTAATGGAATAAAGATTTATAGATTAACTGAAAAAGCGTGTTTATTACTTTTTTTAATTAAGAAAAACCGGGCAAAAAGACGCCCGGTCCTTTAAAAACACCAGAAGAAAACATCTATTCTTCTGGTGCTTCATATTTTTGTACTATTAGAAATGGTGCTATTATTGTTCCAATAACTTCACAATCTCTCTATTAAAGGCAGGTAAGTCATCTGGTGTGCGACTGGTCACGAGCTGATTCGCACAAACGAATACTTCTTCGTCATGATAAGTTGCTCCAGCATTTTCTAAATCCACTTTAATCGATTTGTAGCCGGTAGCATCCCTTCCATCTAAGGTCTTCGCGGTAATGAGAAGCTGTGGTCCGTGACAGATTGCAAAAACTGGTTTTTTAGCATCCATGAATGATTTTGCAAACTGAACGAATCGATCGTCTGCCCGTAACATATCCGGAGAAAAACCACCAGGAATGAATAATGCGTCAAAATCCTCAGGTTTTACGTCATCAATTCCATAGTCTACTTTGATATGTGCTTCCCCTTGTTTACCAGTTACTTCATTTCCTGCTTCTTTTTCAATTGTAAATACTTCATGCCCTGCGTCATTTAATGCCTGTGCTGGGCTTGTGTATTCCACATCCTCAAACATATTTGTGATTAATGTTGCTACTTTAGCCATATTAACACTCCTTATCTGTTTGTTCTCTACTGTTATTCCACTTACAGCGAGAGATTAAACATAAAAGGGATTATGATTCTTTTTACATACAAAAAAATCCGGCAATATGCCGGATTTTCCATATGTTATTCAGTCAAACCCATTTCAGCTTTTACAACATCCACAATACGGTTTACGTAGTTTTCACATTCTTCTGCTGTTGCTGCTTCTACCATAACACGCACAAGCGGTTCTGTACCAGATGGTCGTACTAAGACACGGCCGTTACCTGCCATTTCTGTTTCTACCTCGCTGATAATTGCTGCAACTTTTGCATTTTGCGTAACAGCATGTTTGTCGGTTACGCGTACATTGACTAGTTTTTGAGGAAATATAGTCATTTCAGATGCAAGTTCTGAAAGTTTTTTTCCTGTTACTTTCATAATATTAACGAGTTGTAACCCAGTTAACAAGCCATCACCTGTTGTATTGAAATCTAAGAAAACAATATGCCCAGACTGCTCTCCACCCAAGTTATAGCCGTTCTGCTTCATTTCTTCTACTACGTATCGATCCCCTACTGCTGTTTTCACACTAGTCATTTCATGCGTTTCTAATGCTTTATAGAAGCCCATATTACTCATAACAGTGGACACAACAGTGCTTTTATTTAAACGACCTTGTGCATTTAAATATTTGGCACATATATACATGATTTGATCGCCATCTACAATTTGTCCTTTTTCATCTACTGCGATTAAACGGTCCCCATCCCCATCAAAAGCAAGACCTACGTCCGCTCCTTTTTCAAGAACGAATTTAGCTAATTCTTCTGGATGTGTAGATCCGACACCTTCATTAATATTCAATCCATTTGGAGATGCACCCATAGTGGATAAATCTGCATCTAAATCTGCAAACACATGTGTTCCAAGAGAAGAAGTTGCCCCATTAGCACAGTCAAGTGCCACATGAATTCCTACAAACTCTTCATCTACTGTTTGTTTCAAATATTGGATGTACTTTTGTCCACCTTCAAAGTAATCAGATACGGACCCTACTCCTGCTCCAGTAGGACGAGGAAGTTTGTCTTCTTCTACATCAAGTAGTTGTTCAATTTCTTCTTCTTGTTCATCCGAAAGCTTAAAACCATCCGAACCGAAGAACTTGATACCATTATCTGCTACAGGATTATGTGAAGCGGAAATCATCACACTTGCGTCTGCACTCATTACTCTCGTTAAATAAGCAACACCTGGTGTACTAATAACCCCTAGTCGCATAACTTCAACGCCAACGGATAATAGTCCCGCTACAAGGGCTCCTTCTAGCATATGACCAGATATACGAGTATCCCGACCTATTAACACTTTTGCTCGTTCTTTTGCTTCTTTTGTTAGAATGTATCCCCCAACACGGCCTAATTTGAAAGCCAGCTCTGGTGTTAACTCTGAATTTGCAACGCCTCTAACACCATCTGTACCAAAATATTTTCCCATTTATTATTCTCTCCTTAAAAACCAGTTGTCCTGTGCATTCAAACACAGCTTAGCGAGATTATATTAGATTTTGAATAAGCCCTGTTTAATTGGGTTACTTCAAAATTTTTGTCATCCGCAGAAGCTTTACCTCTTTAGTTATGGTTATAAACCAACTAAATAAAGATTAAGCCTCTTTTATCGTAAGTTTCGCCTCAGATTCAGAAGTTCTCCATTCTATGTTAGATGGACCTTCAATTCGAATAGGGAGAGTTGCTTCCCCTATCTCGGCATTCTGCGCATCCACATAAACGGAAACAGTATTTAGTTGAACATTTTCTAAATCCTCGGGTGATCCTTTTGCCACAACAGAAACGACACCTTCTGCTGGAGTTTCAAAATTACTGCTTAGCTGCTCTGGTAGTCCTCTAACTGCTATCGCAACTTGCTCGAACGATTTTTCCTCAGTCACGGTTGAAGCAGTATCTTCTTCCTCTTTTGTATCTGGCGGAGTAGCTGGTGTGACATCGGCTGTTATTTTAATCTTTTCTAACGATAGCCTAGACACACCTTCTGGAGCTACCAGCTTTAAGTCAAAGTTCCCAGGGACCTCTATTTTATTCACGTCGACGTCGACTTGGAACTGATCAATTTTTTCTAATACTGTACGGGGTCCGTAAAGCTTTATTTTCTCTACATCCGTTGATAGCTTGTTAATCGTTACTCCTTCTTTAGGCGTACCTTTTTGAACGAGAGCTACCGGTACTTCTTTGCTGTATTCTTCTACCTTCACTTTTACCTGTACAGCCTTTGGTTCTACTACTACATCTAATTTATTTAAGTCAGAGTCCAGAACTCGGACGCTGGCTTCTTGTTCAAAGGATTTATTAATTCCTTGATTTCTTTCTATTGTGGCTTTTACATAGCCTATGCTATTAATAATACTTTTTGCTCCAGTGATTATTACCTTTTTTGGTTCTACATCATAAGATTTTACTACATAGTTATCTGCCAGCAAGCTTTCATTCATATCTAAATCGACATCAAACTCTTGGGAAACCAGTTCTTCAATCACCACATCTACGTATACGGGATCCACACGAACTTTTAACTTATTCGAAAAGTTTTCAGTAGAAATAGCTACTTTGTGCTCGCCAAATGTTACTTCTCGTAAATCCACAAATACTTTAAAATCCTTCATAACTTTAGCAGATTGAACGATTGTTGATGGCCCTTCAATACTTACATTAACAGTTTTAGGCACTCCGGTTACAACTGAGTTTTCATCGTCATAATATACTTCCACTGGTATATCTCGAAGAACATCTACTGAAGTACCAGTAGTATTCATATTATTATTTTCAATCTCTGATTTCACAGAAACGAATAGTAAAATCGCGAGTGCTAATGAGATTATTCGTAAGAACCATGGATTATCCATCATTTTATCCATTCTGTTTCCCCCTCCACAACCATTTAGAAGAAGTTACCTGCTCCTCTGTCGGTCCAAACCAAAGGCGTGTCAAGTGATTTTCGAACTCTTCAATGGATAAATTTCGATGGAGATCCCCGTTAGACGTTAAACTTACTGCACCTGTTTCTTCCGATACCACAATGGTAATTGCATCCGTTACTTCACTTAAACCAATTGCCGCGCGATGCCGTGTACCAAGTTCCTTCGAAATGAAAGGACTTTCAGATAACGGTAAATAACAAGCGGCGGAAGCTATATTATTTTTTTGAACAATAACTGCCCCATCATGTAAAGGTGTATTCGGTATGAAAATGTTAATCATGAGCTCAGAAGTAAGATGCGCATTTAACTGAATGCCGGTCTCAATATATTCCGTTAAACCTGTTTCTCTCTCTATTGAGATCAATGCACCAATCCGACGCTTTGCCATATAGCTTACGGACTTCGTCATTGCACCTATCAAACGGATTTTCTCTTCCTCTTCTTGCATAGAGGAGCTTCTTCCGAAGAGCTTACCTCTACCTATTTGTTCGAGTGCCCTTCTTATTTCAGGTTGGAATATAACGATAATCGCAAAAAATCCAATATTAATCACATTTTCAAGTAACCAACCAAGCGTATCCATTCCTAAAAAGTCCGTCACTACCCGAGCAATGATAATAACGAATATTCCTTTTAATAATTGAACTGCTTTCGTTCCCTTTATCAAGGTTATTAATTTATATATAACAAACCAAACAAATAAAACATCTAAAATGTTTACAATAACGTTTACTGGCATTAAGTTTGTAAATTGCTCCATAAACGACATGTGGCATCCCCCACTTTTCATCACAAATCCATACATTGTAAGTATAACATAGTTGACTAATTCTCTACATTTTGGAGCAAAAAAGTCTATCCAGATTTCAGGATAGACTTTCCATTATTTTGTTTCTTCTTTTTCAAAGAATGACACTACTTCTTTTGCCCCATCTTTTATGTGAAACCAAAGCCAGTCAAATACCTCATTGATTTCTTCGGTCTTACCGGTGATAACCGCTGTGGAAGCCATATATGTTGTACCATTAATGATTGTTAGATTTCCATCCAATTCACCATCAATTCGAACATCCCCGTTGCGTACAACTAAATCGCCTTTTACGACTTGTCCTTCAGGGATAATAACCGTTTCCCCTTCCACGACAACATTTTCTTGCTTCGTAAAGGAGAATTGCTGCTGTTCATTGAAATTAGTGAATAATGCACTGCTCATAAACAAACAGAACAGAGCAGCTGCAGTAAGGATTGGGTGACGTCGCAACCATCTACTCACCCCAGCATGTGATTTTTCTTTCGGGAGTCTTGCCATCACAGCATGACTAAAATTAGTTGGTGCCTCTACATGAGCTGCCCCTTTTACAAAGGCAACTACATCGCTTAACTCATGCATATGCGCCTGACAATCCACGCATGATTGCAAATGAGATTTCAACTCAAGCTCATGTTCACGGCTAATTTCACCATCTAGATATTCATGCATATAGTGAACAATTCGCTCTGGACACGCATTCATCGTGATTCCCTCCTATAAAAAATTGGGCTGTCTGCTTAACTGTTTTCTAAGTAGCTCACGGCCTCTATGGATTCTTGTTTTTACCGTTCCAAGTGGTAATTCTAATATTTCACTGATCTCTTGTAAAGGTAATTCTTCCATATACTTTAATACAATGGCTGATCTATATTTATCGGGAAGTCGACTAATTTCATATTGTATTCGTTCCTGCAATTCAAGCTTCATCAGCTCTTCTTCTGGAAGTTCATCTGCAGCTGCAATTTGAGAATACATATCAAGCCCTTCCGTACCTTTGACTTCTGCATCTAAATAAAAATCTGGCTTTTTCTTCCTTATACGATCTATACATAAATTTGTGGCGATACGGTAAAGCCAAGTAGAAAATTTTCTTTTCTGATCAAACGTATGTATGTTGATAAAGGCTCGCACAAATGCTTCCTGTGCAATGTCCTCTGCCTCATGTCGATTTCCCAACATACGAAAACATACTTGAAATAGTTTATGCTGATACAGGTCGACAATCTCCGCGAATGCGTCTTTATCGCCTTTTAATACTTGTTTTATTCGTTTGTTTACCAACGCATCCATCGTGATTTCCCCTCCGCCCTATGCGGCTGTCTTACCTATACGGATTAAGGTATCAACAGGTTTCATTTTTATATATATTATTTATTTTATCAAACATTTAGAGCACTGTGTTGATAATAAAAAAGAAAAAGCAGACTATTTGTCTACTTTTTCCAAAAATTATACTAAGCTTTCTCCTAATAAAGATCCCATTAGGCCAACAGCAACATCTGCAGTTTTATTTTTCTCATCCAATATCGGATTTACTTCTACAAACTCTGCTGATGTAATCAGATTAGACGAATATAACATCTCCATTGCTAAATGACTTTCACGGTAACTTATACCACCTGGAACCGGTGTCCCAACGCCTGGTGTGTACAAAGGATCTAAACCGTCTAGATCAAGTGATAAATGCACGCCATCTACTTTACGTTCTTCGAAATAAGCGATTGTTTGATTCATCACTTCTGTCATGCCATGCTTATCGATTTCGTGCATGGAAAAGACTTTAATACCCTTTTCTTTGATCAATTCACGTTCCCCAGGATCTACCGAACGTGCTCCGATAATCACGACATTTTCAGGTTTAATTTTTGGAGCATAAGCTCGTATATTGACTAAAGCCTCATGACCTAAACCAAGGCTTGCTGCCAAGGGCATTCCATGAATATTCCCAGATGGGGAAGTTTCTGCTGTATTTAAATCGGCATGTGCATCATACCAAATTACTCCTAGATTCTCATAGCGATCAGCAAGCCCTGCTAGTGTACCAATCGCAATACTGTGGTCTCCGCCTAGTACTAGAGGAAAGCGGCCTTCTGATACTACTTCATGTACTTTATTTGCTAACTTTGTGTTGCCTTCGACTACTTCTTCTAGATTGCGTAAATGTGTATTTTTAGATTCCTCTTTACGTGTTATCACAATATCCCCTACATCATTTACAGAATGACCAAGATCCTTGAGACGTTCAACAACTCCCGCGTAACGAATAGCACTTGGTCCCATATCAACGCCACGTCTATTTTGTCCAAGATCCATTGGTACACCAATTATTGAAATATTAAGCTTACTCACCGTTGTATACCCCCTTCATTTCTAACATCTATTGTAATTGCAAAAGGGGGGTTGGCTCAACTCAGCAATTTTATGAATATTTATTCATTAACCGTACAAGGTGACTTTTCACTTCAGTCCATTCACTTTCTATAATAGAGTAAACCACTGCATTTCTGACTGTTCCATTTGAGCGAATTCGTTCATTTCGAAGAACTCCCTCTTTAATACCACCTATCCTTTCTATAGCCGATTGGGAAGCGGTATTAAGCTCGTCTGTTTTAAATTGTACTCGAATCATCCCTAAATATTCAAAGCAGTGTTTTAAAAGCAAGTATTTACATGTTGTATTCACATGTGTTCGCTGAAACTTTTTACCGTAAAAAGTCGAACCTATTTCACAAGCATGGTTTATATCATCTATACCATAAATACGGGTAGTTCCCATTATTTCTTGTGTATCGGTATTCTCTACAACAAAAGCAAGTGCCGTTTTTTCTTCATTCATTTGATGAATACCTATTTGCAACCACAGTTCTAGTTGATCCCTATTCTCAACTTTATTCAACATAAATTCAAAAATTTTCGGTTCATACAGTTCCCATAAAAGGGGTATATCACTTTCTACTAACGGTCGTAATGTTACGTCTCCATATACGATTGTTTCAGCCACTCTCAACACCTCACTTTTTTATTTCATCATAATGGATAGGTAGGAGTATTGAAAAGCGTTTTATGTTCAGTTCTAAAAAAATATTTAATTTGAAAAAACATCCGATAAACATTTAATATGAGGGCTATATTCAGACTATTTCTAAGATCTCCATGAAATTATTCACGACAAAATCTGCTTGTTTTAATTCCTCTTCTTGTGCAAAGTCAAAATTCACACCAACTGCAATAAGTCCATTATCTTTCGCAGCAAATATGTCTGAAGAGCGGTCACCGACAACATAACCTTCTTCAATTTGATTTTCTCTTTTCACCATCTGCACTAAATCTGATTTATGCCCTGACTTCATTAATTGGATACTGTATGTATTTTGAATAAATCTGTCTAAATGATATGTTTCTACAATTGCTCTTAAATACTCTTTCTGCCCGTTGCTCGCTACAAATAATCGATATCTTTTACTTAACTTATTTAACGTTTTTTCTACGTCCGCATAAAGTGCCCCTTTTTGTGTTCTGATTAAATTAATAAGCTTTGTATGGAATATTTCATTGCTTTTCTCTCTAGTTTCAATAGAGTGGTACGGACAAAGCGTTTCCCATACAACTGGCAGTGGCACCCCCATGATCTCTCTATATTGTTCAATCGGTGTTTTTGTATCCCATAGTTTTTCTTTTCGTAATACTTCAAACGTTTCTTCCAAAGCTGGTTCTAAAATTAGATTTGTTTGAAATAATGTTCCATCCATATCAAAAATAATTGATTTACACATTGAAAAGTTCTCATCTCCTTTTCTTATAGAAACGTATAACCTTGTTTTAAAGTTGCCCTGCCTATTGAAGTTTTCCTCTGAGTATCAAGTCTTTTATATACAAAAAAACCTTTCCTGTGACGGAAAGGTTTTTTGAATTATATTAGTATGGAGCCTAGCGGGATCGAACCGCTGACCTCCTGCGTGCAAGGCAGGCGCTCTCCCAGCTGAGCTAAGGCCCCGAAAATTAATGTTAAAAGAGTTTTGTGGCTGGGGTACCTGGATTCGAACCAGGGCATGACGGAATCAAAATCCGTTGCCTTACCGCTTGGCTATACCCCAATAAACTGGTGGAGGGGGACGGATTCGAACCGCCGAACCCTAAGGAGCGGATTTACAGTCCGCCGCGTTTAGCCACTTCGCTACCCCTCCAAAGCTAGATACAAAATAATAAATGGTGGAGGATGACGGGCTCGAACCGCCGACCCTCTGCTTGTAAGGCAGATGCTCTCCCAGCTGAGCTAATCCTCCTGGGTTATAATTCACGATTATTTTCGTATTTCTACGTTAAAACCGAACAAAAATAATAATAACATATGTATTCATTTAAGACAAGCATTTCTTGATATTTTCTACATTTATATTCAAAATGTAAGCTTCCAAGCGGGTTCGAACCGCTGACCTCTTCCTTACCATGGAAGCACTCTACCTGCTGAGCTATGGAAGCACAGACAAAAAAATGGCTCCGAAGGTAGGACTCGAACCTACGACCGATCGGTTAACAGCCGATTGCTCTACCACTGAGCTACTTCGGAACGTCACATAAAATTAAAGTACAAATATTATTATAACAATTCTTTTATTTATTTCAAGTCTCTTTTCACATATTCTTTAGGAAATTTAACTACAAACTTACGGGTTGCAAATATACATATAAAAAGTGGGCGAGTAGTATTGAATCCCTTATAAATTTGCTGAATGTTTTACATGCCATAATGATATAGGTAGTACTCTTCCAATACCTCGTGATTATTATAGTAAGGCTTTTAAAAAAAGAGATTAGTTGAAAGTAAATGGATGAATGCAACCAATTTCTCGGTGAGAGCAACCAACTATGCTTAGATTACCTACCAGCAAAAAATGGTCCAATAAAAGAGGTGATTATTTGGAAACAAGTGGCTTAACGCAACCCATTATTCTTCGAGGGCAACCAATTTCTCGTCAAGAGCAACTAACTAAGCTTAGGTTACCTACTAGTATAAAAATTGTCTAATAAAAGAAGAGATTATTTGGAAACGAATGGCTTAACGCAACCCATTATTCTTCGAGGGCAACCAATTTCTCGTCAAGAGCAACTAACTAAGCT
>NZ_VEBK01000017.1:0-347 GCF_007676755.1 Bacillus sp. FJAT-22090 | reverse complement strand
AGCTTAGGTTACCTACTAGCATAAAAATTATCCAATAAAAGAAGCCCTTATTTTGAAATAAATGGCTTAACGCAACCAAATATGCCGGGAGAGCAACCAACTTAGACCCCAAAGCAACCAGTTTGATTACGAGAGCAACCAATTCCCCTCCGAAGGCAACCAAATGAGGTTGGTCTGCGATTGGTCCTTTATTAGTCTACCGAGATCTGTTTTTCCCATAACTAAACTACTCTATAAATACAAAAAAGCCGCTACCGATTACTCGGTAACGACTTTTTTTTTGAGTGCCCAGCGACGTCCTACTCTCACAGGGGGAGACCCCCAACTACCATCGGCGCTGAAGAGCT
>NZ_VEBK01000016.1 GCF_007676755.1 Bacillus sp. FJAT-22090 | reverse complement strand
TTATTTTAAAACAAAAAAGACTGTAGGCAAACTCGAAATTTCGAGTTTGTCTACAGTCTGAACACTCGTGATTTACACGAGTGTTTAAGATAACCATTTAGGCGGTGTATTTTTGGACCAAAAAATTTCGCCTAATGCATAATGTTTGGTGTATTGGTCTTCTGCTAGATGATAGTGAAAATTAAAATAATATCCCTCTTGCGGTTTTTTATCTGTTCTTACATGAAATCGAATCAAGTCTTTTCTCGTATCTTCATTATAAATATGAAAAATTTTCTCATGATACTCACCTGATGGATGTTCGGTAATCGATAGATTCGCTATTCTCTCTTTATCTGCTTTCGCGATTGTTGTATCTATTGCCTCTTGAATCCGGGGAAATATAACATCATCAAATTCATGTCGAATGACTGGCCCAATTCGATTACCAAATTTTATGTATGCTTGCTCTCGTGCTGCGTTTGTAATATCTTCACTTACATCAGGAGTCTCCAGTGAATCTAGGAAAGAAACCTGTTCAAACTCAACAGTATTGGCATCTGAAGCTATAGACTTCGTCGGATTTTTTGTATCGAGTAATTGCTCCCAAATTAAATGGTTGGGAGAGATAAGGCCAAACGTTAATAAAGCGACCGTAATTATAATTGACTTTTGAAACCACTTTTTCATCATTATCACCTTCAATTTTGACCAAATTAGTAAAGCCACTACTATCATATACGTTTTCCGTAACAAAAGGTTTCATCTTCTTTGTATTCATTGTACAATAAACAGTGTAAACTTTCAGTAGCTTTTTTCAACTAAGGAGGAAAATCAATATGGATGCAAATTTAGTCATTGGTATCGGATTTTTGTTTTTATTAGCTTATTTAACATCATTAAACTTCACAAACTAAAAAGAGCTGTCCGCTGCGACAGCTTTTTTTTATATTTCGATAACACCGTAATGGAATTTTGATGTTAATCTCGTTAACCGTTCAAAATCATATTTCTCAAATAAGGGGGAACGAAAATGAGCTTTAAGCACCACTCGCTTTTTTGCTACACGCTTCGCTTCTGTAATCCATTCATCTGATACTGTTTCATGTACCCCAGCTTGTCTTAAAGCTTCGAAATTAGAAGATTCTTCAATAACTTCTTCAAACATTGGATCCATATAAACAACATCATAGGAATCAGAATCCTGTTGTTTTAAATAGTCTATTGCATCTTGATGGATTATATGTATTTGTTGCATACTTTTTCGTAACCCTATACTTTCTGTTTCATACGTCTCCAGCCCATGCCTTACTATATAGGCAACCATTGTATCCTTTTCACACGCATCAACTACTCCATTTTCTCCTACCGCATACGCTGCAAGTATACTATCCGAACATAACCCTGCTGTTAAATCTAAAAAACGATCTCCTGATTGCAAATCCAATGCTTCTAAAAGTACATCTTTATCACCGTTTAGTATTCGCTTCATCCGAAATGCGGCAGAATTTGGATGGAAGAAAAAAGGAGTAGTAGAACCGAAAATATACAGTTCTAATCTCTCCTTACCTACGACCAATAAATTAGCCTGTAGCTCTTTATGCATCTTTTGCACTGACTTTTTTTGACGTTTAACGTATGCCAAAGACAATTCAGACGCAATAGTCTTTGCTTTCTGAACAAAAATATCATTCGTTCTACCAGCAGTTGTTACTATTGTTTTCATGAAGTAACAATTTGAGCAAGAACTCCAGATAGATGACCTTTAATCGTCTCCATAGAATTGCTTTCTATTTGCTCACGTGGAATGAAATAAGCCAATTGGTCATCTTTCCAAATAGCGATAGATGGTGAACTTGGTGGCACTTCTTCAAAATAACCTCTCATTGTAGCAGTTGCTTCTTGATCCTGGCCTGCAAAAACAGTAACTAAGTTATCTGGTTTTACTTCCAACTCTTCTACAGCACCTATCACTGCCGGTCTTGCTAGTCCCGCAGCACATCCACATACAGAATTTACTACGATTAAAGAAACTCCTTGCGCATTAGCCATATGGTTTTGTACGTCCTCAGTAGTTATTAATTCTTTAAACCCTGCATTCGTTAACTCACTTCTCATTGGTTTTACTACTTCTTTCATATATTCGTCGTATGCATTCACACTATCGCCTGCTTTCAATTATATTCATATCCCCTTTGTATTGCGGGATTCCTACTATCTATTCTACTTTGAATACCATATTAAATCATCTATTTTCACTTTATTCGTTTCTTTTTAGCTATATTACAAAATCTATACTAATACGCAATAGGATGGTTTTAGTTAGGTCAAAAAATAAAATAATTCCCAACAACAACTGTCAGAAAAAATTTTAAATTGTTAAAAGATAGAAATCTTTTTTCCCATAATAACCAGATTTCTTTTGATTCCATCTAATTTAGCAACTTCCGGCAAATGAGCCCACTTCTCAAAACCAACACTTGTAAATAATCTTATACTAGGCTCATTGTGTTCAAAGATGAAACCAAGTAAAGTATCAATTTCTAGCTTAGGACATTCTTCTATAACTTTGTTTAAAGTCCTTTTCCCAAGTCCTTTCCCTCTGATACTTTGGTCAAAATAAATACTTACTTCGGCAGTTCCATTGTAGGCCGGTCTTCCATAGAAGGACTGGAAGCTTACCCAACCACTAACGTTACCTTCATACTCTATAATCCACAGAGGTCTTTTGTCAGGGGTATGTTCTTTGAACCATTCTAATCTATCGCTTATAGATATAAATTCAGTATCAGCAGTTGCCATTCTACTTGGAATAGCTGAATTATAAATATCTATTATTAATGGGAGATCTTCAGTTCTCGCATCTCTAAATGCAATATTATCTATCATGATATCTTCTCCATTTTATACTTTATAATTTTAAACCAATTATATGTTACATTACTTAACATGATAAATACAATGTAAAATTACTATTTTTAACTTAACCAATTCGCTGTGTTAATCAATAAACGAAATTAGTGCAAACTTTATAATATAAATAAACAGACAAATAAAAAAAGCCCCACTTCTTCAACAGTGGGGCTGCAATTCATGAGATTCTGCGAAGGGATCTCACTTTTATAAAATTACCTTTTCATACGCGATTTATACTCGTAACCTTATTTTCCAAAAATAGCACTGTTTATTTTTCTATTTTTTCGATTTCCTAGCGAGTGGTAAATGGATTTTTTTGTTACATCTTAATGTAAAGTCCTTATAGACGTTCTCCTTAAAATTTTTTCTTGCCATATATTGGATTCACGATAGTCTTTGGTAAAGTATTGGAATTTTTCTAAACCTTTTAAATGCAGTACTATTAGTTCTTTAATTACTTTTTCAGATTCCAACGTGTCTAATGAGTATCTATTTATTATTTCGTTTGTTACTTTATTGGCTGTTTCCAAAATATCCGATGGACTCGTAGCTCCACATACAAGGAAGGCCTTAACAGTTTCTTCTATTGCCAGTTCTTCAATTTTACTTTTTAAGATATTATCCCTCATTCACTCAAGTTTTGACATAATAAATATATTCTAAAAATGCAGGCTTAATACCGAGCTATCGTATAACAAACCTTTTACGATTTTACTACTGCAAACCATACAAACACATTTTCTATGGGAGGTGTTCGCTTCTAGCTAAGCACAATGGAATATTTTTCTGGCATTTTCTAATAAATAAAAAAGCGACCAACTCAATAAAGAGTAGGTCGACATCTTAAAAAAGAATATGCAAAGGGTACTGTATTGTTGTAATTACTTTTTTAATTTTTATTCCATTGCATTTCGATCAAAAAGTGCTGTTCTAAAAAATCGAGATTTTCTCATTTTATTCATTTTTTTACTATCTTTAATAAATAAAAGATGCTCCAACAATAATAAGTAGGATAAATAACACTACAATCAGCACGAAGCTTGATCCATTCGTACCACCTTCATTATATCCAGACATCCTATACCCCTCCTTTAATTAATGATATCTTTAAATTATGAAAAAGTTATCAAATGGATAAGGTACTTTATCTCATATCTTAGAAAATAATTAGTCGGTTTATGCGGTACCAAAATAATCTAATCGTAGGATTTAGAAGTATTTTTTTGTTAGGATCGAATTACTATCCTTCACTTCTTCTGAATTATACCTATTCCAAGTCTTATCGGAGCTACCAAGTAGGCAAGATAAAAATCATCAAATTCCATCTCTTCAAGAACAGTGACAGTACCCTTGTTAAAATTCAATCACCTTACCCTTTTGTTTCCCTCTTTGTCTTTTTCTTTCTGAAACAGACCTGGAAATAGTAATTAATTGATCCTACAGTTTGAGGGGGATGTTAACTTAATTAGTTACCCCAAGGTATACGCCCCATCACTTCTTAAGAATTTGAATAAGCTATTTAATAACTGAATGGTACGTCAAACCTCCTCGACTGTACCTTCAGTTTTTTAGTGATTCTCATTGGATGATTTAAGACGCAGTAAGAAAGTATTTATTTTTAGAATATTTTCGAAAAACTAAGCAAATGAATCAGAGCAAAGTAAATTAGGGACATAAGATGAATTATTCCATATAGAGGAGGTGTACAATATGGGCGAAGCAGTAGGTGGATTTGGATATGGATCAGGATTTGCTTTAATCGTTGTTTTATTCATTCTTTTAATAATTATAGCGGCGTGTGGCTTTAACTCAGGTGGCTACGGTGGTGGTGGCTATTGTTGATAGTTAAGCTGATGGTCTTAGAATTTACTCGAAGACAGGTTTTAGACCTGTCTTTTTATGACATCCTCAAATGATTGAAACAAAAAAGTGTTTTAGAGCAACTTCTACTCCAAATCACTTTGTCAATTCTTTATAAGCGAGTACCTTTAATGCTAACATCTCTTCCTCAGTTAAGGTACTTTCAATTTGGTTAAAAATTTTTTGTTGTTCTTCTGCTGTCATACCGTTTTTAGCTTTTGTTTGAAATTCTTGCAAATCGCTTATTTTGAATTTTTTTAACAACACTCTTGTCGCTTCTTCTTTTGTTTGAAATGGCAATGTACTGCTGTCTACATTTTTTCCTTCTTCAATAAACGCTTGCAATTGCGGATCGTTCTTAATCTCTTGTTTAATACTTTCCAGTTGACCGCTGTCTTCAAGCTCCACTACAACTTTCTCCATTACTTGATCTGCGACTATTTTCGGGCCAAAATAGTAAAGAGCTATTCCTACTAAACCGATTATTACAATGAAACTAACTAGCACTTTTAAAAATCTCAACTCATGTTCACCCCCAACCTATCTAGTTTACCGTTTTATTATATTTTACCTTATATTCAGAGATTTTGTAATCGATAAGTGCTCCAATGAACCCAATAGGTAGGCCACCAGCAGAGATAGAAAGCATCACTGTAAAAAGGCTAATTTTTTCAACTTTATGGCTCAATAAATAGAGTATGGCCAGGGTTCCTATAATGGTAAACAAAACGGAAAAATAATAGGTTATATGGATCTCTTTTTTTATTTTATTTTTTTCTTCAATTTGTTTTTTACTCATACAACTCCCTCTTTTCTCATAACATACATAACTTTCTTAGTCTTTACTCATTACCCGTTATTTAAACAGGACTAAATAGGTCAATTTACTTATAATTTGTATACAACGTTTTAATCAATCGATCTTGATAGGAACTCCTTGGACAAATTGTTTTATTATAATTACAAAAAACGTTACAGAGGCATTTCGCTTTCAAATCATAAAAGCCTATAAAAAAACCATTCACTTTTAAGTTGAATGGTTTTTTAATATATGTTGAACAGCAACAACGGTTATTTATTCTTTTTTCAAACCATGTTCATATGTCCTTTAATAATAACAATTGATGTCTTATTCAATGAAGTAGTTGTCGCTTTTTTATAAGGATATTCTATTCTTCCTCTTGGATTTTTTCCAATGATGAGTTATTAACCCTAACCATATCTTATGTTTGCAAAAAGCTTTCTCTTAATTTCCCATTACATTTAATAGAAAATCCAATTATACTTTAAATAATATTATAAATTTTTTAAGGAGATTCATTCATGAAAACCTCAATTCCTTGTCCCAGTTGCCAAGAACCAATTACTATTGAACATTTCGAAAATTTTTCTACCCCTTTTAGTATGAAGTGCCCACACTGTAAAGCAAAACTAAGAGAAACTAAAATGACTCCATTATTGTTTGTTATAGCAGTTTTCGTAATTCCACTAATGCTTTTTTTAGGCATTACAGTTAAGAATTTTTTAGTCGGCTTCTTTCCCATTGTAGATAAGGTACCCACAATTTTTGTTTTTATGGCTTTCTGTTATCTCCCTTATGCTTTATACGAAGCTTTTAATGCAACCATAATAATGAATAGAGGCAATCTACAATTAAAAAATAAGGACTAAGCCACACCACTATTTCTTTCCATATAAAACCCCTCCAATCAAGATTGAAGGGGTTTGAATTTATACTATAGCACGTACAGGCTCGACTCAATCTAACATTTTAGCCAAAGCTGGAAATACGTACACTAAAAGGAAGGATGGTGCTGTATCAATTGCTTCATTTTCTAGCTTCACTCATTTGTTTCCATACTGACCCTTTTGCTTCTTCTCCCCCTTCAATTCGAGCAATTGCCATACGGATTTGTAATTTTACTTCATATTCTTTATCATCCATTGCTTCTTTTAATGCGGGAAGTGCTTCTCCATCGCCTACTTCATAGAAGTACATAGCAGCTCTCCATCTTACTAGTTTGTTTTTATCAAACAATGCAACTTTCATTGCATCTGCAAACTGTTCAAATCCTAAATCACTCATTGCATCTCCGGCTGTTCTTCTTACTGCACTGCTTTTATCCTTTAGTGCTAATTCTAAATAAGGAATAACCGCTTCATCTTCCATTAAGCCAAGATATACTGTCGCAAGTCTACGTATAGATACTTGTTCATCTTCTACGGCTTTTGCTAAAATTGGTAAATCCTCTAGTTCAGGGTTAATCAAATTATTCAGCAATTGGAATCTTTCTTCCCATTCACTTACTTCAAATTGGTCTAAAGAAAAAGGAACACGAACAGCCGTTTTCTCTTCTGTGTTATTATCCTTTTCCTCAATTAGCTGTTGAAGCTTACTTTGTGGAAATGACGCTTCCAATTCGTTTACTAATTGTTCGCCGATCTCTTTCTGGTCGCCGTAACGAACTCCGTAATCTACCCATTTACGAAGCATGATATAATTTTCTTGATCCCCTGCCATTGCTTCGTCTAATGCTTTTGTAAAACGATCAGATAAACCAAATCTTGATTCTGATTCGCTATCAAACACTTTTACTTGAAGTGGGATACCTTTGTACTGCTGTACATGCACATATACTTCTCCGTAATGGTCTAATGGTTGCTCACTGGCCTTTTCTTTATTGTCAGCTCCAAATACATTTTCCACCGACGCTAAAATCGATTCCCAATTAAATTTAGCAATACGTTCAATTGCCAAGAAATCAGCTACATGATATACCCCTTTTACACCTTCTATCGTAAAAAGTTCTTGAATTTCTTTTGGTGCGCCTTCAATATTGTCTTTTTTATAATTATGACTTTTACCAAATGGAAGCTCCTGATCTATAATTACTTTCATTGTATTTGGACTCGGTGTTGGTTCGATTGTTAATATTTTCATTTTTCATACCTCCAGTAAATAATATTAGGAAGAAGCAATTTCTTCTAAATAGGACCATCTTTCAATTAGTTGTTCATAGTTGTTGTTTGCTTGTTCCAGTTTCTCTGTTAGTTCCTGTAATAGAGTAAAATCTGATCCAGCAGTTAAAATCTTTTCTTCTAACTCTGTAATCAGCTGTTCAGTTCTTTCAATGTCTCCATCAATGGTTTCCCATTCACGCTGTTCTTTGTAAGACATTTTCTTTTTCTCTTTTTTCGCTTTTATTGGTAGCACTTCTTTTTCTACTTTCACACTTTCGATTGGAGCAACTTTCACACTACTATCCAAGTAATCAGAATAAACCCCCAACCACTCATTAACTGAAGCATCGCCATTTAATATCCATAGCTTCTTCGCAATTCGATCCAAGAAAAAACGGTCATGGGAAATCGTTACTATAACCCCAGGAAAAGATTCCATAAAGTCTTCTAAAACAGATAATGTTTGAATATCTAAGTCATTTGTCGGCTCGTCCATAAATAGAACATTCGGCTGTTCCATTAACATTTTTAACAGAACTAGTCGTTTTTTCTCGCCGCCAGAAAGCTTACCTATCTGTGTACCATGTGTGTTTAAAGGAAATAAAAATCGTTCTAACATTTGTGCTGCAGAAAATTTTTCACCTGAACCTGTCTCGATTAAGTTGGAAGATTCTCGTACGTATTCAATCATTCTAGTCTGCTCGTCCAACTTAGGTAATTGCTGTGAAAAGTGCATTAGCTTAACGGTGGAACCTACAATCATTTCTCCGGAGTCCATCGGAATTTCACCCGCAAGCATTTTAAGTAATGTACTCTTCCCTACTCCATTTGGACCTACAATCCCAATACGATCTCCCGCTTGTAATAAGAAAGAGAAATCTTCAACGATCTTCTTTGCGCCAAATCTTTTTGATATATTTATTCCTTCTAGTACTTGTTTACCTAGACGAGTCGTTGCCAATTCTAAGTCTAAATTTTGTGTACTGTTATTACGGTCAATTTTAGAATCAATTTCTTCAAATCGATCTTTTCTCGCCTTTTGTTTTGTCGATCTTGCTTTTGCTCCTCTACGAATCCACTTCAATTCGTTTCGGTACAAATTTTGTAGTTTTTGTTGAGAAGCAGCATTCATTTCTTCTCGAAGAGCTTTCGACTCTAAATAGTCCCCGTAATTTCCTGAATGTGTGTAAAGCGTTTTATCTGCTAATTCATATATATGTGTAGCAACAGCATCTAAAAAATAGCGATCATGGGTAACAAATATTATAGAACCTTCAATGCGTTGAAGCATATCTTGCAACCAATCTGTCGATTCTTTGTCCAAATGGTTGGTTGGCTCATCTAAGAGAAGTAAATCTGCTGGTTCTATCAAAACTTTTGCAAGTGCCACCCTTTTTTGTTGACCACCTGATAGATGAAGAATTGAATCTTCGTATTGCGTAATTCCTAATTTCGTTAATGCTGTTTTCGCAAGGGCATTGACATCCCAAGCTTGCAAATCATCCATTTGTTGCTGTAAATCAAGCAGTTTATTTTGACGTGCTGTAGAATTGGAGTCTTCCATTAAAGCAAGTAACGCTTCTTCATACTCTCTGTTGATTTTTAAAATAGGAGAATCCCCACTAAAGACTGTTTGTAATACTGTCCCATCTTTTTCAAATTTAGGCTGTTGCTCTAAATAAGCAATTCTGTACTTATTCGGATGATCTCGATCAATAGAATCGGCTTCTAATTGTCCTGCAATAATGGAGAGGAATGTAGATTTACCAGTACCATTAATTCCTATTAATCCCGCTCTATTTTGATTGTTTATCGTAAATGCTATATTTTCAAACAGCGTTTTCTCTCCGACCGTTTTTGTTAAGTTTGAAATAATTAAATGGCTCATATTTGTTCCCCTGTTTCTTTTCTTAAGTTTCGCAAGAATAATTCCATAAAAGCATGTCTTTCTTGGGCAAGTTCTTTTCCTTTTTGTGTGAGCATTCCGTCTGCCAATTTTAATAATTTTTCATAAAAATGTGTAACGGAGGCCGTTTCCTTGGAACGATATTCTTCGGAAGTCATCTTGTCCCTTGGACTTTCATTCACGTCATATAGCTTCCGACCTTTTGCTCCTCCATAAGCAAACGTGCGCGCAATTCCAACTGCACCTATCGCATCTAATCGATCGGCGTCTCGTACGATTTTAGCTTCAATTGTGTCGGCCTGCATTTCATTTCCCCCGTTAAAGGAAATGGATTTAATAAGTGTTTTAATTTGTTTTATTTTTTCATAAGGTAAGTTGAGGAGATTTATAATCCGATCCTCTTCCAGTTTATCTTCATCTACAGAATATTTCGGATCACTTACATCATGAAGAAGCACCGCTAACTCGATAATCTCTACATCAGCTGTTGGCTCACAAGCAGCTATATCAAATGCATTTTTCCGCACCCTTTCAATATGTTGAAAATCATGACTTGCATCAAAATGCTTATATATTTCTCTCACTAATTGCTCGCAATGTTGTATTGAATTCATCATTTATTCTCCTTAAGCCATCTTCTTTAACCATTATAACGAATAAAACCAAAAAAGACTGCTAATGTGCAGTCTTTATTAATTCTTAAAGATTGTATACCTGTATTTGTGGCTATACTTCAATCGGATAGAGGCTTTCATATAACATTAGGTACTATTATTTGAAGATCAGGGATTCGACAAAATATTGACGAAAGTTGTCATTTACTGTATAGTCTATTTATCCATTGACTGAATTTTTAGTGGATTAAGGGAGGAACGTTTATGCAACAGGGGAAAGTAAAATGGTTTAATAATGAAAAAGGTTATGGGTTTATTGAGTATAATGATGGAGAAGATGTATTCGTTCATTTTACTGGTATTCAAGGAGATGGATTTCGAGCATTGGAAGAGGGACAGAACGTTACGTTCGAAATTGTTGAAGGAAACCGAGGACCTCAGGCTGCAAACGTTGTTAAAAATAGTTAGAAACGGTTCTTCCCGCGACAAATGGTCGTGGGTTTTTTTACTGAAGTTTTTTCCCTTTTCTCTTTATCTCTTCTCCAACAGTACATTCATGGATACAAAAGTGATGCGCGCCAGTTCTTCCTTTTTCCTTTCGAAGTTGTGTCCGCACAAAACATCCATCGCAATATGTTTGTATAATATGGTCAATTTCATTTATAATTTGCATATTTTTCATTCATTATTCTCCTCGCTATTTCGTAATTGTACTATTATGTTTCTTTTGTTTGCAAGTATGCTTAATAAAGTTCAGACAAAATATTTATTTAATTTAAAAGGAGATTAATATGTTAGAGGTTTATATTGATGGTTCTACTACAGGCAACCCAGGACCTAGTGGAATTGGGATCTTTATAAAAGGGGAAGGACAGCAGTTCAAATTCAGTGAGTTTATCGGAACCTATTCTAACCATACAACTGAGTTTATTGCTCTTCAAAGAGGTTTAGAAGAGGTACAAAAATTATCTCCTACTATTGTTTCCGTACGGACAGATTCTCAAATTGTATATGCTGCTGTCGAAAAGCGATATGCCAAAAATGCAGAATTCGCCGCTATCCTAAAAAACATTTTAGACATAAGTGATACATTTGACTTATTTTTCATTAAGTGGATTCCCGATGACCAAAACAAAGCTGCCCATGCACTAGCTAGAGAAGCCGTATTAAAACAACTGCCCAAAAAATAAGCGGCAGTTGTTTTTTAGTTAGCACTTTATACTTCTAGCTCGCTAGAATAATCGGCCTCAATTGTTTCTTTTGTACGTTTCATAAAGTTCACTACCACTTCGTCTTTTCCAAACAATTGAAAAATGCTAAGCAATGGATTTTTAGGTTTATTTATAGAAGTGTATATAAATTTTGTCGTTTCGTCATTTTCCTTCATTAACTCATAATCAATTGTCATACGAAAACGATTATTCAAAAGAAAACTTTCCTGTATCGTTTTATAATCTGATTCATTTATATATTTTTTTAATGTAATTTCATATTCTTCCGTTATTGAACCAAGTTGATAGGTTTGACGGATGACAGAGCCAATTATTTGCTCAGTTTGTTGAATGAATTTTTCCTCCACTACTTTCGGAAATATCCGCTTCTTTTTTTCGATATCTCCATAAAAGTATGGCCAAGCAAATTCGATTGGAACGTTCAACGTTATTTCTCTTTTCCACTTTTTCATTTCCACTGCTCCTATAAAGTAAAATATTCTTGTTTTTATTATAACAGAACGAAAGTGCAAGTGCCTGTCGCTGTCTGGACAGGTAAAGAGGTTAAAATACAATCTGTAGCGAAGCGTGAGGCAGCTTATATGCGACACCGTGACGATGAGCTGAAGTGGAGTTATGGAGAGCCACTTTCACTTCCTGCTTTTTAGTCTTCAAAAGAACAAAAAAACAGGCTCTCTAATGAGAGCCTGTTAAAGTTTTAGGTTTAAAATTAAGCTTTAACTACGTTAGTAGCTTGAAGACCGCGTTGGCCTTGCTCGATTTCAAAAGTTACTTCTTGACCTTCGTCAAGAGATTTGAAACCTTCGCTTTGGATAGCTGAGAAGTGTACGAATACGTCGTCTCCGCCTTCGCGTTCGATGAATCCGAATCCTTTTTCTGAGTTAAACCATTTTACTTTACCTTGTTCCATGTGTGTTTCCTCCTCGTGTGCAATTTTACGCACACATTTTGTTACTATCCTTGCTCAACACTGTTAAGTAAAAGTGTTGCCACCTACTAACTAACCGAACAAAAATAATCCTCTTTTAATATAACACGCGCTCCCCAATAATGCAACCGTTATACATAATTCTTTTTTAATTGTTTTCCAATAATGCACCAATTGCTCCACTGTAACCATGTTTTTCTAAGAAAATTGGTTTTTTCTGTTTTAAGATGGTGTATGATTCGATGATTTCTTTTAGTAGTTCATTTTCTTCTAAAGTTGACCCAATATAAATAATATCTTCTATATGATGAGCGTCAGCTGCTTGAATACACAGCGTAGCAACTACTTCCCCGATAATCCCTTGCACGCCTGCTAACACATCGGCATTATTTCTTGCCTCTTTTGTTTTTAAAGCAACCCCTCCAAAATTGCTAGCGGTTAGTGATCCTTTAAGAGGTAGCTTGTTGTTTTGATAAATGTCACTCACGAGTATATCTATAGAAGCTCGATTTCCTTCTCTCGATAGCTCAATGATATCTTTGTAATTAAAAATTCCTGTTAAAGCTGAACCTAAACCAAGAAGCGTTCCACCACCAATACCAGTCCCACCTAATCGGCTATGTGTATTTTCATGCATAATATGTATAGAGGTACCTGTCCCAATATTTGCTATAATAGCAGAATTACTTTGTACAGTCTCACTTTTCAATTGGTGTATCACACCATTCATTGTAGCATCAAATTCCACAATGTAAGGGATTTCATTTTTCGAGGGCAAGTATTTCTTTAGTTGTTCTGCCCGACCACCAGTGAGGCAGATGGAAGCTAACGAAAAATTCGAATCAATCCAATCCTTTACTGCTTGAAAATCGGTTGAAAGAAAACTAAGAAATGACATTTCTTTATTTTCATCCCAATAAGCTATTTTCGTTAACGTTCCACCTGCATCAATTCCAACTCTAGTAGCCATCTTTATTCCCCTTTTATATACAGAGATTTATTTTATCCAAGATCCAACTATAGGATAATTAAATGTGCCTCCAGTAACGGCTTTAATAATTCCGATAATTGGTACAACAAATGCCATTATACCAAAAATAATGATCATCGGAATACCGATTAGAAAAATTATTAAAAATGCAGATACGGTTATTAAAACTGTCATGACTAACTGAAATAACACTGCTTGAATTGATAGTTTTTTTATCTCCTCGTCATCCACAACTAGAAATAAAATAAAAGGCACTAAAAATGGTGCGAACCAAGTACTTGCGTGTAGTAAAACTTTTAAACCTGTATGTTCCAAGAAAATTCCTCCTTTCAATCCTTTTCTTAGTTTACGATAAAATAAGACAAATAGTTTCATTTTTTTCTTTGGTAAACGACTTCTCCATTCACTATTGTCTGCATTACTTTTGCTGTGCCAAATGTATTCTTGCTTAATACTTGGTCGACAATTGTAAAATCTGCATCATACCCAGCCATTATTTTACCTCGTATATGTTCTTTTCCAATCGCTTTTGCACTTCCCGTGGTAAATAACGAGATTGCTTCAAAATCGCTAATTTCTTGTTCTGGTAAATACTCATTTCTCGTTGCTGCTGCCATACCAAGTAATGGATCTGCCAATTCAATTGGTGAGTCTGACCCCCCTGAACAATCAAATCCTTTATCTAAAAGGGATTTCCAAGCATATGCCCATTTTAAACGTTTATTTCCTAATCGATCAATCACCCATGGAAAATCGGATGGGACGAATAGTGGTTGTATGTCGAGAACCACTGGTAACTTTGCCATTCTTTCAATTAAATCTTCTCTTAATACATTCACATGTATCAGTCTATCTTTTTTTCCTACTGGGGCTGGATACTGCTCGATTAAACATAAGATAAGTTCAACAGCTTTATCACCAATTACATGTACAGCAATATTTTCATTATATTTTCTTGCAACCTTAACAAGTGTTTCTAACTTTTCGATTGTATGGACGGCGACCCCTCTTGTTCCTGGAGAATCTGAATAGTCATCTGATAGTAAAGCGGTGTACCCCCCTAAAGATCCATCAATAAATATTTTCATAGCCCCGAATTCTACATACTCAGAACCTTCTTCTTTTTGCATTTGCTCAAATACTTCATGATGTCTAAGTAAATGCACTCGGAAATTTTTTTTTATCGTTGCACGATACGCTTCAAGAGGTACTGTGTAAGGACCATAATACGCCATATCCTCTGAATGTACCCCCGTTAGTCCTTTCGATTGCAAATCGGTAACACTTGCTTCAATGACTTTCTTTAAATAATCAGTAGTAACTACTGGAATACTTGATGTGATTAATTGCTGTGCTTCATCATAAAATAGGCCGTTTAAATTGCCGTATTCATCTTTTCCGATAATACCCCCTACTGGATTTGGAGTGTCTCTCGTAATTCCTGCTATTTCTATTGCTTTCGTATTTGCTACAAGAACATGTCTACAAATTCTTTTTAACACTACAGGAGTATCTTCTATTACATCTAAATCTTGACTTGTAATAGGTCGATGTTCTTCGAATTTATTGTCATTCCACCCTTCTGCGACATACCACTCATCTTTGTTTACACGCGCTGCTACCTTTTCCACAATTGTTTTGATGGAAGTAAAAGGGGATAAATCTAAGTAAGATAGTTTTTCCCCGTGCCCTATTAAATGTATATGGCTATCCACAAAACCTGGATACATAGCAGCACCATGCAAAGAAATAATTTCATCGGCGAGTGGGACTAAATGCTCTTTCGCACCAGTTTGGATCACTTTTCCATTTTCGACTAATACAGCATTTGCTTCATGTCCTTCAGCATTCATAGTAAAAATACGACCATCTGTCCAAAGTCTTTTCATTTTTTTTGTTCCTTTCCAGATGTTAAATCATCGACTAATAATTCTGCAGCTCTTCGATATGCATTACTCATATTCGCAAGTGAAATAATGAATAATAGTTGCTTTAATTCTTCATCTACTTCAAATTGTTCTATTTCATTTTCATGTGTTTTCATTTCTTCTAAAAAGGTTTGTGCATTTTCTTGCTGCAAGGCAACAGAATAAGAATAGAATTCTTCTAGTTGAAAGTTATTGCTTCCTATTTTTTCATTTATCGGATCTAGTGTTGACTTAATATCATTAATCGAAAGGGCACCTTTTAATTGGTAAATCAAGTTAATTAACATAATATGCTGCTTTGAATATTTTTTATTTTTAATAGGGATAAATAATTTGCCTTTTGCATAGTTATTAATCATTGTCTTCGTCAGAACTTTTTCATCGGTACTTCGTAGTGTTTGACTAAACTTTGAATCGAATAACTGAATGACTTGGTCCATATATAAATCAATATCTGGTATTTCTTCTTTATGAATCATAGATTCAAGCCCTAGTCTATTTATAAGGTCTACTGATTTTTTCATTTTGAATTCCTCCTGCTATCTTACATATATCGTATCGTAAAATAGTCTTTCGGTAAATATTGACTACCTGTTATAATGAGTATATCATATTAAGTAGTTATTAAAACTACTTGATGTTGTGGAGGTATTTATTTGGAGAATTATATTCGAGAACCTTTTAATGCTTTATCTCATTTTTTAGGTGCAATACTGGGGATATTTGCATTAATTGCAATGATTGTTAAAGTTATTACTGTGGGAGCATCTGGTTTAGTTATTACTGCCCTTGTAGTGTTTGGAGCAAGCATAATTTTGCTTTATGCTTCTTCTGCAACATATCATACAATTATAGCGAGAGACCACGTAATTCACATGTTTAGACGTTTGGATCATTCGATGATTTATTTACTTATAGCAGGTACCTATGCTCCCTTCTGTTTAATAGCATTAAAAGGAACAACTGGCTATACACTATTTAGCATCATTTCCTTTATGGCGCTAAGTGGAATACTATTTAAAATGATATGGTTTAATTGTCCCCGTTGGATTTCTACGGTCTTATATATAGGAATGGGATGGATTATTGTCTTCTTAGCTTCTCCGCTTGCGGAAGCACTAGGCACTGAAGGGCTTTTCTTTCTCATTTTAGGAGGCTTATTTTATACTATTGGTGGAATAATTTATGGGATGAAGCCAAATATTTCATTCATCAAAAAGTTAGGTTTTCACGAAATTTTTCATATCTTCATCCTTTTAGGTACGATAAGCCATTTCATCTGTGTATTCAATTATGTCATATAATGATAGGAACACATATACCCCCTTTTTTCTTATCAGAATAAGGGGGCATTTTAAAGAACATATTCTAATTGCAGTAATTTCCCTAACCCTTAATCGCTTTCTTTCATTCCAACAATTACCGATGCTTCCAACTGAATTTCCACATTTCCTTGAATTGCTCTGCTTATCATACATGACCGTTCGGCTTTTTCCGCTAATTTTCTAGTTGTCGCTAAATCCTTTTCACTTTTAATAACAATGATTGGTCGATGTATTATTTTTTGATATGTAAAAACACCCTGTGTTACGTCTACTATTGCGGTAGAATCCATACTTAAAGATTGTTTTTCGATCTTACTACGTTCAAGCATCGCTGCAAGAGTGATAATATAACAGGTTGCGGCTGCTCCTAGCAACATTTCATCTGGGTTTGTACCGATTCCTGGACCGTCCATCTCTTTTGGTATCGAAATATTTGTTTGCAAATTTTCGGCATAAATCTCTCCAACACCGTTTCGGTTGCCGGGCCAGTTTGCTTTTAAATGAAAATGATGTTCTGCCATGACAATCATTCCTTTCATATTTTGTTAGCATATTGGAAAAACTATTGATTTCCAGTATGATAGAGAGGAGAAAGAAGGGAACTATTTTGCTTAAAAATTACAATAAAATTGCTGGTATTATGATAGTTATTTCGATGTTCTTACTAATTTTAGGCGTAAAATATGTGCTTGGTCAAGATTTAGTCATTATGAACTTCGTCGCCTTTGCGGCATTTTCAGTGGCTGTTGGTGTCATTGCGGGTGCACTTTTAATGTATAAATTGCACAAAGCTTTTTACATATTTACTGTTGGGCTTGTAATTGGTTTCATTGAATTGTTTCGCTCTTTTATAATAGGTAACGATGGATGGGGCGATTTAGTTGGGATTCTATCTTTATTTATTTTCACTTCATTCGGTTTAGTAATTGGTCTGATTGTCGAAGGTATTTTGTACTTAATAAAAAAACAAAAATAAAAAAGAAGTTTTTCTCGCCACTACCGCGGAAAAACTTCTTTTTTATTAATTGGAGATTAGAGTTTTATTTCGCCCTTCTGCTTTAGCTTTATATAAGGCCTTATCCACTCTGTGCATAAAATCACTTATACTCTCTTTCCCGGTTTTATATTCACCCACTCCAGTAGAAATAGTTATTTTCCTATTAGTAGGTGGAATGTTCTTTTCTACTTCATTTCTTAACTTTTCGGCAAGCAAATATGCATCTTGTAAAGGATAATTTGGGAGAATGATGATGAATTCTTCTCCACCAAGTCTTATACATATTCCCGTTTCTTTTGCGATTGCTAGCATTTTATCAGCTAAAAATTTTAATACTTGATCTCCTGCATTATGGCCGAATTCATCGTTTACAGTTTTAAAGTGGTCGATATCCAACATGATCATTGAAAAAGACTTTCGGTGTTCCAACAAATCCGAAAATATAAATTCTGAGTATCTTCTATTTCTTAAACTTGTTAAAGGATCTGTTAAAGATTGGTGTTTGAAGTCTGCAACTGTCTCTTCTGATTTTTTGCGATAGTTATCAATTGTTTCGGTGAGTTGTTTCGCTTCAAAATACCAAGTAGAGATTATCGGTTTTTCCCTTTTATTGTCATCACATGACGAATGCAATGTAAATAACGCCAAATTTTTCAAAGGAGAAGCCAACTTTTCCGATAAAAGAAATGCTAAGCCGAAAAATAGTAAAACAAATGGTAAAGTGTAGAAAAACATTTTTAACATTATCCCATTTAATGGTGCTAAACTGCTTTTATATGGGGTTTGTGAAACGACACCCCATTCACTTGCTGAGATGTATGAGTATCCAGCTAAAAAATGCTCTCTTTTCGTATTAAAAACTTCCTGAAAACCACTTTTTTGTTTTATTAAGCTTTTAACTACTTTATTTTCACTAACATTCTCGCCTATTCTATGTTCATCTGGATGGTAAATTAAAGTACCTTCCTTGTCTACTACAAAAACATAAGATCCATCTTCACTGAAATGTTCCGCTAAAATATTTTGAATGAAGTTATCTTCCTCCAAATAAATTGTTCCATTTAGCATTCCTAGGTATGTATTCGACTCATCAAATAAAGGAGTGGATATAAGGATAATAAGTCGACCTGTTATCGCTTTATAAGGTTTACTAATAAAATTTTCTTTTTTACTAAGTCCTTCTCTTACTCCAGGCGAATCAATTTTGTTTCCTATAATTCCTACATTTGGTGACGTAGCAATCGCTACTCCATCATCTCCAATAATAGAAAGAGAGTTAAAGTTTTTCCCACTAACTAATAATTGATCTAAAATTTTTGTTAGTTCTATTGGGTTTCCTATATGTTCTACTACATCTAATTTTCTTGCCTCTAAATTTGCTTGTAATGCCTTAAAAACTTCTTCCGTCATTTTCGACAGTTTTAATGAGTATACTTCATTTTGTTCTAACGATTTTTCTATTAAACTTTTTTTTGTTACAATATAACTAGAAAACAATGAACACGTTAATATAGCGATCATCGAAAATGTAATGAGTGTTAATATCCAAAATCTAAGTGTTTTCTTCATTTTTCCTCCAAAAAAAAAGCATATGTTTCTAGTATATCATTTTTGAACTTAATAATATACTTTCACATATGGGGTTTAAATTTTGTAGATACAATATCATTTTCAGTTCACTACTCTATTTTGGGGAAATACTAAAAAAAGCTTCCATTAAGTCCTATTAACTTAACGGGAGCTTTTCTTATTAATGACCACCTAAATACGCTTGTCTAACCTCTTCACTTGTTTGTAACTCATGAGCAGAACCCGATAATACAACTCTACCTGTCTCTATAACATATCCGCGACTAGCTACCGAAAGTGCCATATTCGCATTTTGTTCAACAAGTAAAACCGTTGTTCCATCGCGGTTAATATCTTCAATTACTTGGAATATAGTTTTAACCATTAAAGGAGCTAAACCCATCGATGGTTCATCCAATAATACAAGTTTAGGTTTTGCCATAATTGCACGACCCATTGCTAACATTTGCTGTTCTCCACCTGAAAGTGTACCCGAATGTTGTTTTTTACGCTCTAAAAGTCTAGGAAAAATCTCATACACCTTTTGCATATCACTATGAATCCCAGCCTTGTCCTTGCGGAGAAATGCACCTAACTCTAAGTTTTCTTCAACAGTAAGGTTTGCAAATACTCTACGTCCTTCCGGCACATGGGAAATACCGGCTTTTACTATCGACTGTGCTTGTTTGCCAGAGATAGATTTGTCTAGGAATTCTATTTTCCCTTTTTTCGGTTTCAACAAGCCCGACAAAGTTTTCAACAATGTACTTTTACCCGCTCCATTTGCTCCAATTAGGGTTACGATTTCTCCTTCATTTACATTAATCGAAACATCTCGAAGTGCTTGAATATTTCCATAATATACATCTATATTTTCTACTTTAAGCATTGACATCGTGAACTTCCTCCCCTAAATAAGCCTCAATAACCTTAGGATGGTTACGAATCTCTTCTGGTGATCCTTCTGCAAGAAGTTGTCCATGATCCAAAACGTAAATTCTTTCACAAACACCCATTACTAAATTCATATCATGTTCGATTAGTAGAATGGTTAAATCGAATTCTTTTCGTATAAAAGCAATCAAGTCCATTAAGTCTTTTGTTTCTTGCGGGTTCATACCTGCTGCTGGTTCATCCAATAACAGAAGTTTAGGTCCAGCTGCCAACGCGCGTGCAATTTCCAATCTTCGTTGTTGTCCATAAGGTAAATTTTTTGCTAACTCATCCTTATATTTATCTAACTTAAATATTTTTAGAAAGTCTATCGACTTTTCATGCATTTCCTGTTCACCTTTAAAGTGAGAAGGTAAACGTAAAATAGAGCTAACAATCGAATGTTTTGCCAACGAATGATAGGCAACTTTCACATTATCTAAAACGGATAATTCATTGAACAGCCGAATGTTCTGGAAGGTTCTGCTGATTCCTTTTCTCGTTACTTTAAAAGGTTGCAAACCGTTTATTCTCTCTCCATTAAATAGAATATCTCCTTCTGTAGGGACGTAAACCGCTGTTAATAGGTTAAAGCTTGTAGTCTTACCCGCTCCATTTGGTCCAATTAATCCGACAAGCTCCCCATGATTCAATTTCATATTGAGATTTTGTACTGCTTTTAATCCACCAAACTGTATTCCGGCATTTTTTACTTCAAGCAACGGTTTATTTTCCATGTTGACCGCCTCCTTTTGGCGTTCTCCAGAGTTTGAAATAATCTGTAATTTCCATCGTACCCATGAGTCCCTTTGGACGATATAGCATTACTAAAATTAATACAAGACTATAAATAATCATGCGAGTTTCAGGATACCCTTGCAGATAAGTAGAAACTACAGTTAATAAAATAGCGGAAAGCACCGCACCCGAAAGGCTTCCCAAACCACCTAAAACTACGAATATCAGAATATCAAATGACTTTAAAAAGCCGAATTGACTCGGTTGGATAATGTAGAAATTATGCGAATACAACGCTCCTGCAACACCAGCAAAAAAGGATCCAATTGCAAAGGCAATTACTTTATAGTACGTCGTATTTATACCCATTGCATCTGATGCAATTTCATTTTCTCGAACGGAGATCGCTGCTATACCATGTCTTGAATTAGTGAAATTTACTATAACTACAATCGTGATAACTAGACAAACAAATGCATATGTCCAAGTTGTCAAATGAGAAACCTGCATTCCTGCAGCTCCACCTACATAGTCAATATTCAAAAACACAATACGAATAATTTCTGCAAATCCAAGCGTTGCAATTGCTAAGTAATCCCCTTTTAAACGTAAACTAGGAATACCTACAACCAGTCCCGCTAACGCTGCAATAACTCCCCCTACAATAATAGCAACGAAAAAAGGAAGATGTAACTTCATCGTCACAATTGCCGATATATACGCTCCTACAGCTAGGAAACCAGCATGACCAATAGAAAATTGCCCTGTAATACCAATTACTAGATGTAGGCTGACTGCTAAAATTATGTTGATGGCTATAAATATGAGCGTATTAGAGTAAAATTGATTTAGCGTTCCATTTGCAATTAAAACTTGAACAACTGCATATACTAATACCGCTGCAACAATAAACAGCCAAAACTGTTTTGACTTTTTCATAATTATGTATCACCTACACTTTCTCTCGTGTATTTTTTCCAAAGATTCCTGATGGTCTAAAGATTAGAATTAAGATTAAAATGATGAATGCTGCAGCATCTCTCCATAAAGAGAATCCTAATGCACTAACAATCGTTTCTACAACTCCTAGCACTAAACCACCAACCATTGCACCAGGAATAATTCCAATTCCTCCAAGGACCGCCGCTACAAATGCTTTCACACCTGGGATTACACCCATAAGCGGGTCAATCTTTGTATAATAAACACCGAATATAACACCAGCTGCTCCAGCTAAAGCTGAACCAATTGCGAAAGTTGCAGATATTGTATTATCAACATTTATCCCCATTAGCTTTGCTGCTTCTGTATCATGAGAAACAGCTCTCATCGCTTTTCCGGTTTTTGTTTTATGCACAATAAACTGCAATAAAATCATTAATACGACCGAAACAGACAGAATTAGAATGGACTGAATGCTGATCTGTGCACCTAAAAATTCAAATGAACGATTAGAAAACACATCTGGGTAAGCTTCTGGTTGAGCCCCCCTAATATAAATTACGCCATATTCAATTAGTAACGATACACCTATCGCCGTAATAAGTGCAGCGATTCTTGTTGCATTTCGTAGGCGCTTATACGCAATTCGCTCAATAATTACACCAAACAATGCACAGGCAGCCATTGATAAAACTAGCGCAGGGAAAAAGCCTAAACCAAATACGGTAATAGAATAAAATCCAATAAACGAACCTACCATGAATACGTCACCGTGTGCAAAGTTGATCAGCTTGATAATTCCATATACCATCGTGTAACCGAGGGCAATTAATGCGTATATACTCCCGAGTGAAATGCCGTTAATCAATTGCTGTATCCATTCCATAAATTTTCACTCCTATAACTTAAGATTTCCACTTGTTTAGAAATAAGAAAAGGAGGGATATCAATCCCTCCATATAAAACATACGAATCTTAAGGATTTACTTTCGTATTAAATACTTGCTTTCCATCTACGTATTCAATAATTACAGCTGATTTAATCGGATGATGATTTTCATCTACAGAGTATAATCCAGTTACTAAATCTAATTGATCAGTAGCTTCAATCGCTTCTTTTATTTTTGTACCGTCAGTAGATTTTGCACGCTCGATAGCATCTTTTAACAGATAAACCGTATCGTATCCAAGTGCATTGAATGAGTTAGGTTCTTTTCCATACTTTTCTTTAAATTTTTCAGAAAAATCCTTCGCTTTACCATCTGGATCTTCAGATGAGAATGCAGTAATAATGAATGAATTGTTTAATGAATCCGCTCCCGCTAAGTCAACCAATGTCGGTGAATCCCAGCCATCAGCACCCATTAATGGAACCGTGATTCCTAATTCACGTGCTTGCTTAACAATAAGTCCAACTTCTTCATAATACCCAGGAATAAAAATAAATTCAGGATTAGAAGACTTAATACGAGTTAGATTTGAACGGAAATCCGTATCTTTTGCCACGTATGATTCTTGTGCAACGATTTTGCCTCCAGCTGCTTCAAAATCTTTAATAAAAGAAGCAGCAAGACCTTTTGCATAGTCACTTGCATTGTCTGCATATACTGCTGCCGTTTTTACTTTTAACTCGTTAGCAGCAAAGTTAGCAGCTACTGTCCCTTGGAAAGGATCAATAAATGCTGTACGGAATGTAAATGGATTTACCTTCCCATCATCTCCTACAGTAACAGTTGTACTTGTACCTGAAGGTGAAATCATTGGTGTTTTTGTGTCTGTCGCAATTTGTACTTGCGCTACTGAGTTACCGCTAGTTGCAGCTCCAATAATTGCTGTTACTTTGTCTTGACTCGTTAATTTGATGGCACCATTTGTTGCTTCTGCAGCATCCGATTTATTGTCTACCTTGATAAGTTCAATTTGTTTGCCATCAATCCCACCAGCAGCGTTGATTTCTTCTACAGCTAGGTCAATTGCATCTGCTTCCGAAGTACCGTATGATGCTGTTGCTCCAGAAAGTTCGAGATTGGCACCTATTTTAATAGTTCCTCCATCTTTCGAACCACTACCTTCTTCCCCATCTGAACATCCTGCAAGAATCCCCACTAAAAGCGAAGAAGCAAGGAATAATGAAGCAAATTTCGATTTCTTCATAAATTTAAACCCCCTATTTTTGTTTGACAATTCTGAATTTATAAGTCATACTACTTGCCTTTCTCTTTTTCTGGCAAGAAACTATTCAGAATCTATCAAGTTGTTGTTGTGAACAATTTCATTGTAAAACAAAGTTTATATTCAGTCTATATATATTTTTCATTTTGTTTGGAAAGTTCAGATATTTTGTTAGTATAGTATTTTATAAATTATAGAAAAGCCTTGTACTTAAAGCGTTTCCAAGCTAAAAACACTCGAACATCCCTCCTACATTATTTTCTAATTTAATAAATAGTAAATGGATTATTTTATCATTATTACTAATATATCTGTAAATAAACGGAAATTAATGAATTTAATGATTGTTTTTACTTTTTAGTTTTCATTAGGTATACTATAGAATAGTTCGATATCCGTAATAAAAAGGAGAGATTTAAATGGTACAAAAGTTGCCTAATCGTGACCAAGTGTCACTAGAAGAAACATGGAATTTAAAAGACTTATTTATAACTGAAGATGACTTTTCAAATACGTTGGTTGAAATCGAGGAGGATGTCCAAGTATTTTGCGAAAAGTTCAAAGGAACCATTACCACTTCTTCAAAGATAGTAGAGGCTTTAATAGATTATATGTCACTCTATGAAAAAATCGTTCCCGCTGGAACATACGCTAGTCTCTCTCTTAGTACAGATCAAACAAATAGTGAAGCGCAAATGAGAGCAAGTAAATTTGGTTCTCTTTCCGCAAAAATCAGTAGCAAGCTAGCTTTTTTAAATAGCGAGTTAGTAGAATTACCAGATAAATTAATAGTCGACGCAATTAAAACTGCACCTGCATTTCAGCATTATTTGGAGACATTATTAAAAAAGAAAAAACACCAATTACATCCCGAAGTTGAAAAAACACTTGCTGCATATTCAGCTTCATTTAATGCTCCTTATAAATTATATGATACGACGAAAATGCTCGATATTTCATTTGATAATTTTGAAGTGGACGGAAAATCGTATCCATTAAGTTATGTATCTTTTGAAAATGATTGGGAAGCAGAAACAGACCCAGCCATTCGACGAGCTGCGTTTAATGCATTTTCAAAAAAACTAAAAGAATACCAACATACGACTGCAAAGACATATGATATGCATATACAAATGGAAAAAACAACAGCCGATATACGCGGTTATGACTCTGTTTTTGATTATCTATTATTCAATCAAGAAGTAGACCGTTCCTTATATAACCGTCAAATTGATTTAATCATGAAAGAATTAGCTCCCCATATGAGAAAATATGCAAAATTACTTCAAAAAGCGCATGGATTAGATAAAATGACATTCGCTGATTTAAAAATTTCACTTGACCCAACTTATGAACCGAAAATTTCAATAGAAGAATCTAAAAAATATATTGATGATGCTTTAGCAGTGATGGGAAAAGAATATATCCAAATGGTCGATCGGGCTTATAAAGAACGTTGGATAGACTTCGCACAAAATGCTGGTAAGTCAACTGGTGCTTTTTGTTCTAGTCCTTACGGTAATCATCCATATATTTTAATATCTTGGTCAGCTAGAATGAATGAAGTATTTGTGCTTGCTCATGAACTTGGACATGCCGGTCATTTTTATCATGCAAATAAAGAACAAACCATTTTTAATGCACGTCCATCTTTATACTTTATCGAAGCACCTTCTACAATGAATGAGATGCTTGTTGCAAATCATTTATTAAAAAACTCGGATGATCCTAAATTTAAACGTTGGGTGATTTCTTCTATTGTAGCGAGAACATATTATCACAATTTCGTAACACATTTGTTAGAGGCAGCTTATCAACGTAAGGTGTATGATCGTGTAGATCAAGGTTTAAATGTTAATGCACAGATTTTAAATGAGTATAAACGTAGTGTGTTAGAAGAATTTTGGGGTGATGCTGTTGAAATAACAGAAGGTGCCGAACTTACCTGGATGCGACAACCCCATTATTATATGGGATTGTATCCATATACGTATAGTGCTGGCTTAACTATTTCCACTCAAGTATCCAAACGTATTTTAAACGATGGCCAAGTTGCCGTTGATGAATGGATAGATGTACTAAAAGCGGGCGGTACAAAGACACCTGTGGAACTAGCAAAAATGGCAGGTGTGGATATTACAACTGAAAAACCACTTCAGGACACAATAGCTTATATTGGTACTCTTATCGACGAGTTAATAAACCTAACAGATGAAATTGAAAACTAAGCTTTAAAAAATCAAAAGGAGCATGAAGTGACTACCTCACCTCATGCTCCTTTTTACTTATTTTAACTAGCTGCTATCTCCCACACAGAAAAGAAAAAATGTTGCCGGTTTAACTTTCTTTTCTAACCTTTACTCTTTTCACAAATAAAGATAATAGTAAAGCGACTATTGTAACAAGCGTCGCGATAAAGAATGTATGGTTGATACCTTCTAACATCGCTTTCATACCTAAATCCATTTTGAATTGCGCAAGACCCTCTGCACTCGTAGGCATTTTACCAGATGCAGCAGCCTTTGCGGCAAGTTTTTCTGCTGAAGATTCCATTTTGGAGTTCATGATAGTTAAGAATATAGCGGAACCAATTGCACCAGATACTTGTTGTAAAGTATTGTTCATGGCAGTACCATGAGGATTCATTTTCATTGGTAATTGGTTTAGACCGTTTGTCATAATAGGCATCATAACCATAGACATACCAAACATACGTAGTGTATAAATGCCCATAATATAGTAGTATTCAGAATCTTGAGCTAAATTACTCATTAAATAAGTTGCAACGGAAGTAATAGTTAGACCCACTATCGCCAAAATACGAGCCCCGTATTTATCAAAAATCTTCCCTGTAATCGGAGACATTATTGCCATCGCAATCGCACCTGGTAGCATTAGTAATCCAGAATGGAATGGTGAAATTCCACGTATTGTTTGAACATAAAGTGGAGTTAAAATCATTCCTGAGAACATTGCTGCAGAAACAACAATGGAAATAATAGAAGCCAACGCAAACATAGGGTATTTGTAAATTCTAACATCGAGCATTGGTTCATCTAGTATTAATTGTCTCCAAACGAAAAGAATAAGGCCAATAGCACCAATAATGATTGTACCGTATACAATCGGAGCGTCCCAACCTTTATCACCAGCAGTACTAAATCCGTACAGAAGTGCCCCAAAGCCAATACTTGATAAGATGAGTGAAAATACATCTAATTTTACTTTACTATTAGGTGTAATATTACGTAATTTAAAAATAGCAAAGAGTAAAACGATTACTGCAAACGGCAAAATTATTTCAAACAACGCTCGCCATTCCGCATGTTCCAATATAAATCCTGATAAAGATGGTCCTATAGCTGGAGCTAAAATCATTACTAACCCGAACATCCCCATTGCAGCCCCACGACGTTCAATTGGGAATGCAGTCAACATAACATTCATAAGAAGTGGCATCATCATTGCAGAACCTGCTGCTTGAATCATTCGTGCTGCGATTAATACTCCGAATGCGGGAGCAAAAGCCGCTAATAATGTACCGGCTGTAAAAAATATCATTGCAGTGATAAACAGTTTTCTATTAGTAAATCTTTGTACGAAAAACGCACTTGCAGGGATTAAAATCCCATTGACTAACATATAGCCTGTCGTTAGCCATTGTACAACAGACGGCTTGACGTCAAACTCAGTCATGATTGTTGGCAACGCTACATTTAATAACGTATTATTCAAAAACGCAATGAATGCTCCTACAAAAAGGATTGCAATCATTGCATATGGTGGTTTTTGTTGCATTTCTGTCATTCAAATTTTCCTCCTATTATATTAAGCTTCTTACTTTCGTTCCTGTATTATAACACTTTGAATATTTTATACTCATAGTTCAAAAAAAGCAAACAAAATATTTTAATCCAGCAAATAAGTTTGATAAACGTTGATTTAACGGTTAATATATGAGTTATACTACTAGTCTAAAGGTGATTAAAAAACATGAGTCCTAAAAAACGCAATATTTTAGAAGCGGCACAACGACTATTTATCGAAAAAGGATTTAGATCAACTTCAGTAAACGATATTATTGAAGAAGCAAAAGTTTCAAAGGGTACCTTTTATAATTATTTTTCATCTAAAAATGAGTGCATTATAGCTATTTTGGAAAACGCAAGAGAAGAGACCTCTATAAAAAGAAGAGCCGTACATACACAACAGAATGTATCGGATGTGAATGTTTTAAGTGAACAGATTACTATTCGATTGGATATCTATCATGAACATAATTTATTCCCTCTTTTTTCATCTATTATTAACTCACAAGATGTGGAGCTTCGAGATCTTATAAAGAAGAATTACTTTGAAGAAATTGTTTGGCTTTCCAATCGATTAGTAGATGTCTTTGGCGAACAAACAAAAGACGTCGGAACAGATTGTGCCGTACTTTTACTAGGGATGATCCAACAACTGCGCCATCCGTGGGTCAGTCAACCTGCGAATGTTTCTTTTGAACGGTTAATTCAATTTGTGATGAGAAGAATCGAATCGATTATTTATGATATGGCTACAACAAAGGACTCTTTATTAAAAAAATCTGCTTTCGAGCTTTTGAAGGAAGAGTCTACTTTAACTAAAGAGGAAATAATCGAACGATTAGAAAGTTTCTATTTCCAAGAAAAAAATGTACTCCCAGTTAATGTAATACAAGCAATAGAATTTATTTTAGAAGAATTATCAAAAGAGAAACCAAGAGCCTTCTTATTGGAAAAAATCGTCCCTACTTTGACAGAAGCATTTATGGGAAGCCAACAAGAACAAAAGGCGACCAATATTATTTATAATCTTTGGGAACTATTAGATACTTGGGGAGTTGTTAGAAAATGATGGATAAAATAATTCAACAATACCAAGACGATGAACATATTATGATTCAATTGTTTGCCGCATGGTGCGCAAATCACCAGTTAGATGCATTTGCTTTATATGCACAAGCATATCCCCTACAGCAAAAGAATATACCCCTCATTAATGCTGTCAAAGAAATTGAAAGAGATACCTTAGAAATAGATACTGAAACAGTAGTAAATGTCCTACAGCTCTTTGGTAATGAAGACCTTGCATTTGTTGTTTTACAAGAAGCGAAGAAAATCAAATAAAGCCGTGGACAAATCATCTTGTTAAATTTTCGTAATCTTTCTAAATTTTTTACCTGGATTGTTCTGAATCATGTACAATTAGGAAAAAGATGATTGGGGGTCTATTAGACAGATGAAAAATTTCACAAAAGAGGAGAATAGTTGGGCGCTCTATGACTGGGGATCATCGGCATATTCAATTATTATTACTACCGCAGTTTTTCCATTATTTTATAAATCCTCAGCGACTGCTGCTGGGATAAATGCAGCTGATTCCACAGCTTATTTAGGATATACAATCGCCATCTTTACATTTATTTTAGCAATGATTGGTCCCATCCTAGGAACGATTGCGGATTATCGGGGAATGAAAAAGAAGTTCTTTACTTTCTTCTATATACTAGGTGTTACATTTACGGCACTACTTGCATTTGTCCCGTTTGAGAATTGGCTTCTATTGCTCATTTTCTATACAATTGCAGCACTCGGAGCTACAGGTGCAAACGTTTTTTACGATGGATTTATCGTCGATGTAACAACCAATAAACGTATGCATAAAGTTTCATCAAGAGGATATAGTCTCGGTTATATAGGAAGCACCATTCCATTTTTAATCAGCATCATTATTATTGTTTTAACTCAAAAGGGCCTAATACCAGTCTCCGTAACAAATGCTAGTCGAATTGCTTTTCTCATTACTGCCATTTGGTGGGTCGCATTTTCTATCCCACTGTTTAAAAATGTGCAGCAAATTCATTATATTGAACGTGATGGAAAACCAATTGTCCAAAGTTTTAAACGCTTAGGTAAAACGTTTAAAGAAATTCGTCAATATAAAGCATTGTTCTTGTTTTTACTAGCATACTTTTTCTATATTGATGGAGTTGGAACAGTTATTAATATGTCAACAGCTTATGGGACCGACCTAGGACTAAGTGCTACTAGTCTACTAATCGTTCTTTTTGCGACCCAAGTAGTCGCCGCACCGTTTGCTCTTTTGTATGGAAGACTTGCTGGAAAGTTTTCAGAGAAAAAAATGCTCTATGTTGGAATTATTGTTTATATTATAGTTTGTACGTATGCTTTTTTCTTAGAGACAGTAGTTGATTTTTGGATTTTAGCGATGCTTGTGGCAACATCCCAAGGGGGAATCCAGGCACTTAGTAGATCTTATTTTGGAAAACTGGTACCTAAAGAAAATTCCAATGAGTTTTTTGGTTTTTATAATATTTTTGGTAAATTTGCATCTATTATAGGTCCATTATTGGTCGGGCTAACCGCACAATTGACTGGCAAATCCAATTATGGCGTGTTTAGCTTAGTCATTTTATTTATTATTGGTTTTATCCTATTATCTAGGGTTCCAGAACCAACAACTAGTCCATCTGTAGATGAAGTGAGCGCAACTTAATACAGACATAAGAGAGGAAGCAGATAATTATCTACTATCCTCTCTTTTTAAGATTGTTTTATTACAATCAACGAAGTCGCTATACCTACGGAGATTACTGTTATACAGGAGTTTAATAAAGAAACGGCTTCAACTAATATGCTCCCAATTGAGACGACTACAATATCTATAGTTAATATACATAAACCCGGATTAATATGAAGAAGCTTTGCAATCATTTGAGCCAACAAATCGGTTCCACCAATTGTCGTATCAAAGCGTAGCATAATACCGATCCCTGATCCTATTAATACCCCTCCACACATAGCTCCAAGAATTTCATTTGTAATTAACTTTTCACCTGCAATATGTATAGGATATAAAAAATCAATAACAAGAGAAGAAAATAATAGTCCATGTATACCATTATAAAAATAAGAACGATAATACATCCAGGCTATGAAAAAAATAGGAAGACTCACACATATTATCGCAAATCCTACTTTTATTTCAAATAAGTAATTAATGATTAAACCTAGTCCAATACCCCCACCATCCAATAAGTGAAATGGAACTAAAAAGAAGTTTATACCTATACCGACTAATATACTTCCAATTACTATAATGACTGATTTATTGATAAAAAACATTTTCCCCACCTTCCACTTATACATATATATGTCCAAAAACTAAAAAAAACACAGGAAAGTATATCCCTGTGTTTATTAATCGTATATAGAGTTAGTTTATTAACTGGATTGGGCAAAGTTGGCAGGCATCACAACAGCGATAACTTCCCCTTTTGCACATAATGTGTCCCCAGCGAATACCTCAGTTGTCACTTTCCATTTCTTCGGATGAATTTCTTCTACAGTTCCAACAGCTTTAAGAGTTACTTTTTGCGGAGTAGGTTTTAAGAAGTCCACATGAAGGGAACCTGTAACAAATCTTGGTGGTACCTCCTCACTTCCTGGTTCAAATCCGTTTTTCTTATGCAATGCCAAAGCAGCCGAACCCGTGCCATGACAATCAATTAGAGAAGCAATGAGCCCCCCATAAACAAACCCGGGTATCGCAATATGCTTTTCATTTGGTTCATACATTGTTTCTGTTTTACTACCGTTCCAGTATGTTCGAAAATGATAGCCATCTTCATTCAACCTTCCACAACCATAACACCAGGCAAAATCATCTGGATAATCATCTTGAATTGCGTGAACATCGTTTTCCATGTTAAAAGCCCCCTTTTTTTAACTACTTCTCTATTATACTTTAAAGTTTTAGAAAATTAAAAACATAGTATTGAATATAAGAATAGTTAAATGTTCCTCATCCCATTCAAGAGCTAAAATTATATCCTATGCCCTTCGTTTCGGATGCTCAAACTTTTCCAGCCTTTCGATGTCAAGCAGTTCAATTAACAAAGCTTGAAATTATAAAGTTTATTAATAATCTCTCATAGAACTTTTATAGCAAACTAGATTAATCTACTTATTACATTAATGCAGCACTGAATACCATGAATATATAATCTGCAGATTATAAATCTATAAATGCAAGGAGGTGTATTTTAAATGCCATTAACAACTGGACCAATTGAAAACCAAGGAAATATGCCTGCAAATGCAACTAACGTTCGAGTCAAAATCCTCAATCGTACAGGAGGAGCACTTACTGGAGTAGTTAGGGTTTTCAGACTAAACGGAACAAGACGATTACTTTCATCAGCTAATTTCAACGTAGGTGCTAATGCTTCTGGTTTTGTAACCCTTAGTTTAGTAGGTGGAGCGGCTCAATATGAAATTGAAATTGTTCCTAACCAAACCGGTGGATTATTTACTGCCTACGGAAGAACAGCTTCAGGTACTATCATTACCGCTCAACGAGTTTTAAACTCAGAATTAGTACAGATTCTTTAGTTTTAAAAAGAGATTTTAAAACTAAAATTGTTTTTTAAGGGCTGTCCCTAAGTCGATAAGTTTTCCGACTTTTGGGACAGCCCCTTATTGTATGTCGTGATATACGAGAAAAGCCTGTATTATCATGGTATAGACAAGCTGTGTATTTATGGTAGAATAAAAAAATTGACTAATATATGCAACTATTATGAAAAAGAGGTATTTTACATGGACTTTTCAAATCGACTAAAAAATCTACCAACGCAATTTTTTGCATCTCTCGTTAAAAAAGTAGCAATTGCGGTTTCGGAAGGAAGAGATGTCATCAATTTAGGACAAGGAAATCCTGACCAGGCCACCCCCGAACATATAGTGAAAGCGTTACAAGATGCCGCAGCCAATCCGCAAACGCATAAATATTCTCCTTTCAGAGGAACAAATGATTTAAAGCAAGCTGCTGCTGACTTTTATAAAAGAGAATATAATGTTGATATCGATCCAAATACAGAAGTAGCGATTATGTTCGGAACAAAAATAGGTTTAGTAGAATTGCCGCTTGCCATGATGAATGAACATGAATTAATGCTACTTCCAGATCCAGGATACCCTGATTACTTATCTGGCGCTGGACTAGCAAATGTCCGATTCGATACAATGCCACTTCTAGAAGAAAATGAGTATTTACCGGATTACACCAAATTAACGGCAGAACAAAAACGAGCAGCTAAAATGATGTATTTGAATTATCCAAATAACCCAACAGGCGCTATTGCTACAAAAGCTTTTTTTGAAGAAACTATTCATCTAGCAAAAGAATCGGATATTGCAATTGTTCATGATTTTGCTTATGGAGCAATAGGATTTGATGGAGTAAGACCTATAAGCTTCTTACAAGTAGAAGGTGCAAAAGAGGTTGGAGTGGAAATGTATACTCTGTCGAAAACATATAATATGGCCGGCTGGCGAGTAGGTTTTGCAGTAGGAAACACTAAAATGATTGAGGCTATTAACATTATTCAAGATCACCTTTTTGTAAGTCTCTTCCCTGCTGTTCAAGCTGCAGCCACTGCTGCACTTAATGATAGCCAACAATGTGTAGATGAGCTTGTTTCGTTGTATGATCGGAGAAGAAAAGCATTAGTTCAAGCCTGTACAAAAATTGGGTGGCAAGTAACCGCACCAAAAGGATCTTTTTTTGCTTGGTTACCCGTTGCTAAGGGATATTCTAGTGAAGAATTTGCAGATTTACTGTTAGCAAAAGCAGATGTTGCTGTTGCAGCTGGTAATGGATTTGGAAAATATGGTGAGGGTTATGTTCGAGTTGGTTTACTTGTGGATGAACATAGATTAATCGAGGCTATTGAGCGTATTAAAAAACTAGAATTATTCTAACAAAGTAGGTTAATGCCAATTTTACTTTTAAGAATGGCTTTTGATGGGATGACGGCTTGTTATTTAGAACTATCTTTTAGAAAAAGGTGATCCAAGACATTTTGGATCACCTTTTCTTATTTCACTATCTTTTTTTGTACCAAAGCATTTATTTCTATCGGATAGAACTGATTTGCCCCTGTTTCCCCATCGAACTTACGATGAAACTCCATTCCAGTCACTTCTGCTAAAACTAAATCAACCGTAATCACTGGATTCTCTCCTTTTATAAAATGACCACCGAAAATATTTCCTTTTTGGTCACACATTGTACCATGAAAATGGGTTTCGTACTCCCCTTCCCTTTTACAAATAACTCCTGTGCCCTGCAAAAATTCGATTGGACCTTCCTTTACGATTATATCGTTATAACCCACTCCAATTATTGACTTATCATTAGGTACCAAATAGACAAAGCCACTTCGTTGAAAACTTCCAAAACAACTTATGATGGTTGCATATTCCATATTATTTTCTTCACATATCTGTTCGATTCCTTCTAGCAAATCCGTCCCATACAATAATCGAGCACCTATTGTTTTCCCAAGCTTCCCCGTTGCGTAATTTACTCTTACTGCTGACATAAAAATCATCATCCCTGCATAATTATTTGTTTATAAACACTTTAAACTATATCCACAGAAAATTTCAATTAGAAAAAACTTATTGACTTTAATAAATTGATATAGTAAATTATCTCTTATGGAACTGATGAAAAATTAAATAGCTTATATCTCTTATCAAGAGTAGCTGAGGGACTGGCCCGTTGAAGCTCGGCAACCATCTACATATCTTTTATGTAGAAAGGTGCTAAATCCTGCAAAACATTTGTTTTGAAAGATAAGAGAGGACCCTTGATTTTATTATGCGCCTCTCTTTCTTTTGAAAGAGAGGCTTTTATATTTATTCAACATTCCTAATAATTATTAGGAGGAAGTAAAAATGAAAAAATTTGGTTTATTATTATCAAGCGTACTATTGGCGGGGACTCTTGCGGCGTGTGGAGATAGCTCTAGTGAAGGTGACAAGGCATTAAACGAGAAAAAATTAGTTGTAGGCGTTACCGCAGGACCTCACGAGCAAATCGTAGAAAAAGCGGCTGAAGTAGCGGCAAAGGATGGGCTAGAAATCGACATAAAAGTGTTCTCTGATTACATACTTCCAAACACAGCACTAGCTGAAAAGGACTTAGATGCAAACAGCTATCAGCATGGACCATTCCTAGATACTTTCAACGAAGACCATGGAACTGACCTAGTGCCGGTGGGAAAAACAATATTGAATCCTATGGGTATCTACTCCGAAAAATATAAATCAGTTGATGAACTACCAGATGGAGCAACTTTCGGCTTACCGAATGACCCCACAAATGGAGCACGTGCCTTATATATTTTAGAAGAAAATGGCTATATCAAAATTAAAGAAGATAAGCGAGAAACTGCTTCTATTTACGACATTGAGGAAAATCCGAAAAACTTAAAGTTTATTGAGTTAGAAGCTGCACAAATTCCGAAACAACTAAGTGAAGTGGATGCTGCGGCAATTAACACGAACTTTGCATTAGATGCTGGGATCAATCCTAAAGAAGATTCTATTTTACTAGAATCATCTAAGTCGCCATATGTAAACTATATCGTCGTTCGTGCGGAAAACAAAGACGATCCAACGATTCAAAAATTTGTTAAAGCTTATCAATCAGAAGAAGTAAAACAATTCATCGAAGAAGAATTTCAAGGCTCCGTACTACCTAGCTGGGATGAGTAAAGATTTTGAGAACGTTACCGACATCGGTAACGTTTTCTTTAGAAAGGAAGATAAAGCATGATTGTATTGGAAAATATATCGAAAGAATTTGCTAGTAAAAGCGGGAAAGTAAAGGCTGTAAATAATGTCAATATCCATGTAAAAAAAGGAGAAATTCATGGAGTTATCGGATACAGTGGTGCCGGTAAAAGTACGCTCATTCGCTGTGTAAATTTACTTGAAAAACCTACAGAAGGTAAAGTATACATAAATGGAGTAGAGACCACTTCCCTACCCTTACCAAAGTTACGAGAAGCACGAAACAAAATCGGAATGATTTTTCAAGGCTTTAACTTATTAAAAACAGCTACTGTTTACGATAATATCGCCATTCCCCTTAGGCTTCTCGGTTACAACAAAGCAGAAGTGAAAAAAAGAGTAGATAAATATTTAGGAATTGTAGGATTGACTGATAAGCATCGAAACTACCCTAGTCAGTTATCTGGAGGTCAAAAGCAACGGGTTGCAATCGCAAGGGCACTTGCTCAAGAACCAGAAGTATTATTAAGTGACGAAGCTACAAGTGCTCTTGACCCAGAGACAACAGACTCTATTTTAGATCTTTTATTAAAGATTAATAGAGAGCTAGGAATTACCATATTGCTTATCACCCATGAGATGAATGTTATTCAAAAGATTTGCGATCATGTATATGTGATGGAAAACGGTGAAGTAGTCGAACAAAACAATGCGATCAATCTATTTACTAACCCAAGTCATCCAACGACGAAGAAATTTTTAAATACGATCAGTCAGCGAAATTTGTCTGCTACATTGATCTCCCAATTAAATGTTACCGGTGCTGTGACACGCTTAACATTTGTTGGGGAAAGTACAGGAAAACCACTTTTAGCAGAAGTAAGCAAAAAGTTTAATGTACAACCAAATATTTTAACAGCCAATATTATAGAGCTAAAAAATGGAATTGTAGGAAATATTGTTATCCATCTAATTGGAGAGAAAGACCAAGTACACGCTGCACTCCGGTTTTTGGATGAACATGGCGTGGGCACCGAGGAATTGGAGGGGCAATCATGAATAGATTCGAACAATTCACAGAGCAATGGTTACCGATCATTGGCAAATCAGTAGTTGAAACATTTCAAATGGTGGGTATTTCATTATTTTTCGCTGTTTTAATCGGAATACCACTTGGGATACTAATCGTTCTAACTAGACCAGGGCAAGCATTGCAAAATAAATTTTTATATCAAGTCACCAATTTAATTATAAATATCGTACGATCTATCCCATTTATTATTTTACTATTTTTCATTTTACCGTTTACAAAGTCTATTGTTGGAACGACGATTGGCGTAAAAGGAGTTATTGTTCCATTAGTTATTTATACAGCCCCCTATATTGCACGGTTAATGGAGTCTGCACTTCTAGAAGTTGAAAATGGAGTTGTAGAAGCTTACACAGCTATGGGAATTAGTACACCCGCCATCATTTGGCATGTACTATTACGCGAAGCACGCCCTTCCATAATTTTAGGATTAACAATTTCTACTGTGAGCTTAATAGGAGCAACCGCGATGGCAGGTATGGTTGGAGCTGGTGGACTTGGAGATTTAGCATATCGTTTCGGACATTTACGATACGAAGTAGACGTCATGTATGCAACTGTCTTCATCCTAATCATCCTCGTGCAAAGTATTCAATCCATCGGAAATAGACTAGCAGCAAAATTGAAGAAAGACTAGTAGGAGGTTATTTTATGACAAACGATTTATATGTAGAAAAAAATGGTGCCATCGCTACTCTCATTTTCAATCGAGCGGAAAAGAAAAATTCGTTTTCTCTCGCTATGTTTAAGCAATTAGGTGAAATTTTAGAAACGCTAGAGTCGGACCAACATACGAAAGTACTTATATTAAAAGGTGTGGATGAAACTGCCTTCTCTTCCGGGGCAGACATTTCCGAATTTCTTGAAAACCGTTTTTCCGCTCAAAAAGCAAAAGAGTATAATGACGCAACGCTGAAATCCATTGAAAAACTGTATCGTTTTCCAAAGCCTACAATTGCGCTTATTAAAACACTTGCAATTGGCGGGGGTCTAGAATTAGCCAACTCTTGTGACTTTAGATTTGCTACAGCAGGAAGTAAGCTTGGCATCACAGCAGCTAATATAGGAATTATTTACAATTTAACGAGCACGAAGCGTTTAGTAAATTTAATCGGACCATCCAAAGCAAAAGAATTATTATATACAGCTAAATTGATACAAGCGGAAGAAGGAAAAGAAATTGGCTTAATCGACTACGTATATTCAGAACATGAAATCGAAGAAAGATGTAAAGAGTTTGCAGAACAAATAATTCAAAAATCATCTATTGCCAACAATGGTATTAAACAAGTCATCCAGTCTATTATCGATGGAGAAAATGAAGAAACGGAAGAAATAGAACAACTTATATTAGATTCGTTTAGTTCTGATGATTATAAAGAAGGAATTGCGGCATTTTTAGAAAAAAGGAAGCCTAATTTTTCTTAAGGAGTGAGAATAAATGACGAGTATTAAGAGTAATGACTTATTGTTAGAGAACATCGAATCAACAGAAAAGTTTCCGATAAATTTTAAAGAATTAGAGCAAGCTGCCAAAGCCAAATTAGCAGCAGGTCCTTACGGATACATTCGTTCATCGGCAGGCGGCGAAGAAACGTATCATAAGAATATCGATTCATTTGCCAAGTATTCGATTGTTCCTAGGTATTTAAATGATGTGTCGACATTGAATACAGAAGTTACTATATTCGGGCGTACATACCCCCACCCTCTTTTCATTTCTCCAGTTGGAGTTAATAAAATTGCACATGAAGACGGCGAAATTGCAGTTTCAAAAGCTGCTACAAAATACAATTTCCCATATATTCAAAGCACTGTTTCTAGTTTCTCAATTGAAGAAATTACAGCTGCAACACCTGGAAGCTCTAAGTGGTTTCAATTATATTGGTCACAAAATAAAGAAATTTCTTTTAGTATGGTGAAAAGGGCAGAACAAGCTGGCTATGAAGCTATTGTTTTAACAGTTGATACCGTAATGCTTGGTTGGCGTGAAGAAGATGTTCGGAACCAGTACTCTCCCCTCAAAAAAGGATATGGAAAAGGAAATTATGTATCTGACCCCGTATTTATGGCTTCCCTTCCAAACCAAGAGGAAGACGCTATTATTAATAGCATTGTAGAAAATATTTATCATCCAACTTTAAACTGGGACAATATAGCGGAGCTGAAAGAAAGAACTTCCCTCCCTATTCTCATTAAAGGTATCCTTCATCCAGAAGATGCGAAATTGGCTATTGAAAAAGGAATTGATGGAATCATTGTTTCTAATCATGGAGGTCGACAATTAGATGGAGTAATTGCGAGCATCGATGCACTTCCTACTATCGTTGAAGCTGTGAACAGTAAAATTCCAGTGTTATTTGATAGCGGTATCCGACGTGGTTCTGACGTGGTGAAGGCGTTGGCTCTTGGAGCAACTGCAGTTTGTATTGGCCGACCTTTCGTATGGGGTTTAGCTGCAGGTGGTCAAGCGGGTGTAGAACGTGTACTAGAAAGCTTTTTACAAGAGACAAAGGTTTCGATGTCGTTAAGTGGAGTACGTAATTTAAATGAATTACGTAATTTAACAATTGTAAAAGGATAGAGTATTTAAAAAGGTGGTTCATGTCTAATGGAACAGGCTTTAAAAGGAATGAAAGTAGTTGACTTATCTCAAGTATTAGCTGGGCCATACTGCACGATGGTTCTTGGGGATATGGGAGCCGACGTTGTTAAAGTAGAAAAGTATCCACTTGGTGACGATACAAGAACAATGGGCCCTTATATTAATGAAGAAAGCTATATGTATATGATGGTAAATCGCAATAAAAGAGGTATTTGTCTAAATTTAAAAACAGATGAAGGCTTACAAATCTTATATAAACTAATTAAAGAGGCAGACGTTTTTATTGAGAACTATCGCCCAGGGGTTACGAAAAAACTAGGAATCGACTATGAAACATTAAAATCGATTAATCCTTATATCATTTATTGCTCGATTTCAGGTTACGGCCAAACTGGACCTTACAAGAACAAAGGCGGCTTTGATATAATGGCGCAAGGACTTTCCGGGCTAATCGATATGACAGGCGAACGAGAAGGAAAACCGGTTAAAGTAGGAATTGCTATTCACGATATCGCTGCCGCTCAAACTGCAATTCAATCCATCTTAGCCGCCTATATTCATCGTTTGAAGTCAGGAAGCGGCCAATATATCGACGTTTCCCTAGTAGATTCCGGACTTGCCTGGACAGTATGGGAAGCGGCCGCTTATTTCGGCAAAGGTGAAGTCCCTCGTAGAAATGGAACCGCTCACCGTGTCTCTGCACCGTATCAAGGCTATAAAACAAAAGATGGCTTTATACTAATTGGTGCAGCCAATCAAAAACTATGGGAAAAGTTTTGTTTAACTGTCGTACATAAACCGGAATGGATAAAAGATGACCGATTTTTAACAAACAGTATGCGCGCTCTTCACGTCGATGAACTAGAGATTGAAATGGAGAGTGTATTAAAAGAAAATGACTCCTCCCATTGGCTTGACCTGTTAGACAAAAATGGCATTCCTTCTGGTCCAATATATACCTATGCACAAACACTAGCTGATGAGCATATAGCTTCTAGAGGCATGATTTTAGAATACGAACATCCAGTAGCTGGGGCTATGAAGACATTAGGCTTCCCTGCCAAATTTTCAGCAACACCTGGACAATTTAAAAGCCCCGCTCCCCTTCTTGGTCAGCATAACAAAGAAGTGCTACTAGAATTAGGTTATTTTGAAGACGAAATCGACGCTTTCTTATCAAACAGTATATTGAAACATTGACCGATTGCATATGCATTCGGTTTTTTCTATGATCGGTGCCTTTTATTTAAATGATGCTTGAATAGTGATATGATTAACGCTATATATAAATAAAAGTAGGTCATATAAATGGTTAAACGATTACTCGTGACGGGTTATAAAGCACATGAATTAGGAATATTCAATGATACACATCCAGGTATACCAGTTATTAAGCAAACTATTAAAAACCAATTGCTTACATTAATAGATGAAGGATTAGAATGGGTTATACTAAGTGGACAACAAGGTGTAGAAATGTGGACAGCTGAATTAGTAGTAGAAATGAAAAAAACTTTTCCTCATTTAAAATACGCTATCATCACTCCATTCTTGGATCAAGAAAAAAATTGGAATGAACTCAAACAAGAAAAATATAGAAGTTTATTATTTCAAGCTGACTATGACACAAGCCTAACAAAAAAGCCTTATGAGGCACCGTGGCAATTTGTTGAGAAAAATAAATTTCTAATTCGAAATTCAGATGGTATGCTTATTGTATATGATGAAGAAAATGAAGGTTCACCTAAATTCATTAAGAAGCTGGCGGAACAATATGCCGAGAAAGAAAACTATTCGCTATTTGTAATAGATGCTTATGATCTACAAATGATAGCGGAAGAAATTGCTGAAGAAACGAGGAATGATTTTATATGAGTAAACAAGAAGTTTTATGCGAAAGATATGATAAAGAAACGGAAGAATTAATTGCAAAAGATGAGGTAGGATTTTTGAGTACCCCTCTATCTTTTTTTAAAGAAAAGCAAAATGAATATGCATACTTACAATCAGAGGCCTTTGAATCAATAAAGGTGGATGGTTTAGTATTAGAGTATGATGAAGTATTTGAAGTATACACAGCGATGTTCGGTTTTTCTGTCCAGAAAAAATGGAAGGGAAAAATAGAAGCATTCTTAAACGAACATTATAACAAAGAAAAGATGAACTACAGTCTAATGTTCTCAGGAGACGAAGGTTTATGGGAAGTAAATTTACCTTTAAATTACATCGATCAATTTAATGAGAGCTTTTCAATTGATGAAGCATATCAATTTCTAATTACATTCATACAAGCTTTAGTAGTAGCTATAGAAAGTTAATATAATTGGTTAAACAAACATGAATAATACAATATTCATGTTTGTTTTAGTTTTCATGTTTGTTTCGGTTCCTAACATCTATGCATAACTTCGAACTTTTTGGTCAATATAATGAGGATGTTTCATCACATTTCTAAGGAGGAAAAATTGGAATGAATCAAAACTCATTTGGTCAAGGTCAAACTCATCAAAATATGCAAACTGGCAATATCCCGCAACAAATGAATCATGGTGGTCATGAATTATTTGATGTTCATGAGGTCCTGTCCTGTGCTGTTGCTGGATTAAACCTTAAAACAATACTTCGCCCTCATGTTAAAGACCAAGAACTACTCAATATTTTAAATCGTCAATATGCCTTTGCAGTAGACGAATATAATATTACGGTGGAATGTTTCAAAACAGGAAAAGATCCCTCTCACCCAACTTCGACGTATAAGATGCAAACTGGCAATGATTTTATTTATGGTATGAAGCCATCCCAACCGAAAAAACCAATGCAAGGACCAAATGAAATTACAGATGAGATGATTTCTGGATTTTTACTTGATTCTGCAAAAGCTTCCGCAACAGCTAAAACAACCGCTGCCTTGGAAACAACGAATCCAGTAGTTCGCCGAGTACTTGCTGATTCTATTCCTAACTGTATTGAAATGGCTTATGAGCTTTCTATTTATCAAAACAAACATCATTATTACCAGGTTCCCCAGTTAGACCAGCAAGATATGCAAGCGTTACTGAATTCGTTTGCACCTGCACAAGCACAAACGATGAACAATCAAGTACAATAATAGTCGAACAATTGGACAGGGCTGTGACAAAGGTCGATATCGACTTTTGTCACAACCCTTTATTTTGTTGTTTCTTTTATCTATTAACGTATAATTTGAGTAAAAGTGAAATTTAGGAAAGTAAAGGTGAATAAAAATGCGAGTAGCAATTTTCGATTTTGATGGTACTTTATACGCAGAGGAAACATTTAAGCTAATGATGAATCATTTGAAAGAACATCCCATTTATAAATCAACCTATAAGCGATTTTATAGATCGATTGTCCCTCCTTATCTTGCAAATAAATTAAAGCTCTATCCTGATGCCAAAATGAAAGAGCGTTCGATGCAATTATACTTACATGCATTTGAAGGAATAACCGAATCAGAAATGAACGCCTATTTTGATGAATTCAAAGATAAAATGCATGATGATTTTAATAAAGAAGTTGTTGCAAGACTTAAACGGCATCAAGCTGACAATATACATATTTTACTCGTTTCAGGGGCATACACTCAATTTTTACAACGAGTAACAAGGGATTTTACATTCAATCAAATTATTGGTACGGATATTTTATATAAAGAAAATATAGTAGATATTCGAACACCCATTCAACATGTAAATGGTGCTCGAAAGACTGAGAATATACTGAAAGTGTTAGAAGGACAACAAATCGACTGGAAAAATAGCTATGCATATGGGGATAGCTATTCGGACATGCCAGTACTAGAGCTTGTCGGAAATCCAGTTGCAGTGAAACCCGAAGAAAAGCTTCGAACTGTCGCAAAGGAACGCGGCTGGGACATAATTTAATACCTCCTTAATTTAACGAAAAAAGAGCAGCTGATTTTGGTTGCTCTTTTTTCTTATTTGGAGTTAATCGCATCGCTTCCGTCTTATTATTTTAAAATACTACAAAAGCAATGTATATAAATTTAAATGACATATATATATTGCAAAAGGTCAAATAAAGTATATAATAAAAATAAGCACTAAAATAAAATAGGAGGTAATTTCATCATGAGTATATTTAAACGAACGAAAAAAATGAAAGACGAAAGGATAGAACATCTCAGCAATAAAATTTATAAAGAAATGTATTCTATTATAATGGCCATATGTTTAATAAGTATATTCTTTAAAATGTATATATATGGTGTAGGAAACGGTGCCTTTGCGGAGAAGGCACTCTTAGAATTAGCCATTCTTATAATTGGCGGCGTCTATTTTTTAGCTCGCTCTATTTTCTTGGGTATTTACTGGGATGAAATAGAAATGCATGATCGTAGTAGTAAAACCCCAATGAGTAAAAAAACAATCTACAGAAGTGTTGGTTTAGCTTTCATTATAGCCATTATAATGGCGGTAAATAGTGCTTTATCCTATGCGGATAGCACGTCTCAAGGTCTGTGGTATTTTGCGCTAGTATTCTGTGTATCTCTTATCATCTATTTACCTGCTTTATTGTTTCTTTTTGTAGGAGTATATTTACTAGCACAAAAAATTAGTATAAAATCGAGAAATTCATAAAAGATGTAGGTGATTCCCTTGAAAAACATGAAACTCAAGCTAGCTAGGGTCGAAAAGGATTTGTCTCAAGAAGAGCTGGCTAAAATTGTCGGTGTATCTAGACAAACGATTGGATTAATTGAATCTGGAAAATATAACCCCTCTTTAAGTTTGTGTGTCAACATTTGTATCGCATTATCACGCACACTAAATGATTTATTTTGGGAAGAAGAAATAAATAAAGAATTATAAGAAAGCCCAACACAGATATACCGTTGATTTCCGCTCCGGGTGGATGCTTTTTTCGTTGGCATGGCTTCCATCTCCTCGTCACTACGTTCCTGCGGAGCTTTCAGCTCGTACTTGTCCGACTTGGAGTCGCCACTCTATGCTCCAATCAACCTTGACAAAAATGGATAATTGAAAACAGAATCAGCTAAATAAACAGATTAGTGTAGAGTCATTTTTCTCCACACTAATCTGTCCCTTAGTACAACTTTAAGTATGCAGATGCTTAATATTCAATATCCCTTGCTCAACCGATGTCTCTATATAGCCAACTATCTGGTTAAATGAAAATACATTCAGCTTTTCATCTCCAATTTCATTATTATCCTTCATATCGGCTAATACATGATGAATAAATTCTTCCACCTCTTTTGACTTAACCTCCTGCAAATCAGGGATTGGTGGATGAATCTTTAACATTTTTAGTAAATCATCTGTAAATGCATAGTGGTCTAATAACTTTCCATTAAGTAGACGGAAATCGTTATGATACAAATTAAATATTTCTGCATTGGCTTCCATTCGATTTTTCAGCCAAGGAAGGTAAAAACCTTTTAACCATATATCGTCAGCGACAAGATGTGTAAAATAACCCAATATATAATGACTCTCTGCTTGCAATTTATATTTGTGTAGGAACCCTTTGTAATCAATGCTTCTTGTATAATTCTCCACCTCCCCCTGAAAGAAATGTGATAAATCTTTAGGTGAAACAGCGTCTGGAGCAATGCCCCCCAGTAAAAATGATGTCCTTTCTTCCATCTGTAAACCCTCTGCAATTCTATTAGCAATAATCAAGTGCATGATTCTTGAACCCATAAATTCCACTACCCTTCGCAAATTGTCCCCTAGTTGAATAACAGCACTATAATTGAAATTCTCTTTTTATAATTTGGGCCACATCATCCGCGTTTAAGTATGTATTATCTATTCTTAAATAATTTTCCTTTTTAATTTCCCCTATATTAGAATTGAGCCTACTATTTTTTATCGTGCTTAGTAAATGCATTTCAGATTGTTCTATGTTTCTTTTAGTAGGTTTATGCTCCAGTCTAAGAGCTGTCTTATTTCGTTTTAATCTTACTTCTACGTTGGCTTCTAATTCAACAAAATAAATATCTGCTCCATGGGATGAAACAGTTTGGCATATACTTTCTATATCCACCCAATCTTGTTTTTGATCAAAATACCATACTTTCGTAAAAATCATCCCATAGTTATCACTTTTAGAGAACGAGTTGAATATTTCTTGACGAAATAGATGAGTCAACCTCCACATTTCTGGGCTAAATCCAAAGAGTGGCTCCAACAAATCGATAGTCATGTGGTTATGGAATAACTTTAAGCCCGTTGCTTTTGCTAATTCTTGTCCTACAGTCATTTTACCAACTGCTTGCGGACCAAATATAAAAACAAACTTTTCCACAGGAACTTCCTCCAATAGTAATGTTATTAAAACACGTTTCAATTTTACAGTTTCATAAAATTATACTTTGCTCTTCCAAGCATCCTGTCCTCTCGCTAATCTTAAAATTCTTAATCCATCCGTCGGAATACCACCAAGTGCCCCCTCCCAAGATGGATAAGTATAAGGGATAGCAGACGATAAAAAAATAAATAGGTTAAGAAGCAGAAGGGATTTTAATGAAAAACTAAATTCTCCCAAAAAAAGTAATGTTGCAGCAGCAACTAGGAAAATTAAAAAAGACATTAAAGGACCACTAGCATCAATAATCATTAACTGTTTTCTTGAAAGTTTTTTATCGCTTCTTTATCCGTCATATAACAAAAACCAACAGTACCTAAAGATAAATAGAAATGCATTCTGCCTATAGTGAAGTTTATTTTATTTTCAAAGCTCGCTTTACCTAAAAAGATATTTGCCTCACCGTCTTCAGTAAATAGTACGATTCCAATTGCATGTCCAATCTCATGTAAAAGAATGGTTGCTTGTAGGAGTATAAGTAAAATAAATATATTCAATAAAGTCAATGTTCTATCACCTCAATCTATCTATTGTATTCTCTTCTTTTTGAAGAATGTAGTGGTCTATATTTCCTATTAAACGAAATCCACATTTTTGAACAACTTTATTGGAACTTACATTACACGGTAGAACAACTGCATTAAGGTATTCTATATCAGTATTTTTAAACAAATAGTTGATCAATCCCTTTACTGCTTTCGTTGTATATCCATGATTTCGGTAATGTTTAGATATAGCATATGCAATTTCCCGATTTGGTTCACAAAGCTCTTCTTTAATACCTGTATTGCAAAAACCAATCAAATCGCCATTTTCCTTTAAAATAATTGCTAGTTTTAAATAATTTTGTCCACTAACATCTGGTATGGCTGATAAAAATGCTTGATTGGATGGTATCTCATAATTTTTAAGCCAAACCAATCGCTGTTCTTTGGTGGAGCGCCAATCAGGTAACTATTTATAAACTTCAGGTTGTGAAGTAAGTTCATAAATAGCATCTGCATCTTCCATTCTAAATTCTCTCAGAACTATTTCACCACAGTCTATTGTAAATACGGTGTTACTTTCCATCCCACAATTCTCCTCTAACTTCTAAAGTAATTATCTTTAAAACTGGAATACTTTATTCAGAGATAATGATCACATTTTCAGCAACATGCTTTTGGTCAGTCGAGTTTGGATTCTCCACTAAGTCAAATAATACTCTTTGACCTTGGTTAAGAAATCTAAATCCATCCGGAAATCTTTCTTCACATGGAAAAATGGAACTAAAATGAACAAAAACATGATTGCCATCCTTTCCATCTAGCATTATACGACCATAACCTTTTTCTTCCTTATACCATTTAACAATGCCCTCTCTTTTAATAACTCTTCAACCTCCTAAAATTGGGTATAGGTATATATTTCTACAATACTTTTCAAAATACCTTTAGACTTTATAAATATTCCCAAAAATTAGATCAAAACCTGTACCTATCGTTTTCGATGTCCTCCCGAAAGACTTATGATAAATGATAACCGATTTTTTTAAGAGATGGGGCTGTCCCAAAAATCATAGAAAATGACTTTTGGGACAGCCCCATCTTTGTAACATATACATCTAGAATTATTAAAACACTTAATACATATAAAATAGCAATGGCATTTGTTCTATGAGCGTCGTGATACCAAACACTCCCATAATAATTACAACTAGTCCACCGGTTATCGTTAACCAGAGGGGATGCTTATATTCACCTATAATATCTTTCTTATATGCACCAACTAATAGTGTACCTAGTGCTAAAGGAAGAATTAATGCATTTAACGCACCTACCAAAATGAGAACATGAACTGGTTGTCCAACTAAGCCAAAAGTTATAGTAGACATTAAAATAAATAAAATAGTAATCCATTTTTGATACTTATCAATAATCGGATGAAATGACCGTAAAAACGATACAGAAGCATAGGCAGCACCTACTATGGATGTAATGGATGCAGCCCACATAATAATACCGAAAATCTTATTGCCTATTTCTCCAGCTGCAAGCATAAATACAGATGCTGAAGGATTTGTTGGATCAATAGCTAGTCCTTGTTTGACTACGCCTAAAACAGCTAAAAAAAGCGCAATTCGCATGATTCCAGTTATCACAATTCCAGTGACAGAACTTTTTGTCACATCAGGCAATGCTTCCATTCCTTTCACTCCCGCATCTAATAGACGATGACCACCTGCAAAAGTAATGTATCCACCAACTGTGCCTCCTACAAGGGTAATTATGGCAAATATACTTATTTCAGAAGGTACAAAAGTATGTATAACAGCTTCTCCAACAGGTGGCGACGTAGAAAAAGCAACAATAATCATTAAAATAATCATGACAACTCCTACGATTTTAGCAACGTTGTCCATTAACTTTCCTGTCTCTTTTACAACAAAGATAAAAATAGCGAAAGTAGCACTAATCATCGAACCTTTAATTGGATCTAAGCTAAGCATAGCATTTAATCCAATGCCCGCTCCTGCCACATTCCCTATGTTAAACGCTAGACCTGCCACAATTAGTAAAATAGTTAAGAGTATTCCAAGACCAGGTACTACTTTATTGGCAATCTCTTGCACCCTTAGTCCAGAAACGGCGATGATTCTCCAGATGTTCACTTGAACAACTATATCTAGCAGAAATGAAATTAACAGTACAAATGCAAAACTTGCAGCAAGTTGCTGTGTAAATACAGTTGTTTGTGTTATAAATACAGGGCCAATTGAAGAAGTAGCCATTAAAAATGCGGCCCCTAGAAGGATGCTTCTACTAATATTTTTTTTAGTATCTTTTAGTTCTGTAGCCATTTTCCCCATACAAACTCTCTCCCTTTATCGCACTGCCGACCCTTCAAAACTGTTACTTTGTATCGTTTCATTATTAAACTTTGAGAAAGGCACAGCAGAATTTCCGGCGTCATGACACCGAATTATGTCTCCGTTAATAAGCACATTATTTTGCTTGCATGATGTTAACGTTTTACCTAAGCGTATGTATGATCTATAAATACTACATTGGCGTTCGTAAACCCACTTCTAACCCGAACAATTTTGCTAAAACCGGGTTATAATTTATCATATACCCGTTTTTTCAAGGGAATACACCGATTTTTAAAAAGATGAATGATAGTAAAAGGACTACTGATACAATTCAACTCTCAAAAGTATGTGTCATTGTTAAGAGGGAATCCCACCTTATATGATCATGCTAATTTATATGGAACATAAATAGAAAAGGGACGGAATGTCTTAATTCTGTCCCTTTTCCTTATTTAAACATCTTATAGAGTATTACTGTTTTAATATTGTTCATGTTTAGGATTCTTTTTAAAATTCACGATAAAAATACTTAAGCCAACCATTACCAAGCCGATTAGAAGAAAATGAGTAATTGGTTCATGTAAGAAAGTAGCGCCTAATAAGACAGCGATGATCGGCACTAGAAAAGTGAATGAGCCCACTTTACTTGCTTCCCCTTCATTAATTAGTTTGTAATAAATAATATAGGCTAATGGAATACCAAATATAGAGCCAAAGCTTAATCCAAATATATAATTATTATTCCATTCAATCGCTGACCAGCTTTCGAAAAGAATACCAGAGCTTAATAAAACTGCTCCACCTAATAAACTTTGTAAAGAGACCATCCAGTAGGCATCTATTTGGGTATTTACTTTTTTTACATAAATAACCCCAAATGCCCAACATACAGCAGTAAGTAACCCCAGAATAACGCCAATAATTGACACATGAAAGGTTAATCCATCCAGACTTACAACAATAATTCCGATAAATCCTATTAACAAGCCTACAATTTTTAATGGAGTGATAACCTCCCCTAACCAAATCCAAGCAAACAAACCTAATAGTACTGGCTGAAAGTAGACCAGGATAGAAAATAAACCCCCTGGCAAGTAGTTAAGCCCCACTGTCTGTATGCCAAAAAATAACACTGTATTAAATAATGCAGATATGCAATATAGACGCCAATTTTCTCGCCAATTTATTATAGACCGACGCTTCCATAATAGAACTCCTAGCAATAATCCACCAATAACTGCGCGCATTCCAGCGAATAAAAGAGGTGGTGTAAATGGCATAGTAGATTTATAAATTGGCCAGCTTGCTCCCCATAATAACACTAATAAAATGAGCAATATAGTCGATTTTTTAAATGACTTACCCAATACAACTTCCTTTCACCAAAAAATCTATGATTCCACTATACACCCAAACTACAAAACCAGCTATCAAAATATTAAAAATATGGCCATACTAGAAGACAAATAAAAAGACATGCAAACCGTATCGTTCACGATTTACATGTCTTTGGTGGATTAATGTGATTATTTTACTTTGTTATAAAAGTCAACGAAATTTCCAACTACATTATCTAGGAAATCGTTTGTTCCTGCATCTGTAATTTCGTTTTGCTCATTCATTTTCGTTTGAATGGAACCAATATATACTTCGTTATTTGGTAGAAGTTTTGGTTGTAGTGTTGGGTTTGAGATAATTTCTCTTAGATGCATTTGAGCACGAACACTTCCTAAAACACCCATAGATGAGCCTACAATAAATGTTGGCTTATCTTTTAAGTCATGACCACTACGGGACATCCAGTCAATTGCATTTTTTAAAGCTCCAGGAATGGAGAAGTTGTATTCTGGTACTGCAAATAATACTGCTTCTGCATTGCGAACTTTCATTTTAAAATCCATTGCACCTTTTGGTGGATTATCTTCTATATCACTACTAAACATTTCAACGTCATTAATGAGAGCAATCTCAATATCTAATTGGTCAGCATAGCGCTTTTGCATATATTTTACTAGCTTCAAGTTGTACGACTCTTTTCTGTTGCTTCCAATGATTGCGGTTACTTTAATTGGCATATGTAAATCTCCCCTTTTGATAAGTTATAGATGTAATTTCTATTAAGTGTAAATACTCAACTTATTACGTCCCTTAGTATACCACAGGGTAATTTATTTATGCTTAGAGGATGCTCATATGAAAATAACTGGCTCATCTACTCTATTTATCACGAAAATGTTCTTCTTTCAAGTCATTTAATCGTAATATTTGTAATCAAATTGTAAACATACCTTATAAACCGTTTGAGGTCAAGGCAGAAAGCTTCTCCTTCAATCTAATGGAACAAATTCCCTTAATAGTTTATTCTTTTGCATGCTAAACTCAGTGCAAGATACAAAAAAAACATCTTGGAGGTATTTGATGAAAAAGAGTTTCGTTGCAACTACATTATCATTTTCAATTGTTCTTAGTACTTTGGGGGTTACATCAGCTGTAACTACTCCAATAGAAGCCTCGGCCGCTACAATTAATACACAAAATAATCAACAAGCAGTAGAAGCAAAAGCTAATCAATTAATACAAACTGCAAAAAGTTTAATTGGGAAGGCTACATATAGTAATACAGTCTATAAGCCCACTGCTCCATACAAGTTTTCTTGTGCCAGTTTCCTTATGTACATTTTTGAGAAAAATGGAGTAGATTTAGCAACATATAATGAAGATTATATGTTACAACAAGGAACAGCAGTTTCTAGAAATCAACTTCAAAAAGGTGATTTACTATTTTTTAAAAGTAAAAAAACCGGCACTGATCCAGATCATGTAGCTATGTATATAGGTGACAATAAAGTGATACATATGGCTGACTCTAAACAAAACATTGTCATCTCAGACTTAAATAGCAAACCATATTACAAAGATAATTATGTAGGAGCACGTAGAGTTTTACCCACTTTACTTCCTGCTAACCCTTCTACTAAGGGAGACAATATTGTTACAAAAGCATATAGCTTAATCAGTAAAGCTAAAATGGGACAAATCAATGATGCGTCATCCATGCGCTTTAACGCAACTGGTTTTGTCGATTATGTATACAAAACCAATGGTGTAACATTAGGAACAACTAATATTAAAGAGCTATTGAATAAAGGCAAGACTGTTTCCCAAGCGAATTTAAAAAAGGGAGATTTAATATTCTTTAATAGTGTCAAAGGATCAAAAGTTCCATCAATGGTAGCAATTTATGCTGGAGATCACCGAATCATCCTTCCTAACTCAAATGGAATTTTAACTAGAGTACTATTAGTGGACTACTATAAGGATCATTATATTACTGCAAAACGAGTTCTATAAGGAAATACAAAAGAAGCATTCTTTCCCGTGTGGTAGAATGCTTCTTTTCCCGTTTATCACTTGTCTTCTTTTAATTTTTTTGCAAAGTCAATCATCGAACGATTCGACATTGGTCCTTTTATTAGCAAAATAGATTGAGGGTTAAGCTTTTGTTGCAACACTTCTAATACCCCCTGTACATTTGAAAAAATGTGAACATCTGCCTTCGTCCCATCTTCCAATGCTTTCTTTGCGATTTCTTCTGCCATGTTTCCGATTGTGATCAACGTATGAATATCTCTTTTGGCAACAAGACTTCCAATCTCTCGGTGATACTTTTTTTGAAAATTTCCTAAACGTTTAATATCGCCAAGAACTAAAATTACTTCTTTTCCTTTACCAATAGAATCTAATACTTTCAACGCTGCCTCCACCGAAGTAGGATTATTTGTCCATGTATCATCGACAATCGTGCTTCCGCCAATTCCATTGGAAATTTCTAAATGTCTTTCCATATTCGTAAAAGTTGCTAATCGGCGGATAGCTGATCTAAGATCCATCCCCATTTCATGAACAGCTGCAAGTGCAGCTAAGGCGTTATATACTTGATGCTCTCCAAACCCAGGGATAGATGCCCTGTACGTTCTGTCCTTAAACGAAAGATTAAAGTTCATACCATTATTAGAGAATACAATATTGGAAGCTCGCATATGAGATTTCTCATTTGTTCCAAAGTAAAGGATCTTGCCTAGAAATTTCTGTAATGGAACTTTTTTTGTATTTAAATCATCAGCATTGATAATCAGAGTACCATTTGGCTTAATGCCTTCTACTATTTCTGACTTTGCTTTTATATACCCTTCAAGATTTCCACAACCATCTAAATGATGCACACCGATATTAGTGATTATACCGATAGTTGGTTGATAGATTTTACACTGATGAGTTATATTACCTGAATTACCTAATCCAAGTTCGAAAACCGCTGCATCTGTATCTTCTTCGATACCTGTTAAATAGGGTAAGGATTGTCGTGGTTCATTTTTGCTACTTAATGACGCCTGCACTTTCCAATCTTTACTTAATATGTGTCGAATCATTTCTTTTGTAGTTGTTTTGCCACAGGTACCAGTTATAGAAACAACCGGTATATCAAAAAGACCCCGGTAATAGTCCATAAACTTCCAATAGGATTGAACAAGACTTCTTACCCTGATAACTGTAGTATTTGACAAAGCATTTTTCAATTCTGAAGAAGGAAGATCAGATATAACAAGTGAGGGTCCTTTTTCGTTAATTTCATGCCAGTTAATAGAATCATTTCTACTAACAAATATTAGTGAATTCTGTTTTGAGAGTTGATGTCTATGATAGTAGATAGTCTCTTTCACCTTCCAATTTTCAGAACCACTTATTAATTCACCTTGAAGTAAAGTACGAATTTCTTTCACAAGTAAAGGTTTCAATAGTACCCCTCCTTCCTTATTTTATACTTTAATCTAATGATTACTAACGTCATGCAATGGTTTGTCCCTTTTATTAATATAATTTGAGCTATTTTTTCCTATTATTTTTACGGATTTTAGAAGCTAATTCTCTTATAGATGTACTATACATATCGCCTTTGATAAGTATAATCGTATCCGAATCTGCCACTTTTTCCAATAAGTCATAAACAAGAATACTGTTATTAAACGAATAAATAGGGCAGTTCATCCCTAACTTTTTTGCTTGGTCCGCAATTATATGGGCATGATAACCAATTGTAATAAGCATATCCACCCCTATATGATGTATAATTTCCCCTGCTTGTTCGTGTATCGTATATCCCCAAGAGCCTAGGTCCGTTATAGTACCAATTACCGCTATTTTCTTTTTTTCTTTACCAATCTCTTTTAGTACTTCTAAAGCTGCTTGTAGGGATGTTGTTGTAATACTCCAAGTATCATCCAGTATAGTGGAACCATTTATACCATCAATCAGTTGCAATTGTTTATTCATCTTTCGAAATGATTTTAAGCGTTCCGCTATCTCTGGAATACTAAGTCCTATTTCATATGCAGCTGCTATTGCCGCAAGTGCATTATAGACCTGATGCTCTCCAAATCCAGGGACAAATAATTGATAATTTATATAGTTATGCTGTAGAATAAAATCCATTCCATTTTTTCCATAGGTAATGTCAAAGGCACGATATTGGCAAGAACTATCTTTACCAACTTTAATAATTTTCCCAGAAAATTTCTCCAAATTTAAACGCTGCGTATTAATATCTTCGGCATTGATGATCAATACACCGGTAGGATCAACAATATCTATCATTTCACCTTTTGCCTGAATATAGCCTTCTAATGACTTACAATAATTAAGGTGATGTGCTCCTATATTTGTAATAATTCCAATTGTTGGCTTAACATATCCTCCTGCGTTTAGTATATCCCCTGGGGCTCCAACTGCAGTTTCAAAAACCGCTGCCTCTGTCTCCTCATCAATACTCAAGAGATATTGAAGAAAGGCAGTACGTGAATTGCTGCTAAGAATAGTAGCAGTAACTTTAAAATCTATTGAGAGAATATACCTAATCATCTCTTTTGTTGTAGTTTTTCCCGATGTTCCCGTTATCGCTACTACGGGAATATTAAATAATGCCCTATAATAATGGATGAATTCCCAATAAGCTTCTTCTGCAATCATTACTTCGATTATCGTTACATTTTCTGGCACTTCATCAAGTCTATACTTCCTATCAGTTACAATGACCAAAGGGAAAAATTCATTTAAACTCTTCCAATCTATTATTCTCGCACTTGTAAACAAAACCGTGTTTTTATTTTTAATTTGCTTTAAACGATATGCACCATAATGGATAACTACATTCTTTGTCCCTTGCACTAACTTTCCCGAAACTATTTCAATTATTTCACCTGCTGTGTGGGATTTCATAGGATTATCACACTCCTTTCTTTTATATAATATGTGGCTTTATTTAAAGTTGATTGGATATATGAAATTTTATTATTTATGTTATTTAACCAAGCCAAACCCACTCCTGTTCATATATATAAGAAGAGTCCTATTACTAAGGACATAATACCTAGAAAGGGGTGAGCCGTTTGAAAGCAATTATTTTTATTAATACAAATAAGTCTGGATCCAGCAGAGAAGCAGTGAGAGCAGCAGAGCAATTAGGGTATTTTACTATTTTATTCACTAACAATGAGAAACAGCTACAACAAAGGGAAGAGTATTCAGAAGTTCATAAGATGGTTTTGATGGACGTATATGATTTGCCTAACATAAGAAATGAGATATATAAACTACAAGCACAAGGAATAGAAATAGAAACAATCGTTAGTTTTATAGATCCTCTTGTTTATACTGCTTCTCTGCTTTGCGATGAATTTTGTCATAACAATACTTCGTCAGAAGCTATCGAGAAAATGGAAGATAAAGACAAAACACGATCATTACTTAAAAATCAGCCTTATAGTCCGATCTTTTTTTCTGTAAAGCCAGATGAAATGATTACTTCTCATGCTTTGTACGAGCAACTAGATTTTCCCGTAATTATAAAATCCGCAAAGTCTACTGGATCCAAGGATGTGATTTTAGCTGAAGGAAAAGGGCAGTTAGAAAAATATTTTAAGAATTTTCGAAATAAAAATCCAGACGATGTAATTTTGATCGAAGAATATATTGACGGTCCTCAGTATTTGGTTGAAGTCCTCGTCCATAATAATAAGGCACATATTGTAGCAATTGTTGAACAGGAGATTACTAAGGGAAAGAGATTCATCATTACAGGATATGGTGTACTAGCGGAGGCACCGAAAAAGATGAAAACAGAAATTGAAAAAGTTCTTCAGTCCATCATTAAAGCATTTGGAATGGATAATGGAGCTATGCATCTAGAACTACGTTTAAGTAAGAATGGATGGAAGCTTATTGAGATCAATCCTAGAATATCAGGAGGAGCTATGAATAAAATGATTCAAGCAGCTTTTGGATTTAGTCTAGTGGAAGAGACTCTTAAGCTATTCGTGGGTCAAACCCCAAATCTTGTGCCAAAATATAAAAAATACGTATTTACTAAATATATAATCGTTTCCAAAAAAGGTAGACTGATAAAAGTAACAGGAAAAGGGAGAGCTGCGAATGCTCCTGGAGTTGTCGAAGTATATGTGAAGCCCAAAAAAGGAACACTTCTCATCCCCCCATTATCTATGGGACATCGATATGCATATATCATTGCAACTGGAGATAATTTAGGTGAAGCAAAATCTAATGCAAATATTGCTGCAAAAGAAATAAAATTCCTATTGGATGAAGAATAAAGAACACCTAATAAATAGGTGCTCTTTTTATGTATATGTATATTTCCTGAATAATAGCTCGTATAGCATTGACTATTATTCAGGTATTTTCGGAATTACGCTTGGAATGTTTCATCCAGAAAACGAACGATTTCAAACATATTTGTTTTACTTGCACCCTTGACCAATATAGTATCATCACTTTTTATATGATTTTTTAAAAACGTATATAATTGTTCCTTATTGTTAAAATGGTGGCTATTTGCAGCAGGAAACCCCTTTAACTTTGCTTGCGTACCAATTTCGTCTGTTCTAAATCCATAGGTAATCAGTAGGTCGACTCCTATTTCATGAACGTATTCACCAACTTTACGATATTCTTGTTCTCTTAGCTCACCAAGCTCCCTCATCTGTCCAATTATAGCGATCTTCCTTTGTTTTCCTATATTCGTTAAGACATCCAGCGCCGCCTTAACTCCTTGTGGATGGGAATGTACCGTGTCATCGATTACAGTGATGTTATCCTTACAATTATAAATCGTCAATCTTCTTGGTGGCTTTTTAAAAACTAATCCGGTTTTAATCTCCATTGGTGTAAATCCTAAATGATCCGCAACTGCAATTGCATTTAACGCATTATATACATGATGCTCCCCTAATATTGGAATGAATAATTTTATTTCCTGTCCTCTTAACCTCATCTTGAAACTCATTCCATTATCCTCATATTGAATATTATATGCTCGGTACGTTGCAGGAGATTTAATCCCTACTGTCATTATTTTCCCTTTAAAATGCTGTTTTTCCAAATGTTTTGAGTTCTCATCATCTTTATTTATAATAAGCACTCCTGTTTGATCCATACCATGAATAATTTCTGATTTTGCTTGTGCAACTTTTTTTATATCACCATCAAAATTACCCACATGGGCAAGTCCTATATTTGTAACTACACTAATCGTAGGTTGGATAATACTACAATGTTCTGTAATGACACCGGGATAAGCCATTCCATATTCCAATACGACTGCTTCATGCTTATCATTTATTTCGGCAGCATGTTTTTTCGTATGTTCGGTAGTATTCCAATAATCTTTTGACTCGAAGACATTCCACTTTTTAGATAATATAGAACCAAGAAATGCCTTAGTAGTCGTTTTCCCGGCACTACCCGTAATTCCAATTACAGGTTTCTTCCCTTTCTCTTCCATTTTCTTTTTCTTTAATTCATTTATCTCATTCTTAATTTTTGTTTGGTTTTTGGCTAAATACATTGCATATTGAATCGTATGAATGACTACATCTAATTCCAAATAGAATGCGGGTGGACAGCCTGGACGCCAATTCACTTCATATATCCAGATTTTCATATTTTCATCTAGACCGACATCTATCCCAAGTTCATCTACAACTTCCCCGAATTTCATCATTTGCAGCTGGTCTAAATGACTAGCTAGTGATAACGCGAAGTGTTCCAACGTTCTTTTCATATTAAACGCTTTTTCTTTAAATTCCTGTTCCAAAAAAGGAGTCAAGTAATTTGTATAACCTCCATTATTTATATTTGGAATGATGGAGCCCTTTGGTGCAATACGTGGATAAATAGTAGTAATCACCCACTTGCCTTCCCCGTTTTTTTGAACATGTAATCTAAAATCATATATTTGGCCAGAGCTAGTTATTGATCGTATATAAGGTTGAATAATAAACGTTCCGCTTGATAACTTTTCCTTTATGAACTCATCTAACTGCTCCTTTGAATAGCATTCATTTTCCGAGTTTTTTCTAACCTCAAACCCATCTTCTTTAATAGAAATTAGGTAAATACCTTTCCCTTTTCTTCCATCAATCGGTTTAAATACTACTTTTTGAAATGCAGTCAGAAACTTATAGAACGAATCTAAATTTTTTATAACCTCAGAAGGGATCAAGTAGTTTGAAAAATTCTTCGCTTCTTTAAGTCGCTCATTAATGTTCCATTTGTTCCCTATCGAATTGGTTGTAAAAGGTATTTCACTCTTTAATTTTTCAATAATTTCTTTCGATATTGCGAGTTTTTCAGGGCTACCCGCATTATAAATAACGTCGGGAAAAGGCATAATCCTCTCTTTCCAACTTCCATTTTCATATACCTGCCCTTTAATAGAACGGTTTACGAAATTCACTGCTTTTGGAGTAAAATAAAAAAATTTGGCACCCTCTGCTTTTGCAACAGCTGCAAAGGCGTAGGATTTTAATACAGTCGAAGGGTCTAGACGATGATGCAACATACCTATTGTAGTCATTTCACACACTCCTTTTATTCTTGTAATCATATATTCTATTAAATTCACTCCATCTGTTTTGAACATGGACAAATGTTCAATAGCACTAAACTTTGGTTAATAAAAAAACTCCCTAATAATCAACTAGGGAAGTTAGTATTACCACTTCGGTTCAATAATGATATTTCTTTTTAACAATCCAATATCCAAAAGTTGAATTGCACCTATTTGAGACAAATCAATCACTTTGCAGACGGTGCTTTTTTCTAAACGAAAGACATCACAAATCGAATCAGTATATTTCCCCTCAATATCTAACGGTTTTAGTAAGGAAATAGTTATTAGGCACATATCACAGTCGATAGATTCAACTCTAAAATAATTTGTAGTATATTGTTCTTTTATATTAATCTCACTTAATAGATCACCTTTTTTGGTTATTAAGAAGAAAGGAATAGTATCACAGCCAACAATTTTTGCTAGTAAATTACCATGATATTTGGTCGGGCAATCCATTATTAAATCTTGAAAAAATTTCAATTCTTCCATTGCTGCACATAAGACTTCACTGCTTTTTTTGTTTTGCGCCAATTTACTGTTCAACTCCCTCCTTACCCCTTTGTATTTATAATATTAAAATACACTTAATATGTATGGGATTTTAAGATTTGATTTTGGCCTTTGGTAGCTTTGATCCGATCCTTCCCGAATTTCGCACTACAAGTCCCTTATTTATTCTTGTGATTCAAATTACGCCATTAAATCGGACTCAACTAATAAATGTGTCACTATATAGAAAATGCAGTCCTCGAACTGTAAAACAATCAATTAAAAGATAAACGTACATAAAAATGTCCCAAAAACACCGGTTTCCCGACACTTTTTTTACCAATCAAAAAGGCGTAATAGCTCCCGAAATTGCAATTTCGGGAGCTTACTCGATGCATTAGGAAGTATCTTTTCTTTTCTTTTCTTTCCTTACACAAACACGTACGAAACCTGTTCCTAAAGTTGTAGAAAGGCAACGGTCAAACAACCGCCAGAAAATTACCGAAAAAAGAGATGTTGATCATGAGGTCAGTCATGATCAACATCTCTTAAAAATCGGTTATCATATAGCATAAGTGTTCCCAAGTACTTCGAAAACGATAGCTATTGGTTCTGTTCTTAAAGGGCGTTGGCGCTTTCTAAGCAATTCCCTCTGTTTATTAAGTTTTATCCGACAATCGCATTGGCAATGATCAACATGATCATCGCAGTAAACCAAGCAAGAGTAGTTGGTACGGACCAAACTAAGATTTGTTCTTTTAACTTTGTAATTCCTAGCATACGATTTACTACCCAGAACAAAGAATCGTTAAAATAAGAGAATAACATAGCACCAAGTGCGGCTGCTTGCGCTGCAAGCGCTAAGTTTACATCTAAATTCGCAAGTATAGGAGCCGAAATAGAAGCGGCAGTGATCATCGCAACTGTTCCGCTACCTTGAATCAGACGAACGATTGATGCAATAAAGAAAGGTACTAAAACGGCTGGTAAAGGTAATCCTGCGATAATCTCTGCTAAATAATCGCCAGTGCCACTTTCTCGTAATACAGTACCTAAAGCACCTCCGGCACCAGTTACTAATAATATAATACCAGCAGTAGTCATTCCTTCTTCCATTCTTTCCAGTGCTTCTTCACGCTTCATACGATTTGCCAAGCCATATATTGCGGCAACTAATCCAAGCGCCAATGCAATAATTGGTTGACCTAGAAATAATACATAGTCCCAAACCCCACCAGTAACTTCTAATGCAGTTAATGTTGTATTTAAAAATATTAATATGATTGGTAATAAAATAGGGAAAAAAGAAAGAAAAAGTGACGGCAATTCTTTTTCTCGATCAGCTGATACCGCTAAAAAGTCGTTATAAATCATTTCAGAAGAATCTTTACGTACAAAACCTTCTCCATCCTCTTCTGGCACTTGATAAATTCGTTTCCCAATCCATTGCGCGTACAAAACACCAACAATTACGATCGGAATACCGAAAATTAGACCCCAGAAAATCATTTCCCCAATATCTACGCCAAAAATCCCTGCAACCCCTAATGGTCCCGGGGTTGGTGGTACTGCGTGATGAGTCACAGCCAAACCGACCGCAAGTGCTACCCCTAATGTAACAACTGATTTACCTGTTTTACGTGATAACGATTTTACTAATGGATTTAATATAACAAAAGCAGAATCTACAAATATCGGAATAGAAACGATATATCCGGCAATCGCCATAGCCCACTCTTCTTTTCTCTTTCCTACGAGACGTATTAAAGAGTAAGCTAGTTTCTCAGCTGCACCGGTTACTTCTAGAATACGCCCCATCATAACCCCTAAACCTACTACAATTCCAATAGAAGCAAGGGTATTCCCAAAACCAGTAGAAATGGAATTTACCACTTTTAAAGGCTCCATACCTCCAACTAATCCTGTAATAGATGCTGCAATGATAAGTGCTAAAAACGCATGAATTTTTGTCTTTAATACTAGTAAAATAAGAACGGTGATACCAATCGCCAAGCCAAGTAACATTTGCATTTCTAATGTCATTCCCATGAAACCCCTTTCATCCTCTTTTTTAAGAAAGAAGGAAAGCAATTGCTCCCCTCCTCAATTATTTACAATGATTCGCGTGTGAATTTTGGAGCATATTCTGCTGCAAGTTTAATACACTCGTACATGCTTACTTCAGACGCAATATTTTTCCATGCGATATCAAACGCTGTACCATGATCAACTGAAGTACGTAAGAATGGTAAACCATTTGTGATGGAAATCGTACGGTGGAAATCAGTCATTTTCGCAGCTATATGACCTTGGTCGTGATACAAAGAAAGCACTGCATCGTATTTTCCGTTTAATGCTTGGAAAAATACGGAGTCCGCTGGAACAGGACCATATGCATCAATTCCAGAGGCCTTTGCTAATTCAACGCCTGGTTTTATCTCTTCTACTTCTTCATTACCAAATAGACCGCCTTCTCCCGCATGTGGGTTTAGTCCAGCAACCGCAAGTTTACGATTTTCGACCCCTAAACGTTGAAGTGCTTGATCACAACGTATCAAGTAATCATGCACTCGCTCTTTTGTCATTTGCTTAATGGCTTCCGCAACGGAAACGTGACGAGTTAAGAAGAAAATGCGCATACTATTTACTTGGAACATAGTTAATGGATCTGGTGCTCCTCCTAGATCTTCTAACATTTCTGTATGACCGATATAGGGTACTTTCGCTGCTTTCAACGATTCCTTGTTAATAGGTGTAGTTGCAATTGCTTTCACATCCCCTGTCATCGCTAATTCAACAGAACGTTTAATAAATTCAAATGCTGCTTGACCATTTTGTGCAGATACTTGCCCTGGTACAAAAGCATCCATATCAATATTTGCAAGGTCGATTATGTCAATTGTCCCAAATTCATAAAGACCATCTGAAGGAGCTTCTACTGTATTAACTTGTAAATTTGCTTCGGTTACTTCTATCGCTTTACGAAGTATATTTGCATCCCCTACTACTAACGGTTTACACATACTGTATAATTCTTCTTTTGCTAATGATTTCACTGTGATTTCTGGACCAATGCCTGCCGCATCTCCCATAGGAATCGCTATAATTTCTCTTACTGTTGTCATATCCTATACACTTCCTTCTACTTTTTTATTCGTTAAAAATCTTACACATTTATAGATAGAATATTTATCTCCTACCGTACCACCTTTTGTTATGACAGGAATTCCATCAAATGTTCCACCGATGAAATGACCATAAGCAGCTCGGGGAAGTACTTCATCTTGCAAGCCAATTGCTTCTGCTTCACTTACTGCACATAACGCGGCAGTAACGTCTCCTCCGCTCGAGAACGTACCATCAATAGTATGTTCCGTTTGCTGTACAACACTATTCGTCACCCTAGCAAGTCCTTCAGTAATTCGTTTTGCCAGTTTTTCCTCAGTGACGCCCTCACGGTTTGCAATTTCGGTTAAATCTAACTTTTCAGTCCCAGGGGAATATGTCGTAATAATTAGCATTTCTTGATCTTCCAATTTAATTAAAGCTTCTTTTGTTGCACGTTCAATTTCTTCTTCCCATGTATGGGTAATAGAAGCAAGGGCTTTCGTATGAACGTAAACAGGCTGGGCAGCTTTCTTATCAATTAAATAGTTAAGCTGTCTCCCTGTTAAAGGAGTAATACTACCCACTGTAACAATAAATTTATTCGTTTGAACATTTTGATGTGCTTTCATACGACCATATGAGGCGGTTAAGGGTCCTGGATCTACTGGAACAAAACAAATTCCTTCTATTGAAACCATTGCTTCCGAGATACAGTCGATTTCTTCGTTAGTGACCGCATCTATAACAATTATTCGGCTTCCATTTTCAATTTGGCGCATTAGTTCTAATTGGATTGCATCTTTCCCTTTTAATACTTTTCCAAGTCCAATATGAGAAACCGAATAACTACTTTGTTCTTCCATCATAGTTGGAACATGTGACTTCGTTATTGGATTCATCGGATCTTTTGCTACATCAGTTGCCTCCACGGGGACTCCATCTACCAATAAATATCCACCTGAAACAACGCGACCGGAATCAGGAAAGGATGCTACTACAACCGCTACGCTATTTCTTCCCATAGCTGTCAATAAAACATCTGTTTCTACTCCAAGGTTTCCACGAACAGTGCTGTCAATACGCTTTGCAATCACACTAGCCCCCCAAGTAGAAAGCTGCTCATAGGCTTTGAGAACACGGGTTTCTGCTACGGATGTGGTGCAATATCTGCTATCGGTATCTATACCAATTGCAGTGAAGTCACCATTAGTCGGAACTTCCCCGTCAAATACAACAGTTGCACTTGAAAAACCATTCTTTAAAAGACGAACTCCAGTAGCATTTGCCCCTGTTAAATCGTCCGCAATAACTCCAATTTTCACTACTTCACTCCCTTTATAAAGGTAGACATTTCTCCGTAAATTTCCAGTAAATCATTGGACATTGTTTGATCTGTAATAATCCCAGTTATTGAATCCACATCCGCTATTTTAGCAAATGCTTTTTTTTCAAACTTTTGAGCATCTACAGTTAAATACACACTTTCACTTGCGACAATCATCTCTTTTTTTATAGCAGCTTTTTCAAATGTGGCAGACATTATCCCTAACGTCGAATGTACTGCATGAGCTCCAAGAAATAATATGTCTACATGTATGTCTTTTAACATTTTTTCTGCATAGGAACCGAAAACTGCCCCAACATTATTTTGTACTTTACCACCCAATAAAATCACCTCTAATTGACTGTCTATCAATTCGGCAGCAATTTTTATATCATTAGTGACTATTGTCAAATTTTTTCTTGATTTTAAACGTCTTGCAATTTCAAGCGTGGTAGTTCCAGAGTCTAATAATATTCTCATGCCATCTTTTACTAGGCTAACTGCAATTTCCGCAATTTCAACTTTTTGCAAATGTGCTTCTGAAATCTTTTCACTATAGCTTCGTTCTGCAATAATTGCTTGTGGAATTGTTGCACCACCATGTGTTCTTATAAGTTTCTTCTGTTTTTCTAATTCATCTAAATCACGGCGAACGGTCATTGCGGATACTTCCAATAAATCAACTAAATCTAAAATCTCCACTTTTCCATTTTCCAAGAGCTCTTCTAAAATTCGTTTCTTTCGTAAAGTAGGTGTCATAAGATCATCCTTTCAATCTTTGAAAGCGTGTTCACTATGAACATATTATGTCCGTTTCAACTAATAATGTCAATAATATTTGTTCGAAACTATCAAAACTTGTTCATAACGAACAACTTTTTCCCAATTTCACATCATCAAATAGTTTAGAATTTTCAAAAATAGTTCGATAAATCTTTGCTTTAATATGTTAAAATATACAAATATAGAACTATAAATTGGAGGTGGCAACTATATTATGCAAGCATCAAAGACGAGAAGCGTTCAAGTAGGAAACCCGCTGGTCGCACACAGTTTTTAAACGATTTAAGTAGTATATACTCCCTAACTTATTTATCTCAAACAAACAGGAATATTTATAACATGTTCAATCGTTTAAACTAAGAAGCGTATATTACCAAACATTTAAACAAAAGCAAGAGAAAAAGGCGTAGTTTACGCAAGTGTAGGAAACCGTGCACCTGGGGTTATTTATGTATATACACTGTTAGGAATTTTGGCTAAAATATTCATGCCTTAGACAAACCTATAAAAATATGTAGACGACTTCGAGCTTGTTCCAGAAGGAAAAATTTGCACACCCTTTTAAGGCACTCGTGGGTATCGAATTGAAACATAGCGAAAATTATTGAGGATTTATTTCTTGATTAATTGAGAATGGCTTTCCTATAAAGAAGTGTACAAAGATTTACCTTATTTGATCTATTCATCTGAGTTTCAATAAGTAAATCATATGGTGCAATCATACTTTCCTCCCATGTCTACTAATAAGCTAAAATAGTTTAGAATAAATATCATAAAAAAATCACACTAGAATTCTAGCATTATTTCTTTTCCTTTGATATAATCATTATTGAATTATAAGAATTCTAATCTAGGAGGAATTATTAATGTCAGAAAATCAAAACAACAAATTAACAACAGCGGCGGGCGCACCTGTCGTAGACAATCAAAATTCGATGTCTGCAGGCCCTAGAGGTCCCCTATTACTACAAGACGTGTGGTTATTAGAAAAACTTGCACACTTCGATAGAGAAGTAATTCCTGAACGTCGTATGCATGCAAAAGGCTCAGCAGCATATGGTAAATTTACTGTTACAAATGATATTACTAAATATACAAAAGCTGCGATCTTCTCAGAAGTTGGAAAAGAAACAGATATATTCCTACGTTTCTCAACTGTAGCTGGTGAACGCGGAGCTGCGGATGCAGAACGTGACATTCGTGGATTTGCTATGCGATTTTACACAGAGCAAGGAAACTGGGATTTAGTTGGAAACAATACACCAGTGTTCTTTTTCCGTGACCCACTGAATTTCCCAGATTTAAACCATGCAGTAAAACGTGATCCGCGTACAAATATGCGTAATGCAAATAACAACTGGGACTTCTGGACTTCTTTACCAGAAGCATTTCACCAAGTAACAATCGTGATGAGTGAACGCGGTATCCCTGCTACATACCGTAATATGCATGGTTTCGGTAGTCACACATTCAGTATGATCAATGCTGAAAACGAGCGTGTGTGGGTCAAATTCCATATGCGTTCACAGCAACCTATTGAAAATTTAACAGATTTAGAGGCAGAAGAATTAGTAGGTAAAGATCGTGAAAGTCACCAACGTGATCTTTTCGAAAATATTGAACAAGGTAACTTCCCTAAATGGAAAATGTACATTCAGGTTATGACAGAAGAACAAGCAAGTAACATGCCTTACAATCCATTTGACTTAACTAAAGTTTGGTACAAAAAAGATTTCCCATTAATCGAAGTTGGTGAATTCGAACTTAATCGTAATCCAGATAACTACTTTGCTGAAGTAGAACAAGCAGCATTTACACCGGCTAACGTAGTACCAGGTATTAGTTTCTCTCCTGATAAAATGCTACAAGGTCGTTTGTTCTCGTATGGGGATGCACAGCGTTACCGTTTAGGTGTAAACCATCACCAAATTCCAGTTAACCAACCAAAGTGCCCAGTACACTCATTCCATAGAGATGGAGCAATGCGCACGGATGGCAACCTAGGTGGAACTCTTCACTATGAGCCAAACACGTATGGTCAATGGAAGTCACAACCAGAGTTTAAAGATCCAGCTTTAGCAATTCATGGTGCCGCAGATATCTGGAATTTCCGTGAAGATGACGATAATTACTTCGAACAACCAGGAAAATTATTTAACTTAATGAGTCCTGAACAGCAACAAGTATTATTTGAAAACACTGGAAGAAATATGAACGGTGTTGACAAACATATTCAACTTCGTCATATCACGCATTGCTATAAAGCAGACCCTGCGTATGGAAAAGGTGTTGCAGACGCATTAAATATTCCATGGGGTGAAGTAGAAGCAGCTTTAGCTTTCGCTGACTAATATAGGGAAAATAGAGCAACAACTTGCGGCTCTTATTAAAAAAGGTATCGAGAGTACTATCTCTCGATACCTTTTTTCACTTTCATAGAATGCTAGACGATTTGGTTTGGGGGTAATTCAACGAGTTGTATCCTATAGGGATAATGTGTCTTAAGGAAGTTACCGCTAGGATTTCCGCTGCAGGGCGGACGCTTTCCGTGGGGTGAGTGATGAGCCTTCACCGTCCGCTTTGGCGTTCGATGTGAAGTCTCATCTTACTCACTTGATCCCACTGGAGTCGCCGCCCTTTTCGCTCCAAT
>NZ_VEBK01000015.1 GCF_007676755.1 Bacillus sp. FJAT-22090 | reverse complement strand
GGAGGGGGGAATTGTGAAACCTATTATGGAAACATAATAAGGCGCATGATTCCTACCCTACAATCCTGCTCCTAGTCCTGAAGACATCGATGTTACAAAAAGACTTACTGAAGTTGGAAACATCGTTGGTATTGAATTACTAGACCATATTATAGTTGGAGCGGAATCCTTTATATCATTGAAAGAAAAGGGTTATCTCTAATACAACCTAAGCATGAGACAGTGATTCTACTGTCTCATTTTCTCTTAATGGGCGTAGTTGAATAGAAATCGGTGTTTTCTTACTCATCACTACATGTAGATGGGATGCGGATGCTGTTATGACGCCAATTCTCTAATTTTCTTCAGATGGATGAGAATTTGCAGATATACAATTTTACACTTTACTCTATATATACCGGCGATATACCCTATTTGTTACATTGAATTGCAAAAATATTTTTCAGTGTATGTCCACCCTCCGGTTATGTGTATATAACTTTCACGTCGTAATCCTCTTTTTCTACCAACTTCACTGTATAAATTCTACACTTTTAATAATGTGTTATAACTAACGGTAATGCTGTTCGACCAAGAATACTTCACCTCTAAATTAACACTCTGTCATTAGTAAAGAAAATGTAATACTTAAGGGGGTGTCTATACCTTGTGTCTCTAAGAAGAAGACGTGCATCGTTATACTTCGTGGAATAGGTTTATTACTACACCCTCTTCTTCTAGCGTTGTTAATCTCTTATACATACCCACTACTCCAATACGGTTAGAGTCAAGTACATTATGCTTTCGTAGTGTCTCAAGATATAACAGTGCAAGATTATCAACATCAGTAGACGAATTACTAGTTTTAATAACAATATGACACTCGTTAAATCTATTAGTACTTGAAGATAACAATGATGATAACTGGGCCTCAATACTAGCTATAGTTGCTTTGTAAGAAGTATCATATGTCATTACGCCATCAATATCAAAAGGTAGCGCAACTGCTTTTTCTACTGTAGGTAATTCTAAAGTAAAATTCAACGCATCCTTCGTCACAAGATTAATTACCTCAACCTTTATGATTGGCTTAGGATACCTGATTAAACTTTTTATATGACTTATATTAGCATTCATAACTAAAGAGTCATCTTTTATTACATTTCCATTCAAGCCGTCTAATATTACTTTTAATAACATTTCAAGTTTTATACTAGATGGAGGGATCATGGAAGACAATTCTACCTCTATAGACATTTGTTGACTAAATACTTGAAATGATTTTGATCTTAAAGCCGCTCTAGCTTGCTTCATTACTAACTGTTGAAAAAACATCATTCTTATATCCTGTATCTCTTTACATTGAGTCATAGGACGTGTCATAACATTTTGTGGACTATTAATTTTAATTATACAATTAGCCTTCCTATACTTTATAGATACTGCTTGTTTAGCATTATTATAGTGTATATTCACGATTGAATTTTCCCCCCTGTTTTAACTAATGCGTCATTAAGTTTCATATCTGGAATAATTGTAAGCCTTAGTACCTCTATAATTTCGTCCGTGGGTAATGCATTGCTAACTGAAAGATCTCCAATATACTGCAATTCATTCATACATGAGAATTTATTTTTTCTATATACAGTTTTTACTTTAATGAGTAGTCCTTTTCTTAAAAGCCATATAAAACACTTACTTAGCTCATGCTTACTGCAACCAATAGTGTGGTACATTAACTCGTTAATTACAGGCCGAGTATTTCTATATTCCACAACTTTTGGATCTACACCACCATACTCAGCAATCCAGTGAAATAAATATAGTTGTCCCAACGCTTTTATTTTTCTATCAGTCCAATCCGTTTGATTCCTTAGTATACTCCCCTTCATCACATCCACTGGTATTTCACAGTAACCGTTCAAGTCGTTTTTCATATCGTATCTATTTCTCAGCATATGACCATTAGAGAAGTATTGTTTAGTTGCTTTGTGATAGTCAGGAGAAATTAGTACTCTGTATGCATTTGAACGATTTGGTGATTTTACTTTCTCAATAAAATAATTTCGAGCAAGCCAATCTATGCATATTTTTACATAATGCTCAGATAAATTAACTTCATTACAAATAGTTTTGATACTCATAAAACACAAACCTTTATTATTTACTCCTACAACCCTACACAAAAGTAAATAGATTCTTAGTCTATTCTCCTTCAGCTCAGGAAAGGTATTTGAAAAAATAGTACGTTCAACCAAAAATGTATGTTTAGATAGATTAAGATGACGAATACTGTTTTTCATGTTTTCCCTCCTCATACAATAATAGTGTTGCGTTAAATTTACCAAACTGTTATTATTGTGTAAAGAGATAAAACAAAATAAATTTAGGGAGATTAGAAAATGTATCTAAACGATTATTACCAGATAACCTCAAGTGAATTCAATTTATTAAAAAACAGTACCATTGGGGAGAGAATCAGATTTATCCGTCATAAGTTAATGGATAACATTAACCCAGGAAATTTCACTACCTCAGCCATCTCCGAAAGGACTGGGATTGCAGCTCAAACGATTACTACTATAGAAAGAGGAGAATCTAAAAAACCATCCTTTGGAGTAATTCATGCTCTTGCAAAAGAATTTAAACTCCCAATGGAAGTCTTTACTGATGATTTTTACGAAGGTGAAGAAAAACTATTAATACTAGGGAATAAGCGTGAAGCAGTGGAAACAGGTCTTGACTTTGACGAGATTGATGACTTAAACGTAGAAGACGATGATTTAACAGACTTTTGGAATATAGTTGAACCTGATGAGAGAAAAATTGTTATTAGAGTAACTGATGAAACCGAAGTAAATCAACCAATTAATCTCTATGAGGTAAAAAAAATGTACCGGGAGGAGCTCGATATTATTAGGATGATTAGTAATTTAATTCAAGATATCGAACTTGACCCTAAGAATTTATCAATTAAGGAATTCGAGGAAGCTTTGAAGAGATCACCATTAAAGGAGGCGAAGGATATTGTCAATAATAGCAATAGAATTTGACAATGGTTAATAATATGGATGATTCTATAGAAATACTAGAATTACCATTAAATATTAAGTGAGGTGACAATTAATGCAAAAAGCACCGTTTGGGTATAAGTTTGGGTATGTCGAGGATGAGAAAAGATTCTTGTATATCCCAGATGAAAATACGTATACTTTACTAGTTAATTTTTTCATAGCAGCAAGTAAATTTCAATGTCTTGATGAATTAGCGAATAATCTAAATGAGGGAGACATAAGAACACCAAATGGACTTCCTTATTCGAAAAGTTTTATAACAAGTATTATTTCTAATCCAATCTATATTAATCTCTTAGAAATAGAATGGAACTGTGAAAATCGATATATTGTTTATTGGTTCGAATCACTAGTCACTTTGGAGGAATGGGTACTTGCTCAGGTAGCAATAGAGAATTGGGATGTTCTTAGGCATCCAGACATACGCGAATATATTTCAAGTTAAATTGCAAATATAATTAGAAAACTTTAAACAACGCTATTTTAATGATAGTGACTCAATCAATTATTCTTTAAACTATCGGGATAGTATTTATGATTACTCATCGACTCTTATTTCTCTTTTACAAGAATTAGGTGTACAGGAGGAGTCAACAAATAATAATTCAGTAATAACAAAGGAGGGATTACTATGACTAATACTTTTAATTCTCCAGAAACTAATATAGAAGAATTGATTGTTAAAACGCTAAATAAAGCCTTATCTTCATCACAGGGTTTTATACAACATGAATGGATGTCATTAAAAGAGGGTGCAAAATATGCTGATGTCTCGTATAACACATTTATGAAATTCCGTTTAAAGGGATTAAAAGTATCAGAGGTAGATGGTGTAAAAAGAGTTTCTCGCAAGGAGATAGATAAATTTTTAGAGAATCACAGCTTCTAATCATACTCATATAGAGGATTTATCTTTAGTTTCGATTATAATATCACTAGAGGTAAATCCTCTCTTTTATCACTTGCCCCCGCAACTGATTCAGGAGGAATAATCATGGCAAAGAAAAAGGTATCACCTATTAAAAGCTATACAGGGAGAAATGGTGAGAAACTATACAGAGTCCCAGTGTATTTAGGGATTGATCAGCTAACTGGTAAACAGAAGCGCACAACGAGAAGGGGTTTTAAAACAATTAAAGAAGCTGAATTAGCATTAGCTCGTATTAAGCTAGATGTAGCTAATGGCACTTATCATCAAAAACGTGCTGAAACATACCAGGAAATATATGACCTATGGGTAAAACAATATGAAAAGACAGTTGAGGAAAGTACTTTCGTTAAAACTATAGGTATCTTCAAGAATCATATATTACCTGCAATGGGTGCTTATAAAATTGAAAAGATTCATGTCGATGTATGCCAGGAGCACGTGGATGAATGGGCATCGAAGTTAAAGAAGTACCGCATGGTAAAAGCTTATGCGTCTAAGGTGTTAAACTTTGCAATTAAGCGTGGCTATATAGAAACAAATCCATTTGCATATGTAGATTTGCCAACTAAAGTTTCTAGCAAGGCTATAGAAGCAGATGAAGATGAAGCGGAGAACTTCTACACACGTGAGCAGCTTAAAGAGTTCCTATCATGCCTAGAGCGTGAAAGTAACCACAAAGCTTATGTCCTATTTCGCTTACTTGCTTTCAGTGGAATGCGTAGAGGCGAAGCTTTAGCTCTTACATGGAATGATCTAAACTTCACAACAAATGAACTACGTATCACCAAGGCCCTTTCACTTGGTAAAGATAACCGACTATATGTTAAATCTACGAAAACAGGTGTTGCTCGAACAATTAAAATGGATGATAAGACAATGGCTGTTTTAAAAGAGTGGAAGAAAAAACAAAAGCAAGATTATCTGCAGTTAGGCCTCAATACAATGAAACCTAAACAACTTGTATTTAGCAATGAAAAAAATGAATTCTTACAGCCTACAAAGCTTCGTAAATGGATCATACAGGTTCAATCAAAGTATAAGCTAGCCACAATTACAACGCATGGTTTACGCCATACGCATTGTTCCCTACTTTTTGAAGCGGGCGCTAGTTTAAAAGAAGTTCAAGTTCGTTTAGGACACACTGATGTAAAAACAACAATGGATATTTACACACACGTTACACAGAAAGCAAAAGACGAAGCAATTTTAAAGTTCGCCAGCTATATAAACTTGTAGTAGTTTTGACTACGTTTTTGACTACGTTCAATTGATACTCATTGAAACTAGATGATATAGACAAAAAGAAAAAACCCTTGAATACCAAGGGTTTTGACACTGTTTGAAATCATATGATTTCGTAGTATGGAGACGGCGGGATTTGAACCCGCGTCCAGAAACTCTAACACTTAAGCTTCTACGCGTGTATCTTGCCTATTTAGGTTTCGCGTAGCACTATGCCGACAAGCGGGCGTCATGTACGCTAACTTGGAAATCTCTTGCTGACAGCTCAAGTGGCACTGCCAACCGTATCCCACTAAAGTTGAGCTCTACCTAGCCACATGGGCGATGGATAGATAAAGCAGATCCGAGCTTACGCTGCGAATGCTAAGTTGTTGTTTGTTTTGCCTGTTATTATAAAGTCCGTTTTTGCGGAGCCGAGCCTCCGACGCGCAACTCAAGCTCAGACTATCCCTGTCGAATCCATAACGTCCCCGTTTATGGAATAATGTAAGCTTTGTTACATAGCTAACTATACATCAAAATTGGTCAATTTTCAAGTGATACGTTATTGGTTGCGTTCTTTAAACGCTCTTTCGATATCACGTTTTGCTTCTTTTTTCTTCAACACATCGCGTTTGTCGTAGTCTTTCTTCCCTTTTCCGACGCCGATCAATACTTTAGCATAGCCATTTTTTACGTACATTTTTAGAGGGACGATTGTGTAGCCTTCTCTTTTCGTTTCGCCAATCAATGTACTAATCTGTTTTTTATGTAACAGTAGTTTTCTGGATCGTAAAGGGTCGTGGTTGAAACGATTTCCTTGCTCGTATGGACTAATATGCATATTGGAGATCCATGCTTCGTTGTTGCGAATGCGTACGAAAGCATCTTTCAATTGCACTTTGCCGTTACGGATGGATTTTATTTCAGTTCCTTGTAGCACGATACCGGCTTCGATTGTTTCTTCGATAAAATAATCATGTCCTGCTTTTTTGTTTTGTGCAAGGACCTTATCGTCATGCTTTTTTGCCATCTCATTCACCTCTTTAAAACTTACGAGGAGCGATTAGATCGCTCCTTTATTTTTTCTTCTTTGGTCGTTTACGACGTTGAGATTTTTTCGCAACGGATTCGTAAAATTTCTTTTTCTGTTTAACTTCTTTTTTAGGGCCAGGAGATGATTTATCTCTTCTGTTGTTAGATCCTTCTTTTTTCTTCGCATGAATGACTTTTGGCGTTTCTTTTCTCGTACGATGGAACGCTTTTTTCATGCCAACAATTTCGAAGTCTACAGCAGATTCCTCTGGTTTCACATCCGCCACGCGGACAGTTACTTCATCCCCAATTCGGAATTGCTTGCCAGCACGTTCTCCAATCATCATCATTTGACGATCATCAAATCGGTAGTAATCATCGGTCATATTCGTTACATGGACAAGTCCCTCTATTGTATTCGGAAGCTCGACGAACATACCAAAGTTTGTAACAGAGCTAATAATACCTTCGAATTCCTCGCCAATTTTGTCCGACATATATTGGGCTTTTTTCAATGCATCTGTATCGCGTTCAGCATCTACCGCACGACGTTCACGTTTAGACGTATGCTCTGCGATATCGTCCATAATCGCACCCCAATGGTTGATAGTAGGCTGCGTCACATCGCCATTTACTAAATACGTACGGATCAATCGGTGAACGATTAAGTCAGGATAGCGTCTGATCGGTGATGTGAAATGGGTATAGAACTCGGTTGATAAACCAAAATGTCCTAAGCATTCCACATAATATTTTGCTTGTTGAAGCGAGCGTAATAGCATTGTAGATATAACAGGCTCTTCTGGCATGCCTTCTATATTTTCAATGATTTCTTGTAATGCCTTTGGATGAATTTCATTTCCTGTTCCTTTTACGACAAGTCCAAAGTTCGTTAAAAAGTCAAAAAAGCGTTGTAGTTTTTCTGGTTTTGGATCTTCGTGAATACGGTAAATAAACGGTACATCCATCCATTTGAAATGCTCCGCCACTGTTTCATTTGCAACTAGCATAAATTCTTCGATTAGACGTTCAGCAACTGTACGTTCACGAGTCGCCACGTCTACTGGCCATCCTTCTTCGTTTACGATAATTTTAGCCTCTGGGAAGTCAAAGTCAATCGCACCACGATCTTGGCGTTTATTTCTTAAGATTTCTGCTAGTTCGCCCATTAGTTCGAACATCGGCACTAATGGTTCATATCGTTCAATCAGCGCGGCATCTTTTTCTTCTAAAATTTTATATACGTCTGAGTACGTCATACGTTCCGTTGTTCGAATAACACTTTGGAAAATTTCATGTGATGTGACCGTACCAGAGCCATTGATTATCATTTCGCAAGATAGCGTTAAACGATCGACTTGTGGATTCAATGAACAAATACCGTTAGATAGACGGTGCGGAATCATTGGGATAACTCTGTCTGCCAAATACACACTCGTTCCACGATCATATGCTTCTCGATCAAGCGGCGAACCTTCTGTAACATAATGACTTACGTCCGCTATATGAACACCAAGTTTATATGAACCATCTGGCAATTTCGTTACAGTAACCGCATCATCTAAATCTTTCGCGTCTGCTCCATCAATCGTTACGATGACTTCATTGCGTAAATCACGACGATCCTCCAGATCCTTTTCATCGATTTCATCTGGAACCGCTTCTGCTTGGTTAATCACTTCTTCTGGGAAATCAATTGTGATTCCGTGCTTATAAATAATAGATAGAATATCAACACCAGGATCATTTCTATGTCCTAGAATTTTCGTTACCATACCAGTTGCGGACTTTCGTTCGTTTGGCCATTCTGTAATTTCTACAACTACTTTATGCCCTTCAATCGCACCGAGCGTATCTCCTTTTGCAATAAATACGTCCATCGGTACTTTCTTGTCATCTGGAATGACGAAGCCAAATCCTCTGTTGTCCTGGAATGTCCCTACAACTTGGGTAATGCCTCTTTGCGTTATTTTAATAATGGAGCCTTCACGACGGTCGCCATGTGATTCACGTGACACACGGACAAGCACCTTGTCTCCATTTACTGCTCCATTTACCTCCGTTGGTGGGATAAATATATCGTCCATCCCATCTTCTTCTGGTGCAACAAAGCCGAATCCTTTTGCGTGGCCTATAAATTTCCCAACGACTAAATTCATTCGAGATGGGATACCATAACGATTAGATCGAGAGCGGACAACTAGTCCTGCTTCTTCCATTTGAACGAGCGTTTTGACAAATTCTTTAAAATCATCTGCATCACTAAGTCCAAAATGGTCCTCTAATTCTTTTGTTGTTAATGGTTTATATTCTTCTGCTTGCATTAGTTCTAATAGTGATTCTTTCAAATTCTCCATGTAACATCCCTCCTTTTTCAGCGTGTGCACATTTGGACTGTTTTACACATTCCAATCAAGCGACTCTAAAAAGTTTAATATATCTTCGTGTAATTGTTCTTTTTCAGGACCTAACGTAATAACATGACCAGAGTTTTCATACCAATTGATTTTTTTCTGCAATGATTCCGCTTGCTCAAAAATAGTATTGGCAGAGTTCGTATCGATGACCGTATCTTTTTCTCCTTGCGTCACAAGAAGCGGCGCATAAATATGATCGACATGATCACGGACGTTATAGACAAACTCTCTTAGCTCAGCTAGCGTCTCCATCGGTGTTTGGCGAATTGCTTCTATCTCTTCTTCTATTTGGGCGTCTGATTTTCCTTCATATTTCTTATATTCTTTCGCATATTTTATTACACCTTCAAACATGACATCCGTCGTTTTCATCGTCATCGGAGAACACATCGTCACAATTCCCTTAACAGGAACTGTATACCCTAATTTCAATGAAAATACGCCTCCAAGAGAAAGTCCAGCAACGGCAATTTCTTCATAGCCTTCAGCTTTCAAACGGTCATAGCCGCGCATTACGTCCTTCCACCAATCCTTAGGACCCGTTTCTAGCAATTCTTCCGGCGGTACTCCATGCCCTTTGTAGTGAGGTGCAAGTGATGTATATCCATTTTTCTCTAAAAAGCGGCCGAGCATTCGAACATCCGATGAGTTTCCAGTGAAACCATGGAGAAGGAGAACCGCACGTTTGCCTGCCTCAAAGAAAAATGGCTTTGGTGTTGTAATTCGCATGTAAAACATACCTCCACTTAAAAATAAAAAAGTTTAAAAGAAAACGCCTAACCAATCAGAAGTCGGTCAGGCGGTTCGATTCGAATTTGTTATAAAAATTTTGTTACAGCAATAGTTAAGATAAAAAATAATACTGCAAGTACAACCGTTATCCTATGTAACACAAGGTCCATGCCTCGAGCTTTTTGTTTTCCAAAAAGTTGTTCAGCCCCACCAGAGATGGCTCCTGAAAGACCAGCACTTTTCCCTGACTGTAACAATACAACAACGATTAATGCAAGCGATACGATGACAAGTAAAGTCACTAACAACACATGCATTTGTTCCACCTCCTGATAAGAACGTTCACAACATAAATAATTTTACCAAAAAGTACACAAGGTTACAACTCTTTAAGAAAAATAAAATGACAGAAAAAAAACATTTTTACAACTAACTCCTCCAAAAGATAAAACCGATTAAAGCTAAAAAGATATTGGTCATCCGTCACCTTTTCTGCAACTCCAGAAATGTCTTTCCAAATTCATTGGAAATTAACAAAAATACCCTTTTACAACTAAATCACTCAAAATTACAACTAACTACTCCAAAATTACAACTAAACCTAAAGTTTTTACAACTAAACAAGCTACGCCAAATCTTTCTTCCCAAGTATTACTCACTTCATTGATTGTAGTGAAAAGCGGTGACTCCAGCGGGATGAGTAAGACAGATGAACCATCACAACGTACCCGCAGGGGCGGTGATGGTTCATCGCTCACCCCGTGGAAAGCGACCGCTTGAAACGGAAATCAACCGGATTATATACCTTCACATTTTTAAGAAAAGCGCAAGCACCCTATAAGCATCTTTATCCCTACTGAACTTAGATTCAGCCCTTCAGCCTTACGAAAAATGACCAAAAATACCCTTTTACAACTAAGACCACTAAATTTACAACTAACTACTCTAAAATTACAACTAAACATAGAAATTTTACAACTAAACTATCGCTCACAAAAAAAAAGCCGGCAACAGCTGCCGACTCTCTTCCACTAACCTTATTTTAAGTTATAAAATGTTTTTTTACCTAAATACTCCGCAGTTTCATAGAGTTGGTCCTCAATGCGTAGTAATTGGTTGTATTTTGCAACGCGGTCCGAACGAGATGGCGCGCCTGTTTTAATTTGTCCAGCGTTTGTTGCAACGGCGATATCAGCGATTGTTACGTCTTCTGATTCACCAGAACGGTGAGATATTACTGCTGTATATCCTGCTCGTTTCGCCATTTCGATTGCGTCAAACGTTTCTGTAAGTGTACCAATTTGGTTTACTTTCACAAGAATAGAGTTTCCAACGCCTTGCTCGATTCCTTGAGCTAATTTTTTCGTATTCGTAACGAATAGATCGTCTCCAACTAGTTGAACTTTACTTCCTAATTTCTCTGTAAGTAATTTATGTCCAGCCCAGTCGTTTTCATCTAAGCCGTCTTCAATTGAGATGATTGGATATTTTTCGCAAAGCTCTTCATACCAAGCAACCATTTCTTCCGAAGTTTTTACTACACCTTCACCAGCTAAATGATATTTTCCGTCTTCTTTATTGAAAAGCTCAGAAGCGGCAACATCCATTGCAAGAAGTACTTCTTCTCCTGGTTTATATCCTGCTTTTTCGATAGCAGTCATAATTGTGGAAAGTGCTTCTTCGTTGGATTTTAAGTTTGGAGCAAATCCACCCTCGTCTCCAACAGCTGTGTTTAATCCTGCTTCTTTTAATACTGCTTTTAAGCTATGGAAAATCTCAGCGCCCATACGTAACGCATGGCGGAATGATTCTGCGCCAACTGGCATTACCATGAATTCTTGGATATCTACGTTATTATCCGCATGCTCTCCACCATTGACGATATTCATCATTGGTACTGGCAGCTGCTTCGCATTGAATCCACCTAAATATTGATACAATGGGATGTCTAAATAGTTTGCTGCTGCATGTGCCACTGCGATAGATACACCTAAAATTGCATTTGCACCAAGATTTCCTTTGTTTTCCGTACCATCTAATTCAATCATCGCTTTGTCAATAGATACTTGGTCAAGAACGGAAAAATTCTCTTCCAATTCTGCTGCGATGATATTGTTTACGTTATCTACTGCTTTTAAAACACCTTTCCCTAGGTATCTTTCTTTGTCACCATCACGAAGTTCTACTGCTTCATATTCACCAGTAGAGGCACCAGATGGAACGATTGCACGACCAAACGCACCACTTTCTGTAAATACTTCTACTTCTACTGTTGGGTTCCCGCGTGAATCCAATACTTCACGAGCTTGTAAATGTGTAATAATTGGCATCTTTAACTCTCCGTTTCGATTAGTGTTTTACCTGTCATTTCAGGTGGTGTTTCTATCCCTAATAAGTGTAACATGGTTGGCGCCAAATCGGCTAAAATTCCGTTAGAGCGCAAAGAAAAATCTTTTTGCGTAACAATTACTGGCACAGGATTCGTCGTATGTGCTGTCATTGGCTGGCCTTCGAGGGTCGTTACTTCATCTGAGTTTCCGTGGTCGGCTGTAATGATTGCTTTACCACCTTTTGTTAAAATAGCATCTACCACTTTACCTAAACATTCATCTACCGCTTCGATCGCTTTTATAGTCGGCTCTAGCATTCCGCTATGACCGACCATATCTGGATTCGCGAAGTTTAGAATGATCGCATCGAATTTATCCTGTGCAATTTCAGAAAGTAACGCATCTGTGACCTCATATGCGCTCATTTCTGGCTGCAAATCATATGTTGCAACCTTTGGAGAACTGATCAGAATGCGTTCTTCCCCCGGGAATGTCTCTTCTCGACCGCCGCTCATGAAAAACGTCACATGTGGATATTTTTCTGTTTCCGCGATGCGAAGTTGCGTTTTGCCGTTTTTAGAGAGTACTTCTCCAATCGTGTTGTACAAATCGTTTTTTTCAAAAACCACATCAGAAACAACGTCATCACTATAGTGAGTGAACGTTACAAATTTTAGATTGGTCGGATGCTTTTTGCTTAACACAAAACTGTCGAACGTCGGTGTATTCAAAGCCATAGATAGTTGAATCGCACGGTCTGGACGGAAATTAAAGAAAATGACCGCATCCCCCGAATCGATCGTTACTGCCGGCTTTGCATTCTCTTCAATAACAAAAGGTACAACAAATTCATCCATAACATCTTCTTCATAGGATTTTAAGATTCCAGCTGTAGCGGATTCAGCAGTTCTTCCTACTCCATCTACAAGTGCCTGGTAAGCTAATCCAACGCGCTCCCAGCGTCGATCGCGATCCATTGCATAATAACGTCCACTAATAGAAGCGAACTTCCCAACGCCGATTTCTTTCATTTGCTTTTCTGTTTCCTCGACAAACCCAACAGCCGTTTGAGGACCAACGTCACGTCCATCTAAAAAGCCATGAACAAAAACGTCTTCCAGACCATGCTCTTTCGCTAGTTTCAATAAAGCAAATAAATGGCTGTAATGACTATGAACACCGCCATCCGAAAGCAGCCCCATCAAATGCAATTTCCCGCTTGTTTGTTTCACATGGTCGATTGCCGCTAAAAGCTTCGGTTCTAAAAAGAATTCACCTTCACGAATAGACTTATGAATACGCGTCAAGTTTTGATAGACAATTCTCCCCGCTCCAATATTCAAATGACCCACTTCTGAGTTACCCATTTGACCATCTGGCAGTCCTACTGCTTCTCCAGAGGCGATCAATGTAGCATTTGAATAGTCTTTCCAATACCGGTCATAATTCGGCTTGTTCGCCTGTGCCACTGCATTTCCAAATGTCTCATGGCGCAACCCGAATCCGTCTAAAATGATTAGTGCTACAGGGCTTTTAGGCATGCATACCAGCCTCCAATAGCTTCAAGAAAGAATCTGCTTGTAAACTTGCTCCTCCTACTAAAGCTCCGTCAATATGCTCTTTCGAAAGAAGTTCTTCAATATTTTCTGGTTTCACACTTCCACCATATTGTATGCGTACTTTGCTCGCTACTTCTTCTCCAAATCCGTCAAGGATCGTTTCACGAATTGCTTGGCATACATCATTTGCATCGTCAGCTGACGCAGTTTTACCAGTTCCGATCGCCCAAATTGGCTCATACGCGATAACGGTATTTTCTACTTGCTCTTCCGATAGCCCTTCTAAAGCAGCCATCACTTGGGAAGAAACAATTGTTTCCGTTTCATTTTGCTCGCGTTGCTCTAATGTTTCGCCTACACAAACAATTGGAGTTAGATTATTTTCAAATGCTGCACTTACTTTTTTATGAACTGATTCATCTGTTTCATTGAAATATTGGCGTCTTTCGGAATGTCCGATCACTACATAGCTAACACCTAGATCCTGCAACTGATGCCCGCTGACTTCCCCTGTGAATGCGCCTTCTTTTTCCTCATGCATCGTTTGTGCCCCAATAGAGATAAAAGAATCCTTTGTCGCTTGGACAAGCTGATCTAGAAATAGCGCTGGTGCACAAATAACTGCATCCACTTTGCTGCTGTCAACTTGCGCTTTTTTTAACTGCTCGATGAAATCCTTCGCTTCTGAAAGTGTTTTATACATTTTCCAATTTCCTGCTAGTATAGGTTTACGCATATGAATTCTCCTCCATTACTTATCGTTTAAAGCAGATACACCTGGTAGGTCTTTCCCTTCCATAAATTCAAGTGAAGCTCCTCCACCAGTTGAAATATGGTCCATTTTCTCGGCAACTTCGAACTTTTCTACCGCTGCTGCTGAATCTCCACCACCGATAATTGTGTAACCAGCCGTTTCTGCCATTGCGTCCGCAACACCTTTTGTGCCGCTTGCAAAAGCATCCATTTCAAATACACCCATCGGTCCATTCCAAATGATCAGTTTACTGTTTTTAATAACGTCCGCATATAATGCCGCCGTTTTTGGTCCAATATCCAGCCCCATCCAATCAGATGGAATTTGATCGATATCTACCACTTTTGTAGTTGCATCCTTCGAAAACTCATCCGCAATGACAACATCTACTGGCAAGTAAAAAGCAACACCTTTTTCTTTTGCTTTTTCAATAAAACCTTTTGCTAGCTCGATTTTATCCTCTTCTAAAAGAGACTTCCCAATATCATGTCCTTGCGCTTTAGAGAATGTGTAGGACAGCCCACCACCGATTAAAATATTATCTACTTTGTCTAATAAATGATCGATGACACCGATTTTATCTTTTACTTTTGCTCCACCAATAATAGCTGTGAATGGACGTTCCGGCTCCGATAAAGCTTTCCCTAATACATCCAATTCTTTTTCCATGAGCAACCCAGAAACCGCCGGTAAAAGCTTCGCAATTCCTTCTGTGGTTGCGTGGGCACGATGCGCAGCACCAAATGCATCATTTACATATACATCTGCAAGTTTAGCAAATGCTTTTGCAAGCTCCGCATCATTTTTTTCTTCTCCTGCATGGAAGCGAACATTTTCGAGTAAAATGACTTCTCCATCTTGCATCTCAGAAACTGCTTGTTCTACTTCTGTACCAATTGATTCATCTAATTTTTTTACTTGTTTATTTAATAATTTTGCTAAATGCTCTCCCACTTTTGTCAAACGTAGCTCTTCTTTTACTTCGCCTTTCGGACGACCCATATGACTAGCTAAAATTACTTTTGCACCTTGTTCGATTAAATAGTTAATCGTCGGTAGTGCTGCACGAATTCGAGTGTCGTCTGTAATTGCTCCATCTTCCATCGGCACATTAAAGTCTACACGACAGAATACGCGCTTTCCTTGTAAAGTCACATCGCTCATTGTTTGTTTTTCATTCATGAGATAAGCCTCCTATGTACTAAAAAAATAGGAGCAAAGGGGTAACCCTTGCTCCTTTTACCCTCTTTCATTATAGAGGTTATTCGCAATAATCGCTACAAACGATGTAGTGATTAAAGTCCTTTTTTCATCATTAGAAGTGCTAGGTCGATACAGCGTGCAGAATATCCTGATTCGTTGTCATACCAAGATAATACTTTCACCATATTGTCGCCAAGTACCATTGTGGAAAGTCCGTCAATTGTAGAAGATGCAGTATTTCCATTATAGTCAATCGATACTAATGGAAGCTCATTGAATGCTAGAATACCTTTTAATTCATTTTCAGAAGCTTGTTTTAATGCATTATTTATATCTTCTACTGTTACTTCTTTTTCAAGCTCCGCTACAAAGTCTACTAAAGAAACATTTGGTGTAGGAACGCGGATTGCCATACCGTCTAGTTTCCCTTTTAGCTCGGGAAGTACTTTTGCAACTGCTGATGCTGCTCCTGTAGTAGTTGGAATCATAGATTCTCCTGCTGCACGTGCACGACGGTAATCGCTATGCGGCAAGTCTAAAATTCGTTGGTCGTTTGTGTATGAGTGGATTGTTGTCATCATACCGCGTTTAATACCAAATTGATCTTGCAACACTTTTGCAAGTGGTGATAAACAGTTCGTTGTACAAGATGCATTGGAAATTACGTGATCTGTTTCTGGGTTATAATTATCCGCATTTACACCCATAACAAAGGTAGGCATATCGTCTTTAGCAGGTTGAGAAAGAATTACTTTTTTCGCTCCCGCCTCAATATGTTTGCTAGCTTTTTCAGTAGTGCTGAAAATTCCCGTACATTCAATAACGATATCGATTTCTTGCTCTTTCCATGGAAGTGCAGAAGGGTCTTTTTCAGCAAACACGCGAATATTTTTACCATTCACGATTAAATAGTCGCCTTCTGAAGAAACATCTGCATCTAAAATGCCATGTACAGAATCATATTTCAATAGATGTGCAAGCATTGCAGCATCCGTTAAGTCATTGATCGCCACTACTTCTAAATCTTTTTCTTCCAATGCTTCTCTAAATACTTTACGTCCAATACGTCCAAATCCATTAATCGCTAATTTTACTGTCATGTTAAATTCCTCCTAGTTGGTTTGTAAGATTATTTTTATCATTTCATTAGCAGCACCTTCATCTGTTACTAAAACAGTTTGCGCAGGTGCTTGTTTAAAATAGGATAATAATGCGTTTACTTTTTTTGCACCTCCGGCAACCGCCAGTAAGTGCTCTATATGTTTTAACTGATCTAACTGAATTCCTATCGTGCGAATGCGATGTACCGCTTCGCCTTGATTATTGAAATAATAGCCAAATGCTTCACTAACAGAGCCAGCTTCTTTTAGGCGCTCGATTTCTTTCTCGTCCGTATTTCTTCGACGAGCCATTTCCTCTGCATCGCCAATGCCGTGAATAATAATATTCGTGCGCTCGTATAGATCCATCATTTCTTGAATGAAAGGCTCTTTCTTCATCGTAGTGTACGCTTCTTCACTTAAACTATCCGGCATATATAATGTTCGATATGATCCATTCATTTTGTTGGCAAATAGAGAAGCAATCGTATTTGCTTGCAACAAAACATCTTTTCCAACTCCGCCTCGAGCAGCGATGAACAATAACTGTTTCCATCTACTTGTCTCATGTACAAAATTAGATATGGAAGCAATAGTAGAACCGCCAGTTACCGCGACTATTTTTTCGTCCGTTAAAATGCTTTCCAAATATTTTGCAGCTTCTTGCGATAACAGCATGGCTGCATTTGTATTCGTATCTACATCTCCCGGAACAATAATTACTTCTTTAATGTGTAAATGCTGTGCCAGTTGCTGTTCCAGTTGTAATCTTCCCGACCACTCTCGCACTACTTCTTTTAAATCCAGTAATAATTGTGTTCCCTCTGGTGTAATAGCTGCCCCGTCTCGCGAAATATCTATCAACCCTTGGCTTCTTAATATATCTAACTCTTTTCGGGTATCTCGTTCAGATAACCCTAATTGTTCTCCTAAAACTCGCCTTCCAATTCCTTTCGAAAGCTGAATCGTTTGAAGTATTCGATACCTCTTTTGCAACAAGTCGCTCATTTCAGGAATTATCTTGAGCTGAGCCGTGAGCAAAGATTCCATATTTCACTTCCTCACTTAGCGCGTGTGACGTTTTTGTCCCACCGTATTTAAAAATGTCCCAGCCACTCAAAAAAAAAGTGAATTACTATAATTATCATACAATAGTATATGCAAATTAGCAATATTAGTGCTTAACTTTGTCCTCGAGCAGAAATAATCATGCAGAAAATGCCTGTTTTGCGATTTTAGGGTTGTATCTTGCGATTATGCTTAGTGATCTTGCGATTCCTGACTGCCATCTTGCGATTCGCAAAACTAAAAAAAATCTGGAGCATCATTTAAGCAATGCTTCCAGAATAGTTGCGTAATCCACTTGTCCATATTGAATAACTTCGCCTTCCAATTCAACGACGGGAATCATTAGCATATATTTTTCATGTAATGCATCATCTTCTTCAATATTCACTTCTTTGATTTCAAATGCGACATCTTCTTTCACTAGCTTCAACATAAGTCTAGCATCATCACATAAATGACAGCCTGGTCTTGTATAGAAATGGACAATCATTTTATCCAACCTCCAAAAATCATTTGATATTTGTTTATTATAATCTCTTTGAAGCCGTTATTCCTTAAAAAGGTTAAAATAAAAGCGATACTTTTTATTTGTCTGTTCGTCTATAGCATTAGGGGAGGTCCGAAGATGGAAATGGAACGCTTATACAGAGAGCACAGCGATCGAATTTACAGCTATATCTATTTATTAGTCCGTCATAAGGAATGCGCTGAAGATCTTACACAAGAAACATTTTATAAAGCGTATAAAGGGCTAGAAAGCTTTAACAAGCAGGCTTCACCTGCCACCTGGCTAATAAAAATTGCACGCAATGTGACCTATGACTATTTTCGAAGGAAAAGAGTCCTCCAATTTTTCTCCTTTGATAAAGAGCATGATCGGGAAACAAACGTACTATCTACAGAGAATCGATTTGAACAAAAAGAGCAGCTTGCTAGAATGTATGACGCTCTATATAAACTAAAAAGAGACTACCAGGAAGTACTGCTTCTCCGCAAGATACAGGAATATTCCATTCAAGAAACAGCGTATATACTTGGCTGGACCGAGGCAAAAGTGAAGATGAAAATGACACGCGCGCTGGAGGCGCTTAAAAAGGAGTTTTATAAGGAAGGAGGTCAACCAAATGGAACCATCAAAAAAATTCGATGATCTTTTGAAAGAAATGAAAGATGTGGAGCGATCAGAGGAAACCAAGCGCAATACATGGCTCGCCTTAAAGGATAGGATACAAACAAAGAGAAAACGCAGCCTATTCCCCGTATTTATTTCATTGGCAATTGTAGCGATCGCCTCCTTTCTATTCCTTACTTATTCCATTCCTTCCGAAATAGAGCAAGCAACTGCTCCTCTTTCCAATGAAGAAGTTATTATGGCATTGCTAGAGAAAAAATATAATGGGCCTGATAGGAAATTTTTACGCTTAATACGTGAATGGATGGACCTTCAAAGTGTAACGGAAACGAAAACCCAAGAGGAGTACGATCAACTTTTAAAATCGAAGGAATACATGGACTTAGTGGAATACCAAAACACATTTGGCGTTTACTTTACTGAAGCGACTGTGCAAAACTTAATTAATTCCAATATGTTGTTTGGGTATGACTATTTTCTAGAGGATACAGATTTAGAAATCCACTTAGAAAACGCTGACATTAAACAAGAGAAAGATCATCCGAATATCTATCGATCAACAATAGAGGTTTCCTTAACGAATAGTGAAGGACAGAAAATTTATCAAACATTGCAAGAAGAATATATCTTTTCTACATCTGAGCTTGGGAAAATTGGAAGATATAACAGTGCTAAGGGTGGCCAAGAACTTTTGGAGAAAATAGAGAACTTTAGCGCATATGTTGGCGGTAATGAAGTACGAACACCCGCTTTTAGAAATACCATTTCCTTCAATACTCTATGCTTTAACGGTAAAATTTACGAAAGTAGGAGTAAGGAGAAAAACCTCCATGGATGTACAGCCGATAGAAAACAAATCAATTCTATTTTACAAGTTTTTGATCATCTACCTATCAAAGAGGCAACAGAACAAGAAAGCGGAGAAAGGGCAAAAGCTCTCCCTCAAATGGATAATTATCAGATTTATTTAACAAACGCGGTAGATACAGGAACTACTTTATATACGATTACATTGTACGAGGATGGCGTTCTGATGTTCGCTCCGGGTCTTGATGTAGGAATTCTTGGGGATACGAACACAAAACCTGATGTTTTCAAATATGAACATGTCAAACAGCTGCTTGATGAATTTGCTGAAAATTAATAATCAAAAAAACCAACTAATTGTTGGTTTTTTTCTTTAGAAAAGAAGAACCTCCGCTCCGCTTTCATTCATAATTTCAACAGAAACTCTGCTTCCCCTTCATTAATCTTGCCCGTTTTTTGGAAACCGAAGCTTTCATAAAGTTTTATTGCTATTTCATTGTCCGGCTCCGTTGATAAATAAATTGCTTCACAGCCATTCAGCTGTTTCATTTCGTTCACAATCATCTGAATTGCCTCTCTGCCATAACCTTTTCCTTGGCAGGTGTGATCAATCATTAATCGACATATCCAATAGTTCTTACTATCTTCATCTAATCCGTACATGGTGAAGCCAATCATCTTGTCCTCAACCTCAATACCTCTAATAATCCATCCAGTTTCGTAAATTGACTGCACGATAGATAGCGCATTGGAAGCTACAAATTTTTCTATCACGGTTGCCTTTCCGTCCCCATTAGTAGTCAAAAGCACCGTTTGTAACCAATTATCCTTGTTAATCTCTACAAGCTTCATTTCCAATTCCCCCATTCATTTCTTTAAATTATTCTATCTGGAGTTTCTAAATGTTCATACAACTTGGCAAAAAAAAAGACCCTCTAAAGGGCCTTTTTCAATTAATTTACCATTTGCGTCCTGCTCCGCCACCACCGGAGCTACCTCCGCCAAATCCTCCGAAACCACCGCCGGAGCTTCTTCCTCCTCCAAATCCGCCACCAAAACTTCCTGGCCCGAACATCGTGCTAGTTCGTCTTCTACCGCGGCCTGTTCCACCGCCGCCACCGCCACCAGACATTACCGTGTATATGAGATAAATAACAACGATAATGATGATAATTGTGGATAATGAAAAGCCATCACCTGATTCAGCAGGATTTTTCGGCTCCACTAACTCTCCGTCCCAACCGTACTCTTTTGCGACTTCATTGTATAACACCTGATAAGTAGAAAACACTGCATCATTAATGGAACCTTGTTCTAAAAAAGGATACGTATATTCGTCTAAAATACGACCAAGTTTTCCGTCCGGTAAAGCTCCTTCGAGCCCTTGACCAACTGCAATATACACATCACGATTCCCTTGTTTTGTAGGATCCGTTTCAATAATTAACAAGACACCATTATTTTTGTCCTTTGCTCCAATACCGTACTCACGAATAACGTCAACACCAAATTGAGCAACGTCCTGTCCTTTTAATGTCTCAATTATCATGACTACTACTTGAGCCCCAGTAGCATTATCCAAATTACGTCCAAGTTCTTCTAATTGTTGTTCCTCAGTGTCAGATAGAGCTCCAACAAAGTCTTGCACATATAATTCTCCTGGTATCGGTTTAGGAATATCAGATGCTGCTGCAGCTACGATTGGAGAAAAAAGCAATACAAGTAGCGCAGCTGTTAGCATTCGCGCAACTTGTTGCATTAGTCTCCAGCTCCTTCAAAATCCACTACCGGTGCTTCTTGTGCAGCTGCGTCCGCTTTAAAATATTCTTTTTCATCAAAGCCAAAAATAGAAGCGACAATACTTCCCGGCATACGTTTTACTTTTTTATTGTAGTCAGATACGACTGCATTATAGTCTTGTCTTGCAACAGATAAACGATTTTCTGTTCCTGCAAGCTCATCCATTAATTGTCGGAAGTTTGCATCCGCTTTTAACTCGGGATAATTTTCTACTACTACCAATAATCGACTTAACGCTCCCGATAGCTCATCGTTGGCAGCAGCCTGATCCTCTGGTGTGCTTGCTCCCGCTAATTTGGAACGAGCATTCGCAATATTACTCAACACTTCTTTTTCATGTGAAGCAAAACCTTTTACTGTGTTCACAAGGTTAGGTATTAAATCCAAACGTCTCTGTAATTGAGTTTCCACTTGTGCATAGGATTTATTTACATCTTCTTCGGCATTTACAAAGCCATTATAGCTGGAGAAAAAAATACCGGCAATAATCGCTAGAATTACTACGATAATTATAATTGGCCCTAATAACTTCTTCATCACATTCACCTCAATTTAAATATAGTATACATTTACCTTTAAAACAAAAAAGTGAAACCTCTTATGATTTACGTAAAAAGTAGCCATTCAGTTTCAAAAAAATAAGTTTCACTACTTTCCTATCGATTAATAAAAAATCTTTAGGGTAAAGATGGATAGATAAGCTTATGTTTTATAATTGTAAAGGAGGAATTCCAATTAATCATCATCATTCTCTGCCCATAGAGGCAATTGATACGCTTGAAAATATCCAAGGAACATTTCCCGGAGCTCGTCGCGCGCATGCAAAAGGGTTGTTTTATAAGGGAAACTTTACACCTAATGGTAAAGCAATACCCTATACTACCGCCGCTCATTTGCAAAATGAAAATGTCCCTGTAACGGTTCGCTTTTCGAATAGTCCGCCAAACCCGGCATCCGCCGATTTACTTACTCCATTTAAAGGAATGTCCGTACAATTCCATTTAGCTGATGGAACTGCGAGTCATCTAGTTAGCACCACGATTCCTATTTTCATAACAAAAGATCCAGAAACGTTTATAGACATGTTAAAAACGTTAACTGCTGAAAAAACTGGCCTAGAAAAAGTGGATTTAGGAGTAGGAGCCCTTACTATTCTAAAAAAGTATCCGGACAGAAAACATATAGCACACGCATTCAAAGAACAATTTAAACAGCTACCTACCAGTTATGCGCAGCTCCATTATTATCCTATACATGCTTTTTATTTTGTGAACAAAGAAGGAAATCGACAAGCTATTAAATATGAGTGGCAGCCCATTGAGATGGAAGAAACCTCTTCCCAACAATCAGGAGCAAGTATTACTTCTCCAGACTATCTTAGTGAAGAACTTAATAATAGAGTAAAAAAGGGGTCTGTTTCTTTTAATTTAATCATTCGCTTAGGTCTTGAGAATGATAGTACGGACGACCCTACGGACGCTTGGCCAGATGATAGAGAAAAAATTGTCGTCGGTCAACTCACATTAGAGGAGGCTATTTTTCCGAACGAGCCCATACTATTCGACCCAACCATCGTTACAAAGGGCATTGAACTTACGGATGACCCTATTCTTCACTTTCGTCATGATGCATATGCCGTTTCCTATAGCAGACGATCTAAAAATGAATAAACAAAAACAGGTTTAGTTGAGCAGGTTAAATAACAGAATAGCAGGGGTATGAATCGTTGTCCTACTTTTTGTTTCATAAAAACAGGACAATCAATATTCTAGGTAGAATATAAAAAGTATATTCATATTAGGAGTGTTGGTTATGGATCATGTAAAGAATCTTTTATCGGATCAGTTGTTGGCAAATGCGAATGACCCTAGTTGGTACATACCATTTTCAGATTCAATAAAAGGATTGTCCGAGGAACAAGCATTTTGGAAACCAAACGAGGAAAGTAATAGCATCGCTGAAATTGTGCAACATCTACTCTATTGGAATCAAACATGGCAAACAAGATATCAAAAATCTCACGTTCATGCTGTGCCTTCCATAGGAAATAATGATAACAGCTTTATTATTCCCGAAAATCACTCTTTTGCCGACTTAACTAAACAATTACTAGAGGTGCTTTTACATTGGCAAGAGTTATTAACTAAAGAAAAAGTGGAAAGTAAAGTTAATGGTTTTCCTGAACATGTCAAATGGTGGGAAGTTCTCGGAAATGTGGCAACCCATAACGCGTATCACATTGGTCAGATTATTTATATTCGAAAGTTGCAAAACAGCTGGAAAGTAAATGCTGCTGAAGATAAATAATCAACTAGTGAAGTGAGCGTAAACGACAAACTTCCAACACGAATACCCTCGTTCTGATTCTAGAACGAGGGCAAAATATAGCTATTTAATTGAATAATATCATTCATTCACAATTACTAAATCAAATAATTCGGGAGAACGTAAAACAGAGAAATAATAGTCCTCTACTGAGTCCCATCGCAAATGCCATTCTCTATCTTCATTTCCCTCCCTAATATTATGCCTATTACGACGTATATCAGGAGCTACATCCACTAAAATAGTAAGATTAGTCAAATCGGATAACCAATGAGAGCTGTATATTCCATCTAAAATGATTACCTTTGAAGGTTCCAATACCACTACTTCAGTTGATAAACCATTCATAGTTGAAAATGAAAAAGGATGATATGCTGCTTTTTCGCCTGCAAGTAAAGGTAGCAATGCTTCAGCCCGAACCCTTTCCCAGTCAATACATAGCCGACACTTCTTTTCAACTGAGTAAGTATCCCACTCATGATCCGGTATTTCTGCTGCGAAGAAATCATCGCAGTGAATAATTGTTGCATCTACAGATGATGCCACTTCAGATGCTAACGTCGATTTTCCAGAACCACTTCCTCCATCGAAAGACACCACCAAAGGACTATTACGATCCTTTAAGTCTTGGTTAATCGTACGCACGATAGATTGAGCCGATTCCTTTAAGTTGTTAAATAAATGTTCGTTTTTCATGCCAGTACCCTTCCTCCTTTATGCTACTGCTTAAGAGAAGTGTTCTATACTTATTCATTTTTAGTATTAGTTGGTTGACTAATTGTTTCTGTATTCGTTACTTCCAGTACATCGAGCAGGAAAACGAAAATAGGAATCCCCACAATCAATCCCCAGACACCAAAGAAACTTTCTGAAAAAATCAGAATGATAAATGTATAAAAAACAGGTAAATCGGTTTTGGAGGACATCAGTTTCGGGTTTAAAATATATGCTTCAATCCCATGGATCACCATAACGGCTAGTAGGACGTAGAATACTTTCAAAAATCCTCCAATCGTAAAAGCGATTAATGCTAAAGGGATAAGCGATATAATTACTCCCGCAACAGGAATAAGCCCTAAAAAGAAGATCAAAATTGCCAATCCAAATATTTGTGGAAATCCTAAAATGGACAATGCAATTACTGTCAAAATAGTGTTGATAATCGCAATGATGAACTGGGCTTCAATTACTTTTCCAAAAGTACGAGTAAATTTTGAAGCAAAATATTCAACTTCAAAGTAAAAAGGGGCAATCTTGCTATGCTTAAACTTGCTAGTGAATTCTTTTAAACGAGGTTTTTCCAATAAGAAGAACAAGCTCAAAATTAAAGCAATTAATACTTGGACACTTGTTTTACTAATGCCAGTAAAATATTTTAATAGAAAAGAAAATCCATTCTCCAAATAGTCAGTAATTTTATTCTTAGAAATAATCATTTCCACATAGCCAATTAGAACATTTTCATGTGGTTGTGTATAAAAAGCAAGAATTTGCTTGACGAGCTGACTGATTTGAACGGTGATGATTGGCAAGTATTTCACAATACCTAAGGTTAATAGACCAACTATTAATGCATACATAATGACAACGAGGGTTTTCCGGTTTATCCGTATATACTTAACGACGAATTCGATGAGGCGATCCATCAGAAACGTGAAAATAAACGTAAATAAGATTAAATTTATCATGCTCCTCATCATAAAGAGCAGAAAAACAATTAACCCAAAGATTAATACACGTTTTACTCCTTTTCTTTGAAAAAAATCTGTTACAACTTCCATATACCGCAAAACTCCTTATTCCTTTTTCTATGTAAAACTCTATTGGGACGCCTTTTTTTCATTATCACCTTATATGATATAGATAACAAGCTAAAAGCTCTCCACTATTTTATTAAACAGTAAAAAACACCCTGAAACGTTAAACTACCATTTCAGCGTGTTTTTTCTAGCATTCCATTCCTACTTCAAACGCCCCCGGAGGGAATCGAACCCCCATCTCAAGAACCGGAATCTTACGTCATATCCATTAAACTACGGAGGCAAGCGACTTATCTATTATACAAATGAATTTGAAATAATTCAACCCACCATTTCAATGCTTAATATTTGACCATCCTTGACCTTAATGTGTATGATAAAGTTACAGCTGAGGAAGCATTTCTCAGTAAACAACTAATCATTCCACCTTTGAAGGAGGCAAACAGGATGAATTTAATTCCTACAGTAATTGAACAAACAAATCGGGGAGAACGCGCATATGACATTTACTCACGATTATTAAAAGACCGTATTATTATGCTTGGAAGTGGCATTGATGACAACGTAGCTAACTCTATCGTTGCCCAACTATTATTTTTGGAAGCAGAAGATCCAGACAAAGATATTTCCATCTATATTAACAGCCCAGGCGGAAGTATTACAGCTGGTATGGCAATCTACGACACAATGCAGTTCATCAAACCAGATGTTCAAACAATTTGTATCGGAATGGCTGCTTCTATGGGTGCATTCCTTCTTACAGCAGGTACAAAAGGTAAACGTTATGCTCTTCCTAACGCGGAAGTAATGATTCACCAACCACTTGGTGGCGCACAAGGGCAAGCAACGGAAATCGAAATTGCTGCTAAACGTATTTTATTCTTACGCGACAAGCTGAATAATATTATGGCAGAGCGCACTGGACAACCGATTGAAGTCGTTTCTAGAGACACAGACCGCGATAACTTCATGACTGCTGAGCGCGCAAAAGAATATGGTTTAATCGATCATATTATCGAACGCAGCGAAATGAAAAAATCATAATATAAGTTTACCCAAGGAGAGTCCTGCTTTCCTTGGGTATTTTTATGGAGAAAAATTGAACTAAACGAGACACAGCTCCACTTTAACGTGACAAATTAAACAAGCTTCCTTGGCTCATTTGCTCACTCATCCGGCAGGAGTCTTCGGCTAATGCTTTTCCCGTAGGAGTCTCACGCCGCCGTGCTAAATTAGACTATTTATGTAGCAGTTTTTCCATAATCATATCCAAAAAATGGCTTAGCGCAACAGAATCGTCACGGAGAGCAACCAATTCGACGCCGTAAGCAACTAGATTACTCCGGAAAGCAACCAATTCATCCTCGAGAGCAACCAAATTCATAAAATGGAACTAACTTACAATAAATGTTGTATAATCGGCTATTTTTAGTCTGCAGTTTTGATGGATTGAAGCGAACATGACGGTGAAGATTGTGCAAAAAAAATGCGCAACATTTCAGTCGTTACTCGCAACATTATCGATCGGATGCGCAACATTTCCCTACGGACTCGCAACGTTTTGAACCGACAGGATTTTTATGCTTGCTTTTTTAACAATTGGTTGTTTTTTAGGAGCCAATTAATCTCACTTTGCAATTTTCTAATTTGTTATGGTTACTAAATACAAATAATCTATTCCTTTGTAGGATTGGAGCTGCAGACGGCGACTCCAGTGGGATCAAGTGAGTAAGATGAGACTTCACAACGAACGCCAAAGCGGGCGGTGAAGGCTCATCACTCACCCCACGGAAAGCGTCCGTCCTGCAGCGGAAATCCAAGCGGACACTTCCTTAAGACGCACTATCCCTACTGCTAACTATATAATAAAAAGGGCTGTCCCCTAGTCAAAACGACTTATTGGGATAGCCCTCGCTTTTTATTGTTCATTGGATATGAATTTAACTAACGTTTCTACTGCTTCTTCCTCATCTGATCCTTCAGCACTTAAGTTGACGGTAACTCCTCTACTAATAGCCAAACTCATAATGCCCATAATACTTTTTGCATTCACCTTTTTTTCGTCTTTCTCTAAATACACATCCGCAATATAGCGATTAGCCTCTTGTACAAATAACGCCGCTTGTCTTGCTTGTAATCCTGATGGTAATTTCACTTCGACTTGTTGTTCTGTCATTAGTATACGCTCCATTTCACTAAATTGTTTCGCCTCTACGAAGTGCGTCCGCGATTTGATCTATTTTCCGTAAACGATGGTTAATACCTGATTTACTAACGTTTCCAGTAGAAACCATTTCGCCTAATTCTTTTAATGTTACATCTTGATATTCCACACGCAATCGTGCTATTTCTCGTAATTTATCTGGTAATTGATCGAGGCCGATGGAACTTTCGATAAATCGTATATTTTCCACTTGGCGAATAGCTGCGCTAATTGTTTTATTCAAGTTAGCGGTTTCACAGTTAACTAAACGATTTACGCTGTTTCGCATGTCCCGAATAATTCGAACATCCTCAAATTTTAATAAGGCACTATGAGCTCCTGCAATACTTAAGAAATCCGAGATTTTTTCTGCTTCCTTCAAGTATGCAACAAAACCTTTTTTACGTTCAATCGTTTTAGCGTTTAACTCAAATCCATTCATCAAATCGACTAACGCATCGCTATGTGTTTTGTATAATGAATAAATTTCCAAATGATAAGAAGATGTTTCCGGATTATTAACAGAACCTCCAGCTAAAAAAGCACCTCTTAAATAAGCACGTTTACAGCAATTCTTTTTAACCAGTTCTTTCGAAATCGAATATTCAAATTGAAACTGATCTTTCAATATTTGTAGATCCTCTAATAGCTCCTTCGCCCCATCTCGAATACGGCAAATATAAACATTATTTTTTTTCAATCTCATTTTTTTACGAACAAGCAACTCTACTTGATATGGGTATAATGATTTAATAAGTGTATACAGTCTTCTAGCAATTGCTGCATTTTCAGTTTGCACATCTAAACTAAGCATTTTATTGCTAAACGATAAGGATCCATTCATACGGATAAGCGCTGATAATTCGGCTTTTGCGCAACATGGTTTTGACTCTTCTTGCGTCATTTCTTTTTTTGTTTCAGAAGCAAACGACATAATCCGTTTCCCCCTTTCTTGCGAGCGATTACATTACTCTATTATGTATAAAACCTGGATGAAAGTCTAGGCTTGCCAAGGAGAACTTGACGTGTAATCACTTTGCATATTCTACTAGCCATTTTGCAACTTCCATTGCATCATGACGCACTGCCCCATCATGTACAACTGAAATATCTTTTTTAATAACTTCTAAGTTTAATGTCTCTAATTTATCTACATCTATTTTAACAGGAGATGCTTTTTCCTGTTTATATAAGTACTGCACATTTTCAGGAATTTCTTCCTTGCTAATTAATATTGTGTCCAAGAAGTTTTCCCCAACATGATCGATTAAAGCTTTGACATGATCAAATGCAGTATAATTGCTTGTTTCGCCTGCTTGAGTCATTAAGTTACAGATGTACACCTTCTTCGCCTTCGAACGGATAATTGCCTCTTTTATATCCTTCACTAACAAATTAGGTAAAATACTAGTATATAGACTTCCTGGCCCAATTGCGATAATATCAGCTTCCCGAATTGTGTGAAGCGTTTCTGGTAACGGTTTCACATCTGGGGGGGTTATATATACTTTTTCAATTCTCTTTCCAGATGTAGGAATCTTGGATTCTCCACTAATGATCGTCTGATCTTCATACTGCGCATGAAGTGTAACTAGCTGATTGGCTGCTGGCAGAACCTTGCCATGAACCTTTAATACACGGCTCATTTCTCTAATAGCATTGGCAAAATCACCGGTAATGGAAGTCAACGCGGCAAGCATTAAATTTCCCAATGAATGCCCGTTTAACTCCTCCGATTTAGCAAAACGATACTGGAACATTTCTTCCACTAGTGGTTCGACATCCGAAAGTGCAGCCAATACATTTCGAACATCACCAGGTGGTGGAATATCGTAATCATCCCGCAATCGACCAGAACTTCCACCATCATCTGCTACAGTAACAATTGCTGTAATGTCGAGTGGGAATTTCTTCAAACCACGAAGTAATGTAGATAATCCCGTTCCACCACCAATAATAACTATTTTTTTGCGGTGTACTGTAAGACCCATTCCTTCATTCCTTTCTTATCGTTACATCTCTATGTGTAATAACCGTTTTATCCTCTGTTTTTAATAGTTTACCAAAGTATTCTGCTAAAGTAACGGACCGGTGCTGACCACCCGTACATCCGAAAGCAATGACGAGCTGCGTTTTGCCCTCGCGCTTATACTGAGGAATCATGAATAAAAACAAATCGGTTAACTTTTCGATTAATGTTTTCGTATCTGCCCATTTTAATACATAACTAGATACCTCTTCATCCAGCCCTGATTTCAATCGCATTTCCTCGATATAGTAGGGATTTGGAAGAAAGCGTACATCAAACACTAAATCTGCATCAATTGGTATCCCATGTTTAAAGCCAAAGGACATGACGTTTACAGTAAATACTTTACTACCTTTTGCCGAAAATTCTTCTTGTATTTTTTCCCGCAATTCGCGAGGCTTCATTTTGGATGTATTATAAATGAATTGTGCTCTACCCTTTAAGTCGGAAAGCATCTCTCTCTCTTTCTTAATACCATCTAATGGCAAGCCGGAATTAGCCAGGGGGTGAGAGCGTCTAGTTTCTTTATATCTTCTGACTAAGACCTCATCATTCGCATCTAAAAATAATACTTTGGGAGTTACAGATGTTGTTTCTTGAAGCTGATTAACGGACTCAACTAAAGAATGGAACATCTCACCGCCACGTAAATCCATCACTGCCGCAATATTTCGAGGCTGCTTGTTGGAATCAATCATGAGCTTTAAGAATGTACTTAAAAGTTCGGGCGGCAAATTATCAATACAATAATAGCCTAGGTCTTCAAAACTTTGAATGGCTACTGTCTTGCCTGCTCCAGACATTCCTGTAATAATGACCACTTCTGTTTCAGGACTTTGTTGACTATCCATTGTTTGCTTCTCCCTCCGATGATTGCTGTATCGTTTCTTTTATCAATGAAAACTCAGGTGTATATACAAAGGTTCCATATTGCATTCCTTTTTCTTGAACAGCAAATAACAGGTTGGTACGATCGCCTTCAGCCATTGGAAGACTATGTAACGCTTCTACCGGATGCCATTCCAAAATACCTTCTTTTGTTTCATGAAATGGGGTACCTTCCAAGTCATTGGCTATAAACGTGAATAACATCCATTCATCGATTCGTTTTCCATCTTCTTCGATTACCATCGTGTAAATGCCCTTTAAATGCGGTTCAATAGGTACAGCATTTGTTTCCTCGGTAAATTCTCGGACGGCAGATACCAAAATGGATTCCCCTACTTCCATCTTGCCTCCTGGAGCAACATACCAGTTCCTCCTAGGCTTTTTTAATAAAAGAACTTTCCCCTCTTTGCAGACAAGTAAATTTGCGATTCTTTGCATGAATTGTCACTCCACATCTTTCATGTGTTAATAGTTATATTATACATTAATTTTCACAAAAAGAGGCTGCTTCACGATTAAAATCGCGAAACAGCCTGTTCAACTATTTCTTATATAAAAAGGGGGGTCAATTTATATTTTTAACTATACGCTTTCTATGTTTCAAAAAGGTTACAAATCGATTAAGAAATAATTAAATTCAGACCGAATTACATTACGAAGAAATAATATGTTAGGCATTTGCTGTAGATTTATCTTTTAAATTTTCGATATAATGCTGTGCTGCTTGAGCGGCAATACTTCCGTCTCCTGTTGCAGTAACGATTTGACGAAGCATTTTCTCACGCACATCACCAGCTCCAAATATCCCTGGTACAGTTGTTTCCATGTCTTCGTTCGTTACGATATAACCATTATCGTTTAAGATTCCTAAGCTAGCAAATGGCTTCGTTAACGGAAGCATACCAACGTAAACGAAAACTCCATCTGTATCGAATTCTCTTTCCGAACCATCTACTGTAGAAACTAACGTAACACTTCCCACTTTTCCTTCTTTTCCATGAATTTCTTTTAACGTAGTATTCCAAATAAAATCGATTTTTTCGTTTGCAAATGCACGGTTTTGTAAAATCTTTTGCGCACGTAACTCATCACGACGATGAACAATCGTTACTTTATCTGCAAATTTCGTTAAAAATGCGCCTTCTTCAACAGCAGAATCCCCGCCACCGACAACGACAAGGTTTTTCCCTTTAAAGAATGCTCCATCACAAACGGCACAATAACTTACACCGCGTCCACCAAGTTCGGTTTCTCCTGGAATGCCCATTTTTTTATACTCTGCACCTGATGAAATAATAACTGCAAGTGCTCTATATTCTTTTCCACTAACTTTTACAGTTTTATATAGTGGGCCATCAACAATTTCTGACACGTCTCCATATGCATACTCCGCTCCGAACTTTTTCGCATGTTCGAACATTTTTGTCGATAAATCCGGTCCTAAAATAGTTTCGAAACCTGGAAAGTTTTCGACTTCTTCCGTGTTTGCCATTTGGCCGCCCGGAATACCTCGTTCAATCATTAAAGTAGAAAGATTGGCGCGAGAAGTATATACTGCCGCAGTCATCCCCGCAGGACCTGCTCCTATTATTATTACGTCATAAATTTTCTCTTCAGTCATTATAAACTCCTCCTACATTGCTTCTATCCTCAATCTATAGGATTTTTATACCTGCTTCAACTTTTATGCTTACGCGTCGAATAATGGCAGGAATTGCATCAGTTCATTTACATACTTCGTAAGAGTCGAAGTGGTAATACCGTACTCTTGGGCATATTGTTTTTTCGTTACATTTTTCTTTCTAGAAGACTCAAACATATATTCAGTAGCAGCTGCAAGCGCGCGAGGATTTTTAAAACCGTACGCCTTTTCTAAAGCTCGCTCCATTAATACAAACCACATTTGAAATAAAAACGCAGCTGATTGTTCCAAAGGCTTATGTTTTTCATACAGTAAATCTGTCGCAGCAATCGCCCGTAAAAAGGCTTTTTCCGCTACAGACTTTTCTTCAAATGAATGCCCTAAAGAATGAGCCAAAAACAATTTTTCCATCGTCGTCAATTCCTCAACGACTATCCATTTTGGATGCGAAATAATTTCTTGGCGATGCTTAGACTTTCCTAGTAAATAAAAACCTAAAATACGCTCGCTCACATGTTTGTCATGTAGCTTTTCTAATATAAATTCCTTTTGGTTCTCCATTGCTGAATCATTTGTTTCGCTCATATGAGGCAACCAAGGTTCAAAGCCTGCTTTTTCTGGATCCAATTTTAACAGCGACTTCCAAGCATTTCTCGCAATTTCCTCGTATCCAGAAAAGTAGGCAGAATGGGACAGCCAAAAATAAAAGCCTGGGTCTCCTTCAAATCCTTTACGTTGCAAGCTTCTTAACCACTTAAACGCTTGTTCATATTTGCCAATCAGTGCAAATGTAGCACCTAATTTATAGCGATGCTCAATGAAATAAGGATTAATTTTAGACAAAAAGTTAGTGATCTCTTCTAATTCCTCTGTATTCTTCTCGTAATAATAAATAACCGCCAAATTACAAAGGGCATGGATATTCCCTCTATTTTCTCTTAACACTTCATGAAGCAATGCTTTTGCTTGCTCTTCTTCACCGATATAAAAATAAGCAAGGGCCAAGTTATTAAATGCTGCCCAAAAATCAGGGTACTCCACAATAATGTTCTCTAAAAGCTCCACCGCTTCTTGGAATTTTCCTTGCTCCATTAAACGACGCGATTTTTCCTGTAAAAAAAGTGCCTCACTTGAGGGTGAATCTACTTGCAGAGACACAATATCATCCTGCTCTGTAAAATCTACTATTTCCATCGCATCTTCCGTATACTCTCCATGAATATCCATTTCTAAATAGATTTTAGCAAAGCGATTCGCATCCACAAAGTTCCCTAAATGGGCGTTCACTTCTGCTAAAAAGAAAACAATTTCAGGTTCATTCGTATCTATTTCATAGGCCTTTCTTAACAGCTCATGGGCTATATCAAATTTATCTAACTCCATTTGTAAAATGGCATATTGCATGAGTATTAATGGATCATTCGGGCTTAAATCTGCTGCTCTTTTTAAATATTTATGTGCTTTTTCATATTGTTCCTTTTGTAATTCATCTAATGCTTTTTTATAGTAGTATTCGCCCGTAGGCAAAAACGAAATGATGTTTTCCTTTAGAACCTTTTTACTTTTTTTATTCAAAATAATCCTCCGAAAAATAATAAGGAACGCATCACATACACCACTGTGTATTACATCCAGCCTCAATGCCGAATGAAATGATAAACGTCCCTTACCAGTATACTCTCCAGTATATCATAAAGTATTATTTTTTATCTGCTTTCGCTTCATGTCTTTTTTGGAGGATTTGCAATAAATCATAAAAACTTACTTGTTGGTTTTGCAAAAGAACAAGAAGATGATAAAGAAGATCTGCCCCTTCCCATTTTAACTCTTCTGCGTCATTATTTTTAGCAGCAATAATGACTTCCGACGCCTCCTCCCCAACCTTTTTACAAATTTTATCTACACCTTGTTCAAATAGATAGGTTGTGTATGCACCTTCAGGCATCGTTTGCTGTCTTTCTTCTATAATACTGATTAATGACGTGACTGCATTATAACCAACCGCCTCATCGAATTTCTCTAAGCTAGTATGGAAGCAAGTTTTTTCCCCTGTATGGCATGCTGGACCACTTGGCAAAACTTCTACAATAAGTGCATCTGAGTCACAGTCTGTTTTAATAGATACGACTTTTTGTGTATTTCCAGAAGTGCCCCCTTTATGCCAAAGTTCTTGTCTACTTCGACTGAATAACCATGTTTCCTTTGTTTCTACTGTCTTTTTATATGCTTCTTCATTCATATAAGCAAGTGTTAAAACTTCTCGTGTCAGAGCATGTTGAATGATGACGGGTATAAGTCCCTTGTCATCGTAGTTTAACTCGGTCATCTCACTTCAATCCCTCTTTCACGTATGTATTTTTTCACTTCTGCCACACTTGTTTCTTTAAAGTGAAAGATAGAGGCTGCAAGTGCCGCATCTGCATCTGCTTCCGTAAACGCCGCTAGCATATGTTCTACGTTTCCAGCGCCACCACTAGCAGTAACAGGAATTGAAACAGCATCCTTTACTCGTTTCGTAATTGCAAGGTCATAGCCATCTTTTTCCCCATCTTGATCCATGCTCGTCAGTAAAATTTCTCCTGCACCGAGCTTCTCTACTTCTATCGCCCAGTCCACTGCTCGCCAGTCCGTTTTCTTTTGCCCACCATGTGTATAGACAAACCAATCCTGCTCTTCTTCTGACCATTTCACATCGATTGCGACAATAATTTGAGGAGAACCGAATGCTTTTGCACCTTCTGTGATGACAGCAGGATTGCTAATTGCCGCACTATTAATAGATACTTTGCTTACTCCTGCATCTAATAATTGTTTCATATTTTCAGTCGTCCGGATTCCACCGCCAACTATTAAAGGGATGGAGATTTGTGCAACTGTCTTTTTCACGACATCTAGCATCGTGTCACGACCTTCAACAGAAGCAGAAATATCTAAAAACACGAGTTCGTCTGCTCCTTCTTTGTCATAAAATGCGGCTAACTCAGCCGGATCGCCAGCATCTCTTAAACCGACAAATTGAATACCTTTCACAACTCGTCCATCTTTCACGTCAAGACATGGAATAATTTTTTTTACCATTTTGTCGCCTCCTGTAACGCTTCGCTTAATGTGAAACGCTGATTGTATAATGCCTTTCCTGTAATAACCCCTTGAACGGTCGTACCTTTTGCAAGTTTTGCTACCTCGCCAATATCTCCTAACGAGCTAATGCCCCCTGAAACGATCACCGAAAGCCCGGTTGCTTCTGCCAGCTCTTTGTTTGCAGCTAGATTTGGACCTTGAAGCGTTCCGTCTGTAGCAATATCCGTAAAAATAATATATTTTGCACCTTTGGAAGCAAAGTATTGGCCGACTTCTACTGCCGATTGTGTAGAAGTTTCTAGCCAGCCATGTGTTGCCACCATCCCATCTTTTGCATCTAAACCAATGACAATCCGGTCACCACCGAACTCTTCTATCAGTTCTGCTACTAGTTCAGGCTGTAATATAGCAAGACTCCCAATAATGACTCTAGCCACACCATTCGTTAAATAGTGGCGTACATCTTCTTTTGAACGGATTCCACCGCCAATTTGTACACTTAACGGGAGCTCCTTTGCAATTCGAATGACTTCATCCCCATGGATTTTCTCGCCATCCTTTGCCCCATCTAAATCTACTAGATGAATCCAAGTTGCTCCTTCATCTACAAATTTTTTCGCCATATCAAACGGGGAATTTCCGTAAATCGTTTCTTGTTCATAATCGCCTTGATATAGACGGACACATTTCCCTCCTTTCATATCAATCGCTGGATATACTTGAATGGATGTCATCGTGGTTCTCTCCCTTATGTAAGTAATCCCTTCGTGGAGGGAACACCTTTCACTCGCTCGTCTTTTGTAATCGCATCGTCCATTGCACGAGCTAATGCTTTGAAAATTGCTTCTATCATATGATGCGTATTTCTGCCATAATGCACGATCACATGTACATTCATTCGTGCCTCTAATGCAAACTTCCATAAGAACTCATGCACAAGCTCCGTATCAAAATTTCCGACCTTTTGCGTTGGAAACTGAGCACGAAATTCTAGATGTGGTCGATTCGACACATCAATGACTACCTGTGCTAAAGCATCATCCATAGGTACGAAGGCATTCCCATATCGTTTAATACTTTTCTTGTCGCCTAGCGCTTTTTTAACAGCTTGCCCAAGAACGATGCTAATATCTTCCGTCGTATGATGATCATCGATATGTGTGTCGCCATTTGCTAAAATAGTTGCGTCAAACAAGCCATGCTTCGTAAATAAATCGAGCATATGATCCATAAATGGTACACCGGTATCGATTTTTGCATTTCCTTCCCCGTCTAAATCTATCTCTACCGATACTTTTGTTTCATTTGTCATTCGTTCGATTTTAGCTGTCCGTTTGTTACTCAATTCACTTCCCCCTTCTCCCAACTTCTTGACTCGACTGACCGTGCATGCCCTTCTAGCTGTTCTAACCTTGCTAATCTTGCTATTTTCGGATATTGCTCCTGCCACATTTCTTCCGAATAATAGACAACACTCGTTTTCTTTATAAAATCATCCACACATAGTCCACTTGAAAACCTCGCTGTGCTATTTGTTGGCAATACATGATTTGTACCAGCAAAATAATCTCCTATAGGCTCACTGCTAAATCTTCCTATAAAGATAGCACCCGCATGTTTTATTTGTTCACTAATCTTTTCAGGATACGCTGTCATTATTTCCAAATGCTCAGGCGCAAGTTTGTTAATAGCTTCGATCGCTTGCTCTAGAGATTCCGCAATATAAATACATCCGAAACTTTCAATAGAAGCTCTAGCGATAGCTTCCCGAGGTAGTTGCTTTAATTGCTTTTCCACTTCTTTAGAAACCTCTCTAGCAAGTTTTTCACTAGTAGTGATCAGCACCGAACTCGCAAACCGATCATGCTCCGCCTGGGCCAATAAATCGGAGGCCACTTCGTCTGCAAAAGCAGTTTCATCTGCTATAATTGCTATTTCACTTGGTCCTGCAATCATGTCTATCGCTACTTTTCCAAACACTTCTTTTTTGGCAAGTGCCACAAAGCTATTCCCTGGACCTGTAATTTTATCAACTGCTTGTATTGTTTCGGTGCCATAAGCAAGGGCTGCAATAGCCTGTGCTCCCCCTACTTTATAAATTTCTGTCACGCCAGCAATACGTGCTGCGACTAGCACAGAGGATGGGAGCTTCCCTTCTTTTGACGGTGGAGACACAATGACAACTCGCTTCACACCGGCTACAATTGCTGGAATGGCATTCATTAAAACAGAGGATGGATAAGCAGCGGTACCTCCAGGAACGTATAATCCCACAGCATCCAATGGGGAAATCTTATATTGAATATAGGATTTTTTTGCTAACCGAAAGTCAATATTTTGTCTAGCCTGTTGTGAGTGAAATGCACGTATATTGGCAGCTGCTTCTTCTAAATCACGAATCAATTGTGGCTCAAAACCAGCAAATGCTTCTTCGAATTCCTCTTCAGTTACTTGAAAGGAAGTAAGCTTTGCACCATCCCATTTTGACGTATATGTAAAAAGGGCTTCGTCGCCATCGCTTTTCACTTGTTCAATAACTTCACGTACAGTCGCCAAATGATTCTCGTTAGCCTGTTCCACGGAACGCTGCAATGAAATCGTATTTGTAAGCTTTTCAATTTTCATAGCGCACCCTACCTTTTCACGTTTGTTGATCTTTATAGTTTTTCCAAACCAAGCAATATATTTAGAATAATGTGCGACGCCCTATTATAGGGATATTGTGACTTAACAGGTGACCGCTATGATTTTCTCTGCTTACGGACGCTTTCCGCCGGGTGAGCGATGAGCCAGCCCCGCCGCTTAGGCGTCGTTGGGCTGTCTCATTTGCCCACTCATCCGGCAGGAGTCGCCGCCAGCAGAAAAAATCAAAGAAAATTGCTTATCTTCCAGTATAGACTTGCTAAAACAATATCCCGTTTTTTCGTATGGGAAAATCCAATTTCCTTGGTCTCCGCACTATATTCAACTGCTATAGAGTGTTTTTCCCTTAATCGTATCCAAAAAATGGCTTAACGCAACAGAATCGTCATGGAGAGCAACCAATTCGACGCCGAGAGCAACTAGATTACCCCGGAAAGCAACCAATTCATCGTCGAGAGCAACCAAATATACAAAATGGAATTACTTTACAATAAACGTTGTGTAATTTGCTATTTTAGTTAGCAATCTTGATGGATTGGAGCTGCAGCCGGCGACTCCAGTGGGATCAAGTGAGTAAGAGGAGACTTCACAGGCGAACGCGTAAGCGTCGGTGAAGGCTCCTCACTCACCCCACGGAACGCGTCCGGCTGCAACGGAAATCCAAGCGGACACCGGTTAAGACGCACTCTCCCCACAAAGCGAATCGAAACATAAAATAGTAAACTTCATTCTTTTTAGAAATGAAATAATATAGATAATTAATAAGTGTGCTACCTTTTGTTCAATTCACTTTTTAGTTTTGCGACAAATTCTCGAATTCGTTCACTTTTTACTCGGTAACTGACAGGATTAACGATTAGCCTAGAAGATATAGTAACGATTCTTTCATATTCGACTAATCCATTTTCCTTGAGTGTCCTTCCGGTCGAAACAATATCGACTATTCGGTCGGCTAAACCAATCATTGGTGCTAATTCAATCGAACCATTGAGCTCAATAATTTCCACTTGTTCTCCTTTTTCTTTATAAAAGTTTGTTGCGATAATCGGATACTTAGTGGCGACTCTCGGTGCGATTTCATTCATTGTTGTATGGGGCAATCCAGCAGTCGCAATATAGCAATTACTAATATGCAAATCTAGTAATTCGTGAACATCTCGGAGCTGTTCTAATAGCACGTCTTTTCCTGCAATCCCAATATCAGCTACCCCATGCTCTACATACACTGGAACATCCATCGGCTTTGCTAAAATAAATTGAATCCTCTCATCCGGGGCTTCTACTATTAGCTTTCGAGAGTCGCTTATCTCACTTGGCAAACGAAATCCAGCTTCTACAAATAATTGATATGCTTCTTCGAAAATCCGCCCTTTCGGCATTGCAATCGTTAACTCATTCACGTAAAGAACCACCTTCTGATACAATCAATACTTCATCAAAGCTTTTCTTATATGCCTCTATATCATTGATGCTTTCTATAAATTGAAGTGTTACCCGCTCGCCATTATTTCTTCTTGCTTCCGCTAACATAATTGCCTTCAAGTAAGAAGTTTCATCAAATAAAAGAAGCGTATGCCTTTCTTCTCTCTTATTTTTCGGAAGCACTTCCAACAGACGGTCTACACGTATTCCAAACCCAGTGGCCCCTACTTTTTCGTCAAAATGTTGGAATAATTCATCATATCTGCCTCCGTTTCCAATAGGAAAACCACTTCCAGCCGCATGAATTTCAAACAACATACCCGTGTAATAGCTCATATGACTGGCAAGTGACAGGTCAAACGAAACAACAGAATAGTCACTTAGCTGCAATTGCAAAAGATGCTGTAACTGTTCTACTTGGTCCATTAAATATTGCTGATCTCCGGTTAAAAATTGTCGGTAGTTTTCAAGCGATTTAAAGTCCATGGAATAATCGATTAGCTTATGTAGATTATCTTTTTGATCTGCTACCAATCCAAATGCAACGAGCTTTTGCTCAAAACCAACAAAGTCTTTTTCTACTAATAGCTGTCTTAACGTATCTACTTGTTCCACAGTATTCGTATTATTCGTTAGAAAAGCAGTTAACACTCCCGCATGTCCTATGGTCATACGAAAGCTCTCTACCCCTAATACTTTCACAAGCTCAACTGCTGTATGAATTATTTCACTATCCCCGTACGCACTAAAATCGCCAATTAACTCTAGACCCAATTGTTCAAACTCTGCTGGGCGACCACCTTCTCGCTGCTGCGCTCGAAAAACATTTGCATAATAAGCTAATCGCAAAGGATTTTTTTCTTTTAGCAACTTTGATGCGGCAATTCTCGCAATAGGAGTCGTCATGTCTGGGCGTAATACGAGCATTTCTCCTTGATTGTCGACTAGCTTGAAAAGAGAAGATTCATCAATCGCGGAAGCTTTTCCGATCGTTTCAAAATACTCGACGGATGGTGTTTTTATAAAATCGTATCCTTTGTTTCTTATAAAATCTCTCGCTGTCGATCGTATTTGCTCTTTCTGTTCATTCACCTCGGGAAACGAATCCCTCATGCCTAAAGGTTTTTCAAACATTTGAATTTTATTCATCCTATCACCCTTTTATACTTTATCATGCTAGAGTGCTAATATATTAAATTAAATAGATTTTAGCCTATTTTAATTATTTCGTCAACCAAAAAAGAGCTTGGATAGTCCAAGCTCTTAGAATTTTTTAATAGTTATGAAGTTTGACAGTCATCTGTACTAGTGGGACTTTCCCCTTTAACCCGCTTTAATGTCGCCACTATAAGAAAACTGACGATTACTAATAAGAGCCATGAACTCACCTTTCCAAGATGAACGAGACTCCATGCATCTGTTTGGTTTGGATATTCCCAAGCACCAAAAAACGTGGCAATATTTTCGGCTACCCATATAAAAAAACCGATGAGCACAAATGAAAGCGCTAGAGGCATGCGATAACGGGTTCCATTCACCTCGTATATGACCCAAGCTTTCCAAAAAACGATGATGACGAGTCCCGATAACCACCAGCGAACATCAATCCAGTAATGGTGGGTGAAGAAATTCATATAAATCGCAGCTGCAAGAGGTACAACTACCCAAAACGGTGGCCACCTATACAATTCTACCTTTAACCTTCGCCATGCCTGGCAAAGATAGCTTGCCACACTCGCGTACATGAATCCGCTGTACAAAGGAACCCCCAACACTTTGGAATATCCTTCCCCTGGATAAGCCCAGGAGCCCATATGTACTTTAAAAAGTTCTAAAGCAAGCCCAATAAGGTGAAACAATGTGATCACCTTCAGTTCATCCCGTGTTTCTAGCCCGGAACGCACCATCCACCATTGCATTAGAAGACAGATGACGAGCAACCAGTCATAACGTGGTAGAAGGGGAAGTGGGATCAGTTTTGTCAAAGCTAAGGAGGCAAAAATAACTACGGGAAACAAACAGGACAGAGCCTGTTCCCAACCAAAATAAACAAGCTGTTTAAATGCTCTCCTGCTTTTTTGAATTGGTAAATTCATAAGTATCCCCTTCCCTCCATCAATCTTAGGTGTCTTCATCGCTTCGATATTCTAAAAGATCTCCCGGCTGACATTCTAATGCTTTGCAAATTGCTTCTAACGTGGAAAGCCTAACTGCCTTTGCCTTTCCGTTTTTCAATATCGAAAGGTTAGCCATCGTTATTCCAACCCTTTCCGAAAGTTCTGTTACGCTCATTTTCCTTTTAGCCAACATCACATCAATATTAATAATAATCGCCATTGTTTTCACCTCAGACCGTTAAATCATTTTCAGATTTTATATCGATAGCATTCTTTAATAGCTTTTGAAGAACAGCCGCAAAAACCGCAATCACCATCGGAGCAAAAATGAGGACTAACCCGATTAGTATGAGACCTGGCGCATCATCTTTCTCCGCTAAAATATAGACTAATGGCAAGGCCACCACATACAAGCCACTAATTATGATGGCACTTTTTTTAATTTTGTTTAGCGCCTTTACAGATAACTCCGAGAACGCTTCGTTTCTGTCAATATAATTTAATAATTTAAAGGATTGATACAAAGCGAAGTAAAATGGAATCGCAGAAATATACATAACCAATAAAAGGCCGTATACTACATAAGCAATATCTATCCCTCTTTTAGCTGCTTCACTTGCCTCAATCGCTATTTGCGGCAACAAAAATAGACATAAAGCAAGAACGGGCATACCAATAAAAATAACAGCTATCTTTAAAAAAAGTGTTGAACTTTGTTTCACAAAAGCACCTCATTCATTTATTATTGTTTTTATTTTACCATCTCGTTTATCGTTTTACAATAAAAAAATATTATTTATCAACTTATTTTTATTGCTAATTATTTTAAAGACAATAAAAAAGCATTCCTTTTTCCAAAGAAATGTTCCTATCTATTGAAATTTTTCGTCCTCGTCGTAATCAGTGTTCACTTTCCTTCGGTTACTGCAAAATAATTGTCGTTATGCTCAACAATATCTCTTCGAACTCGCAACATTTACCGTAAACCGCTTAAATAAAAGAATTGGTTGCGCTCGTTGTCAATTTGGTTGCTCTCAAGCGCAAACTGGTTGCTTTTCCTATTGAATTGGTTGCTTTCACGAGCCAATTGGTCTCGCTTAGCCATTTCCTAACTTTTAATGGTTAATAAATACAAAGAAATGAGTATATGTTTTACTCGCAGTATACGAATAAGTACAATAGGATGAGTGTGGTATCATTAATTGTCTCAACCACATCTTTTCGATAATTATAAAGTTTCTACTTTACAGTCAAAATAAATACAAGGAGGAGTTAGTATGAGTAATGTTTTTGTGAAAAGTGAGTTTGCTCCTTTGAAAAGGGTCGTTATAGCCCAATCTGAGTTTGCATTTTCATCGAAGGAAGATACAAGTGATGAGGAATTCTTAACAGAAGAAACTAAGGATTTATACAAAGGAAAAGACATATTAGGTAAAAATTACAAAGAAGTCTTTCCAGAAAGACAGAAAGAATGGGAAGATGAAAGGGAAAATCTAAAGAACGTTTTAGATAAATACAATGTAGAAGTAATAACACCTAGGCTGCTGACGGACTATGAAAAGGAGATAGGAAAAGAAGATGGCTATAGTAATTTTTTTGTAAGGGACCCCTTTTTCACTATAGGTCATTTTTTAATTGAAGGGTCACTTAGATTTCCACATAGAAGAAATGAAATACTACCTGTTAGAAATCTATTAGAAATGGAATCAAACGAAAATAAATGTTTGTACCTATCTATTCCGAAACCAGATATATCAAAAGGACAAGATTCGGAAGATGGTCCATTTTTAGAGGGAGGAGATGTTTTAATTTTAGATAAAACGATCTTTGTAGGAAGATCTGGACTTGCATCAAATACAAATGGTATTAGCTGGCTAAGAAATTTAGTAAGTAACTTTGGATATGAAGTAGTCGAGGTACCTCTTCACCCTACGATACTTCATCTTGACTGTGCTATTAGCTTTGTTAGAGAAGGACTAATGATCGTTTGTGAAGAAGCATTATTAGATGGCATACCTGAACAGTTTAAAGATTGGGATAAGATATATGTAACATTAGAAGACTCATCCAGACTTGCAACGAATGGCCTTCCTATAAATGAAAATGTATATATTACCGATCATGAATTTAAATTTATCGGTGATGAATTAGAAAAAAGAGGAGTTAAAGTAGAGTATATAGATTTTAAAATATCAAGAAGTTTCGGTGGTTCTTTTAGATGTAGCACTCAACCTCTTTTAAGAAGTGATGACTAAAAAAGAAAAAAGTAGTTCAGCTTTGACATCCAAAGCTGAACTACTTTTCATGTAGAAGTACATTATTTATTATTACGTTCTATCATCTCCTCTTTTGTATATATAATGCGCATTGGATTTCCACCGACAAAGCAGCCTTCTGGAACGTCCGCATTTACAAGTGTCGCGGCAGAAACAACTGCATCGTTACCAATGGTGACTCCGGGCAAAATAGTTGTATTCGCTCCAATCAGTACTCTATCCCCGATTAGCACATCACCGATACGATATTCGTCTATCAAGTACTCATGTGCCAATATCGTCGTGTTATATCCGATAATTGTATTATTCCCTACTTTTATACGTTCTGGAAACATAACATCTACCATTACCATTAGCGCAAAAGAAGTCTCTTTGCCGACTTTCATTTTTAGAAAGGTACGATAAAAAAAGTTCTTCCAACTTAAAAACGGGGAATACCTTGCCGCCTGTATGAAGATAAAATTTTTCACTACTTTCCAAAAAGGTACCGTATCGTACACATGCCACAACGAATTTGCACCACTTACAGGATATCTTTCCGTTCTCCTCATACTTGCTGGCCTTTTGCAATCGCAAGAAGATCACTTATATGATGAATCATATAAGTAGGTAGAAATGTAGCTAAAAACGCTTCACCTTTGATCGACCAAGCAACGGCAGCTGTATCAACTCCTGCTCTCTGTCCACCAACGATATCATGAAAATTATCTCCAATCATCAGTGCATCTTCTTTTGCTACTGCCAGTCTTTCAAGTGCTAGTTCGATAGGCTCTGGATCTGGCTTTGCATGTGTAACATCATCTAATCCAATTATTGTGTCAAATAACGTTTCACAATTCATCAATTTTATTCCTCTATCAATCATGTCTCTTCGTTTTGTCGATACAACTGCTAATTTATAACCTTCTTCTTTTAATTTATGCAATGTTTCGACAACCCCATCAAATGGCGCAACCATTTGGTCGTGATGTTGAAGATTCCATGTACGATAGGCTTCTATGAGTGTTTCTGTTAATTCAGGATTAATAGCATGGAATGTTTCTCGTAAAGTTGGCCCGAGAAATGGTAAAACACTTTCCCTATCATATTTCCCAGGAAATTTTTCTCCTAAAATATGTAAAAAACTTTCGATAATAAGTTCATTCGTATTTAATATCGTTCCATCTAAATCAAACAATAACGCTTTATATGGTTTTTCTTTCATAATGTAACCACTTCCTCTTGTTTTCTTTGCTCGGATTTACGCCAAACGTAGGCGACAATTATCGTCAATACAAAAGCTGTCACAAGTCTGATTAAAAATAAAGGTAATATAGGAACTCCTAAAGGCACAAAGATCAAGGTGTCCTCCACAACCGCGTGACAAGCGACTAAAAAGATAAAAGCAAGCGTTGCATCCTTTTTACTTACCCCATCCTCTTGCACTGCTTGAATCATAACACCGGCACCATAAGCGAGCCCTATAATAAGCCCGGCAACAAGTGTTAAAGAAGCATTTGGTTGAATACCAATAATTTTTGTAAATGGAGCAACCTTTTCGGAAAACTTTTGCAAATAATTTCTATCTTTTAGTATTTGTATTATGATCATTAAAGGAATAACAATAAGTGCCAATTGTAAAACACCAAATGTTGCTTTTTGCAAGCCGAATAATGCTATTTCTCCCCAGCCATCTGGAACTTTCTCGACCGCTGTAATTACTCCGTATTTTGCAATTTCACCACCACCTTGCCAGACAATGTTTATAATTATTGCTGACAAAATAGCCAATCCAAATCGTACGACTAACACAACCCATAATTTTACACCTACTCGAAGTGCAACACCCGTCTCGATAAAAATATTATGAGAAAAGGATAGCATCGTTGCTAATATAAACACTTCTTTTACCGTTAAATCCAGCGATAAAATTCCCGCAATGCCCGCATAGAGATTTAACGCATTCCCTAAAACGAGTGGTATAGCTGCTTCTCCTCTAAGGCCGAGTAACCCCATAAAAGGGGATATTAAATTGATTATCCAAGGAAGAACGGGAGTGTATTGCAGGATAACTATTAGTAACGTAATTGGAAAAATTATTTTACTTAATGTCCATGTTGTCTTTAACCCTGCAAAAAGTCCCCTTTTTAACGTTTCCATGCCATCCCCTTCTTTCCTTTACTTATCCTTATATCGTACGACTGGTTTAACCGTCATTCTTCTATATACAAATATAATAATTGCGATTGCAATCGTTACTAACGAGATTACTTGGGCTTGTCGTAAATCGCCTATTAAATACAGGCTATCCGTTCGCATTCCTTCGATAAAGAATCGTCCGACTGAATACCAGGTCAAATAAAACAAAACCATTTCTCCACGGCGCAAATTTACTTTACGTAATAAGATTAAAATAACTACACCCGCTAAATTCCATATCGATTCATATAAGAAAGTGGGATGATAATACTTTCCATCTATGTACATCTGATTAATAATCCAGTCTGGAAGCTTTAGATTTTCTAAGAAACTTCTTGTTACTTCTCCACCGTGCGCTTCTTGGTTCATAAAATTTCCCCAACGCCCAACCGTCTGTCCGATCAAAATACTAGGGGCAACGATGTCCGTTACTTTCCAAAAGGAAGTATTTCTTTTTTTAGTAAAAATATATGCCGTGATAAACGATCCAATTAGAGCTCCATGAATGGCTATACCACCATTCCAAATTTCAATTATTTTACTTGGATTTTGGCTATAAAAATCCCATTTAAAGATGACATAGTATATGCGGGCACTAATAATAGCAATGGGAACAGCCCAGATAAGTAGATCGGTTAAATAGTCTGCATGAAATCCACGCTTCACCATTTCTTTTTGTGCTACTAAAAAAGCTACAATTATGCCAAACGCAATAATTATTCCGTACCACCGCACCTCTAACGGTCCTAGCGAAAAAGCTACTGGATCAATTACTTGTAATAAATTCATATAAAACTCCCTCCGATTGGCCTATTGGTAATCTGCCTCTCCATTTTGCTCAATTACATCATCTAGACGTTTTGCAAAATCTTCCGCAGCATTCATACCCATTCGTTTTAATCGATAATTCATAGCTGCCACCTCAATGATTACAGCTAAGTTTCGACCCGGTCGAACGGGAATCGTTAGCTTGGTAATTGGTGTATTAATAATTTCTATCTTTTCTTCTTCAAGACCTAGTCGATCATATGTCCTTTTTTCTTCCCATATCTCCAGTTCGATAACTAATGTGATGCGTTTATATTTTCGAACGGCACTTGCCCCAAAAAGGGTCATAATATCAATAATCCCAAGTCCACGGATTTCTAGAAGATGCTCTATTAACGCTGGTGCACTACCGACTAAGGTATCTTCCCCTTCTTGTCTAATTTCTACACAATCATCTGCTACTAAACGATGTCCTTTTTTCACTAATTCTAATGCAGTTTCACTTTTACCAACACCGCTTTTACCAGTTATCAGAACGCCAACTCCATATATATCTACTAAAACTCCATGAACCGCCGTCGTAGGAGCAAGCATGCTTTCTAAAAAGTTAGTTAGCATACTCGAAAATCTCGTAGTAGGCATCGTAGTCGTTAATACAGGAACTGAGTTTTCATTCGAAGCAATAATTAATTCCTCCGGCACTTCCATTCCATGGGAGACGATAATCACTGGGGTGTCAGATGCACATAGTTTCATCATTCGTTCACTTTTTTCTCTGTCCGTTAATAAAGCAAAAAAAGAAATTTCTGTTTTCCCCATCAATTGTATGCGATTGGATGGATAATGTGTAAAATAACCCGCCATCTCAATCCCTGGGCGGGAAATATCGCTAATCGCAACATGACGTCCAATTCCTTCTTCTCCACTCACTATGGAAAGATTGAACTTTTCTTTTATATCCTTTGTTGTCACATGAGGCATATTTCTAACTCCTTTCATGCTTCTTCCTGCACATAGTTCTTATTTTAGCATGATTATTCAATATTTTTGTATTCATTTAACTTTTGAATCTCATTTTGGGCAAAAAAAAAACTGAGAGGAGCATAATGCTCCTTCTCAGTTTTTCTTATTTATTCACTGTCTACTGTATATCGTACGAGCACAGATCCTGTTTTCGCATCCCCGTATACTCTTAGCGGTTCTGCTTCGGAATCTGCTATTTTAGTGAATCCTACTTTTTTATTTAATAATTGTTCAGACTGATTAAGCTGTGTAACATCCGAAAGTTGCACATCAATTTTTCCTATTTGAGTAGTAGCTTCCCCTTTTAGAGAAACGTCTTTTGGTACATACAATTCGACCGTACCTGCAACAGCTGTTCCTTCTATTTTTCGTGCATCTTTATCTTTTGTTGTTAAAATGACATGTCCACTAACAGACGAGCCTTCAATTTCTTTTAACTTACCATCTACATAAATACGGCCATTCATAGTTTCTACTTCAATAGAATCCCCTTCTACATGTTGCACCTGTACGGATCCATTTACAGTTTCTATATCTGCTCTAGTAAATGACAATGTATCTAGCGTCACTTTACCATTTGTTGTTTTTACTTTAAACGAGCTTGCTGCAATATTGTTAGCTGTGAATTCGCCATTAAACAGACGTGCCGAAATATGATTATACGTTTTTTTCGGTACATGTAAGACTACTTGAACGGAAGTAGTTTTCATATCACTGTATACGCGTAATTTATTTCCTTCTGTCGTGAAAATAAATTCATTTGCAAAACGAGCTTTCGCTTCTTCTTCTGTTGAATTCTTAAAAGATTTCACTCGAACTGTAGCATGCGCATAAGTTTCTTCTGTCGGTTGAATTTCAATTTTACCATTCGCTATATTGATGGAAATATCATCAAATTCTGTTGCTTCCCTTACCAATCTTTCCTCAAAAACAACTGGTTCACCAAATGGCATTTCGAAATCGAACTCTTTCATCTTATCAACAGTACCTTGCATAAATTGCATAAAACGTTCACCCATGACAGTGAAATCGCGCTTTAAATCGTCAATAAAGTCAGTGTTCGGTTGCTTGCTTTGGGAATGAGTTTGTTCTCGTTTGGACTCTTCCTTTTCTAACGAAAAAACGGGTGTTGTTTGTTTGCCAAGTTCCTCTAAAAGTGACAATGCTTCTTGTGCAGTAATCGTGCCGTTTTCAACCATATCTAAAATACGTTTACGTTCTTCTTGCATAGTGAAAGGCCTCCTCATAATTTAAACTATAAATCAAATTACTTACACTACTAAATACGATTAAATTTTAAAAAAGTTTCATTTATGATTTTACAGTTGGTTTTTTCTTAGTAGATGCTTTCGAAACAACTTCATCCATTCTTTTTCGATCACGTTCCAGAATCGGCTTTAAATACTTACCCGTATAAGAACCTTTTGTCTCTGCAATTTTTTCCGGAGTTCCAACGCCAACAATTGTTCCACCTTTGTCTCCACCTTCTGGCCCTAAGTCAATCATATAATCAGCTGTTTTTATAACATCTAGATTATGCTCAATAACAAGAACAGAATCACCGTTGTCAACCAAACGCTGTAGCACTACAAGTAAACGAGCAATATCATCTACATGTAAGCCTGTTGTCGGTTCGTCTAAAATATAAAATGACTTACCGTTTGATCGTTTGTGCAATTCGGAAGCTAGTTTGACACGCTGCGCCTCGCCTCCCGAGAGTGTAGTTGCCGGTTGACCTAACTCCATATAACCAAGCCCGACATCCACAATTGTTTGGAGTTTGCGACTGATTTTCGGATGGTTCTCAAAAAATGCTAATCCATCTTCTACTGTCATATTTAAAACTTCTGCTATATTTTTCCCTTTGTATTGTACTTCTAATGTTTCTCGATTATACCGTTTTCCATGGCATACTTCGCAAGGTACATATACATCAGGTAAAAAATGCATTTCAATTTTGATAATCCCATCCCCACGGCAAGCTTCACAGCGTCCGCCTTTAACGTTAAAACTAAATCTTCCTTTTTTATATCCTCTTACTTTCGCTTCATTTGTTGATGCATATAAGTCTCTTATGTCATCAAACACACCAGTATATGTCGCTGGGTTAGATCTTGGTGTCCGACCTATTGGTGACTGATCGATATCAATGACTTTTTCCAACTGTTCGATCCCTTCGACACTTTTGTTTGCCCCTGGTTTTGCTTTGGCTCTATTTAACTTGGATGCAAGTGATTTATAGAGAACTTCATTTACTAATGTACTTTTACCTGAACCCGATACACCAGTTACTGCTGTAAAAACCCCTAAAGGAATATCTACATTGACGTTTTTTAAGTTATTTTCAGATGCACCTTTAATTTTTATATATCGTTCGTCCGGCTTTCTTCTTTCTGTCGGTATTGGAATGAATTTCTTTCCACTTAAGTATTGACCTGTAAGTGAGTTTTTATTTTTCATCACTTGCTCGGGTGTACCAGCAGCTACAATTTCTCCACCACGAATACCAGCACCAGGTCCGACATCGATTAAATAATCGGCAGCCATCATCGTATCTTCATCATGCTCCACAACAATCAACGTGTTCCCAATATCCCGCATGTTTTTAAGCGTGTCTATTAAACGATCATTATCACGTTGATGTAAACCAATGGATGGTTCATCTAGAATATATAACACACCCGTAAGCCTTGACCCTATTTGTGTTGCCAAACGAATACGTTGTGCTTCTCCACCTGACAATGTTCCCGATGCACGGTTCAATGTTAAATAATCTAGTCCGACGTTTTCTAAAAAACCAAGTCGTTCATCAATCTCCCTTAATACTAATCGTGCAATTTGCATATCTTTTTCCGATAAGGTTAACTGACTAAAAAATTTATTTGCTTCCTCAATAGAAAATTGCGTTATTTGACCAATATGCAAGGAATCTATTTTTACGGCAAGTGTTTCTTTTTTTAAGCGATATCCTTTGCAAGATGGACAATCATGTTGCCCCATATATTTTTCCATTTGTTCGCGAATATAGTCTGAGGATGTATCTTTATATCGACGTTCAATATTGGCTAATACACCTTCGAATTGGATCATGCTGTCACGTACTTGTCCAAATTCATTTTCATACCGGAAGCGGATTTTATCGCCCCCAGACCCATGCATAATTTTATTCCATTGATCGATCGGCAATTTTTCAACTGGTACATTCATTTTAATCTTGTAATGTTTGCATATAGCTTCTAATAGCTTTGGATAGTATTGTGAGCTTGTTGGTTGCCATGCAACAATTGCACCTTCTTCTAATGTTAAACTTTTATCAGGTACAACTAGTTCTGGATCTACTTCTAATTTCGATCCTAATCCATCACAATCAGGACAAGCCCCAAATGGACTGTTGAAGGAGAACATGCGTGGCTCCAACTCGCCAATCGAAAATCCACAAATCGGGCAAGCGTGATGTTCGCTGAACAAAATTTCTTCGTGCTCCATCACATCGATTAAAACACGCCCATCTGCAAGTCGCAAAGCGGATTCCAGTGAGTCACTCAGCCTTGGCGCAACGCCGTCTTTCATCACAATTCGATCTATTACAACTTCTATATTATGTTTTTTATTTTTATCTAAATTAATATCATCGTCTAAATCGATAATTTCACCATCTATTCGAATACGTACAAACCCTTGCTTTTTCATATCTTCAAGCAATTTAACATGCGTTCCTTTACGCCCAGAGACAATTGGTGCAAGCACTTGCATCTTAGTTCTTTCCGGGTATTCGCTCAAACGATCGACCATCTGCTCAATCGTTTGAGAGGAAATTTCAATTCCATGTGTAGGACATATCGGTTTTCCGACACGTGCAAATAACAAACGTAAATAATCATAAATTTCCGTAACGGTTGCTACAGTAGATCGAGGGTTTTTGCTTGTTGTCTTTTGATCTATGGAAATAGCCGGAGATAAACCTTCAATCACATCGACATCCGGTTTATCCATTTGCCCCAAAAATTGTCTCGCATATGCCGATAATGATTCTACATATCGTCGTTGTCCCTCTGCATAGATTGTGTCAAATGCCAGAGAAGATTTTCCTGAGCCCGACAATCCCGTCATTACAACTAACTGATCTCTTGGGATTTTTAAACTCACATTTTTTAAATTATGTGCTCGAGCACCTTGTATAATAATTTCTTGATTTTTCAATAGGTTTCACCCCTCCAACTTCAATTCCAGAATTGCATCTCGTAATTCTGCAGCTCGTTCAAAATTAAGTGCTTTCGCAGCATCTTTCATTTCTTTTTCAAGATTTAATAGTAGCGCACCTTTTTCCTCTTTCGTTAAAGGTTTTCCGCTTGTTAACTGTTGCGCATAGCTAGCCTCTTCTTCCGCCACTTGTGACGCACGAATAACTTCTCGGATTTTCTTTTCAATTGTTTTTGGAGTAATTCCATGCTTTTCGTTATACTCCATTTGGATTGTACGACGGCGTTTGGTTTCGTCCATCGCCTTACGCATCGAATCGGTTATTTTATCTGCGTACATAATTACTTCACCATTTGAGTTTCTTGCTGCACGGCCGATTGTTTGTATCAACGATCGCTCAGAGCGTAAAAACCCTTCCTTATCGGCATCTAAAATAGCAACAAGCGATACTTCTGGTAAATCGAGTCCCTCTCTTAACAAGTTGATCCCTATAAGTACATCATATACCCCTAAACGAAGGTCACGAATAATTTCTATCCGTTCCAATGTTTTTACTTCAGAATGCAAGTATTGCACTTTAATGCCAATCTCTTTTAAATAATCCGTCAAATCCTCGGACATTTTCTTCGTTAATGTCGTAATAAGCACCCGCTCATTTTTGGCTGTGCGTTCATATATTTCATTGATCAAATCATCAATTTGCCCTTCAATCGGCTTCAATGTAATGACTGGGTCAAGTAAACCGGTAGGTCGGATAATTTGTTCTACCATCTCTGGGGTATGCTCTAGCTCATAAGGACCAGGTGTCGCTGAGACGTAGATTGCCTGGCTGACATGATTTTCAAATTCACCAAAAGTAAGTGGTCTGTTATCAAGAGCTGATGGTAATCGAAAACCGTGATTTACTAATACTGATTTCCTTGCTTGGTCACCATTAAACATTCCTCTAACTTGGGGTAATGAAACATGGCTCTCATCGACTACTAACAAAAAGTCCTTTGGAAAATAATCTAGCAATGTATAAGGTGTTGCCCCCGCCTCTCGAAGCGTTAAATGACGTGAATAGTTTTCAATACCTGAACAGAAGCCCATCTCTACCATCATTTCCAAATCGTAGCGAGTACGTTGCTCTAACCTCTGTGCTTCTAATAATTTATCCTCACTACGTAATAATTTCAGTTGTTCCTCTAGTTCTTTTTCAATATTTTCAATGGCAATTTTCATCTTTTCCTCACGTGTAACGAAGTGGGATGCAGGGAAAATTGCTACATGTTCACGTTCCGCTATAATTTCCCCTGTGAGCGCATCCACTTCTCGTATGCGATCGATTTCATCACCAAAAAATTCTACTCGAAGACATCTTTCGTCGCGGGATGCAGGGAAAATCTCTACAACATCTCCACGGACACGGAAAGTACCTCGTGTAAAATTAATATCGTTTCGTTCATATTGAATATCTACTAATTTACGTAATAGCTGATTTCGCTCAATTTCCATTCCTGTTCGAAGAGAAACGACCATTTCTCTGTATTCTTCTGGATTCCCGAGACCATATATACAAGAAACAGATGCGATAATGATGACATCTTTTCTTTCAAATAATGCAGATGTTGCCGAGTGACGAAGCTTATCGATTTCCTCGTTTATACTCGAATCCTTTTCAATATACGTATCTGTTTGAGGGACATACGCTTCTGGCTGGAAATAATCATAATAACTCACAAAATATTCAACAGCGTTATTCGGAAAGAATTCCTTAAACTCACTGTACAGCTGTCCTGCCAGTGTTTTATTATGCGCCATCACAAGTGTCGGTTTATTTGTTTGCTGAATAACATTCGATATGGTAAATGTTTTTCCGGTACCTGTTGCACCAAGTAATGTTTGATGTTTTTTCCCCTCTTTTACACCTTCCACTAATTCTTTTATTGCTTCTATTTGATCTCCTGCTGGCTCATACGGAGCTTGCAAATCGAAAATTTGTTCCATACATAAGCCTCCCACTTTCTGAATAATTTCAGTTTACCATACTCTTTTTTTGAACACTAATAAAACGAACGTATGTTTTTTAGTTTTTTAAAAGGTTAGGTTAGACAAGCTTTTGGACACTATAGAGATATTGTGTCTTAAGGAAGTGTCCACTTGGATTTCCGCTGCAGGACGGACGCTTTCCGTGGGGTGAGTGATGAGCCTTCACCGCCCGCTTTGGCGTTCGTTGTGAAGTCTCATTTGACTCACTTGATCCCACTGGAGTCGCCGTCCTTCAGCTCCAATCCATCCAAATATACGTTTTTGTCTGTATTTATTTTCCACTAAAAGTTAGGAAATGGCTAAGAGAGACCAAATAGCTCGTGAAAGCAACCAATTCAATTGGCAACGCAACCAGTTTGAGCTTGAAAGCAACCAAATTGGCAACGAGCGCAACCAATTCTCTACTCAAAGGCTAGCGGACACTGATTGCCATGCACTTTACTTTAGGTCTCCGCTTAATTTACATGTATAGGATGTTCCATTCAATATTGCGCAACATTATGAATGGACGGAACTTTATGCTTGGACGCTGACTCGTTATGCTCGCATAACAACATTCTTTGCTCGGAGTGGAAGCAATTTTCTTTGATTTTCTCTGCTGGCGGCGACTCCTGCCGGATGAGTGGGCAAATGAGACATTCCAACGAACGCGCAAGCGGCGGGAATGGCTCATCGCTCACCCGGCGGAAAGCGTCCGACTGCTGAGAAAATCATAGCGGTCGCTAGTCAAACGCACTGCACTAAAACGCACTATCCCTATACTGCGCTTCATATAAAAGCGGCGTACCTTCCCACGAAATAAAGAAAAGCCGCTCTGCATAAGCGGCTTTTCGTTCATCATTTTGAATTGGTTAACTGTTGTAATGCATCCGTATACTGAATAAACGCCTTTTCATCTTTTTGATCTAGTGCTTCATCTATTAAAGCCAATAATCGTTTACTGCTCTGTTCCCGGTGGATAATGTTCAAAAACATATCAAGATAAATTTCATTCAACAATTTTTCTGCAGAACTTTCTTTCCCTGTTTGACTCATTGCCTTTAAAAAATCCGCATATGAATATTGTTTGTCCATCTCCATCACCCCGATGCCTTTTTTCCATTATATAAAAGCTGGAGATGAGTTGCAATCATTTTAAGAAAATTACGATTTTATAGTTAATAATAAACATTTTGAAAGTTCGTTATATTTACTTGCTATATTTCCAAATTTAACTATAATTGAGATATAACTTACTAAGGAGTGAATATATATGTTTGATAAAGTAGATGAAAAATCTTTCCTCGTTTCATTTGATACCGCTGTACTTCAACCAATTGTCGTAAATAACAAAGTATTCACAAAGGTTATTAACTTTTCTGGAGAAACGACAGTCATAGGGAAAAAACCTTTCGATATTGTCCGTTATTCTTGTTCTTATTACGGTTCTTCTTTTCAACAAGCCTCTAAAATATCGAAAGAAACCATTGGAAATTATCTAAAGCTACCTATTCTTATTGCACATGATTTTGGGAATCCATGTATTTTAATCCCAATTCTCTCTCCCAAATCAGATTTAAATATATGGTTTTCACTTGGAGCTATATCATCATTTTATCCTACCGATCATGGCTGCATAATTGTATTATCGAATGGTCAAAAGATACATGTACCTTCATCTTCCAATACCATTAGTCGACAAGTTGGATTTGCAAACATTTTAAATATGCACTTTCTAAAAAGAATGAGTCATCTTGTAAATAATGGTTTCATTACGGCCCGCAACCCCCTATTTCAAAAAAACCTATTCGGTTAATGTAAATTTTCTGCAAGGGCCAAATACATCGTGAGTAGTTCTTCCACGCGATTGCGGAGTCGGACATTTAAATAACGACGGTGTTCTTCATAGCCACCATGAAAAAATACATATTCAGTGAACATATCATCTCCTTCTCCGCGAAGAACTTTCATCGTATGTCTTTTCATATAAATATGGGTCTTTTTCAATTCTTTCTGAACCTGCTTTGCTGCCCCTTCTACCATAGCTATATATGGCCGTTTTAATTTAAAAGGGCTCTGTTCAAATATCATTCGATCCTTCTCTAAAATAGTTAATACCATTGGGAGATAAATCATGTTTTCTAAATACGGGATGGCCTCTTCCGATATTAACGGCATATCGCATTCTCCTTTTCAAGAACATCTGTTCTATTTATTGTACAACTTTTTAAAGAAAAAGCAATAAGTTAGAAACAATATATTGAATCCAATACTGTTAATTTATACAAACCTTCTTTAAGTGGGCAAAAAAAAACTACCACTTCAAAAGAAATGGTAGTTAGTCTAGTATTTCAGTTGCCCAACGACGGGCTTCTAGGTACAGCCCGTTTAACGTTTCATGATCAATAGTAAGTTCGGCTGCTTTAGAATTCATGTCATCCCACCGAACTTCATCACAAGCGATAGTAAGCTCTAAAAAAGGAGACATTTCGGTCTTGCTTCCAGAAAGTGTTGCCGCAACTTCATCTGAAAGTGGTAAATCTTGTAGTAAGTGAATCATCGGTCGATGCAATAAGGTATCTATTAAAGAAAACATTCCTATTAAAAAGTACTCGGAGGCATTTTGTAAAAACTTTCGTCTTGCGAGCAACTCACAAAGCTTCGCTCGAAATAAGGATGCTTCAATTAGGGCAATTCCATCTCCAAGATGATTCGTTTTCGACTCTCTTAGCAATAACACATATAACCAATGACTCAATTCCTCTAATCCAAGCATTAAAACGCCCTGTTTTATCGAACGAACCTTAGATTTTGTACGAACAGCAGGTGAATTAATCATCTTTAATACTTTAAAGGAAAGAGAAACATCTCGCTCGATTTCATAGGAAATCTCCTCAACTGAAACAGTTTCATCCCGTAGCAAACTAATAATTCGAAAATACTGAGCTAAATTGGCTGGTATTTCTGTTCCTTTAATAATTTCCGGTTTAGCAAAAAAGTATCCTTGGAAAAGCTCATAACCGACAGCTCTTGCTTCGTAAAACTGTTCTCGTGTCTCCACTTTTTCCGCCAACAATACAATATTAGGATAATTTGCTTTAACAATTCGTTCGATTGCTTGTCGTTCTGCCAATGTACTGGAGAGGAAATCCACTTTAATAAAGTTAACTAAAGAAAATAACTCACTATATAGAGTAACGTTTTCTTGCAGAACAAAATCATCTAAGGCAATTAAAAAACCAAGTCTCTTAATCTCTCGTAATTTCTGAAGCAATGATGCTGTAATAGGAATATCCTCTAAAATTTCGACAACAATTCGATCTGCTGGAAATTTAGAAACTACTTCTTTTTCCAATAAGTTTTCCGTAAAATTAATAAAACATAATTTCTCACCTGCTAGTTCATTAATGCCTATTGTTAAAAAAGAATGCGTCAATACATCTAACGTAGCAGCATCACCATCTATGGTTGGCATAGAGTTTTGCTGACTATTTCTATACAATAATTCATATGCAAAAATCTGTTCATTTTTACCGAATATTGGTTGTCTCGCAACAAATATATCCAAGTGAATACCCCAAATCCTTAAATTTTCAATAACATAATTGTACCAAATTGGAAAAATAAAATCGATCAAATTTAACATATTTCTGCAGATTATACGTTAAAAGACGTGTCTAAAGACATAATTGCGCATATACTCTGCTTCATCTTACACTTTTTCTTGCTCTAAAAGACAGTAAAAGTAAGCGAGGTAATTAATAAGAACGATAGATGACAGACTACTAGTAAAATGTTATGTTTTGTATGGGGAATATTACTACATGTAGGGGGAGAAAAAATGGGAGCAATTCGTTATGAACAACATGGAAATCTAGCATATGTCATATTAAATCGAGCAGATGCGCTAAATGCATTTAACTACGAGATGTTGCGCGAGCTTGGCGACATCGCAGAATCCATTCGTATTAATCCAGATATTCGAATCGTTATTTTCACAGGATCTGGCGAAAAATCTTTTAGTGTTGGGGCAGACTTAAAAGAAAGAAAAACATTAACCGATCAACAAGTAAAACGTAATATTTATAAAATTGGCGAGGTTTTTTCGGCTATTGAAAACTTACCACAGCCAACCATTGCCATGATAAATGGATATGCCTTCGGGGGCGGAACAGAACTTGCCCTTGCATGTGATTTCCGAATCGCAGCAGAAGACATACAACTTGGATTAACCGAAACAAGTCTAGCAATTATTCCAGGAGCTGGCGGCACACAACGTCTACCAAGACTTATTGGAGAAGCAAAAGCAATGGAGTTAATCTTAACTGCTAAAAGACTAAAAGCAGAAGAGGCTTTAGCTTACGGACTAGTAACGAAGGTCACGTCTCGTGAAACGTTGAAGGAAGAAACAGAGAACTTTGCGGCGCTTATGCTCGCGAATGGACCGATTGCCTTACAGCAAGCTAAGTTTGCCATCAAACACGGGATGAACGCAGATTTAAATACTGGCTTAAATATTGAACGTAAAGCTTATGAAATAACCATTCCAACAGAAGATCGCGTGGAAGCTTTACAGGCATTTAGCGAAAAAAGAAAACCAGTGTTTAAAGGAAGATAAATAGAAAAGGGACTGTCTCTTGAAGGGATGAAGCTAAAAGCTCATCCCTCTTTCTTAGCAATTAACGTATATAACGCTGGTCGTTGATTTAAAATAAAGTTTGATAAGAATGGTCTCTAAACAAGATACATAAGAATTATATGTTTTATAAAAATTAAGTTGAGTTGCAATCACGTTTTTTGGTTTTTCTTTGCTTCAGAGAATAAATTTAAAGAGTAATGTTATAATGAAAACAAATAACCAATATAGTGTAATGGCGGTGATGATATGTTATCTCAACAAGAAATCCTTGATGAATTGTCAAAAAACTTTAATATATGGAAAAAGAAATATGGTGTTAAGCGAATTGGCTTGTTCGGTTCGTACAGCCGCGAAGAGCAAAAAGAATCCAGCGACATTGATGTGATAGTAGAATTTAATGATACGGACTTGTCTTTTGATAATTACATGGATCTAAAATTCAACCTTGAGGATCATTTTCAGAAGCCGGTAGATTTAGTCATATTAGATGATATTAAACCCGCTTTAAAAACGAGTATTTTAAGGGGTGCAATATATGCAGAGGGAGCCTAGAGTTTTTTTAGAAGATATTTTATCCGCTGCAGTTAAAGTGGAGAAATTTATTAGAGGAGTATCCTATGGCGATTTTTTAGATAATGATTTAGTTTCCGACGCGGTCATTAAGAACATTTTGGTTATCGGAGAAGCGACCAAAAACATTCCATTAGAAATCCGAAAAATGAATCCTCAAGTTGAGTGGAGAAAAATGGCTGGAATGAGAGATATGATGATTCATGGTTATTTTTCCATTAATTATCGGATTGTTTGGGATGTAGTACAAAACAAAATCCCTACACTTAGGCAACAAGTAGAGCAACTTTTAAAAGAAATTGATTAACTTTCTAACGATTGGCAGCATCTTTTATATTGCGTCCATTGTATTCGCATGGAGTGGTTTTTATATAATGAAAATGAGGGGATGAAGCAAGAACTCATCCCTCTTTCTTTTTCTTAGCTACTAACGTATATAATCCTGGTATTTTATTTTCCATTCCTCCAGGTGAATTTACAGGAAATGCCCACCTAACTCCTGCCTCTTCCTCCAGATAAGTAATATGGAATCCTGCATTCGAAATAGCTGTAACAATTTCACCTAATGTCCATCTTCGAATATTCACCTTCTTCAAAGTGGCCCGTTCTTCCTCCGATAGTAAAAAATGATAAGCCACATCTTCTTCCACTACTTCTTTGCTAAAATAATTGCCACTAGCACTCATTTCATTTCCTTCTACATTCAGTAGCTTTGAAAGAACAGGATGGTAATCTCTTAAAATGAATTGTCTCCCTGGCTTCAGTGAATCATAAACAACTTTAAATAGTGGGTGTAGATCAACAAAATAATGTAATACTCCCAATTCTAAAAGGACAACATCAAAGTCGGTTAAGCTCTCCTCCACTGGAACTTCTAAAATATCTGAAACTATGTATTGTATATCCACGTTTGCTTCGTTTGCCAATTCCATCGCATATTTTTTGTTGTCTTGCGAAATATCGACGACCGTCACTTCTGCTCCTAACAAAGCAAAAGATACCGCCTTATTTCCTTTGGATCCTAAAAAATTGGCGATTTTTTTATCTTTTACCTCTCCTATGAACTTCAAATAGTGTTCTATAGCATTCGTAGGATTCTCAACTAACTTTTTAGCATATTCTTTTGGTGACCCATGTCGATTTGTCCAAGCTTGATAAGCGGATTGATCCCACCCTGATCGGTTCACACGACTAATTGTTTTTTGGTCCATCTTGCCCTCCTATAAATATAAATAATGAGTAGACTTTTTATATTTCGCCTCTTTGCTAAACCCCAACGAAGTGTAAAAACTATCCGCACTTTCAGTATCTGTATATAACACTAATACATCAAAATGTCGTCTGGCATTAGAGATAATCTCATTTAATAAAAGCGCTTCCACTCCTTTTCTTCGATAAGCAGAAGCGACGTAGACCCTTCTTAACCGACCTATTTTCTGATTTTCCGTAAAAGGATTTATATTAAGTCCTCCAATGGCCACAAGTAGTCCTTCTATATTATAGACACCATATAAAGTTTCTCCTGGTTTATGAAAAGTATTTATACCGTCCCTATACTCATCGACAAGCCTGTCTAGAAAACGAAAGCCGTCTTCTTTACTTTCTTTTACTAAATGGGCAAAATCGATTGCTAATAAGTTTTCTATTTGTTTTATTTCCAATTCGCTCAAGCTTTCACCTCCAGCAAATCTTCCACTTTTCTTTTCAAATAATCCCTTATCGTTAACAATTGTTTCGTATCTATAATAGGATTCTGCTCCTTGCTTGCATAAGCTGTGACAACTTGTTGTATGGTCGAGTCGAGTGAAAAGCTTGTGGGAGATGGCTTAGTCCCCATTTGCCAGCTTCTTGTTTGGAGGTAATTTTTTCTTCTTTTAAATAACAATAAACCCGAACCAAATTTAACGTACAGTAAACGGGATTTAGCTCGATATTTTTCAGACAATCTTCATAATCAAATAGAATAGAAGCAAGATAATGGGATTTCGGAACAGCGGGGAAAACCTTGTCAATTGACCTTCCCCATAAACAAATCCCTCGATGATTTACTATAGTAATATGTGCGGCTAAATCAGGGTCTTCTTTTGGCATATCGCTCACAAAAGCCGCTCCCTCTTCATACTTTTTTCTCCAATGTTCACTATAATGAAAATCAAATGGTGTAGGGTACTTCCACTCTTTCAGTTGTCCTTCATTTAAAAACGTGACTTCTGCAGGGAACGGATTATTTGAACATTCTAGAAACAGCTTTAGCAACCGTTTTTTTATTTCCATAGATAGGGAATCTGTAGTGACAACTAGTATATCTATATCACTCTTGCTTGGATTAAATCCACCCATAGCTAATGAACCATGTATATAAAAACCGATTAACTTATCATCTAAAATATCCTTTGTACTATCTAGAAGATGGTGAACAAACATGTTGACTTCTGCGGAAGAATTTTCCCAATTATATACCATGAGTTAATCTCTCCTTTTTGTATCTCTAGCATTATAGAGAGTAATAGTAATAATAATTGGAGTCATTTATAAAACCAATCTTTTCATAAAGTTTTTGAGCATTTACGTTTTCGTTTCCTGTCTCTAGTAAGATTCCTTTTGCATTCGTTTTTTCCGCAAGACCGATTGCTTTTTTTATTAATTGTTCAGCAACCCCTTTCCTACGAGCTGTTTCTTTCACGTATAAATCATTTAGCACCCATGATTTTTGCATGCTCACCGATGAAAAGGATGGAAATAATTGCGTGAACCCAATGGCTTCTCCCCCATCGTAGGCGATAAAAACTACGGATTCCTTTTTAATGAACCTTTCTTCTACAAATTTCTTGGCACCTTCCAGATCTGATGCTTGTTTATAAAATTGCCTATATAAGTCGAAAAGCTCCGTTAGGGAATCAAGGTCGTTTATAGTTGCTTGATGAATATTCATGGATCATAACCTCCGTAGCCGTATTTTATTCAACCGTATCTAGTAGCAATACATCCACATTATTAGGATCTTCCCAACTAGAATACATTTCTAAATGCCATTTATCCTTCAATCTTTTTAAGCCTTTTTCTTCTATCCACTCATGTAAGCTATTATACGAATTCCTAATCATATTATTAGATCCCGTATGTTTAAGAGCTCCATATTTCTGGGGAGGAACAGTTAGCTCGACCATACCTTCTGGAATATCTACATACTCTTTTACTTCTACACAAATCCAATATCCATCCTCTTCTTCAGTGGAGTTATCCACGACAAATGCTCCTATTTGAAGAGAAGGATTGATGACCTGTTGAATTTCATGCAGCCGTTTTTGTAATTCTATAGATGCTTTTGGTATTTCGTTTACATATTCATCTCCTGGACATAACACTCGAAACCCAACTAACTTTATTTCTCCTAGTTCTTTGACCTCTTTCAGCTGAAAAAAACGCTCAGACAAGACGATCCCTCCTTAATCCTTGTGCTCTTAGTCTATTCTTCACTACTAGCCAAAAACCCTTCCTCTTGTGATAAGCTTAACATGAGGTGTTTCGAATGAAGCGTAAGCCAATTTATGTGGAGCTATCTATCGGTGCAGAAATGGAGAAGTTATGGGATGCCACACAAAGACCAGAGCAGCATGAACAATGGGATCTCCGTTTTTCGTCTATCACCTATTTACCGAAACAAGAAAATGAACCGCAGCATTTTGAATATAAAACGAATATAGGGTTTGGTTTGAGCATTGCCGGATGGGGAAAAAGTATTGGTACTTTCCACGCGGAGGATGGTTCCAGAACCTCTTCCTTACATTTTGGAACAGACCAAGTAATGTCTATCATTCAAGAGGGAAAAGGATACTGGAAATATAAAAATGAACCAGATTCTATTAAATTCCTAACACAATACGATTATAAAACTAACTTTGGAGCCATTGGTCGCTTTTTTGATTTCCTTGTTTTCAGACCTCTCATCGGTTGGGCGACTGCCCTAAGCTTTGATGTACTAAAGAGATGGCTAGAAAAAGGGGAGTCACCATCTTCCCAATACACACGTTTTTTCAGCTATTGGCTGATCACCATTCTATTTTTCTTCATATGGGTGTATCAAGGTTTAATACCTAAATTAGTTATGATGCATCCTGCAGAAATTGCAATGACGAAAAATCTATTTTCCATGACGACAAGCCAAGCTTCCAATATCGTGTCGTGGATTGGCATAGCCGAAATGGTTTTTGGATTAGTTTGGTTATTATATAAAAATAAAAGAAGATTATTAGGTTTACAGATGATTCTTTTACCTTTATTGACTATTTCTGCTGCACTTGCAGAACCAGCATCCCTTGGTCATCCATTCAATCCAATAACATTCAATGTCGCTTTATTTGTACTTACCATTATTGGATTTTTCACGAGTAAAGATATTCCTTCCGCAAGAAGCTGCAAACGGAAGAGGTAAGGAGATTTCGTATGTCCATTTATAAGCAGATCATGGGGAAACAATTTTATCAGCTTCAACCAATGCTCCAACAGCGATATACACTCTCCGAGGGAAAACCCTTTAAAGCAAAAGGGATGATGAAGAAAATAAGCGTAGGACCTAAATGGCTGCTCCCCTTATTTTTCCTAGGAACTCGTTGGAAGTTTTTATTCCCTGAATCAGGAGAGCATGTTCCATTCAGCATTACTAATACAAGCCAAACTGGGCCGAATGGAGAGAAACAAGTACATTGGGAAAGAATTTTTTATTTCCCCGAAAAAAAGAGATATTTTAATGCGCTGATGAGCTTGGATTATAACAATCATGTCGTAAAGGATTACCTAGGAGAGCCGAGTCTATTTTATTCTGAATTAGTATTCTTTGTTTCAGATAAAGGACATATGCGAATTGAGTCCCGTAAGCAGCGTTTTGTTATGGGACCAATTGAAATTCCTTTACTGAGAATTTTCCAAGGGATTGTCCAAGTAACGGAATATTATATAGAAGAAAAGGATGTTTTTTTTATACATGTTCTCATTAAGAATCCTTTAATCGGTACTTTATTTGAATATGAGGGAGAATTTAAAGCGGATGACCTTTAAGAAGATTGTGTTACTTCATATTATTTTAAGTCTAACGGTTATGTTTTTTAATAACGACCCATGGTATTTTTTAATGTTAACAGTAGCGCAGCTTTTATTTGTGCCCCTTACGTTACAATTAATCTTAAAAAAAGAAAATAGACTGTATTATTATTTTGCCATTCCGGCTTTTTTAGCTGTCTCCATCCTACAAACGACGACCAATACTAAATTCGATATACTATTGGCAACGATTTATCTACTTTTCACATTTGTTGTTGCTTTATATGGCTTTGGGCGATTTCTAGGTCGGGGCTTTACACATTTAGAAGAATTTGCGATTGATGTGGGAATGATGTATTTATTTATAGGTGGTATGTGGTTTTTCGCATATACCGCACAAATTGATACTGGATTCTCGCCTTTAATTACTTGGCTAACGGCAATCCATTTTCATTATTCTTCTTTTTTATTGCCTATTTTTGTTGGTTTTCTCGGTCGTTTATATAAATCCACCTTATACAAATATGTCTGTGCAACTATCTTCATTTCTCCGATAATCGTAGCAATCGGTATAACTTTCTTTCCTTGGTTGGAAGTCGTTTCTGTACTTTTCTATATTTTTGGGATTTATGGGTTGATCCTATTAGTTTTTAAAGCACCGTTTAGGAATACCATACAGAAATACTTGATTCGGCTATCGTTTGGAGCTTTAGGTATTACGATAATTTTTTCGTTATTGTATGCAGTAAGATTCTCCCATGTAGGTATCGACTTTATGTTACGTTTTCACGGATTCTTTAATTGCGTATTATTCGCTTTATGCGGAGTGATCGGCTGGGCTTTATATACACCATCATCGAATGAAAGAGACTTGCGATTTCCGATTAGTCAACTGAGAGGAAAAGGTATAATTGGGGAACAAGTTTTAACAAAAAGTTTGGGCACCACAACTTATAAAGGACTCGTAGATGATATGGGGATGTATGTGGAAAAAGAAAAACTACCATCCACTATCGTCCATTTTTATGAAAACACGATTCAGTACAGATTATTTTCAGAGGTACACTGGCACTCGTGGTTTAAGCCATTTGCCGCTGCCTATCGAGTGGTCAGTAAAAAAGTCCAGCAACTCAATCTTCCTTTTTCCAATAAACAAATGGAAATGACAGGAGATATTGTAGCGATAGAAGACGGACGCGAAAAAACAAGAGCATGGATACGTAAAATTGACAAAGAGGTTATTTTTGTTGCCCTCTACTCCTTTCATCAAACAAATAATAAAACGTATATGAACATTGCCCTGCCACTGCCCTGGTCCTCGATGATTGGAATTCTAGAGTTACAACGGCACAGAGAAAAGCTTCTTTTAACAAGTAACGGAACTGCTGAATCGGAAACCGGGATTTATATAGCAGTTCGTAAATTCATATTCAAATTGCCGTTGCAAGAGCAATTTTTAATAGAAGAAATAAAGGAAAGCCATCTTCACGCCGAGCATCAGATGCGAATATTCTCCTTACGCTTTTTAACGATCCATTATGTTATTTCTTTAAAATAAATCAGGAAAAAATATAACTAATTTTAATGTTACATGGTCTAACATTTTGTAAAATTAAAGTAAAAATGCACATAAAAAATGAGCCGAGAAAAGTATCTCTAGGCTCTTTTTTGCCGTCTGTTTTTTGCTAAAGCATCCGTTAGCTTAATAAGGCTAGCCTGGCCAGTCAGTGGAAAAAGGAATAATCTCAATTCGTTATTCTAAGATGATTTTTAAGCACTTTAAATGGAGTAGAATAAGAATCTTTAAATTTCTTAATATGATTTGTTAACTCAGACCAATTACTTTCAAGAAATGGGTGTATTTGAGTGGTATCTGCAATACTATACAGTTCAATTAAAAAGTAAAGGGTTTCCCATATCAAATAGTCTTCGTCTAACTTAAATAACATCTCTATGACTTTTGGTAAATAGTTAAATGCTTCTTCAGAAGTCATTCCCTTAGTAACTGATTCAAAAGAATTACTGAAATACCACTCGTCCTTTTCTAATTTATCTTGCCATTCTTCATAAATTTCCAGTAATCTATTATCTGTTTTAATCACGTCCAAAATTAGATTCAACTAACCTCGTGCGTTCATTATATATAAGCGTTTTATTTAAGATTTACTAAATATAAGAACCGCACCAACAATAATGACAAGCATAAATGCCATTAAGGCAAGACCAAAAAAAGACTGTTTTAAGAAGAAGCTAAAAATAACGATTGGGGTACTAATCATAGCGACAATTGATACAAATTTCATATATCGGACAACATATGGAGAAATCTCGGATTCCTCTTGGTACTTCCAACGTCGTCCAAATAGAAAACTTTCTTCAGGGCAATTATAGGTCCAAATAAAGAATGCATAAAGTGGAATCATAAAAATTACTGCTAAGACGATTTCACCTACCATATTTCCCCTCCTTCGTGAATTCCTTACATAGGATTGAATAAATCTTTCCAAAATGAAAATCCAATTACTACTGATACGATTTTGAAGACTAAAGGTTACAAAAGATCTGCGTCGTATTGCCTTTTTCTCTAAATCGTAGATTCATGGGAGTTGAAGAGTGATGAGAGTAAAAATCCAATTTGCTACCTCGACAAATGCCCTACAAGAGGTTCATCTCTTTTTAGAGACTTTCTAAAAAGCATTCTTGTACCCATAAATAGCATAAATCCTATAAAACAACTTAGTAGGTTTAGAATAATGTCATCCACATCAAAATAACCTGACAAAGAAATTAATTGAATAATCTCTATGCTGAGTATCAACAAAAAATCATCGTTTTAATTATATTTCTTTGAGAAGGAAAAGCCGCGGGTATTAGGAATCCCATAGGTATAAAAGGAATGATATTCCCTAGAATATTTATAAAAGCTACACCAAAGCCTATATTATTTATATAAGCTTTGATTGTTCTAAAAGGAACTAAGTTTGCACCTGATTCTCCTTGAGCCCTACGTTCCATATTCGATTGTATGGTATGGATAAGATGTGATATACTTCCATTGAACTTAATCACTATAAAATTAAGCACTAGTAATATGTATATAATAAATAGAACTTTACAAACATTTCTAAACACCTTTGAAAACCTCCGCAATTTTTATCCATCTCTTATGGTTTGAATTTACCGATTAAATTATTGAACTAACCCCTACATACCAAAGTAAGAAAGAAACAAACTACTAGTATAGGAAGAGTTAAAAAAATGTAAGTTTAGCATTGTATTATTTAATTCATTCGATTTATTGAAGTACCTATCTATTTAGAATAACGATGTTAAAATAATCTAATTAAAAAGACACCTGCTATAATAACAATTAAACCAAATATTTGAATTGGTTTAATCCGGTTTTTTAAAGAGTTAAACAGTCCGAATTGTTCTACCATCAAACTACCGGCGATTTGTCCAAATAAAGTAAGGATTACAGTTTGTCCATTTCCAATTTGATCAACCAAATATATATTTATGAGAACGTAAGAACCACCTAATACACCCCCAAGCCATATCCACCAAGGAGCTGCCTGCTTAATTGGCTCTTTAATATTTGTGTAAGAACGATCCATTACCCCAACAATCATTATTAAGGTAATAGCACCTACAAAAAATGAAATAAGAGCAGCGTGTGTGGAAGATTGAAGGACTTTTCCTAACTGGCCATTTATAGCAATTTGTATAGCCATTAGCATCCCTGCCATCATTCCTACTACACGCCAAAACCATAGATTTAATAAGTTTTTCTGAGCTGTTTGAGAAGGATCAGTATGAGATTTAGTTTTCATGCCTTGTATGGCAACAGCCAAAAAAACCCCTACTAATACTAAAAATACACCCACGATTCTGCTCAATCCGAAAGAATAATGTATTGAGTTAAACCAACCGTAATTATCTATTATCATACTCATCAGAGTCATTCCCAATATTGGTATAATTGATGTTTGCACACTTCCCAATTTAGGAAACAAAAGTATATTAGTAGTTAAAGCAATCGCACCACAAATGCCTCCCAGCCATATATAAATAGGTTGAGTAAGGAATAAGTCTAATGGAATACCCAATGGTGAACCACTAATTATTATTGTGAGAAATAAGAATACTACTCCAACAACGAATGAAATCATTGAAGCTAAAAAAGGGGAAATCACAAACTTTCTTAATTGGGCATTAATGGCTGTTTGCACAGCAAAAACGGCTCCGATACTTATAGCTAAAAGTATTGCAAACATAGAAATCCACCTTCACTTTATCGAATCTGTAACTAATAAAAAAATGAATACGACGGCATTGTTTAAATCAAAGCCATTGTCCAATGTAATGAATGAATAAATAAGGATGCTCTTTCTTACTTATGCTTTTGGTCCTTTATCCACTGTAGCCAATAAGAAAACTCACATGCTAAGTGCATTTGATGCGATTTAACAATGCTAGTAGGACAAAGTGCCGGGAACTCAACAACAAGGCTTACTTCTATCCCATTATCGGTATCTTTGAATTGATGTCGAACTCCTCCTATACTCGTACCGTCTTTCATACGGGCAACACCTACCGATTGATACTTATAAGAGTTGTCTCTAGGTGTTTTTAATCCAGTTTCGTCATCAAAGACAATGAAAAATTGAACAGGAAACGGCGAATTACCAGTCGTTTCAATGACCTCCAGCTCGTTTTCTCCAAAAGGTCTTAAGACATAATGATCAGGACAAGCTGATAAATTTACTTGATCATTTTCGTGCGATTGCTTTAGCATAAAACGATCAATTCCCTTTATAGCTTCTTTTGCTGTAATTCCATCTAAATAGATATTTGTTTTAGAAAACTTTCGTCTCTCTCCAGACAAAGCCGCGCCGACACGCATCATTATTCCACTTATTCTAAGTCTAGATTTCAATTTATCGTACATTTCGTTGTAAGAATATCTCAACTTTAGTTCCGTTAACTTTTTTATCATGGAGTCTATATCATTTACTTCAGGTTCTCTATGTCCTAATGTACTCAAAACTTTTTGAATACGTTCTTTTTTCCATTTTGTAAGTTGTTCTTTTGAAATATTGTTTCCGTTAATATAAACTTTCATATCAATTCTCCTGTATTCTTAATTAGGGTTTTCCAACAGTCATTAAATTTCCACATTGCTATTTTATATATCTTCTGTTTTTTGATCGTATCGTAGTGTGGTTAATACCAAATTAACCATCTCTTTCTTAGTATCAAGATTCAACTCTACTTTCTCCGAATGGGCAATGCTACTAAGACCGTATAAAATAAATCCAGAAGCTAAAGTTGGGTTCTCAATCTGGAAAATCCCTGTTCTTTTCCCTTCTTCAATTACCTGTTCTATTAGTGGTTGTAATTGCACGAATACTTTCTGCTCAAGCTGAAAGTGTTGTCCCGTCTGAAATGAACTCACATTTTTATATGGTGCTAGTTTTTCAGCAAATGCCCAAAATATCCCTAGAGATTCTTGCATCTTTTTCATTACAGAAAGTTCATTTGATGAAAGTACTTGATGGATTTCTTCCACGTTTTTCACAATAAAATTATTCAAAATTTCATCAACAAACTCTTCCTTAGATTTGAAGTAATAATAAAATAAGCCCGTTGCTACGTCCGCACGATTAACTACATCCTTTATGCTAAATCCTCCCATACCATTTTTCATATAAAGTTCAAAGCCAATATCCATTAGCTCTTGTCGTCTTGCATCAGGTTCTTTTGATATTCTTTTCATAAGCCATCTCCTAATGGATTATTTAATTTGACTGAATCTGATTCAATCATAATCGACTGAACTATATTCAGTCAAGTGTGATTGGTTTAAATTAAAAACGGATTTTATACATTTTAAATAAATAAACCCACCCATTTTGAAAAAATTGCACAAAATGGGTGGGCGTGATTTTGTTGTGGAGTTTTATAAAAAAGTTCGATGAAAACCTATAGTTTAAGAGCATTTCTTCACTATATCTATGAGCAATACTAAAAAAACTGATCGTAAGATGAAGATTGCAACTTTACTCTTTGTAATAGACAAGCTGGCTGGTTGTAGCTAGCAATTTTCCTTCTGGACTCCACATTTCCGCTGTCTGGTCGAAGAAGCCATCGCGATATTGAAGCGCACGAGCATGGCCTAACACTTCTTTATTTCCATGCTCTGTAAGTTCATCCGAATCGATATGGTAATAAATAGTGAGTGAAACAGTGCCAATAGGTACCATCTGTTTACGCCGCACGTAAATACGCGGGAAAAACGCATCGCACATTGCCGTAAGTGATAAGAAATCAATCGGTCTTCGTGGTTCATCTTGAATCCATTGGAGTGTGACAGAATCGGTCGTATCTTTTGTATTTGGTTGCGATAAGGCGAGTGGAGCCCCTTGTACAATTTTCATGTCGTAGTTATGTACCCAAGGAGGCATCCCTACTGACGGAAAACTCTTAACTTCTTCGGCAGTTGGTACATGCGGAAACGTCATTTCTGTTGAAGACCACTTTTTGCGCCTACTTACAAAAACTGCAGTACCCGTGATAATAATGTCCTTATCTTGACAGAGTTCAATGAACCAATGCTGTGTGGAGCGATTCGTTCTAGCCGGTGTAGCCTTGATGTTGAAATTTCCGTCTGAAACTGGCGCTGCATAGTTAATAGTTAAGGCCACTGGCTCTCCTTTTCGTTCCGGATGCTCCATTACAGCTCTAAGAAGAGTAGCCGCAATGACACCGCCAAATGGGCCAACCATATTAGCGTACCTTTCTGATGTGTGACCGTAGTAAATCCCAGATTCCTCAGTCAACTGTGTGGCTGTATCAAATGGGTGATTTTGTTCATTAAATTTCATAATAGAGTCCCCCTTGTTTTTAAGCAGAATACTCCCCCAAAAGCATTATCATATTACTTTATTATCTTTTTAGTTCTCTTTCAAAAAACAGGCAATGTAGACACAAAGTGTTTACTCACCTACTAGTCACTAACCATCTCGATCTCCCATATTTTTAAGTTAAGTGATTAAGACAGTTGAAATTAAAAAGGATGTTCCAGTATGTATATTAAGAGAAGTTCTTTTTACGAGACTACTTTTTGCTGTTTTCTAATTTCTTTAAGTATATTAAGGATTTTTAAACCATCATTTTGTAAACCTCCTACATGTCTTAGGAATGAAGGATATATAAAGGGAATTGCGGAAGTAAAAAATACTATTAAACTCATAACTGCAACTCTGTTAATTATTATGCCTAACACACCTGAAATTAAATAGGAGATGAAATATAGTGTTACAAAGCCAAGCAATGAGGCGATCGGTCCACCTGCCGAAAAAATAAGATTTTGTTTATTTGTAGATGGTGGTAATTCTTCGGGATTCGAAACATTACATATACCTGAAAAGGCTATGGTTAGATAACATGTAATTCTTCCAAGACTTAGCTTCAGTTTTTTCTCTTTACTGAATGAACCAAGATATATCTCTGCCTTTGCTTTCTTATTTCGTAAAACTACTGTAATTGCATGTCCCATTTCATGGATAAAAAAAGCCAAAGTAATAACGAGTAATACTACAACCACTTCAAGAATATTCAGCAAAACGTCCCCTCCTTTCTCTATGAGTAAGTAGTAATGGTACCTTTTTACTACGCTAGCAATAAATAAAAAGTTCAAATATTTTCTTGGGGTTATTGCTTAGAATTCTCATCAGTTGGTCGTCGTTTATGTTTTTCATTAATTATTATTTTGTTAAGTATCCTGACTTCACCAACCATTAACAATCTCATATCTTCTACGATATACTTCGCCAACTCTTCGTCAGAAATGTCAATTCCATCAATATCAAGACGAAATTCCTGCCCTTGTATTCCTCCACCATTAGTAAAATCTATTTCAAAGTCGAATTGAACTCTTCTATCCATTTTTTATCCACCTTATGTTAGTTTTGGGTTGTTCATCTTCTACATATTCTAATGAAATGAAACAACCTCCTGAGCTAAACTATCGTTTTAGTTTAATAATAAAAGTGCCACACTTCTTCTTGAAGTAAAGCTTCCGTTGGTTTTATCAGGACTTGTTTTTATCTAGTTTGTTAATAACTTCTTTTATTGTATCTATTACAATTTCTGGATTTTCCAAATGAATTGAATGACCATCGTCAGTCTTAATTTGAATCGTATTATTTGTTAAATTAGAAAGAATATTTTGATGTTTTACCCACGAAGCATCATTATTGTTAGAACTTAAAACAGTTATTGGTAGTTCTTTATTTAATGGTTTTGAGTCTCTTAATTGAGAGGCAGATTCTTCACTATAAAAGAATTCTTTATATACTGCTTCGAATGTTTTTGGGTTATAACCAATATAGTTTATATATTTTTGATAAGGTTCTGGCAAACGTTTTCTGCCAACTGGTTGCTTTAGTAGTCTAGGAATACCTAAGCTTGAAGTTATATATCCCAATCTAAATAACTTCAAGTTTTTCTTATGAATGTTCTTACGTTCTTCATCCCATTCACTACTCAAATATCTTTTTTCGTGTACTGAATCTATTAAAATTAAAGCTGCCACTAACTTAGGATATTTACTAGCAAACAATCGCATATTTAAACCACCAAATGAATGTCCTACTAACACGTACGGAGGTTTTGTGTTTAATTTTTCTAACACTTTTATCAAATCCTCAACCACGTTTTCACTTGTATATTTTCCTTTCACCGATGAACTCCATCCATATCCCGCCCTATCGAATGAAATAACCTTTGAAAATTCAGAAACTTTAGGTTGGATATAATACCAGTCAATTGAACAACAGCTTAATCCAGCATCTAATATTACTGTATATTTTGAATCATCGCTTCCAGAATCAATTGTATGAATTACTCTATCATTTATTTTTACTAGATTTCCTAATCCGTTTACTTTATTTTTCTTATTAGTGTATATATTTACTAATGTTAATGGAAAGCCAATGAATCCAAGTGTGGTTTTAATAACTTTTTCATTCTTCATATAACCTCTCCTTGTATCATCTAGAGATATGACTGTATTATTGACTGCTTCTTTAATTCAAGATAAAAGTGCTACCTCAGACTTGAAATAAAATACCCCTCTTGCTCAATAATATACATATATTAACTTATTCAACACAACCTCAAAAATACCTCCTTCTTTAACTAAACTGCTGCTTTCGCAGTGTAACATTTCACCATGCATACCTGAGGTCAACTTAAATGTTGTGGACATAAAAAATAGACCATCGAAATGATGGCCATGTTTAGTTAAAGTACCTCGTTAGCTGAAGAAGAAATATTAATTTCCTACACGTAAAAACTCTGGAGGTTTTCTCATTACAAAATATTTTTCGATAGATATAAGAACTTCATCATTTCCAGGTAATGAAACTGTTTCTATCGCTTCATCAATTGATAACCATTGATAATCGCTATGTTCATAATTTAATTTTACATCTTGTTGTTCATCTATATATCCAACAAATACAGGAGCAACATATATATAGTTTTCTTTTGGTGAGTAAATCTGGTCAAACTTGTTAGATGTATATAATTCTAACAATGTAATCCCAGTTTCCTCTTTAATTTCTCTAATAGCAGCTTCCCATGCCTTTTCCCCTTTTTCGATACTCCCCCCAATATAACACCAAACATCCTTTAAAATAGAAGTTGCCCTCTTTAAGAGTAAAACTTTATATTCATTTTCTATCTTTTTTAATAGAACGGTTGCAATCCCTGTACATCTTATAGGAACTGCAAAATATTCTTCACCCAATCAAAACACCTCTTTGTTTCTATTTTTTAAAATATGAATAATCCTTATCCAATTTTCCTGTTGCTTTAGTTCAATAAAAGGCTTTACACCATCTTGATGTAAAGCAACCATTAGTTATAGATAAGACTTACACAATAATTGCATGAGTCATAATTTCTTACGTTTTCGTTCTAAAAATATAGGTGCTATATTTAGCAGAATAGAAACAATCGTCAAAAACCAAAATGCCCTTGCCATACCAGGTATTACATCCGATAAAGCTGCCCAATCTTCCACTTTTACCCACCGAGTTAGATAACTGTAATCTGCACAAATTGTTAATGCTGTAAATGATAATGCCATCGCCATAGCAAGTTTATAATCCTTTCCTGCTTTATACATATAAAGATTTATAAAAGTAGTTACTATTGCGATAACCCCAAATATTATCCACATAACTATCCCCCCCCTTTATTTTTATTTTTGTCATGTAATAATGCTAATGTGCATCATCTCAATTTTTTGCATTACTTTTTTATTAGATTCTAAATTATAGTAAATGCTCTTCCTTTTTAATTTCTTTTTGAACAAACCTGTCCCTTAAGAACTTTGATACCAATCTCTAAAGCGGTATCGCTGATTCGTTCCATTGTTTTTGAACCAGCAAAATGCCCTTCGCTTCTTTATAATCCCCTCGTCTTGCCCCATCTCAATTTACCGTCCATCATGATTGCAATATGCGTTGGAAATTTTGAATTCATGTTGCATTATCCCCTTTTTAATATTATCTGACTTAACTTGTTCATAAAAAGTTCCATTAATGGGGATGATTTCGAATAACAATTAATAAATGAAATTATTGATAAACAGGTTCTAGGTACTTCCATCTTTAAAATTTGATGTCTCTACAAAAAACTTTATCCTCCTTTTCTAATTGAACTAACCTGCTGTGTCTGTCCAATTAGAAAAAGCTAACCTCACAGACAGCCATTTGTTTTAGTAAAGCAGAACAATTATCCCTTTCTATATAGCGATAAAGTAGGAATATTACAGCTATACTAACTAATAAAGAAAAGGTATGACTTATTAACATAAAGAGTTTTAGGGTCCTAATAAATTAATAGATAACGGTTGTAATCAATTTTTTCCAAAGTGAACATTTAGTGAAACATTCCACATTCAATTGATTTATTAAATAGGTGTCATTAATATAAAATCACAACTATTTGTACAACCAAATAAAGTTAGTCAGATGAAATTATTAAGGAGTTGATATGAAGTGACCTTGATGACTATTTTAATTATATTAATTGGAGCCATTTTAAAATTCTTAACGACTCCACCAAGTGCACTTACAGCGTGGTTTTTAAGTAAGTTCGAACTACATCCCAAACTTGATTCAAAAGATATTACTATATCCTTTAATGGAACATACTTAGCGGAGGAAGAAAAGATTAATTTTAATGAGTATTTTAATGAGGCTCTTTTTTTAAAAAGACAAGATATATTTCCAGGGAATGAAAAGTTTTTTCTGAATCCAGAGACTAATATTATTCCGTTTGTTATCAACGTAAAAAGTAGAAAAAAAGAAATGAATTTCTTTGTCTATTGTGACGACGACAACATTGATGTAGTCAAACAGTGGAAAAAAAAGGTTGCTTGTTATAGTCTTAGTTCTGACTATTTACAGAAGTTTACTATTCCAAATAGTAACAATGAAAATACGCTGTCTACACTTAAAGGCTAATGTTATCATTAGCCCTCCAAGACTCGCTACGAGTGAATGGCTAGTTCTTTCTCGTCGGGCTATATGATACGACCTAGGCTCGGCCGCACAAGCACACCGTTAGTTTGAGTACATTCTTTCACAAACACAGTTTTTTCATAAAAAAACAGAGTTACACCTATAAGGTGAACTCTGTTCTTTTATGTATGAATGAGCCTTAACTTAACTTAGCAAATGCTACTGAAGAACCCTTATCGCAAGATTGGAAACCATTCTTTTCATAAAAATGTCTTACATCAGGAGCTTCCTCAGTTAATAACACTTTTTGACGAACATTTTTATATTTCTTCAAAACCTGATCCATTAGTTGAGTAGCAATTCCTTGATTTTGATAAGCATTTAACACAAGAATATCTTGAATATAGATAATTGTTAATCCATCACCAACAACACGAATTAACCCAACTAATTCTTCACCATTCCATGCAGATATAACTTCTAATGATTGTTCTATTGCATGTTGAAGAACGTTTAAATCTTGTGTATATGCGTACCATTCCACATCATTATATAATCTTTCTAATTGTTCTCTATTTATTTTTTTACTGTTAACAATATTTATCATCTTGCATTTTTCCTCCTCAAAATATATTATTTCGAAGAGTTGTTCCACAATTTTACCACTGTCTTATACCTCCTTTCGATTTATTGCAGTACATTGTTGTATATAACTATTTCGAGATTATTCATCATATTCCTGCTTGCTTCAAAAAAATAGCTTTTTCAACTAAACGGGCTTTACTCCTTTTGAAGTAAAGTACCAGTTAGTATAAATACGTTAGTTCACAAAGACTCTTTATAAGTAACAAGAAATGGTGCCAATAAAGAACCAATTCCCTTTATCAAAATAGCTACGCCAAGTGTCACAAGACCATCGCTAAAAAGATGTGAGCAGAAAGTTAATCCGATGTTCAAATTATTTGTCTATTCGAATACTTGGCGAAGCTCAATCTGTCCTTCTCCAAGACCATGCGGATCTGGCGCACGCATCGCCCACTTGATGGCTTCCTCGCGAGACTTTACATCTATGAACCAGTATCCTGCAATCAACTCATTGATTTCGGCGAAAGGACCCTCTATAACGGTCGGTGGTTCGCCTGGTAAAGGGTAAGTAATACGAATGCCTTCTGAGCTTGGATGGAGTCCACCGACTGACACCAGAACTCCAGCTTTCTTCAATTCTTCATTGTATTTCTTCATTGCAGCAAACATCTGATCCATCTTATCCTTTGGCATTGTTCCTGCTTCAGAATCTTTTGTAGCCTTTACAACCATCATAAATTTCATTAGTAACTCCTCCTTTGTACTTGCTAGTAATAGCTTTCCGATGTAAATCCTGCCTTCAGCCATTATAGATTGATATCATTCTTACTCTTTCCACATCTAAACAGAGAATCCTTCTTCAGCTAAACTGCTGCTTAGTTTAAGTGTAACATTTCACCATGCATATCTGAGATCAACTTCATGTTGTGGACATAAAAAATAGACCATCGAAATGATGGTCATATTTGACTAAAGCGCTCTCGTTAGTTTAAGTAGAATCTACATACATCCAGTGCAATAAAGTGGAGTTGACTTGATTTTTTAGCGTGTATAATTACCCACCTAGAACGCTTTTCGCTGGTAAATGGTATTAGTAATTCCCCAAGAGATAGCATAGACTACCATGACACCAAGTGTCGCTCCTACATATAAAACCGGGACGGATAAATTAACAATAAAATCAGTTATTGCTGTTAAATGTTCAGCTAAAAACATAATAATAGTAGGTCCTATAGCTGATAAAAGGAGAAAGCTAATGAGGACAACCGGAAAAATATAGCCTGGTTTAAATATATAAAATAATGGAAAGGTAAACGAAGCAAATAATAAGAATAAGCTACTGCCAAACGCAATCTCAGTCATAGTAAAAGGTTTATTGAAAATAAACAATGTTAGACTTGTCACCCCGATTGCTAGAATCATATAAATAATAGCACCAAGATAGCGTGATGCTATTATTTCGGTACGTGTGTAAGGCAAAGAATTTAATAATATGTTTGTCTCAACTTTTTCATCGTAAGCATAAGTGTTAAAGGGAATAAAAAGACTGGCAATGAGAAAAGTCAAAACAGGATTTGCTTCCATAATAATAAAGAATATGATAAAAGGAATAAATAGTAATAGCTGCCTTTTCTGTAGTATGACATCACGTCTGATCAAATTAAACATGGTGTAATCCTCCTTTCAAGTAATACATGATATCTTCCAAAGAGGCGTGATCAATGGCAACTGTGTCTCCGAAGATATTTTTCACTGCTTTAGTATTGTCCGTTAATGCTTCAAATCCTGTCAAAGCACGATGAACATGAATAAATGCCTTTTCAGTGTCTCTATCCAACAGATCCAATCCTCCTTTAACGAGTGCATAGTTTTCAGCAACGTCGTGAATGGACTGATTAAATACTAATTCCCCATCCTGAATAAAAGCTATATAATCTGCGATACGATCTAAATCTGTTGTAATATGCGTCGAGAAAAAAATAGTACGATTTCCAACAATCATTAACTCCTGTAAAAGATCCAGCAGCTCTCGTCTAAAAATCGGGTCTAAGCCTGCTGTTGGCTCATCCATAATGATGAGTTCTGCATGATGTGATAGTGCTATCGCCAATGATGCCTTCATTTGCATTCCTTTTGAGAAAGTTTTCATTGCTTTATTAAGCGGTAATTCGAATTTTTCAACATATTGATAAAATACTTTATCATCCCAGTGTTTGTATGCTGGTGCTACAATGCGTTTTATATCTTTTAAGTTTAGCCCTTCAAAAAACACATTGCCATCGTACACAAACCCAATGCGCTCCTTAATCGCCTTTTCATGTTTCTTGTAATCCAACCCGAAAATCTTTATTTCCCCTACATCTGGTTTTAATAGATTCATCATCATTTTTATCGATGTCGACTTACCAGCACCATTTGCTCCAATGAATCCTGTTACAAATCCTTGCTTCACTTGTAAATCAATATTTTTAACAGAAAAGTCTTTAAAATTTTTCGTTACATTTGTAAATCCAACCACATTCTCCATTTCATTCACTCCTCATATAAAATCTTTAATAAATGCTGCAGCTCATCAAGTGACAGCCCAATTTCTCTACTATTCGCTATGACCGTACTCAGTTGCTCCTCAATAACCTTTAACTTTTTCTCTCGTATAACCTCTAGATTTTGCTCTGCAACAAAAGATCCTTTACCGACAATGGAATAGATAAAGCCCGCCTTCTCCAATTCCTCATAGGCACGCTTCGTCGTTATAACACTAATTTGTAGTTCCTTTGCGAGGTTACGCATGGAAGGTATTGCTTCCCCCTCCTGTAGTTCACCTGCTAAAATAAGGGATTTAATTTGACTCGTTATTTGTTCATAAATCGGTTCCTTTGAACTGTTGGAAATAATTATTCGCATGCCAATACCTCTTCTTTACTTTTTTGAAAACATACTTTACATAATGTGTACCGCTTGCTTGAAACAATATAGCAATAACGTGAATTGTCATCGAAGATCAATTTGCATATCATCCCCACATCCTCATATAATGTATATATACTATAATCACATTATATACACAGGTGAAATTTTCTTTCAACCACTTTTTTTGAATTTCAAGAAAATTTTATTTAAACCAGCCATAAAACAATGGAATAGAGGCCTGAACAAGCATATTTACAATGTTTCACCATGCATATCTGAGATCAACTTCATGTTTTGAACATAAAAATAGACCATCGAAATGATGGCCATATTTGGCTAAAGCATAGTTAGTATAAGCGTAATGTTTCATAATATTTTTTCATGTAAATACTTTTATCGTCTCTGTTGAATCGTCATTTCTTCCCAAGAATAATCGGGGATAGTTGCAATCCATAACGTATGTTCCATGATATCCACATCCAAAACGATAAAACCAACCGCATCAAACACTTTTTTGGGTTCTCTTGCATCTTTTGTGTCGATGGAATAAATAGCCTCACCTCTATGTGTGTATCCGAATAATTTCTCTCCTTTTTTAATAAATTGAAATATTACTTCATCCACTTGAATTTTTCTCCAAATTTTCTCTTCAAGATCTCGGACCCAAATACCACTTTGTGTAGTAATAAATAGCCGATTATTAATGACTCTCATATCCAAAGGCTCATCCTTACTATCGGGCATAGTTAGCTCATTCCAACCATCATTTTCCTTTTGCAAAATCCTTCCTTCTTTTGTGAGTGCTAACAAATCATCATTATCCGTTATTTGTACCTCATAAAAAGGTTCAGGAACTATAGCTTTTTCCCAACTTTCCCCTTGATCGAACGTATAGTAAAGCCTTTCATTTGATAGCACAGCTATATGATTGTTGGTTGAAAAATCTACTTTCTCAATCGGTTGGTCTGCTGAAAAGATTTTCGTACCTTTACTTTTGGATGTAATACCCGCCCATATTTCTTTTTCTGTAGCTACATATAATTGACCGTTCCTATCAAACCATGCGTGTGTTACATAATTATTTGCTCGTAGTTCTGTCCATGTTTCTCCTTTGTTATGGCTCCATTCAATAAAAGGCTGCTTGGTTGTACTAAATTGTGTTGGCTTTTTGTCTCCCCATACCACTAAATTGTTCTTTCCAGCGACAACCCCCGTAATTGCCATCCCTTTTTTTGTTAGGTTATCACTGCCATTACGTCTAGCTAGTAATCCTCCACCGTATGGTAATTTATGACTCGCACTTACCACATCTCCGTTTTGGGCATTGAATGAAATTCGAGTAAATCGGTTATCTTGGTCATTTCCAATCACAGTTAGAATTGGTGTATTATCAATGTTAGCCAGTGTAAAATGATATCCAGTTGCCCAATCTTTTCCTTGCTTTAGTCCGTATTTATCCTTTGCTAGTTGGAGAATCTCAGAGCTATCCAACTTAATCTCATCGTAGGGTATTGTTGGGACCTGAGATTGCTTAATCGGTCTAAACATGGTAATTTTCTTTTCTGAGATACCAATTATTAAATGCTCGTCTGTATCTGGAACCATAAATTGCACAAACCATACAAATCGTTTCCCTGTTTCTCCTCTCGAGCCTCCCATCGTTTCATCTACACTGTTTACACTTGTAAGTGTTGCGTTTACATTCCATTCTTTTGCTCGCTGAAATCCGATTTCAATCGCTTCTTTTAGCGTAGTTTCACCGTTTGAAGCGATTGATTCTCGACTGCTCAAATTTACAAAAACTAAAAAGACAGCTAACAAACAAGAGACTTTTTTTATGAAACTCAAAATTACCACCATCCCATAACTAAATGAGACATTAATCACAGGATTAATGTCTCATTTAGGATGGAGTAAATACTTCACTATATTCCCTTTTAGATTCAATATAACAAACAATCTAAACTGCTTCTTTAGTTAAATAAGAAATAGGCTTTACTCCTTCTTGCAGTAAAGCACCTGTTAGTTGAAGAAGAAAAGTGACGCTTATTCAACAATACTCCTTTAAATACCACATTTCACGAGCCTTCGCTTCCACTTATTAACGATGTGACGGCCAAGAACCTTGCATCTTCCTAATTTGAATAATTTGACCGGTATGGTATGCATCGTGAAGTATTATATTATATAGCTTTTCTTCTAAATCACTTAGTTCAAAATCTTCATTTGTCATTTTACTTATTGCTTCTCTTAAACTGTGTTGAACCATTTCTACACGTTTAACGATTTCTGACCATTTCTCATTGTCATTTAATTGTTCTGTCAGGGAGAAGGTTTCATTACCATCAAAAGCACCCGTTAGTTTATGAAGAAATATTTCATTTATGATACTCAATCAACCAACAATCTTGATATCTTCCCTCGTGAAGCTCACGACTTGGAAGTATTTTTACTTTTTTAAAACCACATTTCTCATAACATTTTATAGCTCTCGTATTTCTTGTTTGAGGGTCCATAACTATTCGGTCTGCTTTTTTGTGTTCAATTAAAAATCTAATCATTGATGTAACAAGTAATGTTCCAATTCCTTTGTTCCAATACTCTATTTCACCAATAAATTGGTCTGTCCCATAAACATTTTCGTTTAGATACCCATATTCTTTTTTAGTTTTATCATCTAACTGGTAGAATTGGATATACCCAATTTCGTTACCACCATACTCAACAATACATTTAACTTCTTCATCTTCAGTAGCATAAAAAACTTCATTCACTTTGTCTAAATCAAATGGATTATCCCTACCTTCATAGAATTCAAGAACCGATGGGTCTGAGAGCCATTTTGCTAACAGGACATTATCTTCATCTTCTAATATTCGAACTTTTAAATCCCCATTATTAAACAACATAATATTCCCCCACTCTCAATTTAAAAAACTGTTTAAAGAATTCGTTTCTTCAATAAAAAATTCCTCTAATGAGCTGTTCAACTATCCTGCAGCTTTAGTTCAATAAAAGGCTTTACTCCTTCTTGAAGTAAAGCACCCGTTACTTCAAGAAGAAAAAATCATATGTGATTATTAAATTGGCCCACCTTCAAATCCAACAGGCCATCCATCGTCTTTAAATTTTACTTTATACTGAAACTCAAAGGTATCCTCATAAATAAAAGCTAAACTAAAACCTGAAAATATATGATCGTCAAAATTAACTATATTTCCAAAACATAAAGTCGATAGATAGTAGTTTTTCATTTCTTGATTAGGAAAGAACTTCTGTAAATAGTTTAATGCACAGCTTAGATGTAGATGAAGTTCGCCTAATATTTTTTCCGCCATTTCGATAATCTCCCCATCAGGCTTTTTATTATTTCCTTGAATAATAATTTCTACATCTTCCCATTCTCCGATATTAATACTGTATAACCATTGTTCTTGAATGAGATACTTCTCATTATCGTATATAGGGGGATTAACTAGGTTAGTTTTTTTAATTTCATCTTTATTTAACGGTTTAGCAAGAATAAGATTTTTATGCAAAATGTCTTTAATATTAGAGACAATATATTTAGATTTGTTTAATTCAATAGAGCTCATTTTTCACCTCACAAAGTAAATTTTAACATTATCCTTCCTCAACTTGACCTGCACCTCTAGTTCAAAAAAATGCTTTCACCTTCTTGAAGTAAAGCACCCTTTAGCTCAAGAAGGAAATTTAAATTTAATCAAGTTCTAAAGGTAATTTATTGATATCAGAAACATCTTTATGTTCGTAACTTACCACTTCAAAACCTGGTATTTGAAAGGTAATTGTATCGAAACCATAAGGAGGCATCATAGGTCCTTTATAAGTAACAATTTGGATTGTTATGTTGTACTTATCTTCATTTTCATTCCAAGTAATATTAGTTATTCTTTCAGAATCAAAAAGCCTTTCCTCACCGTAATACTTTTTTGTTGCCTTAAGTATCTCTTGTCCAATTGCTCTCAAGAATGCCTTTTCCAGTATAACTTTACTACCAACAGTAGGAAGTTTTTTTTCTTCCCTATTAATTACTTTCCATTGGTTTTTCTCTTTTTTTAACGTATATAAGATATTCAATCCATCCATCTTAATCGCATGTATATAAGCAAGATCGTCTTTTACATAAATCCTTGGTTCTCTAACCCATTGTCGTACATCTGATGTTAATACAGTTAAAACAGTTTTACCTAAAGGGGAAACTTGTCCTTTATCATTGTAAAAAGGAAAATCGGCAAATGTATATAATTCGTTAAATCCAGTTAAATTGACATCGAAATAATACTGATTAATAAAATCTTGGTTGGGTACTTCTTGCTTCGCAAAAACAACAGTATTATTCACGAGAAATAAGATACAAAAGAGGGCGTAAAATTTTTTCTTCAAGAAAAACCACCTACCTTTTATTTATAGGTATCTTTCCCGATTCTTCTTTGACTATCCAACACTTTAATTCAATAAGAAAAAAGAGCGCCTAAGCCGAACAACAATTTCACTAAAGCACCCGTTAGATGAACAAGAGTTAGTTGCTTTACATTTTCATTCTTACTTATTGTTCCCTAATCCTTTCATAGTTAAATATTTACTTTTAATACTAAATATTAATGTAGATGAAACAATGTTATAATTTTAATATATGGAAATATATATAAATGATAGGAGGAGTTTTCTTGTGAAAAAAAAATATTCTATATTTCTAATACTTATCGTAATGGCATTAACTATTGTGATTTTTATGAATTTCAATAATCTCAAGGGAGAGAAAACAGTCGAAAACTCTCGTCATAATTCCGTTGAAGCTAATACTCTGAAGGGCTCATACATGAAATTATTCGACAAGAACGGGCAATTGATGAAATCCTATTCCGAGGAAGAAATTAAAAATCAATTAATCGAAACTAAACTCTATAAATCAGCAGAAGCTGAAAATGGAAAACCATATGCTAATTTTTTAGATGAAAATGGGGTGATTATCAATCCTCCCGAAGAATTCAAAGCTGAAGTAAAAGAACTTTCAAAATCAAATGAATATAAACTTTATGTTTTCCATAGTTTTTCATTTTCTAGCAATATCCCTGTCGGTAAAAATAATATCTATTTTAGAAAACCTCATAGTATAATTATTGAACCTATAGAAAAGTTTGAATCTATGTCTATTGTCATACAAAACTCAGCAGGCAGTAAAGTCGGAGTAATTGAAATAGGAAATTACTTAGGGGGTTTAAATATCCCATTAGATGACTTTCAATTAGATGATTCATATACCATTCAATTAATTAACAATAAACAAGAAATACCCATTTATCTGCATGGAGGAATAATTATTTACGATTAAAAAGCTCTTTCTTCAACTAACCCACTGCGTTAGTTGAAGTAGAACATTTCACGATGCATTTCTGAGGTCTACTTGATGTTTGGATAAAAAAATAGACCATCGAAAATAATGGTCAAGTTTTCTAAAACACCCGTTAGTTGAAGAAGACTTGTTTACCCTTCAACGATTGCAAGATATTTTTTGATTTCTCCTTCAGATTCAACAATTAAAATATCTCCTCTTTCTTTGGTGGAAAAAATCTTTGCACCTACAGGAAGTTTATTTGACATCTCATCTTTAAAATCTGTATTTGCATCATTTTTTGTTTTTATTTCACCGATTTGAACATCTTTTGTTAAAGACAATTCTTCAACCCAATCAATATTAGTTTTGTAGATAACTCCATCATACTGAAAAATATCAGCATCAGAGTCCAATGTTAAAACTTCTTCGGCATCAATGCTATCAATTGTTGTTACTGTGGTTGTTTCCCCTTCATTAGAACACCCACTAATCATAAATAACGTTAATGCAATCAGGACATAAAATAACTTTTGAACCAATGTAATACCCCCTTTATCCATATAGTCGCAAATACTCTATCATAAGTTTCATCTTCAACTAAACTGCTTCTTTAGTTCAATAAGAAAAAAGGCTTTACTCCTTCTTGAAGTAAAGCAACCGTTAGTTTAATAAAGCGATTGGCTGCATTGAAAGTATAAGTGGTTGTGATTGAATCCCATTTTTATATTAGTCACTGTTTGATTAATAAAAACGACAATCACGATAGTTAAATAAATCGTGATTGTCATTTTTATCCTCACTTATAGTAACCTACATTTTCACTATAAATATAGGCATACCCTAATTTTCAGAGCATTTATTCCAATTAAAAGGCTTTAGTTTAAATCTTTTTGCTTTCATTTCATCTTCTGATAAAACAACCCAAACTTTACCCATTTTATGCTATTTTAATTATTATATACTCAGAATCCTTCTTCAACTAAACTGCAGCTTTATTTAAGTGTAACATTTCACCATATATATCTGAGATCAACTTAAAGTTTTGAACATAAAAATAAACCATCGAAATGATGGCCATATTTTGCTAAGCACCGTTAGTTCAATAAGAACAGCGACGCTAATACAACAATCGTGCCCGATTATTGAAAAGGCATTAATGAAATCTAAACCAAGCAAACCATTGCCCCTGTTTATTTTTAGTAACAAAAATTTGTCTATGTGATGCATCATATGCTGGTAAATATTGTGGGAATAGTAATTCTACAAACCAAGAATTATCAGCTATTTCTTCTCCGCAATAATTTTTAGCCATTGCATAATAATCCTCTAGATGCGGTGACTCCGATAGATGTGATATGGTTTCTACTTTCCAACCTTCGTAATTATCGCTTTTATAAACCTCGGGAATAATTGTATTCAATGCATTTATAATAAGACCTTTATTTGATTCTACACGCCCTAAGTTTTTTGAATCTGGACATTTACCATTGTTAATTAAAAAGGGGACTTTTTCATCTGTTTCAGCAAATGATATTTGAGAGAATATAAAAACCCCGAAAATACACATGTAAATAATTACTCGTAAATAATTCATGTCATCACCCCTTGTATGGTTATTATCCATACAACCAAGGTTTTTATGCTATCCATTAACAAACAATTTGGCCCGATTGTTGAACACTGGTTAAACAACACTCTTCAACCATATCTGAGATCAACTTAAAGTTTTGAACATAAAAATAGACCATCGAAATGATGGCCATATTTTGCTAAAGCACCCGTTAGTTGAACAAAAGTTACAATTTCTTATGTTATTAATGTTTGTTCATCATTGTTAGATATCAAGGTCGATTCCATTAATACTAATGGATTTAACCTCCTCAACGTCTAACGGTTCATTCGGTAAGAGTTTAAGTTTTATTTGCCCTTTATCTGTAATAGAGATTAAGTGAGTCAATTTTTGTGTACTACCATTTTTCATACTAATCGTTGCCGTGATTTCTGTAGAATTTTTTACTTCCCCAAGACCTATTATCGTTAATCCTAGTGGAGAAATAGTGACTTCTTGTGATTGCCAGTTACCGAAATTATATAAGAAATCAACTATTTTACTTTCATTTACATCACTTAATTTGAATATCGTTTGCCAATTACCACTTACGAAGTTACCACTAGTTGTAAAGTCACCGCTTAATTCATAACTCTCTAAATTGATAGTATCCACATCAAAAACATATTCTTGGAAGTTATTTCCGTATTCAAGTTTTCCACTTTTGTCTCTACCGAATGAAATACTCGACGGATAAATCTTATCTCCTGCTGTATTCATAAAATAAAAACTCCCATGATTATCTTTATCATTATGTAACCATTTTGTTTGAATATGAAGTTTGTTCTTTATAAATCCAACATTCGTAACTTCCATAAAATCAATAGCTGGTATTTTAATGTTTAAGTGATCATCTGGGAGAATTTTAATGCTCTCTCGATCTTTAACATTTGAATACACTTTTCCTCCCATTCCTGATATGAAATCTCTATGAAGATCAATAGGTTTTTTATCTTCAACGCTTTTTAGATCGATATTTACTTTGGTTTGCTCAAAAACTTGTTTATCACTTAAAAATGAACGTATTTGAAATTTCAATTTTTTATTACTTATTTTTTCTCCACCACTTGCTAGAAAACGCACTGTTGCCGTTTTCGTTATCTCATCAAATGCAACAACTTCACTTGTAAATGAGTGTCCCCCCGATATAAAGTAATCATAAATATCTAATGTTTCATCGATACGTTCGCCTTTCAAATCCTGCATTGTGACATAAACAACTGCCGTATCATCATCGTTCATTGCGGCCACGACTTCCATGTTTATCCCCTCATCCGTACTACTTAATTCAACCGGTTGAAGTAGCAGTGCAATCTCTGGACTAACCTTTGCTACTAGTTCGTTCATACTTGTAGAAGTAGCAGCAGCCACTCCTACAGAAAATACAAGGAATAAGGAAGCAATAACTGGGACTATAATTATTTTTTTTGACCTTCTTTTTCTTAATTTCGCCTGCTGTACTCCTAGTTTAGATCGGTTATGTAAATCACTAGGTAGCTCAATTGATTCGATTGCTCTTCGAATTCTATTCATAAAAATCTCCTTCCTCCACTTGTAGTCGTAACTTTTGGATTGCCCTATATAAAACAGATTTTGCTGTACCTAAAGGAATTTGTAATAGCCCTGAAATATCTTTAAATGAATATCCATCGAAATACTTTAAAATCACGACACCTTTTTCCTCGTCACTTAACTTATCTAACATTTGGTGAAGTAAAATTGAAGTAGCTACATCTGTAGCATTTGAAGGAACTTCATTAAACATTTCAAATGTAAGTGGCACAACTTTCTTATGTTGTTTTAATAAATTGAGTGAGCAATTAATAGTAATTTTAATAAGCCAAGTTTTAAGATAAGCTGGTTCTTTTAACGTTTCGATTTTATCAAAAGATTTATATGCTACTTCTTGGACAATATCTAACGCATCCTCCTGATTTTTCACATAAACAAAGGCCATTCGGTAGATATCTGCCTCATATACTTGAAAAATTTTTAAAAAGGCCTTTTCATTCCCTTTTTGAGCCTTTTTCACTAAACGTATAATCTCAATTCATCCTCTCTATTTTGTCATTACCTCTATTAGACAATTTAAAGTTCAGTTTGGCTTAAACTTTTATAAATTTTCTTTAAAAATATAAAATCGTCTCCAAAAGACGATTTAAGGAATGTCACTTTATGTTTCGAAATGCCCTTATTCAACTAAACTGCCTCGTTATTTCAATAAGAAAAAGAGCTGTTTGAACAGCTCGTCGATATTCACTAAAGCTACCCGTTAGTCGAATATTTTTTGGTAAGAATCGGTCTTATATTCAGTAACCCAACATCAACTGATGTCTCTATATAACCGATTATCTGATTAAACGTAAAAACATTAAGTTGTTCATTTAAAACTTCCTTATCGTACTCCATATCGCCTAATACATAAGGAATAAATTTTTCAACATCCTCGGACTTAACCTCTTCCAAATCTAAAATAGTAGGAAAATAACTAAACGTTTTTCTCAATTCATCTGTAAAACCATAGTGTTCTAATAACTTTCCATTTAGTAATCGGAAATCATTATTGTATAGCTTAAATAATCCTTCATCAGCATCCATTCTGTTCCTTAACCAAGAAAGATTAAAACCTCTTAACCATATATCATCAGCAATTAAATGTACATAATACCCCAATATATAAGGATTTTCTACTTGCGAACCATATTTATGTAAAAATCCTTTATAATCAACACTTCTTGAATAATCTTGTACTTCACCTATAAAGAAATGTGATAAGTTTTTTTCTTCATGTGAAAAAACAGCGTCTGGAGCAACACTTCCAAGTAAAAATGATGTTTTGTCTTTGATTGTAAAAGCTTCTGCAATTTTTTCACCAATAATCGAGTGCATTATTCTTGAACCCAAAATACTCTCCCCTTTTTTAGATATCATATATATTAATTTAAAAAAGACATTAAAAACTCCTTTGTTTTCCAACTTCTTCTTCAACCAACCTGATGCGTTAGTTTAATAAGAAATCTCGCATAACTTCCTCATAAGAGCAGATAATATGCTGAGGTGATTTGAATATGTTAAAAACAAGGATTGGCTTTATTATTTGTTTTTCAATTATTTTAAGCTTGATTGTTTACAGCAAGTTCTTACATACTAAATTGATAGAGTTATCTATCCCGCAATCGAATAGTGATAAAAGTGAACACGAACAGATTCAGGAATTGGAAAAACGTTTAGTTAACATCGAACCACCTGAACCTACTACCATTCTTGATTCACCTTTCCCATTTGAAAAAGGATTAGAGATGCATTTCCCTACCGATGTCTACCCGATTATCGAAGTGTTAATAGAAGGAACAAAAATCCCTTTCAAAGTAGTAAAAAGCGAACAAAATTATGTTAGACCAATATATAAAGAAGACTGGCATAGCACGACTGGAAGATTGGGCTATATTCCTTCTAGAGTTTACTATTCTCTCCATCGCATATTTCCTTTTTACGCCATTGGAATATCAGCAGAATTACACTTTATAGAGAATGTAGGTATTTCTTTTCCTACTGATATAAATGAAACAGACCTTGACCTGTATTTAGTTGTGTTTCAAACAAATATCACAGATGTTTATACAAAAGGAAATCAAGTTGTTGTTGTTGGAACACCTAAACGAACAGGAGTAGAAGTTATAAACATTAAAGTTGCAGATATACACCCCAGTAATAAGGAGAAATTTTTGTTAGTTCAGTTAGCAACAAATGGAGATGAACTTGATTATTCTTTAATTAATTATGAATCACCCGATTATTGGTTAAAGACAAAGCAAAGAAATCAACGTGAAAAATTAAAAACAGAGTGAACCTTTGCCTTATCAACTCGCTTGATAAGGCTGTTGTTTTATATAATCATTCTTATTTAATTCAAGTAGAAAAAAGACTTTACCTCTTCTTGAAGTAAAGCACCCGTTAGTTGAGATTCTTTATACCATCCCTTTTATTTGTTATTGGGAAATAAAAAGGAAACTAAGGTAAGAATTATACCAAGCCCAAGCCCAGTCCATTTGATAACATCAAGTGTGCTTTCAGATATATTTAGCACTATACTTAAAAGAAGAGTAAGCATTAATACAAAATACCCGATCCACTGAAAAACCTGCCGTTTATTTGTTGTTTTTTCCATTTCGTTAGTCACATCCCTTCAGTAAGTTTTCTTCAACTAACCTGCCCCTTTACTTCAATAAAAAAAGCTTTACTCCTTCTTGAAGTAAAGCACCCGTTAGTTGAATAAGAAATTCATTTCTTTATTATTTATTGTTATAAAGTTCAACTAATTGTTTCCCATCGCTTGTTCCGATGATAGTAGTAAGCGGAAAGAGATTAATAACTACGTTTAAATATGATACAAAAATAAAACTATCTAAATAGTTTCGAAAAACTCCAAATTCATATCCTGTAAATAAATCTAATACAAACGCAGAGAGAAAATTAAAGATTACCCCACCCAAGAGAATAAACACTCTTTGTGTCTTACTAAATCCCTCGTCGCTCTTAGTAACAACCCTTCCACCTACGAAATAAGCTTTCTTTATAGTAAATTTGTGTTTCTTCCATAATACCTCTCCATTACCTATCGCAAATTCACTTATTTCCCCTCCAAATAATTTAACAAAAAAAGCGTGACCTGACTCGTGAATTAGTGCAATGAAAGGAAAAATAAATAAAGCAATAATAACGAAATTTATTAAAAAATCCACCTTTTCACCCCCTTTATTATATCTACGAAAATCGGGGGAGAATGTTTCGGATTTTTTCGCTTATTCCACTAACCTGCTGCGTTAGTTCAATAAGAAAAAAGGCTTTACCCCTTCTTGAAGTAAAGCACCCGTTAGTCGAATAAGCACCTTCTCTTTTATTACACATTATGGTCGTAATACGGCATTATAGTATAGTTTTCTTCATACGATTACTTGAGGTGAATAAAATAGAATTACTTTCTGAAAAGGATGCATTGAACTGGATACTTTATGTTCTATACTTCGGATTTCCTATTCTAATAGTAATAAATTTAGGTGTATTAATAACTTTAATCCAATTAAAGAGAAGAAATAAAAGATAAAATATACCCCAAAGGAACGGAATAATTGTTCCTTCTTTTTTGAGCACTATTTTTTTAACCCCGCATATTCTTCTTGGATATGAGTCTAATAACACCACAAGATACTATAACTTTCTCATGTAAAAAGAGACTCGATAAGGTTGTTTACTTTTCATCTTTCCACTAAACTAAAAATAGGGAATAAAGGGAGATGATAGAGTATGAAAAGAATATTTTATTTCGTTGCTTTAGTTGTATTTTTGTTAACTGCTTGTGGGAACGAAGAGAATTCTGATGAAACCGATACCTATAAAATCTCAGAAGGAAAGATAATGAATGAAAAGCTTTTAATAAATCTAGCAGTTCGTGCAGAAACTATTATTGAGAAATATGATCGATTAGATGGTGTGGAGGTAGATGATGCTAACATTAGAGCTGATAAACATCCTGATCTAGAAAATGATGAAACTGAAGAAATTTATAAGAACGTTTATTATATAGATGGCGAGTATTCATATCAGGGGAGAAACTATGACTTCGTGTGGTGTGCCTCTTTTAATGAGAACAATACTGATTCTGAAGGACAAGTTCTCCAATATACATCCGAACAAACAGGGCAACAAATAAATATTAATAGATCACCAATAAAATAATTAATATATTTACTCCAATTATCACATTTCTTTTTTATAGAGCTATCTTTTAAAAAGCTAAGTTAGGTTTATTTACAATACACATAACAATGAGTTAGAAATGTATCTCCAGCTCATTGTATTTTGCTTTCTGTTTTTTACTAAAGCACCCGTTAGTAAAAAAATCTTCACTTTGGTTTATTAAACACCAAACTGTTTTAAATGATGATCAAGGTGCTTATAAACTCCTTTTCCCCATTCCTCGGCGGTAAGTTTACCGAAAAAAGGAAGTGGATGATTGGTACACTTATGAGGACCATTACTTTGAAACGTTATAATTTTTTGTTTTAGTTTTTTCTTTTCTGTTTCAAATTCTTTATCATCTACAATCAAAATAGTAGGGATTGTTGACATGTTTTTTGCTAAGGGCTTGTCATTATATAAAATTGGTTTCACAAACTTCCCAATTAATATCCCTAACCAACCTCTCGGAGGAAAAGCATTTCCCATTGCAATGTCTTGAAAAGATGAACAATGTGCCAGCATTTTGGCAACATCCATTTTACCCCATTGCGGTTTTGATTCTCGAGTTAAGTTGTCAATTCGGTTTAAAATCTCCTCTACGTGCGATTGATTATAAATATCCTTCATCTTTGTGCCCCCTTTGCATATTTGTTACCACATGTCCCTAAATGAAATTTCAACTAAACTGCCGCATTAGTAAAAATATACCCTATGTCTATAATTCTATTAAGTTGGCAATACTCCTTTTAATAGTACTATTTTTTAGGGGGAATGGAATTGTTACTGTCAAAAGCATGGGCTTCGTTTGAAGCGGATAAGCGAATAGAGGACTTACAGCTACTAAACTCATTTAATGAATAATGGAGCTCCTATTGAATTATGGGGCATGAGAAAAGAAAACGACTTTGATCTACGCTCAATTAAGCGGAAGACTAAGGAAAGAAGTATTATCGGAAATACTTTTAAATACAAAGGAGCCACGTCTAATGACGAGGCTCTATTTGACTAACACACTCGTTAGTTGAATAAGATTAAGAAAATAATGGAGATTAATATTCAAATCTATAAGAGAAGATGGAACTTCATCATAAACAGTAATTATTCTTCAAACACTTCTAAATGTAATAAGTCACTTTGTAATTCAGTTGTATACCACCCTGGTTGGATAATATCGCCTTTTTTACGTGCCAAATATTTATATTCCACTAGTGGTTCATTATCAAATATTACACCTATATAATATGGGTTCGAGGATTCGTAGCCGTCCTCACGATGAGGCACTGTCCTATATTCCCACGTTTCCCCAGGGTACTGTTCTTCCAAATGCATCTGTATATAACCTACTTTTTTTTCTATTTGCATATCAATCCAATATGGACGTACGAAATAAAAGATACCAAAGGACACCAAAAATATAATAGCTGATTCTAGAGTAATTATTCTCCATTTTCCTTTCAAAATAAAAGAAACTAATAGAATTACAAGTAAAATTCCACCGACTATCATCAATTCATTTAATTCTATTGGATGCAATGAATAACCCCCTTTTTTGAATCAGTTAGTTCGTTAATTTGTTCTTAAACTAACCTGCCGCGTAAGTTCCATAAGAAAGCTCCCCTCACAGGCATCCATTTGTTTTACTAAAGCACCTGTTAGCTTAATAAAAACAACCCTGTAATTTGGGAACCAACTTTTTATGATCGACAATAAAATCTCTTATTGTAAGCACGGCAAAGTATGAAGAGACTTCTGTTTTTGCTAATAGACATCTTCCCTGCACTTTTTTAAAAAATTATTGAGCGGCGTCCGATTTCGTATCGCCTTTTTCTCTAAAAGGAGGATCTTAATTTCCATGGGAGTCAAACAATCTCCTTCCCGACTGTTACACATTATGGTCGTACTAAACATAAATAAATGTATTAGTCATTCTATTTAGTGCAAGATAACAAAAAAATGAAGGATGATTGAGTTATGAAAAAACTATTTCTACTAGTGCCTTTAACAATGTTTATACTAATAATGAATATCCAAGCCCAAGAAAATTTACCAACGAATACACCACCTACTAGAGAAAATTTATTAGAAGATGCTGTAATCGATTTATTAGCACCTCAAATGTATTTAGCAGTGGATAAACACTATGGAACTAGAAGGCTAATTGGATTTCAATGCCAAAAGGTCATCGAAGTTAAGAAATTAGACCATGCAGGTTCTTGGTTATTTGAAGCTAAGTTGGAAGGTAGGACCTTCACAGGAATACATGAACCTCTTGATATTTTTACGATAACTGTAAGAAAAGATGAGTCAACGAAATCTGAATGGGTCCTTCATGATTATAAAGTTAGAAAGTTCACTCCAAATGAAAAATATGAATGTAGGGATCCTGCATAAAGCAAAATTATGGCGTTTTATTTGTCAAAAGCATAATCAAACTTCACTTCGCTTATTAAACTAAACTGCTTCTTTAGTTTAAGTGTAACATTTCACAATGCATATCTGAGAACAACCTAATGTTTTGGACATAAAAATAGAGCTAAGAAATGATGGGCATATTTTGCTACAGCATCTGTTAGTTGAATAAGAATTTGCTATTCTTTTAACTTATTCTTTCCTAAAGTCATAGGTATCATCAATAGCAATTTCTATACCATTTACAACAATCGTTTCATTACTTTCCCATCGAACTTCTTTAACATTTGACATCACTAGAAAAATATTCTTTTTCAGACCCGAGTTAAAATCTTCTAATACCCCCACATATGTTACGTCGTTATGGAATATTAGACCTCCGTTAAAATATACCGTTATACTTTTCTTCCCATTTGGCGAAATATAAATGCCTTCTTCATTTTTCTCATTCACTTGAATACTACTTAGCGTTGGGTTTAATGCTTGATACAAAAATAATATACCAATCAATATAATGACTGCAAAAAACAATAATGAAATTTTTATCGACTTACTCATTTTATTTATCGCCTCCCTAATATCATCCTTATTAGTAATTCTATACAAATAATATTTAACCTACTTTGAGGACGAAATCAACACTGCAGAAGTTCGAATTTTCTTTTACTTTATATCTAATTTCTAAGATTTCTTCTTAAACTAAACTGCTTCTTTAGTTTAAGTGTAGCATTTCACAATGGATTGCTGAGAACAACTTTATGTTTGGACATAAAAATAGACCATCGAAATGATGGCCATATTTTGCTAAAGCACCCGTTAGTTGAATAACTACGGCTTCCCGACAACAGGGAAAATAGTTAAAGTTTCATCTAATTCTTTTATTAATGTATTTAAAAAAGTTTGATCTGATGCAAATTCAAATGTAAGAACAGCACCATCCCCCGCAGGATAGCACGTCTCACCAGTCCACATAATGTTACCTAATTTGTCCATTTCACAATCAAACTGTAAATAACTATCTAAATTTTTTAGGCTTGCTTTTCCTTGTAAGAATCGCTTCATTAATTTGAGTTCATTAACAAAGTCCCTTAATTCATCTGTTCTTAACTCAGCATTAAAACAAACCAGATAACCTGGAATTTCTATTTTTATTTTTGATTTAACCCAATTAACATCCCAATAGTCAGTACTGTCAGGAAAATTTCGATGTAATACATCAATCTCAATATTTGTTCTCTCACCTAAAAGATAAAATTTCATCTACTCACCTCTACAAGAATTCAATACAACTAATTTACAATCCTTCTTAAACTAACCTGCTCCTTTAGTTGAAGAAGGAATTTCAGTTTAACTCCGAAACTTCTCGGAAAAACAACTTATTTTTAATCAAATCTATAAGACTTCCAACTAATAAACAACTTACTAAATGAATAAAATACGCCCATTTCGTATAATGAAATATTGCACTATTTGTTTCTTGACTTTGTAATTCATTGTCGATTATAAAGCTAAAGCCGTTCTGAAACAGTATATCTAATACGGGATTTAACATTAGAAATGAATTTACAAAATCAATCAAAAATAAATCAATAATTATCGAAAAAATAGCGATTATGCCAAAAACCAATGTAATACTAAACAGTTTCACATTTCTTTTCATATAACATCTCCTTCTTTTTACGACAAATATCAAAATTATCTTTCTTGAAGTAAAGCACCCGTTAGTTGAAAATGGATTGGTTTATTTTTGGGGTTTAGCCATATGTTCTATTTGGTTTAAAATCCAAGGTTCATTTCCTTCTTTTGAATAAGAAGTAAAATATTCTTTATCTTCCTCAATTAGATTCCAAACCATCTCTTCATTAACAATGATTTTAAAAGCCTTATCTTCAGTGTCATTATTCGGGTCATAAGCTTTTATCCAATATTCCTTATAACTGTTTGAGTGACCTTTTTCTGTAACTTTCAAGGAAGACGTTGTTGATGTATTAGACCCTCCACAGGATGTAAGTATCAATAATACAAACAAGAATATAATACCCGAAGTTTTTTTCATTTTTATTGTTCCTCCCCCAATTATTGCTAGTCTAATGCAACATTCTCTGTTTAGCTGAATAGTTTTTGTTTAACTAACCTGCCGCGTTAGTTCAAGTGTAACATTTCACATGATATATAAAACAAGACCACCATTTTTTGATGGTCTTGTTTTGCTAAAGCACCCGTTAGTTGAAGAATACTTACTTTCTTTTGCGATAAACATTCGTCTTGTATTGCCTCCATTCCTTATTCAATTGATCCCAGTGTGCTATCTTCCAGGGATTGAAAAAAGTTTGTCCATTTTTATTAAAGAAGTAATTATTATCTATATGATAAGAAGCGTGTTGAATAACACCATCGTTATTTACCCAAGTAATAACATCTCCAGTTTGTATTTGATCGTTTGTTTGGGAAAAATTTGCTCTTTCTAACCCATTCAAAAATGTATTAGGGTGAACCCACTCTCCAATAATCCAATCTTGTTCTGTAATAGCAAATAAAGTAGCAGATAAACAATTACTTCCTGATTCCGTTGAGAATTTGTTAGCATATTTCTTAAGGTGTATAGGAGTTCGATGTGGAACGTCACAACCAATCCAAGTATCCCATAGTTGAGAATATGCTTGAATTGCATTCTCTTTTACTTTATATGGAATTTGCTCCCATATATTTCGCTGAATTACTATGAACTTTTCCCCTTTGTCTTCAAAAATGTATTCTTCAGGAAGTAGACCTACAAAAGAAAACAATGACAAGGAAAAAATTAAGCCCCTGCTTACTTTATATTGAATAAAAAGAAGTTCTCTCTTCTTTGGCTCTGGTAGTTTTGATATCCAATCAGGTTGTGCCACGATAACGAACTCTACCTTGTCAGAAATGTTCCAATATGTATAGCTATTTACTAACTGGATTTGTTTATATGATGAATGTCCAAAGAATTCTTTTCTTGGAATAACTAAGACTTCATTTAAATGCTCTGCTAACATAATTAAATCCTTTTCTTGTACGAAAAACAGGTCTATTTTGGGGACAAAATTTTCTATCCAATTCCTAACTTGTTCTTTTGTTGGTTCCATATTAACAATCATTATATATATTTCTCCTTTACTCTGGATTTAGTTTCTTCTTCAACTAACCTGCACCGTTAGTTGAAGAAGAAAATGTTAATTTAACAACCATTTACGAACAACGTCTATTGAATTTTTAGTAGTATTGGAACCGTTTATTATTATATCTGCGTACCATTTTGTAGGTTCAACATACTCATTATAACGATGTCTAACTATATCAAGATATTCCGAAGAAATTTCGTCAAAGCTTTCTTCGTTTTTATCTCGTTTTAATCTCCTGACTAATCTCTCATCTGATGGGCAATCAACAAATAACTTCAAATCAAGTTTTTCTCGAATTCCTTCAAAATGCAAGACCATTAAGCCTTCAACAATAACAACATCAAACATTTTAGAAGATATTAATTGATTAATATCTCTATTTAGCTTGTCAACATCCACAGAAGTAGGATGGTCATAATCATCATATTGCCTTCCATTGTATGGAGCATTCACTTTTTGTTTTCTTCTTTAAAATAATCATCAGTAGATATGATTTTAACCTTCAATGCATCTAAAGTCTTCGCCAAATTACTACAATAATTGGTTTTTCCACTACCTGAACCACCTGATACTCCAATAACAATACTACGGTCTATTTTTCTCATTATGGTCTCCTTTACTTCAAGTTCTTCCCAGTCCTTATTGAACTAAACTGCACAGTTAGTTCAATAACAAATGGCTTTACTCCTTCTTGAAGTAAAGCACCCGTTAGTTGAATAAGGAAAAATCTTATATACTTCCCATTACTGAATAAACAAATAATAATGCCAAAGCAGTTCCCATCACATACTTGGAAACCTGTTTAAGTCTATCACTTTCATATGTCTTGGTTAACAAGTAAAAAAATCCGACTACCCAGATACCATCTAAAAAAATTTAGAAATTATATTTCTAACATATTGAAATAGAAAAATGAGTCCATTAATATTCCTCCCATACCTAATAATCACTTATCGCATCTAACTGAACTACTTGTTGAACTAAAGCACCCGTTTGTTTCAGTGAAACCTTTCGCAAACCTTATAATATTTACTGAACTTCAACTTGCACCATTCACTTTAATTACAATCCTTCACAAAAAAAAAGTATTTCAAACTTATATCTCTTCTGTATACCATTTAGGTTTTAATTCACTAAAGTAATCATGATCTTCTAAAAAAGTGTAAACTTTACCTAACATATTATTTAAGTTGTCTGGAACAGTTTTTAAGGTCCATATTACAGTAGAGAAGACACACATTGCTAGATAAAGTGAATAAAGCCTCCAAAAATATTCATCGGGTTCAGTATTATTAAAATATCCCCTTATTTGTCCAATTGAAAAAGGAATGCTTACTTCCCGACTGAAGAGACCAATTTTAAGAAATTCATGAATAGGATCGCCCCAATCATACAGGTTAAAATCTATAACTCCCGCGAATTTTTTATTATTTACAATGATATTTCCAACATGAAAATCATCATGTTGAAACATGTTCGGCCGCTCTTTCATGAGGTGTATATTTTCTTCAATAAAATTCATTATTTTTTCGTCATTTGCAACTCTAATTCCACACGCTAAATAAGCGTCAATATAATTCTTGTGTTTTTTCTCTTTCCTTGAATGCCACGAAGAGACATGATTTGGAGCCGTAAACTGATGGATTTTCCTCAATTCTTTCCCAGCTTCGAAGCCAATATTAAATTGCTCTTGTTCTGAGTATTTTTGGATTTCTTCCTCGGCATCTTTACCCTCGATGTATGATGCGATGATGTAACCCCTACTCCCTACCTGACCCATAGAAATCGGCTGTGAACAAGTAACGTTATATTCCTGCATCTTTTCTAGAATAGAATATTCTTTCTTTTTTGATTCAAACTCTTCTAACTTAAAAGTTCTAAGAAGTAACTTTTTGTTTCCATCATTCATATGTATTAGATATTTTTCATCTGAGGAAAATCCTTTTTTAATTTGAATAACGTCTTTACAATTGCTTAATATAGGAATCTGCTTTAATAGTGTTTCAATCATTTTCACGCCTCTCTTCATTAAATTTTGAGAATAAATCATTAATTCATGATAGATTTATATTTCTTCTTTCACTACCCTGCCGCTTTAGTTTAAGTGTAATATTTCACAATGCATATCGGAGATCAAATTAATGTTTTGGACATGCAAATAGACCATCGAAATGATGGCCATGTTTTGCTAAAGCACCCGTTAGCCATCCATGTAGCGCAAAATCAGCGCTACACCACAGAGAATGAAAAT
>NZ_VEBK01000014.1 GCF_007676755.1 Bacillus sp. FJAT-22090 | reverse complement strand
CGGCCAAAAATCTATTTATTTAACACTTGACTTATTTAACATTAAACGCTGTGTAAGACACAACTTCGATACTATTCAGAGTTGTTTTTCACACAGGGACATTTCGAAAGGGACTAAGAATGCGCGTCGTTCCACTTCACTAGTTGCTCTTTTATCCTTTCTGTTGAGAGTCCGTGCGCCTCTAATAACTCGGCATCTGTTCCACATCCGGAAAATGTATCCCCAACCCCTATTCTATAGACGATTTTGGGTAAGTGTTCGGATAAAATTTCTGTTACGATGCTTCCAAGACCTCCGCGTATATAATGTTCCTCTACTGAGACTACAAAACGTACGTCTTTCGCACTTCTTAACAATAATTCTTTGTCGAATGGTTTTACAGTAGGAAAATGTAGGTGAGCAATAGATAGTTCTTTCATTTCTTCAATGGCTTTAGAAACTCGATAAGTCATACTTCCAGTGCTTACAACTAAAACGTCAGTCCCCTCTTGTAGCGTTTTACCTTTTCCAATCTCAAATTGTAAATCTGGCAAAAAGTTAGGAATCGTTTCATCCCGTGTTAATCTTACATACATCGGTCCGTTGGTTTGGTACATAGCATTCATTGCTGCTACTGTTTCGTTTGCGTCGCCGGGTGCTAGTACGATCATATTAGGAATTGTAGTCATTATCGCTAGATCATCCAATGCATGATGGGTTTTACCTGTATTACTCGTCAGCACTCCACTATAGCTCCCCACTAGCTTCACATCGAGGTTCGTTTGAGCAACACTGACGACAATTTGGTCGAGTGCTCTTTTAGTAAGAAAAGTGGCAAAACTGCAAATCCATGGCTGAAATCCCACTGTAGCCAAGCCTGCAGCAACCCCTACCATATTCTGTTCAGCGATCCCCATCTGTAAAAAAGAGTCTTTTGTCGCTTTTTCTACGGAATCTAGTCGAGTTGAATTTCCAAGATCACCATCTAAAGATAATACCTTTTTGTCTTCGTTAGCTAATTTGGCCAAGTGCTTGCCAAACTCATCTCTCACACTTATAGACATCCCGGTTTACCTCCTAGTTCATTTAAAGCTAATTCGTACTCTTCCTCATTCGGTGCTTTTGAATGCCAATGATAATTATTTTCCATGAAACTGACACCTTTTCCTTTGATGGTATTGGCAATAATTGCTTTAGGCATCCCATTTAAATTGGCTTTTGCTTTTGCTAATGCAGCCACTATTTCTGTCATAGAATGTCCGTTTATTTCCCATGTTTCAAACCCAAAGCTTTCGAATTTTCCTTTGGCATTCATTTCTGGTGGATTGCGGACCAATTCATTTTTCCAGCCATACTGTTGAAGACCGTTTAGATCTAATATGACAATAAGATTGTCTAATTTATACTTTTCAGCTATGTTTGCAGCCTCCCAAATTTGACCTTCTTGGGACTCCCCATCACCAATTAAACAATATACTTGAAAATCTGTTTTCAATCTTTTAGCCCCAATCGCCATCCCAACTGCCGCCGATAATCCTTGACCTAATGACCCGGTCGACATATCTAAACTATCTAATCCAGTCATATCAGGATGAGCCTGTAATCGAGATTGGTATTGGTCAAATGTTTTAAGTTCCTCTTCTGGAATGTATCCTCTAAGTGCAAATGTCGCGTATAGCCCTAATGCTGTATGACCTTTTGACAATACAAAACGATCTCGATCTTCCCACCTTGGGTTTAGTGGATCAATAGATAACTGATTAAAATAGAGAGCGACTAATATATCTGCACAGGACAAGGAACCGCCTACATGACCCTGCTTATTATAATGAGCTGTATATAAAATTCGTTTTCTAACCTCTCTCGCAATAGTTTCTAATTCGCAGATCATTGAAGCTGAATTATTCATTCATAGTCACCTTCCATTGTTTGTTCTTATGTAATCAAAAAAATGGGTAGCCTTCTCTAGTTAAGAAGACTACCTATTAACCTTTAGCTAAATAGACTTGCGATAAATCCAATAATAATCCCAATGACACCAAAATCAGCGTCGCCAAATGTAGTATTTGCAAAGCCTAAGTCACCCAAGACCGGTAATAAGAAAGCTGGTAAAAAGCTAATCAAAACACCATTGATGAATCCACCAGCAGCTGCCCCAATCCGTCCACCCGTTGCATTACCAAAAACTCCAGCACCTGCACCAGTAAAAAAGTGAGGTACTAATCCTGGAATAATAAGAGGTAAAGACAATACACCTAAGATTCCCATACTAATAAGTCCCCCAGCGAAGCTAAAAAGGAAACCAATCATCACAGCAGTTGGTGCATACGGGAACACGATTGGTACATCAAGTGCAGGCTTTGCCCCTGGAACCAACTTATCAGCAATTCCTTTGAAAGCAGGTACAATTTCGTTTAAAATCATACGCACTCCAAGTAAGATGATGCTTAGACCAGCAGCGAACGTGATACCTTGCATAATGCTGAACATGATGTAGTTTTGATCACCAGAAAAATTAGAAACTACATCACTTCCTGCAAGAATAGCTAAGATGACAAAAATAGCTACCATTGTAAGAGCAGTAGAGACTAATGAATCCTTTAGAAATGACCACTTCTCGGAAATTTTAATTTCTTCTGTCGATTTTTCTTTATTTCCAAACCATTTACCGATTAATCCAGCTGCAATATAACCAAACGTACCGAAATGTCCAATTGCAATATCATTACTTCCAGTTACTTGTTTCATAAATGGTTGCCCAAGAGCTGGCATTAAGACCATGAAGAAACCTAATAGCAAAGAACCAACGACAACCAACATAACGCCGCTCAAGCCAGCTGTCCCTAAAACTGCAGATAATAGGGCAGCCATGAAGAAAGTATGATGACCTGTCAAAAAGATATATTTCCATGGGGTAAAACGTGCAAATAAAATATTAGCAATAAAACCAAATCCCATAATAAGTGCGGTTTCCGTTCCAAACATTTGTTGAGCTAAAGCGACAATTGCCTCGTTATTTGGAATGACACCTTGAATATGGAAGGCGTCTTCAATAATTCCACCTAACGAATCTAAAGAACCTACAATTACCCCTGCTCCTGCTCCTAAAATCAGAAATCCGATAATACTTTTGAGTGTTCCTGACATAACTTTTGTAGAAGCGGCACGCTGGGCTACCAGACCGATCAACACTATCAAACCAACTAAAACAGCGGGAATACTCAATATTTCATTCATTAAAAACTCAAAGAAAACCATACTCCCATCCTCTCTATGAATCTATAAAACGGACTCCAAGGCTTTTCTTACTTCATTTGCATCTGCAATATTTTTAATACTCACAACCTGTACCTTCCCACCCCCAAGCTGTTTTGCAAATTCCTCATTCGTAAAAATTATGTCTGCTTGAGTACTCGCGGCAGTTGTAAAATCAGCTGTTTCCACATCGGCTTTGATGCCTTTTTCTTTTAGTATTTTTTCGATAGTCATTTTCAACATCATGCTAGATCCAAATCCCATACCGCATACGGTTAAAATTTTCATGTCTTAATCTCCTCTACCTCTATTAAATAACTTCACAATCTCTTCTTCTTTTTTTGCATTTTTTAGTAGCTCAATCGTCTCTTCTTCCGATATCACCTCCGCAATTCTTTTTAATAGGCCAATATGGGATTCTTTATCTCTAGCGGCTAAGCCGATTAATACCTTCATCTCTTTTCCAAGTTCAAAAGCTACTTCATTTTTTAAGAGGACAACGCAAATACCTTCCTTAATAACTCCATCTTCGGGACGCGCATGGGGCAATGCCACACCAGGTGCTATTAAAATATAAGGTCCAAACTCTTTTATCGTATTTATCATTGCATCGATATAAGACCTCTCTACTTTTCCTGTTTCTAAAAGCACTTCCCCACATGTCCTTATTGCTTCTTCCCAATCTGAAGCTACGACATTTAGTCGTATTGCACTTTCTTCTATAATATTGTTCATTCGTTACTTCTCCTTTTATAGAGCTTTTTAATAAGTAATTTTTATGAAATACACCTGCTATATTAATATTCGCATAAAGCTTTTTTTATGCCGTCCATCAAAAATCTACGTCTCTATTGAGGACAATTTACAAAATAGTATAGATTTGTCTTCTATACAGGGATTCGTTTGACTTCTTCCTCTTCGCTTCCATTGAATAGAACTAGGTTTTGCGGTAAAGTAAGTAACGACGGGAATTCTTTCTTCAGGTTAATTCACAGCGACTTAGCCTTAGCGGAAATGGATTCTTTTTTTCACTATTTTACGAAATAATAACTCATTAAATTAAGGTAAATATTATATATATAAAGGTTTTAGGAGGAAAACATGAATACGACGGAACCATACTATATTACAGAGTCTAAAAGAATGTGTGCTGAGGCCGGGATGGATCCAAACGAGGTATCAAGACCAAAGACCTTTTTAACCGAAGAAGAGTTTGAACAGAAACGAAAATCATATAGCGAAATACTATCAGTAGTGAGTTTCTTTTCAAATAAGCTACTAAATTCTTTAAAAGGTACGCCGATATTGGTTGTTGTTTCGGATGCGGCAGGCTATCTTCTGGAAATTGAAGGAGACGAAACGATCAAGTCTACCATCGAACAATTCGGCATTATGCCTGGCAGCCTATTTATCCAAGAGGATACCGGCACAAATGTTATTAGTCTGTCATTACAACAAAAGCATCCGATCAGTCTTATTGGGAAACAGCATTTTCATACGTTTCTTCACGACATCGCTTGTTACGGAACCGCATTTCACTATACAGATGACAATAACTTACTTGGTAGTGTGTGCATCATGATGCCTATCCAGTTTCAGAATGAACTATTTTTAACAATGTTAGCCCAAGTAGTGGACTCCATTGAAAGAGAATTATTATTAAGAAAGCAAAACAGAAAACTTGATATTATGAATCAAATCATGTTAAGCAGAACAAGAAATGGGATTGTTATTACAGATGAAAAAGGAATCACTACCGAGTTTAATAGTTTTGCTGAAAAAATTTCAAATAACACTAGAGAGTCGGTTATTGGAAGAAATATTAAGGAATCACATTTAACAGGGGACTATTTTAAAGAAGTATTAGATCATGGGAAAATATTTGAAAATGAGGAATTGAAATTTAAAGATATTGCAGGCAACCTTATAGTCTGCCTATTCGATGCGCAACCAATTTTTGAAGATGATAGAATGATAGGGGCCTTTGGTCAGTTTAGAGATATTTCAGATCGTTACTTGTTACAGGAGAAATATAATTACTTAGCCTATCATGATGATTTGACGCATCTATCCAACAGACGACATATTCAAAAGGAAATAAAAGCTATTATTGAAGAGAAGAACAAAGGCTATCATCGGACGTTAGCCCTTTTATTCATAGATTTGGATCGTTTTAAAATTATTAATGATAACTTTAGTCATTCTTACGGAGATAAATTTTTAATCGAGGTAAGCAAGCGGTTGCATGGTTGTCTTGGGGAGAAGGATATACTTGCGAGATTTGGTGGCGATGAATTTATTTTCTTACTGAAAGATTTTGATGATGTGGATTATGTTACAAAAAAAGCTAAAAAGATTCTCCAGCTGTTCCAACAACCTTTTCATGTCGGCGAGAAGGAGTTGCATACGACAGCAAGTATCGGAGTAGCCATCTATCCTGACTACTCAATTACAATGGAACAGCTTATGGTCTATGCAGATAATGCGATGTATCAAGCAAAATCACAAGGGAAAAATCGCTATGTCATTCATACTTCTGAATTACTCGATGTCATGATGGACGAGTACATGTTAGAGGTCGATTTAAGAAGGGCCTTGGAGCAACAGGAGTTTGTTCTCCATTATCAGCCTCAAATAAATAATATTAGTGGTGAACTGGTTGGGTTTGAAGCGTTAATCCGCTGGCAGCATCCTAAGTTAGGTCTTATACCTCCAGAAAAGTTTATAAAACTGGCTGAAGAAAATGGATTGATTACCCAAATTGGGGAATGGGTCTTCAATGAGGCCTGTTCACAAAACAAAAAATGGCAAGATGCTGGGATGACGCCAGTAAAAATGTCTATTAATCTATCCACTCAGCAATTTCTTACAAAAGATTTACTAGCATTTATAGAAGGAGTATTAAAATGTACAGCTATTGATCCATCCTATATCGTCGTAGAAATCACTGAATATATGGCGATGGAATATGAGTACTCCATCCAAGTACTGGAACATCTGAAAGCACTCGGAATTGGCGTTAGTATTGATGATTTTGGTACAGGCTATAGCTCTCTTAATTATCTTAAAGACTTTCCTATTGATTATATTAAAATCGATAAATCTTTTATAAATGAATTAATGAATAATGAGAAAGGAGCCGTAATTGTAAAAGCAATCATCTCACTAGCACATAACCTGCATAAGGAAGTAATCGCTGAAGGGGTGGAAACAAAGGAGCAGCTTGATTTTCTGAAAAATCATCAGTGTGATATCTCTCAAGGTTATCTCTTTAGCAAACCACTTCCTGCAGATGAAATAGAGAAGATTTATATTAAATAGGCCCATGGGTAAGACACTATTCTGAATTGTTTCTTACACAGGGACACAATAGGAGAAATGACAGCATGAAGACGACTTCATCCGTATTAGTATCGAATTTTAAACATTGGGGAATTCAGCATGTTTTTGGTATTCCGGGAAAGGCGGTATCCCCTATATTATTCGAGATACTGCACCATGAAATGGAATTTGTATTAAGTAAACACGAAGCAGCAGCGGGATTTGAAGCAACTGGCTACGCATTGATGAATCAGAAAATCGGGGTTGCAGTCGGTACGTCTGGACCTGGTGGCACCAACCTACTTACAGCTGCTGGCCAAGCGAAAGCTTCCAATCTACCACTGTTAATCATTACAGGTCATTCTTCCATGAAGGACACTGGAAAAGCAATGGGACAAGACTCCAGCCTATTTGGTACTGATCTTGTAGATATGTTTCGATCTGTTACCAAGTTTAGCGCGCGAGTGGAACGAGGAGATATGTTAAAGCCGTTCTTGCAGCATGCACTAGAAAAAGCGTTGTCAGGTGTAAAAGGACCAGTGCATTTGGCCATACCATTTGATATTTTGTTAGAGGAAATCGAACCTTTTACACTGGACTTACCAGTGTCATATGACATGATTTCACCGTTAATGAGTGAAGTGACCGACAAACTAAACGCGGCGAAACGACCACTTCTATTTTTGGGTAAAGGTGTGCACTCAAGTAAAGCCTACGAAGAAGTGCGACATGTTGCAGAGCATTGGAACATCCCTGTCATCACCACTCCAGGAGGAAAAGGAGTATTTCCTTCCAATCATACACTTTCTTTGGGAGCATTCGGATTGGGGGGTACGGAAGAAGCGACAGCATACTTACAAGAAAAAGTTGACCTACTCCTTGTCATCGGTTCCAGCTTAAGCGATATGTCCACCGCTGGTTTTGCGGAAGCAATGTATCCGGACCATGTCATCCACTTCGATTATGATCCGACCTTTATCGGTAAATCGATTCAAGTACCCACGACACCGGTACTAGGAGATATAAAAGCAAACTTGACTGCTATGTTAAAAGATATGCCGAAAACGGATAGCGAAGCGTTTTTAACACCGAACGAATGGATTCAACTAGAAGATAACCGTCCAGGAGAGCGAATTTCAGCCGTCCAAGCATTGCGGGCAATGCGTTATGCGCTACCAGATGAGGCCATTATTTTCGGAGATGATGGAAGTCATTCTTTTTATGGTATCAAACACTTTGATATTTATAAGCCGGGTACTTTCTTCTTTGATGATATTTTTGGTGCGATGGGCAATGGAATTGGTTATTCCATCGGTGCCAAACTAGCTGCTCCGGAAGAAACAATCGTATGCTTAGTTGGGGATGGGTGTATGTTCATGCATGGAACCGAGCTTTCCACGGCATACAATTATAACTCTGCTGTCCTATTCATCGTTTTAAATAATGGACGATTAGATATGGTAGAAAAAGGAATGCAAAAAATGATCGGTACATCTATCGGCGGTGTTTATGAGACTCCACTCGATGTGACTCGTTTCGCTGAATCGATGGGTCTAGAAGCATATACCTGTTACAATCCTTTTGATTTAACCGATAGGATAAAGGAAGCATTACATACGATCAAAGAAACAAACAAACCGATCGTAATCGAAGTATTAGTCGATGAAAACGAAATACCACCAACAATGGGGAGGCAGTAATATGGAAAATGACAAGCGTTATGAGGCAGGTATTCATGCAATGGAAGATTTATTTTCTCAAGAAGTACGTCTAGGAATGGAAAATATCAAAAAGATTTCCCCTGAATTTTGGGAAATGATTGTTTCTTTTGGATTTGGAGATTTATACGGGAGAAACACCTTGACTCATGCACATCGAGAAATTATCACACTAACAACACTTATAACGCAAGGAGCCTTCGATCAGCTTAAAGTTCACTTACAGGCTGCTTTAAACGTTGGATTAACTAAAGAGGATATTATCGAAATTATCATTCACTGTGCGGGATATACTGGGTTTCCAAAAGCTGTACAAGCAATGGGAATTGCTGGAGAGATTTTCGAAGCAAATAAATGAAAAAATGTCCCTGTGTAGGAAACAATTCTGAATTGTTTCCTACACAGGGACTCTATCGTTACTTCCCAATAAATTGTTGAGTCCAATAGTAGCCACTATCCGATAATCCTACTCCAATATGTGTATAGGAAGGGTTCATAATATTTGCTTTATGTCCAGGTGATTTCATCCATGCATCCATTACTTCTGCAGCACTACGTTGTCCCATCGCAATATTTTCTCCTGCTGACTTATACGTAATGCCCAATGATTTCATTTGATCAAATGGAGAGCCGTATGTTGGACTCGTATGAGAAAAATAGTTTTTATTTTTCATATCTTGTGATTTTGCTTGAGCTGATTGTGTAAGCTTTGTATCTATTTGCAATGCTTTTAGTCCGGCTTTTGCGCGTTCGCTATTTACTAATTCAACCACCTGTTGAATAGTAGAAGAAACTTGTACATTTTCTTTAGTTGTTTCTTCCGATGACTGTTCTGATGTTACTGACTTCTCAGGGACTGTTGCTTTTTCAGATACTTCATTTTCTAAAGCATTAGAGCTGTTTTTCTGAGAGTTGTTAAAATTATATTTATATTGATATGGAGATTTCCATGTATGTGTCTCATATGATTTTGCTTGGGAAGTGGTATTTGAATCCCCTGTTGTCATGGCCGCGTGTGCAGAGTGTGTGGAAAATAACAAACTTCCTGCAAGTACCCCAACTAGTAATGAATAATTTTTATTCATTTTCTTCTCCTCCTTCTTGTGCTCCATTAGTATAAACATAGAATGCAAGAATTCTTACTACAAAATATACCAACGAATCCATGTGAATAATAAAATCCTTTAAAAACAGCAGTAGCTCGTAAAAAATATGGATATTATATCCTCTATGTTTAGGTATTTCATTTAGAATGCTATTGACAGTTTTGTATATGTCCTGAAAATCTATTAATTGTAGATAACGGCCCACTTAGCTTTCAGGAGGGGGTGGCTTAAAAGCAGAGGAGTTTCATTCGAGAGTGAGGAAGTTCCACTCGAGAGTGGCGAAATCCACTCAAAAGCGATGAATTTCACTCGGGAGTCGCGAGTTTCACTCAAAAGCCGGGGAGTTTCACTCGAGAATGGCCAGTTCCACCCAAAGAGCATAGAGTTCCACTCGAGAGTCACTAGTTCCACCCAAAAGCGATGAGTTTCACTCGTGAGTCTCCAGTTTCACCCAAAGAGCATGAAGTTTCACTCGGGAATGGCCAGTTCCACCCAAAGAGCATGGAGTTCCACTCGAGAGTCGCGAGTTCCACCCAAAGAGCATGGAGTTTCACTCGTGAGTGAGGAAATTCCACCAAAGACTTTTCCAAATCAAAAAGGAATTCGACATGACTCGCCGAACTCCCTTTTAATAATTAATAGTAAATTGTAAAATTATTTCTTAGACATCGACCGGTTTAATCAGCTAATATCTTCTTCCTTACATACTTCAAATGATTATACATTTGAGTGAACGATTCAAGAGGATCTCTTTTTTTCAATGTCTCATATATGGCTAAATGATGTTCAACTGTAATAGAAGGCTCTCTGTGCTTCGGGGTCTTCTTGTGTAAATACTTCTTACAAAGAGACACTAATCCTACAATAACCCATCACGAACCATCTGCAGAATATCACTGTCGGCACTTAATATATCATCTTTAGCACGGGTAGAAATCTGTTCAGCCGCTGCTTGTGCTTTTTTTACCTCTTCTTTTTCATCTATCGTTAAAATGACTCGGTTTTCCATCACAATGTTTCCATCAATGATAACCGTTTCGACTTCATCACCACGTGCTGAGTACACGAGGTTTGGAACAATATTACGAATAGGTGTTGTTAACACTGGGAAAAATGTAGGTGCGGACAAGTCTAGTAATATAACATCTGCTTTTTTTCCTACTTTTAACGTACCAACTTGGTCGTCAATCCCCATCACTTTAGCTGCTTCGATTGTTGCCATGCGTAATGCCTGCGTTGCATTAAATACTCGTGGATCTTTATATTTCACTTTGTTTAAAATGGCTGCCATTTTCATTTCATTTATCATATTATTACAGTTATTCCCTGGAGCTTGGTCAGACCCAAGACAAGCTGTTCCGCCTGCATCCAAAAACTTCTGAACAGGTGGCACCATACCATCAATAATACCTATACTGCCTGCACAATATATTAATTTCGCTCCGCTTTTTGCAACAACTTCTGTTTCTTCGTCCGTTGCCTCTGTTAAATGCACGGCAATAAGTCGCTCATTTAATAGTCCTTGTTCTTCTAAAAATGCAATCGTTCGTTTACCGTACCGTTTTTCGATTTGAAGTACTTCACGGTCGCCTTGCGCAACATGCATATGCAATTTTGTATCTAATCTTTCGGCATGTGTTTGAATTTCTTTTAACAGCTCCAAACTCATCATATCCGGACCATGTGGACCAAGGATAACTGTAATACGTCCATTTTCAGTATTATGATGTTCCTCATATAGATCTAGATTTCGTTGAAGCTTTGCCTGGCCAATAGAAGGATCAAACGGGTATAGCTCTCCTACTGGCAAATCTCCAATATTATCTGGTATCTCGTTTATCAATTCTGCAAGTCTTGCCCGCGCACCAATCCTTTTATAATTGTGTACAAGTAAATCCATACGCCCATCGTAATCACAAAAAGTAGTTGTTCCAGCCTTCAAACCTTCTATAATATTAACCATTGACCCAGCTACACTTTCTTCTGGACGTAAATGTTTCTGGAATGGCCAAAGACCTTTTTGCATCCAGTTTGACATATCTTGCGCCACCCCACGGAAAATACTAATTCCCGTATGAATATGTGCATCTATCAAACCTGGCATGATCAATTTGTTGGTAGCATCAATCACACGATCTGCTTTATAATTAGCCAAAATTTCTGTTGTTTCTCCAACTGCTTCTATTAAATTGCCTTTTATCGCTATTGCCCCATCCTCAATAAAACCAACACCTTTTCCTTCCATTGTCAGAAGATGCCCATTATGAATAATTATATCAACCTTTAACATACATTATCATTCCCTTTCCACCTATATTAAGAGACAACTTGCTTTTTCAAAAGTAGACTTGCATCTCTTCCTTTAACTCTACGGTTCAATAAATATAACGCTATTAATAGTACGATTGCGGTTACAATTAATCCAATTAATACATTTTGCGTAAGTCCCGAGGAAAGAAATCCAATTGCGGAAGATATCGCAATCACTAAGGCATATGGCAATTGTGTTCGAACATGCTCAATATGATCAGCAGCAGCACCTGTAGAGGACATAATGGTCGTATCGGAAATCGGTGAACAATGATCCCCAAACAAGCCGCCACTAATTACAGCTCCAATTGCTAACGCTAAATTGATATCCATAGAAGCAGCCATCGGAACAGCTATTGGAATCATAATTGCAAAAACACCCCAAGAACTTCCCGTCGCAAATGCAATCAATGCACCGATGACAAAAATAACTAATGGAACAAGGAATGCTGGTAAGTAACTCCCAACAAATTCTGTAATATATGAGCCTAATCCCATAGTAGAAGCGATGGAGCCAATAGACCATGCCATGACCAAAATAAGAGGTACAATCATTAACTTTAAAATACCATTTGTTAATTCATCAAAGAGATAAATTAAGGATGTTTTATATTTCAATTTTGCATAGGTAATCCCGCCAACAGCACCTGCTATAAATCCACAAATAATTGACAACACAATATTAGAATTTAAAAAAGCACCTCTAAATCCGTTCTCCCCAATATTCCCTGTCCAAAAAATAACAGTAAAAATGGTTCCCATTAATAAGCCCATTGGAATCAAGAAACTAAATATATCCGCTTTTGTATTGGATACCATCATCTCTTCTTCTACAGACTCATCTATCATCAGCTTATCATCTTTACCATACAACTCCCCAGTTTCCACTGCTCGCATTTCAGCTTTATACATTGGTCCAATATCTAAATTCAAATTCACTACAAGAAGCACACCAATCATTGCAAATAGACCGTATAAATTATATGGAATCATTTGAATGAACAAGGACCACGGATTATCGCTTAAACCAAGCACGGCAAGTTGCGTAGCAATAAGCCCAGTAATAAAGGGTCCATAACTACTTATTGGTGACATAGCAGCTAGAGGACTTCCCATCGAATCTAAAATATAGGCTAATTTGACACGGGATACTTTTACCTTATCCGCGATTGGACGAGTGACAGTACCTAAGATTAATACTGGCTCTGTATATGAAAATAGGAAAGAACTACCCCATATAAAGTTTTGTGCTTTCTTGCGCGTATTCACTTTTTTGGTAGCTACTTCCGCAAATGCACGCGCCCCACCTGTAACACGAAGAATATTAACAAATCCCCCTGCCAGCGTAACAAGTAATAGCAGTCCCGCATTCCACGGATCAGCTATTGATGGAATTACAACATCCGTAATTGAATACGTAAAACCCACGAAAGGATTCCAACTGCTAATAATTGTAGAACCCAACCAAACCCCAATAAATAAAGATAAAATTGTCTGTCTAGTAACGATAGCTATGACAATTGCAAGAACCGGTGGTAATAATGATAATATCCCATACTCCATTTTCTCGTCCCCTTTATAAAATTATTAATTGGTAACACTATGAATCAGCTTTTGGATATGACTTTTCGTAAGTATAATTGCTCTCTCCACATCACGTGCTTTGACAGCCTCTAAAATAAGTTCGTGTTCGACCAGATGATGTGCATCCCTTAACTTAGTTGCAATATCAGGAAACTTCTCTTCAAGTCTTAATTCTTCATGTATCAAAAGTTTTAGCACAGAGTTGAGAAAGCGGTTACAAGATAAGGTACATAACACTTGATGAAAATTAATTGGAAGTAATTCAGAATCCTCTCCAATACTCACACAATGTTTATGCTGCTTAACCGAATCCTCTAAACTACCTATTTCTTTATCAGAAGCGTTTTCAATAACTGATTTAATGACCTCTGACTCGATGATCACTCGTACATTCAGTAAGTCAATTATGTCTTGTGCATTCTCAGGATCAGTGGCTTTTTTCATTTCTGCCTCTATCTTTAGTCTTTCTACATCACTTTGCATTCCTTCAAATTGTCGTTGTCCTTTTACTGTAAGTATTCTTCCTTGTGAGGACACTAACTCGGTCCACCCCAGTCCATCAAGTTCTTTTAACAACCTACCAACAGATGCCAAACTAATCACATCACCCAAATTCTTCATTTTTTCTTTCATTATCCACGATCCGAGTGGCTTTTCTGAATCAGAAAGACACTGTAAAGCTATAAAGTAATGAAAATCTGATTCACTAGAAAAAAGCTCTTTACTCATCCCCATTTTTAACACCTCCTCCTCATTGATGAGTAGCTATTTGAATTATAATTTAACTTTCTAGTAAAAACAATCTATATTTTCAGAATTAATAATTTTTATTTTCGAGGAAAAAGAATTATATTAATTCCATTCCTATTTTCCCTTCCATATGGACGTTTTTTATGTGCTCATTTAAATAACCGATATATCACGAATAAATCTGTTGGTACGTGTAATACTATATAGGCCAAACAAAGCGAATAATTTATTGCTTTAGTGTAATTTTAAATTATAGTGGGTAAATAAATAGTAGAAAAAAATAACGTTCCAAAATAGGAGGAATTTTGAATGGATGAAAAAATGGGTAGCATTGAAGTGGGAGAGATCCTAACAGTATTAGATGAAGATGATCGTGAACAAGAAATCGAAGTGATCGGTCTGTTAACTCTTGATGAAAAAGAGTATGCAGCCGTTGCATTTGCAGAAGATACGAAAGAAGAAACAGACGAAGACATGGACGTATTCTTTTTCCAAGTCGTAGATGGAGAAGACTTAGCGGAAATTGAAACGGATGAAGAATTTGAAAAAGTATCAGCAGCATTTCTGGAAGCTAGTGAAGGAGTTGGAGATGAAGAATAGGGTAGGTTACTGAATCTGTTATTGGAACGCAATTTTATTAAACATTGAGGGATTTAACACTTGCTAAATCCTTATCTACACTAACAAGAACGTCCATCTGTTCGTGAAATGGACGTTCTTTCGAGTTTATCTATTCCATGTAAACGGCATTTAATTTCCAAGTTATAGAAAAGAATTTATTCCAATTACAGTCTTTTACCCCAACATAATCTGCTAATTGTTATTCTAGCTCTTTTACTTTGTTATCACCAATAAAGTTGGTTTCAGTCCCATTTTTTGTATTGCAGATTCAATTTCGTGTTTGTATGTTTGATATTATGTTTTTAAATCCCTTAATTCTTTAATAATCCATCCCTTAACCTGTTTTCTTGCATTCATTCCATTTCAACTTTTCTTTGATAACCTGTCCACATTCGAGGATATAACCTTTTGTAAGTACCCCTACCATTAAAGTATAATCATTCAATTCTATTATTGCTGTAGGGTGTAGAACTAAAGAATAATCTACAGTTGAGTGAGCAGTACAACAGAACGATTTTTTATTTAGGATTTAGTTCTTTTATTTAATCCTTATTAAACTCTATCCTTATCCAGTAAATTTATTAGCTGCTCGGATAACTCTCCGATAAGATCATCCGTTTTAATAAAATCATCCTCATTGCCTCGTCGATAGCCATATTCTAAAATACGCTTGAATTCTTCTTGTAATTCTTCCGTCGTCATGTAACATTACCCTCCTTTACTAAATGTGGTATTAATCAATAAATAATAATCTTTTATTATGCACAGTCATTAAATATAATGTTGAAATTAGTCGTAATCTTTTATTTGATGATAAAGGAACTGTGCTGAATAAAGACTATAAAGAGTGATGCGAGTCTATTAAGCTTCCATTCCCTTTTCTTGACTATGTAAACTAGGTATATTTTAATAGTAAATTGTAGTCTATTGTCAGAATAATGCAGAGTTGTTTCTATCACAGAGACGTGTCACTACTTAAGAGATCGATTCTATGTAAAAACAAAATAACACTCACCTCCGCATCAGGTGAGTGTTATTTACTGTATTTAAATTGAATTGTAGTAGATTATCAGAATTGCCCTTACAGCGACGCGTTTTTTAGTTAGGCAACGCTCGTTGGGACAGGTTAAGAAGGTCTACTAGATGTAAGTGGAATCTTCTCATAGTCTTCCGGATTCAATTTTTCAACAGATCCATCTGCGACTCCTTTGATAATTGCTTCGAGCCCACGTTCAACAGATTTAACAAGTTGTCCTTTTTCCTTCTGTCCCATCATTTGTGTCTGTCCTCTCACCTCAAAAAGCACAGTCCCGCTTCCATTTAGTGCATAGCTTCCAAGTGCTGTCCCTGGAAGATCAAGTCCTTGGGAGTAAAGCGAAATATTCGTAAACTTTGAGTTTCCATATGATTGAAGTTCCTTATAAGCTGCAACATTCAATTGTCTTGAAAAATCATAGTTATAGTTATCAGCGAATTGGGCATATTTCGCTCCTTTAGGAGTGTTTGGATCTGGAACAAACTGTGCAGATAGTGACAAGGTTACTTCATCCGAGGTGCCATCCACATAGTACATACCTTGATGATGTAGATCCACGAAGACATCTACATTTCCATATTCAGCTTTCAATGCTTTATATACGTCACGGGAAGTTTGTGATTCAGGTGTGATAAACCACCCTGGCTTATCAGATGCTCCTGGGAAATCTTGTGCTGTTGGAACATAGTTGAGATTTGGATTAAAATCTCTATTAACATCGAAACCTGGGTTTTTACCGTAGTCATAGCTTTGACTAATCCCACGGTCTAAATAGTTCCACGAAGGTTTAGCGCTTGCCAGTTGTGGGAAGTTTTTCACCACTTCATCCCATGTCATACTATTTCGGCGTTTATCCCCTTCCGATGCATCTGGATTCATCATCGGCATAAATACAAGCGTAACTTCTTCTCTTATTTTCTTCGCTTCTTTTGAATTTGTGGAAAGGTTTTTTAATAGATTTAAAATGGCAACCGTACCAGTTTTTTCGTTTCCATGAATTTCACTTTGAATAAGAATAACCTTGTCTCCTGTCCCAACTTTTGCCGTATAAATATCCAAACCTTTATGTGATTGCCCAACGACTTCTACTTCCACAACCCCATTACTTGATTTTTCAATCTGTTTAAGGCTTTTTTGCAACTCACTGTGACTGATAAAACCAGAGATTGAGTACTCATGATGCGTTTCCCGATTTACAGTATCCGCTGCAAATACAGGAAGAGCCAAGCTTGTACATAATCCTAAAATACCTATTGTACTAACTATTTTTTTCTTCAATACGTCTCCACTCCTTCTTATTCTTAGATTCGTTAACAGAATAGCATGGTAAAATTAAATAGTAAATATATTATGAATATTTGAATAATTAGTAATGTAATACGACCATTTAGCCCTTAATAAATCTATCTTTAGTGACACGAAGGAATAATTATTTCGCCTTCCTAAGTAAGCGATTTTATAGGACAAATACACTACAACAGAAATTCTTAATAATATAGGTAATTATAGTAATTAAATCGACAAAAAAGAAAAAAGCGCAATCCTAAAAGGACTACGCTTTCTTCTTTCCTTAAACAAGGAATACACTCGGAAAATTTGTTAATGTTGCTTAGTTAAACCGTTCCTGACAATTACTTCATTCATCTCGTCAGTGCAGTTATGTCCTCTGTTATGAAACCATCGGACATTAAGGTGCACTTCCACAAAAAACTTTCTTTTACTTCCAGATAAAACAAGCTGGATCGAAACCTAAATATAACGGTTTCTGACGAGAGTACCTTTCGTCAGTAAAGCAAATTTTCCGCCAAGGCTGTGCAAATCATCCATCGGTGTCTCTTGTAAACTCATGGTTTACCAGTCCCTTCCTACGGTAGTTCCGCCTTGTACTATTTATATACCTCGCTTAAAAATGATTAAACCTCTTTTATTAAATTTATATTAGATATTTTCAAAGTAGACACATTTCCATGTCCACTTTTCTCCCCCTCCCATCTATATAAAAGGTAAAAGGGGAATTCTAATGACTCACTACTTACAAAACTACGCTCGTTTCAATTCAATAGAAGAAATGGATGCTGCTGCTGCAAAACATTGCGCATTCCATCGATACGAACTAAACAAAACAGACCATCTTGTACTCGATGTGATCCGCAGGTATTCAGTGAAATATGGAGCTGCCCATTTAAAACACGCAACGATGGAAACAGCGATCGGCAAGTCAAATGCGACTGTACGTCGAGCGATCCGAAAGCTTGAACAGCTTGGCATTATTCAACGCATTCACTATGTACGCCCTGTTATGAGCGGGCTAGGTGCGAACATTTATATTATTTTACCCTTCGTTGATCAGGGGAGTTTGAACAGTCGAGAGGATGCCGACAACCCGCATGGTGACGAGGAAAATGAGCCAATTTCTGAGAAAGAACCGTTATTCTTAAAATCTTCTTTTAAAGATCTTACTAACACGTCTCCTATGGAATCGAAAAAGTTATCCACAAGTCTATTTAACAGAATGAAGGAATTACTTTCGAATACAATTGGGGAAACAAAAAAAGCACGCAATTTCTTCGGCATTCACCGTTCTTTATCAGGTGATATGTTGCGTTTTGATATTTACAAAAATGATGGAAAAGTTTTTGATGACTTGGCCTATAGTGCACTGAAAATTGCGGTGATGGCAACAAAGCGAAAAAATATACGTAACTTGCCTGGTTATTACAAAGGCGTACTTAGCAAATTGATTGATGAGACATATTTTAAGGATATGTTTATGTATTTTGATGTTCCAGTAAAAAACTTTTATTTACCGGAGAATTAGTTCCCTGTGTAAGAAACATTCACGATAGTTCAAACAATCGTGAATGTTCCAATTTTCATGTTTGTTTCTCACACAGGGACACATTTTAAGTCTGGCAATATAGTTCGCAAAAATGAGTAGGATTTAACATTTCTCCAGTTATTCTGCGAATCTTTTCATTCCAGTTGTAAAGGGCACCTGGCTTAAAGAATTGATTTACAAGCATTTCTCCAGTTTCTTTTGTAAAAATTTCAGGCGATATTGAGTTTTCTATATAACGAATTAATTGGGCAGCCATTAGTTCGCCAAGTAAGTAATTTTGGTAATAAACAGGTGCTAATGTAAAGTGAATCTTTGCAGCCCAGTCAGGTTGGTCAACACGATCAGGTGGGGTTACTAATTGAACCTCACTCACTATGTTCCACCATAAAGAATTTAAATCTTGATCGGGATTCTCATATAATTCTTTTTCAAAGAAGACGAAGGTCGTAATCCATCTTACAGCAATTAACATCGATAACTTTTGCAATTTTGCTAGTTCAGGTGTAAGCCCTTGAAGCATTTTTTCGTCCATTTTTAGAAATTGTGCTAACCATCTTGGATCTTTCCCCATTTTACCAAACAACATGGCAATCGCTTCTGTTGTTAGGATATGACTGTTAGTTCGCAAGATAAAAGGAAGCTCAGAATCAACGTATTTAAAATATGCAGCATGACCAAATTCATGTAAATTTGTATCCATCCAATAGGAATCTTCCTCCAGACTACATAGTACCCTGGCATCTCCTTCGCGGTCCATGTCTATACAGAAAGCAGTTGGGTTTTTGTTTTCACGAGGAAACAAATCACTTTTTTTGTACAAGTCTGAAACTTCGATTCCCATTGCTTGGAAAGTATCTGTTGTAATCTGTAAGATATCTTTCCCTTTATAGAAGGAATCCAAATTAGTTGTATCTGAAGTCGGTGCTTCTTGAAAGAATGGATCCACATAATGCCAAGGGCGAATATCAGAAGGCTGAATCCCAAATTTAATCGCTAATCTTTCATCTAACTCTTTTTTCATCGAACGATATGCATTATCGGTTTGATTTATTAAATCCTTAAATATAGAGAAGACTTCTTGTTGATCCAGTTCTTGGAGTGCAAAGCTCATTTGGTAATGATTATCGTATCCTAGTAATCTAGCAGCATCATTTCGCTTTCTTATAAGTTCAAGAAGATCCTTTTCGACAACCTTTCCTACCTCTTTACTTGCAAACCAGACCTTTTTACGAAGTTCCTGATCAGTACTGTTAAGTAAGACATCTCTAATCTCGTTAGCAGAATACTTTTTTCCATCTACTTCCGGTGTAAAGGTATTAAACAACAGATTTAAGTCAGATGAACGTTTAGATAAGTCGGCAAGTACTTCCTCTGGTAATAGTCTTTCTTTCATCCCATTTAGGAAAAGAAGTAGTTGGCGTTTCTCCATCTCCGTTAGATTTTCACTTTCTAAATAACGATTGGTTTCTTCATAGATATCTTGTCGAGAAAATAATAAGTTCAATTTAGTTTCCGCTTCACTTAGCTTATTTGCCCATTCTGGGTCACCGGTAGTTTGCGCCATCCAGTACGCTTCCGTTACATCACTCATTAATAATTGCATTTGATCATTAAACTCTTGTAAAAAGGCTTGTACGCTCTTTGCCATCATGATCCTTCCCTTCATCATTTTCAATTTCCATCCCAATCTGGTGAAAGTGAACGCTAGTTGTTTTAGAAATTAGCTATTGGAACATATGTCTAACGTGAACCAATAGCTTGGTTAAGTAAATGATAAATTTAAGTGTATTCAATTATATAGCAACATGTCATCCTTCCTCTAATTGTTTATGTTTCCTAATCATATGCAAAATCAATTGTAATTAGGAATTGCAGATTCTAAGTGGACATTATTTTGTGCTTATCTTTTTCAAATGAATTGTAGCCAGTTGTCAGAATAGTATAGAATTGTTTCTTACACAGGGACACGTTTTATTCCCACCGAAGGGGATGTTATTTTTTTTCTTTTCCGCTCTCTAAAGTTCCAATAACTGCTCTTGAAAGAATCTCAATGCCAGTAAGTAAACTAGCTTGATTAAACTTCATATTGGGGTGATGGAGACCCGGGGTTAAACCACATCCCAATCCTAACATTGTTGCTTTGACGGACGGTCGCCTTAGCGTATAGTAATGAAAATCTTCTCCACCTGGAGTTATAATTGGTGGAAATAAGTATTCTTCCCCTACTGTATCAGAAATAGCTTGACCCATTATTTTAACCGCGTTCTCGTCAACTTGTGCTGCGGCTATTTCAGAGATAATATCATAAGTAATTTCTACGTTTGAGAAATCAGAGACATAATTAATAGTTCTGTCCACTTGTTCAACCAAAGTGCTCATCAGTTCATTTGTTTGAGCCCGTAAGTCAATACTGAAAACTCCGTTACCTGGAATAATATTTGCAGATTGTCCTCCTGATTGAAACATCGTTACTTTAGCAGAGTGTGGAATCATTGGATCAAGGTGAATAGAGTGGATTGCTTGTACAAGTAGAGACATGACTTCTATGGCATTTTGACCTTGATTTGGTCTTGCACCATGGGCATCATTTCCTCGTATAGAACCCTTTAATGTTTTTGCGGAACCATGCATAATTGCTGGTGATGCATACCCATCATTAATTTCTTGAATTGGTCGGAGATGAACACCATATAAATAGTCAATATCATCTACAAGACCTCTTTCTATAAAGGATAGTGCTCCTTTACCTACCTCTTCTGCTGGTTGAAAAAGAACTTTAAGTCTTCCGTTTCGTGGTATCCCTAATTTTTTCAAGACTAGCAAAGTACCGATAGCCATTGTCATGTGTCCATCGTGTCCACATGAGTGATTAGCTTGATATTCACCATCTAATTCCTGCCAAAGTGCATCCATATCAGTACGAAGACCTATGCATGGTTGGCCAGATCCATATGTTACGACGAGACCTGTTGTATCCTCAAAAGTCTGGACTTCAAAACCTTCATACTCTAATAGCTTTTTTATATATTGGGTAGTTTTTACTTCATTCCAACTAATTTCGGGATGAGTATGTAAATGGTGAAACACTTCTTCCATAATGGGTTTTACTTCTTCAATAATCGATTTTATTTCCTCTAGTACTGCTTCCATTGGAATTTCTCTCCTATTCAATGTAAGAAAACCATCTCAACTTATCAAATGCTGAAATGGCCTCTATTACTAGTCATTTTTATTCGCTTGCTGTTTTATGAAAATACCTTTTGGGGAGTGATCTCTTTGATAGATGTTGTGTATTTTTCCATTAAGTCTTTATTAGGTTCATAACCTATTCCAGGTGAACTCGGAAGTGGAATTGTCCCATTTTGTACCGTAACTTCCGGCGTTATAATATCTTCATGCCAATACCTTGATGAAGCTGCAGTATCACCTGGGAGAGAAAAATTAGGTAAACTAGAAATTGCAATGTTATGAGCTCTTCCAATTCCGGATTCCAACATTCCACCGCACCAAACAGGTATACCTTTACTCGCACAATAATCATGGATTTTTTTGGCTTCTGTTAAACCTCCGACCCTGCCAATTTTTATATTAATAATCTTACAACTTCCTAGCTCAATAGCTTTCTTGGCATCCTCTAATGAATGAATACTTTCATCTAAACATATAGGCGATTTTATTTTAGGTTGTAATTTTGCGTGATCAATAATGTCATCATGAGCAAGAGGTTGTTCAATCATCATTAGATTAAGATTATCCATCTCTTTAAATAGGCCAATATCTTCTAACGTATAAGCAGAATTAGCATCTGCCATCATCTCAATAGTAGGGAAGCGTTTTCTGATTCCCTCTAAGATAGTCAGATCATTGCCAGGTTTAATTTTTAATTTAATGCGCTTATAACCTTCATTTACATAGCCTTCAACGACTTTTATTAAATCTTCTAACGATTCTTGAATACCAATACTAATGCCTACTTCTATCTGGCTCTTTGTACCTCCAAGCGCTTGATGAAGTGGAATATTATTTTCTTTTGCATACAAGTCCCAATAAGCACCTTCTATTGCAGCTTTAGCCATGTTGTTTCTACGGAAAGGTTTAAACAGATCATTTAACTCATCAGGATGTTTAATATCCTTTTTGTTTAACAATGCGGGAATTAATATTTCTTCTAACATAAGCTCTACTGTACCAACAGTTTCTTCACTGTATAAAGGTTTAGCAGATGCTACACATTCACCGTATCCAATGTGGTTATCACTATGAAGCTCAACTATCAGGAAGTCTCTATCCGTTTGAATACTAAAACTTGTTTGAAAAGGCGACTTTAACTCTAAATTCATTTTTCTCAATACAATTTTGTTAATCTCCAACAAAAACACTCCTTCTATTTTTAATTATATAAATGACATGCCACTTGGTGGTCGGGTGACTGGTTTTTAGTTAATGGATTTTCTATTTTACATATATCCATTACATATGGACAGCGAGTATGAAATACACATCCCGAAGGAGGATTAATGGGAGAAGGTACATCTCCTTTTAGAATAATTCGCTCTCGCTTCTTTTTTGTATCTGGAAGAGGAATCGACGATAGTAATGCTTGGGTGTACGGATGGAGAGGATTTGCAAACAATTCATCCGTAGTTGCCTTTTCAACGATATGTCCCAAATACATAACACCGATTTCGTCTGCAATATGACGTACAACACTTAAATCATGAGAGATAAATAAATATGCCAACTCGAATTCATCTTGGATTTCTTGAAGTAAATTAATAACTTGAGATTGAATGGATACATCTAGGGCCGAGACAGGCTCATCCAAAACGACTATATTTGGATTTAAAGCCAAGGCTCGAGCTAATCCAATCCGCTGTCTCTGCCCCCCAGAAAATTCATGGGGATAACGGAAGTATTGATCTTCCCTAATACCTGTTTTTTCTAACAGGTTCATTGCTCTTTCCATTCGATCATGTTTCGTACCTATATTATGGATATTCATTGGTTCTTCGATTATTTCACCAATACGCTTTTTAGGATTTAATGAAGAATGAGGATCTTGAAATACCATTTGTATTTCACGTCTCATTTTGTTAAACTCATTTTCCTTCAACTTAAATATATCTCTTCCCTTGTAAATTGCTGAGCCCCCAGTCGGTTCTGTTAACCTCAACAAGGTCCTACCAGATGTGCTTTTACCACAACCAGATTCACCAACTAAACCTAAAGTTTTCTTTTTATATAGATTGAAGTTTATATCCTCAATTGCTTTTACATGACCTGTAGTTCGACCAAATGGTGAATGAATTGGGAAGTATTTTTTAAGACCGGTTACTTGGATAAGAGGTGCATTTTCTTCACTCTCATTAGCTTCCTTTTCCAATTGCCTCATATTGCACTCCCTCCTCATTTTCTATTTTTTTATAATGCCAGCACCTTACACTTTGTCCTTTACGGACCGGTTCAAAAATAGGAGCATCGTTCATACACTTTACATCTGCATATTCGCAACGTGGGGCAAAGCGGCAACCTGTAGGTACATTACTTAGTGACGGAACAGTTCCTGGTATCAAATGCAATTTTTGAGTTCTGTCTCCGTCAATCTTTGGAATTGACTTTATCAAACCTTTTGTATATGGATGTAGTGGCTTGTTAAATAAAGTATCGACATCCGCCTCTTCTATTATTTGTCCCAAATACATGACCACTACTCTTGTGCATACTTCTGCGACAACCCCGAGGTCATGTGTAATCATAATTACGCTCATATCAGATTCTTTTTTTAACTCATTTATTAGATCTAATATTTGAGCTTGAATGGTTACATCTAATGCAGTTGTAGGTTCATCAGCTATTAATAGACTAGGTCTGCAGGAAAGTGCCATTGCAATCATGACTCTTTGTCGCATTCCACCTGAGAGTTCATGAGGATATTCATGAACTCTTTTTTCAGGGGATGGAATTCCAGTTAACCTAAGCATTTCAATAGACTTCTCCATTGCTTCTTTAGAATTTAGATTTTGGTGAATCATAATAGCTTCCGAAATTTGGTTGCCAATTGTATAAACCGGGTTGAGGGAAGTCATTGCGTCTTGGAAAATCATTGATATTTCATTCCCACGGATATCTCTCATTTTATGTTCAGGAAGTGTTAATAAGTTTTGCCCCTTAAAATTTACTTCTCCTTCATATCTTGTTGAACTTTCATTTAGTAAACGCATAATAGATTCAGAAGTAACACTTTTTCCGCACCCTGATTCTCCGACTACCCCAAGTGTTTCTCCTGTAGCAACGCTAAAAGAAATACCATCAACTGCAGTAAGGGGGCCGTTTTCTGTCGAAAAAATAGTTTTTAGTTCATTGATTTCCAATATTAACTGATCATTCATCCAATAGCCCTCCTTTCTTTCATTCTAATTAACTTAGATTAGTAGATTGTAAATTTCATTTATTTATTCGCCTTACTCGAATAAGGATCTAATAAATCCCTCAAGCCATCCCCAAAAAGGTTCAGCCCTAATACTGTCAATATTATAAAAATCCCAGGAAATACAGTCATCCACCAAGCACTAAAAATGACCACTTTTCCATCAAATAATATATTCCCCCAACTTGGATCAGGCGCAGGAATTCCAGCTCCTAAAAAGCTTAATGCAGCTTCCAAAATGATTGCCACAGCAAATATATACGTGAGTTGAACGATAAGTGGCGACAAAATATTGGGTACAATATGGCGCCATATAATTCTCTTGGAACTTGCTCCTTGTGCTTTCATAGCTTCTATATAAGTTTGCTCTTTTATCACTAAGGCAGAAGAACGTACGATTCTAGCCAGGGTGGGAATTTTTGATATTGTCACAGCAATTACAACATTTATAGGTTGAGGTCCCAGAACAGCCATAATGGCTACAGCCAAAAGGATATCTGGAAATGCCATTAATGCATCACATATTCTCATCAAAATGTGGTCTAATACGGAATAATATGCAGCGTATAAACCAATAATCATGCCGATTACAGCCGTTAAGATTGCTACAGAGAAGCCTACCCCCATTGATACTTGAGCTCCTGACGCTACTCGACTAAACAAATCCCTTCCGAAATTATCTGTCCCAAACCAGTGCGTTCCGTTAGGGGAGTCCAAGCGATTAAGCGGATCTATTGCAAGAGGGGAAAATTGGCTTATCATAGGGCTAAAAAGTGCAAAAACAGTTAAAAATAATAGCATTATGCTACCAATAACTGCAGATTTATTTGCCCAAAATCGTCGAATAAACAATCGTCTTTGTTCACTTCTGAGTTTATTCTTCATCACTTTAAAATCCCCAATTGCAACTTCATTCCCCAATTTGATTTCTGAAGTCATCCGTCTCAACTCCTTTTTATTTACGGCTTAAGCGAATTCTCGGGTCTACCACTCCGTATAATAAGTCAATGATTAAATTCAATAATAGATAAGATAATGCAATCAATAATATGGTCCCTTGTATCACAGCATAATCTCTTCTGACAATTGCATTAATTACTAACTGACCTATTCCAGGTAGATTAAATACAGTTTCGGTGACTACTGCACCTGTTATAAGAGATCCAAATGTTTCTCCAAGAATTGTAAGAATAGGAATAAAAGCATTCCTTAAGGCATGTTTATACACGATGACTCTTGCTTTAACTCCCTTTGCCTTCGCCGTTTTTATGTAATTCATACTCAAAATGTCTATCATGGAAGACCTACTCATTCTTGAAATTACTGCAGCTTGAATCGCTCCTAGCGATATCGCCGGTAGAATCATAAACTGCAAATGATTCCATAATCCTGTACTTAATGGGCTATATCCTGCAACCGGAAGCCACTGAAGATTAACACCAAAAAGTAACATTAGAAGTAAAGCCAATAAGAAACTTGGAATGGAAAGACCTAACATGGCAATAATCATAAACAATTGATCAACATTTGTTCCTCTTCTTTTTGCTGCAATAACTCCTAATGGGATCGCAATAATTATTGAAATACTTTGGGCTAGTAATGCAAGTGAAAGTGTTGGACCAATATGACCAAGGAAAGCCTCTAAAACTGGCATATTCATATAAATCGAATTACCAAAGTCACCTTGAAATATCCCAGCAAACCATCGTATAAATTGCTCATAAATTGGTAAATTTAATCCTAATTCTTCTCTAAGTGTTTGAACTTCATCTGGAGTGGCTTCTTCTCCAAGGATTACGGAAGCAGGGTCTCCTGGTATTAAATGAATGATAAAGAAAACAATTACTGCCACAATCAATAAAACTGGAATTACGGATAGCAATCTCTTCAGAATATAAGCCTTCAATATTTGAAACCTCCTTATTCTCTGTATTAATTCAAAAAGGTCAACCTTCTAAAAAATAGAAGGTTGATAATGTACTAGGAGTTTCTTTTGCTTTACTTTTTAAGGCTGACATTCCAAAAAATCGGTCCTAGCATTGTTTTATATCCTTCCACTTTTTCAGAGTGACCGGAAACACGGGAATTTTGACCAGTATTTATTATTGGAAGGTCTTCCCACATTACTGTTTGTAATTCAGCTGTTAAAGATAAAGACTTCTCGGGATTTTCCTCTACCTTAATCTCACTTAATAGACGATCAATTTCAGCGTTTTCTGTCCAACCTGGCCAAGCAGTTTCAGAATCTAAAAATACGAATTGATTTGGTGTTGATGTAGTGGAAAACCCTGTATAGAAAATATCGTATGCTTCAGGGTCACTTCGACGCTCTAAAAGAGTTGGCCAGTCATACACATCTAGTTTTGTTTTCATTCCAAGTTCTTCTAGCTGTTGTTGTGTTGCAACAGCAGCATTGTAATGATGTTCGTAATCGCGACTAGTAAGTATGACAACTTCTTCCCCGTTATAACCCGCTTCTTTTAATAATTCCTTAGCTTTTGCTAAATCTTTTTGATTATAATTTTCTTTTCCTGCATCCGAGTACCATGCAGTTTGACTTGGTAGAAACAAACTATTTTCTAATGTATAAAACTCATCACTAGTAAAAGCGGAGCTCATGATTACTTCCATATCTAACGCATAATTAACCGCTTGGCGAAGTTTTACATCTGTAAAGACGCCAGATTTTTTATTGAACACTAAACCTTCTATTCCATACGGCCAAACATCCACTACGCTACCTTTTGAATTTTCAAGTTGGGGAATAGAATCATAAGAAAGCATATGAGAAAAATCATATTGTCCACTCATTAAACCATTTACCCGTGTTGAAGAATCTGCAACGAAGTGCCAGTCAATAGCATCGACTAATGCTTCTTTCTTACCTCCTAAGCCATTTGCTTCCTCAGTATCGGGTTGATATTCTTCAAACTTTTTAAAATGAATGATTTCATCTTGTTTCCAGTCAACAAATTTAAAAGGACCTGTCCCTATATATTCCTCAACACCAGTTGCCCCAGCAGAAGCAACTATATCTTTTGGCATGATAGCAGCAATGTTTCCTTGGTCTGCCAGAAAGTACATAGTAAGGGAAGAAGGTTCCGTTAACTTTAGCTCCACAGTAGAGTCATCAACTTTACTCCAAGTATGTTCACCTAACTCTGCTTTGTTAGTTCCCCATTTTTCCATTGAAGCTACGACATCTTCTGCAGTCATATCATTACCATTATGAAATTTAATACCTTCTCGTAACTTGAAAGTTACCGTCTTTTTATCCTCGCTTATTTCATAGGAATCTGCTAATTGAGTCATTACCTCATAATTTCCATCAAGAGTCACGAGTGCTTCATAAATTAGTTTTGCGGCATCGCGTGTCGCTTCGGCGGTTGTTGCATGTGGATCAAGTGTCTGCGGCTGAGTAGGATAAGCAACTTTTAATGTTCCTCCACTAGCGCCTTTACTCGCATCACTACTTGAGGAAGAATTTTCAGAACTGCATCCAACAAGTAATAAAGTGATAGAAAGCAAAAATAGTAATAATAAGCTAGAACTTTTCTTTAAATTCATCTAATTTCCCCCATAACTTTAATTTTCCTCTCTCTCATTGAATTTTCTGAAAGTTTGGACTTGTTAATCATTATAATGAAGGTTATACTTTATTGCAACACAAAATATTTTTAAAACACCAAAATTTCAGAAGAGAGAGAAAAACGATGGACTCAAAATTTATAATAAATACAAAAAAACAATTTCCTAGTTTAACAAAAGGATTAAAAAAAGTGGGAGATTCTTTGCTCAGTACTCCAACTATTTTCGCTACACACTCCTCTAAACAAATTGGAGAAATAATTGGAGTTAGCGAGACTATGGTCATTCGTTTTAGTAAATCTATTGGCTATGAAGGTTTTAATATGCTTCAAAAAGATGTAATTAATCATCTTTTAACTAAGTCTAATAACTGTAATGAAAGTTTGAAGGAGGAAAATAGTAGCTTAAATCATTTTGGAGAACATATTACAAGGGATGTGAACCTTTTAAATAGTAATATTAAAGCTCTAGATGTTGAAAAACTCGAAATCATTGTTGAAACACTTCTTAAAAGTGAACGAATTGTCATAGCTGGTTATTATCAGTCATTTGTTTTTGCTCATTGGTTGTTTTTTAACCTAAATTACACATTAGGAAATGCATCTCTGTACCGTCCTGAAACAGATGCTTTAGTCTTTGATTACCTCCCTAGGGAATCCTGTGTTATCATCTTTTCTTTTCCGAGATACGCTCTTGATACAATAAGATTTGCAGAAGATGCAAAGAAAAAAGGGGTAAAAGTTATAGTTTTTACCGATTCAAGGTTAGCACCTATAGTCGATTATGCTGACATAGTTATCTTGGTGGAAGTAGGAAATAATCCTTTATTAGAAAAAGGACCGGTTACATTATCTCTAATTAATTCTATTCTTAGCGAGGTAATGAATCGTGCTGATAAGACGGTGGCTGAAACTGATATGTTTAAGTATTTTTTAAATGAAGAGAGATCAACAAAACGTTAAGGGTTAGATTATCATTCCTAGGGGCCACCTGCGTAAAGTAAGGTGTCGCGTGGCAACGTAATAAGATTAAGTAAATTATACGGTGGTCGATTGATAGGACAAACAATAATGAAACTGTCCAGATACGTTATTAATCGTGTAGAATGGTTTACGCTACATGCGTTGGAGATGTTTGCGGGGTTTTGCCCTAAAAAGAGCTTATATCAAAAAAAGAAAAGCATTGGCGGACGTTAATTCGTGCTTATCTATTTCAAGCAAATTTAAGTATACTGACATAATAGTCTAGAATTGTTTCTTGCACAGGGACACTTTACAACAAACAAAGCCGCTGAAAGCAACCCAGCGGCTAATTCTTACCTCAAATTTCAATTAAATTCTTTAATCACATCACAAACTTTATCAACTTCCTCTTCGCTCAAATAAGGATGCATCGGTAATGACAGTACTGTATCACAAAGTTTATTAGTAATTTCAAAGTCTTGATCATTGATATCCAGATATGTAAAAGCATCTTGTTTATGCATTGGCTTAACATAATAAACCATACTAGGAATATCATACTCTTTTAGTTTAGCCTGTAAGCCATCCCGCTGTTCATTGCCCTTTAGCTTAATCGTATATTGGGCAAAACTTGAATAAAATCCGTCTGGTATAAATGGAGTTTCAACAATTCCATTCAATCTCTCATTGTATAAGCTATATACTCGGTTGACATCTTCCACTTCATGATCGATAAATGCTTTAAGTTTTACTTGTAGTACTGCTGCTTGAATAGTGTCTAACCTAGAGTTAACGCCAATTCTAACATTATCGTACTTATTCTCGCCTTTTCCGTGAACTTTTAAAGACGTGAGTAGTTCTGCCAATTTATCATCATTAGTAAAAATAGCTCCACCATCACCGTAACAGCCTAATGGTTTAGCTGGAAAGAACGAAGTAGTAGCGGCATCTCCAAAACTACATGCTCTTTTTCCATTAATATTACCACCAAAACCTTGAGCACCATCCTCTAATACTAACAAATCATACTTTTTAGCAATTCTTTCGATCTCCGGATAGTTTGCTGGAAGTCCAAACAAATCAACAGGAATGATAACCTTTGGAGTCAATTTTCCTTCTTCAATCGTTTTAATAATAGCTTCTTCCAATTTAATCGTATCGATATTAAACGTTTCTCTATCTACATCTACGAAAACAGGAGTTGCACCTAAAAACGATACAATTTCTCCTGTTGAAAAGAATGTGAAATCCGGTATAAATACCGCGTCACCCTTTTTGATTCCCCAAGACATCATTACCAATGTCATTGCTTCTGTTCCATTCGCACAGGAAATACAGTGTTTTACTCCAACATAATCTGCTAATTGTTGTTCTAGCTCTTTTACTTCGTTACCACCAATGAAGTTTGTTTCCGTGACAACTTTTTGTATCGCAGCGTCGATTTCTTGTTTATATGTTTGATATTGAGTCTTTAAATCTCTGAATTCCATCATACACCGGCTTTCATCATTATTTATTTTTCCTATTATTATCCCTAGTATAAAGAAAACACCTTTTTTGGCATAGCAACCTCATTACCTAATAAGGCTTAATCAAGTGAAGTTGGGAACTTGGAGAAATCTATTAGAAAATGAAGAGTGAATAGTGTAGAAAAAGTTATTTTCACTATAATTGTATCTTAATAGAACACTTCTGTATTGTCCACAAAGGTCAGAATCGTTTTCTAATTAACAATTTATGCTAGATGCATTTCTAGATAATTTTTTCATAAAGACAAAAAAAGCAACAGGAGAAGTGTTTTCACTCTAGCTGTTGCTTTTTTCTTGAACTATATTTAATTGTTACAATTATTTCCTATACGGTGGCATTTCATTATTTCAGCCAATTTTAAAATGACTCATTTATTTTTAATGTATAAATAATGACTTATTGAAAATAAATAGTGAAGTTTACTTTTAGTTCGGAACCATCGTTCACAGTGATAGGAAAAGTGACTGTTTGTCCTTTTAAATCTTCCAGTGAGTCTGTTCCTGCTGGAAATTTAGATAAAAGTGAGTTCACCGCTTCAGTAGATAATGGATCAAATTCATTTACTTTGGTTACACCTAGGTGATTAATAAATGTTTGATAGAATTCTTTTCCTAACAATTGGGCAAGTGGTGCATCTTCTTTAATAACAACAGTTAAGGAGTTAGAACCGCCTGATGATGTTGTAATTTTATCCCATAGGGTTTTATTAAGTTCCGTTGCTAAACTGGTGATTTTTGCATCGAATACTTGTTGAGGTGTCGCTGTAGCTTCATCCACTACCGCTTTCAATTTAGCTACTTCATCCAACAGAGCGGCAACGAATTTATTGGTAGCTGCATTAGGAAGGCGATCTAATAGAGCATTAATTTCGGCATATGCTTTTTTAGCTTCTTCTTTTTTGCCTACAGCTAATAAATCTTTCGTTTTTAGGATTTCCATATAAATTGTAACGGGAACCATTAATTCATCACGTTTGGCATCTGCTGGCTTTTTATATTGTTCTAACAGAAGATCACGTGCTGCTTTACCTGAGAAGCGATATAGAATTGCTGTTCGGCCTTTTAATTGGAATGATAGTTTGTGATATGCTGCTTCTACTGCCGCAAAATCATTTCTAGCTTGTGCGGCTTTAATTTCGTTCATAATCGGGACTAAATATTTTGTTGCATAATTGTAAGCATCTATATATGGCACTAATCCTTTTGAAACTTTTTCACTATAAAGATCATCGATTTCTTTCAACTTGGCTTGTTTCTGGGATGCAGAAAGTTTTGAGGAAACTATTGCACTTCTAGTAAGTTGATAATTTTTCTTTGCGCTGTTTAAAACGGAATACAATTCGTTACTTGGTACAAGTTTTTCTTCAAGTGATGGATACACATAATAAGTAGGTGCCTTGTTCAACTCCGCCTTCACCTTGTTAACCGATTGGTCAACAGAATTTGATGCACCCAAAACAGTTGGGGAAAATGATAATACAGATGCCGTTAATAATACCGATGCTACCGTTTGTTTCATTAGACGCTTACTCATGTTTCTCCTCCTCTTGTTTGTTGAAAACTATGATCGTTCACATAATAAATACTGTCCCGCCTAGATAATCTCCCTGCGATTTGAATCATTCCCCCATTTCATTATGTACTAGGCCAGAAATTATTGTTTTACAATTCTAAATTTTCAGCCCCTTAAAATTTCATACCCTTATTATTCTAGTTTAAAACTCCTATACTTCAAATTATTCATTTTTTTCTTGAGCATTGTTAACTTATAAATAAGAACGATTCATAGGAATTCAAATTAATTCACAAAAAACATTTAACACATACAAAAAAAGTAACCAAGTTTTTTTATAACTTGGTTACTTCTATCTTTTTAACAAATTCTATGCAATTCAGTATAAAAGTTTTTAACTATTGAGTGGTCACCAATATAGGAAAATATTACTGAGCAGTAAGTTGAATATTCCAGCTTGTCCAATCTGGATTTTCTTTCTTAAACACTGATTGAGGGAAATGTAAGCTTACCGGACGTGCGTTAGTCGGGTTTACTGTGAACTGCTCTAATGGGAATCCAAGCTGAGCTACTAATTCACCAGTTGCATCGAACAATTGTAATGGTAGGTTGCTAATTGTTATTTCTTCGTTGAATGCGTTGCGAATAAGTACATAAACACTTACGCCCTCTTCTGTTTCTTCTAAGTTGAAAGCAGAGACAGAAATTTCATCTTGCTTTGTTGGTTCCATCTCAGCAAGTGTGTTTTCTAAAGAAGTTTTTTGTTCTTCATTTAAGCCATTAGACCAATTTTCATCTAGTTGTAATGAAAATTGAGATACTGCAGGTTCTTGAATTTCAAATACAACTTCAAATTCCATTTTGTCATTGATTTCGTCCTCTGACACTAACAAAGACTCATTTTCAAACTCGAATATCCATGGACGAGCTCTTAATGAGTTCAATACACCAAAGTACTCCATATTGAAATCTTTTCTTGCAAGCTCTTTACCTTCTGTATTACGTACTACTAATCGAATATCTTGTAGATTCAATTTTTTTTCTAAAGAATGACGGATAATAGCAGTCATGATAAAGCCTTCAGCTGTTTTATGTAATTCCACACCATGAATGTTGATTTGGTTAGGATCCAATCCTTTCAGCTTGTTGTGGTAGTATTGGAAAACGTAACGCTCTTGTTGATCCATACTCCAGTTTTCACTAAACTCTAACATTGTTTTTAATCTATTTGTTAACTTCGGTTGATTTGCTTTTTTCGGTTTAAACAATAGGAACATTCCTTTCAAAATAAAAACTTGATACCATTATAACATATGGAGTTCTATGTATCACCTGGAAGTATTATGTCCCTGTGTAAGACAAAATTCAGAATTGTTTCTCACACAGGGAAGATAAAAAAACAACAGCCAAAGTTTTCACTCTAGCTGCTGCTTTTCATATATTCATTTATTTAATCGAGTACTTCCCAAATCCATCCGTTCCCTCACCAATATATTGGATATTACCATCTGCTGGGAGAACTTTTTCTGCTTGTTTGGAAGATTCGAACACAACTTGTGCTTTTGCTGGCAATTCAGCAAATTTCCAGTTGCCATCAGCGGATGGGTCGATTGTTTGCTCCGCTAGAATATAGTCGATAATGATTTCACGGTTTTCATCCGGATGAATCTCTATTTCCATTGCATTGCGAACACCTGGGAATGTTCCGCTTGCACGGTAGTTATTTGTTGCTACGATAAATGCTTGTTTTAAGTCGATTGGTTTGCCGTTGTATTGCAAGTTTATGATACGAGATGCATCTTTGTTTACAAGATTACCGTCTGCATCGTATTTTGCTGGTTGTGTAACATCGATTTCGTATGTTACGCCGTCAATCACGTCATAGTTGTATGAGCGGAAGTCTGTGTTGATCAATTGTTGCTCACCAGTTTTAGCTGGATCGATTTGGTTGAACTGACCAGCAGACATTTCCAACCATTCTTTTACATCTGCTCCCGTAAGCTTCACTGTTGAGATTGTATTGTCATAGAGGTAGAGATCCGCTACGTTTTTAATAGCAAGCTCACCTTTAGGGACGTATGTGTAGTATTCTGGGTCGCTTCTTGTTCCTGCTTTAAACGGTGCGCCAGCAGAAAGCACTGGAACATTTTCATTTGCTGTTCCTTTAATTTTCGCTTTCACATATGCTGTTTGAGCGTCTGTTACAATTTGGATAGATGGATCATCTTGTACTTGTGAGAAATAACTGTGAATATCGGCTGTAGTTTTTCCAACTGCTTTACGAACATAGTTGATTGTCCCTTCATGCGCCTCTTTCACTGCATTCACTACTGATTGATCGACATCCGTTGCATCTTTTGCAATCGTACGTACCTCTGCTTTTGACGAAACTACTTTCCAGTCGTCGCCATTTTTCTTCAATTTCAAATCAATTACGCCTAAATGACTACCGAATTTACCAGGCATAACAACTGGTACATCATTCATCGTCCCATTTTCGATGTTCACATTTGTAAGTGAAGCATCTACTTTTCCTGGGAATACTTGGTGTGCATGTCCAGTAATAATCGCATCTACACCTTTAATTTTAGTAAGTAAATACGTTACATCCTCTTCCCCAACTTCATGTGTTGCATCACCAATACCAGAGTGAGAAAGTACGACAATCACATCCGCACCTGCTTTTTGCATGTCCGGCACTACTGCTGTAACAGCTTGTACCGAGTCTTCGACAGTCACTTTTCCTTCTAAATTAGTTTTATCCCATTTTAGAATTTGAGGAGGAACAATTCCAGTAACCCCTACTTTAATCGTTGACTTTTTACCTTCCGAATCAACCACTTCTTTATCGATCAACACATAAGGCTTATACATTAACTTTCCACTAGCCGCATCGTGAATATTGGCATTCACATATGGGAAGTTTGCATCGTCCATCACTTCATCTAAATAATCCAGACCATAATTGAATTCATGGTTACCAAAAGTAGCCCCATCATATTGTAAAAGCTCCATCGCAGTTACAGAAGGGTGTTCTTCCCCATCAACTAACTTGTCTACAGCTTGTTTATAAGAACCAAGCGGAGTACCTTGGATTGCATCCCCATTGTCAAATAATAGGGTGTTGCTATTTTCTTTTCGAGCATTCTTGATTAATGTAGCTGTTTTCGCAAGTCCTAAACTATTGGACTCTGTGTCTTTGTAATAATCATAGTTCACGATGTTTGTGTGAATATCAGAAGTACCTAAAATACGTAAAGATACAGTATCTGCCTCATCCGAAGGAGCTACGTTTAAAGCCGCTACTTTTTCTAGCAACTCGTTCATCATTGGCAAACTACTTGTTGAAGGTACTTTATCAAGTAGAGGTTTAATGGATTCGACCACTTTCGCTGCCTCTTCTTTTTTACCAGCAGCAATTAATTTTTCTGCTTCTACTACTTTCATATAAATAGTTACTGGCACCATTAACTGATCACGTTTTTTATTAGCTGGATCTTTATATTGATCTAACAATAAATCTCTTGCTGCTTTTCCCGTGAAACGGTAAAGAATGACCGTACGACTTTTCAATTGAACAGATAATTGATGATATAATTTCTCCACTTTCGCCCAATCTTTTTGTGCTTCAGCAGCTTTGATATCCGCTAAGATAGGATTTAAATACTTGTCCGCATAATTATAAGCATCAATATAAGGAACAATTCCTTTTGTAATTCTTTCGTTATATAAATCCTCTAAGTCCTTTAATAGGACATTTTTATTTTTTGCATTCGATTTGACGATTGCATCTTTCGCTTTAGCATAATTAGCTTTTGCTTTATTTAACGCAGGATATAGATCCTTACTTGTTGCAAGTTTCCCCTTTTGCGCAGGCACTACATAAGCGTAAGCAGCTTCCTTCATATCTTTTCTCGCTTGATCCACTACGTCTTGCATTGAGCTACTCGCAAAACCAACATTTGCAGAAGCTAGTAATGATGTCGCAAGAGCTGCGGCTACGACCGTCTTTTTAACTGTATTCTTCTTCATAATTTCCCTCCCGTTTTGTAAAAAGGTCTCTATTTAAAGATAATCAAAAGAAATATTTGGTACAATGTGAATATTGTAATGTTTTTGTAAAATAAACCTACACCCTTTTACATGGGAATGCCCTATTTTTGGCTATGGTTGTTTTCATTGGATAATTGGTTGCCCTCTCTGCTGGTTTGATTGCGTTCAGCCAATTAATTACTGCGAAAAGTTAATAAATACAGGGAAATCTGCCCCTAATTTCTATATAAAAAAATAGTATGATAAAATTAGCAAAATTAAATGAAAAGAGGCCAGATTGATGTATCAACGAGAGAGAAACAAGAGAAGGACAGAGCATGTTATATTAGGAGTGGATATCTGGACGATTGACATCATTGAAAAACTAAAAAAATCAGGTACATGGGATATCTCGGTGATAGATTATGAAGCGGAGGCGGACAAACTCGCATTAGGATCTACTATTTTCTATTCTCCAGAATTGGCAAAACAAAAACTAAGTAAATCGAACAAAATCATCTTCCATAAGTATTTAGATCCGAAAATGAGATAGTAGCGGTATTTCTGTTTATGAAAAAAGCTAGTCCCAATTTAGGAACTAGCTAACTCAGTCTATAAACTCAATTTGAGATTCTTATTGGATTTAATATCCTGATAGTAAAGAGCATCCCCTGATATGTACATAACATTTGAATGCTTCGAATTAATTTGCAACTTACCAGTTCCATCTAGCTTTACTTTATATAGATAACCAGCATTAGAATAATTACTATAGTAAATCCATTGACCATTTATTGCAAAATAGGGAGCTTTGTCTCCAATTATTCTTGTTTTCTTTAAAGTTTTCTTGTCCATCTTATATAATAGATTGTCTTTAGCATCGGAATAATAATACATTCCATCTTTTTCTACCATTGTATTCATTACGTGAAAGTAGTTGTATTTTGAACTATTGGCTATTGGATACGAACTCTCATCCCATCGATGATCTACTTTCATTTGTTCATTATTTTTCAGAAAGTAATTGTAATGGACACTTCCCGGCTTGTTTGGAACTGGATCGTCCCACGTAGTATCAATGTGGTAATATTGCCCCTCTATTTTTATCATATTCCATGAATGGCCTCCACCATTACCAGTTCCCGAAATTTGAAGCGCTTGAACACCCACCTTATTAAGTAACAATGCCATTGCCTTTGTATAACCATCGCAAACGGCGACTTTATTTATAAGTGAGCCATATGCCTCATAGGAATCATACGGAACCGTGTTTTTCAAAAAGTTATCATAATCATATGCAACTGATAATACGAGATAATCATGAATGGCCTTTACTTTTTCAAGGTCGCTCATATCTTTTTTTATTTTCTCTTTAATTATTCTATTTACTTCGGTCTCTACTTTTTTGTTTTTCTCCAAAACGGCTTGTCTACTACCATTGTATTTAAAATTAACCGTTCCATTTGAAAAGGCAGTTAATCCATTATAGTAAGAGATGGAAGGATTATTTGCGACAGCCTTCGTTACTAAATTCCCGATGTTTTTATAATTAATTTTATTTGGATTAAATGTCATACTAGATTCAGCATTTTGTAAACTTTTAACTATATTATCGTACGTTTTTTGTTCCTCGGACTTTGTAATAGTCTTGGGAGAGGACGTTGCTGCAAAGGTATGTATTGGAGAAATACTTACTATCATTATGATCGCAATAAATAACTTAAATATGTAGTTCATCTTGACCCCTCCAGTTTTAAGTTAATTATATTAAATACTAATTTAATGAGCATCCACTATTAGTTCTAAAACAACAATAATAGATTGCTAATTAAAAGAAATAATACCTATACCATTACTCAATATAATTACTTTGTACCTATAATAATACAAAAAAAGAGAACTATTAGTAGTTTTTCATAAACTACTAATAGTTCTCTTAATTATTATGCTTTACTTGTTTTTCTTCTATTAAATGCTATCCAAAGTCCAACTAGAATGGAAGCAATGCCTCCAACAAGTGTTCCTATTGGGTAGTTCTCACCAGTTTGTGGAAGATATTTTCCTCCATCAGTTTCAATTAAAGAACCTGAATCTTTTGGATTGTTATCTTTTTCATGTGTACTCGGCTGTTCTGGAACATTGGGATTGCCATTATTATTTGGATTATCCGGGTTGCCTGAATTACCTGTGTTACCTGGAGTTCCAGGGTTACTCGGATTCTCTGGATTGCCTGGTTCTCCTGGGTTACCCGATTCGCCTGGGTTACCTGGTTCTCCCGGTTTACCTGGCTCTCCTGGTTTACTCGGTTCGCCTGGTTTACCCGGCTCCCCTGGTTTGCCTGGTTCTCCTGGTTTACCCGGTTCGCCTGGTTTACCCGGTTCTCCTGGTTTGCCCGGTTTGCCTGGTTCGCCTGGTTTACCTGGCTCGCCTGGGTTACCCGGCTCTCCTGGCTCACCTGGTTCTCCTGGGTTACCCGGTTCTACTGGGTTACCTGGATCTACTGGTGTTCCCCCTCCACCTGTCGATATTCTTGCATTCATTTTTTCTAGTATGATGGTTCTTTCCTGTTTTTCAATAATTTCGAACTCTACTGGTGTTTTATCTAATTTATACCCAGCAGGTGCTTTTGTTTCAATTAATTGATATTTTCCAACAGGTAAGTCTTTTAAACTAATTTCTCCATTGTCATCAGTTGTTAACTTCTCTTCATCTATTCCTGCAACAACCTCATACAATGGATTTCCATCTTGATCTACATCTGCCGTTGCTTTTCTTAATTCGAAAATTGCCCCTTTTAGCTTCAAGTATTTATCCGAATTATATTTCGTTAATAAAATGGAGCGATTTGTTTTGCTATTTTCAATTGTTTTCGTAAATATTTCCCCATCTTCTTGAGTTGCTGAATCGAGTTCAATTATATGCTCAGTTGAATCTAGAAGATAATCAGTATGAGCTATTGTTTCTTTTAAAGTATAGATACCGTATGGTAAATCTTTGAATGTTGCGATTCCATTTTCCGTTGTTGCAGTCTCCTTAATGGTACCGTCTCCATTGGTAAGTTCAAATTTGACTCCGTTAAGTAGTTTGGAATTATCGGAAGCGTCCACTTTTGTAATAACAATTTGTCCTGTACCTCGTTTGTTTGTGACAGGTACATCTGTAAACGTGATTTGATCTTGGACTATATTAAAGTGATGTTCTTTAGAATCTAGTAAATAAAACTGTGGCGCTATTGTTTCAATAAGACGGTATTCGCCAGCTGTGAGATCGCCTACTTGAATTTCACCATCTTTATTAGTTTTTAGATTTTTTAATTCTTTTCCATCTTTATCTTTAACTATCTCGTCTCGATCCTTGTATAGTAATTTAAACTCCGCACCTTCTAAAAGGGCACCGCTATCTCCGTCTGTTTTAACTAACTTAAAGGCATTGAGAATTTTAGCATTCTTAATTGGTCCTACTTCGTTAGATGCGGAATCAATTGTTACAGTTAAGCCACTTGCATTTGCATTGTCCATTAAGTAACCTTCTGGGGCTTTTGTTTCCTTAAGAGTGTAGGTACCATATTTTATGTTTGTAAATTTAGCGATACCATTCGTATCTGTTATTGCAGTACCAATTACAGTTTTTCCATCATAAAGCGTGAATTCTGCACTTGGTAAAAATTTAGTTGAATCATCTGCGTCCACTTTCTTTACGGTTAACTCACCTTGTTTGTAATTCGTCATTGACTTTTTAGTAACTTCTGTTTGATCTTTTTGTACTTTGAAATCGATTGGTGTTTTGTCTAACCAGTAACCGTCTAATGCTTTTGTTTCAGTTAATCTGTAATCACCAGGTTCTAGACCCTCTACATAAATTCGCCCTTCAGTAGTTACTAAATTTTCATAACCTGAAATGGTATTATAATCTCCTGATTGATCTTTACGACTAAGTTGGAACACAACACCATTGAGTGGGTTCTCTTCTGCATCAGTTTTCGTTAGTTCTATCGCTTGAAGAACTTTTTGGTTCGTAACTTTTTTTACTTGTACACCTTCTACTAAGGAATCCGCTTTTAATTCTATTTCTTCGCTTTGATTTTTTAAATACCCTGCTGGTGCTTCTCTTTCGACTAGGTCATATTTTCCTTCACCTAGTTTAACCGGGAATAAAAGCTCCCCTTTTTTATCTGTTACACCTTCTGTAAGTTTAATTTTGTCTTTATTATAAAGTTCAAACTTAGCGCCTGGTAAAACTTCACCAGTGACTGCATCTACCTTTTTGAGTCTTAATGGTACTTTTGTTGTAGATCCGGAACCACTAAACCAATAATTGAATTTCTTTTCCTTTACTTCTTTAGTTCCTTGTGTGACACCATCATAGTGTAACAATGCTTCGTTTTTGACTTCGTCATTTGGTGAACCTAAGAAAATTGAACTATATTCAATGTAATAGGCGTTTGTTATTGGACCATCAAATGAAAGAGTAAATTCACCTGTTTTATTATCTACTATTATTGTATATCCTGTGTCTACTAATACCTTGGTTTCGCTAGGCGTACCTTCTTTTGACTCACCTGTTAAAGTTACTTCATACACTTTGAATGAATCTTCTAGAATAAGTTGATTTGGGTTTTCATCATTATCTTTACCTACAGTATCTACTATTTTAACGTTTGATAAGTTAGATTGACCATAATTTAGCTTTAAGTCCCAATCGATAAGGGAAGTTTGATCTTTTCCTTTTCCGTTTTTTGTAATCGTTTCATTTGTGTGAGCTACTATAACTTCAGCTTCCCATTTTGCATTTAGTGTCGCCCCATCAAATAATTCAGCTTTATTTTTAATTCTGACATTCCCGGAAGTTACGGGGAAAATTCCATCAATATCCTCAGATATATAAGTAATTTCATATGCACCTGAAATATTCCCTAACACTATTTCAAAAGCATTCTCTCCCGTTTGGTTGATTTCGGGCGTTATTGGTTCTCTATCGGAATCAGGAGAAACACTGCCATCATCGTTTACAATTACTGGATTTACTTTTATATCTCTTACTTTTTGTCCCTCTGGTAATTGATCCTTAAAGATTGCATTAGCAAGGGTATTTGCATTGAAATTTATGCCTACTTTCCATTTGAACATCTTGTCTTTGTAGTTATAAACCCCACTCTTATATCCATTAGCTTTTTGCTCCTCTTTAATATTGGCTGTAGCATTAGCACTAGATTCATAGTTTTTGCTATTATATACCCATTTTATTCCGGCTACATTTTTATAATCCCTTGTATTACTACCCACATCTCGGATGCCATAATCCGTAGTGTACTTAATAGTAAATGGCTTAGAAATTAAGCCTGGTACCTCGAAAATGAATCCTTCTAAACCTTTGTCAGTAAAGGTATATTCTCCTTCTGTTAAACCAGTTACTTTTAGTGAGCCAGATTTATACTTCATCCCCTCACCTTTATACTCGTCAGTTATAACAATATTCCCCATATTATAAGAATCTTTATTTACGTCAATTTGCCAATCCATTGTTTTAGCATTATAATTTGTACCTTTTGTTGTTTTTACAATGCTTGGGTTACTGTACGGAAAAAATGTTTTATTGTTCGAACCATTTTTACCATCTTGTCTGGTAATGATATTACTTACTGTTCCACCTTCTACAAAATAATCTGTCTGTATAGTTTTATACTTTATTTGATACGGTACTTTGTCGATACCTTGGTTAAATGTTAAGACATAACCTTTCCCATCCGCATCGAGTTTCACTGAATATAAACTCTCATCTATTGCGTTACCATTTTCGTCATAAACTTTAACATCTGTTGCAGCCTTAATTTTATGGCTTCCTGTAATTTTATCTGTGAGTATTGCATCGCTTTTTGCTATTATTTTACGGTTATAGTTATACTTTACGATCCACTCCGCACTACTTCCATATTCATTAGACCTTTCAACTGATTTTTCCAAAGGCGGTCCCCATGTTACCTCTTTGCTACCAGTTGCCTTTTGAGTATTCCCGTCATTAAGAATGGATGCCGTATTTTTATACATAGCCTTCCCGGAATCAGAATCGCTTTCATCGATTATCGTATTATATACAATACGATAAGCTTTTTTGCCATTTGGAAGATCGAGTGTTAATTCTGTTTTCGCATCATTATACGTCGGTGTAATAGAAACTGAATCACCATCACTTAATTTACCTTGTGCATCTACAATAAGTTCAGTGATAATAAATTTTGTTCCAAAAGTATGTTTTCCAGGATTGCTTTGTGTCAAAACATCTGTAAACTTCGCACCAGAAAGATTGTCTAATTTTGTATTAATATCTACTTGCCAGTCAATAAAATTACTGCTTGCTCCATTATTTTCGGGAGTACCGTCTTTCGTAATAGAATGTCCACCCTTGGGTTTAAAATTTAACTTGATCGTTTCTTGGCCTGGTAATTTTAATTCGTATTCTAACTCCGTGTTAGACTCACTATATTTTGCACCAATCGCAAAACTTGCGTTATTTATCTTAATACCTTGGTTTCCATCATCTCGAATTGTGCTATTAAATGTAACGACAATACTGCCATTTTCAACTCGAAAGGAACCAACAGTTCCCGCTTCTCCAGATCCAGAAGCATTCGAGAATATTGCTGGTAATGGATAGGTTAAAGTCGAACCTTCACCAAAATTATGACCCGCTTCCACCAAAAGTTCAAAATTTAATGTAACTAAGTCTCCATTTTTAGGTTCGTAATTAGGAATAGATGTAATATCCTCTTTACCCCCACCTTCTTTATCCACTAGAACAGAAACTTTAGATACATGAGTAATAGGTACAACACTATCAAGTTCGGATGAAGGAACTGGTGGTTTTTCATCTTTAACCTCTGTTGTTAAACCAGTTTCGCTTGTATCTATTGTTTCTTTTCCAGTATTTATCTCTGTTAATTCGCTATTGGAAGCAGCTTCTTCTGCTACTTGTTCATCGATTGCTGCTAGCGGTGCAACAGTTGCCACTCCTTCTATGCTAATTGATCCTGCAACATCAGCCAATTGGTTTGGTGCAATCGTTACGGTAATAAGCCCATCAACTGAAATTGTGTAGGAGCCTATATTACCTGTTAGAGTACCAGTTGTTGGTGCATCTAATTTAAGATTACTTTGTTTTGTGTATATAGTTTCTCTTTCCTCGTCACCAGCAATAAAGCTCCATGGAATACTGGCTTTGCCATCTTCGCTTACTGTGACTTCGCCAAATGTAAAGCTTTGCGCTTGTGGCGACCCAGTGTCAGTGTTTGCGCTAGCTGCAATTGGTCCTATAAAACTTTGTAGGACTAGTAGAAATACTAGCGTTATAAAACTTATCTTTTTCATAGCTACCCCCTGTTATCGTGTGTTTTTTAAGATTGCTTGAACGATTAACCGGTCGGTTGGATTTTTTTTGCCGAGGGGGGTGCAAGTTACTAATGTCAAGAGTGGTTCTTGCCCATCCTGTAATACTTCTATCTCTGTTCGATCCACAACAAAGGTTTGTACAATTTCAAACTCGTATGTTGCTGCTTCTGTTTGAACTTCCACTATATCGTGAGGGATCAGCTCATCTAGACGATTGAATTGTTTTCCCGTTGTTGTCGCTCGATGGCCTGCAAGTCCAATATTATTAACACCGAATTGTTTGTCGGGTTCAATCATGCCAATTCCTTTTGTCAAAGAATTTGGTGTTGCTCCCTCAAAAATCATCATTTCCAAATCAATTTTTGGTATTCGAATAATTCCTCTTGCTCCATTTAATAAGCTTAGCTCTTTATCACCAGCATTTGCTTGAACTTCTACCGGCGAAACTGCTTCTTCATAAGGAATTGTTTCTCCTAGATTTTCAAAAGCCTCTATGAGCTGCTCTTGCTTTGTATCATAAAGTTTTTTCTCAATCTGTGGATAAAACAGGAGGAAGAAACCTAAAAGTAGAAATCCTATACTGATGATCCTCCGCAAATTTACATCTCCTTTCCATGTTAATACGTCCAATTCTTGTTTAGGTATTACTAAGTTTCCCGCCTTTTTTGCAAGCAATTCTATCTTAAGTTGTTTGAAATGTTGTACTCAGAAATACCCATTCAATCATAGCTTTTCTGTACTGAACAAATTCTGAACAACTCAAAAACACTTATCTCCCTTTGCACAGGAAATAAGTGTCGATTTATTTTTCTATTGTTTGCTCGTAAAGTTCTTGCATTTCAAACGGAATTTCAATACCTAAATCAACTCTTAATTTATTTTCAAATATTCTATAATACTCTCTTAGCTTCACACGATTGTTCATTTCTTTATAAAAGTATAGTAGTTTATACATATACGTTTCATTATAGCAATCGATCACTAACATTTTTAGCAAGCATTTTTCTATTAACTCGTGGCTCGCTTCACTTTTCGTTACTACATGTTCCAAATAATTTAAAACCAATTGTTTAAAACACTGTTGAGTTACAATTCCCCACTTAAAATCTTCTTCTTCTAAAAAATCACCTGTATATAGCGTTAGGATTTTTTCAACAGAAGCAGTTTCCCTGCTATCAATGGTTAATAATCTTTCCACTTCCGCATAATCACTATCAATTGATATATTTAATGCATAATGATCATTAACGAATAATATAGCATCTTCCAGCCCGTTTTCTTTAAAGGTTTTTCTAAGTTGGTACACTGTCGTATGCAATAGAGTGGTAGCTTTGTCAACAACGACGTCTGGCCAAAGTTGCTCCATGACAACCGTTTTATGAATAGACGTACCTTGGTGTTGCCAAAGAAAGAGGAAAAGCTCTTTTACTTTCTTGGTTCGCCATTTAACAATATTATGTTGACCGTCTAGAAGGTGGAAGCTTCCCAAAGTTTTTGCATAAAAAGAAAGCTTGTTTTCCTCTATAAGATTCTTACTTTCTTTATACAGCTCTAACTTCTTTTGCGTTTTTTCAATAGCTTTTTTAAGACGTTTTTTATTTAAAGGCTTCAATAAATAATCGATTGCATTCACTTCAAAAGCTTCTAATGCGTATTGAGGATAGGCGGTCACAAACAGAATTTCTAAATGACTATATTGACTTGTAATCATTTCTGCCAGTTCCAGCCCATGGACTCCTCCCATTTCCATGTCTAAAAACACTACATCAACATCCACTTTTTCCAATTGTTCTAATGCTAAGTATGGGTTTGTATATTTTCCAACTACTTCGACGCCTTCCAATTCATTTAACCTAATTTCATTGACGTCTAGTGCTATTTCTTCGTCATCAACCAATAATACTCTCATTGTTTTTTACCTCAGGCAATCGTATTGTTATTTTTGTCCCTTTACCTTCTTCACTATCTAATTGAAAAGTTGCACCTTTAATAAGGGTAAGTTTTTTCAATGGATTAGTAAATCCGATTCGATTGTTTTTACCTTCCAGTAATTCTTGTTGTTTTTCAAGAGGTATGCCAACCCCATTATCCTCAATCGTTATTTTTATGTTAGAGGATTCACGCTCAATCGCTAGCAATAAAGTACCTCCATGCTTTTGTTTTGAAATGCCATGCTGTACTGCATTTTCCACTAACGGCTGAATAGTCATCGATGGAATATACGTTTCAATTGTCTCATCGATAGCGTACTCAATAGTTAGCCTATCGCCAAAACGTATTTGTTCAATCGCCAAGTAAGCTTGTACAAGCTCCACTTCATCCTCTAGTTCTACGAGCGCATGATGTTCCCGGGCATCCAATTTGGCCCGAAAGTAGATGGCTAGATGCTGTAGAGCCTCTCGAGTTTTTTCTACATCATTATAGCTTAATCCGATAATCGTATTAAGTGTATTATATAAAAAATGGGGAGTTATTTGTGCATAAAAAAAACTCAACTCGTCTTTAATAGCATCCTCTGCAGATTTTTTCATTAATAATAGCGACTCTACTCTAGCCTTTAGCTCATCTAAATTTACTGGCTTTTGTAAAAAGTCATTCGCACCTACCTGAAACGAAGCGACTAAATCGGATAGTTGCCCAGCTGCTGTCAATATAATGACTGGGAGCTCAACAAGATCATATTCCTTTCGCACTGCTTGGCATAATTCGTATCCTGACATATTTGGCATCATTAAATCTATGATAACAAGGTCGATTGTTTCTTTTTTTAGAATAGCCATCGCTTCTGAGCCACTGCTTGCAGCGATGACATGATAGTTTAAAGAGTGGATCATATTGATGAGCACTTGCAAGTTTGCAGGCTCATTATCTACCACTAGAACAGTATATGGTTTTATCGCCTTCTCCTTTTCTGTTGATACGGATGTTGCTGACTGTAAAAGTCCCACTTCGTTTGTCCGCTGAAAAATCTCTGCGATGTTTTGCGGTTCTATCACTTCTCCAAGCTGCTGTGTAGTGGCAAGGGGAGCAGTAAAAGTGAAACGAGAGCCCTGACCAATTTTAGAAGCTGCCCAAATACGCCCTCCAGAGCTTTCAATAATATTTTTTGTAATACTTAATCCCAACCCAAGTCCAGTTGAATCTCCGGATCTGCTACTCTCTATTTGATAGAAGGAAGAGAAGATCAATTCCAAATGCTCTTTTTCTATTCCTTTACCCGTATCAGATACCGAGATGTACATCTGTGTTTCTCTAACTTCTGCTTCAATCGTTATGCTTCCAGCTGCTGTGTATTTAATTGCATTATATATTAAGTTAAAAAAGACCTGCTTCAGCTTTTGTTCATCCATATAAATCGGCGGAAGATTTTTTGGCATATTATTTACAAGCTTCAGCTGTTGCATCGGTGAGATCAAATAATTCATCTCAGCGAGCACTTCCTCCACGATGGAAATATTGACAGGACGTGCAGCTAGACGAGTTTCTCCTTTTTTAATGGTAGATACAAATAACAGGTCTTCTACTAAACTTGCCAGACGTTTGCCTACATTATGTATTAAAATAATATTTTCCTGCTGCTTACGTTTTAAAGGCCCATCGATTCCTTCCATTAATAACTTAGATAAGTTGATAATCCCATGTAAGGGGGTGCTGAGTTCATGCGACGTCTTTACTAGAAATTCATCTTTTAACCGGTCATACAAAAGAAGTTCCTCCGATAATCCTTCTACCCTATTAAAGGCAGCTTGATAACGATGTCCCATCAGTAGGGACAAACTAAAAATCATAAGTAAACTTAAAGCGGATAATATACTCTTAACTTGTAGTTCGAACAGGAATTCCAGCCCTAATAATAATCCATAGCACATAAAAGTAGTCATTGTAAGCAATAAATACTCTGTATCCTCTTTTTTCCTTAAAAAGGCTCTCATCAAAACAACAAGAATATAAACAAAGCATATAGCTAAAAAGAACACAATTAGAATCTGTCTTGTCGTTAAAGAAAGGTGTCTAACCAACAGAATAACCGGATTCTTCGTCCCGTAAATAACTATTTGTATGCACAACAAGCTGCTTAGAACAATCACTATTTTTTTCTTTGCATATTGCTTAAACAAATGATAAACAAACAATAAGAAAAACAGTACGACTAAATGGATGACCAACAACTGTAATCTCGTCTGTTCCTTTGCATCAAACCCAGGAAACACAAGAAAAAATAAATATTCATTCAGCATGGAGGTATATACCCCTAGCGTAATGCAAAATAGCGCAAAGAACAGCTCATATAAATACTTTTTCCTTTGTATAAACGTAAAAAAGTGGATAATTCCCATGAGTAAAAACCCCGTAATTATCATCATTTTAATAAGCCGATCCATTTCATGTTTGGCTATTATGTTTTGTGCAGTCCCAAATTTTAGTGGATGTGTGATGCCCCCTGTATAATAGGTTAAATTAGCAACTAGCACGACAATCTCTAGCTGTCTATTTTCACTTTCCCCATACACTGTGTATTTTCTATTATCATATTTAAAATCTTCAATACGCTCTGTAGGGTTACCCACCCCTCCTACTTCTTTTCCATTTATATAAATTTTGCTGGAGTTACGGATCGAGGCTGCCTTTATCCCATATCTCCCTTCCTTCGGTACTTTAACAATCAATCGATAAGTACCTACTCCGTGAGGACCACTTTCTTTCAACCGGTCATTCCATTCTCCTGGCACTGTTATTTGCTTTCGATTTTCTTGACTGATGGCAAAAACATCATAATTGGGACTAGGAACGATTAGAGTATCGGGAAAGAAATCCCAATCCCCATTCAGCTCAATTATCTGATCTTCTTCATCCCAATCTTCCAAGGAAAGAATTCCATTTTGTATTGGAAAAGGTGAGGAAGTGTCTGTTTGAAATGGTTTGATTATATATAATAGCGTTAATAGAAAAATACTAATTGAAAGAAAGATGAAAACTTTTCTCTTCACCATGAGGTACCTCCTTTACCAAAATACTCCTTTATCCACTGTACAACGAAAACATTCATTTTTACAAACAAATTTATCATAGGGATTTCTGGCCAAGACAGGTCGCTTAAGTATACTTTTCAAGCAAACTTCATACATTACCTATAAAAACAAACGGGAGGCAATGCATATCGTCTGCTCAAATTGCGGGCAAGAACAAGTCGTTGGAAACTTTTGCGGAACATGTGGAAATAAATTTGAAAAAGTTTTATTGCGTACGGAACGAAATACTACAGCAAAAACATCCGTACAGCCTGTCGAACCTAATATACATATAGAAAATTTGAAACAGAGATCATCTATTTATAGGACCTATTTCATCCAACAGTTAAAGAAGCCTTCATTTGCGTTTCAGCAAGGAGAAAAAGACTTTTCCAACGGGTTATTTAGCATTGTTTTATTTACATTGCTGTATACAATATCTCTATATTTAATAACTCATAACAACCTCCGGGGAGATTCTTTATTCTTTTTTCCTTATTTTATCCAAATAATATTACTCACTTTCCTATTTTTCGCTATTTCAATATTTAGCCTTTTTATTATTAATAGCTTTTTCGGTTCCCAGTATTCTTTAAAAGCCATTATTAGTTTTTATGGCGGGCAGTTATCTCCTCTCGTTGTAACTATTTCCCTTTCCCTACTTCTCATGATTATCCAATCATTTACGTTTGGAAATATAATGTTAGTTATTAGTTTTATAATCACCATGTTTGTTTTGCCATTGTACTTAGTTAGCTTTTTAATAACGAAAAATCCAAGTGAAATAGATCCTTTATATGGTTTTATCCTATATATTGCGGTTTATGTTTTGTTGTTTGTGATTATCGTAACCCTTTTGGCCGATTCGACGTTGGGAAGGTATTTGGATAATATGATTTACTTGTTTTGAAAGAAGCAAAAGAGAGCTTTGCGAATGGTCCTATTCGCATGGCTTTTTTATATTAGAGATTTAAAATATCTGAATTTTTAATCTAGCAAAAAAAGATAGTCTCTTGTATAGTAAATAGAGGAGGGATGGAGTATATATGAAAAAACATATCGCATTTTTTATTGGGATTATCTTTTTATTTTCCACATTTAGTACTGCTTCAGCTGCTCCATTGTTCAAAGATGTGGGGGACGATTATTTAGCAAAAGCAGAGCTAGATTTTTTAGCTTCTAAAGGAATATTAGTTGGAAACCCTTCAAAAAACTTTGGAGTCAATGAAGCGATTACCCGTCTTGAGGCGGCTGAAATGATAGTAAAGTCATTGGGGCTGGCTCCCACAGAACAGATGGAAGTAGACTTTACGGATGTAGATGCGACTCATCCAGGTTACCCATTCATGGCAGCAGTTTCGAATGAAGGAATTATGATAGCAGATGCGAACGGTGCGTTTAACCCAAATGCCCCTTTTACAAGAGGAGAGGGTGCCGTCTATCTCGTGAGGGCTTTTAATTTGAAAGGCACTACAAAGACATCTTTCGTTGATGTACTTCCTGAATATTGGGTATCAGAGGCGATTAACACATTACAATCACTACATATTGCAACAGGTTATACAGATAATACATATAAGCCTTTAGACAATATAACAAAAGGCGATTTTGCCACTTATCTTGCACGTGTGTTGCATCCTGATTTCCGCAAAGCACTTCCTCCTACGCAAGAGGTTAGGGCATGCGAAAAACCAAGTAAAACAAAAACATACAAGGTAAATGTACAGGCAACTTCTCTTTGGCATAATCCAAACATAGCTCGCTCTGTCGATCGCCCTTCCATTTCCACCCCTGTAGATATTTCTAAATGGACGAAAAGTATGAACTTAAAACAAAAATGGTGGTTGGTTGATAAAGTCGATACACAAGCACTGTATGGAGATCAGGTAACTGTGTTAAAAACGAGTGGAAATTGGGTTAGAATAGCGATTAATGATCAGTTCGTACCATATCAAAAAGAAGGATACCCCGGATGGGTCCCTAAAGCACATATCGTGGAAACGGCTACAGACTATAGCAATTGTTCGATTGCTGTTGTAAATGCAAAAAGTGCTACTTTATATAACGATATGGGCAAAAAGAAAAGCTTTATTCAAATCAGCTATTCAACTATCCTACCTATTGTGAAAGAAGAAGGCGAATGGCTACATGTACAAACACCAGCAAACGGTGTTAAATATTTACTGAAAAAGGATGCCAAACCCTTTAAAAATTACGCAGCTATCCCAAAACCAAGCCAAAAGGATATTGTAAACAGTGCAAAAATGTTCTTAGGTCTTCCTTATTTATGGGCAGGAACATCTTCATATGGTTACGACTGTTCGGGAATTATTTACTCTGTTTATAAAAATCATGGAATCCTTATTCCGCGCGATTCCTTTTACCAAGCAACAAAAGGGACAGCAGTCGCAAAGAAAGATCTACAACCTGGAGACTTGGTATTTTTTGCGGGCAATAAAGGAAAAGGAAAAGTATATCACGTCGGTTTGTATATAGGAGATGGGAAAATGTTACACGCTCCAAATGCATCAGACAAAGTCAAAATTGAATCGATTTCCGCAGGAGTTTACAAAACGAATTATTCAAGTGCAAGGAGATATTTAAAATAAAGAAAACCAGTGTCCTCGTAAAAATACTGGGACACTGGTACTTTGATAAGTTGTCTATGTATTTTACACATTAATATCGTCTGCATAACGATACATCAACGAAATATCAGCTTTATTTTTCAGCGGTTGAAATCCCAATTCGCTATAATAAGGAAATTCATTTGTATTTCTAGCTATTAAAACCATGATCCCTACATTTAAAAGTGTTAGTTGTTCGATCATTTTCTTTATAAAAGCTTTGCCTAATCCTTTTCCACGCCAATCTTCTTTTATATTTATGAAATGGCCAGTTGCCACTAATCCCTGGATGCTCTCTACATCACAAATATCTCTTAAACTTATCAATGAGTGAGACAAGTCCGAAGATATACAATCTGCATCCCCACAAACGTCTAAATAAGAACTTTTAACAGGATTAATTAAATAGAAGGAGGCATGCCCCACATTCACCGATTGATCTAAATCCTCTGTAAATATTAAACACTGGGCCTCCACATTAAATAATGAAGTCCCTTCTTCAATATTCAACTTAAAATCAACATAAACATTTACGTTCTCCAAAAAAATCCCCCTAATCAAATCGCTAAACCAAGATAACCTCTGAAGTAATATATTAGCTATTTTTGAATAATATTGTACTTCTGGTTACTTCTAGACACTAGTATAATGGATAGAAAGAATTATTTAAAGTTCCATTATTAGGCACTAAGTAACTGCATCTATTTTTATTATTCAAGATAGTGAGTAAAGATTCTACATTCTACATTTATAAGAAATAATAGGATTGGATGCATTTCCTATTTAGTTGTCTACGTTTGGCATCAAAAGTTCGAATAAAGATTAACTTTGAGAGAGAAAAAAATTTATGATGACAATTATGTAGGCAGATGTTATTATGAACTCGTTCGACAATATTAATACAAAAGTTCTACCGTATAGTTAGGAGTGCTCATTATCGATTAAGTAATTTATATCTTAAAACTATTTCATTTTATCTAGGTTATCTTCAAAATGGAGACTTAGTAATTGCCAATGGATATATAGAGAATAAGTAAAATAGTGTTAGGGGAAATTATTAATAATGAGGAAAATTATCACTGGACTAATGGTTCTTTCAATAGTTTATAGTTTCGGGCATATAACTTCTGTTAAAGCACTTGAAAAAACTACTTATTTAATAACAGAAGAGAACAAAAAAATTGCAATTGGTTTACCTACTATGATTTCTAACGTTAAAACTGAAGCACTCAAAGAAACCTCCTATAGTAAGGTGATGGATGGAAATAGCGAAGTCCTGAACATTACCCTTGTTCCATCTACCTTGGGCACTAAAATTCAGGTACCCCTAGAACTTAATAAAGGTGAAACTGCTGTCTTTTACAAAAATGAATTTGGAAGGACTTTTAATTCGGGTAATATATATAATAAATATAATCATTCAATAGGAGTTATTGATGTAAAAGTAGCCAATAACGATGGAAATACACAAATTATCACTTCGATAGATAGCAACAACATTTTACTGTTAAACGTGAAAACAAAAAACGTTTCTAATTTAATCGATATTCAAGTAAACATGAAAGCAACCTCTTTCTCTACTTATTTCACTAAGAGTGAATGGATATATAGAGGTGGTATAACTTCATTAAGTTTGTCACAAAAACCAGATGTTGCTAGTTCAAAAAACTCCGATCTAAATAAAGTAATAAAAATAGATGCTTGGGATAAAATAAAATCTATACATACTAACAATAGTAAATGGTATAATTCGGAAGGTATGCAAAATCAATTTGATTGCCATTTTGACTTTGCTAAGAAGAAGGACCTTTGGAATTTAGAACCTGATAGACCAAATGTAGATTACTTCTCTACTGTGTTGGCATCATGTAACCCTTAAAAGTAACCTTAAATGAAAAAGAGCAGATTTCTTTTGTCTGTTCTTTTCTTTAACTATTCTGTAACTCAAATTCATTGATGCTATTTTGTAAGCAGATTTATTTATGTATCTATTTGAATTCCTTTCTCTTTTTCATGATACAACGACTTATCATTAATTAAAATAGGAGGCGTGTAGTCTTGCAGCTAAATTTTGATATGAAACTAGATAATATTCTTGGAACCCGCAAAGCTTTTCATATTATGGAATGTGAAATTTGTGGTTTCGATGAAATTTACTATAAAGATCCGAAAACAAATCAACAAATAGGTGTAGCCTGTGAAGGATGTAACTATATAAAAAAATTTGATTTTACTAATTAAATTTGGTTAAGTTCTACAACCAACACTATTCTTAATCACTTCTATTACCCTCATTTGTTGTTCAGCTGTCATCTTTGTATCTGATGGCAAGCAAATTCCATTAGCGAATAGAATTTCACTCACTTTTATTTCTTCATCGTGTGCGTAAAATTCACATTCCTGGAAAATGGGTTGAAGGTGCAGTGGTTTCCATACAGGGCGTGCTTCAATATTTTCTAAGTCAAGTGCATCAATGAGGTCATTGATAGAAATGCTAACCCGCTTAGGGTTTAAAAACATTACACTCAGCCATCTATTAGAAAACGTATTTGGTAATTCAGGACTAAAAGAAATACCTTCGATAGAGCTTAAGCAATCTTTATATCTGCCGAAAATTGCACGCTTTTGTGCTATACGTTCATTTAAAGCTTCCAATTGTCCTAGTCCAATTCCCGCTAACACATTACTTAAGCGATAATTATATCCGATCATACTATGCTGATAATGCTTCGCTTCATCCCGGGCTTGAGTAGCTAAAAAACGAGCATGCTTTATAGCCTCCACGTCATTTGAAATCAGCATTCCTCCACCTGAAGTTGTAATTATTTTATTGCCATTGAATGAATAAATCCCAAATGTACCGAATGTCCCACTTTTTTTTCCTTTATACAGTGAGCCAAGTGATTCTGCTGCATCCTCTATAATTGGTACATCATACTCATTACATATCTTTATTAATTCATCCATTTGTGCACTTTGTCCGTATAAATTAACGATAATAACAGCTCGTGGAAGTTTTTTCCTATCCGAAGCTGCGATAAAAGCTTTTTTTAATGCTTGCGGTGACATATTCCATGTATCGAAATCCGAGTCAATAAAGACTGGAGTTGCCCCTCGATAAACAATCGGGTTTGCGCTTGCAATGAACGTTAAACTTGAACAAAATACAATATCCCCTACTCCTACACCAAGTATATTTAATGCTAAATCAATTGCTGCTGTACCAGAACTAACTGCAGCCGCATCTGCAATTCCTACGTATCTTGCTAATTCTCGTTCAAACTTCTCCACATTTGGACCAAGAGGGGCGATCCAATTCGTTTTAAATGCCTCATTTATATATTTTTGTTCATTTCCACACATATGCGGGGAAGATAATAAGATTCGATTATTCATATTAAACCTTCTTTCTTTATCGACTTAGCTGGCACTCCAACAGCAGTAACATTAGATTCTATATTTGAAATAACAGAACTGCCTGCTCCTATATTTACCCAAGAACCTATTTCAATTCCTGGAATAACAGTGGCTCCTGCTCCAATATGGCTTCCTTCACCGACTTTTACATTTCCCGTTAAAGTAGTCGCAGGGGAAATATGTACATACTCTTCAATTACACAATCATGCTCTATTACACAGTTAGTATTAATAATTGCATGATTTCCAATAGAGACATCAGCATTAACTATTGCTCCTGGCATCACAACCGTTCCAAAACCAATGTTCGCCGAATCACTTATTATCGCACTGTTATGTACGATCTTTGCATATCTTTCTATCGAAAGATCTAATCTTTCCACTAGTTGTTTTCGCACAGAATTGGAGCCAATAGCAATAACAACCTTAACGTCATCTACAAGAATTTCTTCTAGTTGATGTATTGGTCCCTTGAGAATTTGATGTTCATAAGTATTCTTTTGATATTTATCATCTAACTTAGCGATAATTTTTCCATTTTGAGATCGAATGGAATCTGCAATTACCTTTGAATGTCCACTATCGCCAATAAGGATAATCTTCTCCAGGATGTCCACCTACTATCAATTAATTTTGTTTCCTAAAAATTTAGTAATCGTTGCTTGTCCTTCTTGATTAATCCCTTCTCTTATAAATACTTTCTTCACAGTTTTAAGCAAAATCTTCAAATCTAACAAGAAAGACTGATTCTCTACATACCATATATCCAATTCAAACTTTTCTTCCCAAGAGATTGCATTTCTTCCATTAATCTGTGCCCAACCAGTTATACCTGGTCGCACCTCATGCCGCTTTGCCTGCCTCGCATTATATAAAGGTAAATATTCCAATAATAACGGCCTTGGTCCGACAAAACTCATATCACCTTTTAATACATTCCAAAGCTGAGGAAGCTCATCTAAGCTTAACTTTCTTAGAAACCTACCAAAAGACGTCAAGCGAGCATAATCCGGTAGCAGTTCACCTGTTTCATCATGCTCTTGTGTCATAGTTCTAAATTTATATACGACAAACGAGCGCCCCTTTAACCCCGGTCTTTCTTGCTTGAATAAAACCGGAGATCCAATCTTGAAATAAATTAATAGAGAAGTTATCCCTATCACAGGTGACAACAGAATTAGGGCAAAGAAACTAATAATAAAATCAAATATTCTTTTCAAATAAATCACTCTTTATTAAATTATTTTTGTTGAACTTGTTTACATCACTAATCATTTGGGCCTCTAGCTTAGTTGCTAACCTCTCCCAGGAATGATTCTTTTCCACATAGTTTCTAGAATTATTACCTAATCTAACTAACTCTGATTTATCAATATGAGTAAGAAAGTTTACTAGCTCTTCTTCAAAATTCCCCCTAATAACTTGACCTCCGCTAGCTAATTCTACTGGGGTTCCTTCTACATCACATAAAATTACTACCGGCAATGAAGCACCCATATAATCAAATAATTTATTTGGACTTATACCCCATTTGAACACTGGAGAATTTACTAATGGCAATAAACCTACATCTGCATATTTTAAAATTTCGGGAATCATTTCTTTCTTTACAGGAGGGAGCATTGTAACATTAGTTATTTTTTCTCTTTTTATACGTTTTACTAGTCGTTCTTTTTCCGGTCCATCTCCAATTAATACAAAATGAATTTGTGTTTCTTTTTTCATGATTTGACTAGCAGTATTAAGTATGACATCCAGATTATTAGCTTTCCCGTGCGCACCTGTATATATAGCTATCATTTGTTGTTCTAAATTCTTTAGTACTTGCTTTATTTCTGTAGAAAGCTCTATCGAGTTAAAGGTCCTATCCATATCAAATCCATTAGGAATATACAAAAACTTCTCTCTTGAAATTCCTTTTGATTCTCCATAATTAACAGCTTTATCAAATAAGAATATAATTCGATTAGCTTTTCTGAATAAAAAAAGTTCTATTTTGGAAAGTATATAAATAACAGGATTCCTTGGAGACATTTTACCTAAATCTATTAAAGTTTGTGGCCATAAATCCCTTTCTTCGAAATAAAAAATACTATTATATTTTTTGGCTATGAGATAGCCGATGTAAGCTGCAAGTGGATGAACCAAGGATCCAATTACTATATCTGGACGGCTACTCTCTTTTCTTGCGATTGTATAAGCTCGCTTCGTATAAGAGAGCATATTAAAAACTCTTTTAAAATTATTTTTATAATATGGAGTTGTTTTGATCCAGACAAATTTAACACCTTCCGATATAGACTCTTTATGGATACTTTTACTCCCCACTAAGTGCTCTTCAACTAATAATTGATGATTAAAAGAAGATGCATATATTGTAACTGAATGTCCCATCTTCACTAGTTGTTTTGCTAAATCGAAATGCCTCGTTCCACCACTGGAATTAGCACCAGAAGCGTAATGATTGAAAATCCAAATATTCATTATAAAACCTCTCTACTACTTTAAATTTCCTTAGTAATTTCTAAGAACCAAAATATTTTATAAGACTACAAAATCTCCAAATCTTCCGATACTTTAAAAGGGAGCTACCTTACAATTTTTTTCAGATAGTACTTTACAAACCCAACGCGAAATCATTTACAAAAGCTCTTATATACTTCTATCATTTTCCTACTCTCTTCTTCCCAATTAAATTCCCTCTCTATAGCTATCCTCCCGTTCCTTCCCATTTCTTGAGCCACGTCGGGATTGTTCAATAGATAATTTATCGCATCTGCAATAGCCTTAGGATCTTCTGGATTTACACATATTCCGCATTTATACTTTTCAATAATAGTGCCCCATAATGGAAAATCTGAACAAATTACTGGAATTCCAGCAGACATATATTCAAACATTTTATTTGGTTGTGCGTTAACATTATTCGGCTCAGGCAAAAATGTAACAATACCAGCCACTGATGTATGTAATAATTCTCTAACTTCAGGACGTTTTAATATTCCTACATATTCTATATTTCTATGAGCACTTAAAGTTATCTCCATATCCTTCGGGTGCACTGGACCAGCAAATATGATTTTTCCCTCAATTAGTTCTGCTGCTTTTATTAATTCATACATCCCCCTAATGGGAACCAAGCCACCAATATAACAAACTTGTCCATATGAATTAAATAAATCCCTAGAATTCGTCATTAGCTCATCGAGGAGTGGAAAATTATTAACATTGACCGTATTTCGGTTAACTTTTTTAAATCTTTCTGTAATATATGGTGTTGCAGTTATCAAACAATCTAATTTACGAGCACAATAATTCTCAAAAATTTCAATAATAGTTGCTGTAGGCTTTCTCATAAATGAAGATATCCATGGTTTAGATAAGATTGCTCTAGGTAAATCTTCATGAATATCATAAATTACTATTTTCCCTCTTTTTTTTAAAGCTAATCCTACTGGAAGCAGTTCTGGGTCATGGAAATGATAGATATCAGCATTTATCTCCTTTGCCTTATTAAAAACTTCTAATACTGTTTTTGTCATTCTCATAAAACGGTTACCCTTTCCCTTCTTAACCCCTTTCACATTTACTCCATTGATTATTGAATTTTCAACTCCCGGAACGACATAGGTTACTTCAAATCCTGCGCTTACTAAAGTTAAGCATTCCTTCAGATATATCCTCGTATCATAAACAGTATGAACAGAAGTTAAATGACAAATTTTAATGTTTATTCACTACCTTTGCGCATGATTTTTTATTCTATATAATATTTTTATCATTAATGCCTTTATTCTATAATTAGTATTAATTAAGTACTTTTCCCATTTAGTGGATATATGCATCAAATAACTATTATTAGTTTTATGTGCGATAAATTTTAATTGGGTAACATGTAGCATATGATAGATTATTGTTGAAATATTTCTTACTTTTTTTCCCTCTAGATGTAAATCATAATAGGACCAAAATCCAGCATCCCATCTATCAATATTTTTTTCTAATGATGTCACTGCATTATTAATTAACTTACTAAGTTCGCGTGTTTCTAATTTTCTATCCTGTAATTTTTCTAGTACTTCCTTAAACTCTATTAAACCAATTAAAGAATATAAAAAACCATTTAACACATGTACGGGTTTATCTGTAGGGTACTCTTCAAAAAAAATAGAATCATCATTTACATAAGAAACCACCCCTTTATCTTTAATAGTTTTCTTGAATGGTTCTATCGCTTTAATAGCAAGATTAATATATTTTTCATCTGAAGTTAGTAGATATCCTCTAGTTAAAATACTTATTCCTTCTCCTTGTGCCATACAAGATATCCAATATTTCTCTAAATCGTTCCATTCAAATTCATAAAACCAGAGACCATTTTGGTTATTTTCACAAAACCAACAAAGTACGTTCATAAATGCATTTTTGTGTATTTCTTTCCCATTTGTTTGATATCTACCCCAATGAGCGAATCCATAAGAAGCGATTCTAGTAGGATTATATTGTTTTCCTTTAGATGAATAGATTTTCATAGGAATACCATTTTCATCAAAGGGATGGTAGTAATTTACTTCGTCATCTAGAGTGAAATCTAAATCTACTGGATAAATTGCTTTGCTAGGATCAGTCTTCAAGTTATATTTTTTTTTAACTAGCAAAAACTCAAAAATATCCTTACTAAACTTTTTAAATCTCATGTTTTACTCCTTTATATACACTATCTTTAACAGAAAAATAATTCTTCTGTGTAGAGATTATTTTTAATAGCAAGAATAACAAAGGGATGGATACGAATCCTCTACCGAGTGATACTGAATAAAAGTTGGAAAGCATTAGGTGAATCATTCCTAAAAGGACAATTACTTTCCCTGCTGTATAAAGAAAAGTAGTATTCAGCTTAAAAAAATAGTCTAATGAGACTAAAAACATACTAATAAATATGGTTGAAAATATAACTCCGTAAAGACCCCAATCTGCGTAAAAGGACGCAAAATAAGATGCATTTACAAGTCCCCCCTGTATAGTAGTGTTAAAATAATTTTCATATATATAACTTGGTATATTAATATATTCTTGACCTGTAAAAAAAGAAAGTACCTTATTTGATGAAAAACCCATGGATAAATTATGGTTACTAAAATAATCAAAATACACTCCACTTGCATAAGAAGGAACCCATGTAAGTCTTCTCCAAAGACTATCAATAAGGACTATCATGCTGTTCAGTCCAGATGAACCATACAACAATGGGTATATAGCGGCTGGAATTAAAAGAACAATAATTATTCCCATAGTTATTTTTTTAATCTTTAACCTTCCTTCAATTGCAAAGTTATACCCAAAGAGTCCACTTATCATAAAAATGACAACTGGTGACTTCGCGGTAGTGGATAAACAAAAGAATATACCTGTAAGCATAATCAGAAAGTAATGCCATTTTCCTATTTTCTTCTTCGCAAATAAGATGGATAGAAAAGAGAAATATAAGGGAAATATTAAAGTTCTCGAGTAAGCATAAATATAAGTTAGTAAAGGGGTAATGTTGGATGTTAATCCAGAAATTCTTTGATTCATTACTTCTATACTATTATTTGGACTAATAAATAATGTGAATAAAGCTATATTCGAAAAACCAATATCAACTATAAAAACCACTATTATCGTCAAAAATATCAATGAAAAGAAATGAATTCTGCTATATAAGAATTTATCTGTTGCATTGAAATGTAGATTACTAATCCTCAAATTAAAAGAGTATGTTGACTTTAAAACGACAATTTTTATAAAAGAAGCTACCAATACCACTATTAAAGGAATCATCCATACTGACAGAAGAAAATGAATATTTCCAAAAAGTTCGTACACCTCAAGTGCCCTAATATAGATCAAAAACAAAAAGGAATAGAGAAATATATGGACAAATGAAAAACTTAGAACCTGACCATAACTAATTTTAATAATCATTATACTTACTAGTGGTATTAAACAATGTATTAGAAATAGCAGCATATTTTATCCTTTCCACTTTCACTTTGATAAAGACTACTTACCTTTTTGCATCTCTTCTAAAATAAATAAGAAGCAACGAATAATTGTATAAACACTTAATAAGTATCCCTACTGAATAACCGTATGCAAAAGAAACTAATGAATTTTCATAGAATATTATAGATATACCAATAAAAAATAGAAGAGCAATTAAATCTGATATAACTTTATATCCTTCAGAATAGTATTTAATAATGAATCCCCTTAATAGGTAATCTACAACCAACAAGGCATTTCCTATATTCAAGACTTTAAATATACCCATAGCTTCTGTATAATACGTTGGATATAAAAGTTTGATCAGAATGGGGCCTAGAAAAGAACTAATAATTAATAGGAATATAAAGAGGAAAACTGGTATATATATTAGAAGCTTTAATAGGGTTTTTCCGATTGTATTTTTTTGTGCGATGTAACTGAATACCACATTGGAAAGAACATTAAAGGGTATAGCGAATATTAAACCAGTTATATTCGCAACATAAAAAATAGGTATAAATTCAATATTCATATAATGCCCGATTAAAACACGGTCAACATATTTATATAAAGTATAAAAAACAGATGAGAATAATAGTAAGAATACAGAATAATATAACTTTTTATCTTGAATTTTATTAACTATAGAAAATAATCTAATATGATTTTTATCTATTGCCAAAAAAACGATTAAAAATGATAACTCTGAAAAGAGGATTATTAAAAATACATTAATTGAAATATCCGCTTTTAGTAATAGCCATCCAACAAAATAAATACTAGAAACTATTAAATTCAAGAGAAAAATAACTTTATAATCTAGTTTTGCTCGAAGCCAGGTTGTTAAAATTACTCGCATTTGATTGAAAAAAGTAATCGCAAAAATAAACAAGATAAATCTATTAGATAGAGTAATTCCAAGTTGTTGTTGAATGCTTATAACCAAGAAGCCAAGAAAAATAACTATTAACAAAGCAATAGAAATGTAGAGTAAGCTACTAAACTTTTGATAGTAAGTATTATGGATTTTCCAAGAAGAATAGTTTTTTAAGAATACATTACTTATTGTTCCTCCGATTAAGGAACCTACTAAATTTATAATAGTGATGATATATATAAATTCTCCAAAAAATCCTTCACTGAAATGTTTTGAGATTTCTGGATAATATAGTATTTGTATAGCAAATAAAAAAACAAAAGAACTAAGTAGATTTATATAGACATCAGAAAGTATTTTTTTTTTCATTTTATCTTCTCTTTTTCTTAATTTAATTTTCTTTGAATGTTTGTCTTAACGCTTAATATGATCCCATTGGGAATTGAATATTTTCTTTATTCGCCAAACCAATTAATATGTCTTTCATCTCCTCGACTTTCATACCTTTCAATTTGTCCAATACATAATCAAGCTCCACTTCATTTATAGGATTAGCTTTTCCAATATGTATTTTAGGGAAGATGAATTTATCTTGAATTTCATTGTCATTTAATAACTCTTCGTATAATTTTTCTCCTGGGCGAGAGCCAGTGAAATAGATATCGATTTCGTCTTCGGTATATCCAGATAATTTTATAAGATTTTTGGCTAGATCTACGATTTTCACTGGTTCCCCCATATCAAGAACAAATATTTCTCCGCCATTTGCAAGAGTACCTGCTTGGAGAACTAATCTCGAAGCCTCTGGAATTGTCATAAAATAACGGGTCATATTTGGATCTGTTACAGTTATTGGTCCCCCCATAGCAATTTGCTTTTTAAATAGGGGAACGACACTACCCCTTGAACCGAGAACGTTACCAAATCGGACTGCTGCAAATTTAGTATTACTTTTCTTCGCAAGATTCTGAACTATCATTTCAGCAAAACGTTTTGTCGCACCCATGATGTTGGGAGGGTTTACTGCCTTATCAGTCGAAATCATGACAAAGTGTTTTATACCAAAAGTGTCGGCTGCTTCTGCAATATTTTTTGTTCCAAAAATATTATTTTTCACTGCTTCCATTGGATTATATTCCATTAAAGGGACATGTTTATGTGCTGCAGCATGATAGATGACATCAGGTTTGTGAGTAGAAATAATATCAAAAACTCTCTGTCTGTCTTGAATGTCCGCAATAATCGGAATAATTTTGATCACTGACGAAACCTTTTGCCTCAACTCCATGTCAATCGTGTATATTGAGTTTTCTCCGTGTCCCAACAAAATAATTTCACTCGGCTCAAATTTGGCTACTTGTCTACAAATTTCCGATCCGATTGAACCTCCTGCTCCAGTGACTAATATTTTTTTATTTGTTAACTTCATTGAGATAGATTCTGTGTCCAGCACTACTTCATCACGTCCTAGTAAATCTTCAATTCGTACATCCCTAATCTCATTAACTGATACTTTACCGGTCAACAAATCCTCAATAAGTGGCATTGTTTGAGTATGAATCCCCGTATCGAGACATTTTTGCATAAGGTAGGAACTTCTGTGTTTTTCTAAGGAAGGAATGGCAATAATGATATGCTCAATATCTAAGTCCTTTACGACATTCTCAATAAGTTCTGTTGGTCCCATTACCCTTATATTAAATATTTCTAAACCTTTTTTTGTGCAATCATCATCTAAAAAAGCAATTGGTTTTAATGGTGAATCCGTATTATTTAATAATTGACGTGCTATCATCGAACCAGCCGATCCTGCTCCAATTATTAACGTTCGCTTTTCGGCTTTATTTACCTTTTTTTCCCCTATCAAGTATGAATCCCTGAAAACTCTCCAAGATAGTCTAGACCCACCGATTAGTAACATATGGAGCATCCATGTAATGGACAATGCTCTTATTAAGATATCCCCCATGAAAAGAAATTGTATAGTGGCAACCGTTAGAATTGTAAAACATACAGCTTTAGCAATAGAGACTAATTCTCTGATTGATGCATACTCCCATACTTTCCGATAAAGACCATAATACAAAGCAAAAAAATGATGTGCCATAAAAATTGTTAACGCACTTAACAATAAAAAAGTATAGTTAAAAGGATTTTCTATAGGATGAAGTACAAAATACCCAATATATATGGAAAAGAACACAATGCAAGAATCTACAAAAATTAATAAAGATATTCTTTTTCTAAGAGACATTTCTTCTTCATTCCTTTCTTTAAAACATTTGTTCTTAATGAAATAGTTTCCACCATTTAGTTGCTGGGACTTCCGTTGGTTCAAGGAGAATGACATCACTATTGTTAAGTATTCTAAAATTGTTCTCTAAAAAGATGTCTACAGCGTCTAGTCTTTTATATTTTTCTAAGTAGCTTAACCCTTCATCAAATAGTAAAGGGCGATTCGTTAAGCTATGTACATCAGATCCATATGCATGTACTAAATTCGCATCCACCAATTGGAGTGAAATTTTTTGAATGTTTTTTCCAAAGTGTCCTGCCACACTACCAGCAGTAATTTGAGCAATCGCACCACTTTTTATTAATTTCATTAGGTGCTGTGGGTTATTTGCAATGGTACGATTCCTTTCTGGATGAGCTATTACTGGAATTTTATCTAATTGTATAATTTCCTGTATTACTGGTACTGTGAACAATGGTATCCCTTCACTAGGAAGCTCAATAAGGATGTATTTGGAGCTTGCTAGAGGTAGTACCTCTCCTTCAGAAATTTTCCTTCCTGTAGAATGTTGTATTCTTACTTCCTGTCCAGCGTGGATTTTAATCGGTAGTTCATATTTATTTATTTCCACAGTTAGTAATTCAATTTTCTCTTTTACCAGTTTTGCAGGCACATCATAATGAGGACTAAACGCGTGTGGAGTCACAATAATATCAGTGATTCCCTCTATAATAGATTGCTTTATAAGTTCCATAGATTCTTCTAATGTTTTTGGACCATCGTCGGCTCCTGGAAGAATATGCGCATGTATATCAACCATTTTTATACCTCTTTTTCTAATGTTTAAATAAAGCTTCGCATTCACTAGGCATTTCCGTAATATTGGTAGTAATAATGATTTTTTTGAAGCTGAAAATTATTTAACACTACTCCCAATATATTGGCTTTCGATGATTTTAAAGTTTCTTTCGCTTTTAAAAGAGCATTTTTTTCTGTTTTTCCAGAGTTTAATATTAAAACCGTCCCTTCACATTTGTTTGAAAGAATTTGTGCATCTGTGACCGATAAAACAGGTGGAGCATCGAAAATAACAAGATCATATTTATTCGACATTTCTCCCAAAAGCTTTTGCATTGTTTGAGAGCTAAGTAGTTCGGCTGGATTAGGAGGTATTGGACCACATGTAATAATAGACAAATTATCAATTTCACAAGTTTTTACTACATCTTCTAATACAGATTTCCTAGATAACAAATTAGAAATACCTTCTGTATTGGTTACATGAAAAGTGTGATGTACAGTAGGTTTTCGCATATCTGCATCCACTAAGAGGACTCTTTTTCCTTCTTGTGAAAAAACCACTGCCATATTTGCTGCTACTGTCGATTTACCTTCTCCAGGAGAAGACGATGTGATAAGAAGTGTCTTCAATTCTTTATCAGGCATAGAAAAGTTTATATTCGTACGTAGTGTACGGAATTGTTCAGAAACTATTGATTTTGAACTCAAGCCTGTTACTAATTTCCTTGCTGCGGTTTGAAAAGACTTTTTCTTTATATCCTTTTTTTTCCTAACCATCTAACTACCTCTTTCTGCGGATTGTCACTTCCGCCATAGTATTTTTAATATCCTTATTAGAGATAGGACTGATTAGTCCAAGTATTGGTAAGTTTATAAGTTCATCCACATCCTGTTCGTTCTTTATCGTTGTATCAAAATACTCTATTAAAAAAGCCAAACCTATCCCTACCATTAATCCTACAACTGCTGCAATAGCCATATTGATCCATGGATCAGGTTTTACAGGTACGGGATTTTCCGGTAAAAACGCAGGTGTTAGAATACTCACATTGTCTACTTTCATTAATTTTTTTATCTCAGTCTGAAAAACTGAAGCTGTTTTATTGGCGATTTCTACAGCTAGTTTGGGATCTGAATCCTGGACAGTAATATTTACCACTTGAGAGTTTTGTTCGTTATTGACTGTGATTTTACTATTTAAAGCTGCTGGTGTAGTATCTAGTCCTAATTCTTCAATCACCTTCGATAAAATAGCAGGACTTTTGATTATCACGTTGTATGTATTGATGAGTTGTAAATTTGTTTGTATATCTTGTGCGGTGAATGTAGTAACATCTACCTTTTCTTGATTGACTAGTATTTGTGTAGAAGACTGATATATAGGTGTTAATAATGTAAAACTAATGACACCACTAATTACAATTGCTACAATCGTCGAAAGTACAATTAAAGTAAATCTTTTTTTAATCGTTTTAAATATATCCTGGAGGCTGATTGTCTCTTCCATTAAATTCTTAACTCCTTTAATTTCAATTTCTTCTCTTTTTAAATACTGTTTAATATTTATTAAATTGAGCTGAAATTAAACATCGTAAAAATAAGCACTTCTTTTGTTTTTAGCGATTGCCAAGGGCTTTACTTATTAAACTATCTCTTCTTGCTTTTTTCTTAGCTTCGTATTCATCTTTCAATATTTGCACGTTAGATTTGTCAAATGCATTTGCCGCTAACTCCTTTTCAATTACTTTTATAACAGAATTAAAGACCCTATCTGTATTTGCTTCTAGATTATTAGCCGCAGACATGTACTTATTGTAAAAATAAGCGAAGTCTATTTTCTCGCCGTTTGTTTTCTTTTCTTGATATTCTCCCACTGCTCGTCCAATGAGTGCATTAATTTTTGTATCTGCTTGTCCTTCCAGCCCTTCTAATGCTGGTTTATATTTTTCAATTATTGTTTCAGCAGAAGATGGCTTTACACTCGAGATTTTGGTTTGAGTAGTATTTCCACTTGTGGAGGTTGTATCCTTTCCCTCCGTTTCTATAGCGCTAGCTACTTCTTCCGTAGTTACAGTAATAGAATCTGTTTTAGTAGTATCTTTTTCAATGGACTTTGATGTTCCATTACTTTCTTCTAAAGGTTTGTCTATTATAAGCAGGTTCCCATCTGGAAGTTCGACTTTATAATCATCTTCTATAATTTTCTCTACTTGCTCATCAGCGACATCATAGTCTTTAAATTTAAACGTATAGAGTAGATAACTACCCATCCCTACAACAATCACAAGTGCTGCGATTAAGAAAATTTTTAATTTCTTCATAACGTTCCCCTTTCCGATTAAAAGTACCTAATCTATTTGAGTAAAGCTAGACAATTAATATCCCGAATATCTTTTACTAATTGGATGGATAGATATTCGGGATGTGGTAGGTATATATTAGTTTTATTGAAAATGAATTGTAAAGTTAACTTCTAGTTCTGAACCATTGTTTACAGTTAAAGGAATAACTAAAGATTTTCCTTTCATTTCATGCGTAGTTGTCACACCTGGAAAAAGGCTAGCCAGATATGTTATAGCCTGTGGAGAAGTAGGCGCATTTCCATTTACTTTAGTTACTCCGAGTTGGCTCGTAAATGCTGAATAGAATCCTTTATCTAGAAATTCAACAACACTAGCATTCTCTTTCACATGAATCACAATAGAATTTGTAGCGTTTGTCGATATAGTAAAATATGGACTTTGTGTATTATTTAAAAATGTTGTTAAACTGTCCACTTTCTTATTTAGAACATCTTGCGGTGAACTCTGTAGATCATCAACAGCGGCCTTAGCTTTAGCAACTTCTTCTAATAAAGCAGCAACAAATTTATTGGTAGATGCGTTCGGAAGACGAGATAAAAGCGCTTCAATTTCAGCATACGATGAAATAGCATCTTCATTTCTGCCATTAGATACGTAGTCATTAATTTTGATTGTCTCCATATAAATTGTTACAGGTACCATTAACTCATCACGTTTTGCATCTGCTGTTTTTTTGTATCTATCTAACAATAAATCACGAGCCGCTTTTCCAGAAAAACGATATAAAATTGCAGATCTACCTTTTAGTTGATAGGAAAGTTTATGATATTCTTTTTCGACGGCAGCAAAGTCCTTTCTGTCCTGAGCATCTTGAATATTGCTCATAATTGGAGCCAAATATTTTACTGCATAGTTATATGCATCTATATAAGGAACCAATCCTTCTGTAATTTTTTCGTTATAGAGGTTATCAATTTCCTCAATCATTGCTAGTTTTTGTGCAGTAGAAACTGAGGACGAGTGTATAAGACTTCTAGTCCTCTCATATTTTTTCTTTGCACTGTTTAAAGCTGGATATAATGCTTCACTTGAGATAAGTTTTCCTTCAATAGCTGGATATACATAGTGCATAGTTCCCTTACTTAGTTCTGTTTTCGTTCTGTCGATAGATTGATTCAATGAGGTGTTTCCATATGCGATTGTGGAAAATGATAAAACTGAAGTTGATAACAATACTGCAACTGTTGCTTGCTTCAAGATTCTTCCTCTCATTTTGCTCCTCCTCTTAATCGAATAGTTATTAAAGAACACACCCCAATAACTATCAGAATATTACCCAATTACCCCATTTTCAGATTATTAGACATAAAAATATAATTTTTTTATTATTTGTGCTATTTTTCCCTTATAATCAGCTAATATTTAGTGCTTTTTGGATGGTTAAAATTTGTTGAAGGTTTAGTTAATTAACATTAATTTGCTTATGTTCAAAGGATAATATTTTATTTCAGAATTTGTTAATAACTGGAATCATCACCAGTTTGCCAATGCTATTTTAAGATCGTTCCTTCGCTGGATGATTAAAAGCCCATATACTTTTTGAAACCAAAAGGTCATTGGAATATTATCCCAATTACCTTTTCGACAGATCCACTCAAGGAAAAGGATACTTGGGTGGATTAATTGCAAATTATTATAAATAGATTGCTATAAGGGCCATGAATTTCAGAATTCCACATCGTTATAGTTCATCTACTTAGAATCCTTCGGGAAAATAAGGAGAATATATTCATCATAAAAAAACAGCAAAGAATCTCTCCCAAGCTGTTTCTTTTAATATAGTCATCTAATGGGGGATTCGATTGTTGGTTTGGGGAACTCGATGGATGGTTTGGGGGACTCAACGCTGGGTTTGGGGAACTCGGGGGATACTTTGGGGAACTCGGATGGTTCTTTGGGGGACTCATGGTTTACTGGGGAACTCGGATGGTTCTTTGGGGAACTCGACGCTGCGTTTGGGGAACTCGGAGGATACTTTGGGGAACTCGGATGGTTCTTTGGGGGACTCATGGTTTACTAGGAAACTCGGTGCTGGGTTTGGGGAACTCGATGCTGGGTTTGGGGAACTCGGGGGATACTTTGGGGAACTCGGATGGTTCTTTGGGGGACTCATGGTTTACTGGGGAACTCGACGCTTGGTTTAGAGAACTCAACGCTGGGTTTGAGAGATTGAGTAGGTAAAGAGTAAAAAAGAAACAGCAAGGGAACTGTCCCAAGCTGTTTCTTTTAGTCACACTTATAGGGTTGGAATTGCTGCTCCAGTTCCTGGCATCAAGAAGTCAAAACTCGGTATAGAGTATTCTGGACTAGGTATTAATAATTCTGGATTTGGCACTAAGGACTCAGCATCTGGAACTAACATTTCGGAGCCTGGTACTACTGATTTAATACTAGCTTCGTTAACGTTAACATTTACAGTCAATTCTTTTCCGCTATATTTAACCGTAATCGATGTGCTACCTGCTTTTAGTGCTCTTACTAAACCATTGTTTACAGTAGCCACTTTTTTATCCCCTACTTTATAGGAAGCAGCTGATGTCACATCTCTTTCACTCGCTGTGCCATCTGCTGTTGTGGTTACTTCTTTAATAGTCAGTTGCATTTCTTTTCCTGCTTCCAGATCAATTTGCGTAGTGTCTGCAAGTAGGGTTACTTCAGGTGCTGTCACAGATACATTTACAGTAAGTTCATTTGAACCGTACTTAACAGTAATTGCTGTGATTCCTGGATTTTTTGCTCTGACTACACCATTTGTTACAGAAACTACTTTACCATCTGCTACTTTATAAGTTGCAGCAGTTGTCACAATTTTTTCATTTGTTTTTCCATCAGCTGATGTTGTTACTTCTGTAATTTTCAGAAGCGCCTCTTTTCCTGGTTCCAAATCAATTTGTGTTGCATTTGAAACGAGGGTCACTTCTGGCTGTGTTACATTTACATTTACAGTAAGTTCTTTTTTATCGTATTTAACAGTGATTGTTGTAGATCCAGCATTTTTTGCTCTTACAACACCTTCTGTTACAGAAGCTACCTTACCATCTGCCACTTTATAAGTTGCCGCTGTCGTCACGTTTCTTTCCTTTGTTTTTCCATCTGCTGTTGTTGTTACTTCCATGATTTTTAGTTTTGCTTCTTTTCCTGGCTCTAGATCAATTTGTGTAGTATTGGTAGTTAGTGTCACTTCTGGCACTGTAACTGCTACATTAATAGTAACTTCATTCTTACCGTATTTAGCAGTGATCGTTGTAGTTCCAGCTGCTTTTGCTTGCACTAAACCACTAGCATTTACAGTTGCTACTTTATTAGTTGCAGATTTGTATGTTGCAAGTGATGTTATATCTGTCTTTTTCGTTTTACCGTCTGCAGAAGTGATTACTTCTGTAATTTTTAACTGCGCTTCTTTTCCTGGTTCTAGGTCAATTTGTGTTTTGTTTGCTTCTAGTGTCACTGCTGGTTCTGTAACTGTTACATTGATTGTGACTTCATTTTTACCGTATTTAGCAGTAATCGTTGTAGTTCCAACAGCTTTTGCAATTACTAGACCGTTCGTCACCTCAGCTACTTTACCATTTGCTACTTTATAGGTTGCAGCTTTTGTTACGTCTGTCTTTTTCGTTTTGCCATCCGCTGTTGTTGTTTCTTCGGTAATTTTCAGTTGCGCTTCTTTTCCTGTTTCCAAATTCACTTCTGTTTTATTCGCCGTTAAAGTAACAACTGATTCTGTAACAGTTACTTGTACGGTTACTTCATTTTTACCGTATTTAGCAGTAATTGTAGTTGTTCCTGCATTTTTTGCAGTTACTAAACCACTCTTTACAGAAGCTACTTTGTTGTCTGCTACTGAATATTTTGCAGAACCGGTTACGTCTACCTTTTTAGATTTTCCATCCGCAGTTGTCGTTACTTCCGTAATTTTCAGCTGCGCTTCTTTTCCTTTTTGCAAATCAAGTTCTGTTTTGTTTGAAGTTAGCGTCACGCCTAGTTCAGTAACTGTCACATTTACAGTAAGCTCGTTTTTACCATATTTCACAGTAATCGTTGTGCTTCCTGGATTCTTCCCTGTTACTAAACCATCTTTTACAGTAGCAATTTTACCGTCCGCTACTTTATAAGTTGCAGCTTTTGTTACATCTTGCTGTTTTGTTTTACCATCAGCAGTTGTTGTTACTTCTTTGATTTTCAGTTGGTCTTCTTTACCTTTTAACAAATTCACTTCCGTTTTGTTGGCAGTCAGTTTAACACCTGGTACAATAACGTCTGAATCTTTTACAGTTACATTAACTGTCACTGTATTTTCTCCATGAGAAACAGCAATCGTAGTTGAACCTTTTCCTACTGCAGTTACTAAACCATTTGTAACCGTTGCGATGCTTTCATCAGCTACAATATACGTAGCATTATTCGTTACATCGACTACTGTTGCTTCGCCTTCTTTAGGTGTTGAAGTTTCCTTAACAGTAAGTTGAGCTGTTTTCCCAGTTGTTAAATCTAAATTCGTTGGGTTAACCGCAAGCGTTACTACCTGTTCTTCTTTTTCATAAACTAATTTTTCCCCTACATTACCCGCTGCATCTTTAACAATAACTTTCACAGAGTCAGCACCATCTGCTACTGGGAATGTAAATGAGCCATCTTGTGCCAAATCAAAGTCTACCGCAGGTGTTGCTTCTCCATTTACCGTTGTAATATAAGAAGCATTTAGTTTTTCATTTAAGTCATATTCTAAGCCATACAAATATAGTTCTTCGTTATATTCAATATACTTATCAGTTACTTGCCCTGTCGCTACTCCTTCTTTAACCGAACCTGTAACTTCTGGTTTCGTTGTTTTAACTATAACTGGTCCAACATAGTCGCCAATTGCTCCAGATGCTGCTAGTCCGTTAAAGTCGATTGTATATAGGCCATCTGGAATCGTAGTAGCTGGTTTACCACTCCAAGGTTGGTACTCACCATCTACAGTTAGCTTCCAAGAGCCTGCCGCAAGTGAAGTTCCTGCATGTAAATACCCGATATAGCCGTCTCCGTATTCTCCACCTTCAGGGTCCATAATATCCCAAACTTCAATATAGTTTGTTGTAACAGGACCTGTCAGTGTGAATCGAAGCTCTGCTGAATCTTTCACACCGTCTCCGTCGAAGGATAAGTCTGTTTCTGTAATACTCATATCTTTTATTTCTGTTGCTGCTACACCACTAAAGTCAGCTGCAAATGGCAATGAAATTTCTGAGCCGCCTCCGTTAATGTAGATATAACCTAATATTTCAGATCCTTTTGGTGGTGCCGTTACTTTGGAAGCAGTCAATGTTACATTAATCACTTGTTCCCCAGCAAGAGTAAACGAAGGTTTATCAACCGTCACCTTAGCATCACCGAAAGTTTTCGTTGTATCTACTGTTACATTGTAATTTCCACCAGCAGCCTTAATATCTTTTACAAGAATTTGTTTAGTAACAGATAGATTTTCTTTTAATGACTGCGGACCAAATGTAACAGTTCCTTTTAAGTTGTCAACGATTGCTCCACTTCCGTCTAGCACTGCTGTATCAAGCGCATAAGCAAGTACATCCGGATGAGCTGCTGCATAAGCATTTACTCGTCCAGCACCTTGAGCAAAGACATCATATTTTGACTTATCAAGCACTTTCGCAGTATTAGATAGCGCTACTTTTACATCGAATGCGCTCCAGCTTGGATTTGCTTGTTTGATAAGTGCCGCAATTCCTGCAATATGAGGTGTAGCCATGGATGTTCCTGTTTTACGATCGTATGCTTCATCATAAACTGCATCTGGGAAATCTGCCTTGTACATAGGAATGGTAGACATAATATTCGTTCCTGGTGCACTTACATCAGGTTTGATATCAAAGTTTGGAGTAGATGGTCCACGTGAACTTGAATCATTTACCTCATCTCCAACAGTCGCTGTAGAGTTAAAATTACCAAAGGAAACCTTTCCTGCTCCCCCTTTTAACGCTGCACGAATTGCATCCCCATCCGTTTGGGACATATCAAATGTTGGAAGAAATGCAAATGAGTCACCTAGGAATGTTCCAGATGCATTTGGTGCATTCGTACCACCTGCAAAGTTATGGATAATAGTTGCAATTGCACCGTTTTCTTTTGCATATGCAATTTTATCGACAAATGCAATGCTACCACGGGAGATCAATGCAACTTTGCCGTTTACATCGATTCCTTGATAATCCTTTGCTTCTCCATTTCCAGGAACTGCAACTAAGTCAAATTCCCCTTGAAGTTGTGTTGCTACATCTTTACCGAAAGTTGTTCCCATTAACTGTAATTGTTTTGTGAGATTATAGTCACCAACCGTAACATTTACTTCTCCGTTATACATCGTTTCTGGATTAGTTGTGTTACCAACCGCAATTCCTAAACGAGAAGTAGCCGGAGTTCCCATCGTTCCACGGTTAGGACCATCATTACCAGTTGCAGTTACTGTAATTGTTCCAGCCATCATTGCGTTATTAAGAGCAAACGATCCGCCGTCTGTTTCTGTGTTAGCACCACCACCAAGTGATAGATTAATAACATCCATTTTTTCAATAACAGCTGTGTCAATTGCTTTTATGATACCTGAAGAAGATCCACTACCATATGCACCAAGTACACGGTAAGCGTAAAGATCTACTTTTGGAGCGATCCCTTTAATACCGTATTCGTTTGCACCGATTGCTGCAATTGTCCCAGCAACATGCGAGCCGTGAGAAGTATAGAACGCACTTCCTGTAGTAGGATGAAATTCAGGCGTTCCTGCTGGACGTTCTACAGGAGAAGTTTCCGATGCATCATTGTCCGCACGAGTTCTTGTATAAGTAGATGAATTTGGAATAAAGTTCTTTCCACCTTTATAAATACCTGCGAACTCTGGGTGGTCCGCATCAATTCCTGTATCAAGGACTGCAACTTTAACACCTTGTCCTTGGATGCCTTCGTTCCAAAGCTTTTCAATTCCTAGAAAGGAAATACTTGTATTCATTTTTGCATCTACGATTTTGTCTTTATTAATCGTAGAAGGTTTTGTCGGTTTCGTTTTTTGTGGTTCCTCTGAAGCATAAACGATCGTGTCAGGTTCTACGAGAGTCACTCCTTGAACTGCAAGAAGTTTTGGAAGATCGTTTGCTTTCACAACCGCTGCAAACCCGTTCAATACTGTATCAAATGAGTATCCCTTTTTAACAGAGATATTTTTAACAGTCAGTTCCTTTTGGACGGATGTTTGTTGGGCTTTTACTTTAGATCTAACTTGGCTTTCTTGAGAAGCGGAGAATGCCTTCCCTTTTAATTGGCTTATACCTTTTTCAAGGGCAACAGGTTTTTCAGATAAATGTACGATTACTGCAACGTCTTGGTTACCAGATAGGTCTTGTAAATCCTTGTGTAGTTTTGGTCCACCATCCAATACATTTAGTTGTTCCGCGATCGCTGCTTTTAATTGCATTGTGCTTTCGCTTGGCATGTTTTGTTTGAATGGCTTTACTTCAGAGTTTGCAGAAGCGGTAATGGCCGGACTCAACATCGTAAAGACCATAGCTAGTACCATAAATAGGCTAAATAACTTATTTAATGATTTGTTCTTCAATACATTTCCCCCTTTTTCCACAGTTAGTTACTCTACGAACCTATAAGTTTGTCCATTTCTATTGCTTTTCTATAAAAACCGCTTCCCTCCTATGAAAATAATTAGAGTTACATACGCTAGAGATTTGCATCATGTAATGCTGTCTATAGTGTATGTGCTAGTCCATGTTGATATGACATGTCCTTGCTCAAGATTAAATTCAGCTCTCTTCTGAAAATTTCTTCTCCTCTTCGCTCATTGTATTATAAATATTCAGAATGTTGAAACACTGTTTTTATACCTAATTATGTGAAATAAATAGTCTTTTAATTTTTATTAATAGGAAAATATATCTTATTGTTTCAAAATTAGATAAAAAGATTTTATAAACGACAAACAAAAGGGAAAGAAATCCAACTATATTTTTCTATATAAAAAAGCTGACACTTTCTATTCTTAAATGAATAGTAAATGTCAGCTTTTGAAATTAAAATGTGTCCCAGTTTATAACACTGTTTTATTCTTTTCCAGAAATATAAGCCCATTTATAGCTATAGTCGCCAGTGAACGGGTGAGCAATAATCCCATGTACATAAGGCTTTTGCAACGACATAGAGCCCGTTTGGTACATGTTTGCAATACCTGCTTCTTCTTCTACAATTATTTTTTCAGCTTCAGCCAATGCTTTCCAACGTGCAGGAGGATCTAATGCCAGTTCGCCTTTTGCTTTAGCTAAAAGTGCATCAAATTTTTCATTAGAGAAAGACATATTATTTTGAGATGATTCTGATTGGAATAGATCCACAAAAGTGATTGGGTCCTGGAAGTCAGGTGCCCAACCAGTGCTTTGGATATCATAGTCTTGAGCAGCGTCTAGGTCTAATTTAACATTGAAAGGAACGTTTTTCACATTAAGAGTAAGTCCTTTAAGGTTTTTCTCCATCTGTGACTGCAAGTAAGCGTCCATGTTTTTTGCGAGATCCGTATCACCACTAATATACTCGAGTGTCAGCTTAGTTAAGCCTTCCTCTTTCATGCCTTCTTCCCATAACTTCGCTGCTTCTTCCGCATTAAATGGGAGCATATCGCCATTTACTTCACGGAAATCTTGTTGATTTTCATCGTATGCAAACTCTGTCGGCACAAGGAAATCCGCTGGAATAGAGCCATTTGCTAGAACAACATCGACTAAGTCTTGTTTATTGAAAGACATAGCTAGCGCTTTTCTTAGCTTTACATTTGAAAGCGGTGTTTTTACTCCATTACGTTCTTGATTGAATTTTAAATAGTACACTGTCGGTTTTAGAACTTGATCTACTTCTTTGTCACCTGCATATTGCATCGCAAATTCACCAGAAAGTCCCACGCGATCTTTTTCTCCGTTATTATACAAGTTAACAGATGTACTTGCTTCTTTAATAACATCTACGTTAATTGTATCAAGTTTAACTGTGTCTGCATCCCAGTATTCCGGGTTCTTTTCCATTGTCCAAGAAAGACCATTCCCATCCCAATTTTTCAATATAAACGGACCGTTTGACAACAGGTTTTCCGAATTGGAAGCATAGTTCTTACCTTGAGCAACAACGTACTCCTCTTTTTGTGGATAAAAAGTCCCGAACGCCATAAGAGATTCAAAATAAGGAATCGGCCGTACTAGTGATACAACTAATGTTTTGTCATCTTTTGCTTCTACCCCAAGTTCCGACTTGTCCAATGAGCCAGCAGATATTTCCGTAGCATTTTTGATAGTGCCAGACATCATGTAAGGTCCATAAGTCGAACCGGTAGCCGGATCAACTGCACGTTGCCATGCAAATACAAAGTCGTTAGCAGTTACAGCTGTACCATCAGACCATTTCGCATCACGTAATTTGAATGTATACGTTAAACCATCTTCACTAACTTCAGGTTTACCCTCAGCCATAGCCGGGATCGCTATATTATCTTGGTTCAGACGAAATAATCCTTCTGCTACATTATTTAGAGCATTGAAGGAAACAGCATCATCTGCAAGAACTGAATCCATTGATGGAATTTCTGCGCGCTCTACTAAATTTAATATTTGTTCATCATCAAGTTCTTCACTTATTTCCTCTTTCGTGCCAGTGGAATTATCCGGTTCTTTTGTATCATCAGAAGTACTTGCGTTTTCTCCTTTTCCACATGCCACTAAAAAAATACCGAGAATCATTACAATTCCCAAAAGCCATATTAATTTATTTTTCTTCATTAAACATTCCCCTTTATGTTTTCGTAAAATAATAATCCCCTTTTTATTATACCTTATACGTTTAAACTATCTAGAATGATTTTCAGAATTTCAAAAATTAAGAATCCATTTACATATAAATAATCTATTTAAATCCACACTCAATTATTTCAATATAGTATTAATCTTATATATTTATGACCGATATTATAGTTTAGACAATAATATATTAATATAGAATAGGAAGTAATAGGATGTATACAATTAAATCGAGTAAAAGAACGCAAAGTGTAATAGCTGATTCAAGGCACGTCCCTGTTCTTATCATTTTTGCTTTCATAATTTTAGTGAGCATTATTACGGCATTTATCATGAAAATACCTTTTTTACTAAACGCTTTTATGGTACTAGTTGGAATTCTGTTAGTAGGCACAGGTTGGCAATTAGCCAAAAAGAAATACTGGACGTTAGTTATTCCTTATATCAGTATAATAGGCGTAATTGTTTTTTTTACTATACTAATCATTTATTCGGGGGTTTTCTACTCGATCATTTTGCTTTACTTAGGTCTTATTTTTGCGACCATTTATTATAATTACAAGCATACAATTGTCGCAATGATCCTTTCTAGCATAATTTTAATCGTACTTTTCATGACACTGCAAACCACCGTCTTCCTTGGTTATTCGAGTTTGAAAGTACTGCTTATATTATTTGCACTTTTAATTCTCACCTTCATCATCGCAATTTTATTTACCTTTATAGGAACTGCATCGATCAATATGGCCATCGCTTCTGTAGACCGGGCAAAAAGTTCTGAAGAAAGGATAATAACTTTGCTGGAGCAAGTTTCCCACTCTGTTGACGGACTAAATGAGTTCTACTCCGTCTTACGGAACAATGCCGTATCAACTGGTGATATTTCATTAGAGGTGAAAAACGCATTTACCGCTGTTGCTAAACAAATTGAGGAACAAGTAGCGAGCACAGATGCAATTAAAAATTCGATTAACGTCTTTGATTATGAAATCCAAAATGCAGCGGTCGCATCAGATAAGATGCACTCAATTTCATCAACTACAGGTGGGTTAACACAAAAAGGATTACAGGATTTTCACTCACTTACTACTGAAATAAATACGATTGGTATAAACACAAAAAAAACAGCGGTGCTTATGGACGAATTAAATGCTGAAAACCAAGTCATCCTGACAATCTTAACGACCATCGAGGATATTTCCAATCAAACGAATTTAATTGCCTTGAATGCCTCCATCGAAGCTGCTCGGGCTGGAGAATATGGGAAGAGTTTTGCCGTTGTTGCCAATGAAATCCGAAAGCTTGCTGAGAATAGTCACCAAGCTGCTTCTCAAATTCATAACATCTTAACTACAATCCGTACTAAGTCGGATGAAGTTACAACAGGTGTTTATCAAAGCCTAGAATCAGCAAATATGATTACAGAAAAGACAAATCAGGTGAAAGCTGTTTTTGAACAAATTGAAGACAATACAAAACAAGTAATCAGCCAATCCACCAGTCTAGAAGAAATGCTACAGAAAACTACGCAATCTTCGCGAATTGCAACAGCAGGGGTCAACACAGTTGCCCAAATCACGGAAGAAAATGCAGCAGCTGTTGAAGAGGTTGTTTCCCGTTCAGAAAGTCAGTATACACTAGTCAACCAAATCATCTCTAACTTTGAGCAACTCAACGAATTGCTTATAGGTTTACAGGCGTTGACACGAAATTAATAAAAAATAGAAAGCAGAACCCGTATTTAAAATGAAATCGGGTTCTGCTTGTTTAGTTCGTGCTTCTTTCTATTGCTAGACAGTATTGATGAAGCACTTTAATATTGTAGGTTATACAATTTAAAGAAATAATACCAGTTCAATCATATTAAATTAGAATAATACATTTATTCAGTATATTTAGACTATACTTTCATATAGGTATTTGCTAATATATTTATAGGAGGTATATTAAGGGGAGGAAAAATTTTGAAGAATTTTTGTTCTAACTTAATTAGTCGAAAAGTTTTGTTAGTGAAATCAGCTTTTATCGGGGATCATAAATCAGAAATCATGACAACGAACGGTATTATTTATTCGAATATGTCCGTACTTAACCTGCTTAATAACGCTTGTATCCGCTATGCTTCCACTTTAGAAGGTCGTATACATGCTGCAAAGGTAATGATGAATTATGCGCATAAAACACCAGTGATTATTGCTCCAAACGAAATCGGCGCATTCCCAACGACATCCTATAAAAATGTAGACTGTGTCTGGATTTTTAATCATCTATTTTCGGTAAATGATTTAGGAAACGGTATATCCCAGATCGTATTTAATAATGGAATTCAGACTACAGTAAGAGTTTCCAAGAATGTTTTATTAAAACAACAACAACGACTTCATACGCTATTAAATATATTTAGTAATCTCGAGCGTGAAGGTTAAGGATTAAGCTGTAAAAAAATCAATATATCTCCTGATGTTAATCAATGAAGAAAAGTGGCTAGGTTTCATCATAGCCATTTTTTTTATGTCTATTTTTTCTATTAGTCTTTTAAAAAGTGTATAGAACTTCTAGCCATACTCTCCGTTTCATAGTAGCAAACTATCTATTTATCCACTCGAACATCTATTACATTCTGTCTATTCTATAGGTACCTAGGAATAACCGAATCGTGCACGACTCAAAAGGAAGCCATGTTGAGAGAGTTTGAGGATATACTTACACAGTATGAGCCAATGATTTCAGCCTGTATGCGCAAACTGAATATCTATAAAAATCATGAACTATATAAACAATCGGGAAGAATAGCTTTATGGAGGGCTTGGATGAAATTCGATGAGCAAAAAGGTAACTTCCCCCCTTATGCCTACCGCAGTATATATGGGGCAATGCTAGATGAGTTAAAAAAGGAAGTACATCGGGAAGAATATATCGATCCAGTGGAAGATGAAAAACTAGCGGTTATTATCGAACAATCATTTACGACAAGTTTCATCCATGAAGAGTTGGGCGACGTAATCGACAAGCTATCACGTACCGAACAGGATTTACTACTTTGGATTTTTGTCGAAGGAATATCTCTTTCTCAGGCTGCAGACCGTGCTGGCATCACTATCTCCGGTATAAAAAAACGACGAGAACGTCTGTTGAATAAGCTTAGGGAAAGGTTGGCTTAGGTCTATTATTAGTAATAAAAATCAATAACCTTCTTAGCCAATGCGAAAAATCCCTGAAAAGCAATGTTGCTCTTTAGGGATTTTTATTTACCTTCATATTTTCTAACATTTACCACAACGAAAAAACTTTCCAATTAAAATTAAAAAAGCAACTAAAGATTTACTCTAGCCGCTTTTCTATCTCCTATTCTATTAAATGTTTTTAAACGGTAAAACGATCGGGTGCAACTTTCTTTTTAATCTTCATAGATATAAAATATATTGCTATCGAAACGAATAGTGATTGAACAGCAGGTAAACCCATCGGACTAACATATTGTGTAATGTAACCGACAATAACACCTGCCACGACTGCAATGGTTGCCATCCAGTTCCAGCCTGGAATGTCTTCCCACTGTTGTCTACGGATGAAGAAAAAGTCACCCATCATAACTCCTGCAATCGCTGGATATAAAAGTGCTGTTAAATATAAGAAGTCTTCAAAATATTGTAGAATACCCATTAATGCTATGATGATGGCAATGATTGTACCGATTAATGTAAGGAGTGCTCTACCTTTACTTGAGTTAACATTTAATACGTTGGCTAATGCCAAGCCCATACTGTAATTATTTACAAGCTGAGATGTCCAAGTAGCCAGCCATAAGATTAGAAAACCCCATACAGGAAATCCAAGGTTCATCATTACATTTACAATATCCGCATCGCCGACTCCAACAGACATGATTGCCCCAACAATAAATAAAGGAAAACCAATTACAACGATACCGCTTGGAATAATCCAGTTATCTTTCCATGTTGGTTTTGCATAACGCGTATAGTCAGAGGCAATTACCCATTGAGAAACATTCACCCCAATTACTAAGCTAATCGCAGTAAAAATGGTCATCGTAGGTTCAGGGCTCCACGATACAATCGTATTCCAACCTGTATTTTTAAATGCTAGGTAAATACCACCAATTATTAATAAAAGTCCAGAAGGAACAGCTAGGTAATCTGTCCACTTCATAGAGTCATATCCTATAATAGAAGGTAATGCAAAAAGGATTCCTGCAATCGTTGTTACAATCGCCCAGCCAATCCAGTTAGTTTCGTAGTCAATCCCAATCATTGCGGACATCGCATTTCCCGCCACGGCAGTTTGAAGTGCCCACCATCCGAGAGACACGATGAAAATTGTTAGTCCTACTATAACTTTTGCTTGAACCGATCCAAAGCTTGCTTTAGCTATTACGGAAGAAGATCGACCAGTTTTCGCACCAATATAGCCTTGTAACGTGTTTCCAGTCCATTGAAATACAAATAATGCAATAATAAGAATTAGCAATATTTTACTTAAACCAAAACTAGCTGTAAGTGCTGCCCCTACCATTAATACTGGTATTGTAAATTCTAAACCTCCAAAAATCATTGCCGGCGTTATCCAGTGCTGACGATCTTTTTCAGGAATTGCCGAAAGAGCTGGGTCATTTCCTAAAAAGGATTTCTTCTCTGCTGACTGATTTTTGTCCATTTTATTTCACCCCTTTTATATTTGTATAATAATCGAAGGTATTTCTACCTTCGATTTCTATATTTAAGCTTTCACTAATGCAAATACTAGTTCGACTGATTCTTCACCATTATTCACACACCAATGCTGTTCACCTGCGGGAATAAAAGATGCCTCTCCAGCACTAATTTCATATGCTTCTCCATTTGATTCACCACGTAGAGTTCCTTTTAATAGATAGGAATACTCTTGCTCTTCATGTGCATTGGTCCCTTCGGAAGGAAGACGCTCCCCTGCTGGTATTGTTACATAACCAAATTTAACTTCTGCATTTGGATATTGATCGTGGAATAAGTTTTGAACAATTTCATTCGATGCTTGTAGTGTTGTTTTTTTCATCATGTGATTCCCCTTTAATCATTTTCTACCTGCTAATTCCTCATATTCAAATGTATCCCCGTTTACTTCTACTAAAAAATACTGACGCGCTTCTTCAACGGTGAAGTACCCATTTTTCACATCTTCTGCTACTTGTGCAGCCGGTCGTTCCAAAGGATTACCATAGCCTCCACCTGTTCCCGTCATCAGCTGAACTACATCATTCGTGTTTAGTTTGTATCTTGGGTAAACACCATAAGGACCATCTACTTCTCCAGACGATTTTTTTACATAGAATTCGTTCGGAGACCCATCATGACCTTTATCGATTCCCCATGGTAAAAACTTATTGCGACCAAATGTCACAGTTACCGCCTGCCCATCTGAGAGAGCACGATAAGAACGAATAACACCTTTACCACCGATAAATTTTCCTGCTCCTGCCCCATTTCCATCTTGGCGAAGACTATACTCATCTAGTAGTACGCCATATCTAGTTTCTGCAACCTCAACTGGTACATTATAAGTTTCCCCATCTGAGAAACAGAATTGTCCAGAAGCTCCGTCCTTATCTATAGAACCTCCCCACCCACCAACAGATGGTTCGACGATTAGAAAAGGTTCGTCTGTATCCTGATGATTACCGGACAATGTTACCGCACAAACAGATAAAAACTGTCCTGCATTTAAACGAGACGGGATGTGGGGAGCCATCGCTTTCCAAACTAAATCTAAGCTGCCCAAGAGTGTTTCAAAATAATTGGATACTGGTACTGGACGCTCAGCTGACATTATAGATTTGGTATCTACTATGATTTTCAACGGACGGAAAACACCATCGTTTACGTCTTGTGCAGGGTTTGTAATTGCAAGGAAAATTGCACGTACAGCTGACACAAGCCCTGTGTAAGAACAGTTCATTGGTCCTGGCACTTGTGGTGAACTTCCTCTAAAATCACAAATAAATTCATCATCTGTGATGGTAACCTTTACTTTGATAGGGAAAGGACCATTGCCAATACCATCTGTATCGATAAAATCCTCCGCATAGAAATCACCCTTCGGTAATTTCTTTAACTCTTGACGAGAAATGAGCTCTCCGTGATTAAGATGATATTCAATCGCTGCTAAAATCGTTTCCATTGAGTGTTTCTCACATAATTCTCTTACACGTCGCTCCCCTGTACGAAGTGCGGCAACCTGTGCAAACATATCTCCGAGAGATAAGTCTGGAAAGCGAACGTTTGACCGTATAATTTCTACAATTCCTTCATTCAACTTTCCTTCGTCATAAAGCTTAATGCAAGAAAATTGAAGTCCTTCTTGGAAAATATCTACTGAATCATTTGTAAACGATCCCGGATCTTTCCCTCCCACTTCTGTCCAATGGGCTTTATTCGCAGAAAATGCTACGAGCTCTCCCTGATAGAAAATAGGCATAACTAGACCAACATCGGAAAGGTGAGAACCCCCTCCTTGGTAGGGGTCATTAATAATAATGATGTCTCCTTCTTTCAACTTTTCACCTGGATACTTATTTAGCGTTTCTTTTACCATAAACGTTAGCATCCCAATGAAACCTGTTACCCCGTTCCCTTGTGTCAATAAGTTCCCATGTGCATCCGTCAAACCACTCGCATAGTCAAGTACTTCATATATAATAGGACTCATCGAAGTACGCGCAAGTGCTACAAACATTTCATCCCCAGCTGATAAAAGAGAGTCTTTCACAATCTCCAAAGTAAATGGATCTAGTTTAGTCATCGTAGTCATGTTAGTTTTCCTCCTTCTCAATGATAATGTTTCCGTAATCATCCAAATAGAGTTTTTGTTGCTTATAAATAACCGTTACTGCAGCCTTTTCTTCCACAATTGCTGGACCTGTAATCGTTTGTCTAGTTGGTAACTTATCACGATCATAAATAGGAGTACTCACCCAACCATCTTCTTCATAGTAAACGTCACGTATTTCTTTCTTCGCTTCTTCTAGAGTTCCGGTTCGCTCTAATTTGAGTAGTTGTGGTTTTGGGACTTTTCCAAATGCCGTCACATGAATATTGACAATTTCGGTTTGTGCATCTGGTAAGTTGAATGTAAAGTTTTTCTCGTGTAGCATGTGAAAATCTTCAATTGCTTGCTGTTTTTGTGATTCCGTCCAATCACCGTTGGACACCGGGACTTTCACAGTATGCTCTTGACCAAGGTAACGCATGTCAGCAAAACGTTGGAATACTACATTACTAGCTTCCATCCCTTCTTCTTCAAAGTGAGCAAATGCATTACGCTCAATTTCATCCCATTGCCGATTGATTTCTTCGATGGTCAATTCATTCATACGTTTGATATACGTTTGAATATAGTCATGACGAAGATCCGTCATCAGCATTCCCCATGCAGAGAAAACTGGCGAAGCAACTGGAATAACTACTTTCTTCACTCCAAGTTCTAACGCTAGAGCCGGTGCGTGCATCGAACCACCACCACCAAAGGCAAGCAATGTAAATTCCTGTGGATTATGACCTTTTCGGATAGAAATGAGTTTTAGTGCATTTAACATATTAGAGTTCGCTATTCGAATAATGCCAAGCGCTGCTTCTTCAGCCGATATACCAAAATGATTGCCTATTTTTGTAGAAATAGCTGACTTCACGTTTTCTAAATTTACATCATAATCGAAATTCTTGGATGAAAGTCGACCAGTTAACAAGTTTGCATCTGTTGTCGTCGGCTCCGTTCCACCTTGTCCATAAGCAACAGGGCCAGGGCTTGCCCCTGCTGATTGAGGACCGACCTTTAAAGAACCTGCTTCATCTATCCAAGCAATCGATCCACCACCATTACCAATTTCCACAATATCAACAACCGGTGTTTTTATCGGATAACCAGCATTGCGGCTATCTTTTTCAATATAATAATCGGTAGATACTTTCACCTCTCCATCTTCGATAAGAGAACATTTAGCTGTTGTTCCTCCTATATCAAACGCAATAATATTTTTCTCTCCGATCATTTCACCTAAAACTGCTGCGCCAAGAATCCCTGCAACCGGGCCAGATTCAACCATGTTAATAGGAGACTCCTTCGCTTTTGCAAACTTGGTTGTGCCGCCGTTTGATTGCATAATATAGCGTTGGTCTATTTCCACTTGTTGTCGCAATTCCTGCTCCAGACGATCGATATATGTTGTAGCGGCAGGTTGAACGTATGCATTTAACACCGCTGTATTTGTTCTTTCGTATTCACGCCACTCTTGCGTAATATCACTTGACGCAGTAACTTTCACCTCAGGCCAAATTTCTTTTATCAGTTGCACTGTTTGTTGTTCGTGAAGAGGATTTACATAGGAATGAAGGAATGATACGGCAATTGCCTCTACTCCCTCCTGTTTAAAATAATCTACCGCTTCTTTTACCTCTTCCATATTCAGTTCGGTCAGAACCTCTCCTTTATAGTTCAACCGTTCGCTTACCTCTTTTCGCAAATAACGATCAACGAATGGTTTTGGTTTATCATATTTAACGTTAAATAAATCTGGTCTATTTCCACGTGCAATCTCTAATACATCTCGGAAACCTTTTGTCGTTATTAGTGCTGTTTTTGCCCCTTTTCTTTCGGTTAAAGAATTAATGATTACGGTCGTCCCATGAATAAACATGGTGAGTGGAGATTTATTTATCCCACTCTTTTCAATCACATCTAGTACACCTTTTTCGAAATGTGGAGGAGTTGTATTACTTTTAGCAATACCAAAGTTCCCATTATCATCGACATACACTAAATCTGTAAAAGTACCTCCAATATCCGTCGCTACTCTCATTTTTCCCACTCTCCTATTATTATTAAATTCGCCTTAGCAATCATTTTCTTGTTGAATAAAATTAAAAAATAATCGGCGTAACTATACTTAATACTTCTGATTCTGTTGATAAGGGATTTTCCCATTGATGACTAATGCTCGAGGGAAAGTGAATCGTATCCCCTTCGTATAAGTGAAACTTCTCCTTATTTAGATAAAAAATAACTTCACCCTTTAGAATGAAATACATTTCTTCTCCGTTATGGCTGTATGGGTGATTCTCGTTCATATGGGGAGGAAGTGTAACAATTAAAGGCTCCAGTTTCCTTCCTGGAAATGTGCCAGATAATCTTGTATACAATTGGCTACCTAAATTAGTACTGAAACTATGACGATTTTCTTTACGAACGACAAAGTTTTGATGGTCACTCTTCTCAAGAAAAAAATAATTGATATGAATATTTAAGGCGTCTGAAATCTTCTTTAGTGAGGTAATAGATAATGAAGATGCGCCACGTTCAATTTGCGATAGGAAACTTAAAGACAATCCTGTTTCCTCACTTAAATCTTTAAGTGTCATATTTAGCTCTTGTCTCAAGGCTTTAATCTTTAGGTGAATATCTTCCATGAAAAAAACACTCCTTTGAAATTACAGTATTACTGTAATGATTATGAATATAGCATAATAGTTTTTAGAATGGAAGGACTATTTATAATTATCAGTCAACAATAAGCAAATATATCTAGTTCTTCTTTAAGACTAAATACATACTCCCGTTTGAATATAATTGAATCTTAAAGTCAAAAAGAGTCTCTAAAGACCGTTAAATACATTAAACGGACTTAGAGACTCTTCTAACTTATAGATATGTGATTGGTTTTATAATTTTTCTTTCAATTCATATACAGCTACAGTGCCTGATACTTCATGGGTCGCTATAAGTAATGCTTGGCCAGTTGGACTTTTATCAGCTGTTACAAAACGTAGACCTTCTGGAGAAACGTCCCCTTTTATATCAGCATTGAAATCACGACTAGAAATAAGTTTTACAAAGGAAGGCTTTAATGGATTGGATAGGTCATATACGATAATTCCGCTAACTCGCTCTAATGCGATGAATGCATATTGAGTACCATTCACTTCACCTGTAACGACTGTTTCGGGTTCTGGTCCTTTTGCAGAGCTTCGTTTATCGTATGCAATTTCTTCATTGTCTGTATTAAAATATTTAGGCATTGCAGCGGACGTGATTTTCTCAAATTCACTTCCACTATCAAAAACAAGGTCCATCGTTTTGGCGTCAAAAATGGAGAAGCTTCTAGCACCAAATGAATAAAGCGCTTCGTATGTCCCTTCTTTTGTCTGCCCATTCTCCAATGTTATTTTTGTTTTTTTCATATCCTTAAAAAGTCCATCCGCTACCATTTTATCTAATTCCTGTTGAGTAAAGCCTTTATAATTTTTGGCATCTAATTTTATCTTGTCCGCTATATCTCCGATTTCAGCTTCTTCGGAATATGCTTTATAAGCACGAGAATCTCCTTCATTTGGTGTGATAATATACGTTTTACCTTCAACCGTAAATGAATCAATTGCATCAGGCATATATAGCCCTAAAAGTGGAAGACGTTCAATTTTTGTTTGCCCATCACGCTTTCCATCTAGTTCGTTTCCAACAACTGAATGATCTTTAACGCCTAACCCCTGTACATGTAGTATTTTCTCAGTAGTTAAATCTACTGTTGCGATCGCATTATTTTCTTGCATAGAAACATAAGCAAACTTACTATCTACTGAAACTGTCACATATTCGGGTTCTAGTTGTTGAAGAACAGTCCCTCTTGAACTAACCCGTACTTTTTCATCAAGTGGTACATTTTTGAACGAAAGATTATTTACATTAAACTTAGAAGGATTTGAGACATCAATGATGGATATTGTTCCTTCAGGGTCTACTTTATAATCATCACTTGGTTCGCCTTCATTCGCAATGATTGCTTTGTTTCCATCCGGTGTAAAAGTAACCATATCTGGCAAAGAACCTACTTGTGCAGACGCTAGATACTTCCCTTCTTTAGTTAGAAAAACAATATAGCCAGGGTTAGTTTTAGGGTCACTCACAACGGAAACCGCCAGTAAATCTTTTGTAGGATGTGATGCAATACTCGTTATGTCCTTGACATTTTCGATACCAAAATCTTTTAGAAATATTCGTTTCGTCGACTGTATATTTTCAAAATCCTTCGATTTCAGTGAGTTAAATGAAAGAATATCGATTGCAGATTTCGCTCCATTCGTAACAAATGCTCTTTTAAGCTGTTCATCATACGCTAAGATTTCGGTCCCACCAATCCCAGATTTGCTATCGTATTGAGCAATTTGGGATACATCCAATTGTTTCTTGTTATACTCAAATAATGGTTGTTGTTCCTTAGCTAAAACATTAAAAGACTGACTTCCTACCAATAAAATACTAGCTGCCGTAAAACTCACCAGTAACTTCTTATTCAATTTCAATATTGCTTCCCCCTCTATTCTTCTCATCTAGATTAAGTATATATTCCTAATGTAAAGTCCACGTTAACTTACTGTAATTTTTTTGTTCAGGAAATTTCCACCTGTGGAGGACGAAGACTTGAAGGACTTTTGCGAATAAAGAAAAGCTAGGAATTTTACAACACGTCCAATTAATTTGGTGGCTCTAGCGGGTGAACTGGTTGCTTTTTAATCATATTCGGTCTATTTTTATCACTTACTAGATTTTCATCAAGTATATAGTCCCGTTCTATAAGTTCCAAGGACTTCATAAGAAGATCAAAACCTGTATCAATCGTTTTCTAAGTGCTTTGGGAAGACTTATGCTATATGATAACCGGCTTTTTTTAAGAGATGTTGATCATGACTAACGTCATGGTCAACATCTCTTTTCTCGGTAATCTTATGCCGTTTGACTGTCCGCCGCCCTTCTAAAAATTTAGGAACAGGTTTCTTTCATGTTTGTGTAAGGAAAGAAAAGATTACTTCCAAATGAATAGAGTAAGCTCTCGAAAATGCAATTTCGTTCGCAATTTCGCCTCTTTATTTGGTAAATACTAACTATTACTTTATAATTCCGCTACTCCTCATAGCAATCATCAATCAATGACAAAAGAATTGGGAGTACAATCACTCTATTGATTGCAGTGATAAGCGGTGCTTTTAGTTTTTATACCCACCTGAAACGAAATCAGTAGTATTACTCTCTCTTAAAAGTATTAGAAATTCAGTGTACACCTTACATTTTTATTTATAAAAAAAAGAATGTAACCAAAACTCCCTTTGGTTACACTCTCGAAATAAGTTTATTTTTCTAATTTAATATATCGGCTATAAACATAACCTGTTTTCCCTTTATAAGAAATTTTATACCAGCCTTTTTCTTCTCCAAGAATTGTTATTTCTGTATTTCTGGAGATTGCTCCTATTGATTTGCCGTTGTTTGCTGGCTTAGAGCGAACATTTAAAAAGTAGGAAGTAACAATCCCTTTATCTTTACTTACTGTCGGTTTCGTAACAGTAGGTTTCGATTTATCTGGTGCTGGTTTGCTTGGAATCGTCGGCTTTTCTACTGGTTTGTTTGTTCCTTTGTCAACTACCGGAGTATTCATCACTTTGACAAGCTGTTGATAAAAATCTCCTGTTGTTTTTACTTGTGAGAGTTTAGTAGAATCTACTTTTGCTTTTTGCGCTAACTCTTTTATCTCTTCTTTTGTTATTGCATCGTTTACATTGATGGAGGAAATGTTTGTAAATTTGCCATCTTCCGTTGTAGGAATTGCTAAGATGCCTTTATTAATAAGTTCCACAACAGCAGCACGTGCAGGTGAATTTGTATCGACACCTACGATTTCCCAGTTATGTTGGATAACAGGTTCATATTTACCTTTCATCTCATCTTTCAAATATCTAATTGCTAGATTACGGATAGTTCCTCCAGTTTCTCCATATGCACTCTCATCTTTCGATGACCAAATCATGTTAAATTTACGTCCTTCAAGTGCCTGCCCTTTTGATAGAAGGAAGTCCATTCTATACGCATTCATTCCAAGTTTCAGGTTATCTTCCATCTGGATAGGTGTTTCATCTAATTTACGAAGATTTTTTATTCTATTTCCTGGTTGCTCAGTTAAATCGATTTCATATTTAACATTGCCGAAAAAGTCATTCGTACTATATTTAGAAGCACGTCGAGTTTTATCAAAACTAATCGTCACATCTCCATCGCGTGTACTGTTAAAGTAACCAACAGCCCACTCCATATAGTCCTTTAAGTCTTTCCCAGTTACTTCATATACCGATACTTCCCCGCCGGCAAATTGATAATTATAAGCTATATCCTTTTTCTTGATAGGACCAATATCTAATAATGCTTTGTCGTTATCAATCTGATGTGCAACTACATCTGCCTTACTATAGTGTAGCATCACCTCATGAAAGAAGTCAGACAAAGGTGTCTCTTGAATTTGTACAGCAGGTATTCCATTAATTTCATTTTTAGGAACAAGATTTGTTCCTTTTAGCTGTGCTACTTCAATATTAGCATCTGCACGAGCGAACTCATGGTATGGTTTTAATATCTTTTCAAGCTCTTTGTCTGATTCAACAAATGTCCCATCTTCGTTCTTTACTGGAATAGTCGAAGCATCTTTATTTGTTAACGTCAGCTGCTCTCCTTGGCGGGTAAATGTTAAATCGATTCGTGAAATATGTGTTCCGTATTTGTTAGGTTCTGTTATAAGGATTCCGTTAACATCTTCTTTATTGATAAGTACATGATTGTGACCTGCAAATATCGCAGCTAGTTCTGGAATAGCGTTAGCCATTTCCTTTACGCCTGTTCCTGGATTACCGTTCTCATTTTCCAATCCCATATGCATCAGGCCAATCATTACATCTACTTTACCTTCTAATTCTTTCACTGCTTTTTTAGTTTCATCTACGGGATTTTTTACGACTAATCCTTCTAGATGATTTGTGCCTTTCTCATATTCTGTAATCATTGGAGTCACCATACCAATAATTCCGATTTTAACGCCTTCACGCTCGATAATTGTATATGCTGGTAAATAGCGTTCCCCATTTTCTTTATATACATTTCCAGCTAGTTTGGGTCCTTTAAATTGACTAGAAACTTTGTCCAATACGTCCAAGCCGAAATTGAACTCGTGATTTCCATATGTCCAGGCTTCATAACCCATTGCATTAATAGCAACGGTCATTGGTGATTCTGGTTGATCATTGAATAATTCCGCAGAGTTATCTTGTATTAAATCCCCGTTATCTAACAAAATAGTATTCGGGTTGTCTTTACGAATACCTTTTATAATTGTATGTAATTGAGTTAAACTTCCAGTTAGATTAGGACCATCAATCGCATAATCCCAAGGCATGAAACGCCCATGAATATCTGATGTAGCAAGGAGTGTAATATTAATCTCCTTTTCTTTCTCTTGTGCATTTACAGGTGTTTGCTTAACGAAAACCCCTGCTGCAAGTATCAATACCAATGCAATAAGTATGGACATGCTCTTTTTAAATTTACCCATTTTCCAAACCTCCCCCTTTTGTTCTGAATTTTAAGACTAACTGAATAAGTATAGCATTCTAGTGCTTTACTCACAATATAGCATTTATTATTAAAATCCTTACTTCTCTAAGGTTTTGGAAATCACTTGCTATTAGTTACATTATTTGAAGGTTAAGTAGATGTCTTGAACTATATCTCAATGAAGTTTCTATTCGACAATTGAAATTTCTTCCAACAATAAATATCTGATATATTTTTATTTATTTGTCCTATTTAATGTAAAACAAACGTACCGATAGTAATTATATAAAGAAATTTTATACTAAGGTAAGTACGGTATTTCATTCTTTAACTACAACACGAGGAGATCAAGTTATATGACAATTGGAAAGAAAATTTATGGCGGATTCTTAATTGTTTTGCTTATTCTACTATCTTTTGCTGCCACTAGCATCATGCAGGTCGACAAAGTAAGTAAAGAATATCAAAATATGATTGATAATCGTATTAAGCAATCGCAATTAGCCAGCGCAATTCAGCTAGAGGTAGCATCACAAGGATTATTTGCAAGAGCGTATGTTTTAAGCAATGACGAAGTTTCACTTTCCAATTTAGAAGCAAAACAACAATTGTTAAAAGACCGCGTCGACGAATTATCTAAAATGGTTTCTTCTGACGAGATGAAAGGCTATATCAAACAAATACAAGATACTATTCCATTATTTGACGAAGGTGTATCAAAAGTTATTGACCGTGTAAAGAAAGGTCAAGAAGACCAAGCAGTTGTATTGATCAATACTGTAGTGAATGATGCTAATAGAACCATTAACGAAGCGGCTGAAGGTATGGTCACTTACCAGGATAAGCATATTGCACTGGAACGCAAAGTATCCGAAGAGGCGACGTTAATGTCAAAGCGTTCACTAATACTAGGCACTATTGTTGATATAATATTAGGACTCATTATTGCAACAATTATTAACCGGACTATTTCCCGCCCTGTGAGAAGACTCGCAGAAGCAACCTCTATCATTGCCGATGGTGACCTTACGAAGGAAGATATTGTTGTCAAGTCAAAAGATGAGTTAAGAGATTTGGCAAACTCTTTCAATACAATGAAGCAAAATTTACGTAATCTAATCGGTAGTGTGAATGATAATGCGCTTCACGTGACCTCTGCTGCAGAGGAGTTGTCCGCTAGCACAGAAGAGGTGGCAATAGCTTCAAAAGACGTCAGTAGCAATATGGAATCAATGTGGAGTGGTTCTCAAACTGCGGCAGCAGCTGCAATGGAAAGCTCACTAGCAATGGAAGAAACAGCGTCTGGGGTTCAACGTATTGCGGAATCCGCACAAGGACTGTTAGAGAATGCAATAGATACAGAGAAACTAGCCGGGGATAGTGTGAAATCTGTAAAATCGGCAAAAGAACAAATGAGTCTTATTTACGATTCATCTTATCAAACAAATGAGCTAATCAAGCAATTGAGTAAGCAAACAACTGAGATAGAAAATATCACAAAAGTTATCACAGATATTACAGAGCAAACGAATTTGCTTGCTTTAAATGCGGCAATCGAGGCAGCTAGAGCTGGAGAGCATGGAAAAGGTTTCGCAGTTGTAGCAGATGAAGTACGAAAACTTGCTGAGCAATCCAAATTTTCAGCTACACAAATTGTCAACCTGACGATGAATATCCAAAATGACACGAGAAACGTTGAACAAGCTGTTTCGGAAAGTCTGAAAAATGTGGAGCATGGCGTTCAAGTCATTGAGGACGCCGGCACCGCCTTCTCGACAATCGTGAGTGCAGTCCAAACAATGAACGGTCAAATCGAAGAAATATCTGCTGCTACAGAAGAAATATCAGCAAGTGCCGAGCAAGTCGTTGCTTCCGTGCATGAAATTGCTGCACAATCAACTACAGCTTCCACCCAAGCTGAACAAAATTCTGCTGCCGTCCAAGAACAGTTGGCGACAATGGAGGAAATCAATTCAGTCGCTAGAGATTTAAGCGAACAGGCTGTGAACTTACAGGATATTATTCAGCAGTTTAGGGTCTAGTTTTTGGAGGTGCCAGTTCAAACGATTTGTATATAACAGATTACAAAAAGCCCTGTAGATATTACTCCACAGGGCTTAACTATTTTATACAAACATACCATATTGGCAGAATTATATTAGAACCTGGTATCTCTGACTACGGTGTATGTGTTCCCATGTATCCATATGTTCCTTTAGGGAAAACGTTCCATTCACCGTTTAGGTTAAAGTTTTGTGAACCAGTATATATTTTAGATTTTCTAACAATGGTCCCACCATTTTTTAAAAATTGTTCTTGGGAATTAATATCTCCTAAAATATCTACAATGCGCCCGTTCTTCTTCAAAACAAAGGCTGTAACAGCATATTTATTTGGATTATAAATATCTAAAGAATCATCATTATAATATGTTGTTTTTGTAAGATCCATAAAATCATAAAAAATTCCACTTATTAGAATGTATGGTGAATTTACTTTATCAGAAAAAATAGGAGTTTTTGAAACTTGAATAGTTTTAGTAGCTTTTACATATTTATAAACTTCCAATTCATATCCAGTCAGTTCTGAATTCGTTATACCATTATAGTAAAGTTCCAATGCAATTCTTCCATCTCCACCATCCAGATATTCAGAAAAATATATTTCCGAAGTGCCTTGAGCAACTGAGGTAATATCTAATACTATTGCGGTACCATCATCTGCTATTAACCATACATATCTATCCATCGCGTTTCCTGTCCAAACATTCCCTTTTAATAATTCAGGATCGTGCAATACAAAATACCGTGTGCCTTCATATACCAAAAATTCACTCTGCCCGGGAAAATATTCACTTAGATCAAATGATATTTGATCTACACCTTGTTTTGTCACAACTTTTCTAAAACCATTATTTACAAGTGGTGCATTTCGGACGGTAACAGTTGTAGATGTTGTACCTCCTTTTCTATCGTCCGCTTCAATCGTAATCGTTGTCTCGCCAGCAATTGAACCTGGTGCAATAAATAAATTACCATTATTTATTGTTGCATTAGTAATGCCCAAATCATTATTAACAAGATTGTACGAAAGACTATCACCATCTGGATCACTAAACAATTGTGATAAATCAAAGCTTCGTGATTCTGTTATTCCCTCTGTAACTACTTGAGATGGAATTATACCTTCTACAATTGGATTTTGGTTACCGGATGGTTGTGGAGGAATAACCACAGATACACTTATTATTCCAGTATTCGCTTTTTTCCCAGAAGCAAGATGGGTTACTGTATATATAACTTCCGAAGTGCCGTTTGTTTGGATTTTACCATCCAAATCGTATATTACCTGATTTGAAGATGAACTTACTTCAATAGAGAAACCTTCTCTTACTGTAGGAAAAGAACTCGTACCCGCTTCTGCTGTTGGTGGAAAGAAAGTGCTTAGTATAGCGGCGGCCTCAGCGTTCACTATTTCTTGTTGTTCTTCCGCAATTGTTTGTACCATATCGATAGCTGTTTTGGCATTTGATAGTTCTTGAGTCACTTCAGTTGTAGTCGTGGCTAGCATAATAGCGTTTGTTCCAGTTGTCTTTGCAGCTTGAATAGTTAACCAGTTTACTGAACTATAGTCTGTTTCTATTTTGTAACCCATCAACTCTTCTATGGCTGAGGTTTTTGCCGTGTCTAGCTCGTTTTGTTGTTCTGTTTCCTCTTCCGCACGTGTTTTTACTGTATCGATAGTCGCTTTTGCATTCACTAATGCTTGAGCCACTTCACTAATAGTTATGGCTGTGGTAATCGCGTTTGCCCCAGTTGTTTGTAAGGATTGAATCATCAACCAATTTTCCGAACTATAGTCTGTTTCTATTTTGTAACTCATCAACTCTTCTATCGCTGAGTTTTTTGCTGTGGCTAGGACATCTTGTTGTTCTGTTTCCTCTTCCGCACGTGTTTTTACTGTATCGATAGTAGCTTTTGCATTAACTAATACTTGAGCCACTTCACTAATAGTCGTGGCTGTAGTGATTGCCTTAGTCCCAGTTGTTTGCAGAGATTGAATCATCATCCAATTTTCCGCACTATAGTTGGTTTCTATTTTATAACTCTTCAACTCTTCTATGGCTGAGGTTTTTGCCGTGGCTAGGGCATTTTGTTTTTCTATTTCCTCTTGGGAAAGTGTTTGTACCAAATCGATAGCTATTTTGGCATTTGATAATGCTTCGTTCACTTCACTTATAGTCGTGGCTGCTGTGATTGCGTTTATCCCGGTGCTTTTCGCGGATTGAACGATTAACCATTTTGCTGAACTATAGTCTGTTTCTACCTTATAGCTCGTCAACTCCTTAATAGCATTATTTTTTGCTATGCTTAATTTTCTATCTGCACCACTTTCGGAAGGTCCTTCGTTGTCCCCACCATTCACAGATGGATTGCTTGGAACTTCTGGTGTAGGGGTTGGATTAGTAGAGAAAAGTGCTTCTGCTTCCTTCACCTCTTTGGATAACAAAATTGAATAGTTTGTTTTCCCATTGTCGTAGGCTTTCGTAGCAAGGTCTAATACCTCATCCATCACTTTTCTTGCCTCTTCTATTTTTCCTTCCTTCCACAACCTCAAGACTTCGTTATTTTTCATATAGATTGTTACAGGAATTCGTAGTTCGTCTCTTTTTGCGTCAGACGGTTTTTTATATTTTTCTAACAATAGATCGCGTGGTGCTTTACCCGTAAAGCGGTATAAGATCGATGTACGGGAATCTAATTGGGACGATAACTTGTGATATGCACGTTCAACGCCGTCTAAATCCCCTGTAGCATGGGCATCTAACATTTCTTTTAATATCGGATCCAAATATTTTACCGCATAATTGTATGCATCAATATATGGTATGACTCCCTTGATGATTTTTTCCTCATACAATGCATCTAATTCTGTTATCTTTGCCTTCTGTTCTTTTGGAGAAAGTTTCGAAGATTGTATTTGTTGTTTTACCTCTTTATAATGCTTTTTCACATTATTCAGTACAGGATATAATTCTTGACTTGACTCTATTACACTTTTAAATGCGGGGTCTACATAATAGAGAGGAGCCTTTTTCATCTCTATTTTCAGAGCATCTATTGATTGCTGGATAGTCGTCTCTTTACCGTAAGTTACTGAAGTAAATGAGAAAATAGATGATGTGAGTAAAGCAGCAACAACGGTTTGTTTAACTATTCTTTTGTTCATTCTGGATGTCCTTCCTTCCGTATTTTTCTTTATTTCAAAAGTAGTGAAAAGTTCGATAGGCATGAACTTTTCACTAAAATTAAATGTTATTTAGTTTTTTGCAGAATTACTGATTCACCTTGCACTACATATTTTCCGTTCCCGATACTATACATTCCAGGAACATATCGATATACACGATATTGCTCACCTTTTTTCAAAATACGAGCAATTTTATTAGTTTTATTGATTTTTTCCCAAATAACAGTATCTGCTAAAATAGTGACTTTGCCGATTTGACCAGGACGGAGCTCCAGTCCTTTCCATATTTGCTTTTGTCGACTCGTCCCAGTAAGAGCATTTTTCTCAAGCATGGATTTGGAAGGTGTTTCGTAACGAATAGCGTTTGTTCGTTCCACCCAAATATCTCCGCCTAATCCAAGCATAGGTGAAATGTTATCATATGCTGGAACTGCTTGCCCTTCTTTCAATACATCCACTTTTTTCAATCGATTGTTTACAAGTTCATATACAGGTACAGATTTTTTAATGCTCAAGCAACCAATTGAACTTGCTGAAAGTGTGTCAGTTCCACAACCTTTACCATCAAAAAATGCTTTTGCACCATCCATGTATACGATTGAGAAGGTACTGAACTTAGAGATTGAAAACTCAAGACCTAGCTCGCTATCTTTTTGATAAGGAACCACTTTTCCTCTAACAATTTCTTTAGTCCCATCACTATGTTCAACAAAAATCACGAGGTTTTCCAACATTGTACCACGTGCTTTTGCATCTGTTGGCAAGCCTTCTTTCAATGGAAGTACAATAGAAACTTCTCTACTTTGCATATTTGTATCTATTTCCATTGGACGCCCTAAGAGTTGAACTGTTTGATTTTTAGCTACATCTTGGATTAATTTCTCTTTCTTTGCACGCTCTTCCACTAGATTTTGTTGTTCCTTAGATTTGATTGGAACAACTTTGAAATATAGATCTTCGTTAAATGTGGATAATGAATTAGTTGGAATCGAAATTACAGCGTTTTCCGTTGCTATTTCTAGTTTCATTTTTCCATCGTTTAATTGTTTTAATGCTGTCTTAGGAATCTCTACTACTACTTCAGAAACTTTATCATTCGTGTCTGGAATGATAATTCGTGCAGTATCAGTACCTTGCTGTTTTGCTTTATTTACAGTTTCTTTCGCGATATCCTCTGACATGGAAACGTGGTCTTTCACTTTTCCACTTGAATCTGTTGTACGAGTAATTGGTGTTTTTGTTAGGTTTGTCCCGTCTTTCCCATCAACGTCGACGACAATCTTTTCCGTGTTAGAAGACGATGATGACTGCCCTCCATTATCCTCACTAGAAGAAGCTGGGTTTTTCGTAAAGATTACTACTGCAACTTTTCCAAATGGTGTACTTCCAGTTGCCTTCACTCGGATTTGTACGGTTACATTTCCTGTGAATGTTGGGGCTTGTTCTGGATTATAGTTTATCCAACTAACACCCCCGTCAGTTGAATATTCCATTGTATTGTCTACTCCGATAAGCTTGTTTGTCACATCATCCCCATTTACATTTGGGGCAGATGGTGTTACTGGTGGAAGATTATTAGCAGTGAAGGTTACTGTTGTTATCTCTCCCGCCGGTATGTTTCCATTAGCTTTCACACGGATTTTTACTGTTACATTTCCTATAAATATTGGAGCTTCCTGTTCCGTATAAGTTGTCCAACTAATACCGCTATCTGTTGAATATTCCATTGTCTCGTCTGCGCCGATAAGTTTGTTTGTCACATCATTGCCACTTACATTCGGTGTTGACGGGGTAAAGAAACGATCAAATGCCATTTGGATTTCTAAATAATTTGCATACCCTTTTTCTGGTCGCTGATTTATCATCCATTGAGCGAGCTCCTGATACCTAGCGAAAGTAAAGTCGGGGTCATCTACTTTCTTTAAATCAAGTGCAAAAATATCCATACCATATTGAGGATAATCTAAAATAAGTTGACTAGATTCTTTTTGCAATAAACGTAGATTGACTAAGATATTATACATATCAACCTTTTTAATCACTCTATTAATTGGTCGATAAGTAGAAAATGTGGCAGTTAGGGTTTCAAGTATTTGATCTCTCGTAATTTGTGCATTTAAAAAATGAAATTTTGTTCGATAGGCAAAAATACTTTTATCGATATCAGACATGTTAACATAGGATTCACCCATTTGAGATAAAGACTCAAATTGATCATTACTAGGGAATATTTCCTTACTTTGTGCAAACATCGTAAAATAAGTTATTAAGTTATTATTAATACTATCAAGCTCTATGTCATCGAAAGCTATCATTGGAAAAGTAGCAAGATCTACAACATATTGTACTTGTGCCTTACTTTCATAATCTTCGTCTATTATATACATAACTGTTTCTGCTACAGAATTTTTTAAATCAGTTCCCCAACTTAAAAAGTCATTCGGAAGGCTCAAATCTAGTGCTGGATTTGTTATTGCAGCCAATGCATTCTCATTACTATTTGTTTTCTTAGCGGCATTCACCTTTTCCAAAGGTGTTAAATCATTAGAGGTAGAGTCAAACTTACTTACTTTAGAAGTACTAATAGTAATATCTTCATTATCACCTTCCATACCTCCATACTCTACAATATACCCCTCGACACGTTCTGGCAGACTATCCGGAAAGTCGTTCCATTTACCATATCCTGCTGGGTCATTGTTGTTCCAAAAAGCTCCGTCTGTACCTAGAATATGTGCGTAATGTTCACCACCACTATTATTAGGTTCACCGCGTACTCCATTGGTATCAACATACCAATTCTCATAACGACCATCTACCGAGGAACCATAACTTCCCCCTTGCCAAAATTGGGTACCAGTTTCAGGGCCTGTCACCCAGTACCACTGTCCTTCAGCTTGGTTTTGATTACTATAATTTTTGCCTGAGACTCTATTAAGTTCTGTATAATAATCGGATGCACCTATCCAACCATTTCCGCTAGTTTTTTCTTTAATAAAATCATTTTCTCCTTGTGTTGTAACTGTTGCTAAATAGCCCTTTCGACCAAAAAATGATTTTGCTTCAGCAGCTACCCTTGCTTCGGTCCAGGAAATCCCACTAGCTTTTATAAACTCATAGTAATGATTATTGTAAGAAAGGGAGCTTCCAAGATTGAAAGTGAATGTTCTATCTGAAATATTCTCTGATATAGTTGAATATAAAACAGAACGTAGTGCTTCTTGATAGTCTACTGAACTAGCGCTTCCTTTTAATACCAGTACACCGTTTGTTCGATTGAACTCACCAGTTATGTTTTCAGTATTAGTAAAATTAAGCTGATCACCACTATTAAAATTATTGATAACAATTGAAGCGCCATCTAATTCATCCGTTATACCTAAAATTTTTAAATTAGGATCAATTGAAACAGCTACTCCATTATTTCCAAAAGTTGAAGAATAATTAGAATTAAATATTCCTTTCGATTCAAATTCTATTTCTTCTTCTGATTCAGACTGCCTTTCTTCATGCAATTCAGTTGCAGCATTTTCTTCACTTTCTGCGCTTACTACGTCAATATTGTATGATAATAATGAAATTAGCATCATAGCGATTAGTATACATGCAAACATTTTTCTTCTAATCAATTGATATTCCTCCTAGTCTTTTTATAATAGTGCTATTTAATTATTTTAGCACTTTAGTCTAGACATTTTCTGAACAACGCTTACAAAAAACGACAAAAAATCCACCTTATCGATAAAATCGAGGTGGATTTAGTCATTTTTATATGCTTTTCATTAAATTTATTAGTTCTTCCTGTGGCTTTATCCCTAATTGTTTCCAAAGAGTAAGCTTATACTTATTATAAACTTCTAGTGCAGCCCGGTTGTTTCCTTGTTGAATATAATATTGAACTAACAGCTTTGTATATCGTTCTTCCCAAGGATCCATCTCTATTAGCTTTTCAATCGCTTCTTTCAATAAACTCTCTGTTTCCATAAAATACTGTTCAACGAATTTCTCTAAAAACTGGGCAACTCTTTTTTGCAACTGCTCTCGTTCTTCCATTGCCCAGTCATAATATTCTTCGGCTAAGTAATGATTCTTATATAAATCTATCAGCTTTTTTGCTTCTTCTGTTGCAACTTGTGTTTGGTTTACTATTTTTTTTATGACCTGCACATCACTATTAATCTCTATCGATAAGGAATAGCGCTCATCTACATACTTGACGGAATCATGATATCCATGATTTTTTAGTTCTTTTCGTAAATGATATACACTTGTGTGTAATGCTACGGATGCCTTATCTATAGTTTTTTCAGACCAAAGCTCTTCCATAATTTTTTCTCTGTGTACAGGTTTGTTTTGATGGATGAGATAGGCACAGAACTCTTTTACCTTTTTCGTTCGCCATTTGATAGGTTCCTGTTGGGGATCAAGTAGTCGGAAGCTTCCAAGAAGACTTGCTTTTAAAGATGGCTCGTGTTGAGGTGAAGAAACAGGTTGTCTATGCCGTTGTATTCGTTTCACGGTTTTTTCTAGGCGACTCTTTTCAATCGGTTTTAAAATATAGCCCACAGCATCGACATTAAACGCTTCTAGTGCATATTCATTGTACGCTGTAACGAATACGATATCCATTTGAGCATCCAATGATTCGATTTTTTCTGCTAGTTTTATACCGTTCATTTCTTTCATTTCTATATCAAGAAATAGGATATCAGGTTGAAGAGCAGACAAGTTTTCTAATCCTTCTAGTGGGTTAGAAAACTTGCCTATAATTTCGATTCCTCCAATTTCCTTTAGCATTGCTTCTAATAACTCGAGGGCCAACAGTTCGTCATCAACCAATACAGCTTTTAACATTTAATGTCCCTCCTTTTCAATGTGTATGAATGGAAATATTACTTCCACTATTGTTCCTCTATTTTCCTCGCTATTAATATGAATAGAAGCATCTTCATAATACTTCAGTCGTTTTTCAATATTTTGTAGCCCTACACCTTGTCCATTATTCTTTTCTTTATTCCAAATTTCTTTTAACCGTTGCTCTGATATCCCAGCTCCATTATCCTTTATTTGGAAAACAATCATTTCATTTTCCCTTCTTACGTTAAGCTTCACAGTTCCTTGGCCTTCCTTCGTTTTAAGACCATGAACGATTGCATTCTCCACAATAGGCTGCAATAGTAATGGGGGTATAAGACAATGAAATGGCTCTTCCATTTGTATTTCCCATACTAACCGCTTTGGAAACCTAGTACGTTGTATATTTACGTATGATTGAATCAAGGACAGTTCCTTCTCTAATGGTACAAGACTATGCGTATTTTCAAAGGAGAAGCTGCCTCTCATAAAGTTTGCAAAATCCGTAATCATGACACGCGCCTTATCCAAATCTATATAACTGAGTGACAGTATTGAATTTAACACATTAAATATAAAATGCGGTTTGATTTGCGCCTGTAAAAAAGCTACCTCCATTTTCACAGCGTTTTCGGACGATTCTTTCATTAGAAGTAAATTTCTTATTCTCGTTTTTAACTCCGATGTATCTAATGGTTTGTGTAGAAAATCATTCGCACCGGATCGGAACGCTGCAATCATATCTTCTGGACGAACAGCCGCTGTCAGCATTAAAACAGGAAGCTCAGAAGGTAGATAAGACCTCCTCAATTGTTGACATACTTCATACCCAGAAAGCCCTGGCATCATAATATCTAAGATGACAAGATCCACATCGGGATGTTTTTTCACCTGCTCCAGAACCGCTTTTCCACTATCGACTGCAATGATGAAATAGTTCTCTGTCATAAGCGTATCTATCAAAACTTTCAAATTCACATGATCATCATCTGCAATAATGATTTTTTTCCGATCCTTATTTTCAATCATATAAGGTAGTGGAAGAGTAAATGGTTGCTGTGTAGATTCGTTAAATTTCATTGCTTTCGGAAGCGAAACTGTAAAAGTGGTTCCTTTATGAACGACCGATTCTACAGTGATGGTCCCACCCTGAATCTGAACAAGCTCTCTTGTAACACTTAAACCAAGGCCTGTTCCTCCAATTGAATTGCTGTACTGTCGAAAAGGCTCGAATACGGTTTTTAAATTCTCTGGAGCAATTCCAATACCTGTATCACTAACTTCTATTACTAAATTTCCTCCGTGTTCGAAGCACTTAATCTCTACTTTCCCTCGAACAGTATATTTAACCGCGTTATCAATTAAGTTATATAATATTTGTCGCAGTCTTTCCTCGTCAGCTAATACAAACTGCCCCCGCTGGATATGATTAACGACCTCCACATCCTTGTCTATCATATAAGCGAAAGTCTCAACTACGACATGTGTAATAGCAAACAAATCCACGGAAGTAATACGGACACGCAAATCCCCTTCCTTCAACTTCGAAAAATCCAAAATATCATTGACAAGATTAGACAAACGCTGGGCAGTGCCTACGATTAACCCCATCTTCTCTTCCTCATCCACTGTCAAAGAAGACTTTCTGTTTTCTAGCATCGATTGAGAGATAGCTATAATTCCATGCAAAGGGGTTCGAAATTCATGAGAAGTCTTTGCAAGAAACCCATCCTTCAGCTTATCCACACGTAGAAGCGCTTTGGACAACTCTTCTTTTTTCAGGAATGAATCCATGAAACGATGGGAAATGTAAAGCGAAAGCATCGTTAAACAAATAAAAGGAAATAAAGGTGGCAATGAATTAAGCGCATAATTTGCCGAAACATTTAACGTTCCTATAGTAAAATAAATAAAGATGGTGAAGCTGCTAAAGATTAGATAAGAAGCACCCACTGCCTTTTTGGATATTGCAATACTTTGTAAATAAATGATATATACTAAAATAATAAATATATAAAGTGAATAGTAGATTTGTAGGCTAGAGTTAATCTTTACTGGCAAAAGGGCTGAAATAGTCAGCAAGATACTTAGCAAATACAAAAACTTCACTATTCTTTTATGAGCAAAAGGTTTTAAAGATATTGCAAAAAAACATAACATAAACAAACCTATCCAAATACTTGATAATGATTGAATTCTTTCAAAAACCGCATAAGAAATGGAAGGTAACAGCCCCATCAATACCTTTTCTCCATGAGAAACTGCATACAACACATTCACGAAACAAAATAGAGAAAAGAAAAGCTGTTCTGGACCTATCCTTGCGTGTAGATAAGAGCCTAAAAAGTAAACAAACATGGTTGAAAAAGCGGCAATAGTTATCCAATCATATGCAAGGGAACTTTCACGTAGTTTCCCTATACTATCTTGATCCCCTATTAGGATAGAGCCCAAAATCCCCCCACCCGATGCGTAGTCAAAATTCGCAACCTGTACAATCAACTCTATCTCATTCCCGTTGGGGGAAAAGTAAGAAACAAACGGGGTATTATGAGGTGTATAAGAAGAGTCTTCTGCAGGATTTCCGCTTTTACCTAACAGTTTTCCATCTATATAAACGGCATTCGACATACGAATATTAGTTGTTTTTATCCCTAACACTTCGGGCGAATCACTTAACAGGATTCTTAGGCGATAGGTTCCACTAGTATATTTGGGTACTTGTTCACCATCCCATTCGTAGTGAGTCCAGAGTGATGGAACTGGAACAAGATAGGATGGTTGCCTATCAAATGTAGAAGAGTCTACTAGCTTATTAGGAACAAACTCCCACTTCCCATTCATTTCAACTGGTTCGTTTCCATTAAAGTCGTAATTACGTAAATCTAAAACACCATCTATTGCTTTTGGGGAAACATTTTTATCTTTCACTAAGATAGAATTCAGGGCAAATCCACTTATGAATAAAATTCCTATGATGGCAACGATTTTGATAAAGTTTTTTTTCATGCTTTTTTGTTTCCTTATATTAATTATTTGATATGTTGATTGTATGTGGAAATGTCGGTTTATACAATGTTTTTTTATATTGTTTTGGTTCTTTTGTCCCTGTGCAAGATACAATTCAGACATTATTCTGAACTGTATCCTGCTGGGACATAAAAAAGCCCCCCAATCGATTTCTCGATCAAGAGACTTCCTCCTTCTCACAACCTGGCTTTCTCAATCCTTATTGTCAGAATCGCTTTAGAAGTATCGCTCTTCTCTTATAAAGGAAACGTCGGGAAAATCACTTCTAATGTAATTTTAAGGCAGAGAAAATGAATCAAAAATGGGCAAGTGACGTGACTGAATTCCATCTCTTTGGAGAAAAACGTTATTTGTCACCTATTCTAGATTTATGTAATGGTAAAATCATCGCATATAAAGTCATGAATCATCCAGTCTGCCAACTTGTAGGGAAATATGTTAGACGGAAGCTGTTCCGTGCCAGCACCAAGGAGAAGAAGTCATCCTTCATTCCGTTCAAGGCTGGCATTCTCAAACGAAAAAGTATCAACAGACATTACAAGCACCACCAATAAAGTAGTGACTAATATTGTAATAAACCAAAGTGTGAAAAATAGGGAATATATAGATTATCCCGAGACATCGGAGGAAAAAGAAACTTACAAACACTTATTTATGCCTGATGACGCAATATTCGAATACGCGGAAGTATACAAACATGACAGTATTCCAAAGTACGGTGATATATATACAAGCCAATAAATTGGTGAGAGCAAAACTATACATCCATCCTATTATGAGTACAAATCTAATCCATCGCGGTTTGTAGTAGCTTCTAAACATAATACGCAAGGCAAAAACGAAATGCTCTTATATTATCTTTCAATCGATACTAATCCTTGGGAAGAAGGCCATGAAATAATTGAATGCACAGAGTGACCCATTTAGGGTGTTTTTTTGTTGTTGCTAGGTCCCTGTGTAAGACACTATTCTGAATTGTGTCTTACACAGGGAACTTTAAAAAAGGAAAAGAGTATTGCCAAAGCAATTCTTTTTCCTTTCTTTTTTCTTTAGTCTAGGCTCGTCCACTCCACCTGACACCCTATTTCAAAACTTTACAATTGTCGTTTCAATATTGTTTCCGTATAAAAATAGTAAGTCTTCTACAAGTAAGCTTTTTCTTACGCTAAACTCATAATCCGATTCATGTACTGGTGGATCTGGTAAATTGAACAATTGCGTCGTTTTTCCTGTAGCAATATCGTATTTCATATATTGGCCTATTCTTGTATAAACTACGCTTTCTCCATTAGTAGTAGGAAAAAATACATTAGCAATTTGACTTTCTCCAGTAAATGCTCTTTTTATAACCGTTTTTGTTTCACCTGTTTTCATATTGTATAAATACACACCATCAGATTCATAGACGATCCAATCTCCTGCCACTTGAAAGTTAATCGGACTTTTCATATTTTCTAATATTCGGTGTTTTCCTGTCTTCACGTTATAAGCAAAAAATCTTACAACTTTATTTTTACTTGTATCTACCATTTTCCCATCAATAATTATTTTAATACCAATTTTATTCGTTTCTTCTTCAAAATCCGAAATGCCTTGATATATTAATTCATCCCCGCTCCATGGATTTAATGAATCTATCTGGGAATCTTCATAGAGAGGTATCATTTTATTTTTTTCTACATCGTAAAGATATTTACGTTTTTTCTTTGGACTTCTATCTTCATAATAGATAGAAATAGCGATAAACTTTCCATCTGGTTTTACACTCAATCGATAAATAAAACCATTGTCAGGAGCGTCCACTTTTTTCTGTTTCTTTGTAGTCAAATCATATAAGGTAATTGTCTTTCGACTGTCAGATGACCAGACAACAATGTTACCCCCTATTGACATATGCAAATCATTTCCAAGAACTTTAGAGACCTCATTTTTCTCCATATCAAATATTCTTACCTTGTTATCGTGCTCAAAACTAAAATAGCGACCACCTTTATAATCTAAATAGCGAATTGATCCAGGCGGAGCATCTCGGTCATTTCGATGTGCCTTAATAGTATCTGGAAGCGGCTGCCATCTTTCCATTACTTTTAAAGTTGAAAGTTTCGAAGTTTTTTTCGTTTCGAAACCTATTAATGCATTCAATTTTGCTTTAGATGGCGTCTCATATTGCACTAATTTGCTCTTTTGAACAAAGCTTTCTCCTCCAATCCCATATAAACCACCTTCTTGCCCTTTAAAGTTGTATACACGGTACTCGTCCCCTTTTTTCAAGGTACGAATAGTTGATAGAGAACCATTATTCGCGATTCTGACTAGTGGAGTATCATCTAAGATTGTGACTTTTCCAATCTGGCCAAGCTTTAGCTCCGTTTTTCCCCACATAACCTTTTGTGCCGCTTGTGCATTTAATGTTGTCGTTGTCGAAAAAAGAAGTAAAAATGCTATAAATGTATAAAAGAGTATATTGAATTTCTTTGCTGACAATTTATTTCCTCCTTATCTATGTAACAAGTTATCATATTACTATTTTTAAAACGTGACCTTGATGCAAGATTGTGTTTTTTAAAATTAAAAAACTAGATTGTATGAATTATATATGTAATTTCTTCTTCTCAAAAATAGTATAAAAGTTATACCCAGCATATAATACTAGGCAACAAGAAGCAATAGGGGATTGTATTTTGATGTAGTATATATAAAGTATCCCTGTGTAAGACACGTTCTGAATTGTGTCTTACACAGCGTTTAATGTTAAATAAGTCAAGTGTTAAATAAATAGATTTTTGGCCG
>NZ_VEBK01000013.1 GCF_007676755.1 Bacillus sp. FJAT-22090 | reverse complement strand
TAACAAGTTAATCATTCTAGCTATATGTCTTAACGTTTTGCATGTTCAGTTTTCAATGTTCATATTGTATAAGTTGCCGTTTTGTTTTGGCGACCTTTGTATCTTAACATCGTTTTAACATGAATGTCAACACTAAAACATAAAATTTATTAAAACGATTTGAAAAGGTGCGTGTGACATTGAAAACAAAGCTATTTTTAGTAGGCACATTAACATTATTGATCTTTCTGCTATTCATTATTCCTCGAAGTTATCCATCTTTGCTCCCAGTATTTCAGTTGACCGAAAAGCCAGCTGTAATTTCAAAGGGAACATACGGGAAAACAGTTACCATTGATTTGACGTTTGGAAAAGATGAAATTGAGACCCTTCTTGAAAACTTGAAAGCACCATATCCTCACTTTTTTATAAGTACAGAATGGATGGAACGTTCTGGAGCCATATTAAAACTTATGGAAGACAAAAATATTCCAATTGGACTTTTAGGTAAAGACGGGGCAAGTTATATAGAGGACCCTTACTTATTTCAAAAAGAAGTTGCCCAGTTTGAAGAAGTTATGGGGGAAAAACCACTTTGGTTTCGAACGGTGGATTATCAGTTCCCTGTTGAGCTACAAGAATTAGCTTGGCGACAAGAAGTGAACTTGCTTGGCTCAAGTAAATATTGGGATAGGGAAATTCCCGTACTAGTAAAAGGAGATGTTCTTTCGGTACCGCTCCATCAAGACGAACGGGTAGAAATGAAGGAACTGACAAAGTTCTTAAATTCTCAACCCTTCCTTTCCATTGAACAAAACATATTCGGTTTAAAAATGAATACAAAAACATATCCTGAATAAAAGGGGAGCTGTTCAAAAGCAAATAAAAACGATACCGAAAACTTCTCGGTACCGTTTTTTCATTTATTTAGTTTTGGCTGAAGCTTCTCTTCTTGCTTTTCGACGGGCCTCTAATTTTAATCGGTCTTCATCTGATTTTGCATTGTATTTTGGTAAAGCCAATAATTGGTATGCATTAACTGCAAGTATTGGGAACAATAATAATGTTACCCAGCTGTCAATGTTATCAGCTCGTACCATTAAAACTGGTAACCACTCAAGTGTAGAAACTACAATCATAAAAAACAATGCAGAAATTAGTGTATGTTTTTTGGTCATGTTTGCTTTTGTAATAGCCACAATAATAGCAGTAATTATTAATACTGCTAGTAGAATTACATACAACCAAATCTGCCCGGTTGTTTCCGCATTTGGTCGAAAGCGGAACATGATTAAATCAAAAATAACAAATGCGATAATAAGTAACTGCACCCAGTTCCACAACGTGAGTGTCCTGAAAATATTTACGCCCATTTGATGAATTGTTAAATAAGCGAAATAACCCATTTGTGCTATTACACTTATCGTAAATCCCATGATAATCATAAAAGCGAAAGCGGCAAAAAACTCACCCCATTGCCCCGCTTCAAAATACTTTGCAAAAGCATCATCCCAACGTATGAATAACCCAAAAATACCAGCGATAATTCCACCTATTAACGTGGCATTTATAAAAAATCTAAACCAATTTCGTATAGTCACAGTAAGATTTCCTCCAGATTTCCTATTTCTTCTTAATTCAAATTGTAACAACCATTTTACTAAAAATCTATTTCTTCCTAGTTACTATACATATTTCTGAAACAAATGTGAACAATAATTGAAAGGATGGTGACGAAAATGAAGTACTTTGCGCTTATTTTAATATGCCTTGGTTTTCTTTCTGGTTGTAGTGGCTCTTCTGCTACTCCCCCTTCTTACGAGGAGAATAAAAAAATGCTTATAGATGCATTACAAACAGAGGATGGGAAAAAGGCTATTCGAACATTGTTAGATGACCCTCAATTCAAAGAGCTATTAGTAATCGATAGCGAAGAAGTGAAAAAATCGGTGGAACAAACAATGTTGTCAAAACAAGCTGAAGAGTTTTGGAAAGAGGTTTATCAGGACCCGAAATTTTCAGAAACTATGGCAAAAAGCATGGTCAAGCAACAAGAAGAACTTATGAAAGCTTTGATGAAGGATCCTGCTTATTTGAAAGACTTGGAAAGCTTTTTCGGCTCCGCTGATATGAAAAAAGAATTAGCAAAAGTACTACAATCCAGTGATTTGCGTAAAGAGATGCAAAAAGTGGTAGAAGAAACAATTCAAAGCCCTTTATTGCAAACGAAGTGGCAAAAACTAGTGGAAGAAGCTGGATCTTCGAAAGAAAGTGGTGGAGGATCTGAAGGCGGATCCGGTGGTTCTGATGAAAAACCAAAAGAGGACTCACAAAAATAAGGCCGCTCCCCTTAGTGGAAACGGCCTTTTTCTTATGCTTTATCGATTACTTTTTGAGCTATTTCTAAATAGATTTTTCCTGTTTCATGTGTTTCAGCATATACAGAAGGAGCGAAGTCTATATCGTTCCAATCTGGTTGTCCTAAAGGCAGTTGGCCAAGTAGTTCTGTACGTAATTCGTCCGCAAGCTTCGGTCCTCCACCTTTACCAAATACAAATTCACGCTCTCCTGTAGATTTAGCTTCATACCAAGACATGTTTTCAATCACACCTAGTATTTCGTGATCTGTTTGTAATGCCATTGCTCCTGCTCGAGCAGCTACGAATGCAGCAGTCGGGTGTGGTGTGGTAACTACGATCTCTTTAGATGCAGGTAACATTTGGTGGATGTCTAATGCCACGTCTCCTGTACCTGGTGGTAAATCCAAAAGTAAATAGTCTAATTCTCCCCACTCTACATCTTTAAAGAATTGGTCTAATACTTTTCCAAGCATTGGTCCGCGCCAAACGACTGGTGTATTATTCTCGACAAAGAACCCCATCGAAATTACCTTTACGCCTTTGCGTTCTACAGGGATAATTCGGTCTTCTTTGATTTGTGGGATATCTTTTACTCCCATCATATCCGGAACGCTAAATCCGTAAATGTCTGCATCAACTAAACCAACTTTTTTTCCTAAACGTGCTAGGGCCACTGCTAAGTTAACCGAAACAGTAGACTTTCCTACCCCACCCTTACCAGAAGCGATAGAAATTATTTTCACTTTGCTATTCGGTGAAAGTAAGTTTTCGCTGTCACTTTCCTTTGCTTTCCCGCGGAACTGTTCTAGCACTTCTTTTGGTAGTTCCTCAAAACGAATCCCTACCGTTGCTGCTCCGGCATTTTTTAATACTTCCACGACTTTACCTTGTAGTTGCATTTGTTCTGCTGAGTTTATTTTGGCAATTGCAAGTTTAACACTGACATGGTTTTTTTCTTCTTTTATGGATACCTCTGAAATTCCGTTTGTTTCTTCTAAAGTTCTATGTAAAAAGGGATCGTTTAATTCCCCAAGTAACTTACGGACTTGTTGCTCATTAATCATTTGTAGACACTCCCCTTTTAGGATAACTATTTGCATTATAGTATACCATATATGAGTGTCTACATTCCTAACATCCGCTTAGTAAATATTGTTCTCTACAAAACGGTTTACGCCTTCAGAAATAGCATCAACCATTTGATTTTGATATTTGTCGGATCGCAATAATTCTCGTTCTTCATTATTACTTAAAAAACCAGTTTCGACTAACACTGCCGGTGCCTTAGCTTTTTTCAATATATACACTTGTTTAATGGCAAGTGCTTCTCTTTCTGTGTTCCCAATATTTTCTCGAATGGAACCCTGAATAGATTTAGCTAGTAGTTCTCCTCCTGGATGCCCTTGCGCGTGGTAAAATACTTGTGCGCCTCTCCATCTTTCTTCAGGAACAGCATTCACATGTAGGCTAATGACCATATCTGCTTCTGAATTGTTCATAATTTCTTCTCGTAACAGCAAGTCTGCCCGTTTTCTAGCACGGGTTGTCGGAAATTCTGCATCGGGGGTATGCTCAGAAATTGCGTCCCCTTCTTTAGTACGTGTCATGACGACTGTTGCTCCTTGGGCCTTTAGTTTTTTCTCTAACTTTAGGGACATTGCAAGCGTAATATCTCGTTCGATGGTTTCACCATTACTTGCTCCCCCGTCCATCCCCCCATGCCCTGGGTCAATGACAACTTTCACTCCACTTAACGGTTCCGGCAAGAAAAAACCGGTATCGCTTGCCTTCGTTCCGTATACAACTGCAACCAAGGAAATAAAAAATAATACGAAGATAATTAGCCACTTTTTCAGGTTCATCGCTCCTTTTTCACTCATTATACGTATGAGGGACAAAGAGTATGAATAGCTAAGTTAATCATTTTTCTATCCTGTATATTCCTTTTTTATTTCTTAATGTACAACCGTTTTTTGTAAAAATATTAATCATATGATTGTTGCTAATATCGGTACTCCCAATATAGTAACTAGCTTGAATTTCGTTCTTCATCAACTCTAAGGTAAGTTTATGAATCTTCGTCCCTAAACCTTTCCCACGCATGTCAGGTACAATTCCAAAGTAAAATATTCTTCCCTCATGTTGTGTTCCTTTCTCTATATGCGGAATACTGATTCCTACCAACTTATCATTTATAAAAAAGTAATAGCAATTGCTTCTCCATTCATCTCCTAGCTCGTTAGCTAGCGAAGCCATTACTTGTTCTATTGGCTGAGGTATGTTTTTATTTACAGTTCCGGTTCGACATAACTCATATGCCTCTGCGAATTCAGCATCTGACATATGACCTTCTGCAAGCGAATTAAACAAAAATTCACTTCCAAGTCTCATCGAATCTTCCAATTTCTTCTCATACTCGACGATAGAAGAAATCTTTCTAAATCCCTTGGCGAGTAACCACTCTTCAAATGACTCATCCATTAGTAATGACAAATAGCCTATTTGTTCTTCTTTATATGCTTTTAAAATTTCCGTGAACGCATCTTTATACTCCTCTTCCGACATGCCCCTCACCTTGACTTGATCGACCAACCAATACACTCTTTCACTTTTAATCAGACTGAACAATTGCATGCATAGTCCTCCTACCTTTAAAACGGTTACTAATATAAAAAGATGGAATTGCAAGTAATGTGACTCCACCAATAATGACAAATACAAGTGCTCCGCTATTCAAACTATCCAGAAGAACACCTCCCATACTCGGACCTGCAATTCTTCCAATCGATTTCACACCGGATAAAGCAAAATAAGTTCCTTTTTCATGATCCGCACACATTTCATCTATGTGAATATCTATCATTGTGAAAACCAACACTTCACCAGCTGTAAAAATAACCATCGCACCTATTAATAAAAGGATTTGCTCACTTTGACCAAAGCAAATCAGTCCTAATGATAATAAAGCACTGCCGATTATTAGAGATGACGTTGTACTAATAATTTCACCCAATTTATAAACAAAATATTGAATAATGATTACCGTGATAGCATTGGTCGTGATCAGCCACGCAAAATATTGAACCGCCAGCTCATGGTTAAACCTTAAACCTAAATACTGACTAAACGTCGAGTCAAACTGGCTATATCCGAAACTGATGAAAATCAAAGCTAATATAAAAATGGCAAATGCATAATCCCTTTTGAATACATAAAAAGAGTGGAAAATGGATGGCTTTTCCTTACTTTCAGTTACTTGCTTCATTGGATATTTTTTAAAAAGGACTGAAAAAGTAACAATATTTATAAAGAAAAGAAAGCCTACAGCAAAGAATAATTTCTCCATTCCAAACTGCTGAAAAAACACGGATGTTAATGGGGCAATAGCGGCTGATATATTGATAAAGAAATACCGAATATTAAATATGAACCTTCTATTTTCTGGTTCTGTATAAAGACTTAATAATACGCGATAAGTTGGCTCAACAACCGCTTGGCTGGCACCAAGTAATGCTGCAAATAATATAAATCCAGCATACTGATCAATAAATGGGAAATATATATAACAGCCTAAATAACCGACCAGCCCAGTTATAATCACTTTATTTTTGGGGAATCTATCAATATAAGGCCCTACCAAGAAACTCATAATCAAATTGGATAAAGCAAGCGTAGAAATAATCGCACCTATTTGAACACCAGAATAATGAAATTCATCTAATAAAAATAACGTTAAGTAAGGTAAGACTAAAAAAGTCCCAAACCTTGCAATAAAAATACTAACAAGAATCGTAGATGTCACTATATTAAACTTGTTTTTCATATGATACCTCTGCTCCCTAGAATCGTTTCTCTATAATTTGATCGAGTAGATGCATACATCTTGCCCGCTTAAAATAACCTCCTTCTCCAGCTGCATTCCATTTTTTAAAGCTACCTTTTGGGATGCAAGATTTCCCGGTTGTATTAAAGAAATAAGCCTTCCAATCCCAAGCTCGTTTGCTCCTCTATGTAAAAAAGTTTTCATCGATTCAGAAGCATATCCATTTCCCCAGTAATCCTTTGAAATCCAATACCCAACCTCTAGTTCGTCTTTGCCATGCACTTGTTGTGGCACAATCCCCGCATGCCCAATTGGTATATTGTCTGCTTTCCGGACAATTACTTTCAAACCAAACTCTTCGTTCATTTGATAATGGCTATATATCCATTCCAAAAATGCCTGAGTTCCTTTTTGATCTCGCGTAACTCCATTTCCTATATAACGGACCATTTCCGGATTAGATAACATGGAATATAAAAACTCAAAATCATCTTGGGTATACAAACGAAACAATAGCCTTTTAGAAGTAAACTCTATCCTTCCCCACCACCCACTGAATTTTTTCTATTTAATAAATATTTACTTAATATACACCTCAAAAAACAACGAAACAACAACTTTTTGTTGTTACAGAAATGTCAGGGATGCCTGGCACCAGCAACATCCCCGTAACACATTATAATCTTGGGAAAGATAAAAAAGTTCCAGGTACAAAAAATCCTTCCACTATAAATCAGATAAGGATATAAAATGAAAAATATTTCTTCTTTTCCAATTACTATTTTAAAATAGTAATTGACTGTTTCAACACAAATCACTAAAATTACATTGCGACAATATTTTTAACACCTATTTTGTCAGAATAGTCATATTTGCTATGTTTATATATCCTAACAGCACTGGATGTGGTCCTATGTTCAAATCAAAATAAAACATATTACGCTAAATAAATATTATTCCACAAAAAGAAAGCGCTTCATTCTCAAATAGAAGGGATAGATAGTGGTGCCAAACAATGAAAAAAACCTTTTACAGTCCGCCAATCAACCAGAAGAGCAAAAACTAAAACGAGGATTGAAAGCTCGACATTTAGCGATGATTTCAATCGGAGGTTCTATTGGTACAGGACTATTTCTAAGTAGTGGTGCAGCGATTAATACGGCTGGTCCTGGTGGTGCGTTACTTGCATATATTTTAGTTGGTGCAATGGTGTATTTTGTTATGACAAGCCTAGGTGAAATGGCAGCATTTATGCCAACTAGTGGTTCTTTTAGTACGTATGGTACAAAGTTTGTAGATCCGGCATTCGGATTCGCAATTGGTTGGACTTATTGGTTTAACTGGGCAATGACCATAGCAGCAGAGTTATCTGCCTCCACGATGATTATGAAGTTCTGGTTTCCAGATAGTCCATCATTGTTATGGAGTGCATCATTTTTAGCGTTTATTTTTCTTTTGAACTATTTATCTGTTAAAGGGTATGGAGAAGGTGAATACTGGCTCTCCTTAATCAAAGTCAGTGCGGTTGTTATCTTTATCGTAGTAGGTATACTGATGATTTTCGGAATCATGGGTGGAGAGGCAATCGGATTTAAAAACTTTACCGTTGACGATGCTCCTTTTTCAGGAGGTGCCATAGGAGTATTTATTGTTTTTATTGCAGCTGGGTTCTCTTTTCAAGGAACCGAGATTGTTGGGGTGGCTGCTGGTGAAAGTGAAAATCCAGCGAAAAATGTACCTATCGCTATAAAAAGTGTTTTTTGGAGAATTCTTTTATTTTATATTTTTGCAATTCTCGTAATAGCCTTGATCATTCCATACACACATCCGAGCTTACAAAGTGAAAATGTCTTGGTTAGTCCTTTTACGCTAGTTTTTGAAAAAGCCGGAATTGCTTTTGCGGCATCACTTATGAACGCAGTTATTTTAACAGCTGTTCTATCTGCAGGTAACTCTAGTCTGTATGCATCCACTCGTATGTTATATTCCATGGCTAGAGAGGGACAAGCTCCGAAGATCTTTGGCAAGCTTAATAAACGTGGAATACCGGTGGCTGGTATGATTTTAACATGTGCTATCGGTGCCCTGGCCTTTTTGGCTTCTTTCTTTGGTGACGGTACCGTTTATATTTGGTTGATGAATGCTATCGGTATTACTGGGTTTATCTTTTGGCTCGGTATCTCAATCAGTCACTATCGTTTCCGGAAAGCTTTTGTTGCGCAAGGTCATTCACTGGATCTATTACCTTATAAAGCAAAATGGTTTCCTATCGGTACAATTTTTGCGATTGCATGCGGATTAATCGTTATTTTAGCCCAAAACTTCCAAGCTTTCCTTGCAGACAAAGTAGACTGGGGTAGTGTTGTTGCAGCATATTTAGGCATACCTCTCTTCCTTTGTTTATGGTTTGGTTATAAGTTAAAGAATAAAACGAAGTTCGTTAAACCTGAGGACGTAGAATTTGAATTTGATTACGAGAAAAAATTAAATAACTAACATGTTATCCCCAGACTGTAGAAAAACTCGAAAAAAACGAGTTATCTACAGTCTTTTTTAGTGCAAAAAGTAAACCAAACAACAACTCAGATGGTCAATCGGTGGTCATAAGTAAAAAAGCATATAAAAAAGCACCCTCCAAATATATTGGAGAGTGCCTTGACCATTGATAGATTAACGTTTTGAGAACTGAGGTGCACGACGAGCGCCTTTAAGTCCTGGTTTTTTACGTTCTTTCATACGTGGGTCACGTGTTAAGAATCCTGCTGATTTCAATGCCGGACGGAAATCAGGATCTACTGTAAGTAGTGCACGTGCAATACCGTGACGGATTGCTCCTGCTTGACCTGTGAATCCACCACCATTAACGTTTACGTGAACATCGTAGCTACCTAAAGTTTGAGTAGTTACTAATGGTTGTTTAATAATTTCACGTAAAGTTTCGTATGGTACATAATCTTCTACGTCACGTTTGTTGATAACGATTTTTCCTTCGCCTGGTACTAAACGTACGCGTGCTACTGAACTTTTACGGCGACCAGTGCCGATATATTGAACTTGTGCCAAGTGTATGTCCTCCTCTAAATTATTATCCGCGAAGCTCGTATGCTTCTGGTTTTTGTGCTGCATGTGGATGTTCTGCTCCAGCGTAAACGTTTAGTTTCGAGAACATTTGACGTCCGATTGTGTTTTTTGGAAGCATCCCTTTGATAGCTAACTCAATCATTTTTGTAGGGTACTTAGTACGCATTTCTAATGCAGTACGTTGTTTAAGTCCACCTGCAAATTGAGTGTGGCGGTAGTAAATTTTATCATTTAACTTGTTCCCAGTTAAGTGAATTTTTTCTGCATTGATAATGATCACATGATCACCTGTATCAACGTTCGGTGTGAATGTTGGTTTGTTTTTCCCACGTAAAATAGCTGCAACCTCTGAAGCTAGACGACCAAGAGTTTGGCCTTCAGCGTCAACTACTAACCATTTACGTTCTACTTCGTGACCTTTAGCCATGAATGTTGTACGCATGTATTTTGTCCTCCTAATTCAATCATAATCGATCTAAAATTTTCTATATCCTCATACCAATAAGTTTCGGGGCTTATATTGTGGGGCTAATGAAAATACCATACATCATCTTACCCCGAATATGTTATTTAGTCAAGCATTTTCCTAAAAACACCTGGTAAGGTTGCTTCATCGTAAATACTTCACTTTTTCTAAGTATAAACCGTGTGCTGGAGCGGTTTTCCCTGCATTATTTCGATTGCAAGATTGCAAGATTGCTGGCAAGTCGTCCACACTTTTTTTTCCGATTCCTACTTCCCATAAAGTTCCTGCAATTATTCTCACCATATTATATAAGAAACCATTACCGCTGATTATCATATGCAATTGATTCGTCTCTTCCTTCACTTCAAAACGGATCGTATAGACAGTCCTTACGAAATCTTTCACACTAGTGTTAGCTGCACAAAAGCTCGAATAATCATGGGTCCCGAGCAAGTAACCAGATGCCTTTTGCATCCATTCAATATTTGGTTTATATCGTTCCACATGCACACTATAGTTACGTTCAAATGGGCTATGCACTTCATTCAACGACCAAATATAACGATACGTTTTTCCGGTCGTATCATATCTTGCATGAAAATCTTCTTGCACTTGTTCGACCGACAAAATACGGATGTCACCGGGCAACTGGACATTGAGTGCAATTTTCCAGCGATCCATCGGTAATGTAAGCGAACTATCAAAATGGATGACTTGTCCCGTTGCATGGACGCCAGCATCGGTTCTTCCGCTAGCAACCACTTTCACAATAGTTCCTTTATGCATAGCCTGTAAAACTCGTTCCAATTCCAATTGAACGGTTCTTTTTCCTGGTTGTACTTGATAACCAGAAAATCCACTTCCGTCGTAGCTAATAATTGCCCGTAGTCGCATTCATGCACCTCCCATTTATGATCTAAAATAGACGAGTACAGCAGCCAACACTACGAGAGAAAGGAAGATCATCGTATCTCTTTTTTCCCACTCAAGCTTGCGGTATCTTGTTCTTCCTTCTCCACCTTTATACCCTCGCACTTCCATTGCAGTTGCTAAATCCTCCGCGCGCTTAAATGCACTAACAAACAAAGGAATAAGAAGGGGGACAATCGCATTCATTCTTTCTTTCATAGTACCTGTAGTCATGTCTGATCCTCTTGCCATTTGTGCTTTCATTATTTTATCTGTTTCATCCATAAGAGTAGGAATGAATCTTAAGGAAATGGACATCATTAGCGCTAATTCATGCACTGGGAGCTTCCATTTTTTTAAGGGGTTCAGTAATGTCTCCAATGCATCTGTGATTGAAATAGGGGTCGTAGTTAGTGTTAAAATAGATGTTAAAATTACAAGGACAAAAAAACGGATAGAAATGAATATTCCTTGTCGCAATCCTTCCTCATATATCTTGAAAAACTTCCATTCAAATATAATTGCACCTTCTCTTGTAAAGAATAAATGCAATAGAAACGTAAACACGATTAAAAATACTACCGGTTTCAATCCATTAATTAAAAAATAAAGTCTAATTTTAGACATTCGTATGATCAAAAATGTAAACACTAGCAAAATCCCGTATGTAATCCAATTATTCGCGATAAACACAATCGCAATAAATAAAAATACAAAAACCAGTTTGGCGCGGGCATCTAATCGATGAACAAATGAATCACCAGGTATAAATCGACCGAATATCATTTTTTCAAGCATTACAACTCACGCTCCTTTGTAATAAAATGCGCAAGCTCTTCCGCTAAAGACTCCTCTGTTAAACAAAGGATAGGTAACTTCTTCCCCATCATTTGTTCCAGTTTTTTCTGGAACTTAATACTTTGTGGGAGCTCTAAACGATAGTCCATCAGACGATCTTCATCTGAGAAAATCTCCTGAGGTTTCCCCTCTAATACACATTTCCCATTATGCATAATGGCAATACGATCCGCATATCTAGCAGCATCTTCCATACTATGTGTAACAAGTACAGTAGTTAATCCTTTTTCTTTGTGAAGTCGGTAAAACAACTCCATTATTTCTTTTCTTCCTCGTGGGTCTAGTCCTGCAGTCGGCTCATCAAGCACTAGCACTTCTGGATTCATTGCAAGCACTCCAGCAATGGCCACACGCCGCATTTGTCCTCCAGATAAGTCGAACGGAGACTTGTCCATTACTTCATCCGGTAGACCTAGGAGTTTGACTAGCTCCATAGCACGTTGTTTTGCTTCTTCCTCTGGTACACCAAAGTTCATTGGACCAAACATAATATCTTTCAACACTGTTTCATCAAATAGCTGATGCTCCGGGAATTGAAAGACAATGCCTACTTTTTGTCTAACAGCTCGCAGCTGTTTATTTTTCTTGTCTGCTTTAACTTCTACTTCACCAATCCTAATTACACCTTCTGTTGGCTTTAATAAAGCATTCAGATGCTGCAAAACTGTTGATTTACCCGAACCGGTATGCCCTATAATCGCTTGGTAGGATCCAGAGGGGATATGTAAATCTACATCAAAAAGCGCTCTTTTTTCAAATGGTGTATTTTTCGCATAGGCGTAACTTACTTGTTGAAGTGTGATGTCCATAAATCATTCACCAATTCTTCTTCTGACATATGTTCTGCTACCAACTCAATTCCCTGTGCCCTCAATAATCGAGAAATATTCATAGCAAAAGGAAGATCCAGGCCTAGATCGATTAACTCCTGTCCTCGTTCAAATATCTCCTCAGGAGACCCTTCTACGTACTTTTCTCCTTGATTCATCATAATGACTCGATCTGCAAGCAATGCCTCTTCTAGATCATGTGTGATCGAAATAACAGTTAAATCGGTTTCCTCTCTTAGTTGTCGCACGGTAGAAAGAACTTCTTCTCTTCCTTGTGGGTCCAACATGGAGGTCGCTTCATCTAATAATAATATTTTTGGCTGTAAAGCAATGGCCCCAGCAATGGCTACACGCTGTTTTTGTCCTCCCGATAAATGGTGGGGTTCACTATTCATAAATTCACTCATTTTTACTTTTACTAAAGACTTGGTTACTCGTTCTACCATTTCCTCAAAAGGGATCCCGTTATTTTCTAATGCAAATGCTACATCATCTTGAACGGTTGCACCTACAAACTGGTTATCCGGATTTTGAAACACCATTCCCATTTGTGATCGTGTTTCCCAAATATTTTGTTCGTTTAGCGCTTCCCCAAAAACTCGTACTATTCCCGTCTGAGGAAATAGAAGACCATTCATTAAGCGTGCAAGCGTTGATTTTCCTGAACCATTATGACCAACAATTGCAACCCATTCTCCTTTATAAATCGTATAGGATACGTTATTTACTGCAGGTCGTAAGTCTTTATCTTCCTCTGTATATGTAAAAGTTACTTCTTGTAAAGATATAATCTCGCGTTTCATCACTTACCTCCTCTAGCTCATCTCAGCTGTACTAACTATTTTACGATAAATTAAAAAAGCGCGCACCTCATTTAGAGAAATGCGCTCTTCTATAACTTATTTCTAGACTGGCTGCTCAAGACCAATCTGAAAATGAGGTGCGTAGAGCTAGACGAGACGCTACTTATCACAAGATAAGTCCGCTCATCGTAACACTCTGCTTTTATAATGTCGTATAAATCTGTTTGAAAAAAGAAGAGGGTGGTTAGAAACACCAACTTCCCTCTTCAACTTTTCATATAAATCAAATTCGTGTCGGCCACAAAGACTTCCACAGAATTAAATTAGACTAACTCAATTACTACAACTGGTGCTCCGTCTCCGCGACGAGGTCCAACTTTCATAATACGAGTGTAACCGCCTTGACGATCAGCATAGCGTGGTGCTACATCATCAAACAATTTTTGCAATGCAAATACTGTTGATTCATTGCCTTCTTCATCAGTTGAAGTTGCAACTTCACGACGAATATAAGCAGCAGCTTGACGGCGTGCGTGTAAATCTCCGCGCTTACCTAAAGTGATCATTTTTTCAACAACAGAACGTAATTCTTTCGCGCGTGCTTCAGTAGTTTGAATACGCTCGTTAATGATTAAGTCAGTTGTTAAGTCACGTAACATCGCTTTACGTTGAGAACTTGTACGTCCAAGTTTTCTGTAACCCATGGATGTTTCCCTCCTTTGGTGAATAGTTCAAATCTAGCTATATCAAAATTCGCTTAGTCTTCTTTACGTAATCCTAAGCCAAGCTCATCTAACTTCGCTCTTACTTCTTCTAAAGATTTACGTCCAAGGTTTCTAACTTTCATCATATCGTCTTCTGATTTGCTCGCAAGCTCAAGTACTGTATTAATACCAGCGCGTTTTAAGCAATTATAAGAACGAACAGAAAGATCAAGTTCTTCGATAGTCATCTCTAATACTTTCTCTTTTTGATCTTCTTCTTTTTCGACCATGATTTCAGCAGTTTGTGCCTCGTCTGTCATCCCTACGAAAATGTTCAAGTGCTCTGTTAAGATTTTTGCTCCAAGCGAAATCGCCTCTTTAGGACCGGTGCTGCCATCTGTCCACACATCAAGAGTTAATTTGTCGTAGTTAGCCGATTGTCCAACACGAGTATTTTCCACTTGAAAATTAACGCGTGAAACTGGAGTATAAATAGAGTCGATCGGGATTACGCCGATAGGAAGATCCTCACGTTTGTTTTGATCAGCAGGAGTGTAGCCACGGCCTCGACCTGCGTACATACGCATACGGAAATGACCATTTTTGCCGATTGTTGCAATATAGAGCTCTGGATTTAAAATCTCCACGTCACTGTCATGTGTAATGTCAGCAGCTGTAATAGTTCCCTCTCCTTTTACATCAATCTCAATGACTTTTTCCTCGTCAGAGTAGATTTTTAGAGCAAGTTTTTTCACATTCATAATAACAGATGCAACATCTTCCACTACGCCCTCAATAGTTGAGAACTCATGTAAAACGCCATCAATTTGAATAGAAGTAACTGCAGCTCCTGGTAAAGAAGACAGAAGGATACGACGTAAAGAATTACCCAAAGTATTTCCATAGCCACGTTCTAGCGGTTCTACAACAAACTTACCAAATTTGGTACTTTCGCTGATTTCTACACTTTCAATCTTTGGTTTTTCAATTTCGATCATTCCAATTTACCCTCCCTCAAAACATCGAATGTATAGGTTCTTTCCATCATGAATTCGATCGTTGAACTGATTGCTGTATATACAACCTCAGTCTGTACAATAAATGATGTTCTCAAACAATAAGTTGAGTATCACCTATTACACGCGACGACGTTTTGGTGGACGGCAACCATTATGTGGTACTGGTGTAACGTCTTTAATAGCTGTAACTTCTAGACCTGCAGCTTGAAGTGCGCGGATAGCCGCTTCACGTCCAGCACCAGGACCTTTAACAGTTACTTCTAAAGTTTTAAGACCATGTTCCATTGAAGTTTTTGCAGCTGTTTCTGCAGCCATTTGTGCAGCGAATGGAGTAGATTTACGAGAACCTCTGAATCCAAGAGCTCCAGCACTTGACCAAGAAAGTGCATTACCTTGCATGTCTGTGATAGTCACAATTGTATTATTAAATGTTGAGCGAATGTGAGCAATACCGGATTCGATATTCTTTTTCACACGACGCTTACGTGTTTGTTGTTTACGTGCCATGTTAAGAAGAAACCTCCTTTACCGATTATTTTTTCTTGTTAGCGACTGTTTTACGTGGACCTTTACGAGTACGTGCATTGTTCTTCGTATTTTGTCCGCGTACAGGTAAGCCGCGACGGTGACGGATACCACGGAAAGATCCGATTTCCATCAAACGTTTAATGTTTAGTGATACTTCACGACGAAGGTCACCTTCTACTTTGTATACACCGATTTGTTCACGGATTTTGTTTAACTCGTCTTCTGTAAGATCACGAACTCGTGTCGATTCAGAAATACCAGCTTCTACTAGTACTTTTTGTGCAGTAGTTTTACCAATTCCGTAAATGTATGTTAATGCAATAACAACGCGTTTATCGCGTGGAATGTCAACACCAGCAATACGTGCCATATGTGTCGTGCACCTCCTTCTAATTATCCTTGTCTTTGTTTGTGTTTAGGATTTTCACAGATTACCATTACTTTACCGCGTCGGCGAATTACTTTACATTTTTCGCAGATCGGTTTCACAGATGGTCTCACTTTCATCTAACCCAACCTCCTTAGTAGTCCGGAGTGCAAAAGATTATTTAAAACGGTACGTGATACGACCGCGAGTTAAATCGTAAGGAGAAAGTTCAATTGTGACTTTATCTCCAGGTAAAATGCGGATAAAGTGCATACGAATTTTACCCGATACATGCGCAAGTATCGTATGACCGTTTTCTAATTCTACCTTAAACATCGCGTTTGGCAAAGTCTCAACAACTGTTCCTTCGACTTCAATTACATCATCTTTCGCCATCAACCCTGTCTCCCTTCTATATACAAATCAGGTTCTCATCAATATTCAAACGTAATTTGCTGTAGTATAGCCTCAATCGTAACGAAACTATTCGTTTCAAGCATATGTTTGGAAATCATGAGAGATGTTCGAAAGACACTCGTAAGGTTTCGCTTTTTGCAATCCACGGAGTAGACTGACTGGTAGAAACCCGTCTCCCTCATGTCAACATGTTCGTACGAATGTGTTGGATGAGTTCCATAGTACCCGTTCGTTACATAGATGCTTCCACGAAACCCATTATACCCCTTCAGAAGTGAAAATGCACGTGGACTAGGGGGTCCTCGCTATAAATGCATTTCCTTTCATCCAGTTCGTATACCGGGCGCAATATGCTTTTGCAGCTCTCGAAAAAAACGTTTTCGTTCTTGCATACTGCCCGGGTATTCAGTCGTCTGCGACAGGCACCGGGCAATTAGATGCGGTTGCCCTGTAACAGAGCATCAAGATCAGCAAATACTTTCGTAATTTCTTGCTGTCCATCTATATTTGTTAAAACACCTTTGTTGTCATAATAGTCAAGCAAAGGTTGCGTTTGCTTCATATTTACTTCCAGACGGTTAGTCACCGTTTCCGGATTATCATCTGCACGTTGATAAAGCTCTCCACCATCTTTGTCACATACTCCAGCTTTCGCAGGAGGATTAAAGACTAAATGGTATGCGCTACCACAAACTTTACAGATGCGGCGGCCAGTAAGACGTCTAATCAATTCATCTTGTTCTACTTGAATATTCAGCACATGCTCAACTGATTTTCCAAGTTCCGTAAGTAGAGCATCAAGTGCTTCTGCTTGAGGAACGGTACGTGGGAAACCATCAAGTAAGAATCCTTTTTCACAGTCCGGTTTGCTTAATCTTTCGCGAACGATACCAATCGTTACTTCATCCGGCACTAATGCACCTTGGTCCATAAACGATTTTGCTTTTAAACCAAGTTCCGTGCCATCTTTAATTGCTGCACGAAACATATCGCCTGTAGAAATATGAGGGATTGCGTACTTCTCAACAATTTTATCTGCTTGCGTACCTTTACCAGCACCTGGCAGACCCATTAAAACGATATTCATACGAAAATGCCCCCTCAGGACTATTTGTAGATTTTTAGGAACAAAGCAGTTCCTAAAAATCAATATTACTTCATAAAGCCTTTATAATGACGTTTAACTAATTGTGATTCCAATTGCTTCATAGTTTCCAGTGCAACTCCAACTACAATTAGTAAGCTAGTTCCACCAATTTGTGCCGATTGAGGTAGACCCGCAAACTTAACAAATAATAGTGGCATCACTGCGATAACTGCTAAGAAAATAGAACCAACAAATGTTAATCGATATAATACGCTAGTCAAATAATTTTGTGTGTTTATCCCTGGACGAATCCCTGGAATATACGCACCTTGCTTTTTCAAATTGTCTGCCATATTCTCTGGATTCACCTGGATGAATGCATAGAAGTAAGTAAAGGCAATAATCAAAGCAATATAAATTATCATACCAATAGGGTGTGTGTAATCTAAAGTCCTTCTGATAAAGTCAGTAACATTATTTTCTCCAAAAAACAAAACAATCGACTGAGGCGCCATCAGAAAAGCTGATGCAAAGATTACCGGGATTACTCCCGCAGCATTTACTTTTAAAGGCAAGTGTGTTTGTTGGCCACCTGTTTGGGCAGTACCAGCGACACGCTTCGCATATTGAATTGGAATTTTACGCAACGCTTGTTGAACATAAATTACTCCAACTGTAACAGCGACAATTGCCAACAATAGCAATAGTATGATCACAATATTGATAAATAATTTTTCGCCAGCATCTTGAATTTGTTGTGCATACACTTGGTTAACAGCATTAGGCATTGCAGCTACGATACCAGCGAAGATAATAATGGAAATACCATTACCTACTCCCTTAGCAGTGATCTGTTCACCCAACCACATTAAAAATGCAGTACCTGCAGTTAACACAATAGCAATAACAACATAATTCAAAATACCTTCTTCAGTTATTAAAGAACCGCCATACATACGGTTAAAACCATATGACATAGCAATTGCTTGAATAAACGCTAGTACAATTGTGAAGTAACGAGTGAATTGAGCCAGTTTACGTCTTCCGACCTCACCTTGCTTTGCCCACTCAGTAAACTTAGGCACTACGTCCATTTGCAATAACTGAACTATGATAGATGCAGTGATATAAGGCATAATCCCCATTGCAAGAATGGAGAAGTTCTTTAAAGCACCGCCACCAAATGTATTTAAGAAACCGATCAAACCTAATTGATCTGTTTGCTTTAATACATTTGCATCGACGTAAGGTACTGGAACGAATGTCCCAATACGAAACACGATTAACATCAATAACGTAAAAATGATTTTATTTCGAATATCTCTCACACGCATAAAGTTGGAGATTGTCTGAAACATTAAACCACCTCTGTTTGTCCGCCAGCATTCTCAATAGCTTCTTTAGCTGATGCAGAGAATTTGTGAGCTTTTACAGATAACTTCTTGTTAAGAGTTCCATTACCTAGAATCTTAATACCAGATTTTTCACTGCTCACAACACCTGTTTCGATTAATAGAGCAGGTGTTACTTCTGTGCCTTCTTCGAAACGATTTAATGTATCAAGGTTCACAATTGCAAACTCTTTACGATTAATGTTCGTAAATCCACGTTTTGGTAAACGACGGAATAACGGGTTTTGACCGCCTTCAAATCCTGGACGAACTCCTCCGCCTGAACGAGCGTTTTGACCTTTATGACCTTTACCTGCAGTTTTACCATTACCAGAACCGATACCGCGACCTACACGATTACGCGTAGAACGAGATCCTTCTGCTGGTTTTAACTCATGAAGTTTCATACGGTGGCACCTCCTTATTCTTAAATTAAACCTTAAATTTCTTTCAAAGTTACTAAGTGAGCTACTTTGTCAATCATTCCGCGAATAGCGGCATTGTCTTGGTGCTCAACTGTTTGGTGCATTTTACGTAGTCCAAGAGCTTCAGCGACTTTGCGTTGATTTGGTTTAGTACCAATCAGGCTTCTAGTAAGGGTAATTTCTAATTTAGTTGCCATTGTAATTTCCCCCCTTATCCTAATAGTTCTTCTACTGATTTACCACGCAATTTAGCAACGTCCTCAGCACGTTTTAATTGAGTTAATCCGTTTACTGTAGCACGAACCATGTTGATTGGTGTGTTAGATCCAAGTGATTTAGATAGAATATCAGTGATACCCGCTAATTCTAATACCGCACGAACCGGTCCACCAGCAATAACTCCTGTACCAGGTGCTGCTGGTTTAACTAGAACAGATCCAGCTCCGAAGCGACCAATAATTTGGTGAGGAGTAGTTCCTCCAACTCTTGGTACTTCTACTAAGTTCTTCTTAGCGTCTTCAACTGCTTTACGGATCGCATCTGGAACCTCTTGGGCTTTACCAGTACCAAATCCTACATGTCCATCTTTATCCCCGACAACTACTAAAGCAGTAAAACGGAAACGACGTCCACCTTTTACAACTTTAGCAACACGGTTAATCGTTACTACGCGTTCTTCAAGTTCAAGTTTGTTTGGGTCAATACCACGCATGAAATATGTCCCTCCTTCTTCTTAAAATTCTAAGCCGTTTTCACGTGCAGCTTCAGCTAACGCTTTAACACGTCCATGATATAAGTAACCGCCACGGTCGAATACAACAGATTTGATGTTTTTTTCAACAGCGCGTTTTGCAATTGTTTCACCGATTAATGTAGCAGCTTCAACGTTACCAGCTGTACCAGTAAAATCTTTATCCATAGAAGACGCACTTACGATAGTTACACCTTGTGAATCATCGATAAGTTGTGCGTATATATGTTTATTCGAACGGAATACATTTAAACGTGGACGTTCAGTAGTACCCGTGATTTTTGTACGAACACGTGCATGACGTTTTTTACGAACTTGATTTTTGTCTTGTTTCGTAATCACAGTGGTCACTCCTTTCTAATGCGAGATGCATTATTTACCTGTTTTACCTTCTTTGCGGCGTACAACTTCGCCTTCATAACGAATACCTTTACCTTTGTACGGCTCTGGTGGACGAACTTGACGAATGTTAGATGCTAAAGCACCAACGCGTTCTTTGTTAATACCGCGAACGATAATTTTTGTATTAGAAGGAACTTCAACTACTACTCCGTCTTCAGGAGTGAATTCAACTGGATGAGAGTACCCTACGTTAAGTACAAGTTTAGTTCCTTGTAGTTGTGCACGGTAACCAACCCCAACTAATTCAAGTCCACGTTCGAATCCTTGTGATACACCAGTGACCATATTTGCTAATAAAGCACGAGTTGTACCATGAACTGTACGGTGTTCTTTAGACTCTGAAGGACGTACTAAAGTAATCACATTACCTTCTTGCTCAATTTTAATATCTTGGTTAAAAGACTTTGTTAATTCACCTTTTGGTCCTTTTACTACTACTGTATTGTCAGCGTTAACTGTAACAGTAACATCTGCAGGAACCTCAATTGGTTTTTTACCTACTCGAGACATTTTGTTGCACCTCCATTCGTTTGTTGATTATTACCAAACGTAAGCTACGATTTCTCCGCCAACTTGTTTAGCGCGAGCTTCTTTATCTGTTAATAAACCATTTGAAGTAGAAACTAAAGCAATTCCTAAACCATTTAGTACTTTAGGCACTTCGTTTGTTTTAGCGTAAACGCGTAGACCAGGTTTTGAAATACGTTTCAAACCAGTAATAACGCGTTCGTCATTTTGACCATATTTTAAGAAGATACGGATGATTCCTTGTTTGCTATCTTCTACATATTCTACGTCACGTACGAAACCTTCGCGTTTTAAAATTTCAGCGATTTCCTTTTTCATGTTTGAAGCAGGAACTTCCAATTTCTCGTGACGAACCATGTTAGCATTACGAATGCGTGTAAGCATATCTGCAATTGGATCTGACATTGTCATTACATTTACCTCCTTCCCAGTTATAGGGGATTACCAGCTTGCTTTTTTAACGCCAGGAATTTGTCCCTTGTATGCAAGTTCACGGAAACAAATACGGCAAAGCTTAAATTTACGATATACAGAGTGCGGACGTCCACAACGCTCACAGCGTGTGTATTCTTGCACTTTGAACTTTGGCGTACGTTGTTGTTTAACGACCATTGATTTTTTAGCCACGTTTTCGCCTCCCTTAATTTACTTTTGGAATGGCATACCGAACTGTGTTAATAACTCACGAGCTTCTTCGTCAGAGTTCGCAGTTGTTACAATTACGATGTCCATACCGCGTACTTTCGAAACTTTATCATAATCGATTTCAGGGAAGATTAATTGCTCTTTCACTCCAAGAGTGTAGTTACCGCGACCATCAAATGCTTTTTTAGAAACACCACGGAAGTCACGTACACGTGGAAGAGAGATTGCGATTAATTTATCCAAAAAGTCATACATACGCTCTCCGCGTAGTGTAACTTTCGCACCGATTGGCATTCCTTCACGAAGACGGAAACCAGCGATCGATTTTTTAGCTTTCGTAACTACAGGTTTTTGACCTGAGATAATTTGTAATTCTTCAACAGCGGCATCAAGTGCTTTTGTATTAGATACAGCATCACCCACACCCATATTGATAACAATTTTATCAACTTTAGGTACTTGCATTACTGAGTTATATTCAAACTTGCTCATTAGAGCAGGAGAAACTTCCTTAAGATATTTTTCTTTTAGGCGGTTCATGTGTGTACCTCCCTTCTATTTACTTATTTAATGATTTCACCAGATTTTTTCGCAACACGAACCTTTTTGCCATCTTCTACTTTATAACCTACGCGAGTCGGCTCGCCAGTTTTTGGGTCGATTAACATAACATTCGAAACGTGAATTGCAGCCTCTTGGCTTACAATCCCGCCTTGCGGATTAACTTGATTTGGCTTCACATGTTTTTTGATGATGTTTACACCTTCAACTAACACTCGGTCTTTCTTAGGAAAAGAAGCTAGGATAACACCTGTTTTCCCTTTGTCTTTACCTGAGATTACCATTACTTTGTCGCCTTTTTTAACATGCATTCTGTCGCACCTCCTTGATTGGCACTTTCATGTAAATTAAAGAACTTCTGGAGCTAAAGATACGATTTTCATGAAGTTGCTGTCACGTAGTTCACGCGCAACAGGTCCGAAAATACGAGTTCCACGCGGTCCTTTATCGTCTTTGATAATAACACATGCGTTTTCATCAAATTTGATATAAGTACCGTCTTTACGGCGTACGCCGCTTTTAGTGCGAACGATTACAGCTTTAACGACGTCACCTTTCTTGACAACGCCACCTGGTGTTGCTTTCTTAACTGTACATACAACGATATCGCCGATATTAGCAGTTTTACGTCCAGTACCACCAAGTACTTTGATTGTTAAAACTTCACGTGCACCTGAGTTGTCAGCAACTTTCATACGAGTTTCTTGTTGGATCACTTAGGTAACCTCCCTTCGGAATTAATGAGTTCCGAAATTTATTATTAGATAATAACCGCTTTTTCTACAATTTCCACTAGACGGAAACGTTTTGTAGCTGATAACGGACGAGTTTCCATGATACGGACGATATCGCCGATTTGAGCTTGGTTTTGCTCATCATGAGTCTTAAATTTCTTAGAATACTTAACACGTTTACCGTATAACTTATGCTTTTTATGAGTTTCAACTAAAACAGTAATTGTTTTATCCATTTTGTCTGAAACTACACGGCCTGTGTATACTTTGCGTTGATTACGCTCAGTCATGCCTGAAAACCTCCTTTATCAGTTGTTTGCACTGATTTCTCTTTCGCGAATCACAGTTTTCATACGCGCAATCGCTTTACGTACTTCACGAATGCGAGCTGTGTTTTCTAATTGACCAGTCGCCAATTGGAAGCGAAGGTTGAAAAGCTCTTCTTTCAGTGATTTTACCTTTTGTTCTATTTCTGCAGTAGTAAGTTCACGGATGTCATTAGCTTTCATTAGATTCACCACCAATTTCTTGACGTTTAACTACTTTACATTTAACAGGAAGCTTATGTGATGCTAAGCGTAACGCTTCACGAGCGATCTCTTCAGATACACCAGCAATTTCAAACATAACTTTTCCTGGTTTTACTACAGCTACCCAACCTTCAGGAGCACCTTTACCGGATCCCATACGTACCTCTAGAGGCTTTTTCGTATATGGTTTATGTGGGAAAATTTTAATCCAAACTTTACCGCCACGTTTCATGTAACGTGTCATTGCAATACGAGCTGATTCAATTTGACGGCTTGTAATCCAGCTTGCTTCAGTTGCTTGTAAACCGAATTCACCGAATGATACTTCTTTACCGCCTTTTGCTTCACCACGCATCTTTCCGCGGTGTTCACGACGATATTTAACGCGTTTAGGCATTAACATATTATTTGCCTCCTTCCTCAGAGTTCTTCTTCACTGGAAGGACTTCACCACGATAGATCCATACTTTAACGCCTAGCTTACCATAAGTAGTGTCAGCTTCAGCATGTGCATAATCAATGTCAGCACGTAATGTATGAAGTGGTACAGTTCCTTCACTATAGTGTTCAGCACGCGCGATGTCAGCGCCGCCTAGACGTCCAGATACTTGAGTTTTAATACCTTTAGCGCCAGCACGCATTGTGCGTTGAATTGCTTGTTTTTGAGCACGACGGAAAGATACGCGGCCTTCTAATTGGCGTGCAATACTTTCTGCTACTAATTTAGCATCTAAGTCAGCTCTTTTAATTTCTACGATGTTGATGTGTACACGCTTGCCAGTGATATCGTTTAGGTTTTTACGAAGTGCTTCGACTTCAGTACCACCTTTACCGATTACCATACCTGGTTTCGCAGTGTGAATTGTAATGTTAACACGTTTAGCAGCGCGTTCGATTTCTACTGTAGAAACAGATGCATCTTTTAAACGAGTTTCAATGTGTTTACGAATTTTTAAGTCTTCGTGAAGTAGAGTTGCATAGTCTTTACCAGCGTACCATTTTGACTCCCAGTCACGAATAATACCTACTCGTAATCCTATCGGATGTACTTTTTGACCCACGAATTATCCCTCCTTCTTCTCTGATACCACTACAGTGATGTGGCTAGTACGTTTGTTAATAGCACTTGCACGACCTTGTGCACGTGGACGGAAACGTTTCAGTGTTGGACCTTCGTCAACAAAAATTTCAGAAACAACTAGGTTGTTAATATCTAAGTTATAATTGTGCTCTGCGTTTGCAACTGCAGATTTCAATACTTTCTCAACAACAGGAGATGCTGCTTTTGGAGTAAGTTGTAAAATTGCAACTGCTTCGCCGATTTGCTTACCTCTGATTAAATCAACGACTAATCTTACTTTACGAGGAGCAATGCGCACCGTTTTAGCAATAGCTTTTGCTTGTGACATTTGAATGACCTCCTCTCAAATTAGCGTCTTGTTTTCTTATCATCTGCACCATGACTTTTATAAGCGCGTGTTGGTGCGAACTCGCCTAGTTTATGACCTACCATATCTTCAGTCACGTATACAGGAACATGTTTACGTCCGTCATATACCGCGATTGTTAATCCGATAAAAGTAGGGAAAATTGTTGAACGGCGAGACCAAGTCTTAATCACTTGTTTTTTCTCAGAGTCCTTTTGTGCATCGACCTTTTTAAGTAAATGATCGTCTGCGAAAGGTCCTTTTTTCAAGCTACGACCCATGCTGAATCCTCCCTCCGTGATTGCACCACGGTCCGTTCTTTGAACCGTAGTAAAACCACATTATTTTTTACGACGACGAATGATAAGCTTGTCGGATTTGTTTTTCTTGCTACGAGTTTTGTATCCAAGAGTTGGTTTACCCCATGGAGACATAGGTGACTTACGACCGATTGGCGTACGTCCTTCACCACCACCGTGTGGGTGATCGTTCGGGTTCATTACAGATCCACGTACAGTTGGGCGTTTACCTAACCAACGAGAACGACCTGCTTTACCAATGTTTACAAGTTCATGTTGTTCATTTCCTACTTCACCGATTGTAGCGCGGCAAACTGATAGGATTAAGCGAACTTCACCAGATTGTAAACGTACGATTACGTATTTACCTTCTTTACCAAGTAATTGAGCAGATGTACCAGCAGAACGTACTAGTTGACCACCTTTACCAGGTTTCATTTCAATGTTATGGATTGTAGTCCCCATTGGAATGTTTTGTAATGGAAGAGCGTTACCTACTTTAATATCAGCTTCTGGACCTGACAATACTGTCATTCCAACTTCTAAGCCTTTAGGAGCTAGGATATAACGTTTTTCTCCATCCACATAGTTAATCAATGCGATGTTCGCAGAGCGGTTTGGATCATATTCAATAGTAGCAACACGTCCTTCAATACCATCTTTATTTCGTTTGAAATCGATGATACGGTATTGACGTTTGTGTCCACCACCATGATGACGAACAGTAATTTTACCTTGATTGTTACGGCCGCCTTTACGCTTCACAGGAGCAAGAAGTGATTTCTCAGGCTTGTCTGTTGTGATTTCAGCGTAATCTAACGATGTCATGTTACGACGTCCGTTTGTCGTTGGTTTATACTTTCTAATCGCCATTGTATTCCCTCCTTCTTGAGTATTCATTTTATTTTACAAGTTTTAGATCTCGAATAATTCGATTTCTTTGCTATCTTGAGTTAATGTAACAATCGCTTTGCGACGTTTGTTTGTATAACCACCAAATTTACCTACGCGTTTGAATTTCCCTTTATAGTTCATGATGTTCACTTTTTCAACATCTACTCCAAAGATTTCTTCAACAGCATATTTAACTTGTGTTTTGTTAGCGCGAGTGTCCACTTCGAAAGTGTACTTTTTATCTGCCATTACTTCAGAAGAACGCTCGGTAATGACCGGACGTTTAATAATATCACGTGCTTCCATTATCCAAGCACCTCCTCAACTTTTTCTACTGCAGATTTAGTTAAGACTAATTTCTCGTGTCCTACTAAATCTAATACGTTAATGCCTGTTGCAGACACAACTGTGATTCCAGGGATGTTACGTGCAGCTAATGCTACTGTTTCATCTAAATCAGCAGTTACGAATAACGCTTTTTTATCGATAGAAAGGTTAGATAACACTTTCACGAAATCTTTTGTTTTTGGTGCATCAAAAGCTAAGCCTTCTAATACTACGACACTTTCTTCACGCACTTTAGTTGAAAGAGCTGAAAGAAGAGCTAGACGACGTACTTTTTTAGGTAATTTATAGCTGTAGCTACGTGGAGTCGGACCGAATACAACACCACCACCACGCCATTGTGGAGAGCGGATCGAACCTTGACGAGCACGACCTGTTCCTTTTTGACGCCATGGTTTACGTCCACCACCAGCTACTTCAGAACGGTTTTTCACTTTGTGATTACCTTGACGAAGTGATGCGCGTTGAGCAATGATAGCTTCAAATAAAACAGATTCGTTTGGTTCAATACCGAAAACTTTGTCGTTTAACTCGATTTCCCCAACAGAAGATCCTGCTTGATTGAATAAAGATACTTTTGCCATTCCTGTTTCCTCCTTTCTTCAGAGATTATTTCGATTTAATAGCAGCTTTAACAACTACTAATGATTTACGAGAACCAGGAACATTACCTTTTACAAGTAGTAGGTTGCGTTCAGCATCCACTCTTACGATATGTAAGTTTTGGATAGTAACTACATGCCCACCCATTTGACCAGGTAATTTCTTTTGTTTAAATACGCGGTTCGGAGCAACCGGCCCCATTGAACCTGGACGACGGTGGTAACGAGATCCATGGGCCATTGGTCCACGAGATTGTCCATGACGTTTAATAACACCTTGGAAACCTTTACCTTTAGTAACACCTGTTACGTCGATTACATCGCCTTCTGCAAAACTTTCTACGTTGACTTCTTGACCAACCTCGTAATTAGCTGTATCCAAACCGCGGAATTCGCGGATGAAGCGCTTAGGAGCAGTGCTTGCTTTTGCTACGTGCCCTTTAGCTGGTTTGTTAGAAAGCTTTTCGCGCTTATCTTCAAAACCTAACTGAATAGCTTCGTAACCGTCTGTTTCAACTGTTTTCTTTTGAAGTACTACGTTTGGAGTAGCTTCAATTACAGTTACAGGGATTAAGTCACCGTTCTCAGCAAATACTTGCGTCATACCGATTTTTCTACCTAAGATTCCTTTGGTCATCCGTCACACCTCCTATAATAATTTGTTGTTTTATTTTTTTACCATTAAAGTTTGATTTCAATATCAACGCCAGATGGTAAGTCAAGCTTCATTAACGCGTCAACAGTTTGTGGTGTTGGGTTAACGATATCGATCAGACGTTTATGCGTACGCATTTCGAATTGTTCACGAGAATCTTTGTACTTGTGAACAGCACGAAGAATTGTGTACGTCGACTTCTCAGTTGGAAGTGGAATCGGACCTGATACACTTGCACCTGAACGTTTAGCAGTTTCCACAATTTTCTCAGCAGATTGATCAAGAATTCTGTGATCATACGCTTTCAAACGGATACGAATTTTTTGTTTTGCCATTATTTTCCCTCCTTCTCGCCTATTTTCTAGACATTCTCCACGAAAATTTTCCGATCACTCGCCATGGCAAAGCGGCCGGGTGTGTCGGTAACCTCTCGCTTCATCGCAGTCAAAGACCAACTACAACATTATATACAATAAAAAAAGATTCCGCAAGTGTTTTAGCGAAATTCTTTTAAAATGTTTTAACAGCACTACTTTTCTATTATATATATGTTTTTCTAAGCCGTTGTTTAGTATATAAAATTCTTGGGAGAATGGCAACTGATAAGGTTAATGAAATTTGTGGAAGATGGCCTTCCTTCTATTTAATGAAAGAAGGACATCTCTTCTATAGAGATATCCTTCTACGAGTTATAGTATAAATACAATCGCTATCCACCCAAAGAAGACGAGCGGAATGTTGTAACAAAGAAAAGTTGGGACACAAGTATCCCAAATATGATTATGCTGGCCATCTACATTCAATCCTGCAGTAGGTCCAAGTGTCGAGTCGGAAGCTGGTGAACCAGCATCACCTAAAGCTCCTGCAGTCCCTATTAAAGCAATCGTTGCTAAAGGACTTAGCCCAAGTTCCATTGCAAGTGGTACAAAGATAGCAGCAATAATAGGAATAGTTGCAAAAGAAGATCCTATTCCCATCGTTACAACTAAACCAATAACAAGCATGATTAATACTGCTATACTCACATTACCTGCCAACAGCTTAGAAGAAGCTTCGACCAAGCTCTCGACATGTCCTGTTGCATTGATAACTGACGCAAAGCCATTTGCTGTAATCATAACGAATCCAACAAAAGCCATCATGCGCATTCCTTCCGTTAATAACACATCTGCTTCTTTCCTTTTTAGTGCCCCACTAACATAAAGAACTACGATACCAGCAAGCGCACCCGCAATCATCGAGTCTGTACTCACTTGAACAAGTAGTGCCGCTAATAAAGAAATAATAGTAAAGAGGATACTTCTTCTTTTTACTTCTACTTCTAATTCACTTATTTCTACTTCCTCTTGTTTATAATTTCGTGGCTTACGGTATAAAACAAAGGCTGACATCAATCCAAATACCATTCCCAATGCAGGAAAAGCCATTGCTTTAGGAATATCACTTAATGATACCTCTAGACCAGATAGCCCCATCTGAGTAGCAACGATATCTTGATAAATCGCACCAAACCCATAGGGAAGGAACATATATGGAGTTATTAAACCAAACGCTAAAATACAGGCAATCAATCTTCGGTCTACTCGCAACATATTCAACACTTTTAAGATTGGCGGTACTAACAAAGGTATAAATGCAATATGAATGGGGATTAAGTTCTGTGAAAACACAGCCATCAATAACAACAACAAGAAGACTAGCGCTTTTACAAACCCTGTATTAGTTGAATCCCCTTTTCTTTTTACCAGCTTTAAAATTGCTATTACTAATAAGTCCGGTATTCCTGTTTTAGAAATTGCAACAGCAAATCCTCCTAGTAATCCATAACTTAGCGCTATGGTTGCTCCCGCACCTAACCCATCTGTAAATGCATCAATCGTTTCGGCAACGGATAAACCTGCCGTAAGCCCTCCTACGAGAGCACCTATTATTAACGAGAATACAACATTAATACGTAGTAAACTCAAAATTAACATCACACAAACTGCAACTAATACTGCATTCATAAAAAAACCTCACTTTCACACACTAGATTACTAATATGTGAAAGTTTAATTCTTCTTGAGCGAAATGTCAATGGAAAAAGCCTCCTTGTTTTCAAAACAAGGAGACCCAACTTTCTTATAATGATTCATTTACAACTTTTCGATAGTACCCAATTGATAAAAATGCAAAAGTAGAATATAAAATCACATAAATACTCATCGTAATTAGTAATGGTGCTACTAATTCCGTACCAAATAGCATCCACCCTGATTTAACAGCAAAGTAACTATGTGCTAATCCAATAACTAATGGAACTCCAAAGTTATATAACTGTTTTTTATAAATTCCTTTCATCAACTCATTAGTAGTAAAACCAATTTTCCTAAGCACCGTATAGGAAGCTCTCTCTTCCTCTGCTTCCGTCATTTGTTTAAAGTATAGGATGCTACCTGTAGTCATTAAAAATGCTAAGCCTAAGAAACCAGTCACAAAGATCACTAGTCCAAACATATCTAGCAACGACAATCTATACGCTTCTTGCGAGTCCATGTTCACACTGTCAATTGAACCGTTATCTTTAGACACTTCAAAATGACCATTATTCGTTGTTTCTTCATATATCGCTTGCGTCTCTTTTAGCTGCGTACTATTTTCCAAATCAATACCAACTTGTTTTTTCCATATAGTTTGCTGGCTGATCATAGAATCTTCCACAAGTTTTTCAAATTGATCATCTGTTACGACAATCGACATACCGGCCCCCGTAACATAATAGGCGAGCAATGAATCTGATTTGATTTCTTTAATTGTTATAGATTCTTCACCGTTGGAAGTTGTTAGCTGTACTGGCTTACTTTTTTCCACTTTCACTATTTCGGACATCATACTGCTATATCCTGTAATATACCCTTCTCCAGCCTTTAAAGAGAGCTCTGGCATTAGCTTTTGCATATCACTTAGCTTTGTAACGATCATTGGTCCTTTAGTTACCATACTTAATCCCGTCGGTATGTCATTAGTATATATCTCCGACGTATCGACCTCTACATTCAATAATTCGATATCTGTTTGTGTGTATTCAATTTTTTTCTTGTTTAACTGATCTATAAACGCCTCGCCTTGGCCATTCATGAGAATATAATCAAACGGTATGCTCTGTTTTGCCGATGCACCTGCTGAATAATAGGAGATATACGACAAACAAAGAATTCCCAAAGCAGTTGCAGAGATAACCGTAATTGTTGTTAACGACATAGCATTTGATTTCATTCGATGCATAATTGGTGATAAGGATAATACATCCTGTATAGATAAATGTCCTCTTTTCTGTTTTCGAATCAAGTTCAATATGAATGCTACTGAAAAACGAAAAACAAAAAACGTTCCTCCGATTGTTGCGCCTAAAATAGCAAGCATTTTATAAAAAAGCATATTTGGATTATCATTATAAAGTTCGAACAAGGTAGTAGACAAATAGTACCCATAACCGATTAATAAAAGACCTATAAAGCCAAGAAACATTTGAACTCCATTAAATCGTTTCACTTTTACGTCGGCTGTTGCATTGGCAGTAAACAATGCAAGCAATGAAACCCGTCTAATACCAATCGCTGTTTGGATCAATACTACTATCAATAACACTAGAAATACGAAAACCGTCATTTGTAGCGCCTTAACCGAAAATATTAACTGAACGAGCACATCCTTTTCTAAAATTCGTAGTAAAACCATTGCAAAAACTCTAGAGGTTAAAAAGCCAAGCCCAACACCTATCGCAAGTGCACTGATCCATAGAATCGAATTCTCTAGGACTAATAATCTTGTCACAAGACCTTTCGACATGCCTATTAGCTGATAGAGCCCAATCTCTTTACTTCTTCTTTTCATAAACAACAAATTGGCATAAAGGACAAAAAACACTACAACAAATAATAATATATACGAGGCAGCCTTTAAACCAGCTGCAACCTTTACCCCCTGTGATACATCTACTACGCTTGGATTGTATTGCAAAGTAACAAAAGAGAAGTAAAGAGTTACACTAAATATAAGTGCAAAGAAATATAAATAATAATGCTTAATATTTTTCTTCATGCTTCGGAAAACCAATTGACTAAGCGTCATAGCCATCACCACCAAGTACACTCTGCGTACTCATAATTTCTTGATAAAATCGCATCCGATCTTTCTCACCTTTATACAGTTCCGTATATAATTGACCATCCTTTAAAAATAAAACGCGTGAACAGAAGCTTGCTGCAACAGCATCATGCGTAACCATCATAATCGTTACTTTTTTATTAAGATTAATCTTCTCTAGATTACTGAGCAGAGCAGTAGCTGCTTTAGAATCTAAAGCTCCTGTTGGCTCATCGGCAAACACTACAGTGGGATTACTAATCAATGCACGGGCGGCCGATGTCCTTTGTTTTTGTCCCCCAGATATCTCATTTGGATATTTATTTGCGAGATCATCAATACCTAACGTTTTAGTAAGATCTTTGAAACGTGATTCCGCCTCTTTTTTGGAAATATTGCTTATAGAAAGTGGCAACAGTATGTTCTCCTTCACCGTTAGTGTATCTAAAAGATTGTAGTCTTGAAATATAAAGCCTAATTGTTCTCGACGGAAATTGGATAACTCCCGCTCTTTCATTGTCCGTAAATTGTGTCCATTAATTTCAATGACACCCTCAGTTGCTTTATCAATTGAAGCAAGTACATTTAGTAACGTTGTCTTTCCAGATCCAGAAGGACCCATTATGCCAACAAATTCTCCCTCTTGTACTTCCATATCTATACCTTTTAATACTTCTTGCGCCGTTGATTTTTTTCCATAAACTTTTTTTATTTTACGTCCACTCAAAATAGTCATGTATTTACCTCCTACATCGTATTACCTCTAGTGTAAAACTTTTTATCCTTTTAATCGTTCGATTTACATGACAAACAAATAAAGTAGATGACAATTTTGTCATCTACTAGCTATTTTACTCATTTCATTTTTTAAAGGAAATTGTAATGTGAACGTAGAACCTTCTTCGATTTCAGATTCTACTAATATTCGTATCCCCAATTTATCAGCTGCTTTTTTCGTTAGATATAGCCCCATTCCAGTAGAAGCAACGGTATTTCTTCCACTTGTTCCAGTAAAGGACTTTTCAAATATACGCGGTATGTCTGCCTTCGTTATTCCACTCCCAAAGTCTTTTACAGTTAAAATTGTATGGCCCTCTTCATCCTTTCCAGAAAAAATGTGAATTTCTTTATTTACATCGCTGTACTTAACTGCATTCGTTAACAGCTGACGAAGGATAAATGCAAGCCATTTTTGATCGATCAGCACTTCCTCTTGTAGGAGGTCAATTTCAAAACCAATTCCTTTTTGCATGCACCATGCTTGTAATTCTTTGATTTCTTTATGTATTAATTTTTGAAGTTTAACAGACTCCACTATATAATCCTTCTCCAAAGAAGGTAATCTTGTATGATGAAGCTGCTGATCCAACAACAAATGAATTCTGAGCCACTCAACCTCTAGTTTCTTCTGCAATGGATATTCCTTTACAGCATCAATAATGAGTTTCATACCCGTCAATGGAGTCTTCACTTCATGAATCCATGATAAAATCCGGTCATTTTCTTCTAAATGCTCTACTTTCAATTGATTCAATTCCTCGTTATTTACTAATATTAAATCTTCCATTATACTAGTAATTTTCTTTTCAAAGCCAGATTCACCTTTTGGAAGAGAGTCAAAGGTTGAACTTTCTTCTAACTCCTTATAATACCTTGTCTCTTTCTTATATCTCCACCAAATAAATATTAGTAAAGCTACAATATACACAAGATTAATATAGAGAATAGCAACGTCAAGGAAAGCGATATCTAAAGTTAATATGATGTTCAACCAAATTTGCAAACCTAGAAAAAAGAGAATCCATACTTTTCTTTCCTTTATATACAAAATGAACAAATAACTTTACACCTCTTTCGTAATTGCCATGTAACCTAATCCTTTTTTGGTTAGGATGACTTCTTTTAAACCAATCTCCTCAAGCTTCAACCGCAATCTATTCACATTGACAGATAACGTATTATCATTTACAAATCGTTCGTCATCCCAAAGCTCCCGCATTAACTCATCACGAGAGACGATAACATCCAAAGACTTTAATAAGATGCGTAATATAAAAAGTTCATTTTTCGTTAGTTCAATTGTTCTATCCTGTTTTCTTACTTCACTTTTTGCAAAGTCTATGATTGCTCCATTCCAATTACTAACATCCAGATTCTCTTCCTGATAATCATACGTCCGCCTTAATAACGCTTGCACCTTAGCAAGTAGGACATCCATATTAAATGGCTTTTGTATAAAATCGTCTGCCCCCATTTGCATAGCCATAATCATGTCCACCGGGTGATCTCTGGAAGACAGGAAAATAATCGGCACTTTAGAAATATGGCGAATTTCTCTACACCAATGGAAACCATCATAGAACGGCAACTGTATATCGATAATTACGAGATGCGGTTTTTGCTCAATAAAAACAGCCATTAATTTTTGAAAGTCGTCTGGCCGAATTACATCAAAAGACCACTGGATAAATCGCTCTTTAATCATTTCAAATATTAGTTGATCATCTTCAATCAATAAGATTTGTGTATTCAACAGCTATCACCTCTTACTATCAGTCTACACTATTTTTAAACACAAAAAAATCCATCTCGTCGTCACGAGATGGATTCTAGCTTTTAAATTATAAATTACTTAGTGATAGTAGCAACTACACCAGCGCCTACAGTACGTCCACCCTCACGGATAGAGAATTTAGTACCTTCTTCTAGAGCGATAGGTGAGATTAGAGAAACAGTCATTTCGATGTTGTCTCCAGGCATAACCATTTCTACGCCTTCTGGTAAGTTACAAACGCCTGTTACGTCAGTTGTACGGAAGTAGAACTGTGGGCGGTAGTTAGTGAAGAATGGAGTATGACGTCCACCTTCTTCTTTTGAAAGAACATAAACTTCAGCTTTGAAGTCTGTGTGTGGAGTGATTGAGCCTGGTTTAGCTAATACTTGTCCACGTTGAATTTCTTCACGAGCAACCCCACGAAGAAGAGCACCGATGTTGTCACCAGCTTCAGCATAGTCAAGAAGTTTACGGAACATTTCAACACCTGTTACAGTTGTTGATTTTGGTTCTTCAACGATACCGATGATGTCTACAACGTCACCAATTTTAACTTGTCCACGTTCAACGCGTCCAGTTGCAACTGTACCACGACCAGTGATTGAGAATACATCCTCAACTGGCATCATGAATGGTTTGTCAGTTTGACGTTCTGGAGTTGGGATATAGCTATCTACAGCGTCCATTAATTCAACGATTTTTTCTTCCCACTCTGGTTGGCCTTCAAGAGCTTTAAGAGCAGAACCTTTAATTACAGGAATGTCGTCACCTGGGAATTCGTATTCAGAAAGAAGGTCACGAATTTCCATTTCAACTAATTCAAGAAGTTCTTCGTCATCAACCATATCACATTTGTTCATGAATACAACTAGGTAAGGAACACCTACTTGACGTGAAAGAAGGATATGCTCACGAGTTTGTGGCATTGGGCCATCAGCAGCAGATACTACTAAGATACCGCCGTCCATTTGAGCTGCACCTGTGATCATGTTTTTAACATAGTCAGCATGTCCTGGGCAGTCTACGTGTGCGTAGTGACGAGTTTCAGTTTCATACTCAACGTGTGAAGTATTGATTGTGATACCGCGTTCTTTTTCTTCTGGTGCGTTGTCGATATCAGCATATGATTTAGCTGTACCACCCATTTTTTTAGAAAGAACTGTAGCGATAGCAGCAGTTAAAGTTGTTTTACCATGGTCAACGTGTCCGATTGTACCAATATTAGCATGTGTTTTTGAACGGTCAAATTTTTCTTTAGCCATTAGAGATTGCCTCCTCAGTAATTGTTTGATTTTTTATGATAAAAGCTAAGGGGCGTACGTCCCCCTATCTTTTATACACTATAGAATAGTTATAACTGAATAATGGTGAAATATCAATTATTCACCTTTATGTTTTTTAATGATTTCTTCTGAAATCGATTTTGGAACATCTTCATAGTGATCGAACACCATAGAGAATACTCCGCGTCCTTGCGTATTAGAACGTAAAGACGTTGCATATCCGAACATTTCAGCAAGTGGAACCATTGCACGTACAACTTGTGCATTACCACGAGCGTCCATACCTTCAACGCGACCACGACGAGACGTGATATCACCCATGATGTCTCCTAAATATTCTTCAGGAATAACAACTTCTACTTTCATGATTGGCTCAAGAAGCACTGGGTTTACTTTAGATACAGCATTTTTCAATGCCATAGATGCAGCAATTTTAAATGCCATCTCATTCGAGTCAACATCATGGTAAGATCCGTCGAATAATTTAGCTTTAATATCAATTAATGGGAATCCAGCAAGTACCCCATTGTCAAGTGAGTCACGAAGACCTGCTTCAACAGCTGGAATGTATTCACGTGGTACTACCCCACCAACGATAGCATTTTCAAATTCAAAACCTTTTCCTTCTTCGTTTGGAGAGAATTCAATCCAAACATGTCCAAATTGACCACGTCCACCAGATTGGCGAACAAATTTACCTTCAACTTGTGCAGAGTTACGGAAAGTTTCACGATAAGATACTTGTGGAGCACCTACGTTAGCTTCTACTTTAAACTCGCGACGCATACGGTCAACAAGGATATCAAGGTGAAGTTCACCCATACCTGCGATGATTACTTGGCCAGTTTCTTGGTCAGTGTGCACGCGGAATGTTGGATCTTCTTCAGAAAGTTTTTGTAAAGCTTGACCCATTTTATCTTGGTCAGCTTTTGTTTTTGGTTCAACAGAAAGTGAGATAACTGGTTCTGGGAATTCCATAGATTCTAGAATTACTAGAGCTTTTTCATCACATAGTGTATCACCAGTAGTTGTATCTTTTAAACCTACAGCAGCAGCGATGTCTCCAGAGTAAACTTGAGAGATCTCTTCACGCGAGTTAGCATGCATTTGTAGAATACGTCCTACACGTTCACGCTTACCTTTTGTAGAGTTTTGTACATATGAACCCGCTTGTAGGGTACCAGAATATACACGGAAGAATGTTAACTTACCAACATAAGGGTCCGTCATTACTTTAAATGCTAGAGCAGAGAATGGCTCTGAGTCATCTGAGTGACGTTCAACTTCTTCTTCAGAATCTGGATCGATCCCTTTCATAGCAGCAATATCAAGTGGTGATGGAAGGTATGCAACAACTGCGTCAAGAACTTTTTGAACACCTTTGTTTTTAAATGCAGTACCACATACTACTGGATAGAATTCTACGTTTAGGGTACCTTTACGGATACCTGAAACTAATTCCTCGTTCGTAATTTCTTCTCCACCAAGATATTTTTCCATCAAATCTTCGTCAAGTTCAGCTACCGCTTCTACTAACTTTTCACGGTATTCTTCTGCTTGAGCTTTGTATTCTTCAGGAATTTCTACTTCTTGGATATCAGTTCCTAAGTCATTACCGTACATAGTAGCTTTCATCGTTACTAAGTCAATAATTCCGCTAAACTGATCTTCAGAACCAATTGGTAACTGAATTGGATGAGCATTTGCTTGTAAACGGTCGTGAAGTGTTCCTACAGAATATAGGAAGTCAGCTCCCGTTTTATCCATTTTGTTAACGAATACAATACGTGGTACGCCATAAGTTGTAGCTTGGCGCCATACTGTTTCAGTTTGTGGTTCAACACCAGATTGTGCATCTAGTACTGTAACCGCACCATCAAGTACACGAAGTGAACGTTCAACTTCAACAGTGAAGTCTACGTGTCCAGGTGTATCGATGATATTTACACGGTGATTGTCCCAAGAAGCTGTTGTCGCAGCAGAAGTGATTGTAATACCACGTTCTTGCTCTTGCTCCATCCAGTCCATTTGAGATGCACCTTCATGAGTTTCCCCAATCTTGTGAATCTTACCAGTGTAGTATAGAATACGCTCCGTAGTAGTCGTTTTACCAGCATCAATGTGTGCCATGATCCCGATATTACGTGTTTTTTCTAAGGAGAACTCTCTAGCCATATTGTATTTCTCCTTCCAATTTCGGATTAGAGTATGATTTTAAGTAAATCTTACCAACGATAGTGTGCGAATGCTTTGTTAGCTTCCGCCATTTTGTGCATATCTTCACGTTTCTTAACTGAAGCACCAGTGTTGTTAGATGCGTCAAGAATTTCGTTAGCTAAACGTTCTTCCATCGTTTTTTCTCCACGAAGGCGTGAATAGTTTACTAAGTAGCGAAGACCTAAAGTTGAACGGCGATCAGGACGTACTTCAACCGGTACTTGGTAGTTTGCACCACCAACACGACGAGCGCGAACTTCAAGAACTGGCATTACATTGTTTAATGCAGCTTCAAATACTTCTAATGCATCTTTACCAGAACGTTCTTTTACAAGATCAAACGCTCCGTATAGGATTTTTTGAGAAGTACCTCTTTTACCATCAACCATCATTTTATTGATTAAACGAGTTACTAGTTTCGAATTATAAATTGGATCTGGTAACACGTCACGTTTGGAAACAGGACCTTTACGAGGCATGTGTTTTCCTCCTTTCGACGAATGTCAAATTATAAATTAAATTATTTTTTTTCTTTCGGGCGTTTAGCACCGTAAAGTGAACGGCTTTGCATACGACCATTAACTGCAGCAGTATCAAGAGCACCACGTACGATATGATAACGTACCCCTGGTAAGTCTTTTACACGTCCACCGCGAAGAAGAACAACACTGTGTTCTTGAAGGTTGTGACCTTCACCTGGAATATAAGCATTAACCTCTAACGTATTTGTTAGACGTACACGCGCATATTTACGAAGTGCTGAGTTTGGTTTTTTCGGCGTCATAGTACCAACACGAGTACAAACCCCACGCTTTTGAGGTGAGTTTAGATTCGTAGCTGATTTTTTAAAGCTGTTATAGCCTTTTCCTAACGCTGGTGATTTTGATTTCGTGCTTTTGGATTGACGAGGCTTACGGACCAATTGGTTAACTGTAGGCATCGATATTCCTCCCTTCATTTAATCTTGTTAATACCACACATCCAGGTGGTTCATTTTTTGGGTAAAAACAAAGTCTTTGTGCTTTACACAAAAACTGTTACACAGTAATAGCTACTACCGATGCGCTTATGCGCAATCCACAAGCTTTACCAAGTTCTACTTTAGACTCAACATAGTGAATTAAAACATTGTTTTCTTGTGCTGTTAAACGTGCTAGTTCAATGATTTTTTCATCCACATCAAGTGCAATATAAACTTCTTTGACAAGCTGTTTATTCATTGCTTTTACTGCTTGCTTTGTACCAATGATTGTTTTTTTCGCTTGTTTCACTTTTTCATAAGACATTTTCATATCCTCCAAAGCTACAAGTCCGATAACTATCAACCTTAAGTATATTATCATTCCTTGAAAAAAGTGTCAACACTAAACCTAAAAAAATTGGGGAGAAATCTATTAAATCCACTTTGGTGTATTTACTTTCCTTCGGAATTTCAGCTTAATCCAGTGGAGTTAAATACACCGCTGGATTAAGCATTAGATCTCCCCAACAAATTATTTTTTATTCTGCACTTACTGCTTCTTTTTCTGCATCCGCTTCATTAGGTGAAATTTGAATTTGACGATAACGTTGCATTCCTGTACCAGCAGGAACTAACTTACCGATAATTACATTTTCTTTCAATCCTAGTAATTCATCGCGTTTTCCTTTTATCGCTGCGTCTGTTAAGACACGAGTCGTTTCTTGGAATGATGCAGCAGATAAGAACGATTCTGTTTCAAGTGAAGCTTTTGTAATACCAAGGATAACCGGGCGACAAGTTGCAGGTATTTTACCTTGTAGCACTGCATCTTTATTCGCTTCAGCAAATTGATGGATATCAAGTAGTGAGCCTGGAAGTAATTCCGTCTCACCAGCTTCAATAACACGGATTTTACGAAGCATTTGGCGTACCATTACCTCGATGTGTTTATCCCCAATTTCTACCCCTTGCATACGATAAACTTTTTGTACTTCTTTTAATAAGTACTCTTGCACTGTAGAAACGTCTTTTACTTTTAACAATTCTTTTGGATCTACAGAACCTTCCGTTAATACCTGTCCACGTTGAATTGCATCATTTACTTGAACTTTTAAACGTGCATTATATGGAGCCAGATATTTACGTGTTTCTACATTACCTTGAATTGTAATTTCTTTTTGGCCTTCTCTAATCTCATCAATTTCAGTAACTGTTCCTGAAATTTCAGAGATTACTGCCTGACCTTTTGGATTACGGGCCTCAAAAATCTCTTGGATACGTGGAAGACCTTGTGTAATGTCATCTCCAGCAACCCCACCAGTATGGAATGTACGCATCGTTAACTGTGTACCTGGTTCCCCGATAGATTGTGCAGCAATGATACCAACCGCTTCTCCTACCTCGACTGTATCACCAGTAGCTAAGTTTAGACCGTAACATTTTTTACACACACCATGTTTTGTATTACAAGTGAATGCAGATCGAATCGTTAACTCTTCAATTCCTGCTTCTTCGATTAAACGGGCAACGTCTTGTGTAATTAGTCCGTCTCTTTCTAAAATCACTTCATTTGTAGTAGGATGGAAAATTGTTTTCTTCGTATGGCGTCCGACAATACGTTCACCAAACTCTTCAATAACTTCCGTACCTTCCATAAGTGAACCAATTAGTAAACCACGGTCTGTTCCACAATCATCCTCACGAACGATTACATCTTGTGCAACGTCAACTAGACGACGAGTTAAGTAACCTGAATCGGCTGTTTTAAGTGCAGTATCGGCAAGACCTTTACGAGCACCATGTGTAGAGATGAAGTACTCAAGAACTGTTAACCCTTCACGGAATGATGACTTGATCGGAAGTTCGATGATTCGACCAGCCGGGTTGGCCATAAGTCCACGCATACCAGCAAGCTGAGTAAAGTTGGACGCGTTACCACGGGCACCGGAGTCACTCATCATGAAGATAGGGTTCATATTATCAAGAGTTTTCATCAGTCTATCTTGAATAATTTCTTTTGCTTTACTCCAATGTCCAATTACGCTAGCATAACGCTCTTCTTCTGTAATTAAACCACGACGGAATTGCTTCATTACTTTATCTACTTTGCCTTGTGCATCTTCAAGAATTTCACCTTTATCAGGAAGTACGACGATATCAGAAATACCGATTGTAATACCCGCTTTAGTAGAATACTTAAATCCAAGTGCTTTCATACGGTCAAGCATTTTAGATGTTTCCGTGATGTGGAAATTCTTAAATACTTCCGCAATGATATTACCAAGGATTTTTTTCTTGAACGGCTGTACAAGATCCATAGATTCAATATGTTTCTTCACGTCTGTCGTTGTAGAAACAAAATACTTTTCAGGAGTTTCAATTTGTAGGTTGAAATCCGTAGGTTCATTTATATACGGGAATGTTGCCGGTAATATTTCATTGAAAATCACTTTACCAACAGTCGTTAGCAATAACATGTTGTTTTGCTCTTCCGTAAATGTTTGGTTATTTAGTGACGATGCATCAATCGCGATACGAGTATGCAGATGTACGTGACCAGTATTATAAGCAATTAGCACTTCTTCCGGACCGTAGAACGTTGAACCTTCACCTGTTGCTCCCTTACGCTCAAGTGTTAAGTAATAGTTTCCTAAAACCATATCTTGAGAAGGTGTAACAACTGGTTTTCCGTCTTTCGGGTTTAGAATGTTTTGTGCTGCAAGCATTAGTAAACGTGCTTCCGCTTGCGCTTCTGCAGATAGGGGAACGTGAACAGCCATTTGGTCACCATCAAAGTCAGCATTATAAGCTGTACATACTAATGGGTGAAGACGTATTGCACGACCTTCTACTAATGTTGGTTCGAATGCTTGAATACCTAGACGGTGAAGAGTAGGTGCGCGGTTTAGTAAAACCGGATGCTCCTTAATAACATCTTCTAATACATCCCAAACTTCTGTATGCATGCGTTCAATTTTACGCTTGGCACTCTTAATGTTATGCGCTAAACCGCGTTCAACTAGTTCTTTCATCACAAATGGTTTGAATAGTTCAATCGCCATTTCTTTTGGAAGTCCACATTGATACATTTTCAAGTTTGGTCCTACTACGATAACCGAACGACCGGAATAGTCTACACGTTTACCAAGTAAGTTTTGACGGAAACGACCTTGTTTCCCTTTTAGCATATGCGAAAGTGACTTCAATGGACGGTTACCTGGTCCTGTTACAGGACGGCCACGACGACCATTGTCAATCAGAGCATCTACTGCTTCTTGTAACATACGTTTTTCATTTTGTACAATGATGCTAGGAGCACCAAGATCCAATAAACGTTTTAAACGATTGTTACGGTTAATAACACGACGATATAAATCGTTTAAGTCAGATGTAGCGAATCGTCCACCATCTAATTGAACCATTGGACGTAATTCCGGTGGGATAACCGGAAGCACATCTAAAATCATCCAATCTGGTCTGTTTCCAGAGTTACGGAAAGATTCTACTACTTCCAAACGTTTAATCGCACGTGTACGGCGTTGACCTTGAGCTGTTTTCAACTCTTCTTTCAAATGTTCCGTTTCGCTTTCCAAATCTATTTCAGAAAGTAGACGTTTAATTGCTTCTGCACCCATAGCAGCCTGGAATTTTGCTCCAAACTTGTCACGGTATGCACGATATTCTTTTTCAGAAAGCAACTGTTTCTTTTCAAGCGGTGTATCTGCAGGTTCGATTACTACATAAGAAGCAAAATAGATTACTTCTTCCAGTGATCTTGGAGACATATCCAAGATTAGACCCATACGACTTGGAATACCTTTGAAATACCAAATATGCGAAACCGGTGCAGCTAACTCGATATGCCCCATGCGTTCACGACGTACTTTTGCACGTGTTACTTCTACTCCACATCGATCACATACTACGCCTTTGTAACGAACACGTTTGTATTTACCACAGTGACATTCCCAGTCTTTTGTAGGACCAAAAATACGTTCACAGAATAAACCATCTTTTTCAGGTTTTAATGTACGATAGTTAATCGTTTCAGGCTTTTTTACTTCCCCATAAGACCATGAACGGATTTTATCAGGTGAAGCCAAACCAATTTTCATATACTCAAAATTATTAACGTCTATCAAGGAGCCTACCTCCCTTTAGTCTTGTGTCTTTTAAAAGACTTTCCAAGTAGCTCTGCATTATGCAATTTTATACGGAAATACGGACAGGTATCACCTGTCCGATTTTTTATTTCTGTCTAGCTCCAGTGCCTAGCCGTAGTGTTCAGATAACCAACCCTCATGGAAGTCAAAGTTCAACTTTTTGTAGGTAACATGTATTCTGTCCAGATCGACATAGTCACTTGGCCTTTTTATTCTATAGTTCCAACTGCCTCTTCTTCATTTGCTTGTGGCAAAATCCCAAGTGCGTCAGCTGCAGGAATATCGTCATCTTCATCTAAATCACGAAGCTCAATTTCTTCTTCGTCTATTGTTAGCATCTTAACATCCATACCTAAACTTTGTAATTCCTTGATCAATACTTTGAAAGACTCAGGAACACCTGGTTCTGGTACACTTTCTCCTTTAACAATTGCTTCGTACGTTTTTACACGTCCAACAACATCATCGGATTTAACTGTTAAAATTTCTTGCAATGTATAAGCTGCACCGTATGCTTCAAGTGCCCATACTTCCATCTCTCCGAAACGCTGTCCACCAAATTGCGCTTTCCCTCCAAGAGGTTGTTGCGTAACTAGTGAGTAAGGTCCAGTAGAACGAGCATGTAACTTGTCATCTACCATGTGGGCAAGTTTAATCATATACATAATTCCGACGGAAACGCGGTTATCAAATGGTTCACCTGAACGCCCGTCGTATAAAGTGGTTTTACCATCTCGGTTAAGACCTGCTTCTTCCATTGTGTTCCACACGTCTTCTTCGTTGGCACCATCAAATACTGGTGAAGCCATGTGAACTCCAAGCAGTCTAGAAGCCATACCTAAGTGAAGCTCTAAAACTTGCCCAATATTCATACGAGAAGGTACACCAAGTGGGTTTAACATGATATCTACTGGTGTTCCGTCAGGAAGGAATGGCATATCTTCTTCCGGAAGAATTCGTGAGATAACCCCTTTGTTACCATGACGTCCGGCCATTTTATCCCCAACGGAGATTTTACGTTTTTGAACGATATAAGCACGAACTAATTGGTTAACACCTGGTGATAATTCATCTCCATCTTCACGGTTAAAGACTTTAACATCTAATACAATCCCGCCTGCACCATGAGGTACACGTAGAGACGTATCGCGGACTTCACGAGCTTTTTCACCGAAAATTGCATGTAGTAGACGTTCTTCGGCAGTAAGTTCTGTAACTCCTTTAGGTGTTACTTTCCCAACTAAAATATCACCGTCTCGAACTTCAGCACCTACGCGGATAATTCCACGATCGTCTAGGTTGCGTAATGCATCTTCCCCGACATTTGGAATATCTCTTGTAATTTCTTCAGGTCCAAGCTTCGTATCACGTGACTCTGATTCATATTCTTCAATATGCACAGACGTGTATACATCATCTTTTACAAGACGTTCACTCATAATTACAGCATCCTCATAGTTGTACCCATCCCATGTCATGAAAGCTACTAGCACGTTACGTCCTAGTGCAAGCTCCCCTTGTTCCATAGATGGTCCATCTGCAAGAATATCAAGTGGTTTTACTCGATCTCCAACCTTCACAATTGGACGCTGGTTAATAGATGTACCATGGTTAGAACGTTCGAATTTATGGACTTTATAAGAAGTTAAGTCTCCTTTTACTTCTTTTCCATCTATTTCTTCGATACGACGAACACGAATTTCTTTTGCTTCTACATGTTCTACAATTCCGTGATACTTAGCAATAACAGCAGCTCCAGAATCACGTGCGTTTACATGTTCCATACCAGTTCCAACAAACGGTGCTTCTGGGTTTAACAAAGGAACCGCTTGACGTTGCATGTTCGCTCCCATTAGGGCACGGTTAGAGTCATCATTTTCTAAGAATGGTATACATGCTGTTGCCGCAGAAACGACTTGCTTCGGCGATACATCCATGTAATCAACTTGTTCTTTTCTAAACACCGTGTTATCACCACGGAAACGACCAACTACTTCTTCATTTAAAAAGGCACCTTCATCTGATAATGGAGAGTTCGCTTGTGCTACCACATAGTTATCCTCTTCATCCGCAGTTAAGTAGTCGATGCGTGAAGTTACTAAACCAGTTTCTGGATCAACACGTCGATATGGTGTTTCGATGAATCCGAATTTATTCACTTTAGCAAAGCTTGAAAGTGAGTTTATAAGTCCAATATTTGGTCCCTCAGGTGTTTCAATAGGACACATACGACCATAGTGGGAGTAATGAACGTCACGTACTTCGAAACCTGCACGCTCACGTGTTAAACCACCCGGTCCAAGTGCTGATAGACGACGTTTATGCGTAAGTTCAGCAAGCGGATTTGTTTGGTCCATGAACTGAGACAACTGCGAACTACCAAAGAATTCTTTAATAGATGCAATAACTGGACGGATATTAATTAATTGTTGAGGAACAATTGATTGTGTGTCGTTAATAGACATACGTTCACGAACTACACGTTCCATACGGGAAAGACCGATGCGGAACTGGTTTTGAAGCAATTCTCCAACTGAACGTAAGCGACGGTTACCTAGATGATCAATATCATCTGTGTTTCCAACGTTAAATAATAAGTTAAAGAAATAGCCAATAGAAGATACTATATCTGCAGGCGTAATGTTTTTAACTTCGTTCTCAACGTACGCATTACTAATAACATTAATCTCTTTTTGTTCTTCATCATTTGGTGCATATATTTTAATCGATTGAATCGTAATATCGTCTTCTAAAACGCCACCAACTTGTGATAATGTTTTGAAACCAATACCATTTTCTAAGTGAGGAATCAGTTTATCGAGTACACGACGATCAATAAGTGTACCAGCTTCTACCAATATTTCACCTGTTTCTGGATCCACCAACGTTTCCGCTACTGTTTGGTTAAACAGACGATTTTTTATATGCAATTTTTTATTCATTTTATAACGACCAACATTCGCTAGATCATAGCGTTTTGGGTCAAAGAAGCGAGAATATAACAAGCTCTTTGCGCTTTCCACGGTTGGTGGTTCACCAGGACGTAGACGTTCATAGATTTCAAGTAGCGCCTTTTCAGACGTTTCCGTGTTATCTTTTTCAAGCGTGTTACGTAAATATTCATTGTCACCAATTAAATCGATGATTTCTTGATCGGATCCAAAGCCTAATGCGCGAAGTAAAACAGTTACTGGTAATTTACGAGTGCGATCGATACGAACGTATACTACGTCTTTTGCATCAATTTCATATTCTAGCCATGCCCCGCGGTTTGGAATTACAGTAGCTCCAAATCCTTTTTTACCATTTTTGTCTGTTTTGTCATGGAAGTAAACACTTGGTGAACGGACTAACTGAGATACGATAACGCGCTCAGCACCATTGATTACGAAAGTACCGGTTTCAGTCATTAATGGGAAGTCACCCATGAAGACATCCTGTTCTTTCACTTCATCCGTTTCTTTGTTGTGGAGACGCACTTTTACGCGCAGTGGTGCCGCATATGTTGCGTCACGTTCTTTCGATTCGTCGACGGAATATTTCGGTTCATTCAAACTATAGTCGACAAATTCAAGTGATAGATTGCCTGTAAAGTCCTCGATTGGTGAGATGTCTTTAAACATTTCACGTAAACCTTCTTCAAGGAACCATTCGTAAGATGCTGTTTGAATTTCGATTAGATTCGGAAGTTCAAGCACCTCACTAATACGCGCAAAACTTCTGCGCTGGCGGTGTTGTCCGTACTGAACTAGTTGACCTGTCAACTCATTCACCCCTCAATAAAGCGATAATAGGTCTTTTCGATATGAACATTTTAGTGTATGATATCGAAAGACAAAAAGAAAACGAGTTCTTAATAAGAGCTCATTTTTCGATTAACCAAACTTTTTCTCGGCCAGTTTACCCATTTTCAATAATTTTATTCAAAAGGGCATACGTCCTCAAAATAATATTTTTGCATTTTATTATAATATCATAGCGATTTTGTCAAGTCAATCTTTTGTAGCTTTTATAATCCAATAGCCTTTTGCTTTATCTACAACTTCTACTTGACCAAAAATCTCTTCTAAATAACTGAAAGTAGATGGTGCCCCTTGTTTCTTTTGAATCACAACCCACAATTCTCCCTTTGAAACCAACTTCTCATAGGACTCTTTGTAAAAACGAAAAATAGTTTCTTTGCCAGCGCGAATCGGTGGATTAGTTATAATAGCCGCAAAGTTTACAGTAGTAACTGCTGACAACCCATCACTTTCATAGATTCGTACATTTTGTATCCCGTTAGCAGCAGCATTTTTCTCTGCAAGCTGGATTGCACGTGTGTTTACATCTACTAAATGAACTATTCTTTCTTCATTTGCCTTCGCTATAGAAAGACCTATCGGTCCATAGCCACAACCTACATCTAAAAAGTCACCTTCTAGATTAGGTGCTTCAAAAGCATCGATTAATACACGGGAGCCAAAATCTACTTCGCTCTTACTAAATACACCAGCATCTGTTTCAAATCGAAAATTATGACCGAGCAATGTGAAATTCCAATGACGAGGTTTGCTTTCCGTTTGAGGTTTTCTAGAATAATAATGATCAGACACCGAATAACCCTCCACAATACATACGAAGAAAAGCCCGTCGTTTACTGACGAGCTTTTTTCTTCATGCTGTACAAAAATTACTTAACTTCTACGCCTGCGCCAACTTCTTCAAGTTGTGCTTTGAAAGCTTCTGCTTCATCTTTAGAAACGCCTTCTTTAAGTGGTTTTGGAGCATTGTCAACTAATTCTTTAGCTTCTTTCAAGCCAAGACCAGTGATTTCACGAACTACTTTGATTACTTTGATTTTTTGGTCGCCTGCAGATGCAAGGATTACGTCAAAATCAGTTTTTTCTTCAGCTGCAGCAGCACCGCCACCTGCAACTACCGCTACTGGAGCAGCAGCTGTTACACCGAATTCTTCTTCAATTGCTTTTACTAGGTCGTTTAATTCAAGAACTGTCATTGATTTGATAGCTTCTAAGATTTGTTCGTTGTTCATTATAATTTCCTCCTATAATTGGATAATTTTTAGGCTGTTCGCCATTTTTTTGTTAAGCCGCGTAATGAATTATGCGCCTTGTTCTTCTTTTTGCTCTGCAACAGCTTTTGTTGCAAGTGCGAAGTTGCGCACTGGAGCTTGAAGTACTGAAAGAAGCATAGAAAGAAGTCCGTCGCGTGATGGAAGTTCTGCTAATGCTTTTACATCTTCAACAGATGCTACAGTTCCTTCGATGATACCAGCTTTGATTTCAAGCTGTTCGTTCTTTTTAGCAAAATCATTAATGATTTTTGCAGGTGCAATTACGTCTTCGTTAGAAAATGCAACCGCATTTGGACCAACAAGGTGTTCGTTAATCCCGTCAACTCCAACAATTTCAGTAGCACGGCGTGTAAGAGAGTTTTTGTAAACTTTGAATTCCACACCAGCTTCACGAAGTTGTTTACGTAATTCTGTTACTTGCGCAACATTTAAACCACGGTAATCAACTACTACTACTGAAGCAGCAGCTTTAAACTTTTCTGCAATATCTTGAACTTGCACTTTTTTTGTTTCAATTGCTTTGCTCATTTTGGCACCTCCTATAAGAATTGGCCATTTATACCGACAAAAGAAAAGCCTCTGATCTACGGGTAGACACAGAGGCAGAAAGTCATCATCTAAAAGAATCTGAATTTGCTTGTCCTCGGTAGGATATTAAGTGACAAGTCACTCCTACTGTCTTCGGTACAAATGTATATTTCACAACAAAAGCCATCTTACCAGATAAACTTTCGGTTGTCAATTATTATTTAATTGATTGAGCGTCAACTTTTACAGCTGGACCCATAGTAGTTGTAATATTTACAGACTTCATGTAAACACCTTTTGAAGCGGCAGGTTTAGCTTTTTGCACTACTTCAAATACAGCCAAGAAGTTTTCTACTAATTTGTCATCTTCGAAAGAAACTTTTCCGATAGGAGCATGAATAATTCCAGCTTTGTCAGCACGGTATTCAACTTTACCAGCTTTAATTTCTTCGATTGCTTTAGTTACGTCAAATGTAACTGTACCAGTTTTCGGGTTTGGCATTAAACCTTTTGGTCCAAGAACACGACCGATTTTACCAACTTCACCCATCATGTCTGGAGTAGCTACGATTACATCGAAGTCAAACCAACCTTGTTGGATTTTGTTGATGTATTCTGAATCGCCTACATAGTCTGCACCAGCAGCTTCAGCTTCTTTTAACTTTTCACCTTTAGCAAATACTAATACGCGTTGAGTTTTACCAGTACCGTTTGGAAGCACAACTGCTCCACGGATTTGTTGGTCGTTTTTACGTGTATCGATTCCTAGACGGAAAGCAACTTCTACTGTTGCGTCGAAATTAACTGTGCTTGTTTTTTTCGCAAGCTCGATTGCCTCTTTAGCTGAGTATAATGTATTGTTATCAACTAATTTAGCTGCTTCTTGTAATTTTTTACCTTTGTTAGCCATTTAAAATGTCCTCCTTGATAGTGGTTTTAGCGGAATAAACCTCCCACGTGTAAAGGTTGCAGTTATCCTAATGAACAACTACAACCTTTCAAAAAAACAAATGCGTCATATCAAAATGCACATTAAGTATTAGTCTTCGATCGTAATACCCATGCTACGTGCAGTACCTTCAACCATCAACATAGCTGCTTCAACAGATGCTGCATTTAAATCTGGCATTTTTTGTTCTGCGATTTCGCGAACTTTTTCACGTTTAACTGTCGCCACTTTTACGCGGTTCGGTTCACCTGATCCAGATTGAATACCTGCTGCTACTTTAAGTAGCACTGCTGCCGGCGGAGTTTTTGTAATGAAAGTAAAAGAACGGTCTTCAAATACAGAAATTTCAACCGGAATGATTAGACCTGCTTGATCTGCAGTACGTGCGTTGAACTCCTTACAGAATCCCATGATATTAACACCTGCTTGTCCTAATGCAGGACCAACCGGTGGTGCTGGGTTTGCTTTACCAGCAGGAATTTGTAATTTAACAACTTTAATCACTTTTTTAGCCACGAGACACACCTCCTTAAGTCCGTGATGTGGTAATTGGGTTTCCCCTCCCACTCAAATATCTGTCTCTCAGCTCTGCGCTGATAACATTAGAAAATTAATACAGACGTATTTTCAGTCTGACCTTTGAAATGATACCATTTTTTTGTTACTTCTGCAAGCATATACACAAAATTATATTTTAGTCACTTGATCAAAGTCTAATTCCATATTCGTTTCTCTACCGAACATATCTACAGAAACAGTCACTTTTCCTTTAGCAGTATCAATAGTTTCTACTTTTCCTTGGAAGTGAGCAAACGGACCTTCTAGTACTTCTACCAATTCTCCTAATGAGAAGTCGACTTCTACTTTGCGATCGTCTGTACCCATTTGTTTTAACATGGATTGCACTTCTTCCGGAGCTAAAGGAGTTGGTTTTGTACCTCCGCCTGAAGAACCTAAAAACCCTGTTACCCCTGGTGTATTACGGACGACATACCAAGCATCATCAGTCATAATCAACTCCACGAATACGTAACCTGGGAACGTTTTTCTTAAAACAACGCGTTTTTTCCCATCCTTAAAATCAGTTTCTTCTTGTTCAGGGATAAATACTCGGAAGATTTTATCAGACATCCCCATAGTTTCAACACGCTTTTCTAAATTTGCTTTTACCTTATTTTCATACCCAGAGTAAGTATGAACGACATACCAATTTTTCTCCATAGTTTCAGGACTAAATGTCCTTTCCCTCCTTTTCTTTAGACAAATGAAAAAACCCGTTCGTTTACAAAGACGGGCTATTTTCAAAAAATATTAACATGCTACGTTTTATAAATCCAGATACCAACGGAATAATTCTGAAATCCCTAAATCTACTAAACCAAAAAATACAGCCATCACTATAACAGTCGCAAGAACTATTACCGTATAACGTGTTAGCTCTTTACGTTTAGGCCAACTTACTTTTCTCATTTCAGACATTACATTCTTAAAAAATCCACCTACATTAGCCATTCTAGCTAAACCTCCACATGGAAAATCTATCTTACTTTCATACTCATAGCGTTTGTTTATGAAGTGTATGTGCATTGCAATGTGTACAGTACTTTTTTCTTTCTGTACGTATGGATGTACTCTCTTTTGATGTAGGAACCGAATAATTCCGGTGACCACATTGCACACAACTCAAGACAATTTTCTTTGTCATCTTCTCACCTTTTCGGCGTATAATTCTTTTTCAAGATTATCATTTTACAGAAACCATGTCAACCAAGCGTTAGTGTTTATACATAATTACTACCAATCTCCATGTAACGCTCTAATTTTTTCTTAACCCGTTGTAGCGCATTGTCAATCGATTTTACATGTCGGTTCAATTCTTCCGAGATTTCTTGGTAAGACTGCCCGTCCAAATAGAGAGCGAGTACTTGTTGCTCCAGCTCACTTAAAATTTCGGTCATCTTCCCTTCCATGTAATTATAATCTTCCCGATTAATAATGAGCTCTTCCGGATCATCTACAACCGAACCCGCTATCATATCCATGAGTGTGCGATCCGACTCTTCATCATAGATAGGTTTATCTAATGACACGTAAGAATTTAGCGGAATATGCTTTTGACGAGTTGCAGTTTTAATAGCTGTAATGATTTGCCGAGTGATACATAGTTCTGCAAAAGCACGAAAAGAGGCCAACTTCTCTTCTTTGAAATCTCGGATCGCTTTGTATAAACCGATCATGCCCTCTTGAAGAATATCTTCTTTATCTGCCCCTATTAAAAAATAGGATCTTCCTTTCATTCGAACGAATGAACGGTATTTAGTTATTAAAAAATCTAGCGCTTCAGTGTTCCCTTGATGAACTAGCTCTACAAGTTCCTCATCTAGTAAACTATCCAATTGTTGTAGATTCTGTTCTGTCTTTTCCAATGAAGTCACCTCAGCTAAATTACTAATACTTACCACAAGTATACAGGAAGAATTTTTACAGCGTCAATCCATCATTTCATTCCTCTTCGCCATTTTTCGAAAATTTCTGCAACTTCATCCGTTAAAGGAATGGTAGAAGAGGGTTTATTTTCTTGTATATTCTTCACTTTTTTTGTAATTTTCGATGAAATAGCAATCATCTCTATTTCAAATTCTCTCGCTGATTTTCTTAGTGCCCCTTGTCCAAAAATAACTCTTTGCTCGGTCATATCTGAAGTGGCAACGTAAATTTGGACCCTTCTAGCACTTAGTTCTAAAGTAAGTTTTTCAATTCGTTCATCCGCTGTCTCATTTTTTCGTGTATAAATAATTTCAACGTCATATTGTTTTTCTTTACTCTCTATACCTGGTACTAAATGGGCGTCAAAAACAACAATTACTCGAATACCTGTAAATGCTTTATACTCTGCCATTAGCTCGATCAATCGGTCTCTAGCGTCTAGTAATTTGTCATTTTTCAACTTTCTTAACTCGTTCCATGCGCCGATGATATTATATCCATCGACAAGTAGAATTTGCATCAGTTTATCCTTTTAGCGGTTTTCTGACACGTAATACTTCGTATAAAAGTATCGATGCAGCTACTGACGCATTCAAACTCGTTACATGACCGACCATTGGCAAATGATATAGAAAATCACATTTCTCTTTCAATAAACGACTCATCCCTTTTCCTTCACTTCCAATGATTAGTGCAAGTGGAAGAGTGGCATCCATATTACGATAATCCGTTGACTTTTGTGCATCTGTTCCAGCAATCCACACACCTCGGTCTTTCAACTCATCCACTGTCTGCGCTAGATTACCAGCACGATATACAGGAATATGTTCAATAGCTCCTGTAGATGCCTTTGCCACAACAGCTGTTAGTCCAACTGCTCTTCTTTTTGGAATAATAATGCCATGAGCACCTACCGCATCCGCTGTTCTCATAATAGAACCAAGATTATGCGGATCCTCAATTTCATCTAAAATAATAAAAAGCGGATCTTCCTGCTTACTTGCCGCCAGTCCAAACAAATCATCTAAATCTGCGTAGCGATATGCCGCGACAGAAGCAACGATCCCTTGGTGATTAGCATCAGTTAAACCATCTAATTTCTTTTTGGGTACAAATTGAACGATGATTCCTGCCTCTTTTGCTAATTGAATAATTTCAGAAACTCCACTTTTTTGAATACCTTCTGCAAGCCATACTTTATTCATATCTCTTCCTGAACGGAGTGCCTCTACTACCGGATTTTTCCCCGCAATAATTTCACCCGTTTGCTCCGTTTGTTCTGCCATTTACTTTTTCTCCCCTTTCTGACCATCTATAAATCCAATTGCAAATTGAAGCACTGCTTGTAAACGCTCTTTCTGCTCACTTAAGTATAAACTTCCGATAACCGCCTCAAAAGCTGTGCTATAATGATACGTTTGAACATCTGTATTTTTTGGTACTGTACCGGATTTTGCATTTCTTCCTCTTCTAAGGACTGCTTCCTCTTCTTCTGTTAAAAATTGTGTATTTAACATCTCCCGCACGATGGTTGCTTGTGCTTTGGCAGATACATATTTCGTAGCTTCTCTGTGCAATGTATTTGGTTTAACGCGCCCCGAGTGGATGAGATGCTTTCGAACAACTTGTTCGAACACAGCATCTCCCATATACGCTAAGGCTAACGAGTTTAGTTGTTTTACATTTGATAATTTAAAGTTTTCCACAAGTTATCCTCTTTTCCATCGGATACCTTGTGCAGTATCTTCCAACATAATATTCATTTCTTTTAATTGATCTCTTATTTCATCAGCACGAGCGAAGTTGCGATCTTTTCTTGCTTGGTTCCGCTCCTCGATCAATGCATCGATTTCCTCGTCCAATACTTCATGTTCCTGATGGAGTGTCAAACCTAATACTTCTGTTAATTTGTCAAAGACTACGATGAACTGTTTTAAAACTTGTTCGGCCGTTTGTTTTTCTAATAAATATGTGTTTGCAAGCTTTGATAGCTCAAAGACTGCTGCAATACCATTTGCTGTATTGAAATCATCGTCCATTGCTGTTTCAAATTGCGTTTGCACCATTGCAATTTTATGCAGCCAAATATCATGATGATCTCCTAAATTAGCCGTTGCATTCAATCGATGTAAAACATTTGCATATGCCGTGCGAATACGCTCTAAACCGGCTTCCGCTTGCTCTACTAATTCTACTGAATAGTTGATTGGGTGACGGTAGTGAACGCTCAGCATGAATAGTCTTAACACTTGTGGATCAAGTTGTTGGCGAATATCATTTACTAGAACAAAATTGCCAAGTGATTTAGACATTTTTTCATTGTCAATATTAATATACCCATTGTGCATCCAATATCTCGCGAATGTTTTACCCGTTCTGGCCTCAGATTGCGCAATTTCATTTTCATGATGGGGGAAAGTTAAATCCTGTCCTCCAGCGTGAATATCGATTGTATCTCCCAATATTTCTCTAGCCATTACAGAACATTCGATATGCCATCCAGGACGTCCTTGACCCCATGGGCTTTCCCAGAAGATTTCCCCTGTTTTTGCCGCTTTCCATAGTGCGAAATCCAGTGCATCTTCTTTCTTTTCACCTGTTTCTATACGTGCACCTACTTTTAAATCATCTACCGATTGGTGGGATAGTTTACCATAGCCATCAAACTTTCTCGTACGATAATAAACATCTCCTTGAGATTCATACGCGTAACCTTTTTCCTCTAAAACTTTGATAAACTCAATAATTTCATCCATATGATCTGTTACACGGGGATGGGAGTCCGCTTTACTGCAGCCTAGTGCCTCCACATCTGCGAAGTATGCTTTGATAAAACGAGCAGTTAATTCAGAGACATCTTCCCCTAGCTCATTTGCCGCTTTAATAATTTTGTCATCCACATCTGTAAAATTGGATACATAAGTGACTTCATATCCTCTATATTGCAAGTACTTCCTAACTGTATCGTACACAATAACAGGACGGGCATTCCCAATATGAATGTAGTTGTAGACAGTCGGTCCGCAAACGTACATTTTTACTTTTCCTTCTTCCATTGGGATAAATGGCTCTTTTTCACGTTTTAACGTATTAAAAATTTGAATTGTCATGACATATGTCTCCCCTTTTCATTTGTTAATCGATGAACTTCTTGTTGAAGTGCTAAAATTTCCGCTTCCATTCGTTTACATCGGTCTGCAAATGGATCTGGTAAATCTTGATGATCTAAATTTCTTTTTACCTTCACGCCATCTTGGATGACGACTACTCCCGGTATACCAACTACCGTAGAATTCATAGGTACATCTTTTAACACGACAGAACCTGCACCTACTTTGCTATTTTCTCCAATTGTGATGGATCCTAATACTTTTGCTCCCGTTGCAACAAGTACATTATCTGCAAGCGTCGGATGTCTCTTTCCTTTTTCTTTCCCTGTACCACCAAGAGTAACCCCTTGATAAATTGTACAGTCATTTCCAATTTCACATGTTTCTCCAATCACCACTCCTGAACCATGGTCGATAAAGAACCTTCTACCAATTGTCGCTCCAGGATGGATCTCGATTCCGGTGAAAAAACGGCTTATTTGAGAAATCATACGGGCAAGAAAAAAGAAATGCTTTTTATAAAAAGCGTGTGCAATTCGATGACTCCAAATTGCATGTAAGCCTGCGTATGTTAATATAACTTCCAGTTTACTAGTTGCGGCGGGATCTTGTTCAAATACAACTGCTATATCTTCTTTCATGCGTGCAAACATTTCATTTCCTCCCTTTTTTATTAAAAGTAAAAACGTCTTTTATAGGTGATATGCGTAACATAGGTTGAGCGCTGGAGTGGCTCATTTGCCCACTCATCTGGCGGGAGTCGTCGCATGAGGAGAAAATCAAAGAAAATTGCTTATCTCCCAGTATCTACTTGCTAAAAATTATCCCTTTTTTTCGTATGTGAAAATCCAATTTCCTTGGCCTCCCCACACAGCTAGCAGGTCTTCGGCTAATGTTTTTTCCGTAGAAGTTTCACGCCGCCGCACTAAATCCAACTGTTAAGGAGCGGTTTTCCCATAATCGTATCCAAAAAATGGCTTAGTGCAACAGAATCGTCATGGAGAGCAACCAATTCGACGCGAGAGCAACTAGATTAGCACGGAAAGCAACCAATTCATCATCGAGAGCAACCAAATTTACAAAATGGAATTACTCTCCAATAAGCGTTGAGTAATTGGCTATTTTAGTTAGCAATTTTGATGGATTGGAGCGAAAGAGCGGCGACAGCAACGGAAATCCTAGCGGATACTTCATTAAGACGCATTATCCCTAAAAAGTAACTATAGAGACAGTATCCACATAACAATCACTACACCAATTCTTAGCAATAAAAAAACGCCTCTGTCTATTCATATAGACAGAGACGCAAATAGGCGTGGTTCCACTCTGATTGGAAAAGTATTAAACCTTTCCCACTCGACATCTTTAACGCAGATGATACGTCCAGCCTACTACTTCGTTCGGCTTGGCACTCTGAGGTGCATTTCAATAACCCACCCGTTCAGACCACTTTCAGCCGGTGATGGTCCTCTCTAAAGAACATGCGTTATTTACTTCTCCTCGTCTCAGCTTTCTATTTCTTCCGTACGGAAATTGTACCCTCATTTTTACACCTTATAAGCGGAAAGTCAATCTTATTGTTTTGCGTATTTGGCAACTCGTGTGATTACCTTTTCTTTTCCGATTAAACTAATAGCATCTGCTAACTCAGGACCGTGTGTTTGACCAGTTGTCACTACACGAATTGGCATGAATAAGTTTTTGCCTTTATGACCTGTTTCTTTTTGAACTGCTTTGATCGCTGCTTTGATCTCCGCAGCTTCAAAAGTTTCAATACTCTCTAATTGCACTTTAAAAGCTGCCATTACTTCAGGGACCTGTTCACCTGATAGGACCTCTGATGCTTCTTCATTATATGCAATTTCTTCGTTAAAGAACAATGATGACAATTCTACTATTTCTGCACCAAAACTCATTTGGTCATGATATAGTGCGATTAAATTAGTTGCCCAAGTTTGTTGGTCCGCTGATAATTCCATTGGTAGAAGTGCTGCTTTTTGTAAATGCGGCAAAGCAAGTTCTATTACTTTTTCTAAAGGTAATTGTTTAATGTATTGATTGTTCATCCACGTCAGTTTTTGTTTATCGAACATTGACGGAGATTTAGATAAACGGTTTACATCGAAAATGTTAATAAACTCTTCTTTTGAGAAGATTTCTTCTTCCCCTTCTGGAGACCATCCCAAAAGTGCAAAGAAGTTGAACATCGCTTCTGGTAAGTAACCAAGATCTTTGTACTGGGCAACGAACTGTATGATTGACTCATCACGTTTAGAAAGCTTTTTACGATTTTCATTAATAATCAACGTCATATGTCCATATTTCGGGTATTCCCATCCGAATACGTCAAAGATCATCAGTTGTTTTGGCGTATTAGATAGATGCTCTTCTCCACGGAATACATGAGAGATTTTCATGAAATAATCGTCTAGTACTACTGCGTAATTATACGTCGGGATCCCATTTGCTTTTACAAGAACCCAATCACCCACATCTTTTGATTCGAAAGAAACCGGTCCACGAACTAAGTCCTCGAATGTATATGTTACATTTTCCGGAACGCGCATACGAATTGTGTAAGGAAGCCCCTCCGCCTCTTTTGCCTGTACTTCCTCTGCAGATAAATGGCGGCATTTACCGTTATACATAGGAGCAGCTACCCCATTTGCTTTTTGGACTTCACGATCAGCTTCTAATTCCTCTGATGTACAGAAACATTTATAGGCATGCCCTTTTTCTAACATTTCTTCGGCATGTTTAGTATAAATATCTAGACGCTCCATTTGGCGATATGGTGCGTAAGGGCCTCCAATATCAACAGACTCATCATAGTCAATACCTAACCATTTTAAGTTTTCAAGTTGCGATAACTCGCCACCTTCGATATTACGCTCAATATCTGTATCCTCAATACGCACGATAAATTTTCCATTATGATGACGTGCGTATAAGTAGTTAAATAATGCGGTACGCGCTCCCCCAATATGTAAATTCCCTGTAGGGCTTGGCGCGTAGCGTACGCGAACTTCTTGTGTCATTATTATATCCTCCTAGTTTTCGTTCAATTCAAATCCACCTTGGCGTATTTGTGTCCAGACTTTAATTGAACGGGCTTAATAAACTCCCTACAAAATCTGTGCCATCTGCCAGAGGATTCACTCAATGTAGCAATGTTTTGAAACTCTTTTACTAAATCAAGTGTAAACTTTTATCATTTTACCACTGCTACGGTGTTTTTTAAAGTTCGTCCTTCTTTACAAGTAATATTGTCGCCATCGAAGCGATTCCTTCTTCACGGCCCGTAAAACCTAACTTTTCCGTTGTTGTTGCCTTTACATTCACTTGACTAATATCTGCTTGAAGAAGCTCCGAAATACGCCCACGAATGCTTTCAATATGCGGTGCCATTTTTGGCTTTTGTGCAATAATGGTGCAATCAATATTACCTAATTTATATCCTTTTGAGTCCACTAACTTCCAAATATGCTCAAGCAATTTTGCCGAATCCGCATCTTTAAAATCAGGATCTGTGTCCGGGAAATGCTTTCCTATGTCTCCCTCTCCAATAGCACCCAACGCCGCATCTGTAACTGTATGTAGTAATACATCAGCATCTGAATGACCTATAAGCCCTCTTTCATAAGGGATCGTAATCCCCCCTATTATTAACGGTCGATTATCCGCAAATTCATGTACATCAAAACCTTGTCCAATTCGCATCATTTCATTGTTCCTCCTGTTCACGTTTAGTTAAAATTGCTTCTCCAAAAAGAAGGTCTTCTTGTGTTGTCATTTTCACATTATCGTATGTACTCTCTATAATACGAACATACTCCCCTAATCGTTCAACAAGCATCGCCTCATCTGTTCCTAAAAAGCCTTCTTGTTCTGCTAATCGTTCCGCTTTTTCTAATAAGCTATATTGAAAGGCTTGCGGGGTTTGAATAATCCAAAGGCTTTCTCGATCTACTGTTTCTTGAATTATACCATTACTAACTTTTTTCATCGTGTCCTTCGCTCGTACCGCCGCTACAGCAGCTCCAAATTCTCCTGCAGACTGTACGAGCTGGTGGATGACATCCTGTTTGATGAAAGGTCTTGCTGCATCATGTACAAGTATAACTCCTTCTGGAGGGGCAGCTTTTAAGCAAGCATATACACTGAATTGGCGCTCTGATCCCCCTTCAGTAATCGCAGCAACCTTTGTGATATGATGTTCTACTAGCAACTTTTCAATAAATAGCTGTTCTTCTTTTTTCACTGCCAATATAATTCGTTTGCATTGTGGATCTTGTTCGAAGACATGTAAAGTATGTATTAATATAGGTGTATTTCTAAGTTCTAAAAATAGTTTGTTTCGACTTGCTCCCATTCTCTTTCCACTTCCAGCAGCAGGTAATAACACAGTGTATGTCACGTTTACATCCCTCCGAATATTACATAGAAAAGGGGCGTTTTCCTACTAAGCACTAGGAAACAACCCCTCCTCCTCATTTTGAATCCTGTGGTTTTGCAAAAATCATACGACCAGCAGAAGTTTGCAGAACACTTGTCACTTCCACATTTATCGCCTGTCCAATATACGTTTTCCCACCTTCTACAACAATCATCGTACCATCATCTAAATAAGCAACGCCTTGGTTATGCTCTTTCCCGTCTTTAATCACAATAACATGCATTATTTCCCCGGGAATAACGACAGGTTTCACTGCATTTGCTAAGTCATTAATATTAAGAACTCGCACTTGATGCAACTCACATACTTTATTCAAATTGAAATCATTCGTTACAACAATCCCATTCATCTTCTTCGCCAAACGAACAAGTTTAAGATCTACTTCTTGTATATCTTCAAAGTCTTCTTCTACTATTAACACAGCAGAAGCACGCTCTGTCTGCAGCTTTTTCAACACATCCAAGCCACGACGACCTCTAGTTCTTTTGAGCGTATCAGAAGAATCCGCAATATGCTGTAGCTCCGTAAGCACAAATTGAGGTACAACCAATACTCCTTCGATAAAACCTGTTTCCGAAATATCTGTAATACGACCATCGATAATTACGCTTGTATCCAGCAGCTTATACGTACCTAAACTTAAAGCCTGTGTGTCCCCTTCATCTGTTGCTTTCTTTTTGCCCGTTTGTTGTTTAGAATGAGCAAAAACTTGCAGCAATTCATCCCGTTTTTTAAACCCCACTTGGAAACCTAAATAACCAAGAACAATCGATAATAACACCGGCACTATAGAATCGATACCTAGAAAGGCAATATTATTAATAGCAGATCCAAGTAAAAAGGCGACAACCAACCCAATCACTAACCCAAGGGTACCGAAAAGCAAGTCTCCAATAGGTGCTTTTAATAATCGTTCTTCCATCCACTTGATAAAATTAATTAGGTAATCTGTTAAAAATAAGGCTGCAACATAAAGTAAAATCGCCCCAATTAAAACGGATACGTACGGATTATGAATCCAAGGGTTTTCAGATAAATTAATGAATTCGTATAAATGCGGTAAAAATAACAAACCCAATGTACCACCAATTAAAACAAATGCGATTTGTATAATCCATTTCAACAAACATTCCACCTCCTGTTATTCTCCATTATACTTCCCTTTTTCTTCATAAGTCTATTATGACAACATAGGGTGGTGCTTTTTCTGCGCCGAACTGCACGCAGAAAAATGATTCAGCGATTTTCATGAAAGTCGGACACTTCCCATGAGATGAACGAGGTATCACCATATTGGAAATTGACATGCCTTCTATAAGTTTTTACTTATGAGAAGGCTTCTTTCATCAATTCATTTACTGATTCTACACCAATTACTTGGATTCCTTTCGGGTAATCCCAACCACCTAAGTTAGATGCAGGGACTATTGCACGCTTAAAGCCCAATTTGAACGCTTCCTGTACACGCTGTTCGATTCTGGATACTCTTCGTACTTCACCAGTTAAGCCAACTTCACCTATAAAACAATCTGTTGGAGCTACTCCAGTATCACGAAAACTAGAAACAATACTTACTAGGACGGCTAAATCGATTGCAGGTTCGTCTAATTTTACTCCGCCTGCTACCTTTATATATGCATCTTGTGTTTGAAGCAGTAATCCCATACGCTTCTCTAAAACTGCCATAAGGAGTGAAACACGATTTTGATCTATTCCCGTGGCCATTCTTTTTGGATAATTAAAGCTGGATTGTGTAACAAGTGCTTGGATCTCAACTAATATTGGCCGTGTTCCCTCCATAGACGCAACAATTGCTGATCCGGCAGCTCCATGGGAACGTTCCTGCAAAAATAATTCAGAAGGGTTTAATACTTCTTTTAATCCTTGTTGGACCATTTCAAAAATAGCAATCTCATTTGTTGAACCGAACCGATTCTTTTGAGATCTTAAAATTCGGTACGTATGGTGTCGCTCCCCTTCAAAGTATAAAACGGTATCAACCATATGTTCTAATATACGAGGTCCCGCAATTTGTCCTTCTTTCGTTACATGACCAACTAAGAAAATTGCCACATTCTTTGTCTTTGCAATCCGCATTAGCTCTGCGGTACATTCTCGTACTTGTGAGACACTTCCTGGAGCACTCGTCACTTCCGGATGATGCACCGTTTGAATAGAGTCCACAATAACAAACTTTGGTTCGACGCTATCAATTGTTTCATTAATAAGTTCTAAATTTGTTTCCGAATAAATGTAAAGCTCCGCGGAAGTAACTCCCAAACGTTCCGCACGAAGCTTGGTTTGACGAATCGATTCCTCACCAGAAATATATAAAACACGTTCTCCCTTGTTTGCAAGTAATGCGGAAACTTGTAAAAGCAGCGTCGACTTTCCAATACCCGGATCTCCTCCTATTAACACTAAAGAACCTGGTACAATTCCCCCACCAAGAACCCTATTCAACTCTCCAAAGTCAGTTGTTACTCGCGGTTCTTCTACTGTTTCCACTGAAATTATTGGAGTTGCCTTTTGAGCAACCCCATCAGAGTGTTGAAAGGATCTTTTAGGACCTTTTGATACAATCTCTATCTCTTCTACCATTGTGTTCCATTCACCGCATCCTGGACATCTTCCCATCCATTTTGCGGCCTCATAACCACATGCATTACACATAAATTTCGTTTTTTTCTTCGCCATGGTGCCTCCTATGTAAAAAGGGCATTCCGTCCACTGGGTTCGGAATGCCCGTAATCTTACTTTTCTGTTCCAGCTGCAGCAGTTGTGCGAACGACAAATTCGTCGTTTTCCACATCAAATACTACGTGTTGACCAGCTAGAACTTCTCCTTTAAGTAATTCTTCTGATAGTCGGTCTTCTACATGTTTTTGTAATGCTCGACGTAACGGACGGGCACCATATGCAGGATCGAATCCTTCTGTCGTGATTTTCTCTTGAGCCGCTTCCGTGAGTTCAAGCTCGATACCTTGTTCTTTCAAACGGTTTGCTAATTGTTCGGTCATAAGTGAAACGATTTGTTTTAGATGTTCTCTCTCAAGCGAGTGGAACACAATCATTTCATCTAAACGGTTCAAGAATTCAGGACGGAATGCTTTTTTCAATTCTTCTAGCATTTTACCTTTCATATCTTTATAAGCCGTTTTGCCACCTTCTTGTAGGTTAAACCCAACATGTTTGTTATATTTTAACGCGTCTGCTCCAACGTTAGAAGTCATAATGACAACTGTATTACGGAAGTCTACTGTACGTCCTTTGGAATCTGTTAGTCGGCCGTCTTCCAATACTTGTAGAAGGATATTAAACACATCTGGATGTGCTTTTTCAATTTCATCTAACAAAACAACAGAATAAGGTTTACGGCGTACTTTTTCTGTTAGTTGACCACCATCGTCGAATCCCACATAACCTGGAGGTGAACCAACAAGACGAGAAGTTGAGTGTTTTTCCATATACTCAGACATATCTACACGAATCATCGCATCTTCATCACCAAACATTACTTCTGCAAGTGCACGGGCAAGCTCGGTTTTACCTACACCAGTAGGTCCAAGGAAAATGAATGATCCAATTGGACGTTTAGGATCTTTTAAACCTGCACGAGCACGGCGAATTGCTCTAGAGATTGCATCTACTGCTTCTGATTGACCAATTACTCGTTCATGCAATTTTTCTTCTAGTTTTAATAATTTTTCTGATTCTGTTTGAGCTAATTTTGATACCGGAACCCCCGTCCACATAGAAACGACTGCTGCAATATCTTCCACTGTTACTTCTGACTCTTCTTTTCCTTGTTTTTCTTTCCAGTTGTTTTTCATTTTTTCTAATTCGTCTTTTAGCTTTTGTTCTTTGTCACGGAAAGAAGCAGCTTTTTCAAATTCTTGACTTTGAACAGCGGCATTTTTCTCCGAGCGGATCGCTTCTAGTTTTGCCTCTAATTCTTTTAAATTAGGAGGTGTTGTATAAGAACGTAATCTGACTTTAGAGCCGGCCTCATCGATCAAGTCGATTGCTTTATCTGGCAAAAAGCGGTCAGATATATATCGATCTGACATTTTAACAGCTGCTTCTACTGCTTCATCTGTAATTTTCACTCGGTGATGTGCTTCGTAGCGGTCACGTAAACCATATATAATTTGAATTGCCTCGTCTACCGATGGCTCATCTACTTGAATCGGTTGGAAACGTCGTTCTAATGCCGCATCTTTTTCAATGTATTTTCGATATTCATCTAATGTCGTTGCACCAATACATTGGATCTCCCCGCGTGCAAGTGCTGGTTTTAAAATATTCGAAGCGTCAATTGCTCCTTCAGCACCACCAGCACCGATTAAGGTATGAAGCTCATCGATAAATAAGATAACATTTCCTGCTTGGCGAATTTCATCCATCACTTTTTTCAAGCGATCTTCAAATTCCCCGCGATATTTAGTACCAGCAACAACTGTTCCCATATCAAGCGTCATTACTCGTTTATCTCGCAAGATTTCCGGTACTTCGTTTTGTACAATTTGCTGTGCTAGACCTTCAGCAATAGCTGTTTTCCCAACACCAGGCTCTCCAATTAATACTGGATTATTTTTTGTACGACGTGCTAGAATCTCAATAACACGCGTAATTTCTTTACTACGACCAACTACTGGATCTAGAGTACCCTCTCTAGCAATTTGTGTTAAGTCACGCGCTAATCCATCTAATGTAGGAGTACTTGCTGGGGCAGCGCTATTATTAGCATTTCCATGCGACTGATCGTTACTGCCTAGTAATTGAAGTACTTGTTGACGAGCTTTATTGAGGCTAACCCCTGCGTTGTTTAATACTCTCGCTGCAACGCCTTCTCCTTCTCTGATTAGAGCGAGTAATAAATGCTCTGTACCAATATAAGAGTGTCCTAGCTTGCGAGACTCATCTACAGAAAGTTCGATTACTTTTTTCGCACGTGGTGTGTAGTTGACAATCGGACCAACGTCTTCTGCACCAGAGCCCACTAACTCTTCTATCCCCGCTTCAATAACTTTCGTATCCACCTCAATCGCTTCTAATGCTTTTGCGGCAATACCACTACCTTCTCGGATTAAACCAAGCAATATATGTTCTGTGCCGATAGATTCGTGCTTTAAGCGGATAGCTTCCTCTTGAGCTAATTGTAAAACCTTTTGCGATCTTTGCGTAAATCGATTAAACATCATACGAGTTCTCTCCTTTTGTTTTCGTTTTATCTGCCTTTTGCAGCCGTTCTCTCAACAACTTTGCACGAAACGTATCCCGTTCAGAAGTATTTAAAGTTGTTCCAGCATATTGCTGTAAAAACCCCGGTTGCATAAAGACCATGCATTCATTCAAAATGGTCATATCTATATCTTCAATAAGTCCCATATCTATTCCTAAGCGCACGTCGGATAAACATTTCGCTGCTTCTTCTGTTGCCATAATACGTGCAAATGACAATGTTCCTAAAGAACGATATAACCGATCCTCTAGTGTATTGGCCGAGTGCTTTAATAGTGCGTCTCTTGCTTCTCTTTCTTTTTGAATAATTTGTTCGGCTATGCTTTGAAGATCGGCAATTATGTCTTCTTCTGATTTACCAAGTGTTGTTTGGTTAGATACTTGGTACACATTTCCGAGCGCTTCACTACCTTCACCATAGATTCCTCTTACGACCATTCCAAGTCTAGAAATAATAGTAATGATTCGATTCATTTGCTTTGTCATTGTCAAAGCAGGCAGATGCATCATGACAGATGCTCGCAGCCCAGTTCCTGTATTCGTTGGACAACTTGTTAAGTAGCCAAATTGTTCATCAAAAGCATATGGCAATTCATTTTCTAGTATTCGATCAATCGTATCCGCTTGTTTATAGGCTTCTTGAATTTGAAGTCCTGGAAATAGGCATTGGATACGTATATGATCTTCTTCATTGACCATTACACTCACAGACTCATCATCGGATATTAAGGCAGAACCAGTCATTGGAGAGTTTGCTAATTTAGGACTGATCAAATGTTTTTCTACAAGTACTTGGCGACTTAACTCCGATAGGTCTTTTATTTGTATAGAAGAAAAATTCATCTGTAAATCCTCGTTGGCATCTAAAAGTGTAGCCGAAACGGATTGGTCAATTTTATGCGCTTCGTCTTCAGTAAATGCAAGAGGAAAGCGATATCCATTCAAGTTTCTTGCTAAACGAATTCTAGTGCTCATGACAATATCTGAATGTTCGCCATCCCCCGCCATCCAACTAGAAATAGAATTGTCTAAAAAACGATCAATCGACATGCGTTTCGTCACCTCCTGAAGCAAGCTTACCTTCCAGCTCTCTAACCTCATCTCTTAACTTTGCAGCTTCCTCGAATGCTTCAGTTTCAATAGCTTCTTTCATCTGTATGCGAATTGCTTCAACACGTTTTTTTAATGCTAACTTTTCACCAAACGCACCAGGAGCCTTCCCAACATGGGTTGTGTTCCCATTGTGTAATCGTTTCAAAACAGTCGGTAGTTGCCCTCTAAAACTATCGTAACAAGACGCACACCCAAACTTTCCTTCATCTAAAAATCGTTGAATGGACCAACCACATTCCTCGCATTCTAGCGGGGGTTTCTTTGGTTTTTGTTGCATTGGTTGTTGGTCTGGATGATTGAACCAGTTCGATAATAATTGATGAAGAGATAATGGATCTTGTTTATACTCTACATAAAACGGGTGGAGACTGTTTGCACAGACCTCACAATAATGTCTTTCAAAGTGTTCACCGTTATGCACTTGCGTAACCGTCACTTTCGCTGGCCTTTGCTTACAATTTTCACAAATCACTTTTCAACACCCCGTTCATTTTCACTTTTTCTCATATTTTATCGTTAATAGCATTGCACATAATATACGTGCTCGCAGCTCGTCTCTTGCTGGTAATGGTATAGCAAGTGTTGTTCGATTAAGCGCAGCTAAAATAAGCTTTGCTTCTCGATTTGAAATAACTTCTTCATCGATCAATCGAAAAACAATATCCTCTGTCACAGATTCCGATGCACCATTTTCCAAGCTTTGTATTATATGCTCAATCAAATCAGCTTTCGTATGTGCTCGAACACGGAGAATTCGAATATATCCACCACCACCACGTTTACTTTCTACTAAGTATCCACGGTCTTGGGTAAATCGAGTATTAATCACATAATTTATCTGCGACGGAACACATTGAAACTTCTCAGCAATTTCACTTCTTTTTATTTCAATTTGTCCTCTACTCTCTTCTTCTATAATCGACTTCAAATAACCTTCAATTATGTCAGATATATTTTTCATCTTCTCACCTCTTCTCGCAACTGACTTTGACTAACTTTGACTATATTATAACGAGAAAATTATGGATGTGCAATTGATATGATTCCTACTTAGTGTTCCCGAAATTACAAATAAAAAAACTACTAATTGAATGAATTAGTAGTCAAAAACTTTTTCTTTTTAAGGTGTTTTATACTCCACGATAAGATAGTTGGGTAATAAAGAAGTTCGGCTCTACTTCGATTTCCTTCATCTTAGCAAATCCAAAGTGTTCATAAAGCTTGATAGCAGGTTTATTTTTGGCTCCTGTAGCAACAATTACTCCTTGGTGCATCTTCTTGGTAGATAATAAATGCTTTAATAATGAGGAAGCAATCCCTTTTCGAAAGTGACTTGGATGTACCACAAGCCTACAAATATCAATGAGCTCGTCTGTTTCCGTATACGAAAGAAATCCTGCCAATGCCGAGTGTTCAAAATAGCCAAGAAATATTTCCTCAGAAATCATTATGCTTTGCGGTGTGTCATTTAGCTGGGGAATTCCATCAAACTGGATGAGTTCAGCTTCTATTTGATAAGCTGGCAGTTGGACTGCCAGCATTTGTTCAGCAGTCCCTTTTTCTTTATGATCTAATATTTGTATCATTTTGTTTATCTCCACCTATTATTTTTTCTTTGTAGGTTTACTTCTTTGGGTTTTCGTAATTTGTTTCCATTTATCACGTTCTACTTTTCTCGCAGCCACATCGTTTTTCCGCTCAATATGTGCAAGCTCTCTCATTAATTTTACATAGCTTTTATACCGATCTTCTTTAAGTGCTCCTGTATAGATAGCTTCTTGTATTGCACACCCTGGTTCCTTTTCATGCTTACAATCCCGGAAACGACAACCCTCTGCCAGCTCTTCGATATCTTTAAAGCTCGCACTTACGCCTTCATTACTATCCCACAGTTGAAATTCTCTCATCCCAGGGGTATCTATTAGTAAGCCACCTCCTGGTAATAGAGTAAGCTCTCTATGCGTCGTAGTATGCCTTCCTTTACTGTCATCTTCTCGGATATTACTCACTGCCATTACTTCTTCACCGGATAATGCATTGATCAAAGAAGATTTCCCTACTCCCGATGACCCCAGAAGTGCACCTGTTTTACCTGCAGATAAGAGGTTCGCTAAGGCTTCAATACCTTCCCCTGTTACACTGCTCACAGCAAATACATCTACACCAAAAGCTACTGATTCTACTTCACTTATATAATACGCCAACTCTTCACAGGCATCTTTCTTCGTCAACACGACCACAGGTGTTGCCCCTGAGTCCCATGCAGCCAATAAATACCTTTCTAGTCGACGTAGATTAAAATCGTGATTGAGGGACATCACTAAAAAAACATAGTCAACATTCACTGCAATTAACTGAATTTCAACTGTTGAACCAGCTACTTTTCTGGAAAACTGGGAACTACGGGGAAGCACTTCATGAATGATACCTTTTTCCTCACCCGGCATTTGTTCCAGTACAACCCAATCTCCAACTGCTGGGAACGATTCACGATCATTGTTAAATTTAAATTTCCCAGACAGTGAGCACAGCCATTCGCCTTCGTTTGTCATAACACGATATAAGTGTTTGTGCTCAAGTAAAACGCGACCCGCTATTCCACTTCCTTGTATTTTTTCTTCCCATTTATCATTCCAACCATATTGTTCGATTAAATTCAAATTTACTTCCTCCTAATTTTCGGTAAAATAGCGACAATGCCAATGTGTAACACTGAAGCTAAACAGTATAAAAAAACCATGATTGCACAAATCAGCAATCATGGTTCCCCGGTCATTAGTAAAGAAGCATATCCAATAGAAAAGCATAAAAATCCTGCTTTTTTAGATATATCTAGAGTGGGACATCATGAAATTACTGATTTGTGAATGTAAAATTAAATTTGCCATAATGCCTCACTCCTTTTCTTTAAGTTGTTTTCAGAATACAATTAATTCTTCGAAATGTCAATATAAATTTATGCAGTTACATCCCGTTTCATAAACGACCAATAACTAATGAATAAAAAGATAATGAGATATACTAAAATAACTGTAATCGAGAACGGCATCGTTAACCCTTCCATAAAAGGTTCCCTATTACCAACATACGGAGTTAAATCCGTATTCGCAAACAAGATATACTTGGCAAATTCAAATCTTAGTGAAAGCATATACGTAACATTTACACCCATGAACATCAAGAAGATCGATATCCCTATCGCCAGAGAGCTTGAACGGAATACGGAGCCAATCATAAATGCAAGCATTCCAATAACGAAGACATTCACAAGTGACAGGGCTATTAATAGAAGAAGTCTACCCCAAAATGATACTTCCACAACATTGCCGTTTACTACTTCTAAATTTGTTCCAGGAATGGTATCAAAGAAAATATAACCACCTATCACACCAAATAAAAGCAAGATAGCTGACATAACAATTGCAAAAATACCTACCGTCAATAGTTTCGAAGTTAATATCTTCCACCGTTTTACCGGTCTAGTTAACAGCATTTTAATGGTCCCTTGGGAAAATTCAGTAGCGACAATTCCGGCTGCTACAATAACTGTAAATAACGTAATAACCGAAAGCATATCTGGAACAGAGCCAATAAATCCATTTACACTTTGCTTGCTTACCGGAGCGATATCATGTTCTAAACGATACTTTTCGACAGCCAATTGATCTTTAAATCGATTTAATTGGTCAACAGGCAAATTTGTAGTCGCTATTTGACCTTCTAAATACATAACTTGTCCTTTAGAATCCTGTTTCCAGTCAACTGTTGGCTCTGTTTGATTTTGAACCCATTTTGTAATACCTGCAGACCCGATCATCATTAATGCTACTAGCACTATCATTACCCAAGTAGCTTTTTTACTCCATAGTTTCATCCATTCATTTTGTATGAGATTCAGCAATTTGCCCACCTCCTGTCATTTCTAAAAATTGATCTTCTAACGTTTTTCTATATGGATTTAAAGAATAGACTTGCAAGTTTCTTGCAACCATTTCGGCAACCAAAGCAGGAACTTCTTCTGTCTCTATCGGGATAACAAAGCCATTTTCTTGAGGCTCTACCGTTATACTTTTAGCAGTAAAAAATGCAATAGCTTGATCCTTAGGTGAAACCTCCACATAATAGTGTGATTCCTGCTCCTCCTTCACCTCTTTTATAGAGATTAGCTTTCCATTTTGAATAACTGCGATTCTATCGCACATCAACTCCATCTCAGCTAATAAATGGCTGGACACAAAAATAGAAACACCATCTTCCATTGCTATTTTGCGTAAATACATACGAAACTCACGAATTCCAGCAGGATCTAGTCCGTTTGTCGGCTCATCTAATATTAAAAACTTTGGACGATGTAATAGCGCTTGGGCTAATCCTAGACGCTGACGCATTCCAAGTGAGTATGTTGATACTTTCTCTTGAATTCGATTTTGTAATCCTACCTGAGCAATGACTTCATTTATCCGTTCCTTTGATACATTTTTATTCATCCTTGCAAAATGCACTAAATTTTTATAACCACTCATATACTTGTACATTTCAGGATTTTCTACGATAACTCCGACTTTACTCATCGATTCCTCAAAATGGGTGGAAATCGCTTGCCCTTCAACAAATATCTCTCCCGATGTCGTCTTCATAAGCCCCGTCATCATTCGAATAGTAGTTGTTTTCCCGGCTCCATTCGGTCCTAGAAAGCCTGTAATTTGTCCTGCCCATAAGTCCAAGCTAAGATCATCGATAATTTTTTTATTCCCAATTACTTTCGTTACGTGCTGAAGTGTAACGATTGGCTGTTTCTCCATTGTATAACCCTCCTTAATTTGTATCTACCTAGTCTCTATTAAGTAATACGCAATTCTTACATAAAAGTTTCATAAAATTTCCAAAACCAAACTTTATTCTATTTACTCTCGTATGGTAAAGTGCTTGTAGGGGGGATGGAAATGGAATTTGATGCAATATTAGCGAAGCAATATGATAGTGGAATCAGAAGGACACTGCCTACTTATGATTCCATGTTGCGACTGATTCAAACGTTTTTACGGGCAAATGTTTCAGATCCGGGTGCACGACTATTAGTCGTAGGAGCTGGTGGTGGCAACGAAGTGATTGGCTTCGGCTCAAATAATCCCGAATGGACGTTCACAGGGGTGGATCCATCTGAGGGGATGCTCGCAGTCGCTAAACAAAAATGTGACGAAGTTGGACTTAGTGGAAGAGTTACCTTAGTCCAAGGTACGGTTGAAGATATTTGTACTGAAACGACTTTCAATGCGGCTACTTGTATTTTAGTTTTGCATTTCATCCAGTCATACGAAGATAAACTGAAAACATTGAAAGAAATCCATGCCCGGCTAAAGCATGCAGCTCCATTTGTTTTAGTAAGTAAATATGGCGACCCAACAAGTGCTGAGTTTCAGGAACGGTTGAAATTATGGAAAAGCTATTGGTTAGATACAACTAAACTAAATGTGGAAGAAGTTGATAAGATGGAGCAAGATATTCTTTCCCTTTCTTATGTAACGGAAGAAGGGATTGAACAATTACTTCAAGAAGCGGGATTTGTAAGAGTGGCAAAGTTTTTCTCCACGACACTTTTTGGCGGATGGATCTGTCACAAGCTTTAAAAGGAAAAGCGTTTACTCATGGAAATAGTAAACGCTTCTTTCTTAGTTATATAAGTGGCATGCAACAAAATGTCCGGCTTCTTGTTCCTTCCAAAGTGGCCGTTTTTCTGCACAAATAGACATTGCGTGTTCACAACGCGTTCTAAAAACACAACCAGATGGTGGATTAATCGGACTTGGGAGCTCTCCCTTCAGCAAAATACGTTCACGTGATTCCTCGATGTCTGGATCTGGAATGGGAATTGCCGATAATAGTGCTTGAGTGTAAGGATGTAGCGGGTCATCGTACAACTGATCACTCGTTGTCAATTCCACCATATGTCCTAAATACATTACTCCAATTCGATCAGAGATGTATTTCACCATAGACAAGTCATGCGCGATAAATAAATACGTTAAGCCTTTTTCCTTTTGTAAACGTTGCAACAATTTTACTACTTGCGCTTGAACAGAAACGTCTAAAGCTGAAATGGGCTCATCGGCAATGATGAATTCTGGATCTAATGCCAATGCTCGTGCAATTCCTATGCGTTGTCTTTGTCCACCAGAAAACTCGTGAGGATAACGATTTGCATGATCTCTGTTCAGACCTACTTCTTCTAGCAACTCATATACTCTACTTTTTAACTCTTCCTTCGTTTTATACAATTTATGTACTTCCATCGGTTCTGCAATAATTTCTAATACGGTTGATCGAGGGTTGAGGGATGCATAAGGATCTTGGAAAATCATTTGCATCTTTTTAAGATATTCCTTTCGCTCTTTATCGTTCATTCCATGCACGTCTTTTTCCTCAAACAGAACGTCCCCATCGGTTTTATTGTACAAGCCTAAAATCGTTCTTCCTGCAGTGGACTTCCCACATCCAGATTCCCCGACAAGGCCGAATGTTTCACCTTTTACGATATCAAAACTAATGCCATCCACTGCTTTTAACGTTTCTCCATGCCCTAGCTCAAAATGACGCTTTAAATCTTGTACGGATAAAAGAACCTTTTCTGCCATGCAAATCCCCCCTATACGGCATATCTTCTGACTGCACAGATTTCTTTCTCCAATTTAGATCCTGCTAAAACGGTAATTTCAACTGTTTGCCCTGTAGAGGGAGAATGTAATAACTGACCATTTCCATAATAAAATCCAACATGACGAACCGATCCAGTCCCCTCGTCATTTGCAAAGAATAACAAATCTCCTTCTTTCCATTTCGACATATCCTGTATAGGAATCTCTTCGCCGTTTCGTGCTTGATCACTAGCATCACGCGGGATAAGATAGCCGCAAGCCTTCAGCATATTATACGAAAATCCAGAACAGTCATATCCGTATGGAGACATCCCTCCCCATAAATAAGGCAAATCTAAATATTTTTCCCCTAGAGTGATTGCATCTACTGCCGCTCGTTTTGGATACCTTTCCATAGAGGCAGCAAAATCTGCATGATCTTTTTTTAATAATGCTTCTCCATGAGGTGTGTGAACTGTAAAATAGAAGGCATCTTCTGATATAACGGGCAGTGTTGTATTAAATGGAATTACAAGTAAAGGATTCCTTTGCTTATCCCACAGTTGAGCTCTGATAGCAGACACCCTTGCAACGCCCACCGCATCTACATCCTTAGATTTTTGTAACTGCACTATCGGAACCCAACCAGGGTACCCTCGTTTATCCTTTTTAGAGGGTTGCCAAATGGCAATGATTCTCGCCCAGTCACCTGCTACCTCTTCTACAATTACCGGTTCCCCATATAGGAGCTGCGTTTGTATTCGGTTTTCATTACAAAGTGCAAGTCGCTCTTTATAGGCTAACGCTTCAAGCCACTCAATCAACGAAACCGGATTTACAGTTCCCGGCTTATCCAATTCTCTAGCGGAGGACGGCTCTGTCCAAACAGTTGCCACTTTCACAGAACAAACCCATTCATTCACTTCTGCCGACATTTTATCCCTCCTATTCGATCTCCTAACTTGAAATACCAAGTCCCAATCCTTTTGAGAAAGTTATTTTACTTCCCTCGTATATAACCCCACCAACGATTTGGTCTTTCGCAAGCATAAGGGGGGCATCAAAATCGAAGTATTGAATATTTGGATGACTTGCAGCGAAATGAGCAGCTGCTGTAATTCCTATTTTCGTTTCAATCATACTTCCGACCATACATGCTACCCCATTTGCTTCTGCCAGTGTATTAATCTTTTTAGCTGTATGAATTCCGCCCGATTTCATTAGCTTGATATTAATCAAATCAGCAGCACGCATTTCTAAAACTCTTCTTGCATCATTTACGGAAAATACACTCTCATCTGCCATGATTGGTGTATCTGTATGATCTGTAACGTATTTCAATCCTTCTATGTCATTAGCAGGAACCGGTTGCTCTACTAACTCAATATCCAGTCCTGCATCTTCCATTGTTCGAATTGCTTTAACCGCCTCTTTAGCACTCCATCCTTGGTTTGCATCTAATCTTAACTTTGGCTCATTTCCAATTCTTTTCCTTATTGCTTGTATACGAGCGATATCATCTTTAATAGCCCCAATTCCAACTTTAACCTTTAGCACACGGAAACCTTCACTTATATATTGCGATGCATCATCCGCCATCTCATTTGGATCATTTACACTAACTGTAAAATCCGTTTCAAGCGAATCTCTAAATCCACCAAGAAACTGAAAAAGAGGAAGCTTAGATTGACGTGCAAGTAAATCATATATCGCCATATCAATGGCAGCTTTAGCGCTAGTATTTCTTATGAGTGAACTGTGAAGCTGTTGAAAAATACGTTCACTTTCTAAAAGATTTAGCCCTATAAGCTGAGGTGCGATCACATCATTAATTGCATACCGAATGCTTGCTATCGACTCACCTGTAATCACATGGGTAGGCGGTGCTTCGCCGTATCCAATGTCCCCTTCACTACTGGTGATCTTCACATAAACAGAATAAGCAGTAGTCACTGTCCGAAGCGCCGTTTTAAATGGCTTGGTAAGCGGGATCGCAACATCGAACGTTTCTATGGATTGAATAATCAATACGTTTGCCTCCTTTATTCCACTCCTGGCAAAATAGCAAGTGACAAGTTATCCGCATCCAACTCAGCAAGCACGCCTAGTGGAACGGCAAAATGTGGTTCGCAATGTCCTATTTTAAACCCTTTGACTGCCGGCTTTCCGAGATGCCCTAAGTAATGGTCTAATACCTCATCAAGGGACAGGGAGACTTGACGTTTTTTCGGCTCTGCATCTTTAAAATCTCCAATTACAAAACCAGCAGCTTCCTCTAGCTTCCCTGACTGTCGCAGTTGGTTAAGCAATCCGTCTATTCGGTATGGTTCTTCCCCAATATCTTCTATTAATAATAGTTTCCCTTTAGTATCCACTTCAAATTTTGTCCCAATCCCACTTGCAAGAAGGGATAAGTTTCCACCTGTTAGTTCACCCCTAGCCACTCCCGCTGAAAGTCTTTCCAGAGGTGATATTTCTTCTGTGTAGTGAAGTTCCATCGGTTCAAATAACTGTTGGAACATTTTCTTCGACAAATCGGAAAATGTATCTTTCCCAACATCGGAAGCTAACATAGGACCGTGGAAAGTAACGATATCGGAGTATACATTCATACTTGTATGTAAAAAAGTGATATCTGAGTAACCCCAAAAGATTTTTGGATATTCATGCATTAATTGATAATCGATTTTATCCGCGTATCTAGCGGAACCGTATCCCCCACCCGCACAAATAATACCTGCAATGCTCGGGTCAGCAAACATTTCATGTAAGTCTTCTAAACGCTCTTCATCTGTACCAGCTAAATAGCCGTAGACGTTTTCTACGCTTCGTCCCATTTTATAAGACAAACCCAGTTCCTCTAGAAATGTAAAAGAACGTTTTAACTGATCGAGGTTTGGTGGGCTGGATGGAGCAATAATTCCAATTGTGTCACCTTTTTGTAAACGTTTTGGACGAACTTTCATTATATATTCCTCCTTTTCTTAGACAAAGGGGCGGCACCTTAAAAAGGTACCGCTACTTTTGTTTATTAATTTTTGTCAGCCCATTTTAAGTCCATGTATCCTACTGGATGTCTAAGGATTCCTGATACCGACGGCTTTTCAAGTGTCACTTGGTTATAGTAATAAAGAGGGAAGATCGGCATTTCCTCCATTAATAATGCATCCGCTTCTATTAACATTGCCCAACGTTTCGATTCGTCTGTCTCGTTTTTAATATCTGCGATCAGCTTATCAAATTCTGCATTTGACCATGTTGTACGGTTCATCGAGGAACCTGTAATAAAGCTCTCCAACGCATTCACTGGATCAGCATAGTCAAATAAGAAAGAAGAACGGGATAGTTGATACTTAAATTCTTTTTGCTCCGATGCGAATACACTTGCTTCTACGTTTTGAAGCGTCACATCTACCCCAAGAACATCTTTAAATTTACTTTGAAGCGCTTCAGCAATTTTCTTATGTGAGTCGCTTGTAGAATAAGTCAAGGCTACTTCTGGCAGTTTATCGTATCCTTCTTCAGCCATACCTTCTGCTAACAAAGCTTTTGCTTTATCTGCGTCAAATCCAACTAGCTTCCCTGCAGTTTCTCTAAATTCTTTACCATCTGGTCCAATAAATCCGTACGGAATAAATCCTTCCGCTGGCTTTTCTCCATTTTTTGTAACATAATCGACCATTTCTTGTTGATTAACTGCATAAGCAAATGCTTGACGAATCTTTTTGTTTGTAAATGGCTCCATGGAGACATTGAAACGATAGAAATACAGACCTGCTTGATCTTCATTTTTTAGTTCTGGGTCATTCATTAATCCTTCAGCAAGTTCTGAAGGTACTCCTGATGTATCTAGTTCACCTGTTTGATACATTTGGTATTCTGTATTAGAGTCGTTGATCATCGCCCACTCTACTTTATCAAGCTTAACAGCATCCGCATCCCAGTAATTTTCGTTTTTCTCAAACGTGAAACTTACATCATGTTCCCACGCTGCTAGTTTAAACGGACCATTTCCTACGAAGGAGTCCGCTTCTGTAAACCATTTAGGATTCTCTGTTGCTACTTTTTCATTTACTGGAAAGAAACTCGGGTTAGTAATAATATTTAGAAATGCTTCTGTTGGGGTGTTTAGCTTTACCTCGAACACCTTATCTTCTAAAGCTTTAATTGCGACTGCATCGGCTTCTCCTGTTCCACTATTGTAGCCTTCTGCTCCTTCGATGAAGTATGCAAGAAACGAAGCAGGAGATGCAGTTTCTGGGTTGAGCATATGAAGCCAACCAAATACAAAGTCACTTGCTAAAACAGGGTCGCCATTAGACCATTTTGCGTTATCACGAATGGTAAATGTATACGTTAGCCCATCTTCCGATACATCCACTTTCTCCGCCGTAGCTGGTTCTGCTATATGATCTTTTGAAAGTCTAACAAGACCCTCCATTAAGTTATTTAAAGAATTCCAAGATACTGCATCAAATCCAACAGACGGATCAAATGAGGTTGGTTCAGTTCCGTTGTTTAAATAGAGTACCTTTTCAGTTGACTCTGTTTCAGTGTCTGTTTGTGCTTCCTCTTTGTCTCCCTCTTTTTCTGTGTTCGTTGTTTTCCCCGCGTCTTTAGTAGCCGTACAAGCACTTAACACTAGCACAAATAATGCTACTACAAACAATGACAACCATCTCTTCATCCCAATTCCCCCTTTGTATTGTATATGTGAATGCACTTTCATGCGCTCATCCAATCTTATTTTTACTCTGCTCTGTTAAACCTTTTGCTCTTTCATCCTGAAGCCAACAATCTACAACATGGGCTTCGGATAACTTAGTAGTAAATGGGTAAACATGCTCACAGACTTCCATCGCATAATCACAGCGAGCAGTAAATGGGCACCCTTTCGGTGGAGAAAATAAATCTGGCGGTGTTCCCTCGATTGGTTCTAACTCTTCTTCTATTAAATCAAGGCGAGGTACGGAGTTTAATAGTCCTTTTGTATATGGATGCTCTGGAGTATAAAAAATTTCTCTTTTGTCTCCTATTTCTACAATTTTACCCGCATACATAACTGCAATTCGGTCAGCTATCTTCGCAACTACACCAAGATCATGAGTGATTAAAATAATGGATATTTCTCTTTTCCGTTGAATTTCTTCAAACAATTCTAGAACCTGTGCTTGAATCGTTACATCTAAGGCTGTTGTAGGCTCATCAGCTATCAAAATTTCTGGCTCACAGATGAGAGCGATCGCTATGACAATACGTTGTCGCATGCCACCTGAAAACTGATGAGGAAATTGTTTTAATCGCTCTTCTGGATTGGGAATCCCTACGAGAGTCAACATTTCAATTGCCTTCTTTTTCGCTTCTTGTTTCCCTATTTTTTTATGTGTGCGAAGCCCTTCTGTTAGCTGCTCCCCTATCGTCAGAGTAGGATTTAAAGCAGTCATGGGATCTTGAAAGATCATCGAAATATCGACACCTTGTATTTTGCGCAGTTGGACGCTAGACATCGTAGCTAAATTGCTGCCTTTAAAAAGGATTTCTCCATTCTTAATAATTCCTGGTGGCTGAGGTATCAGCCCCATTACTGCGTTAGACGTGACACTTTTACCGCAGCCTGATTCCCCTACTATTGCAAGTGTTTCACCTTTGTATAGATGAAAGTCAACCCCTCGGACAGCTTCTACTTCTCCACCGTATGTTCGAAAAGATACTTGTAAATTGTTCACTTGCAACACTTTTTCCTTGGATATTATTTTCTTTTCTCTTTTCTTCTGCCTTATCATCTATTCTCACCTCCTAAGCTTCGGATCGAGGGCATCCTGTAAACCATCCCCTAGTACATTAAAGGCAAACATTGTCAAAGATATAAAGAAGGCAGGGAAGAATAATCGCCACCAGTGACCGGATAAAATAACCGGTAATGCATCACTTGCCATAACTCCCCAGCTTGCATAAGGAGCTTGAATTCCCAGACCTAAAAAGCTAAGAAAGGCTTCAGCAAAAATTGCACTTGGTACAGTGAGTGTCATTTGGACAATAATAGGTCCCATCGTATTCGGAAGCAAATTTTTCCTTATAATTCTCGGGGTTTTTGCTCCGAACGATTTGGAAGCTGTCACAAACTCATAGTTTTTAATTTGGAGTACTTGCCCCCGGACAATCCGAGCCATCCCAACCCATCCAGTTACAGTCAATGCCACAATGATAGTGGTTAGGCTTGGTCCCATAACAACCATCAGCAAAATAACGACTAGTAAATGTGGTAAACCGTATAGCACTTCAATGATGCGCATCATCACTGCGTCCGCACGTCCGCCTTTATATCCACTAATACCGCCGTAAATAACACCGATAAAAAAATCTATCAAAGCAGCCATTACCCCAACAAATAAAGAAATCCGTGCTCCGTACCAGGTTCTTGTAAATACATCTCTTCCGGCTTCATCGGTACCAAACCAATGAGCTAAAGAAGGTGCTTTGTTTTGGTTTGGATAATCTGTACCTGTTACCGAATATGGAGAAAATACTGGTCCAAAAATAGCTAAAAGTGCCAATAAGATAAGAAAAATTAGTCCTACCATCGCAAGTTTGTTTTTTCGTAGTCTTCGCCAAGCATCTTTCCAATAAGATAAAGAAGGTCTTACAACAGATTCTGCTTTACCCAGCTCTTTCGATTTGGGTTTAAACCATTCATCTGGCACATTAGGCGGGGTCGATATAATTTGTGACTTCACCATTATGCATCCCCCTCCTTACGATGTAATTTTATGCGCGGATCAAGGAATCCATAGACAATATCCACTAAAAATAACATGAACACTAGGAATGCACTATAAAAGACTGTCGATCCCATAATTACTGGATAATCACGATTATTTATACTTTCCACAAAATATTTTCCCATGCCAGGAATTGCAAATATCCGTTCAATTACAAAAGTACCTGTTAAGATACCGGCGAGCATCGTTCCCATGATTGTTACAACTGGCATTAATGCATTTCTTAATGCGTGTCGGAAAACAATTCTAAAGGGGGAAAGTCCTTTAGCACGAGCCATTTTTATATAATCTTGTGTTAGAACTTCTAGCATACTGGATCTCGTTAGTCGTGCAATTATCGCGGTTGGCCCAGTTGCAAGTGCTAGTATAGGCAATATCATATGTAAAGGGCTGCTCCATGTAGCAGCCGGTAGTAACTCCCAAGTGACCGCAATCTGTTGGATAAGCAAGGTTGCTAACACGAAGTTCGGTACTGATATACCAATAACCGCAAAGGTCATAGCCAAGTAATCTATAATACCGTTATGCCGCAGTGCAGCAAGAGTTCCTAAAATAACACCAGACAATAATGCGACTAATATCGTCAGCATTCCAAGTTCAAACGAGATAGGGAAACCTCTTGCCAGCAACTCATTTACAGATTCGTTCGGTTTTTTTATAGAAGGTCCAAAGTCAAAGGTAACAATGGACTTTAAGTAGTATAAATATTGAATATGCATCGGTTCATCTAATTTATAAAACTTTTCTAAGTTTGCTTGAATAGTAGGGTTAGACGTTCGTTCTTCATCGAACGGAGAACCCGGAATAGAGTGCATTAATACGAAAGTTAAAGTAGCAATGATAAGAATCGTTGCAATCATCATAAAAAAACGTTTAATAATGTACTTCGTCATAAGCAAACTCTCCTCTTAACAAAATTTCGTTTGCATTGCTAGCTCTACCATTACAAGCATCGCACGATACGCTTCCAATATATCTTTTGCCTCAAATTTCACTATTGTTGTACCTTCAATGATTTCACAACCTGGCATAAGAGCCGCCCATTCTGCTTGCCCATAATTTACAAACTCAATCCGTAAAGTAGGGTTCTGAGGAGGTGTGAGTGGTTTCACTTCATCTCTTTTATCAATTGCTTCCGCAACTTTTTCCCTTAACAATGCATGTGCTTTTTGTGGATGCAAAGTTTTAACAGCGGATCGAGAGATAGATTCTTTCACAACTGCAGTGATAACCCCTGGGATAAGTTCCTCTGCTTCCCTGCATGCCCCGTCATCCCCTGCAACCATAATAACCGGAACACCAAAATGACCTGCTACATATGCATTTAATCCTAGCTCACCAATCTCTACTTCGTTAATATACATATTTCTTACTCCGAAAATCATCGAATGACTCATTACCCCTGGTTGTCCTGCCCTTGAATGATAACCTGCAAACACTGCCCCCATGTACGTCTCATCCAAAGACTGTACCATTGAATACGGTTTCGCATCTCCTGTTATCAACGATGCTTCAGGATGTAATTCCTCTATTAAAATATTATTCATCTTCGAGTGACTATCATTTACTAGAACTTCTTTTATTCCTTTAGATAATGCTCCTTCTACTATGGCGTTTGCTTCTTGAGTCATTATACGTCGTGCTCGTTCATAATTATGTTTATTGGACTCTACAAACGTATGGTCTGATAAACCTGTAATCCCTTCCATATCTACCGAAACAAAAAGCTTCATGATATCATCCCCCATATCTTTTTCTTATTGATAAAACGTTTCCAAGGTTGAGTAATTAATACTTTATCAAAATAAATAGAATATTACAATATGTCAAAAAAATCAAAATCAATACTCGTTAATTTGTACGATGCTCTTAAACTCCTCACATACTTCGAGGTTTCTTCTAGCACTCTAAAAAAGCAAATGCGCTTTAAAATAAAGGCATTTGCTTACTGAGAGTTTAAATATACTACTTCAGTTATCTTGGTTGACCTGGAAAAGGTTGTTGTTGACCGAATGGTTGCCCGAACTGTTGACCAAAAGGCTGTTGGAATCCACCCTGTTGCATCGGAAAAGCTTGTTGAGGTGGATTAACTACTACATTTCGATTTGTTTCAGTCCAGAAATGTTGTGGGACATTGACGATATGCTCTCTGTTTACATTCACAATCGGATGAATCACAGGTTGCATTCTTGGTAAAAATGAATCCCGCATCCGATATTGTGGAGGGCATACTATTGGTTGAGCAGCTGGTTGCTGCCATGGCATTTGTTGCCCACAACCGCATGATTGCCCCCACTGTGGCATTTGCCCGCATGAACTACATGAATGACGATTTTGGTTCATGATTAAATCACCTCCTTCTTGCTCTTATACTAGTAGATGCAGAAGATAGGACGATAAACTAGACAAACACCTTAGTTCCATGCAAATAAAAAAAGAACGCATCTAAAAGAAGACGTTCACTTTTTGTTTTTCCTAAGTTACTTATGGGTGTAGTGTTTTTATCCCGATTAATCACTTTCCTTCCCTTTCAATCAAATGAGATGGTGGGAAAGAAAGTGTTATATATTACTCAGTGAGTTGTTGTACGTATGAGTAAATAGAAGCCCAATAGAAGCCCAAAGGTAGTACCTGCTAGTTAACCCCAGATTCCTTTTGGGATATCAATGATATCTTTTAGTTTCTTCCTTTATTTTTCTTCTGTGTTGCCATGATGCGTGAATGCAAACCACAATATGGACTATTACTTAATCAATTAAAAGGGACCTATTCAGACTCCTCCTTTACATAGGCAAATGGATTTTACTTTTTCGCTTATTCTGTTCAGTATTGAATTTTGTGCATTTTGAATATTTTTCTTCTATGGATTAAAGCTGTGAATTTCGGGAATAACTATATATAAACGGAACCCTTGTTAATCAGTTGATTTCACATCATTTTATTAGTATAGTTAAAACTTTAAATTATAGGAACGTTGAGGGGGAAGTATGAAGAAACTATCTATAACATTTTATATCACTATGGGCTTAATCATTTTGGCCGTTGGTTATGGGGCATTAATGCCTGAAAGTTTTGAGACAATTACCACCACCATTAAAAGTTTTGTTGCATCCGCGTTTGGTTGGTACTATTTGCTGCTTATGACGTTTATGCTAGCATTAAGTTTATTTTTTATATTTAGTCCTTACGGAAAAGTTCGGTTAGGTAAAGATACGGATCGTCCTCAATTCACAACTGTTACATGGATCTCTATGCTATTTTCTGCTGGAATGGGCATTGGTCTTGTTTTTTACGGTGCAGCCGAACCACTTTCTCACTTTGCAATCAATCCCGCTACGGCAGAACCTAATACAGACGCCGCTTTTAAAGAAGCTTTCCGTGAAACTTTCTTCCATTGGGGATTTCATGTGTGGGCTATGTATGGAGTAGTAGCACTGTCACTCGCTTTCTTCCAATTTCGGAAAGGGGAACCCGCGTTAGTATCTTCAACATTGAAGCCTATATTCGGTGAAAGAATGAAAGGACCATTAGGTATCCTCATCGATGTACTAGCTGTTTTTGCAACTGCATTCGGTGTCTCTACTTCACTTGGTCTTGGTGCTATTCAGATTAATGCAGGTTTAAACTATCTCTTCAATGTGACCATCGGAATTTTTCCACAGATTATTATTATCGCTATTGTAACGGTTCTTTTTCTTGCCTCAGCATGGTCTGGATTAAGTAAAGGGATTAAATATTTGTCCAATACAAATTTAGTACTTGCTCTAGCTCTCCTTGGGTTTGTTATCATCCTCGGCCCAACATTATTTATTTTCGATGTATTCACGGATTCTTTTGGGGGTTATTTGTCAAATCTTGTTCAAATGAGCTTTCGTACATCACCCTTGAATGCAAATAATCGGGATTGGCTAAATACTTGGACATTATTCTACTGGGCATGGTGGATTTCATGGGCACCATTTGTAAGTATGTTCATTGCCCGAGTATCAAAAGGAAGAACGATTAGAGAATTTATCATCGGTGTGCTAGTGGCACCAACATTCCTTGGGGCAATTTGGTTCTCAGCATTCGGTACGACAGCTATTGATATACAAAAAAGAGGAGTTGCAGATTTAGCTCAAGCTTCAACAGAGCTGACTATATTCGAAATGTTCCATTCTATGCCACTATCGTTCATCATTTCTATTTTCGCGGTAGTGCTCATCGCCTCATTTTTCATTACCTCTGCAGATTCGGCTACATTTGTTCTTGGAATGCTATCGACAAATGGTTCATTAACACCACCTAATAAAGTAAAACTTGCTTGGGGAATCACTTTGTCTGTAATCGCTGTTATTTTACTATCCGTTGGGGGCTTAAACGCTTTACAAAACACTATTATTATCGCAGCATTGCCATTCTCTTTTGTCATGTTATTCATGATCGCCTCTCTAATCATGGCTTTAAAGAGTGAGGCCATGCTTTCAAAACGAAAGAAATAAGTAACGAAATGCCAAGGGATTAATCCCTTGGCATTTTCTATTACCAAAAGATTCGATATGTAATTTTACTATTATAGGTGAAATCTGATTACACATTCTAAAATTATGGGATAATAGAAAATATAGAGTGTGAAGTGAGGTGTTAATATGATTCGAACAATCGGGGTAACTACTGATCGAGAACTAATAAGTGATTTTTCACTAGAAGATATAAAAGAAAAAAAGTTGCAATGGTATTGGGTGGATATTGGAGAACCAACTAAAGAAGAAGAAATGCTTCTGAGCTCATTCTTTCATTTCCATCCTCTTGCAATTGAAGATTGTCTGCTGCGTTTACAGCGGCCAAAAGCGGATCATTATGATGGACAAGTATTTTTTGTTTTGCATACGTTTAATGAGAAAAAAATGGAAGCAGAAGAATTGAATCTATTTGTTGGAGAAGGTTTTGTCGTGACCTTCCACTTTCCTCCTATGCATGAATTAGAACAAGCCCGTGAACGTATTATCCAAGATCCGAATGGGTGGGAGCGCGGAGCTATGCATGCAACTTATCATATTGTCGATAAAGTCGTGGATGCATATTTTCCAATCATTTATAAAATTGAAGATTATTTAAACGAAGTGGACGATCAGCTTTCGTTTGATATGCGTCATTTATCGATAGAGCAAGTATTCGATCTACGAAGTGATTTATTGAGACTGCGTCGAACAATTATTCCAATGCGTGATTTATTGTATCGGGTAATGAATTCCGAACGTATTATATTACATCAAACAGAACGGGCATATTTCGGTGACATTTACGATCATTTATTAAAACTCACGGATATGGTGGAGTCCAACAGGGAGTTAACTGCCGATATTCGGGACAGTCAGATGTCTATTAACTCTAGCCATATGAATCGTATAATGATGATTTTGACGATTGTATCAACTGTTTTTATCCCTTTAACATTTATCGCAGGGGTGTACGGAATGAACTTTAAAAATATGCCCGAGCTTGAATGGCATTATAGTTATTATATAGTTCTTGGCATTATGTTAATCGTTGCATTGGCTATGCTTGCTTGGTTTAAATACAAAGGCTGGTTTAACCTATTTAAAAACTAGATTGTTGAAACTACTTTTAGGATGATGACGTTTATTAACTAATGAGGTGAGACTTTGATAGAGATAAAAGGAACGCATAATAATGCTCTTGTTTTTACGAATACAATCGAGGAGACCGCAAAGCGTCAAGTGGAAGAGCTGTGTAGCCTGTCCTTTCTACAAGATACGAAAATACGTATGATGCCTGATCTCCATGCAGGTAAAGGCTGCACAGTTGGAACGACGATGACCATCACGGATAAAGTCGTACCTAACTTTGTAGGTGTCGATTTAGGCTGTGGTATGATTTGTGCAAAACTTGATGTAGAAAAAGAAGATATTAACTTCGAAAAATTAGACAAAACGATTAAGAAAAATGTGCCGAGCGGGACACGCATCCGAAACAAAGAACATCGAAACGTAATAGAGATACCATTTGCTGAAGTGACTGCCCCCATTAATGAAAACCGTGCTCGGTTAAGCTTGGGCACGCTTGGTGGAGGAAATCATTTCATCGAACTGAACGTAGGAAATGATGGAAGCATCTATCTAGTTATCCATTCAGGCAGTCGAAATTTAGGGAAGCAAATTGCGGAACATTATCAACAAGTTGCTCACCAATCGCTTGGAGATAGCGTGCCAAAAGAGTTAGCGTATGTGGAAGGTGAATCTATGAAAGATTACTTATATGATCTTTCTATCGCACAAAAATATGCGGCATTCAATCGGAAAACAATGGTTGATGTGATTTGCAGAGGAATGAATTGGAAGATTAAATCGGAATTTGATACGATTCATAATTATATTGACTTAGATAATATGATTTTACGAAAAGGAGCGATTTCCGCCCAGGACGGAGAAATCGTTATTATCCCCATGAATATGCGAGATGGATCGCTCATCTGCCGCGGAAAAGGAAACCCCGATTGGAACTACTCGGGACCGCATGGTGCAGGCCGTATAATGAGCCGTTCGCAGGCAAGAAAGCTTGTGAATCTGGAGGATTTTCAAAACTCAATGAAGGATGTTTGGAGTACTTCTGTTGTTGCAAGCACGGTTGACGAGTCACCATTTGCTTATAAAGATATGCAAGATATACTCGCCCATATTGAAGACACGGTTGACGTATTAGAAGTGATTAAACCTCTTTATAATTATAAAGCACACTAGATAAGGAGCTGAGCTAGTTAGCTCCTCATTTTGTGGCCGTCCAGTAATAGAATAACGCTGTAAATGTGAGTTTTTCTGCATGCGTTAAGTCTTCTGCAAGCGACACATGTATATTCATAGCTTGTATTTGAAAAGCTGGGTGAGTTGCATACGGGAACATTCCGAAACGATAGGTAGCTAATCGTTTCCCATTGAAATCATCGACGTCAATATCCCCATACATACTTTTAGCTTCCATTTGATGCAGTTTTTCATGGTTTGGGCCAAAAATAATGGCTCTATTTTTTACCGAAATAACCGGCAAGGCAACAGTAGAAATATGCGTTTTCGTATGATCATAAACTTTCAGCTGCATGAACTTTAATTTGTTTTGCATTGTAAATTGACTTACTAATTTCCCGTCCATTGTCTTCAATTCGTATGTAATCGGAAAGAACATACCCATCTTAAAAATCGCAAATGAAGATAACTTTCGTATAAACGGATGATTTTCTGTAGGAGTAATTATATAAAGCCTTTCCCCTGTATTAGAAACTAAATAACTTTTAGGAATGATGGATACATCCCGTTGAAAGTTAAGTTCTTTAATAGGGAAGCTATCGGAATAGTATTGGCTATCTATTTCTTGCTCATCTGGCAACTTTTCAGCAGCATTCTGAAAATAAAAAGAAGATCCTAACAGCATGAATAGCATAAACCCTACCATAAAATGCGTTTCAAAATCCTCCCACAAAACATTATGAAAAATAATAACAAGTAAAACATATACGCCAAATGCAAATAACGATCCTAGCTTTGCAAACTTTGCTGTTCGTTCATAAATATGCTTCATGTCTAACACCTCTACATATAGATACGAATGAATACGAGAAATGTTTCAATAAGAAAAGCGCAGGGTGTTAAGGCAACGACCGCGGAAAAGGTGCCTTATCAAAAGGTTTCTAGTCAGGAGGTTTTTCCCTTTGGATTTTTATCTAAAGGGGTATTTCGTGGTAAAAGGATTTATATAGTTTGTGATTCTTTTCAATTAAATTAAGGGAGCAAGTTAGTGAAAGAGGAAATAAAAAACCGATTCAACAACTAAAACGGAAAATTCAATAACGAAATACAAATTGTTTTTTCTTAGCCAAGGGTGTTCTATCATTGTTGTAGCCACAAACAAGGTAGTCAGTAAAGTTTTTTTATTCAACTCACGCGGAAGCTAAGTTGAATAAGCCCAGCTTTATAGTACCGGCTATTAATACCAAGTGATAAAATTAAGTCTTAATAATATTGTTATGGGGGATTAAATAATGTTAGATACTCAAAAGGTTATGGAAATAATTAGACATCGATATCCATTTCTATTAGTTGATAGGATTTTGGAATTAGAAGAAGGAAAGAGAGCGGTTGGTATAAAAAATGTAACAGCAAATGAGGATTTTTTTAACGGGCATTTTCCCAACTTCCCCGTTATGCCAGGAGTATTAATTGTTGAAGCATTAGCTCAGGTAAGTGCAGTGGTGATGTTAACTAAAGAAGGAAACCAAGGTCGATTAGGTTTATTGGTAGGAATAGATAAATGTCGTTTTAAACAGCAAGTAAAACCAGGAGACCAACTCCGTCTTGAGATTGAAATCACTCGATTAAAAGGGCCAATTGGAAAAGGCAAAGGCAAAGCTACGGTTGATGGAACATTAGTTTGCGAAACAGAAATAACATTTGCGTTCGGTGATTAAAATATCGATCAATTTACAAAAAAGCTTCTTCAACTCACAAGATGCTTTACTTAAAGAAGGGTAAAGCATTTTTCTTAATTGAACTAACTTGGCAGATTAGTTGAAGAAGAGAATGGTAGTTTTTATATCGTATGTTAATAGAGAAAAAAGCGCCATAAAGTTACGCCCGTACCTCATATAGTAAATTTTTTACTGTTCCGGGTGAAGGATATTGCAGGCACTTAACCAATTTCCAGAAGGATCTTTAAATCCAAAACCACCAAATTCACCTTGTAAATTTAAAGGACCAACTTCAACTTGTTTTCCTTCAAGCCACTCATATAATTCTTTTAAGGAAGGAGTATAAAAGTCAATTACGCTATGAACGACATTAGTATTTGTATTTCTAAATGATAATCCATTAATTTCTTCAGTTTCAACCAAGAAAATCGTTGGAACTCCTTTTGATTTCAAAGTAAGCATAGCATTTTTTTCTCCTTGAAAGTGGACTTCGGCACCAAGGATATCGATATAAAACTCTATAGATTCTTCTAAATTAGTAACAGGTATTTCTAGTGTGGCAATATGTGAAATTAAATTAGTCATAGTAGCCTCCTTTGTTTTGTTTGCACATATATTTTTCTACACTCAATTAAGAAATCCCTCTTAAGTTTCATTAAGAATAGAAAATAATGTATCGCCAATTCCATTTGATACATGAAGTCTGAAGTATGACATATGGGTGGACAAAATACGATTAATATCTAATAAGCTTTCGACTATAGTGTAATAAAAGAGACGGTGCTTATTCAAGAATGGGTAAAGCTTTTTTCTTAATTGAACTAAAGCTAGGGTTAGTTGAAGAGAGTTGTTTAACCTGTGTTCAACAACAAGACCATATTGAGAATATTTTGTTGGCAGAATGAGTGAATGTAGGGAACAAATGATATTTACACTTTACTACGGAGGGATTTATGAAAACTCATTATTATTTAGGTTGGTTTAACAACTTTTTTCCAGAGAATCTGGGCAGAGTGTTACAGAAGGATATAACTGATAGAAAATCACTTGCTATGATTAGCTCGAATCCATCTATTTATGAAGATGATGGTGCTACTGAACGCTCGTGGCTCGATCAGGCTGGCATTATATTTGATGAGTATCATTTAATTAATTACCACGTACAGAAGGAAGATGCCCAAACGATAATTCAAAATTCTTCGGTCATTTTCTTGTTGGGTGGCAATATTCTTAATTTAAATGGTTTTTTAATGGAATATGAATTATCGGATTTGATTAAAAAAAGCAGCGCCGTTGTGATGGGAGCAAGCGCTGGAGCAATCAACATGTCCGCTAAATGGTTATGCTCGAAAAACTTTGGAGATGAAGTTGAAATGAACTCTGTTTACGACGGAATCGGTCTTGATAATTTTTCCGTCTTGTCCCATTTTGACCTTGAAAATAACATTGCACTGGTTCTAAGCGAACTATCTCCTCTATCGGAAAAAATAAATATTTATGCGTCGAACAAAGACTGCGCTATACGTGTAAAGGGAGACAAAATCGACGTTTTTGGCAATGTTTTTTTAATATCCCAATCAAAGATTCAGAAACTAGATGAGACGCTCTAGTTTTAGTGAATGACTGCGGCTTAATTGAATTATTTTCTTTATGTAAGGAATCTATTTTAAATTTAGTTAAAGAGAACTAGGTAAAAACGAGTGACCGGAAAGTTGTACAGAACCATCTACTGCATCGGGTGCAATTGTGGAATACGCGTCTCTTTTTTCTTCTTCAACTAAAGAAGAGGAGTTTTGTAGATACAATTTAAATGAAGGGGATGTGCATGATAAACAGTGTCCACTAGCCCTTACGTGGAGAATTGGTTGCTCTCGTTATCAATATGGTTGCTTTCAAGTGCAATTTGGTTGCTCTGCCTATTGAATTGGTTGCTTTCACGAGTCAACTGGTCTCCCTTAGCCATTTCCTAACTTTTAATGGTTAATAAATACAGATAAATGACTATACTTTGATCGATTGGAGCGGAAGGGCGGCGACTCCTTCCGGATGAGTGAGACAGATGAGCCATCACAACGCACGCGCAAGCGGCGGTGATGGCTCATCGCTCACCCGGTGGAAATCCAAGCGATTACTACCTTCCAACGCACTTTCCCTATCAAGCAAACAGAAACATAAAATAGTAAGCCCTCTTCTTTTTACACAATAGGATAAGATGGATAATCAACAGATGTGATTATTTAATGTAAAATGTAGGTGATGAAGATACTTAGGGTCAACCTTTATGTTAAAACTACATTTATACGTTACAAATTTGAAGTATAGATTTAACAGACTCAACCGATTTATCAAGTGCTTGTTTTTCCTCGATTGTTAACGGAAGTTCGATAATACTTTCAATTCCATTACCACCAATGACAGTAGGCACTCCTAAATACAAGTCTTCGTATCCGTACTCTCCCTCTAAATATGCAATAGAAGGTAAGATTCTTTTTTTATCCCGAATGATTGACTCAGCCATTTCCACAAGAGATGCAGCAGGTGCATAGTAAGCACTTCCGTTTCCTAATAAAGAAACAATCTCGCCCCCACCTTTTCTTGTTCTCTCGATAATAGCTTCTAATCTGTCCTTCGAAATTAATTTCTCTAGTGGAATTCCACCTGCATAGGAGTAACGGACAAGCGGAACCATATCATCTCCGTGACCGCCTAACACAAAACCAGAAATGTCTTCAACTGAGATATTCAATTCCTCTGCAACAAATGTGTTAAATCTAGCGGTATCTAATACACCAGATTGACCAATTACTCTATTTTTAGGGAATCCCGTTGTTTTATAGCAGACGTATGTCATTGCATCCACCGGATTACTTAATATTAAAACATAGCTTTCCGGTGCATACTTTTTAATTTGCTCTGAGACTATACGCATAATTTTGGCATTTGTATTTACAAGGTCATCTCTACTCATACCGGGCTTTCTCGCTATACCAGCAGTAATGATAACCATATCGGCATCTCTTATTTGTTCATAGTTAGATGTCCCCGTAATTTTAGCATTGAAGCGTTGTACAGGACCTGTTTCTAAAATATCCAGAGCTTTCCCTTTTGCCGGATTTTCCTGTTCTGGAACGTCAACAAGAATGATATCACCTAGTTCTTTTTGAGCTGCCATAAGGGCTACAGTCGCACCAGTATAACCAGCCCCGATTACAGCAATTTTGTTTCTTCGAAAAGCCAAGCGTTCTCACCCTTTCCACTACATTTACGTTTCTGCTTGTGAGTTCGTATCCGTTTTCACGACCTTAGCACGTGTCGACTTTGTTGGCTGTATCATTTCTTCATTTTTTTCTTGAGTTATCGGTTTGATCATGCCATAAACAGACTCGTCTGGACGTGGAATAACATGGGCTCCTAAAAGCTCACCAACTCGTTTGGCTGCTTCCCTACCAGCATCTACCGCTGCTTGCACTGCTCCAACATCGCCTTGTACGATGACAGTAACAATACCTCCATCGACCATTTCTTGTTTGACCAAGGTTACACTCGCCGCTTTAATCATGGCATCGGCTGCTTCAATCGAGCCGACTAACCCTTTTGTTTCAATCATCCCAATTGCTTGACTCATCGATTTCACCTCTTTCCACTTCTGTCGAATCTATAATTCCAATGATTACCGCATCAATTGCAATCGGATTATCACGCATAATATAACGCGAAGAACCACCACTTGTAACGAGAACATCATCTCCGATACCAGCACCTATTCGATCGGCTGCTACAAACTGCGTTTTCACCGGATTTCCTTTGACGTCAACGGGTTGAACGATAAGCAGCTTTAATCCTTGAAGTCCTTCCTCTTTACGTGTTGCCCATACGTTTCCTATCACTCTTCCAATTTGCATGCCGTCATCACCTATTCCTATTTTCTAAACGAAATGGATATTCCTAACTCTCTTGCTGTATCACGGGCTAATGCCGTAATGATCGTTCCTTTTTCAACAATTATTTCTTTTGCTTTCCATTCTTTTATATCATCCATTGAAAGTAATTTCTTTTGAAAATATAAATTAGAATGATCATTCGTTTTTTCTTCTAGCTTCCTGGTATCCACTTTAGCCTGTGAACAACTTTCTCCAGCTTTTAGTAGTCGACCATTTGCACCCTTGGATATTAATCCTGCATTCGCTTCATCCGTATCGATATGCATTTCTAAACGGTAACGTTCGGAAACACGAATCTTCACGTTTCGGAAAGCAATTGGTCGTATTCCATCTACCTCTACTGTGACAAACTCACCATTTTGAACATCAAGACGAGTAGCATCATTAGGTGTCATATGAATATGAGCTTGTGCAATTATTAGACCTTCTTCTAAAAAAAGACTTCCCTTTGGTCCAATTATCGTAAAGGCTTCTGACCCTTCGATATCTCCCGACTCCCGAAGTGGTGGTTTTAGTCCTAGCTTCATCGCATCTGTCCAGCTCACTTCCGCTTGCGTCAATGAACGAGCAGGACCAAGTACACGAACTCGTTCAATGCTTCCTTTTGGTCCTGCGATCACAACTGTTTCATTGGCAGCAAATTGGTTTGGCTGAGACAGGTCCGCCCTTTTCGTTAACTCATACCCTTTTCCAAAAAGAGCTTCCACATGTTGTGGAGACAAATGAACATGACGGGCAGAAACAGCGACTGGGATTGAATCATTCGGGAAGACTTGTTCAACATTACCAAGCTGTGCCATTACTTCCCCTACAATTTGTTCAATCAATTGCTGATTCATGATAAAACCGCCTTTCTATTAAATCAGCTATTAGTTTTCTAATTTAGGTAAAATCATTTCTAGCTCATTATGTGGTCTTGGGATTACATGAACGGATAGTAATTCTCCAACTCGTTGTGCTGCAGCTGCTCCTGCGTCTGTTGCTGCTTTTACCGCGCCTACATCACCGCGTACTAATACAGTTACAATTCCTCCACCAACGTGAACTTTTCCTACTAGATTTACACTTGCAGCTTTTACCATTGCATCTGCTGCTTCAATTGATCCGATTAATCCTTTTGTTTCTACCATTCCTAATGCTGTACCTTCTCTAGACATATTCTTTTCCTCCTAATAGGTTTTATTTAGATAATTGTTTTACTATTTCACTAACTAAGTCTTTCACCACATTCGGATCGACAGAGTTATTTGAACCCAATGAATGTAATACGCTTGCCACTACTTGCTCTGTTTCATCCTCTTCACCTAAAACTTCCTCAGCCTGTGTAGGAAGGGTAACTTCTTTTATCCCGTAGGCCATTCGTTTGATATTCATCAAATGCTTTGCGGTGACATTATCTGATGTTATATTCCCACCAAATGTCCCACAACCTAAAGTCAATGAAGGCATCAAACTTGTAGTACCACCGACAGCTCCAATGGAAGACATCGTATTGACTAATATTCGGGAAACAGGCATTTCAACTGCAAACTCACGAGCTATTGCATCTGTTTCTGTATGGAGGGATAAGGTATGCCCCATTCCTCCAAGTCGTAGCAGAGACATGCATAGCTCTTTTGCATGATTTACGTCTGTCGCTACATACATCGCAAATATAGGGGAGAGTTTTTCAAGAGAAAATGGAATATCCTTTCCAATTTTCGTTTCCAAACCGACTATAATGCGAGTTCCTACCGGCAATGAAATCCCTGCGAGCTTTGCAATTACTTGTGGGCTTTTTCCTACAATTTTAGGATTTACTTTACCGGGTATTGGAGAAATCACTTTTTCCATAGCGATTTTTTCTTCATCCGATAAGATATAAGCACCATTTTTTTTCAGTGCACGTGTTACTAGCTCGGCAACGTTTCTATCAACCACAATCGCCTGCTCCGTAGCACAAATGGTACCATAATCAAACGATTTGCTATTGACGATGTCTTCCACCGCTTTGTCAATTTTTGCTGTACGTTCAATGTATACAGGTACATTTCCCGGTCCAACGCCATACGCAGGTTTTCCTGAGCTATATGCCGCTTTTACTAATGCTCCCCCGCCTGTCGCTAAAATAAGATTGATGTCAGGATGCTTCATCAGTTGCTGCGTTGCTTCCATTGATGACATCGTCAAGCATTGGATGAGTCCTTTAGGAGCACCTGCCGTTATTGCCGCTTCCTCACAAACTCTAAGTGCTTCTTGCGTACATTTCACCGCATAGGGATGGGGACTTACGACAATTGCATTTCTCGTTTTTAACGAAATGATTGTCTTAAAAAACGCTGTAGACGTTGGGTTCGTTGTAGGAATAATCCCTGCGACCACACCAAATGGAGCTGCGATTTCTATTACTTTATTGACTTTATCTTCTCCAACAATACCAACCGTTTTTAAATCTTTAATACTCTCATAGACATCTCTTGAGCCGACTTCATTTTTAATCTTTTTATGTTCGGCTACGCCCATTCCTGTTTCTTCCGCTGCCATTTTTCCTAGTCTGGCTGATTCAGCAAAAGCTGCATCGGCCACTGCTTTTACTACTTGGTCTACTTGCTCTTGTGTAAAGTTCATATACACTTGTTGAGCAGCCTTTGCTGTTTGAACTGCTGTACGCATTTCCTGCAAGGCTAATAAATCATGATCGATTACGGTAACCAACGTGTTCACTCCTCCCCTAATAATCTAATGGTCGCTTCGACATATTACTGATTGCCTCTCTAAAAGCATCCGCAGCTGCCTGGCAGGATGACTGACTGCCTGTAAGTAAACCTCCACCAAAGTTTGTCTCAGAAGGTGGGGTGAAAAATTCACATACCGTTACGTCCGCTGCCTTTAAAGCCGCGTCTAACCCTACAATCGACTCAAGTGGTGGGGCTATTAAGTAAGCCAATGATTGTCCTTGTGGAATCCCAGCAACTTCAGCTAAATAGCTTCCACAGCTGGAAATCGTTTTAGCGTAAAGTGCATGATTTTCATCCTCATTTATAGCCTCAAAATAAGCATCGTTTTCAATAGTGATGCGAATCGATTCTAATCCACTTTTTACCTCTTCCGGAGATGGACCCGCGATAATTCCGATAAACTCTCCTGAAAGCGGACCTGATGAATGTGCCGCACCGGCATAAAAGCTTTTGGCATAAACAACTTCTACATCAGCTTTTTTTGTAGCTTCATCGGCAGCTGTATAACCAACATCATCAATTGTCGTAGTAAACAATCCTAGACTTCTTTGATGAGCCTGTAGTTTCAGCTTTTCTGCGAGTCCTGTATCTACATTTGAAATGACCTGCATTGACAAAATATCCGCAAATATTTTTTTCATCTAAGATCAGAGCCCCCTATCCCTCTTTCTTTACTAACGACACACCGCTTGCTTCGTATTTCAAGATTTTTTGAATGAGTGTACCTAAATAGGCTCCCGCTTCAACAGATGGAATTCCACCTTTATGAATATTGGATACAACCATACGATCGGCCTCTATTGTGCCAATCCTTGGTTTATAGCAGATATAAGCACTTAGTGACTCCGCTGAAACTAGACCTGGACGTTCCCCGATTAAAATGACGACTATATCTGGTTGGAGGAGTTCTCCAATTTCATCCATCAAAGCAACGCGGCCTTTATCAACATAAAAAGTTGTACCCATCTCAATATTTAAGTTTTTTAAAGATTGTTCTAGGCTTAAATAGACGTCTTCTAAATTTTCCTCTAACGCTTTAGCGCTAAGCCCATTGGATGCAACGATTTGTACCTTTGGGGAACGTTTACATTTGTCCAAAACGACTTGCTTCGATTCATCAGAAAGCCTTCTACCTAAATCTGGTCTTCTAATATACTCTTCCTTATCTAGCACTCTTGTGTGTACTTGGAAAAAGTTTAAACGTTCTAATATCTCTTGTGGAACCTCTCCATAAACAGCATCCACTGCTGCAGCATGGTCAAATCGGAACTGAAGCCATGTATTCGTTTTGGGCCTGGAACCAGCTCTACCAACCGCGATTCGTGCCGGTGTTTTTTTACGCAGCTCCGATAAGTATTTTTCTTTTTTCTCTTCCTCTTTTAAATCCGTTTCTATTCTATTTGAAAGTTTTTCCAAGTCCTTCTTTTTTGGCGCTTTGTTGGACGGAAAAAACTTAACTTCTCCGGATACATCGGATAGAGGCTTTGCTTCTGCAATATTTCCAACAGGGTGATTTTGATATAAGTTTACTTGTTGTTCCTTGCTTGTATCGTTAGAAGTAGTATCCACACTACTCATTTGGAGCTTTTCAACGACCATCTTTGTAATTTGTTTAATCAGTTGTTCATTCACAAAATGTCATCTCCTAACGTGTGAATAGAGTCGGATCTCCAGCATAAGCACTTAAACACCCATTCTCGTAGATCCCCATCTTTTCTAACCATTTTAAAAATTCAGGTGCCGGTGTTTTACCAAATGTATTAAGTAATGTTGCAACATCGTGATAACTCATCGACTGATAGTTCAACATGCAATCATCGCCCATTGGGGTTGCAATGATGAAGTTAACACCTGCAGCCGACAATAGCACCCCTAAGTCCTCTATATCATTCTGATCAGCCTTTATATGATTCGTATAACAAATGTCTACACCCATTGGAATGCCATGCATTTTCCCCATAAAATGATCTTCAAGTCCCGCACGAATTACCTGCTTGTTGTTATACAAGTATTCAGGACCTATAAAACCTACGACCGTATTCACAATGAAAGGATCAAAATGTCTAGCAAAACCGTAGTTACGTGATTCAAGCGTCATTTGATCGATACCAAAATGGGCTTCTGCAGATAGTTCAGATCCTTGACCTGTTTCAAAATACATTACTTGAGGTCCTGTTCCTGTTCCTTGCTTTAGTGCAAGCTGACGAGCTTCAGCAATCAGCTCAGCAGAAATACCAAAAGAACGATTCGCGGCTTCTGTTCCTGCAATACTTTGGAATATCATGTCTGCAGGAGCACCTTGTTCAATCGCTTTCATCTGTGTTGTAACATGAGCTAGCACACAGTTTTGCGTAGGAATTTTCCAGTCGTTGATAAAGTCATTCGTTGCATGTAACAATCGCTTTACACTTTCTACAGAGTCATCCACGGGATTTATCCCGATTACTGCATCGCCGATTCCATAAGACAATCCGTCTTTAAGTGCTGCAATCATGCCATCAATATTGTCTGTAGGATGATTCGGCTGGAGTCGCGAAGAAATAGTTCCTTTTTGACCGATTGTGATATTACAAGTAGAGAGTATTTCCATTTTATTGGCCGCGTGGACTAAATCGAGATTGGACATGATTTTAGCTGTAGCCGCTATCATTTCTGAGCTAAGTCCTTTACTAATACGTTTTAGCTCCCTATCGCCAACGTCATTGCTCAAAATATATTCTCTTAACTCAGCGACGCTCCAGTTTTTAATCTCTCCATAAATTTTCTCATTTAAGTCACCCTCAATGATTTGGGAAACCTCATCTTGCTCAATTGGTATTAATGGATTATTACGAATATCACTTAAAAGGATTTCACTAACCACTGCTTTTGCCGCAATTCGTTCTTGAACAGTTTCTGCAGCTACCCCTGCTAGACGATCTCCTGATTTTTCTTCATTGGCTTTTGCCATTACTTCCTTTAAATTTTGGAAGTTATAAGTTATCCCACCTAAAGTTGATTGTAAGTTCAATTTTGGAAACCCTCCTTTACGACGAGTGAAATGTTAACGTTTTCACCACAACTGGAACTACACCGGAGTCTAACACTTTTCCGATATCCATATAGTCTCCGTGATCAACGCTTACTTGGTCGATACATATCACGCTTTGTTTTACTTGCATTGCAAGCAATGTTTGCCCAATCACTTTTGCATGATCTGTTTGTAAAACAAGAACGATTGGTAGTGTTGGATTTGGGCGCTTCTCCATTACTCGGTTAATTGCCTCCGCTAGTTTCTGAATATCACGAAATCCCATGTATGGCAGCTCCGAAATGTACAAGGCAAAGTTCTGCCCCTCTTTTGTTGCATCATACATATCTATTGCATTTTTAATAACCGCATCAAAACTTTCTAATCCCTCTAGCAAGTTGGAGCGAAAATTGAAGTTATAAACAGGCATATTTTTTATCGGTAATTCCTCGGCTGCTATTTGAATGGTAGCTCCACTGATTTCAGTTGTTTGAGTACCAGCACCCAATACCGTAGCCCGCACTGTTTCAATTGGTTCCATCCATGAAAACTGTTGAAGTGTTTCATTTTGTTGAAGAGCCATAGCAAGCTTTTGACCGATATCATCATATTGGGCCGGTTGATGAGCACCTAGCTCATGATTATATATACATTCGGAAATGCCTCCCGAAAATGTAATGACTTCTATATCTTCTATCCAGTTCGGTGGATGTCCTAGTATTAAGACCTGATCTTTTTCTTGTACTTCATTCTTTAAAATTCGACTGATTGATTCAGCCATGAATTGTGTTACAAACGTAATACCTGCTGTGTTTTTTAAATCTCCAATGTGTAATGAAACTCCCTGTTCTTCTAGTAATCTTTTCACAGGTGCTGAAATAGATTTTACTTTTTCATCTTCAAACTCTATTAATCTACCGCCAATATGCATCGTACAAGTACCTAGCAGCTCTTTATCTTTATAAACAGCAATATTGGCAGTTCCCCCACCAATATCTATATTGGCAATTACTTTACCGGTTCGTGCGGAATAATCAAAAGCCCCTGATCCCTTTGCAGCTATTATTCCTTCTAAATCGGGTCCAGCTGTCGCTACCAAAAAGTCTGCCACTTCATCGGATAGATAGTGAAGCATCTCCTGTGCATTATGCTTTGTGGCAGTTTCACCTGTAATAATGACTGCTCCAGTTTCTATTTCTGATGCTTCAATACCAGCTGTTAAATACTCAGAGCGGATAATCTTCTCTACTTTGGTCACGTCGATGGTAGTAGCATCAAGTAATGGTGTTCGAAATATTGGACTTCTATAAATGATTTCTTTATCGACAATTTCTATTCTGGGAACATGTGTCGTTCCAGCCACATTCATCAATGAAAACCGACTAATAATTAGCTTTGTAGTGCTTGTGCCAATATCGATACCGGCACTAATCATCGTTTCTTTTTTGCTATTGAAATCGAGCACACTTCACACCCCGTTTTGATAATAAAAAAGCGCCTCTACACAACACGTAGAAAAATCTACATGTGAGTAAAGGCGCCTTTGCCGATTCATTAACTTTTAATTGTTACATGTAATATATCAAAAATTTCGAGAACTGTAAAGATGATCTGTAAACAATAAGCACTCATCTTGTGCATCTATTACATAACGTCTCATCAAATCCATAGTATCCATTTCCACTAGCTTTTTTAGCTGTTCTATACCTGTGCCATTGGTAGCAGAGGTAATAACGATAGGTCCATAAGAGATAACGGAGCGTAACATTTCAATGGAACGTTCTAAATCCGCCTCCGCATGATCACTTTTTGTAATTACACCAATAGGCAGCTTAGAAAAACCGGTGCTAAATCCAGGTGGAAAAATCATTTTCCCACTCGTCGCATCTTGCAAATAAAGGACATGCGTCACCTCTAATGCAGTGGCCATAATATTTTTGTAGAAAAAAGGATTTTCTGTATACTCACCAGGTGTATCGACAATCCAATCGTAATAGATAAGAGCTTGCGTTTTTACAGCAGGCACTGCTCTACCTAGCAATGCATTCGTTAATGTAGATTTGCCTGCTCCTATTGAACCGATTAGCATCGCTCGATTTTTCATGATCTATACACCTCCTTAAGACTTTGTTATTTCTGCAGGCGTATAGCCTAACCTTTCATGTAAAAATCGATTAATTTCCAACATCGCCATATCGACCTCTGAAACACTTCCAATAATAACTAGGCTACCTGTAAATCTGTCCAAGAAACCGATTTTAACATTCGCAGCTTTGGTGGCCAAGTCACCTGCAATAATAACCGTTTCACTCGGAGTGCATGTCATAATTCCTAATGCTCCAGCTTCTTGAATTCCAAGTTTCACGAACATATCTGGATCTGGATTTGCTATTAAATGACTTAATGTAATTTGTTTACCTGGCACGAACTCTTGTATAAATCTTTTTTTCTCTTCACTCATCGAATCACTCCTTTCTGATGCGAAAATAGGTGATTACGCTTTAATAGGTGTTTCTTGGTCTTCTAAATACTCATTTGGTTTAATAACACCGGATGCACGGTCTTGTTCTTCTAACTTCAATGCTGTTGGCACAGATAGCCAGTAAGCAATTGCAATTGCACATATCCCGGCTAGTAGCTTCCCTAAAATTACCGGTAAGATAATGGTAGGTTGGAAGTTTGCCGTAAAGGACAAATGATCCCCTAACAAGAAAGCCGCACATACACCAAAAGCAATATTTAATACTTTGTCTTTCGGTCTCATATAACGTATTAACGAGAACATTGCTAAAATGTTGGCAACTGTAGCCAAAATACCAGCACTTCCTATAGAGGTGAGACCAATCTTACGTCCTCCAGCCTCCAGTGGTTTTGATGCATACTTGCGCAATAAATAAACCATCGGAAATGCCCCAGCTAACATAATTCCAATATACCCTGCTGTCTCTAATGCACGGAACTGATCCGCTTCATCAGCCATAATTGGATCGAAGCCCCAAGCTCCAAAAATTGTCGTAAACAAACCAGTGAAAATCTCGACAATCGAGAAAACCAAAACAAGCTTAATCGCTGCGTCCATCACGCGGCCAAAAATCATGAATCCACTTATCATACCGCGCGGGAAGAATTTTAACCCTGCGGCAATTAATAAAACAAATATAAGCAACGGTGTTAAATTGATCAATATTTGCCCATAACCTATAACAAACTCATAAGTAGAATCAGCTGTAGTACTAATAACATCTCTCACTTTTGTATCAAATAGAACTACTAATACGGAGGCAATAAATGCCCCAATCGGAATCGTTAACACGCCAGACATAATTCCAAGAGCCATGTATTTATGATCACGTTTATCTAACATTGCTAATCCCATCGGAATCGAGAATACAATTGTTGCCCCTGCCATATATCCTACAATAAGTGCCATTATCCAACCTTCATAAGATTCCTTTAACGCGTTCGCTAATTGATAGCCCCCCATATCCGAAGCTAGAATAGCTGTTGCAGCTATTGCAGGATCTGCTCCAATCGTATCAAAAATTGGTCCTACAAATTTGTCGATAAACCATGTTAAATAAGGTATTGATGCCATAATTCCTGCAGCGGGTACAAAAATATGACCAACCGCGTGAAGGCCAGACATGAATTCTTTTCCTAATCCATCATCTGGATTTTTTATCGCTGCAAATGCGCCCATCACTGCACAAGCCATAATTATGTACACAACTACCGTACCAATCATTGCCATTTGTTTTCCCCCTTTGAATAATTATGTGAACTTTCACTGTATACCTTTCTTACAAGCTATTTGAATAGCTAACACCCCCTCTAAAGAAATACAAAAAGACGCTTAAAGAACTTTCTCTTTAAGCGCCTTTGCTTGTCTTATTTACTTATATTTTAAAATAATCTCCTGCGCAACTGACTCCATTGTCATTTGCCTAGACATACTAGATTCTCTTAATCTTTTAAAAGCTTCCGGTTCCGTTAGTTCTTCCGCTTGCATTAGCATTCCTTTTGCACGTTCAATCGTTTTTCTTTTTTCTATCTCTTGCTGCGCATGTAAAACTTCCTGCTTCAGTCTTTTTGCTTTATCCGATTGGTGAAGAGCAATTTCGACTGCGGGGATTAGATTAGCCTCTGATATTGGTTTTACTAAATAGCCAACAATATTGTCCTGCTGTGCTTTTTCTACAAACTCTTTTTGACTATAAGCAGTAATGATAAGTATAGGTAAATCTAGCTGATTGGCAATTATTTTACTAGCTTGCAATCCATTAATCTTTGGCATCTTAATATCCATTAATATAAGATCTGGTTTATGTAAAAAGGCTAGCTCGATCGCTTTGTCGCCGTCTCCCGCTTCCCCTACAACTTCATAGCCATGATCCTGGAGCATTAGTTTTATATCCATACGAATAATGGATTCATCTTCAGCTATCAGTATTTTCTTTTTCATAAAAGATAACAACCTCCGAACTGATGGGGAACGTTATAACAGCATGTGTCCCTTGCTCTACAGGTAAATATCTAAATTCCCCATTTAAATCATTCATCACTAAATTATGCACGATTTCTAATCCTAAAGAAGGTTTTGGTTGTGTTATTCCGACCCCGTTGTCGAAAATATGAAGTTCTAAAAAGTCTTTATTGGAATAAAAACTCACTTCTATCTCCCCATTAACTTCCTCTGGAAAAGCATGCTTTAATGAATTTTGTACGAGTTCATTTATGATAAGCGCGATTGAAACCGCTTTCCTTGATGTAGTTAATATTTTATTGCCATTTGATTGAATAATCAAGTTAACTTTTTTATGAATTTCATTTAATACCATTGTAGAGGATATCTTTCTTGTCAATTCAATAATATTTACATCCTCATCGTCTGTATCTGTATTAGCTAAAATTAGTTCATAAACAGAAGAAATACTATATATTCTATTTAAAGTATCTTCAAAATAGACCTTACTTTCTTCTGGAAATCCTTTTCGCATTTGAAGTCTTAATAAACTCGCAACAGTCTGCAAATTATTTTTTACTCGGTGATGAATCTCTTGTATAACAACGGATTTCATCATCAGTTCTTTTTCTTTTGTGCGTAGCTCAGTTACATCTTGAATAATGAGAATGGTTCCTTTTAGCTGTTCCTTGCCCCTCATTCGAATCTTTTTTATGATTAAGTTTTTTCTATCCACCGTCAAGTCAAAAACGAATACATCCTCTTTAAATTCATAAATCGGTGTTAAAAAAGGGAGCAAACTCAATATATCTTTTTTTCTTATATCATCTACTGGACTCATTTCCTTAATAAATTTTACGCCAGCAGGATTTGCATAGATGAGGTGATTCTCTTTATCTGTCAATAAGAAAATTTCCATAAGGAGGTCTGAAATCATCGGCATTTCACTTGAACTATTCCCGAAAATTGCATCCAGCTCTTCCTGTCCAAATGAGACACTTTCATAATCACCTTTTAACGATACATGTTTAAATACTTCCACTTCTGATATAAGTACACCAATAACTTGATGGGTCTCATTTTTAATAGGAATCACACTTTGTTCAACTGTTTTTCCTTCTTGAGTCACGGCTTGTCTAGTAAGAGATTTTTTACCAGTTCGGTGACTATAGAAGACTCCTGGTTCAAACGACTCAAAAACAATCTTACCTACTACGGAGTTTTCGTATACTGCTTCGGACGATCTCGGGAATGCCTCTGCCACAACAATTGCTTGCTCATTATCTTTCATTTTACAATCGATAAACATATAGGCGTTGTTTAAATCTGCATATAGTTGAAGAGTAGAGGCTATATTCTTCAATGTCTCAATATCGCCTGTATTTAAATCCGTGTATAGCTTACATAGCTGTTCTAAAGTAGATTCACTCACTGTATGATTCTCATCTCTTTTTTATTGGAATTATTTGAATTCATTATACGAATAACTACTCAAATGGTCAATTTATTATTAAGAAAAGTGCAAGTGCCCTTTAAAGACAAAACCTGTATCTATTCTTTTCGAAGTGTTTTGGAGAGACTGATGCTATATGATAACCGATTTTTTAAAGCTACTGATCATGACTGACGTCACGATCAACAGCTCTTTTCTCGGTAATCATATGGCATTTATCTATCCGTTACCTTTCTCAAACTTTAGGTACTGGTCTAGTACTGTTTTTTGGAAGAAGAGAAGCGACACTTTCCTACCCTTAGAAGAAGCGACCGAAGATACAATTTCGGTCTCACCCCTCCTTCTCTATTAGGAAACAATTACTATTCACTATAATTCCACCTAATACAACGGGGATTACCAAGCACTACTCACAATATTGATTGTAGTAATAGGTGCTCCTTACATCACAATGAGATATAAAAGATTGAATCAGGATACGATTGAGGAGGCATAAAACTAATTAGACTAATTAGCAATAGTTATTGAGGAAATATTAACGAACGTGGTTGATATTGGGTAAAATTAAACAATAACTCCAAATAGTGGATAAAAACCAACAGTTGAGCAATAAATTGAGTGGTATAAGTAACCTTGATTAACCAAGTTGCGAATAAAGATGCTTTTCTTAAAAAAAGCCTTTAGAAGCTATTTGATTAGCTTCTAAAGGCTTTTTAAGAGTGCTCGATTGCTCTTCCAAATATTCTTTTCAAAAAGTATCCTAATATATAGAGACAAATAAACATAAACAGGATTAACAACATAGTCTCTACAGTTGATGGTAAACTAAAAGGCTCTAAAAAAATACGGAATAAAACGAGTAAGTAAATGGTTCCGGCAACTCCTGCTAACAATACGACTCCGATAATAGAAAGTTGCGGAAAAGTGAGCTTCTTCATAAGATGACGATGCCTAATGAACTCTAGGATTATAACTAGACCTATGACAGTAAAAGTAATCGTTAATTCTTTTAAATAGACAGCATTAATCAAATAGATGACGAGCAATACAATCATTATATACTTGTAAAATTCATCGATTTGCTTTAGCATCCAATCACATCCTACTTTTAGTATCTCATCTCCATACGTTGTTTACGATGTATACGTCTTGCTGGCCCCGTTTCAAATAAACGAATTTCATCTTTCGTTTCTGGATGAATACCTCGCACGGGAATTGGTTTATTATGCTCATCTACAGCAACCATTGTCACAAAAGATTCGGTAGTCAGCTTTTCTTCTCCAGTTAATAGGTTCATCGATGTTACTCGTACATATACTTCCATGGAAGTTCGACCTGTTGATGATACAATGGCATCCAATTCAATGACGTCTCCTACTTTTGCAGAAGAAACAAAGTCCACTGAGTCTATAGATGCTGTAACTACAGCACCTTTTGCATGTTTCATTGCGGTAATAGCTGCAATTTCATCGATATAAGCGAGTACTTTGCCACCAAAAATAGTCTCATGGTGATTTGTATCTGGTGGAAGAACTAAATGGGACTGGATTGTTCTTGATTGGCTCATAGGGTTTGTCTTCATTGTTTATTACTCCTTTATGTGAATAGTTCAATTTTTTGCATGTATAAATTTCAATATATCTCATACTGTTAACTAATACTTTGCTTTTTTAGTATAACATGAAGATCAATTTGAACTAGAAGATGCAGCTACGCTCGTTGCAGCAATTGTTGAAATCATCATAGCTTGTTGGGCTTGTAAGATGAGTTCTAGGGAAGTTGCCATTGAAATTGCTGCTGTTGCATAAATGTCTTTGGAAGATATAAGTGCTAATCCAAACGCAATAGGTAATGCTGAATCCTTATACCATGAAAACAATTTCATATTTGCTATTGTTTCATAAGTAGTAACTACTTCGTTTAGTTGGTCCTCGTTCAATTTTAACGCAGCCATGAAACCAATGATTGGATATTGAGGCACCGATGTTTTGATTTTGACTGTTTTTAAACCGTCTCGAATGATTACTGCTCTAGGCACCAGGTCCTCTTCGTATTCTGGGTTAGTATATGTTAAAACTTGTGACATCCATTGTAATTCATTTCCACCGTAAAACTTATGCTTCTTTAAATCTACATAGTATCGATTCATTGTTTCTGCCCGAACAGCTGTATCCCCTTCTAGCTTTCCTAGAAACATTGCATAAGGATAGTCGTCAGTAGAGGTTAAAAAACGATGGTGCTTTTTCATATCTGCCATCAGTTGCTTAGCACGTTCCATCTCATGTGGCCACTTTTCTTTGTCCTCTGACATCATGAGTGCTGCTAAATACGTGTAGCTATTCATTTTAAAAGAGGCTGTCTTTAATGCCTCCGCTTTTTCAATAAGCAAATCCACTGCCTGCTGTGGCTCTAAATCACTAACATCTAAAGTTGCCACGAATAGCGGATGCAAATGTGAACGCAGTGGTGAAAAAATTCCGGCTCTTTTTTTAATATGAGTGGCAATCTCATGAAACCTTTTTTCGTTAAATTCTTTCTCTAAAGTTATATAATACCCCGCAAGTGCTAAAGTTACTCTTTTATCTACTGACCATCCCAAATATTTTTTTAACATATTAAATGTTTGTTCCAATTTTTCATTAATCATCATTTCCGCTCACTCCTTTACTTTTTTACGTTGATTGCTCTGAAATAGTTTCACTCTTTGATATACTTATTTTAACCTTAACAAGAAAAGTAGGTGGTCATTATGCGTATTAACAAATTTTTGAGCGAAGCTGGAATTGTCTCAAGACGTGGAGCCGATAAATGGATTACGGATGGTCGAGTAATGATAAATGGCAAGCTGGCTGAGCTCGGAAGCCAAGTGGAAGCCGGGGACGATGTACAGGTAGATGGAAAACCAATCGTCGTCGAACAGCCATTAGTATACCTCGTCTTAAATAAGCCCGTCGGCATCACAAGTACAACAGAGCGTCATATAAAAGGAAATATTGTCGATTACGTCAATCATCCTCTTCGTATTTTCCATATCGGTCGTTTAGATAAAGACTCAGACGGTTTAATTTTACTAACAAATGATGGTGATATTGTAAATGAAATTCTTCGTGCAGAAAAAGGGCATGAAAAAGAGTATGTCGTGACCGTCAACGAGAAAATTACAGATACTTTTTTAGAGAAGATGGCTGCAGGCGTCAACATACTAGGTACGAAAACACTTCCTTGTAAAGTAAGAAAATTAAGTCCGAACATGTTTAATATTACGCTAACACAGGGTCTAAACAGGCAAATCCGAAGAATGTGCTCTGCACTTGGTTTTACTGTTAAACGATTACAACGTATTAGAATTATGAATATTGCAATTGAAGGTCTTCCTATTGGAGAATGGAGAGAACTCACAGAAAGTGAGAAAAAAGAGTTATTTGCGACATTAAGTTACTCACCAAAACGGTAGAAAAGGTACTGACTTACTTGATGTGAAACCAAATGGTTTTATATAATCATTAAAGCGAAACCAAATGGTTTTATTTAATGAAGAAAGTAGGAAAATATATGGAAAATACATTACCAGAAATCACTCAAACAGTAATATTAAATGCACCCATTCAAAAAGTATGGGATTTTGTTTCAACTTCTGATGGAATCGCATCGTGGTTTATGCCTAATGACTTTCAACTAGAGTTAGGACATGAGTTTCACGTGCAGTCACCTTTTGGTCCATCCCCTTGCAAAGTGACTGAAATAAACCCTCCAAATCAGCTTTCTTTTACATGGGATACAGAGGGTTGGTTCGTTTCATTTATCTTAAAAGAATTAGACGACAAAACAGAATTTACACTTATCCATGGTGGCTGGAAACAACCCGATGCACTTATTGCAAAAGCAAATCAAAAAAGCGCTGTTATTCGTGAAACAATGTCTCAAGGTTGGGAAGGTATTGTTCAGAAGCGTCTTCGAAAGGTTGTTGAAGGCTAATTGTCTTCTTCTGCACATAAACACGATGTGTTTCAAGCAATAGCTGATCCAACCCGTAGAGAGGTATTAAAGCTACTAGCCGATAAAGAATTACCTATTTCCGAAATTACATCTCATTTTTCAATGAGTCGTACAGCGATTGCCAAACATCTTCATATTCTTTCTGAAGCCGAATTAGTGTTGGGACAAAAGGTTGGGAGAGAAAAAAGATACCGCTTGCAACCTGAGTCGTTAAAAGAGTTAAAAGAGTGGCTATCTTATTATGAACAATTTTGGAATAACAAACTTTCTATTCTAAAGCATATGGTAGAAAACGAAAATAATATTTAAATTTCATATTATCTTGACACAAAAGGACCGACAAAGTATTTTGTCGGTCCTTTGATTCTGTATTTAAGAGTTTCCAGCTACTCGCTTTTCAAGTGGTTGGAATAGTTTCTTTTTATCTACATTTGGGCGGATCGTTTCAAGTTGTTCCAGCGCTAATTTTGCCCCATAGTCCATTCCTTGGCAACCACCGAGCAGAACGAGATCTCCCTCTGCCACATCATTCAGACTATGCTCAATTGCATCGGGCAACTCCTCGTATAAACGAACATCGATTCCTGCTGTGTCCATTACTTCTTTAAATACAGCAAGCTCTTCGTCTGAAACGACATCTTTTTGCGTTACATGAGAGCGGCTTAATGTAGCAATGACTTCGTGAATCCCTAGTCTTGGCGCCCATTTTGCAATTGTTTCTGCATTTTCTTTATTCACCGTAACTCCTCGATCCCCTCGTATTGCATACACAAGGCATATACGTTGAAAATCCATCTTTTCTAACGTACCTAACGTAATATCAATGTTTCCGCTATTTGCGAAATGATCATCGATAATTTTAAAGTCATCTTCGAAGATGATTTCGAAACGACGCTCTACTCCAACAAACTCATATAAGCTTTTTTGAATGGTGGAGATCGGTACCTCACACAATAATCCAATGACGATACTAACCATCGAGTTATACACGGAATGGAAACCCGGTGTAGAAAGCTCAATTTGGAAATGTTGCTTCGGAATTACTATACCTGTAGTAACTATATCTTTTGTAATTTCTACGATAAATTTTGCACGACCTGTTGATAAATCTAAGTCTCTACAAATAACATCCGCTGATTGCTGCTCTACACCAATTGTAATAACTTTTGCTTTTGTTTTGTTTATTAGCGAAGCAGAATACGTATCATCCAAGTTTAAAATAGCAACCTTATCTGCTCCTGCGTTGCGGATAAGACTGGATTTATGTTCAAAGTAATTTTCAAACGATGAATGCAAATCGATATGTTCTCGACTAATATTATTTAATGTGACAATGTCAAAATCAACGCAGCCTACTCGATTTAACTCAAGTGCAGAAGAAGAAACTTCCATCGTTGCGTGCGTTACATTTTCCTCTACCATTTGCGCATAGAAACGTTGTAAATCTAAAGACTCTGGAGTTGTCAGTTCAGAAGGTTCCGCATAATCACCAATCTTCACGACGACCGTTCCCATTAGTCCTGTTTTCAATTCATGGTTTTCTAAAATAGCATTCGTCATAAAGGAGGTAGACGTCTTCCCATTTGTTGCAGTAATCCCAATTGTTTTTAATTTTCGAGTAGGGTGATCGTAAAAGGCATCTGCTAGTGTTGCAAGTGCTACGCGGCCGTTTTCTACTTTATATTGAGGAATTTCCAAGCCTTTTATAAAATCCTCTACAACTAATGCTACTGCACCATTTTCCACTGCTTGTCCAGCAAATTGGTGTCCATCTGCTTTGAACCCTTTTATACAAACAAATACTTGTCCGCTTTCTACTTTACGTGAATTATAGGCAAGTCCCGTTATATCTATTTGTTTTACATTTTTGGTTTCTTTTATGTCTAAATGCTCCATTAATTTTGCTATTTCCATTAAAGTGACCACCTTTATATAAGTTCGATAGTACATTACAGTTTACCCCAATTGACTGAAGAAGAAAACTTTCTTTATAAAAGAAAAACCGAGGAAGATGCCCTTCTCGGTTTATATTGCTTCGTTATAATGTTCCTTACAAAAAGCAAGAGTTTCCGCTTCTTCTTCCTCTTCTAGACCAAAGTCTAACACTTTGCCGTTACTGCGATTTAAGAAATGATATTGCACGATACGTTCTTCCTCTTCTACCACCGCCAAGATTACTCGTAAGTCTAAAGAGTTTTCTTCATCAAATAGCTCGTCATCTTCTGGCACTTCAATCCCCAATAAAAACTCATAGCGATCACCTGTAATAATGCCTGTTGGATCTTTTATCTTTTCAACCTCATAGGATGTAATTTTCACAAAGTCCACCTCCGTTTATACAGTTTATCACTTTTTGAAAAGAAAATAATGCAATTTCTATATTGTTGATATAATGAATATATTAATAAGAAAAGTAAGGGGTGATTATCATAAAATTAAGTGCGGAAAAAATTATCTATATAATCGTTCCACTATACCTTTTACTATTAGTATTTGGTAAAGGCTTAAACCCTATTTTTTATTCCATCTCTTCATTTGTGCTCGGTATTACCATGCTTTATCTTGCTGTTAAGCTGTTACGAAAACAGAGTAAAGATAGAAAAAAATCATAACTTCATTAATTGCTCTTCTATTTTATTCATCATTGCATAGGCACCTTTAGAAACATTTGCACATACAACAAGCTGGGCATCTATTTTAGGACAATAGGAAGAATGGAAGCTTACACCCGGATCATATCCCATCAGATGATATTTAAAAATAATATCATCTTTTTTCTTTATCCATACTCCATAACCATAAAAATCATCACCTTCTTCATGAATATGAGGAGTTAATAATTCTTTTGTCAAAGTGTCACTTAATAACTCATTCGTCATAAGAGCTTGCCAAAATCTTCCCATATCTTTTGCGGTTACGAAGGCTCCCCCATCAGAGCCTCCTTTAACAGGAAGTGAATACATATTTGTTTTCCATGATCCATCTCCATAATCAATGTAGCCAATTGCCGTTTTTCCAGGAAGCGAGTCTAAAGCAAAGTAGCCTGACTCCTTCATTCCCGCCTTATCAAAAATATGTTTTTGTACATAATCTGTAAATATAGACCCACTTACTTTTTCCACGATTAAGCCAAGCACGATAAATCCTGCATTGTTATATTGGAACTTCTCGCCTGGAGTAAACTTCATCCGAGCATGTTGAAAAAATGGCAGGAAATCTTCTAAACATCGCATATGGTACATCGGCTTTTTTATCCATAACTCTTCAAAATCATCCATCACTTCTTCATCAAAGTAATCTGGAATGCCTGAAGTATGCGTTAAAAGATGATGAATAGTAATATTTTCATCAAATTCGGGGAAAGAAATGTCTAGGCACTCCCTTAACTTTGTATGAAAGGATAGTTTTCCTTCTTCTACCAGCTTGCATATAGCGACCGCAGTGAAAATCTTACATCCCGATGCTATACCATAGCGGGTTCCTGGTTCATTTTTTATTTGATCTGCTCGATTAGCGAAACCAAAACTGCATTCAGCTAACTCGTTCGCGCCTTGTTTAGCAAAAACAGTTCCCGAAAACCTCGTTTCTTTTTGAATACTTTTAATATGGTCCATTAAACTGATATTCATGCTTTACCCCATACCTCTTTATTTTATATACTGATTGATCCATTCGTCAGGTGTGTTCTCTAATAAAGGCTTTTGTACCTTCTCCGCAAAGACAGTAGGGTCTAATAGCTTGGCGATGTCCCCCCCAAACCACTCTTCCACGTTGCCTCGTGTGATTATATACGACTGATCCGAAAATTGCATATTTACCTTTTCTAAATTCTTAATAAGTACAAAGGCTGCGGTAGAGTTATAAATAACCACTTGTTCATCACTTTCTGTATCGTAATGAATAGTGAATAGTAAATCATCCGAATTGAGTTCTATTGTCCCTTTAAAGTTTGAAAAGGGTAAATGACTAAATAGATTATTAATATTTGATGCATCACCCATATAGTCACTTTCATATGCCAATACCTTTTTAAAATGATGCGTCTTTACGCTTAATTGGTTCCTATCTTCTTGTCCCACTTGCTTTTGGTTACCATTTAGCACATAAAATACACCGATAAGTAAGATGAGAGCAATTCCGATTATTGTCCACGTTGTTTTCTGCAATAGTTTTCCCTACCTATATTCCTTCTTTTATTTTACCTTCATCAGATACACTGATTTTTAAACCATCCATCAATTCTATTTCAATAGGCGATGTCATACTCATCCTTTTTGAAAAATACCATCTTCTATTGGGAGGTACTAGCAATATAAACGTATCTTTACTCCCTAAAAAGTTAAGTTCGTTTGGCTCGATATCAACATGCCCGAAAACGTGGACCCCCTTATCCACCAACTGTTTTCCTACTTCCTCGACAAAAGGGGTAGTAATACTAACCTCACTCAAGTTCAATAGAGAATCTACGCTAAAACCACTCCATTTATCTACATGCCTTCTAGCGATAAGTTCTATGACATTACCAGCAGGATCTTCAAAGTAAAATGCATCCGCATCAAATCGTGGATAGTACGTTTCATCAACCGCTGCTTCTCTATTTAATGAGACCCTTTCCTTCACCCAATGTTTAGCAAGGGTAAACTGATTTCCAGGTATATTGATTGCAAAATGATATAAAGTCACATTCGGAGATTGTTGAAAGATTAATATAGATGTGCCAATAGCCACCTTAAAATAATCATCAGCAGATTCAATAATGTTGAGTTCTAGTACATTCCCATAAAAGCCTTTGAGCTGTTTCAGTTTATCCGTAAATAACTTTACTGACTTAAACACTTTTTCACCCCATTATTTAATATCAATCAATTCAAATCGTTCACAAACCAGCAGCATATCTTCCGAATAATCTAGCCCTACTTCTCCTAATGCATCGGTAAAAAAGTCAATATGCACTCTTTTCCAATATTCATATGAACGATCTCCTTCGCCTTCAGCATAAGCAAATTCTTCGGTAACCTTATTCATCGGTACTATAGTCACTTCAGATGTACGAATGATGCAAACAGGTTGATCTTTGCTGTTTAATACAATACTATAATCATCCACTTTTGGGAGAGGTTCTTTTTCTATCTCATAAAATATATGCCCAGAGCATGTCGCAGATTTTACTCCATCTATTACTAGCTGCGCCAATTCATCTGGACTCCCTCCGAATTGCCATGCACTCACAGATTTTGGTTTTTCCTTGCCTTGCCAAAAAACATTCCAATATTTTTTCGCCAGTTCATTCATTTTTGACTCCTCGTTTCCTCGTTCCTGTATAATTTTAGTATAGGTGAACAATTGTATAAATACTATTGCAAATGGTAGTATTTATCTTACTATTTAAAGCTCAAGCTTATTCAAGAAGGAGTAAAGTGGAATGACAAACAAATTATATTATGAAAATTCATACGCTCAAAAGTTTACTGCAAACATTCAAAAACTAGAACGAGACTTTGTTGTTCTTTCGGAAACTTTGTTTTACCCTACTGGCGGTGGACAACCCCATGATATTGGAACATTAAACGGAGTTAACGTAACAAATGTTGAAATAGTCGATGGAGAAATTAGGCATTACCTTGCAAAAAGTTTACCTGCAAATACGGAAAAGGTGGAAGGAGTTGTCCAATGGGCTAGACGCTTTGACCATATGCAACAACATGCAGGACAGCATATTTTATCAGCTGCTTTTGAAAGTTTGTTTGGTTTACAGACCGTAAGCTTTCACCTAGGCAAAGAAAGTGCGACCATCGATTTGGATACGACTACAGTTTCTAAACAACAATTAAGAGAAGCGGAAAAACTCGCCAATCAAATCATACTAGAAAACCGACCTATCGAAACAAAATGGGTAACGGTAGAAGAACTTGCACAATATAAGCTTCGAAAAGCTACTAAGCTGACAGAAAACATTAGACTCGTCATTATTCCAGACTTTGATTACAACGCTTGTGGGGGTACACATCCCAATGAAACTGGACAAGTAAGGGCTATTAAAATACTTCAGACGGAAAAACAAAAAAGGTTTATTCGAGTGGAATTTGTGTGTGGGGAAAGGGTTCTTACTCATTTACATCGAAAGCAAGACGTGTTATTAGATTTAATTGGCACTCTTAGCTCCCCAGAAGAAAAACTGGTAGATGCCGCAAAACATTTATTAAATAACGAAAAATCACTTGAAAAACAACTAGCAGATTTAAAAGAATCCCTATATCAATACGAGGCAAAGGAACTAATGACAACAAAAGAAAAAACGATTATCTCTGCTACTTTTCAGAATCGTTCCATCCAAGAACTACAAAGGCTTGCAAAGATGGTTGTAACCGAGTCACCTGAAAGCATTTGTTTATTTGTAGCCGAAAATGATAGCAAGCTACAATTAGTAGCAGCAAAAGGGAATGCAATCGAACAAAGCATGAAGGAATTAGTTACCCAAATCCTTCCTCTTATAAACGGTAAAGGCGGGGGCAATGAAATGATTGCGCAAGGCGGGGGAGATACTATACTATCTAGTGAGCAATTTATAGAAAAAGCCATTTTATATTTTCAACAAGGTTAATCACCGTTCCATAAAAATCCTCCTTTCATATACTAATTTGACAATGTGATGAAAGGAGAATTTTTTACTTTGAACAATCAATTTCCATTTCCAAATGAACAAAACGAATTTCAGTCCGGCATTCAAAATTTCCCGGGGAATATGATGCCTATGATGCCACCCATCGATCAGTTCCCTGGTCTTTTCCCTGGACAATTTCCAGGACAACAAAGACCATCAGCTCCACCTAGTTTTCCACCACCAGGACAACAAAACAATCTTGAAGGAAATCCGCCAACAAGCCCACCTCCCTCATTCGTTCCCCAACGTCAGCAACAGTCTATAGGGACTTTTGCGGTAGATGCTGGCGCTATAAGAGGTTGTTTATTCCGAAATACATTCATTTGGCTTGTAAACGGAAGTTCTTTCTGGTTTTATCCAACATTTGTCGGTAGAAGATCTGTCGCCGGGTTTAGATGGACTGGACGTATGTGGACATTTTACGGAACAGATTTAAATAGAATCTCATCTTTTCAGTGTTTCTAATACTGTATTTTGGGAGAAGGATTATAAGCAGCTAGGTTGCTTATAGTCCTTTTTTAAGTTCGTCCACGATATGCTTTTAACGAAGTCTTTATGGAAGAATAGGATCCAATCGCTGCACCACTATAAAAAAAACCCATAAATATACCTGCAGACAAATTATGGGGATGACTTATAAAAACAGAAATGATCAGACCAACACTCGTAGCTATTGTCGATATATATTGAGGTCGTATAGGTAAAGTTCTCTTCAATACCTCGGTCACAATAATGATAATCGGCACTGCCCAAAGAGAGTCCCAAATATTCGTATGTATCATCGGAAACTCCGTCATTTTCTCCCTCCTCCTCTTTCTCGCAGTTTCAAATTAGTTTGTACAAACTTTCTATATTCAATTCAAAAGTATTATCATCTCTTTTCAACTTTACTTTACAAAACATGCTTATCGGAGTAAAATATACTTAGCTAGGTAAATAAATTTCTTTATTACTTATAAAAGGAGCCATTTAAACGATGAACCCACTTTTTCATGAACTTTTTCAGAAAACACGCTTTTTAACTAATGAGGTAAATCTAGCATTAAAAAAACATAATTTATACGCTTCACAATGGTCGGTTTTATACTGTATTCAAAAACACGGAGAGATGTCTCTAACTCAAATATGGAAATATTTAAATGTGGAAGCACCTACTATTACTCGTACGGTTTACCGTTTAGTTGAGCTTGGATGGATAGATATTCGTCCTGGAAAAGATCGTCGTGAGAAAATTGTTTGTTTATCCGAAAAAGCTTCGGAAGATTTTTTAACAATTAAAGACTCTATCCTTGAGTTTGAAAATAGAATGGTCTCTAATCTTTCAAAAGAAGAAGAAAAGACACTGATTGAAATCTTAAAGAAAATTAAATAAGGAGTAATGTTTTTTGAAGAACAAAGAACCTATATGGACAAAAGCATTTATTAGTTTGTTTGCAACAAATTTTTCAATTTTTATTATATTTTATGGTTTAGTAGCTGCCCTGCCTCTTTACGCGACTGATATTTTATCTCGCTCTGATAAAGATGCGGGTTTATTAATGACTATCTTTTTAATCTCAGCAATTATCGTACGACCTTTTTCTGGCAAGATTTTAGACTTAGCGGGTAAGAGAAAAGTACTTTGGACTACACTGCTTTTGTATTTAATATGTACAGCATTATATTATTTTGTACAACCTTTTGAAGCATTATTAGCCTTACGACTTGTACAAGGTATTTTCTTTAGTATCGCCACTACTGCAAGTGGATCCTTAGCTGCAGATAATGTTCCCCCTGCTAGACGGGGTGCTGGTTTAGGTTATTTTGTTATGTCTACGAACTTGGCAGTTGTTATAGGCCCGTTTGTTACCTTAACCATTATTCAATTTTTCACGTACGATATCATGTTTTTAGTATTAACAGCTTTACTAATACTTGGTGCACTTACAGCACTCATGATACCAGCTGATAAGAAACCTTCTACACCTTTAGCAAAAACAAAATTAACGTGGAATGATCTATTTGAGAAAAAAGCATTGCCTGTTGCTTTAAACGCTAGTATAGTTGCTTTTTCCTACGCCAGTGTTTTATCTTATTTATCTATCTATTCTCAACAAAAAGGGGTATTGCATTTAACAAGTAGCTTTTTTGCTGTATTCGCCCTCGTAATGCTAGTGACTCGACCTTTTACAGGGAGAATTTTTGATGAAAAAGGAGCGAAGTACATTATTATTCCCGGTCTTCTATCTTTCTTTATCGGGCTTGTTTTACTGGCGCTGATGAATTCACCTTTCCTTTTCCTATTATCGGGAGCTTTTATCGGTCTTGGTTACGGAGCTGTTGTCCCTAGCTTACAAACACTCGCTATCCAATCGACTAAATATGAAAGAAGTGGTTACGCAACCGCTACTTTCTTTACTCTCTTTGATACAGGCTTAGCAATAGGATCTTTCGTACTTGGGATTGTTGCCACACAGTTTGGTTACCAAAATTTATATTTATTATCTAGTGCAATTGTAATTGTAGCACTTGCCTTGTTTATAGCATTACAAAAGAAAAAAGACCGTTTAGCGTAAACCCGCTGAACGGTTTTCTTTTCCAATTTTATTGATTATGTATGTATATAAACCCTTCATTTGGTAAGACTTGAGTGAACATATAATTAGGAGGGAATACGATGAAAAAGCAATTCATTAGTTTATTGGGTTTAATAGTAATACTTAGTGGGTGTGGTTTTCCATCAGTAGATGCAGATTTGAATGAACAAGTTCAGGTTTCATTGATAAACAGCGAAGGGAAAGAAGTTGGTCAAGCAACACTTACAGACAATACTAAAGGTGTGCATATTCTATTAAAGGCAGAGGGGCTAACACCAGGTGTGAAAGGTATCCATTTCCATGAAACAGCTAAATGTGAGAAACCCGAGTTCACAACAGCTGGAGCCCATTTTAACTCTACCCAAAAAGAACATGGTTTCCAAAATCCAAAAGGCTATCATGTAGGTGATTTGCCTAACATCGAAGTCGGCGAAGATGGTAAAGTGGAAGTAGAAACAGTTTCTCCTGCGGTCGTCTTAGCCGCTGGAAAGAGCAATTCATTGTTAGATGCAGATGGAAGTGCCCTCATTATTCATGAAAATGCAGATGATTATAAAACAGATCCCTCTGGTAACTCAGGAAAACGAATTGTATGTGGGGAAATTAGCAAGTAAGTTGGAAGGTGAAGTGGATGAGAAAAATAGGTTGGTTACTCTTTTTACTGTTGGCCCTTTTCTTTTCTAGACCATTATGGGAAGAGCATGCTGCGAAATATGTAGACCTTTCTTTTTTAGAACCCGTAGATGAATGGATTAATACTATAGAGGTCACTCATTATTTAAATGAAGCAAAAGCATACTGGAAAGAAATAAAAAACGAACCAACCACGAATATTTCTTCCAATCAGCAAACACTTCCCGGTGGTGGTATTGAATTAGACCAAATCTCCATTGGCATGAAAAAAAGTGATATTGAGAAAATTCATGGAAATGCAAAACGGGTAAGCTTGAATGAATACAATTTAGTATGGCATACGTACCATGAAGATTATCAAAATTTTATGATGGTTTCTTACGATAGCAAAAACACAGTGAATGCCATGTTCACTAATCAGCCTTCTCAATCTTCTTTCTTAGGTTTGGACTTAGATAGCACAAGAGATGAAGTCCTTTCCAAACTCGGGGAACCTATTAAGAAGATGAAGAAAGGAAACATCATTTATATTCTTCCAGATACAGGAGAATATGATTTGTTTTTAATCGATGGAAATTATGTCACGTTCTTTTATGATTTGCATGAAAATAATACGATCACGGCAATTCAAATTATCGAAGAATCAGTAGAGAAAAATCATTCTACCACATTTGGTGAGCCATCTGAAGAGCTAATGAAAGGATTTGAATTTCAACTTTTCGATCTCACGAATTCTGCTCGAGTCATTCGTGGCCTATCTATTCTTTCCTATGATGAAGCAGTAAGTGACACCGCAAGAAAGCATAGTGATGATATGGCGATTCACAACTATTTTAGCCATGAGAATTTAAATGGACTGTCTCCTTTCGATCGGCTTGAAGAGGACGGTTTAGTCTTTACTTACGCAGGTGAAAATTTAGCTTATGGACAAACGAGCAGTATTTTTGCCCATGAAGGCTTGATGAACTCTATGGGACACCGAAAAAACATTTTAAGTGCTGATTATCGCAATCTAGGAGTCGGTACCGCTTTTAACGAAGACGCAACACCTTATTATACGGAGAATTTTTACTCAAAATAAGATAGGAAAGACTATGAAAAAGTACCATGAACACCCCGTTCATGGTACTTTTAAAATGGAATTATACCGCGTTTGTGATTGGAGCACCTTTTTCTTACTTTTCCTATTTAATATGCTTTAGCGCTTCTCTTTTACTTAAAGGGGCTAATTTCGTGCTTTCTACAAACTGACGCACAACCTCAGGATTTGTTTTTGCATATTCTCTTAGTACCCAGCCTATCGATTTTTGGATGAAAAACTCCTTTGAAGCTGCATGTCGTTTAATGGTTGCAAATAGGAGTTCCTCATTAGTATCCTTCTTATATTTGAGCTGATGTAGAATAGAAGCCCGATTTGTCCACATATTAGCAGACTTAGCCCACTCTATCATAACAGCCTCCCCTTCTATCCGATTGGCTTTGACAATGTCTCCAACGATTTTAGGAGCGATACTATCCACACTATCCCACCATGACTTATGCTCGATCAGCCTAAGGCAAAATGGTAAATCTTCTACCGTTAATTGGTTTGAGTATTTAGCGAATAATTCAATTGCTATATAATGATATTCTCTCTCTTCTAATTGAAAAAGTGCCCATACTTCATCTTTTACTGTTGAGTATGGAGGAATTTCATTTTCTTTTATAAGTCGACGTAATATCGCTCTTCGTTCTGGCGTTTTGATACCTAGGAACGGAAAATTATTTTTCATATAATTAGCCATTGGCATTGCATTTTCTTTATTGCGATGTGGCTCCATATAGCTTTTCACTAGCTCTGTTGACCACTTCATTTCAAATGAAATCCTTTACTTGCAAGAAACTCCGCCATATGTGGCCGACGTGGCTTTTCAAGAAATTCAGCCATTTGAGATGTCCAATTTGTTACTTTTTGGTTGGTTTCACGGCCTGCATAATATTCTTCCATCGTATGATCATACTCTTTCAACAACAATTCATATTTCTTGCTATTGTATTTGTTCTCATGTAATACAGCAGCTACTGGCAAACGGGGCTTTACCTCATTTTGCTGATCTGGCACACCTAATGTAATTGCAAATAGAGGGAAGACACCTTGTGGCAGGTCAAACAATTGACTAATCTCTGTTGGGTTATTACGTACACCACCTATGAAGCAAATACCATATCCTTTAGATTCTGCAGCAATAACTAAATTTTGAGCAAATAGGGCCACATCGACAGTTCCAACCAATACATTTTCTGTCGTATCTATTTCAATATTCGTATTATGTAGATTTCCCGCAACCTGAAGACGATTAAAATCTGCACATAAAAGGAAAGCTGCCCCTGCCGTTTCGAACTGCTTAGGGTTTTTGGACAATCTTCCGAGCTCTTCTTTTTTTGATTCATCTGTTACCCAAATAACACTATACGCTTGCACAAAGTGGGAACTTGCCGCATGTTGAGCTGTTTCAATAAGCTCTGTAACCTCTTCTGTAGATAATGTATAATTTTTGTACTTTCTGACTGATGCATGCGCACGTAATAGTTTTTCTACCATTGTCTCTAACCTCTTTCATTCAATTATTATGTGTACAGTATAGCCTAATCCCATCATTAGACGAAATAAAAGCGAATTAGAAAGTCTAAATCGACTCTCCAATTCGCTTTTTAGTTAAGCTTGTAATTGTTTGTTTTCTTCATCAGTAAACGCTCGAGACCTTGTGAGAAAACGTTTCCCTTCTACTCCTTCGAGAGAAAACATTCCTCCCCTGCCCTCCACTACATCAATAATAAGCTGCGTATGCTTCCAGTAATCGAACTGGCTTTTATGCATATAAAATGGCATATTCCCAATCGAACCTAGGAGCACGTCTTGATCACCGATGATGAGGTCTCCATTTGGATAACACATGGGAGAAGAACCATCACAGCAGCCTCCTGACTGGTGGAACATTAAATCACCATGCTTGTTTTTCAATAATTCAATGAGTTCCAGTGCAGCGTCTGTAGCTATTACGCGTTCAACCATCCACACTCACCCTTCCTTTATCAGAAAAACCCTAGTTTGTTTTCACTATAGCTCACAAGTAAGTTTTTCGTTTGTTGGTAATGACCCAACATCATCAAATGATTTTCACGTCCTACTCCAGACATTTTATACCCACCAAAAGCAGCATGTGCAGGATATTGGTGATAACAGTTTGTCCATACACGACCTGCTTGAATTCCTCTTCCAAAACGGTACGCGGTATTCATGTCACGCGTCCAAATACCAGAACCTAGTCCATACAACGTATCGTTTGCAATTTCCAATGCTTCTTCCTTCGTTTTAAATGTCGTAACAGACACAACTGGACCGAAAATTTCCTCTTGGAAAATGCGCATTTTATTATTTCCTTTGAACACGGTTGGTTTAATATAATAGCCTTCTGCAAATTCTCCGTCTAGCGTATTACGTTCCCCACCGATTAAACATTCTGCTCCTTCTTGCTTACCAATATCTAAATAAGATAGGATTTTCTCCATTTGTTCAGTAGATGCCTGTGCCCCCATCATAACATTCGGATCTAATGGGTTTCCTGTTTGAATAGCTTCAACTCGTGCCAGAACACGTTCCATGAATTTGTCATAGATAGATTCTTGGATGAGAACACGTGAAGGGCATGTACATACTTCCCCTTGGTTAAGGGCAAATAGAACGAATCCTTCTACCGCTTTATCTAAGAATGCATCATCTTCATCCATAATATCTTCAAAGAAAATATTTGGAGACTTTCCTCCGAGTTCTAATGTTACTGGGATTAAGTTTTGAGAAGCATATTGCATGATCAATCTTCCAGTAGTCGTTTCTCCTGTAAATGCAATTTTACTAATACGTGGACTAGAAGCTAGTGGCTTTCCAGCTTCCAAACCAAAACCATTCACAATATTTAAAACACCAGGTGGCAATAGGTCTCCGATTAGCTCCGTTAGCACCAAAATAGATGCTGGTGTTTGTTCAGCAGGCTTCAAGACTACGCAGTTACCAGCTGCGAGTGCCGGTGCAAGCTTCCACACTGCCATTAAAATAGGAAAGTTCCAAGGGATAATTTGTCCGACTACACCTAGCGGTTCGTGGAAATGATAGGCAACCGTATCGTTGTCAATCTGACTTAATCCGCCTTCTTGTGCCCGTATTGCTCCCGCAAAATAACGGAAATGATCAATTGCGAGCGGTAGATCGGCATTTAACGTTTCACGTACTGCTTTTCCGTTGTCCCATGTTTCTGCTACTGCAAGCATCTCTAGATTTTCTTCCATACGATTCGCAATTTTATTTAATATATTTGAACGTTCTGCTACAGAAGTCTTGCCCCAAGCATCCTTTGCCGCATGTGCCGCATCTAATGCCAGCTCAATATCTTCTGCAGTTGACCGTGCAATTTGTGTAAATGCTTTACCTGTAACTGGTGTAACATTATCAAAGTATTGTCCTTTTACTGGGGGTGTCCATTCACCGTTAATATAGTTTTCATACTTGTCCTTAAACGAAACCTTCGAGCCTTCTGTATTCGGAAATGCATAAACCATTCTGTAATTCCTCCCCTAAGTATCTTTTGCACATCACAAATATATATGCCTTCACATAGATTTGTATGCGTTTGCAAAACTATTAAAATAAAAATAGTCTTATATTCATTCTGTCAGATTAGACTAAAGATTACAATTATTTAGTTTAATATATTTATATAAAAAATGGCTCAATTGCGTAACTGCAACTGAACCATCTTTCTTATAGCTATTTACTTGTTTCTCTGCGTACTACCGGAGCGACTTTTGAAGCGAGAAGTTCAATCCCTTTTGCAATCTCTTTCAGAGATTGCCCACCGATATCCATTTGCGCGATGAATCGCTGATGTCCAAAAAGTTCATATTGATATAAAACTTTTTCAATAATTTCTGCAGGACTGCCTACAAAAAGAGCTGTTTCTGGTCTCGTCATCTGTTCAAATTCAGTACGAGAGATTCTAGTTTCCACCCCTCTTTGCTTATTTACATAGGTCCAATAGTTCGAATAATATGGGTAAAACTCATTTTTTGCTTGTTGGGACTCATTTGCTATATAAGTATGGCCAGTTACCCCCACCTTTAAGCTATTACTCGTATGACCAGCTTCTAAGCCCGCTTGACGATACAAATCCACTAACGGTTTGAATCGTATAGGATCTCCTCCTAATATAGCGAGTGCCATCCCAGTTCCAAGCCTTCCTGCTCTAATCGCACTCTCGGGTGTTCCACCAACACCGACCCAAAGTGGAAGCTTCTCTTGAACTGGTCGAGGCGAAATCATAGCATTTGTAAGATTCGAACGAAATTGTCCTTGCCAGGAGACAATCTCTTCCTTATTCAACTGCTGAAACAACTTGATATTTTCTTCAAACAAAGCATCATAGTCGTCTAAATCATATCCAAACAAAGGAAACGACTCTATAAATGCCCCTCTTCCCGCTATAACTTCGGCCCTACCATTTGATAATAAATCTACTGTTGCAAAGTCCTCAAATAACCGAACTGGATCCAAAGTGCCTAACACAGACGTTGCACTGGTCAACTTGATGTTCTTTGTTATTTGAGCGATAGCAGATAGGACCACCGCCGGAGAAGATGCCACGTAATCTAGGCGATGGTGTTCTCCTACCCCAAAAATATCAAGCCCTGCATCATCTGCCAGTTTAGCCATTTCTATTATTTCTTTTAGGCGTTGCTGCATACTCATTGTACTTTTAGTATGAGGATTCATACCGATATCTCCTAGTGTATATATACCGATTTCAATTCCATTACCCATTATTTTTACTCCATTTCTGAAACAACTGAAAAACGTTCATTCATATGCTGAGGATTTTCTATTTCATCTACAATGGCAATAGCGTAGTCTGCGTAACTAATGTAGCTATCACCTTTTGAGTTTAATATTAAATTGTCTTTTCCTAATTTATAAGATCCTGTTCTTGTACCATCTGGATCAAAGTGACCAGCAGGACTAACAAATGTCCATTTAATATCAGTTGTCTCTTGTAATTCTTTTAAGTTTCTCCCTTGTCCTGTGGCAGTTGGCTTAAATATATCTGGAAAATCAGGTGTGTCGATTACTCGAACCGTCTTGGCTTCATCTACGTATAAGCTTCCAGCGCCCCCTACTACAACTGCCCTTGTATCCGTTCCTTTAAGGGCTTCTATTAAAGCATGCCCCGCATCCACATGCGCTTGCTCATCACCAAGGGGAGCACCAAAAGCATTAACCACTACATCAAATTGTTTTATTATCTCTGATGTAAGTTCATGTATATTTTTTTCCAAAACTTTAACGTCTTGAGTAGTCACTTTAGCAGCTTCTCTTACAATTGCCGTCACTTCATGACCCCTTAACTTTGCTTCTTCTAGGATAAGTCTTCCTGCTTTTCCTGTTGCTCCAATAACTCCTATTTTCATGTTTTTTTCCCTCCGATTAAATTCATATAAATAGATGTAACCTAAACAGTTACAACTATTACAAAAAAATTGAATATAAATTATCCAATTTTTTGGCTTAATACTTTAACTAGCTCTTCCATCGTAATTTCCTTTAAAACTGCTTCCATTGCTTCTTGTGCACGGGAAAGTATGAGCTCCAGCACAGCTTGAATATTAGCACCTACAGGGCAATTGGGATTGGGATTTTCATGCATTTGAAAAAGCTCTCCCTCTTCAACTACTTCAACCGCACGGTATACATCTAATAATGATATGTCATGTAAAGGTTTTTGAAGAGTAGCCCCGCCAAGCCCACGTCGAATATCTATGAGTCCAGCTTTTTTTAATTTACCCATTACCCTTCGAATAACTACTGGATTTGTGTTAACACTCTCTGCAATCCATTCAGAAGTACAAACAATGTTTCGATCTAAAGTTATGAGAGATAGTATATGAACAGCAACTGTAAATCGACTACTGATTTTCATATCGTACCACCTTTCGATGTAACCATCATAATTACATCCGATATTTTTGTCAATAAAATAATCCTTTTCAGAAGTTTCCAAGAAGAATAAGAGAGGGCATGATAGTGAAGTTATGTAGTAACGCAAGTAGAAATAAATCAAGTGTATAAACTTGCCTATCTTAAAAAAGTGTTGCAGCATTTGCAACACTTTCATCTATTTTTTCATTCGACCTTTGAAAAATCCAATTATACCAGGTAATACAGAGATGAATATTATAAGCAATAAAACCGTTGAAAAGTTTTCTTTAATGATTGGGATATTCCCGAAGAAATAACCAAGCATCGTACATAAGCCTACCCATAATGCAGCTCCCATTACATTATAGAGGATAAAGTAACGATAACGCATCTGGCTCGCTCCCGCTACGAACGGTGCAAATGTACGGATAAAAGGCATAAAACGTGCTATAACAATCGTTTTACCACCGTGCTTATTAAAAAACTGCTGTGCCTTTAACATTTTATCTTGATTGATCCATTTACCAAGAAAGCTATTGGGAGGTATCGAAGTACCAATCTTTTTTCCTATGTGATAATTCATCGTATCTCCAAGTACAGCTGCCGCGAAAAACACGAGTATCAATAATCCCAGATGAAACGCTCCAACTGCAGCAAATGCTCCACTTGCAAACAATAAGGAATCACCAGGTAAAAAAGGAAAGATGACAACGCCCGTTTCCACAAAAACAATCAAAAACAAAATCGCATACGACCATACATCAAACATTTGAATGATATCTACTAAATGCTCGTCAATATGTAAAATAAAACTGATCAACCCTTGAATAATTCCCATTTATATTCTCACTTTCATAGAAAATTTCTCATTTATTATAACACACGTCTGAAAAGACTACTTTTATGACATGAAACGCTTTTCACTTTAATAATATAACTATATTCTATAAACTAAAAGAATAGGTACATTTTCAGAAAAGAGGAGATTAAATTGAGTGACATAGTACTAGAACCAAAAAAGACTCCACATAGAAATACTCCTAAAAAAGTCATCTTTGCGCGTACATTTATGATTGCCATCGGAGCCATTTTAATGGCGGTTGGATTGGAGCTATTCTTAGTACCCAACCAAATACTAGACGGTGGTGTTGTGGGAGTATCTATCATCATTTCACATCTTACGGGATTCCGTTTAGGTATTTTTATATTTATCCTCAATATCCCGTTCTTTTTCCTTGGTTATAAACAAATAGGTAAAACCTTTGCATTATCAACCTTGTTTGGTATTACTGTTTTGTCTATTTGTACATCTTACTTACATAATATCGATGCTATCACTTCTGATTTATTACTTTCAACTGTGTTTGGGGGAATCGTTTTAGGGATGGGTGTCGGTCTCGTAATTCGTAATGGTGGTTCCTTAGACGGATCTGAAATATTAGCAATTCTATTTAACAAAGCCTTACCATTTTCAGTAGGCGAGATTATTATGATTATTAACCTCGTTATTTTTAGTGTGGCAGGCTTTGTATTCACATGGGAACAGGCGATGTATTCATTTTTAGCCTATTTCATCGCTTTCAAAACGATTGATATTGTTATTCAAGGGTTGGATGAATCTAAGTCCATCTATATAATTAGTGAGCAGATTGAGGACATCGGGGATGCTATTATGGATCGTCTCGGTCGTGGGGTAACATACTTACACGGCGAAGGTGCCTATACGGGGGATAATAAAAAAGTTATCTTCACAGTTGTTACTCGGTTAGAAGAAGCAAAACTAAAATCGATTGTAGAAGAAATTGACGATCATGCATTTTTAGCGATTGGAAATATCGCAGAAGTCCGTGGTGGACGATTTAAGAAAAAAGATATTCACTAAAGTAAAAACCGATTGCAATACCTGCAATCGGTTCAGACTGTAGACAAACTCGAAATTTCGAGTTTGCCTACAGTCTTTTTTGTTTTAAAATAAA
>NZ_VEBK01000012.1 GCF_007676755.1 Bacillus sp. FJAT-22090 | reverse complement strand
ATAAAACAAAAAAACCCTATAAGATGACCTTTTTAAAGTGTCTATCTTATAGGGTACAGTTTACAAATGAGTCATCCTTTTTTTCGTTAAAACATTTGATATCCATTTTTTCTTAAGTATTTCATGACAAAACCTGCTGCAATTGCTCCTACAAGTCCACTAGACAAAATAATAATGTCTGCTGCATGCAGTGCTACTAATTTATCTCCAAGCGCTGAGAAAGCAAAGCCTGGCTTTGTAAAATAATCAAAAAAACGAACCTCATCAATAATGAATACCACAACTATTGGATAAAGAATTGCCATAAACCATGTCATTCTAAGTAACATATTTAATAAGAAGGCGATTCCAAAAAACATAACAAAAAATATAAGTACTGAAAGTATCAATTGAACGAGCATAAAATCTTCCATATTCTATTACCTCCGTAGTATCTTTTACTAGTTTACCTTAACGGAGGGGAGTATTCAATGTACTTGTGTATTTTCACTTATTTGTCATAAAGCCAAATTTCCTTTATTGTTCACCACTAGTTAGTTGAACTTTGGGGATTGCAGGCTGCTATGCCGGGATAAAGCTTTTATTTTTTCCCTGATCCATTACAACAATTACAAGTTTCTGACCCACCTAATCTCAATTGGAAATAGCCCTCTCCTTTACAATAAGGACAATTTACAGTTTTTGCTTCTGTTTTCAGTCTCCTCATTCAACTCAACTCCTTTAATATATTTAATATTCAGATAATATATCACATATGAATTTAATTGTAAATAAATTTATAGCCCTATTAGTTATTCTTCTTATTTCATGAAGTATGTATAAAAGATTTTATGTTATATTCGTTTTTTAGGGATAGTGCGTCTTAGTGCGTTTGACTAGCGACCGCTATGATTTTCTCAGCAGTCGGACACTTTCCGCCGGGTGAGCGATGAGCCATTCCCGCCGCTTGCGCGTTCGTTGGAATGTCTCATTTGCCCACAGAGGAACAAAGGCTAAGATCGCCACATCGTGTGGCAACGCCTTCGTGACCAACATCTTGTTGGCCTCGGCAGGAGTCGCCGCCAGCAGAGAAAATCAAAGAAAATTGCTTCCACTCCGAGCAAAGAATGTTGCTATGCGGGCATAACGAGATAGCATACGAGCATAAAAGTTCGATCTGTCCCAAATGTTGCGAGTTTGTAGTGAAATGTTGCGCATCCTGTCTATAATGTTGCGAGTAACGACTGATATGTTGCGCAAATTTTAATGGACGATCTAATCCATGTAAATTAAGCGGAGACTTCGAGTAAGGTGCATGGCAATCAGTGTCCGCTAGCCTTTGTGTGGTTGGTTGCTCTGCATAGTAATTTGGTTGCTGTCAAGCCCAAACTGGTTGCTTTGCCTGTTGATTTGGTTGCTTTCATGAGCTAATTGGTCTCGCTTAGCCATTTTCTAACTTTTAATGGACAATAAATATAGATAAACGCGCATAGTTTGACGGATTGGAGCTGAAGGGCGGCGACTCCAGTGGGATCAAGTGAGTAAGATGAGACTTCACAGGCGACCGCTAAAGCGGACGGTGAAGGCTCATCACGCACCCCACGGAAAGCGTCCGCCCTTCAGCGGAAATCCTAGCGGTAACTTCCTTAAGACACATTATCCCTATAATAAGGCGTTGCACGTTAATATTTGCTCAGTTTGGAAAATGAATGATAATTATGAGTCGTAAAAAAAACAAGCTCCCACTATCAATTCAAGTGGAAGCTTGTTTTTTAGTTATTATAAAGTAAATTTACCTTTTTTCAGTACTAGTGGAACTCCACCGATCATGTAAAGTGCACGGTTATCAATAACCTTTTTCATAATCGAAGCTTTTGTTCCTGTAAGTTTTCTACCCATTACATCACCAATCGCATCATGCTCTCCAAGTGAACATACAGTTCCTTTTAAAGCAGGTACGAATTCTTCTGTTTTATTGCCTTTCATAAGCGCAACAATGTTTTTAGCAACTGTTACAGCTTGTTGCATTGCAATTTGTGCAGTAGGTGGATATGGACGGTTGATTTCTTCGTTGATCATAAGTGCACAGTCCCCAACGATGAATACATCTGGGAATCCTGGAGCACGCATATCTTTATCCACTTTCACACGAGCACGCATATTTTCAATTCCTGATGATTCGATTAAGCGATTTCCGCGAACTCCCGCTGCCCATACAACTGTACCAGCTGTGATGAACTCAAACTCTTCTTCGCCTTTTTTAATTTTAACGCCTTCTGGAGTTGCTTCTACTACTGGAGTACCAATAGAGAATTCAATTCCTTTAGCTTCAAGTTGTCTTACAGCATACTCTACTAGTTCTGGGTCAAAACCTGGTAGTACCATTGGAGCTGCTTCTACACATACAACACGCACTTTTTCTTTTGGTACATCGTATTCTTTGCAAAGCTCAGGAATACGATTTCCTAATTCACCTAAAAACTCAATTCCAGAGAATCCAGCGCCACCAACAACAATAGTTAAACGTGAATCAACGCGGACTTCTTCTGTAGACCATGTAGCGAATTGATATTCAATATGATCACGAATTTGACGTGCTGCATTTACGTTTGCAATGGAAAGTGCATACTTGTCTAAGCCGGGAATTCCGAAAGTTTCTCCTTCAAAGCCTAAACCAATTACTAGATAGTCATATGTATACTCTCCAGCGCTTGTTGAAACTTTTTTAGTATTTACATCGATTGCATCAACTGTTGCTTTTACAAATTTCACTTTGTTTGAGTTAATAACGCTTTTTACATCGTAACGAACTTGGTCGGGACGTAATGTACCTGCTGAAGCCTCATGTAACCATGTAGACTCGTAATGGTAATCATTTTTATTCACTAAAATAATATCTGCTTCATCTGTTCCTACTATTTTTTGAAGGTTGACTACAGTAGATAATCCACCGTATCCTGCACCTAATACTAGTATTGTTGGTCTTTTCAAGAAAATCGCAACCACCTTTTTATAATTTTAGAAGACCTTTATGACACAAATTATTTATCACACTATTCTTTACTTTTGTCTAATTTGCGACAAAAACCTCTTACCTCCTATATTAGCCCTTTTATCACGCCATTTCAACACATTGTTAGCGGAATGTAAATATTAGAATTTACTGATAACACCTAATAAAAAGAGAGCATTTTCCACAATCGAAAATACTCTCTCTTTATTATTAACAGCTCTCAGGCGTTCCTTCTTTTTTTGCAGTTCTAAACGAAGAACCACAACCGCAAGAAGCGATCGCGTTCGGGTTATCTATCGTAAACCCTCCGCCCATTAATGATTCTTTATAATCTATTGTGGTTCCAACCAATATCGAAGCATCTTCTGACGAAACAACAATATCAATTCCATGTTGATGTAGCTCTATATCATCTTCTTGCTTTTCTTTTTCAAAATTCATTCCATAAGAAAGACCGCTACATCCACCACCATTTACAGAAACACGAAGCATCGATCCTTCTTCTTCGTTATGCACCATCATTTCTTTTACGCGGTAAGCGGCCGCTTCAGATATAATTACAGCTTCTGTCATCTGAAATCACCATTCCTTCCTTTGTTCTATCATATCAATGTTTTTACTATCTAGACAAGGAAAACCGCTTGAATTAAAGACGATTAGACATATTTAATTAAATTGGACACTTTTACATAAACCGTGACATTAGAACCACTTCAAACTATCGCTTTTACGTGGGCAATAAGGTATAATAGAACTATTCAACAATAGGACGAAAAGAGGTTATTTGATGGAATTATCTCCCTATTATCAAAAAGATATTGAGTGCCTGCATTGTAAACAGAAGTTTAAAACGACTAAAGTACGATCTAAATTTGTTAAAGTAGAATCCCATGAATCTGACTTTCAACCAATTTATCAAAACAAAGAAATAAATCCTTTGCTTTATAATATATTTGTTTGTGAACATTGTGGTTTTTCATTTACAGAGGAATTTTCGAAATACTACGCACCAGGTGTAAAAGAAGACATCCAAGAAAAAATCGCAAACAAATGGGTTGCTCGTTCTTTTGGAAATGAAAGAACTATAAACGAAGGCATTACTGCATACAAGCTAGGTATTTTCTGCGGTACGATAAAAAAAGAAAAATTCATTAATATTGCTGGTTTAGCTTTACGTACCGCTTGGCTTTATCGACTACTTAACAAAACAGAAGAAGAACTTCGTTTTTTAGAAATAGCAAGAGATCGATATGTCGATTCCTATTCTAGTGATGATTATAGTGGGACACAAATGTCTGAGACAAAAATGCTCTATTTAATAGCAGAGTTATCACGGAGAATTGGTGAGATGGAATATGCTACACGTTATTTTTCGAAGGTGATTGAAAAACAAAGCACGTCACTTGAACCTAAAATTGTAGAAATGGCAAAAGAGCGTTGGCAAGAAATTCGAGAAACCCGAGAAAAAGAAAAAGAAGCCTACGCATAACGGCTTCTTTTTTAATTCGCTATTAAAATACTTGTTCTACTTCTACTACGCCTGGTACTTCTTCTAGTAAAGCGCGCTCAATACCTGCTTTTAATGTGATTGTTGAACTTGGGCAAGTTCCGCAAGCTCCTAGAAGGCGTAGTTTTACAATACCGTCTTCAACGTCAACAAGTTCGCAGTCTCCCCCATCACGCAGTAAAAATGGGCGTAATTTATCTAAAACTTCTTGAACTTGTTCATTCATTGTATCAGTCATATCTATCGACTCCTTTCGCTATAATCATTATAATCAGATGTAAGAAAAAAATCCAATAAAGAATTCGAAGGAGCTAATCAATCATGAAACATCAAGCGTTAAATATAGAAATTTATGGTGCAGATATTATGTGTGCAAGTTGTGTAAATGCCCCATCCTCCAAGGATACATACGAATGGCTGCAAGCAGCAATCGACCGGAAATTTCCAGCAAACGATATAACGTTTACCTATATCGATATCGAGCAGCCAATTGAGAATGACAAACAACAAGATATTGCCAATCGAATTGCAGAGGATGAATTTTTCTATCCACTTGTCATGATAAACGATGAAGTCATTGGTGAAGGCTATATTCAACTAAAGCCAGTATATGCAGCTCTTGAGAAATATGGGTATGTGAGTGAGATAGAATAATAGAAAGACAAGCAGAATACCAGCTCTGCTTGTCTTTTTACATACGATTAATTAGTTTTTGTGTTTAGTAGCTGAAATGGACCTAACTGTTTTAGTTCTTCCGTTGATTCCTTTTCAGGTACATTGACGATGCGCTCATCTGTCGATAACACATGTTGTAGACCATCTAAGATACATTTAGCTGCTAAAATTAATATAGTCAATAGAACAATGGGTATAAAAGGTATCCACACATAAGGCGTCCAAAGTAAATTCCACCACATTCCTAAAGCACCTGCCCAATCACTTGAGATAGAGACATCCCTTCTAACTCCAAATAAATCTTCTTTAAGATATAGCCCACCTATAAAAATACTTAAAACACCTAAGTGAGACATCAGAATAAGCGATTGCATAAACTCTTTTATAAAGATTATATAAAGCTGTGGAACTAAAAATGGTTTGACATGTTTTGTAATTATATGCCATGTTGTTGCTCCTAAAGTTTTTGAACACTCAATAAACTCCATTTTGTTAATTAGTTTTACTTCATTTGCGATTAATACAGCATTAGTAGGTATGTATACTATCGATAAAACAAAAATATATATTAATGTCATTTCCAACAATGGTTGCACTAGATCCCCCATCGACATTAAAACTTCATCGTAACTAATCCGTTTGAGTAGTAATATTGCGAATAAAGTAATTGGAAAATAATTAATCGAATCGGCTAAATATTTAATAGGTCTTTCGATTTTTCCTAAATAAAAATGAATAAGAAAGCCAAATAATATCGAGGGTACAACTCTTATTATTGTAATAACAGTAGCTGCAAATATAGTATATTTCGCGCCAACAAGCATCACTATAGCAATATTTCTACCGAAATTATCAGTTCCAAATGGTGGATAGAGTTCCCAGTTATATGGAGCAGGTAATGGTTTTCCACTGTTGTCATACAATAGTGGAGAGACAGGAATATGATCATGAAAAACTAATAAATAAAAAAGACTAGCTAATAAAATTCCGCTAATAGTGACAAATCCTAAGAGAAATAATTTATTTTTAAAAGCTCTTTTCACTATACTCATTTATATCACCATTCCAATCTTTGACCAGTCTTTTTAAAGATAAAACCTGTTAGGGAAGTATAAACGATGAAAAAAGGCAAATATATCATAACTAGTGAAAAGGCAATAATTTCAGGTTCTTGATATTCCAAAATAAAAGTGAATATGCCATAAATATTAAAAAGCTTCTCAAAAATAACCATGGAAGACAAAATGATTAGAATAACAGACTTGCTATGGATAATGATACTCGGAGCAATATTCCTTAATACATGTTTGAAAAAAACATGTGTCCTAGTAAATCCTTTACCTTTAGCTAATTGAACATAAGTTTTCTCTAATTCATCATTTACTAAATATAGAATAACTTTAAATATCATTAATGATGGAATTAAAGCTAATACGACAATAGGTAAAATATACGTTCTGTTCTGACCTGTACCAATGATTGAAAATAACCTTGTACCCGTTTGTTGGTAATAATATAGGGCAGAAAATTGAATAACTATTATGATAAACAAGTCTGGTATGGATTCTAACAAAGAGGCAATTTTAACAACAAATAGGTTAATCCTTTTAGGTAATAACGTCGTTAAATAAGACAGGAAAATGCCTACAGTTATTGATATTAATAATGCCGTTAAAAATATAATAGTAGAATAGAAGTAATAGTCCCAAAAGTTAACGAAAATAGAATACTCAAATCCCGTTGGACCGATGAACACTAAATTATGCGGTTGAATCAATGAATGAATAATACGAATCACGGAATCTATATATAAACCCATATCCAATTGAATTCCATTATTAAACAACCCCACAAATGCACTTAGAAGGATTAGACCAATGACAACGCAAAGGAAACGAGTAATACTTTCTAATATAGACATTATTTGAAATCCTCCTTACAAGAATACTATATTAAATCAGGAAATTTCTGAATAAATAAAATATTAATCCAATTATACACTTTTTTACCATTTGGGAAAGTTTTGTTTTACAATTTTCTAATTATTTTAATATAGTTAATAAAGATAGGATACTTTGAATAGATAGTCAAAATATCCTGTCCTCTTGTTCTTTTCTCCCCTTTTCGTTTAAAACTTAATGTTGTCCTTCTAATTGACTAAGCACATTCTTAAACTCTTCCTCATTATTATCTTGTCTGAAGTCTCGAAATGGGTCCGCTTGTTTTTCCAAACGTTCTAGAACGGCGGGGATCGTGTACATACTTGGCTTTAAGGACTCTTTTACCTCCTGCCAATTTAGCGGAGTTGCTATCAAGCCTTGGATATTGCCACGTGGAGAATAGGGAGCAATGATGGTTTTCCCTTCTTTATGCTGGACATAATCCAAATATAATTTATTTCCCCGATTCTTTTTCAGACGCTCTGTTGTAAACCATTGTGGCTCCTGTTCAACTAAAAAGTTGCATATAAATTGGGTAAATGTACTTGTGTCTTCATATGAAAAGACATCGTTCGGCAAAGGAATATAGACTTGCATCCCTTTCCCGCCAGATGTTTTGATATAAGATGTTAAATCGAAATGATCAAAAATTGCTTTCATCCGTAGTGCTGCTTCTATAGCTAAAGAAAACGCTTTAACCGAAGGAGGGTCTAAGTCAAATACAATCTCTGTCGGCTTGTTCGTATGAATTGTTTGAAATGGGATATGAAACTCAAGTGCGAGTTGATTTCCTAGCCATAACAAAGATTCCACATCATTGCACAATATATAGTTTATATCTTCGACAAGTTTGGTTTGGATATAATCAGGGGCATAGTCGGGAGCATGTTTTTGAAAAAACCGCTCCATACTGCCTGTCATTCCATGAGGATAACGAATCACCGTTAACAGCCTATCGTGTAAAAAGGGAAGAATATGAGAGGAAGCCTTTTGTAAATAAAGCAAGTAATCGTCTTTTGTAAAACCAATAGTAGGCCATAGTATCTTTTCTGGATGTGTAAACTCCATTTGTTCTGGAAGTGGATTCAACTTTCTTTGCATTGCTTTCCATGTGCATTCCTGCGGATCCATATCTAGTTTAAAGGCGTGAAAGCTTGGCTCTCTTAAATAGTCACTAAAAAAGTCAATACAAGCGACCTCTACGCAAATAGATGGATGAATACCCCAAACCTCCCCCTTTTGCTTCGTACCATTCGATTCAAATAGTGACGCCAGTGTGTGGAATTCTTCATCCTTCAATCCATTGTGAAAGGTAACAACGTCAACTAAAGAATCGTCAAGAAAGACAGCGCCATTGAAAAAGCCATTATTTTTATCATATTTAGTTAATACGACATTTACATATCTCCAGTTTTTTATTTTCTGCCAACTAATTGAACGAGTATTACTCACCCATTTACTTGTCTTTTTCTTTGCAATAATCCCTTCCCCATTATTCACTTTGATCTGTGTCCACAATTCCTCACTATCTTGAAAAACGTCGATAGCTTGGATTTTTCTTTTATCCATATAGTTCACTGTAGTAGAAAGTCCGAGCCCTTTCATTAATTTAGCTAATAGCTGTTTACGCGTTGTTAAGTATCGATTCGTTTGACTCTCACCTTTGTATTGTAAAATATCAAAAACCACATAATGACAAGGGAATATTTTCACATGGTTTGAAATGGATTCTTTATTGCTCATTCTGCCTCTTGTTTGCACGATGGAAAAATCACTTTTAAAATTATTCTTTAAATAAACTAATTCGCCATCGATTGTTAAAGGTAGATTCGATTTTATATTCTCATATATAGTATGACAAAAGTGAATGATCTCGGGGAACATATTATTTAGTATCTTCCCATTCCTACTTGTAAGAATAGGTTCCTCCTTCCATTCTAGTATGCAGCGAAAGCCATCGTATTTTGTTTCATACAGCCATTCGTTTCCCACGGTAATTTCATCTGCGGCAGTTAAAAGCATCGGCTTCAATTTTCTCACCTTTTTCGCATGTTTGTTATAGCATTCGAACAAACCAATCTCTTGATACATAAAAGTGAAAAGAAAATACCATAATGATTAAAAGAAAAGAAAAGGTGATTTAACATGCATACAGTTTGGAAAGGAAGCATCAGCTTTGGATTAGTTAATATCCCCATAAAATTACACGCTGCAACTGAAAATAAAGATATTAAACTTAGACAACTTCACAAAGAATGTCATACACCGATCAGCTATAAGAAAGTCTGTGAAGGTTGCAATAAAGAAGTGAACGAAGAGGATATTGTAAAAGCATACGAATATGCTAAAAACAAGTTTGTCGTATTAGAAGCAGAAGAACTCGAAAGACTAAAAAAAGAAAATGAAGATAAGGCCGTAGAAATAATCGATTTTGTCAAACTAGAAGAAATTGATCCCATTTATTTTGAACGTTCCTATTTTTTGTCACCCGATACTACAGGAGGAAAGGCATATTCTCTATTAAGAAAGACATTAGAGGAATCCGGTAAAATAGGAGTTGCTAAAATAATCATTCGCTCGAAAGAACAATTAGCAGTAGTTCGTGTTTATAAAGACACTTTAGTAATGGAAACTATCCATTTTCCTGACGAAGTTCGAAGCACCTCGGATGTCCCGAATATCCCAAGTGCAGAAACAGTCGTTCAAAAAGAACTAGATACAGCACTTTTACTAGTAGACCAATTAACAACCGCCTTCGAGCCAGAAAAATACACAGACGAATATCGAACAGCGTTAATGGAGTTAATAGAAGAGAAAAAAGCTGGCAATCATACTGTTTCAGTAACAGACAAGCAGCCCCTCCCATCTAACGTAACCGACCTAATGTCTGCACTTCAAGCCTCCCTGGACAAAACTTCTCCAAAGAAAAAACCAGCTACCAGAAAGAAAAAAGTGGCAAAAACGTCTTAATCGAAAAAACCTTAGAAACGCTGATACGACAACGTTTCTAAGGTTTTTTAACCATTATGTCTCTTATACATCCAAAGCAGTCCTGACTTCATCAGTCTTGCAATTCGTCCAGTCACGGAAATGTCTGCCATGTAGGCAAAACCTTGTTTCTTACCAAGCGATCCCATGAACCCTTTTAACTTAATTTCTGGCATCTTGTCAGGTAACGGCAACTCTTTCCATCTTGCTTGTAAGACTTTCACAATTTGCTCCGCTTGTTCTTCCGCTAATTGTGCACTCGGTGCAAAAGGAAGTGAAGCACAATCTCCTACAACGAAGACATTCTCGTAATTTGGTAAATCATGATACTGCGTTAAAATCACTCTACCAGTTTTATCTTTTTCACCTGGTAAAGCTCGTACAGATGCCGCTGGTTGAATACCTGCTGTCCAAACAACAACATCTACGGGAATAATCTCTTCATGATTATATAACTTATTTGGCTCTACTTTCGTAATGTTCGAGTTACTTACAACTTCCACATCATTGGAATCGAACCATTTCTGTACGTAATTACTTAATCTTTCCGGGAAATCTCTTAAAATACGAGGACTACGGTCGAATAGTTTAATTCGCAAGTCTGGTCGACTCTCACGAAGTTCACTAGCTAACTCAATTCCACTTAAGCCGGCTCCTACAATTCCAACTACTGAACCCGCAGAAAGACCACCGATCTTCGTATATGTGTCACGCGAGCGCCCGATTGTTTGAATACTATAAGTAAACTCATCTGCCCCCGGTACATCATGATACTTATCTTCACAGCCTAGCCCAACGACTAAATCATCATAAGGCACCGCTTGTCCATCTGCCATTAAAACACGCTTGCTTTCCACATCAATCTCTACTATTTCACCATACTTAATCGTCAACTTATCACTATCTGGAAATCCTACTCGAATTTCATGATCGGATGCTGTTCCTGCCGCTAAAGCATAAAACTCTGTTTTTAAACTATGAAATGGCGTTCGGTCTATTAATGTGATTTCTACATCATTTGGTAAACTAGTTGGCAATAGGCGTGACAAAATACGCATATTCCCATATCCTCCACCTAACAATACTAATTTTCGCATAATATTCTCCCTCATCTTTCAATGTCATCTCAAATTATAAATGATTGTGATGCTTTTCACAAGAGAGCTTCTAAATTGACGTTTGTCTAAAAATGGAGTAGCATGACGGAGTAGTGAGGTGACAGCTATGAATCCTATGGTTGAATTTTGTATAAGCAACCTTGCAAATGGTTCACAAGAAGCTTTTGACATTCTAGAACAAGATCCAAATTTAGATGTACTCGAATATGGCTGTTTAAGCTATTGTTCCCTGTGCTCCGAAACGTTATTTGCTATCGTAAATGGAGATGTGGTAGAAGGCGATTCCCCAAATGATCTTGTGAAAAAAATATATGAATACATTGAAGAAAATCCCCTATTTTAAAAGACTGCGAATTGTTTCCAGTCTTTTATTTTATCCATTCTTGAAGCGACTGCAAATAATACGTAGGCTGCTCTGCTTGCATTTGCACTTCTTCTGTCCGGTTTACCCCGCTGTTCACATGAGCTGTATGAATCCCCATACGAATACCTGTCAAAATGTCCGTTTGATAATTGTCTCCAATCATGATCATCTCTTCTTTACTATACCCATATTTTTTCTGAATTAACTCCAACATGAATGATTCTGGTTTTCCCATAAAGATTGGTTCTACACCTGTAGAATGCTCTACTAATTTTGTAAAGGCACCATTACCTGGTACTAGCCCCTTTTCAGTAGGAAACGCATGATCACTATTAGTCGATATGAAAGCCGCTCCCGCTCGGATAGAAAGACAAGCAGTAGCAAGCTTTTCATAATTAATAGAACGATCTATTCCCATTACGACTACGTCTGCTATATCTTCTGTTCTCACAATATGTTTGGCATCAAGCGCATCCTGAAGTCCCATTTCGCCAATCATAAATACGGACTTTCCTTTATAATGTTCATCCATATAATTTGCTGCGGCAATGGATGAAGAAATGATATGATCTAAATCTGTATGCACGTCCATCTTCGCAATTTTTTCTTGCAATTGCTTCTGTGTCATCGATGAGTTGTTTGTGACAAAAAAAGGTTCAATGCCATTCTTTTGCAAGTAGTGAACAAAATCCACCGCTTCCTTGATCGGCGTTTTCCCCTTATACACAGTGCCATCCAAATCTAGAAAATAAGCTTTATAATTCAACATTGGAATCCTCCGGCAAAAATGCGGAAACCGGCCCTAATTCATTGACTAAATAATTTTCTACTTTCACTGGAAATTGTTTCAGATGTGCTAAATTGGAAACTAATATATTCTCTAATTTCTTATGGTCAACTGCGTAAAAATGGCGAACTAACTCTTTTCTAAATTCAATCACTTCTTTTAACGGAGCGTCCATTTCAAGAGAAATAACCTTTTCATCTGTTAAAATGTCGATAATATCATCATATCCACCTGGATCACGCATGATGAACCCATCAATCATCGAATTTCCCACATCTACTATTGCTTCAATCATATTTTGTCCTACACGTTCTAATGCTAATTTAGATAGTTCAGATGCATGCCAATCCGTTTTATTGTCGATTAATGCTAATAAGTTCTTCATATGGTCTAATGTCAACGCTATTTTTTTACGATCTACAAAATACATGGAAAAGCCTCCCGAATAATGTTCAGTTGATATATACCTCTATTCTATAGTACCATAATTCGTAGTTAGGAAGGAGAGTCACAAGGTGGAACGCTTTTTTTTATATGATGATGTAGAGGATACAAAAACAAGATTCGTTGGATTTACTGGAGATTCCCAAAGATATGATTTAGCCATTTTACAAAGCTCCCGTTTTTTCGGAAAAGTGCTTGTAATGGATATTCAATATGGCAGAGCAGCCATTCTCGGTCCAGATGACTTAGAAGAACCCGGCTATCTAGAACATGTCTACAATAGAACTGAAATAGAAGCAGATGAATTAAGAGATTACTTAAGAGAATTACTAAACTGAACACGGGAAGTTTTAAGAGAAACAGGAAGCGGCAATCCGCTTCCTGTCTTTTTTGGCTACTTTACGTCTGTAAAAAAATCTCATTTACAACTAAAGACTTCAAAATTACAACTAATTACTATCTTGCTTGAATCTTAGTGCATAAGCGCCCATTAAGATCAAATCCTGTATCTATCGTTTTCGAAGTACTTTGGTCAAACTGATGCTATATGATAACCGATTTTTTTAGAGGTGGTAATCTTATGGCGTTTGTCTTTCCGTCGCCCTTCTCAAAGTTTAGGCACAAGTTTCGTACATGTTTGTATAATGAAAGAAAAGATAATTCCTAATGCATAGAGTAAGCTCTCGAAAGTACAATTTCGTTCGCTATTTCGCCTTTTTAGTTGGAAAACACCAACTATTACTTTATAATTTCCCAAGTTATAATAGCTTCAACATTAAACAATGACAAATGTATGTAAAAAATTTTGATTATTTGTAATAAAGTTTGATTAAAATCTTCTCTCCTCTGTATTTTTCTTGTAGGCTAGATGATTTATATTGGATATTTAAGTTAATATAACTATAAAGATTATGAAGAGATTTACTTAAATAAACGAAGCAGTTTAGTTGAACAAGGAATTGAACCACTTGCAAGGAAATAGGCTAATCATAGTATAAAAAAGAGTACGTCTCTATTTACAGTAGAGACGTTTTTATGTTGAATGATCTTTTTTCAACAAGTAATAGAATGGTTTTTCTAAAAAATTCATCTAAATTATATTCATATTGCAACGAAATGGACATCTCATTCATCTAACATTTGTAAGAAGAGAACGGAGGGAAGTCAGTGCTTTTGCAAAATACATTTATAAAGGCTCAGAAAGGGGATAAAAAAGCATTTCTTCAATTAATAGAAAGTGATAAAGAAAAGCTTTATAAAATAGCTTATTTATATGTTAAAAATGAAACCGATGCCCTAGATATTGTACAAGAAACAATTACTAAAGCGTATGCCAGTTTAAATTCTGTAAAAGAGGAGAGGTATTTCAGTACGTGGCTTACGAAGATTCTTATCAATACAGCGTTAGAGTTTTTAAGAAAGACCTCAAAAATAATCCAACTAAATGAAAACATACCGGAGAAACAGTTTCCGATTGTGAAAATTGAAGAAAAACTAGATTTATTACATGCAATAGAGCAGCTAGAAGAAAAATATAAAACGGTCATTATTCTTCGTTATTATAGGGATTTATCTGTGCAACAAATAGCAATTTTTTTAAATTGTCCAGAAGGTACGGTGAAATCGAATTTACATCGGGCAATTAAAAAGCTGAAAAAGTTTTATCAGGGGGGAAAAGTAAATGGACAAGGATATTAAAAAATCAATTGATTCAATTCAAGTACCTAGACAAAAGCTAGATGCAGCTATCAAAAAAGGGTTAAATGTAAGCCAAAAACAAATTAAGCCTAGAAGAAAAAAAGTAGTGATGCTAATACTTTCATGTGCAGCTACATTTGGTTTACTAATTAGCTTAGGATTTATATCACCTACTATGGCTAGTGTACTTGCAAGAGTACCTTTACTCGATTCTATTTTTACATCAGTCGGTGACAAAGGTTTACGTGTTGCGATCCGTGATGAAAATGCAATTTTATTAAACGAAACGATATCTAGCAATGGAGTTTCATTTAAGGTTCAGGAAGTAGTATATGATGGTACTCGCCTTGCATTTTCATTTGTTCAAGATAAAGCTGAATACTTAAATCTACACCAGATTGAAGTAAACGGAGAAGAAATCAATTTTTCATCAAGTACTAGAGGTGAGTATTTAGAAAATGGACAGTTTTCTGGTCTCGTCCAAATATATCCAACAGAGTCCTTACCTAAAGAATTTGATTTAAACGTATCAATAATACACATAGGTGACACAAGAGGTGATTGGCAGTTTGAAACCCATGTATTACAAACCAATAATCATCGTGTGAATTTAGGAATAGGGCAACGAGCTGAATTAGATAACTTCTCGTATGAGGTGAAAAAATTCGAGAGTACAAATTCAGCTATAAGTTTGCATGTACTATTTAAAGAAACTCCGGAAGCTATGTATAATCCAAAAAAACAAAGATTAGAATTATACTTATTAGACCAAAAAGGAAATCCTATACCGATGATAAGTGCATCTGGTTCAGGTATTAAGAAAGGTTTAATTCGTGAATATGTGTTCGAACCAATTAGTGAAGAAGTAAGTGAACTTACAATAAGTCCTTTCTTTGTACCGGAAATCACTGAAAGAAAAGAGAATATAGAAATTCTGGATAAAAATAGTTTGCCATTAATCATTTCACAAGGTGAAATGGGCGATTTAGTGGTGACGAGAATGGAAGAAGAAAATGATCTAACTGCAGTTTACTTTGAATCGACAAGCTCATTCCCGTTTGGTACAGATTTTGAGATGAATCATTTATGGGTGGGAGATAGTGAGGGTAATTACTTAATTGCAGATGGAGGTTATCCCAAATCGATTGGCAAAAACAAATATAAAATGTATATTAACAGTACAAAAGACAATGGGGAAATAATTATTAAAACAATTAATATTCCAAAAATGACGCTAAATCAAGAAGCTCAAATCACAGTTAAGATTCCACGATAGAGAATATGATGATGCTTTCTATTCCTTTATGAAGTGAATTAGCTCTTCTTCGGCTAACGGGTGCTTAGCTAAATATTCGCTTTCCAAAATAATCAATTTTTATTACAAAAAGCCCTAAACAGTTATGAAGAATAGCCCCTATTTGATCAATCTTTGTTCAAAATAGGGGCTATGATTTTCTGTTAAAATTAGCTTTTGTAGCTGTTTTTAATCAATCTTTATTCCAAACCAATAACAAAAGAATCGTGCGCATGATCACTCTATTGATTGCAGTGAAAGGTGGCGACTCCAGCAGGATGAGGGAGAAAGGTGAAACATCACAACGTACCCGAAGGGGCGGTGATGGTTCAGCGCTCCCCCTGCGGAACGCGTCCACCTGAAACGGAAATCGGCAGTATTCTTTATTCTTTAAAAATGACGAGAACTCAGTGTTTACAGGACACTTATACTTTCTTATCTTTTGAAAAAAAAAAAACAAGAGCCAGATTATAAATGATCCGGCTCTTGCTTTTCTTGTACTTGTTCTACTATTTCTACCGGCGGCACTATTTTCGGAGCAACGCCCGTTTTCTTAATTAGAAAATAGGCACAGCCAAAATTACAATACTCGTATAAATAATCTTTCATCGTGCTTATTTTCGTATCAAAAGTTGCTTTATGATTCCGATCTTCAAAAAAACCTTTTAAGCGAAGCTGACCATATCCCCAGTCTCCCATAATATAATCATACTTCGAAAGGATTTCGCTATATCGATCCAAAAAAGCATCCTCTTTAAATGCATCCCGGTAATCTTCTATAATTTCATAAGTAAAACCTTCTGCAACTATCATTCGATCACCATCCATTAGCTATTTTGAGTAGCTAGAAGTTCCTCACCCTGCGCTTGTCTTTGTTTCGCTGCGGCATTTACTTGTTCATCTGCATGATAACTACTTCTGACAAGTGGACCTGCTTCACAATGCGAGAACCCTTTACTCATTGCAATTTTCCGTAATTCACCAAACTCAGCAGGAGAATAATATTTTAGCACGGGTAAATGCTTTTTCGTTGGTTGTAAATATTGACCGATCGTCATAATATCTACATTATTAGCGCGTAAATCGTCCATTACTTCTAATATTTCTTCATGGGTTTCCCCTAAACCTAACATTAACGAAGATTTCGTTGGAATGGTTGGTTGCATTTCTTTTGCACGACGCAATAATTCAAGCGAGCGATCGTATTTTGCTCTTGCACGAACCCTTGGAGTTAGACGGCGCACAGTTTCAATATTATGGTTCAAAATATCTGGTTTTGCATCCATAATATTTTGGATATTTTGCTCTATACCACCCATATCAGAAGGTAGTACTTCAATTGTTGTAAATGGGTTTTTACGGCGAATTGCACGAATCGTCTCGGCAAATACTTCAGAACCGCCGTCCTTTAAATCATCTCGAGCTACAGCTGTTACTACAACATGCTTTAAATTCATAATAACAACTGAATCTGCCACACGTTCTGGTTCTGCTAAATCTAACTCATTTGGAAGACCTGTTTTTACGGCGCAAAAGCGACATGCTCTAGTACAAACTGCACCTAAAATCATAAACGTAGCAGTTCTTCTTGAACCCCAGCATTCATGGATATTGGGACATCTTGCTTCTTCACAAACTGTATGTAGATTGTTTTCACGCATTAACTTTTTCAGACCTTTATAGTCCTCATTTGTATTTAGCTTTATTTTTAACCAATCTGGTTTACGTTGATGCTCTGATTTCGTTGGTTTACACGATGTCACTTCATATCTACCCCATTCTTCATAAACTGACTACACTGTTGTCAATGTACCATATTATTAGAATTCAAACAACCTTCTAAAAACCATACTGTAAAAGTAAAGGAACTATTTTTTTGTGTGAACTGCTTGCTTGTTTTTGGCATTCCATACAACAAATAATCCAATAATAATACACACTACAGTAGCAAACCCTAACCATGCAGAGTCCGTCAATCCTAAAACTAAATAGCCAACAGCAGCAATTATTGCACAAATAATCGCATAAGGTAATTGCGTCATGACATGATCGATTACATTTACCCCTGCTCCGGTTGCAGACATAATCGTCGTATCTGAAATCGGTGAACAATGATCTCCAAAAACCGCTCCTGCTAAAACCGCTGATAGAACCGGTAATAATAATGCTGGTTCGATCGCCATGATGATACTCGCCCCAATAGGTAATAAGATTCCGAATGACCCCCATGAGGAACCTGTTGCAAATGCCATAAATGCTGTTAGGACAAATAGTAATACAGGTATGACTCCAACGGGAATATGATGATCCGTTACTAATTTAGCCAAAAATGCTCCTGTTTCTAACTTATTGATCAGGAAGGATAATGACCATGCAAAAACTAATATAAGAATCGCAGGCAGCATTGAATTTATCCCGGTCACAAGAGCTTTCCATACTAAGCCGATATTTGCTTCTGCATTTGTTTTGAATTGGCGCACATACAGTGCTATAGCTAAAATAGTCGCTGTCAGACCTCCGATCAATAAAGAAAAAGGAACGTCTGTGTTTTCAAAAATCACAAATAGATTTAATTCAAATCCTGAATGTTGATAGCCTGTCCAAAACATGGTAAACAAAGTCACTACTATTAAAGTAATGATTGGCAAGACTAAATCGGTTACTTTCCCGTAATTATTTTCCGGGAAATTTCCTTGAAGATCCCCTGGATTAGATTTACTTGAATCGTAAAGTTCTCCCTTTTCTCTTGCTCTTTGTTCATGTTTTTTCATTTCTAATAAGTCAAAATCTGTCCAAGCTACAAAAAATACGACCGCTAACGTGGCGACAACATAAAAATTCATCGGTGCCATCAATACAAATGCTTGAAGCGGCGTATAGTCAGTTACCGAATAGGTCGCAAAAATCACCCCTAATTGGCTGATTAAAAAAGCACCCCAACTAGAAACAGGCGATACTACACAAACCGGGGCAGAGGTAGAATCGATAAAATAGGCAAGTTTTGCACGTGATACCCGATGAGAATCTGTAATAGGTCTCGCAATTTGCCCGACTGCCAACGCATTAAAATAATCATCCACAAATATAATAATCCCTAAAAATGCAGTCAGTAATTTGGATCCGCGGCGAGTTTTAATTCTTTTTACCGCCCACGCAGCAAATGCTGTACTCCCACCTGACAGACTAACAAACGCCGTAACTATGCCGAGCAATAAAATAAATAATAATATATAAATATTGTACGTATTCAACCCTTCCTCCCAAAAAGAAGTTTTAAAGGACTCCCACAACAATACAAACGAATCGACTGGTGCAAAGCTTTTTACAAGCAGAGCCGCTGAAACAATCCCGACTCCTAGTGATAAGACAACTCTTTTCGTTACTAATACCATAATGATTGCTAGTAACGGGGGTAATAAAGAAAAAATGGTGTTTTCCAAAACTGCTTCCTCCTCAAAAATATAAAAAGCCAACCTATACATTACATATAGGTTGGCTTTAACTATTGTATTTAAGCATAAAAACGTGTATTTATCCTTTGTAGCTCCCCATTTATATGAATCCATATAAATGACAGTGTTATTTCTATTTGAAATAACCCCAACCACATATCGTTTGACGAACGATATATAGCTTCGGCAAAACTTCCTTTCGTATACGATCATAAGCGTCATCTTCCCGTATAATACTATTAAGTCTTGCAGCCTCTACCTATTTTATTCATTTTCTATATTGTAACAGTTATTTCCGTCTTACCTGATATTTTTATTTTTCTGGTAATGGGAGTGGTACTTCGACAGATGGAGCAGCAGAACCATCTCCCCCTGTGTAAATATGAGGTACCTGGCCTTGAACTAACCCCATGGCAACTGGAATATTTTGTTCGACTACACTCATTTTACTAGCGAGCGGTACTATAATTTGGACATTTACTTTAATATGAATACTAACTTCCACATACGCATTATTTATCCCAAATTCTCTAATGGTAGGCACTACATTCGATTGGACATTCCCAATAACATGAAACCGAATAGGAATTTTAGGCCCCAAGTTTCCAATCAGAGGAATATTGGTTGCCTGCCCCATTGGCACAAAAAATACGACTCCTCCTTGGTCTTCCATTGTTTGTTTGTCGTATTCAATATCATCTAAATAGGGAAGACTCGATAAATTTCCTTGTTCTGCTTGTTCTAGATGCGCTTGAACCAAACTATTGGTATCCGATAACACACGATTAATGATTTCTGTATTGAATTTCGTCGTCACCATATTTGTACTACCGTTCGTGGACGGAACTTCCTCAATAATATCGTTCACATCTAGAACATTTGCCGTTCTTGAATTTATCGCTTTACTAATAACCATCGATGCAATTTTATTTGTTTGGACTTCTGCATATTGAAGATAGGTTGGTGTCAAACGATAATTGATCACATAAAAAACTACCGCTACCGATAAAATAAAGAACGCTAATAAAAGAGCTAATTTCCGCTGATTAGTTAAAAGGTTAAAACGCTTTTGTTTTCGATAGAACAATATAAAATCCCCCTTATTACTACTATGTAATAAGGGAGATTGTTATGTCTGCGATAGATGACTATCCAATTGAGTACCATACCATTTCACTACATCACGAATTAACTCGGGCATAAAGTATTCTTTTGTCGCAAATTTTAAGGAAGGAAAGAAATAACCAAATGTGAACATATCGAGCGTAGCAAGTGTGTATACTTTCTCTATTTGTAATTCCTCATCCTTAACATATAGGATACCTTCTTCGCTTTCTTTTAGATGCTCGAATAACATCGCCCCTAAATAGTTGCCTCTAAATCCAAGTCCTTTAACTTCTAAATAAGGCCATTTCTCGTTCTTAGACTCTTCTACAATTTCAAGTAGCTCTGCTCCCGTTAACGTAATGACACAAGGGTTAATCGGATGGGGCAAGCAACGATGCAAGTCACCCGCCGTTATCACTCCTTTATGTAAATCAGTTAAAAAAATACCTGCTGGAAACAGAGCACAATCTGCCTTCGTAAAGGATAGTAATGCCTTCCCGAAAAATGTAGACAGCTCCGATTCACCAAACCATTCTTTCTTTAAGTAAGTAGCGTTTTGGAAAACAGGGAAAGCGAGTTCTTCCCTACCAATCTCCTCCCACGCCTTTATTTGCAACTGAGCATCTTTTGGTTTTGGTAAACTTTCTGTAGCATATAAAACTGCCTGCTTTGAAATGATTCTTTTCGCTTCGTGATCATATTCCATCGTCACATGTCCTATATACATTCCATATTTTCCAGCCGCTGCTTGAAGTGTGTTTCCAAGCATTTTTCCATTTTCAAAAAAGTGATGAGTATGCGATCCTAAAATAAGATCAATTTCAGGGATTTGCTCCGTCATTATTTCATCTTGGGACATGCCCAAATGAGACATACAAATAATGAAATCCACTTGTTCTCTTATATCCTGGCATACTTCTTTTAATCGCTCAATCGGTTTTTGAATATGCCAGCCTAACTTCTCATAATACAAGCCAAAATCAGCGGTTGCAGCTACAATGCCAATTTTTATACCAGATGAGATAGTATGAATTTTATAGGGAAGCACCCAAGAAGGAATTTCCCCCTCTAATGTAGTGAAATTAGAGACGATAACTTCAAACTTGGCATCTTTATATAAAGTGTCCAAATCATCATGACTTAAGGTTATTCCTTCGTTATTCCCGATGGTCACATAATCATATCCTGCATCATTTAATAATTGAACATTTCCTTTTCCAAGGGAACCTTCTGTAAATATGTTCGATCTGTCCATATGATCTCCAATGTCTAGTAGGAGATACGCATCATTTGGATGATGTTTGGTATGAAATTCCGAGAGAAACTGATGAATGGTTGGCCAATTTTCTAAATGGCTATGTAAATCATTCGTATGATAAATATGTATGGTCTCTCTCATAGTCGGTCACCTTTCTTTATAGCAGTCCAGCAATAATCGAACGTACTCCCAATAATAGCAATACAATCCGTAAAGCAAAAACAAGTGTATCTGAGTTTAATTTTTTATTTAACGTTGCACCAATTTTAGCCCCTATAAAGGCAGCTGGAATAACGGGAATCGTATAAATCCATGGCACATTTCCCAATGATATATGGGTAACAGAATTGACAAGCGCAGATAGGAAAACCATAAACATGGACGTTGCGACTGCGACATGCGGTGGAAACAAAAATAGTAAGATCATAGCAGGCACAATGATAGAACCACCGCCAATTCCAAATAGGCCAGACGCGAAACCAACTCCAAATGTTAAAAGAAGCGCAAACCAAATAGGAAAACCATAAACATATATATCCTTCTCATCTTGAAATGTTCTTTTCTTCCCATTTTCAACAAACCACCGTACTGGTTTTAAACGATTGCGAACTAATAAAAGGGTAGATAAAATAATTAATAAAATTCCAAAATACAAATTAAAAGAAGGCAAATCCAATCCTTTGTTTACCCATGCTCCGAGTATCGTTCCCGGTATACTTCCAAGAAAAAAGATAAATCCACTTCTAAAATCTACAGTCTTTGTTTTCATATACGAAAGCGTAGAAGAAAGACCTGTGAAAATCATCATCACAACGGAAAGCCCAACTACGCTCTGAGGCGTGATATTAGGTATCAGTCCTAGTGTAGTTCCAAAAAACAAAACCGCCGGAACTAGAATAACACCGCCGCCTAATCCTACTAATGCCCCAACAATTCCCGAAAATAGTCCAGCTGCTACAAGTAATATCCACTCCATTATATCCCACCTTCAAATAAGTCTAATTGTTTCGGTGCCAACCCTTCAAATTCAATGCCTAGCATTTGTTGAAAGGTTTTCGCATTTTTGGCAGCATGCCCACCGGAGTTATTATTAAATAAGACAACTACCTCTTTTGCTTGTTTATGTAATTGCTCCACGTATTGTTGAATCTGTGTGAGCTCTTCTTTATTATAATCATATAAATAACGTACTTCCCGCCATTTTTCATTATTGCCCGGATTTATCCATCCATATGTATTTCGACCATGCAAACGAACGAGTACTTTGTCTGACGTTGCAACAGGTATGAGAGGAACAGATCCTTCTCCGACTTGCGGCTCATCGCACACCGTGTGGTGGAGATGGTGATTTTTTAAAAAGTTCAATGTGCCTTCCTGATGCTTAGTGGGGTACCAAGATTGATGGCGAAATTCGATCGCCAGCTCGAAGCCTTTCAATTCTTCTCTCACCCGAAGCAAATTTTCCACGTTTTCTTTGATACATGTAAACCAAGGTGGAAATTGTACTAACACCATCGCTAGTTTACCAGCTTCTTGAAAGGGCTGAATGGACTCACGGTAACGCTCGAACATGTCATCAGCTGATTCATAATGGGATTCCCCACGTAAATGGCCGGTTATCTCTTGGTATGCCTTTACGACAAATTGAAAATTATCGGGTGTCTCTTTTACCCACTTCGTACTATTTTTAAGGGAGGGAATCGCATAAAAAGATGTATCTAATTCAACAACTGGAAAATGGGCACTATAATCTTGTAATCTGTCTTTTGCCGTTGAGACATACAAATCAGAATGATCTCCCCAACCGGTTAAACCAATTTTAATCATTTGCTCACCTCTCTAGTTATGTTATTTTATCATAACACTACGACAGCTAATTAGACAAAAAAAGCAACAAGGATGAAAGGTACATTCATCCTGTTGCTTTTTGGTCATGAAATAGGAATTAACCGATAGAACCTTCCATTTCGAACTTGATCAGTCGATTCATCTCGACCGCATATTCCATTGGAAGTTCTTTTGTGAATGGCTCGATAAAGCCCATTACGATCATTTCTGTTGCTTCTTCTTCACTTAGTCCACGGCTCATCAAGTAGAATAATTGTTCCTCTGATACTTTAGAAACTTTTGCTTCATGTTCAAGAGAAATATTATCGTTCAAGATTTCATTGTAAGGAATCGTATCAGAAGTAGACTGATTATCCATGATCAATGTATCACATTCGATATTTGCACGAGCACCAGTTGCTTTACGTCCGAAGTGCACGATACCACGGTATGTTACTTTCCCACCTTGTTTAGAAATAGATTTCGAAACAATAGTAGAAGAAGTATTTGGAGCCAAGTGCATCATTTTCGCACCAGCATCTTGGTGTTGGCCTTTACCAGCAATTGCAATAGAAAGTGTCATACCACGAGCACCTTCACCTTTAAGGATTACTGCTGGGTATTTCATCGTTAATTTAGATCCGATATTCCCGTCAATCCATTCCATTGTCGCATTTGCATCACAAACAGCACGTTTTGTAACTAAGTTATACACGTTGTTTGCCCAGTTTTGGATTGTTGTGTAACGGCAGTACGCATCTTTTTTAATGATAATTTCAACAACCGCACTATGAAGTGAGTTTGTTGTATATACAGGTGCTGTACAACCTTCTACGTAGTGTACAGAAGCGCCTTCATCTACAATGATTAGCGTACGCTCGAATTGACCCATGTTTTCAGAGTTAATACGGAAGTATGCTTGTAGTGGTGTATCGACTTTTATGCCTGGTGGTACGTAGATAAATGATCCACCTGACCATACAGCTGAGTTAAGTGCTGCGAATTTATTGTCCGAAGATGGAATAACAGTACCCCAGTGTTTTTTGAAAATATCTTCATTTTCACGAAGGGCTGAATCCGTATCTTTAAAAACAATACCTAAATCTTCTAGCTCTTGTTTCATGTTGTGGTAGACAACTTCTGACTCATATTGTGCAGAAACACCCGCAAGGTATTTTTGTTCTGCTTCTGGGATACCTAGTTTATCAAATGTAGCTTTGATTTCTTCTGGTACTTCATCCCATGATTTTTGTGTAGCTTCTGATGGTTTTACATAATACGTAATTTCATCAAAGTTTAGAGATCCTAAATCTCCACCCCATTGTGGCATTGGTTTAGAATAGAATATATCTAACGCTTTTAAGCGATAATCCAACATCCATTGTGGTTCATTTTTCATACGTGAAATTTCTTCAACGATTTCTTTCGTCAATCCACGTTTTGAACGGAAAATGGATACGTCTTTATCGTGGAAACCATATTTGTAATCACCAATTTCAGGCATTTTTTTAGCCATCGTATTTCCTCCGTTCTTATGTTAGTTCTGTTCTGTAGAAACGCCTTTTTCCATCGCCTTCCACGCAAGTGTTGCACATTTAATACGTGCAGGAAACTTAGCGACACCATTTAACGCTTCAATATCCCCCAGGTCAATCGAGTCATCGTATTCTTTCCCAAGCATCATATCCGAAAAGATAGAAGAAAGCTGAAGTGCCTCTTCTACTTTCTTGCCTTTGACCGCTTGCGTCATCATCGATGCAGAAGACATGGAAATAGAACATCCTTCTCCGTCAAACTTTGCATTTTGAACTACCCCATCTTCCACTTGTAGTGTTAAATGTATGCGGTCTCCGCATGTTGGGTTATTCATATCAATCGTCAATGCGCCATCCTCAATGCTTCCTTTATTGCGAGGATTTTTATAATGATCCATTATCACTTGTCGATATAGCTGATCTAAATTATTAGAAGACATCGTTAAAATACTCCTTTGCAGTGCGCAATCCAGCAACAAGTCTGTCAATATCTTCTTCTGTATTATACAGATAAAAGCTTGCTCTCGCGGTAGCCGTACATTGTAACCATTTCATCAATGGCTGTGCACAATGATGACCTGCACGAACAGCAATACCGCTCATATCAAGTACCGTTGCAACATCATGTGGATGCACATCATTTAAGTTAAACGTTACGATTCCAGCTCGCTTAGATGGATCATTTGGTCCATAAATAGTCAAACCTTCAATAGTTAACATTTTTTCCATGGCATAAGTAGCAAGCTCATGCTCATGTTTTTCAATTTCATCTAGGCCGATTTCTTCCAGAAAATCAATCGCTGCTCCTAAACCGATGGCACCTGCAATTATAGGCGTTCCGCCCTCGAATTTCCACGGAAGTTCTTTCCATGTAGAATCATATAACCCCACAAAGTCGATCATTTCTCCGCCGAATTCAATTGGCTCCATTTTTTCAAGCAGCTCTTGTTTTCCATAAAGAACACCAATTCCAGTAGGGCCACACATTTTATGACCGGAAAATGCAAGAAAATCACAATCCAAGTTTTGAACATCTAACTTTAAGTGTGGCGCAGCCTGAGCCCCATCCACGACCATTATCGCTCCATGTTCATGTGCAATTTGTGTAATTTCTTTAATTGGATTCATCGTTCCTAAAACGTTTGAAACGTAGACAATGGATACTATTTTCGTTTTGTCCGTTATAGTAGCTCTAACTTTTTCCAAAGACAATGCCCCGTCTTCTTCTAAATCGATATATTTAAGCGTAGCGCCTGTTTCTTTCGCTAATTGTTGCCAAGGAATAATATTGGAATGATGCTCCATATGCGTGATAACAATTTCGTCGCCTTCTTTTACATTAGCACGGCCATAGCTTTGCGCCACAGTATTAAGCGAAGTTGTTGTACCACGTGTAAATATTATTTCTTTTGTAGATTTAGCATTAATGAATTTACGAACTTTTTCGCGTGCTCCTTCATAGCTTTCCGTTGCACGGTTACCTAATGTATGAACACCGCGATGTACATTCGAATTTTCAAATTCATAATACTTTGTAATAGCTTCTATTACTTGAACTGGCTTTTGAGAAGTTGCACCACTGTCTAAATACACTAATGGATGACCATTAATCTCTTGGCTTAATATGGGAAAATAGCTTCGAATCTCTTTACTGAGCATTAGCGAACTTTCCTTTCAATAACCTCCGACAGCTGTTTCTTCACGCCTTCGATTGGTAATTCGTTTACTACAGGGGCAAGGAATCCATGAATTACTAGACGCTCTGCTTCCTGTTTAGAAATACCACGGCTCATTAAATAATACAACTGAAGTGGATCTACTCGGCCAACAGAAGCTGCGTGACCTGCTGTTACATCATCTTCATCGATTAAAAGAATTGGGTTTGCATCCCCACGAGCTTTTTCACTTAACATAAGGACACGAGATTCTTGTTCAGCATTCGATTTCGTAGCGCCGAATTCAATTTTCCCGATACCATTGAAAATAGAAGAAGCTTCATCTTTCATCACACCGTGCTTCAAGATTTGACCTTCTGTATGTTTGCCCCAATGGATTACTTTCGTTGTAAAGTTTTGTTTTTGTTTTCCGCGTCCTACAACTACCATCTTCACATGTCCTTCTGAATTGTCCCCAACTAAATGTGTCACATTTTCAGAAATTGTATCACTGTCGTTCATCATTCCTAGTGCCCATTCAAGCACCGCATCACGACTAGTTACACCACGGCGGTTAACATACGTAGTAAAGCCTTCTGCTAATACATCCACTGTTCCAAATGTCACTTTAGCGTTATCTTTTACAATTACTTCAGAAATGATATTTGCTAAACCATTTGTTTTTTCTACAGTAGACAAGTAGTTTTCTACATAAGTTACAGCACTATTTTCATCCGCAACAAGCAATGTGTGGTTGAACAAAGATGCTGTTTCATTGTCATGTAGATAAATAACTTGAATCGGCTCTTCTACAACTACATTTTTTGGTACGTATACAAATACGCCACCGTTTAATAGTGCTGCATGAAGTGCTGTCAATTTATGCTCATTTACTTTTACGCCATCAGTCATAAAGTATTGTTGAACAAGGTCACTATGCTCACGAAGAGCTGTATAGATATCCGTTAAAATAACACCTTTTGCTTGTAAATCTTCTGATAATGAAATAAATGCAGGTGTATTATTATGCTGAATATAAATATTTTTTTGTTCTTCTGCATGTACTAACGCCTTAACTTCTTCAGGAAGTTCTTCTAAAGACGAGAAGCTAGTGCTTTCTACAGTATGTGTTGGAAATTCAGTGAAATTCCAATTTGTGATTTTTGTTTTATCTGGAGTTGGCATTGGAAGTGTTTCAAGTTCACCAAATGCTTTTAGACGAAGCTCCGTCATCCAGCTTGGTTCTTGTTTACCTTCTGAAAAGGAGCGGATATCTTGCTCGGTTAATGCCAATTTTGTTTCAACCGTCATGCTTATTCGTCCCCTTTCTTATACTTCTTGTCCAACTGTCTCGTCTTCAATTCCTAATTCGTCTTTAATCCAGTCATATCCTTGTGCTTCTAATTTTTGAGCAAGCTCAGGACCACCAGATTTTACTACGCGACCTTGCATCATAACATGTACATAATCAGGAGTAATGTAGTTAAGCAGGCGTTGGTAGTGAGTGATTACTAGACTTCCGAATCCTTCTCCACGCATTTCGTTAATTCCTTTAGAAACTACTTTAAGCGCATCGATATCCAGACCAGAGTCAATTTCATCTAAAATAGCGAATTTTGGTTGCAACATCATTAATTGAAGAATTTCATTACGCTTTTTCTCTCCACCGGAGAATCCTTCATTTAAATAACGTTGAGCCATATCAACATCCATTTCTAGGAATTCCATTTTGCTGTCTAATTCACGGATGAATTTCATCAAAGAAATTTCATCGCCTTCTTCTCTACGTGAATTAATAGCAGAACGTAAGAAGTCAGCATTTGTTACTCCCGTAATTTCACTTGGATATTGCATAGCTAAAAATAGACCAGCTTGAGCGCGTTCGTCTACTTCCATCTCTAATACGTCTTCTCCATCTAATTCAATGGAACCAGAAGTTACTTCATATTTAGGATGTCCCATAATAGCAGATGCCAAAGTTGATTTACCAGTACCATTTGGACCCATAACTGCGTGAATTTCATTTGTATTAATAGTTAAATTAACACCTTTTAGTATCTCTTTACCGTCAATTGCAACGTGTAGATCCTTAATAACTAAAGTCGACATTGAATAACCTCCATTAAGTAACTATGAATGAGTAACCATTCTAATTTATTATCATTCTAATCTTAACGCAAAGTGAAGACTCTGGCAAATCTTTTGAAATAGTTTCTCATTTATATTATTAGACATCATAATCTTTGAATTTCAAACTATTTTCCCTTAAGCAGCACCGTCTATTGAGGGAAGCAAATTTTTTCAATAAAGTTTTCTAATTGAGAATTGATTTCACTATGAATATAGTAAAAACAATAGAAAAAATCCATGAAAACAGATGTCTTCATGGATTTTTTACTATTTAACCTCTAAAGGCTTGAGCATCGATTTTGGCTACTAATTGAATACTTTTTTCATAATCTCTTTGTCTACGTTTTTCAACCTTCAAACGTAAAGTCTGACTGTTTCGCAATTCATCGTACCCGAATCCGTGTACTCCTCTGAATGCATGGTCCATTTGTTCCGTGTAAGGTAACCCTTCTGAACTGATAATGAATCATTCCTTTCAATTTTTAACACTTACACTGTGTTATATACCCGGTTCGTTTTTGTTTAAACATATTTTTTAAAAATGAATACATGATGATTTGGGCGTGCTTTTTGGTGGGAGTTGGGGTTGGGGTTGGGGTTGGGGTTGTATGCCCGAAGTCGGTTACTTTGAATGATTGTCCATGTTTTATGCTCGGTTGGACGGTAGTTATGCTCGGATAGCCACAACTTATGAGCGGATAAGCACAAACTATGCTCGAAGACATTCGCTTTGATCGGATGAACATGTTTTATGCTCGGTTGGATCGCGGTTATGCTCGGATAGCCACTGCTTATGAGCGGATAAGTACAAACTATGCTCGAAGACATTCGCTTTGATCGGATGAACATGCTTTATGCTCGGTTGGATCGCGGATATGCTCGGATAGCCATTGCTTATGAGCGGATAAGCACAAACTATGCTCGAGGACGTTCGCTTTGATCGGATGAACAGGTTTTATGCTCGGTTGGACGGTAGTTATGCTCGGATAGCCACAACTTATGAGCGGATAAGCAATAGGCATGCTCGAAAGCGGCTGCTTTGATCGGATGAACAGGTTTTATGCTCGGTTGGATCGCGGTTATGCTCGGATAGACACTGCTTATGAGCGGATAAGCACAAACTATGCTCGAGAACGTTCGCTTTGATCGGATGAACAGGTTTTATGCTCAGTTGGATCGCGGATATGCTCGGATAGCCACTGCTTATGAGCGGATAAGCACAAACTATGCTCGAGGACGTTCGCTTTGATCGGATGAACAGGTTTTATGCTCGGTTGGACGGTAGTTATGCTCGGATAGCCACTGCTTATGAGCGGATAAGCACAAACTATGCTCGAAGACATTCGCTTTGATCGGATGAACATGCTTTATGCTCGGTTGGATCGCGGTTATGCTCGGATAGCCACTGCTTATGAGCGGATAATCACAAACTATGCTCGAGAACGTTCGCTTTGATCGGATGAACAGGCTTTATGCTCGGTTGGATCGCGGTTATGCTCGGATAGCCACAACTTATGAGCGGATAAGTACAAACTATGCTCGAAGACGAACACTTTGATCGGATGACCGTGTTTTATTCTCAGTTGAGGAGCAGTTTTGATCGGAACAGCTACATTTGCTCAATTTCAGCAGACTTATGCTTGTTCGTATATAAAATGAAACCCTTCAACGATTGTTGAAGGGTTTCATTTTATAGTATGTGGACTTTTTGTTTCCTACTTTTATCAAATTTTCATTGGATAGAATTCTAGTAGCCTCATGTCTATTATTAAGTTTTAGAAAGTCTCTGCATTCCTTATTTGTAATGGAGTTTTTGTATATCAAAAAATAGGAAGCAAGTGCTTCTTTGTATGCGTGTATGTCTTTTTGGCCACACTTAGGACATTCCCAGGTACGTTTAATTTTTCGCATACCAACATAATGACATTCCGGACATTCCACACCTCTTAACAATTCATTGGGATTAATCGAAAAGTATTTGGTAAGAGGAAAATAAGTAAATGGAGTATTTTTATTTAAAAGGATGTTTTTCACGTTTTCCATTTCTTCGTCATTTAGGATGGGTGATTTCTTTTGTAATTGTAATAGATATGGAATTATTTCATTTTTATAGAGGATTCTTGCTTGATTGTTAGAGACACGCACGTAGCTCTTATGAGAGGCAAAAACGATGGCACCATAGATTGGAATAGAGATATTATGGTCATTGAAAAAGTGGGCAAGCTCGGCTTTGTATCCTTTTAGCTGGGTAACAGGGCATGGATATTTATTAATTTCGCCGTTTTCTTTTCGCTGAATAATTTGGGAAGGATTCTCTTGAAATTCAATTTCTCCTGTAATATTTTTCACTTCAAAAATCACAGCACCAAATGGTGTGATCAGAAGAATATCTAATTCAAATGACCTTTCAGAGTGTAATAATAATTTATGATAAACATGATACTTATATGGCAATCTCATCCTTTCTAGCTCCCGAAAAACCATCTCCTCACCAAATTCACCAGCAGTTGCAGCGTGAATAGCTGTCATCACTTTTTCATATAAAGAGTGACTAGTGTGCAATCTCCTGATAAGTAATTTCATCGCCTCAATATGAATAGATTTGGAATATTTTTTTACAATCAATTTATCAACTCCTTTTGAATCAGAATAGCATGAACATTGCTTTTAATCTATAAAAAAAGCAGGCACTTTATATGCGTGCCCGCTTCCCCACTCTGTTAATCAGTCGACTGGTACTACAGATCCGCCCCACTCTTTTAAGATAAAGTCTTGAATTTCTTGAGAGTGTAACGCTTCGACCAATGCTTTGATCTCTTTTTTGTTTTCATCGCCAGCTTTTACTGCGATCACATTCACATATGGTGATTCAGAAGCTTCTTCAATAGCAATAGAGTCTTCAAGAGGATTTAAACCTGCATCTATCGCATAGTTGGAGTTGATAAGAAGAGCATCCCCTTCGTTATTTTCATACAATTGGACCATTAGAGCTGATTCATAGTTAGGATCAAATTGAAGGTTTTTCGGATTTTCTACGATGTCAGAAATCTCAGCAGTAGTTTTATCTACGCCTTCTGCTAATTTGATTAGTCCTTTTGCTTCTAGCATTGCCAATACGCGGCCATGGTCTGCAACAGAGTTACTCATTAAGATTGTTGCGCCTTCAGGAAGTTCTTCGATTGATTTATATTTTTTTGAATATAGACCAATAGGTTCAATATGGATTCCACCGGCATTTACAAAATCGTATCCGAAATCTTTAATTTGTGATTCTAAATAAGGAATGTGTTGGAAATAGTTGGCATCTAAATCACCTGAATCTAAATCTTTGTTTGGTAATACATAGTCTTGATACGTTTGAATATCTAATTCAATACCTTGCTCTTCTAAAATTGGTTTTACTTGCTCTAATATTTCTGCGTGCGGAACATTGGATGCCCCGATTACTAATTTACTGCTATCATCGTCACCACATGCTGCAAGTGTTAAAGCGCTAATTGATAATAAAGCTCCAGCTAAAAATTTCTTCATCCAAATTCTCTCCCTTTTTCTATCTAATTTATAATCGAGTAAACTCGTGAACACCTAGTTAACGTTTGTCTATTTTCGCCGTTATTAAATCGCCAATCCATTGAATGGCAAATACAAGGATCAATATCAATATAGTGGCGATTAGTACGACGTCGCCTCTGCCACGTTGGAATCCATCTAAGAAAGCTAATGTACCTAGACCACCCGCACCGATAATTCCTGCCATCGCAGTATAACCAACGAGTGAAATACAAGTAACTGTAATTCCTGATACTAGGGCAGGCATCGACTCTGGCAATAAAACCTTCCAAATGATCGTGGAAGTTTTTGCTCCCATCGATTTTGCTGCTTCTAGAACGCCTTTATCTATTTCTCTTAATCCGATCAATACCATGCGTGCGTAAAATGGTGCCGCTCCAATAACAAGAGCTGGAAATGCTGCATTCGGACCACGCATTGTGCCTACAAGTAACTTCGTTAATGGAATTAATAAGATAATTAAAATAATAAACGGAATCGAACGGAATATGTTGACAAATGCCCCAGTTAACCAGTTCGCTAATTTATTTGCCCACGCTTGATGGGGGCTTGTTAAAAATAGTAAAAGTCCAAGTGCAAGACCTATAATAGCTGTTAAAATAGTAGAAACTGCAGTCATATATAAGGTCTCAAATGCTGCATCCCACATTTTTGGCCAATCAACATTCGGAAAAAGCGTATTAATCATTGTTGATCACCTCTGTAATAACTTTTTGCTCATGTATAAATCGAATGCCTTCATCAATTGCTAATGCATCTCCATCTAATTGAAGGATTAATGTTCCAAAGGCACCGCTTTTCGTATGTGAAATATTTCCTTGCACAATATTAACCTCGAGATCAAATTGTTTAATAAGTCTGGATAAAATCGGTTGCTCCGTTTGCTCCCCAACAAAAATAAGCTTGATCAGTTTTCCATGTGGATATAGATCCACTAGGTTTTGAATCGTTTGTAATGCTTGGTTGGAATCTGATACTTGAGAAACGAATCTTTTCGTAATCGGTTGTTGTGGATTTTGGAAAACTTCGAGCACATCCCCTTCTTCCACTACATGACCGCTTTCCATAACCGCTACCCGATTACAAATTTTTTGAATCACTTGCATTTCATGCGTGATCAACACAATAGTAAGGCCTAACTTCTCGTTAATGCTTACTAATAAATCTAATATGGCATCGGTCGTTTCTGGATCTAGTGCAGATGTTGCTTCATCGCATAGCAATACTTCCGGTCGGTTTGCTAATGCTCGAGCAATCCCTACACGTTGTTTCTGTCCACCTGACAGCTGAGAAGGATAATAATTCCCTCTACCTTCTAGCCCAACAAGTTCGATTAATTCCTTTACACGAGTTTCTCGCTGATTCTTGGGAACTCCAGCGATTTCAAGTGGGAAAGCAATATTTTCAGCAACTGTTCTGGACCATAACAGATTAAAATGTTGGAAAATCATGCTTACTTTCTGTCTAAATTGACGCAGTTTGTCTTCATTTATAGAAGTAATTTCTTTGCCGTTTACAATTATTTGTCCAGCACTCGGCTTTTCTAATCCATTGAGCAATCGGATCATTGTACTTTTGCCGGCTCCACTGTAACCGATGATTCCAAAAATTTCTCCTTGCTTTATGTCAAGATTTACATCATCAACAGCAATTATCGTACCTTGTTTCGTTTGGAACTTTTTCGAAACATCTTTTAAACTAATCATGTAAATCTCACCTTTCCTTTCATTAAAAAATCCCTTCTGCAAAAGAGCAGAAGGGAAGTAAGTGGTCAATTTTAATAACACTCATCCATTCTCTCATTTCCCAAAGCATTTGCTTTGCGTGACTTGGCACCATTTCATTTACATGACGGTTGCCGGGCTTCATAGGGCACTTCCCTCCACCTCTCTTAATAAGAGCGACACTATTAAATTTTTAAAGCTTAATAAACTGAATTTTATCATACGACTACTTGGTCGTCAATACCTTTTATCGTTTCTAATAAATAAGGAACTGATTGAAACGCATATATTTTTTTATACACTTTTCCACTTTTTGCAATCAATAGACAAGGCACACTTTCAATTTCATACTCCATGGCTAGGCTTTCTATAAAATTGATGTTTGCTTGGCCCACTGGATAAGAAACCATTTCATTGATGACATGCAACATTTTACTTGCTACCTTGCAAGTACCGCACATCGGTGTATATAAATAAAACAAGGAAAGTTGCTTGGAATTTCTAAACTGTTCCCATTGTTCTTTAGACCACTCATTCACATTGCATCATCCTAAAGTAAAAATTCTTTTTTCACTTTAATATTAACACGTTTCAGTATGGAAGCCAAAACTTTGAAAGGGGTATTGGCGACTTCGCAATACATGGGATTCGTGTATAAGTGGATAGCTTCGGGATATTCTTTTTTTACAATCGAACGTATTTGTTCGCCTGATTTGTCAGCATCTAAAAAAGCATAGATTGGAAAACCATCGTACGGACTTAAGATTTCTTCTAGCTTTACATTGGAAATAGTACCATTTGTACAAATGATTTCTGGAGATTCATCGAGAAGTGTTAAAAGGTGGAGCTTATCCGACCTTCCCTCGACGAGAATTACTTTTTCACTAAATACATTAGCCATTTAGCTTCTCTCCCAACTAGAACTCTTTAAATCAGTATATGAAAAAAACGCCGACAATTAACCGGCGTTTGCATTATTATTCTGCAATTAATTCTTCGTATTGATCTGCAGACAATAACTCATCGATTTCTGATGTGTTAGATGGTTCTACAACGATCATCCATGCATTTTCATAAGGAGATTCGTTTACAAATTCAGGGCTATCCTCAAGCTCACCGTTCACTTCAACAACTTTTCCGCTAATAGGAGCATAAAGTTCTGAAACAGTTTTTACTGATTCTACACTACCGAATGGATCTCCTGCTTTAATTTCGTCTCCAACTTGTGGAAGCTCAACAAACACGATATCTCCAAGTTCAGATTGTGCAAAATGAGTAATACCGATACGTGCGTTTCCGCCCTCAGTTTTTACCCATTCATGTTCTTCTGAGTATTTCAACTCTTTAGGTGTGCTCATAATTATACCCCTCTCAAATAAGTTATACATTCACTTATAATATTCACATATTTTTATAGTAAAAACAAGCGACTTTAGTTGTTTGTCCAAATATGTTCAAACTCATCTTCCTTGAAACCGAGTGTCACATGTTCACCATCAAAAGCAAGCGGTCTTTTGACAAGCATTCCATCAGATACGAGCGTTTCTATTTGTTCTTCTTCTGTCATAGTTGGCAGCTTGTCCTTTAACTGTAGCTCTCGATATTTCGTGCCACTCGTATTAAAAAGTTTCTTTATATCTACATCCGTTTTCTTCAATATTTCTTTTATTAATTCCTTGGAAGGAGGATTTTCTACAATATCGTTATCCTCAAACGCGATGCCATTGTCCTTCAACCACTTACTCGCTTTTTTACATGTGCTACATTTTGAATACCCGAAAAACTGAATCGTCATGACATCTCACCTTTTTTTCTTTTTATCATACCAAAAAATAATGCGCACCGCATTTTCAGAATTTTTTATTAGAAAAGCACAAGCACCCTTTAAGATGAAAACCTGTATTTGACGTTTTCGAAGTGCTTTGGAAAGAAAAGAAGCAACACTTTCCTACACTTAGAAAATGCGACCGAAGATACAATTTCGGTCGCACCCCTCCTTCTCTATTAGGAAACACTTACTATTCGCTATCATTCCACTATGAATACAACAGGGATTACCAAGATAATATTTATCCAAACACCGCTTAATCGAATCCTCAGCATACGAGAAGATCATCTCTATTTTTCGTTCTGCGAAACACCACATATATGATTGATAGTAGTGAAAGGCGGCGACTCCAGCAGAGGCCAACAGGATGTTGGTCACGAAGGCGTTGCCACACGAGGTGGCGTTCTTAGCCTTCGTTCCTTTGTAAACACTCTATAGGTCATCAAATTCTAGATTTCTTAGGTGAGGACTCATCGCTCACCCTGCGGAACGCGTCCGCCTGAAACGGAAATCAACCGTATGATAGAATCTATATTTTTCTCGCTACATTGATTTTACGGAGTGGAAAATTTCTCTTTTAAAAGAAAAAAAGCCGATCCACATGGGACCAGCTTTTCCTGTGCATTAAACGATATATTTTTCTGCGTCGATCAGTTTTACAGAAGCTTCACGTTTTTTAGCGATTACATTGTAAGGTGTGTAGCGTGTAAGTTTACGAAGGGCAGAAATCATCATTCGTAAGTTATCTCCTTCTACAGAAGCGATAAGCGTTTCTTTTGCTGCTTTTTCGATTTCATCGAATGCTTCTTGGCAGAAAATTTGTGTATAAAGGAGTTTTTGGTTTGCTTTTTCTGCTCCGTCACGACCGATTGCTTTTTCTGTACGTAGGACAGCAGATTCCATTGCAAATAAGTTATTAGCGATGTTCGCAATATTCACTAGCACTTCTTGCTCTGCTTCTAGTTTTGTACCAAAACGCTGTGCAGCAAGTCCAGCAGCTAGTAAACCAATTTTCTTCGCGTTTGCTACTAGTACTTTTTCTTGAGCTAATGGCTCATCACTTACTTCTTCTGGCATCATCATTAGTAGCTCTTCTTGTAGACTTTGTGCTTTTTGAAGTAATGGAAGCTCGCCTTTCATCGCTTTTTTCAAGAATGTTCCTGGAACGATTAAACGGTTAATTTCGTTTGTACCTTCGAAAATGCGGTTAATACGAGAGTCTCGGTAGATGCGCTCCACTTCGTATTCTTGCATGAATCCGTAACCGCCATGTAATTGAACAGCTTCGTCCGCGATGTAATCTAACACTTCGGAGCCTACTACTTTGTTAATAGAACATTCAATTGCATATTCTGCGATAGATGCTGCAATCGCTTTTCCATCTTTTTGTTCATCCGCGCTCAATTGACTCATACGCTCTTCAAAATAACCTACAGTACGGTAGATTAAACTTTCTGTCGCATACAATTTAGAAGCCATAGTAGCTAATTTTTGTTTTGTTAAATTAAAAGAAGAGATAGGTGTTTTAAATTGTTGGCGTTGATTAGAGTAAGAAATTGCTAGCTCAAGCGCACGTTTAGAGCCACCAACCGTTCCTACACCTAGTTTATAACGACCGATATTTAAAATATTGAATGCAATCACATGTCCGCGGCCAATTTCTCCAAGTAAGTTTTCTACTGGTACTTGTGCATCTTGTAAAATAAGCGTACGAGTCGAAGATGATTTAATACCCATTTTCTTCTCTTCAGCCCCGACAGAAACACCTGGGAATTCGCGTTCCACGATAAATGCAGAGAATTTGTCTCCATCTACTTTAGCGTAAACAACAAATACATCTGCAAAGCCTGCGTTTGTAATCCATTGTTTTTCTCCATTTAAAATATAGTGAGTTCCTTCCGCATTTAACTTAGCTGTAGTTTTTGCTCCTAAAGCATCTGACCCTGAACCTGGCTCTGTTAGAGCATAAGCGGAGATTTTTTCTCCAGATGCCGAATTCGGTAAATACTTCTGTTTTTGCTCTTCATTACCGAATAGCACGATTGGTAATGTCCCAATTCCTACATGTGCCCCGTGGGTAATAGAGAAACCACCAGCTACTGATAGTTTTTCTGCGATTAAAGCTGAAGAAACTTTATCTAATGCTAGACCGCCATATTCTTCTGGAATATCAGCTGCAAGTAATCCTAAGTCTCCAGCAGATTTAAGTAAACGAACAGAATGCTCAAACTCATGATGCTCCAGCTTTTCCACTACAGGTAATACTTCGTTTGTTACATAATCTTCGGCAGTTTTCGCAATCATTTTTTGCTCGTCTGTGAAATCCTCCGGTGTAAATACACGGCTTGCCTCGATATCTTCTACTAAAAAGCTTCCACCTTTAATCATTTGTTTTACTTCAGTCATGTTAAATTCCCCCTTGATAAGTTTGGTTATAGTAGTTCGAACACTCCGGCAGCTCCCATTCCCCCACCGATACACATAGTTACAACACCAAATTGTTTTCCTTGTCTTTTTAATTCGCTCATCATTTTTAATGTCAAAATCGTTCCTGTAGCTCCAAGCGGATGACCAAGAGCAATTGCTCCACCATTGACATTTACTTTATCAAGGTCAATACCTAAATGACGTACGACTTGGATTGATTGAGAAGCGAACGCTTCATTAATTTCCCAAATGTCGATATCTTCAATAGATAAACCTGCAAGTTTCAATGCTTTTGGTACAGCTACGATTGGTCCAATTCCCATTACGTCTGGTGCAACTCCACCGACTGCGAACGAACGGAATTTAGCGATTGGTTTTAATCCTTGTGCTTCCGCTACTTCCCGGTCCATCACAAGTACTGCACCTGCTCCGTCTGAAGTTTGTGAAGCATTACCTGCCGTTACAGATCCGCGAACATTAAACGCGGGACGTAATTTTGCCAGCGTTTCAATTGTTGTTCCCTGGCGAACGCCTTCATCCATTTCAAATAAAAACTTTTTCTCTTGTGCTTTATTGTTTTCATCCACAAAATGCTTCACTACTTCAACAGGTACAATATCATCATTAAATTTTCCTGCTGCAATAGCCGCTGCAGCTAATTCATGTGATCGAACGGCAAACGCATCTTGGTCCTCTCGACTCACGCCGTATTTATTTGCCACTTGTTCAGCTGTATGTCCCATCCCCATGTAATACTGCGGGGCAGTTTCTGCTAAGTGGGCATTTGGTCGAATCGTATTTCCCATCATGGGAACCATACTCATCGACTCTACTCCACCAGCAATAATTGCTTCCGAATGTCCAAGCATAATTCGCTCCGCTGCATAAGCAATCGATTGTAAGCCGGACGAACAAAAACGATTCACTGTAATTGCTGGGGTTGTATCCGGAAGGCCAGCCAAAGCCCCTATATTACGAGCGACATTCATCCCTTGTTCTGCTTCTGGCATTGCACATCCTAGTATTAAATCATCTATTGGCCCATCATAATTTCCAGCTCTTTTTAACGTTTCTCTTACTACTAATGCACCAAAATCATCTGGGCGAACAGTTGCCAAAGATCCTTTTTTCGCTTTGCCAACTGGTGTTCTCGCACCTGCTACGATAACTGCTTCACGCATAAGTTCTCCTCCTTTATCACCTACACACGCTTAGTTGCGTAGAGGCTTACCTTTCACTAACATATGCTGCATTCTTGCTTGGGATTTTGGATCTGCCACGAGACTTAAAAATGCTTCGCGCTCCAAATTAAGTAAATACTGTTCATCTACTAAAGTACCGTATGGAACTTCTCCGCCCGCCAACACATACGCAAGTTTTTTCGCAATTTTCAAGTCGTGCTCACTAATATAGCCAGACAAGAACATGCCCTCTGCCCCTAAAAGTAATGTTGCGTATCCAGGTGAACCTGTTACCGGAACTTTTTCACGAAGAGGCGCTTTATATCCATTTTCAGCGAGTGCCAGTGCAACTTGTTTTGCATCATATAATTGATGATCTGGATTCACACTAATACCATCTGCAAAATTCAAAAAGTTATTTTCACGAGCTTCTTCGCCCGAAGTAGAAACCTTTGCCATTGCAATTGTTTCAAATACTTTATTGGCAACATATTGATAATCCACTTGCACACCTTTCGGTAGACCCTTTAAATGCTTCATATATAGCTCTTTGTTTCCGCCACCACCAGGAATTAGCCCGACTCCCGCTTCCACTAAGCCCATATATGTTTCAGTAGTTGCTTGAATATGCGCTGCTGGTAAACAAGCCTCTGCTCCTCCACCTAGCGTCATACCGAACGGAGCAGCTACTACCGGTTTGGAGGAGTATTTGATTTTCATCATCGCATTTTGGAAACTGCGAACTACAAAGTCCAATTCAAAAATATTGTCATCTTGCGCTTCCATTAAAATCATGCCAAGATTTGCACCAACGCTAAAGTTTTTGCCTTGGTTACCGATGACAAGCCCTTTGAAGTTTTTCTCTACTTCTTCAATCGCAAAGTTAATCATTTGGATGATATCCAAGCCGATTGCATTGGATTTAGAATGGAATTCAAGGAGCGCAATTCCATCGCCAAGATCTATTAAACTAGCACCAGAATTAGATTTAATCACACCATGCTTCTTCTTATATCTTTTTAGATCAATTACTTTCTCATTTAACGGAACTTTTTCATAATCCTCACCGTTGAAGAAATACTGGTCGCCGTCTTCCTCTTTATAGAAGGATTCGAAACCTTTAGCTAACAAAGAAAGGGCAAATGAAGGAACTTCGTGACCATCTGACTTCATTTTCTCTACAGAATCCTTCACACCAATTGCATCCCAGATTTCAAAAGGACCTTGTTGCCAACCGAATCCCCATTTCATCGCTTGGTCGATGGATACTATATCATCTGCAATTTCACCAACAAGCGTTGCGGAGTACAGTAGTGTGGGACTTAAGATGCTCCACAGCAATTCACCAGTACGATCTTTTGCGTAAGTTAACGTTTTCACTTTTGCCGCTAGACCCTTTTGCTGCTTAGCCATTTCCATGGACGGAGTTTTTAACTTTTTGACTGGCTCATAGGTAAGTGTCTCTGTATTTAATTCTTTAATTTCTTTACCTTCTTTTAAGAAAAAGCCTTGCCCTGTTTTTGCACCAAGCCATTTGTTTTCAAGCATTTGTTGCATAAAAGCAGGTACCTCGAATACTTTTTGTTCCTCTCCAGTTGTTTGGTCATACACGTTTTTGGCAACATGTGCAAAAGTATCTAACCCCACCACATCTAATGTACGGAATGTCGCAGATTTTGGACGACCGATCAGCGGACCTGTAACTGAATCTACTTCTCCTACAGAATATCCACGCGCCAGCATCTCACGCAGAGTTACAAGCAAACCATATGTCCCGATTCGGTTAGCGATAAAGTTCGGTGTATCTTTTGCCAACACAACCCCTTTACCGAGCACGTCCTCTCCAAATTGTTTCATAAACTCGACCACTTCTGGTTCTGTTGTTGTAGCTGGAATTACTTCTAAAAGTTTTAAATAACGTGGTGGATTGAAGAAATGCGTTCCAAGAAAATGTTTAGCAAAGTCTTCTGAACGTCCTTCTACCATTGCATTTATACTAATCCCCGAAGTATTTGAACTAATGATCGTTCCAGGTTTACGTACTGCATCTATTTTTTCATATAAGTTTTTTTTCACTTCTAAATTTTCCACTACTACTTCAATAATCCAGTCTACTTCTTTCAGTTTGTCTAGATCATCTTCTAAATTGCCTGCAGTAATTAATTGTAGGTTTTTAGAAGAAGTAAGCGGTGCCGGTTTTTGCTTCAGCAATTTTTGCAATGCCGTTTGAGAAAACTTATTGCGAACTGCTGGGTGTTCCAATGTTAACCCTTTTACTTCATCCTCTTTGCTCAGTTCTTTTGGAACGATATCTAATAATAATGTTGGAATTCCGATATTTGCTAAGTGAGCTGCAATTCCCGAACCCATTACGCCCGAACCAAGAACTGCCGCTTTTTTTATTTGATATGTCACGTGCAAAGCCTCCCTTTAACTTGAATGAATACTCATTCATTTTGTAAATAAAAAAAATAAAACCAATTTCTATATCTATTAGTTTAGAACAATATTTAAATTTTCGCAATAATAAAATGAATAAAAAAGTACATTTTTCTTTCTCCTCTTTTAAAAACAGTGTAAACTACAAGAAAAGTGTAAATGTCTATGTTCAACATTCTTCCACGACTAGACATAAAAAATTATTGGAGGTATATAAAATGCAAAAAATCACAACTGAAGAGCAGTTCAATGAAATTATTTCTGGTGACAAAGAAGTACTAGTAAAATTCGAAGCCGGCTGGTGTCCAGATTGCCGTCGTATGGAGATGTTCATCGATCCAATCATTGAAAAGTATAATCAGTACACTTGGTATGAGGTAAATCGCGACGAATTGCCAGAGATCGCAGAAAAGTATGAAGTAATGGGCATTCCTAGTCTTCTAATTTATCAAAACGGAGAGAAAAAAGCACATTTACACAGTGCAAATGCAAAATCACCAGAACAAGTAACTGAATTTTTAGATGCACAGAAATAATAAAAAGATTGACTGTTCTTTAGTAGGACAGTCTTTTTTTATTTCTATATCCTTTCGTCGGTTTAATTCGTTATAATAGAGAAAAAACCTGAGGTGCTGTTATGTCACATGAAAAACAAATTCTTGAGCTAAAAGAAAAAATTGTTTACTATGAGCGAATTATAAAAAATATGTCTACTCCTATCATTCCTTCTATCGTGCCAAGAACAATTATGATTCCTATTGCAGGGTATATCTCTAAAGAACGCTTTGAACATATCGAAACACAAACACTAGAGTATATTAGCGAACATCGGGATATCGAAAAAGCAGTTTTTGACTTTACTGCTGTCAGCTTAAGTGATGTAGAAGAATTTGACTACAATGACCTAGCAATATCAATATCTAGTTTAAATAGTTCCCTTCGATTAATGGGTATACGTCCAATCTATGTTGGTTTTAATCCACGATTTATCCAAGAGATCGTTCGAGCAAGTATTCATGTAAATATTGAAACTTATAATAGTTTCCGAGTAGCATTAAACCAACTTCTCATGGAAGAAAACCAAATCATTACTACTATTAAATAAATAATAAAATCGTTGATAAGGCCTTCTTTTCAGAAAACGCAACCTTTTTCAACGATTTTTTTATAATGAAAGAAGAAATTGTTTACACTAAAAGTTTATTTACCATAAATACTTGAGAAATATCTGTATTTCTAAACCCTTTGCTTTGTAAGAAAGAGAGCGTTTTTTGTGAATGGTCCATTAAATTATAAGTAGTCCTTTTAAGAGATTTTTGAAACAGTAAGCCCTCCTGTAGGACAGCGTAGAGTGCCCTCTCCCCTTCTTCGGAATCTTTATTGACAATAGCTTGAAATAACGTCACCCCTTCTGCCTCTGAACCAAACTGTTGCCTCGTTCTTACTAAACAGGCGGCAAGGACTTCACCATCTTTCGCTGCAATAATTGCCTCTCCCCCTACCTTCGGGATAATAGTTGGATCAACTTGCCATGGTGCCATGGTTGGGAATATTTTTGCATGTGCAGCTTGTAAAGCAGGTATCCTTTTTATTAAAAACTCATTGGCAATTTCTTCATCCATAGGCAGCACACCGTCCGCTTCCCAAAAATGTAAGGTGTCCATAACTTTATAGCCGACTTTTTCATACAGTTTAATAGCTGGGTGATTCATAGATAACGCTTCTAAAGTAGCAATACTCACACCTTGCTGTTTCAATACATCTAGAGCTTTTTCCATCAAAATTTCACCAAGTTTTCTTCCCCTGTACTTAGGGATAATTCCCGTACCCCCATTCCAAGCCATTTTCTGACCGTTCACATCTCGTATTCCTTGCAAGACAAAACCAATTGGGAGTTCATCTTCAAACATAATAATCGATAATCCAGGAGATAGATTTTCAGTGCCTATTTTTGCTATAAAGGCATCTAGCTCCATTGTCATGGGGATATAATATCCTTCAAATCCTTGTATAAAAAGCTCATGTGACTGTCTATATGTCAAATCTTCCATTGTTTTGAATGTAATCATTTCAACACACCCCTTATGCAAACTCTAAAACGACGTGAAACAAACAGGTCCTTTCTTAGGCTTAAACCACTCGTCTAGCGAATGGATATCTATATTAGTTAAGGTCACAGATCCATAATTATAAAGAGAATTTAGGGAAACACACCCCATCCACCAAGCACTTATATCTTGGATACCTATTGTTATATTAATCTCTTCAGTCGAATCTGCTAATTTTGTAGCATTCCAGAAATCACCATTATAAATAACTTCGTATACACCATTTTGCTCTGACAGGAATGTATCTTCTATTTCTAGTAGGATTCTCGTATATTCATCGGGTTTTTTCAGCTGCTGAAAATTCATTTCGTGTATAAAATCAATTACATTTGTTATGCGATACATTATACCTGTTCCCGAAGTTGCAACCTCATGGTAGACACTTGGTATAAGATGATTCGATTCATTTAAAGGATTTATAAGAGCATGCACAAATGATTGATCATGTGTACGAAAAATAATTCTATCTACTTGGTCTTGTTGAGAATTTAACCAAGAAGCTAGCTGTTTGTATGCCTCTGGTTTTGTCCATATCCATTCAAGCACGGTCATATGTTGATGTAAAAAATGACTGTCTTTTACAGGCTCCAGTGTAAATGCCAATGCGCCTATTAGTTGCTCATTTTCTTTCACACCCACATAATTGGTGACTGCATTTTTAATACGCTGGCGTTCAGTCCAGGTTCTCTTTATCATCCCATGATTTTTTTGTGCGTAATCATTGTAAAGAGTAACGATTGCTTCCTCATCTTTGGGTGACAAGAACTCAACCAACCCTTTTTCTCCATTTGCGATAAGGGCATCAGGTTTAATTTTAAATTCATATTTCATCGGTCCGTAGCCATATCCCATTTTCCGATAAAAGCTTGGGTTAAAAGGATACAAGGAAACAAGTGACACATTTTCCTGTCTAGCATATTGATGAAAATGAGATAGAAGTGCAAAGGCAATTTTCTCTTTTTTATGTAGAAGGTGAACTGCAACCATTCCAATTCCAAATATACGCTGGAATTTGCCGTTTACATTACATTCAAAATCATTCAAACGATACATCCCTAACAGTTCTTCTTCCTTATTAAAATAACCAAAATATTGAATACCGTTTTCTGCGTCTTGCTCTTTCGTTAAACGCTCTATAAATTCCAGTTTTTTCTCTGATGATTGGATATTCATGCCTGGGTAGGCAAAAGCAACGACATCTGCCGCTTGTTCGAAGTCACGTTTTTGTAAAAGTCGAATCAAGTTATTCTCCCCCATTATTTTAATTCCTATTTTAAGGATAATTCATAATGACAAAATATTCACTGAATTTTAATTAGTTTTTATACCAAAATATTAGAATTTTATTTTCGTACATAAAAATAGACCATCCAAATGATGGCCATATTTGCTGTAGCACCCTTTAGCTCAATAAGGAAAGTATTAAATTTCTTTCTCCATTAATACATTTGTTGTCTGGTAACCTAATTTATCATATAATCCTCTTGCTACTTTGTTATGACCAAAAACATGAAGACCTATTTTATGCATCCCAAGATCTTTCCCGACAATCTCAATTTGCTTCATTGCTTCCTTTGCATATCCGAATCCTTGATATTGTTCTAATATATTTATATCGTATATAAATCCTTCTTTTTCAGACTTTCTTGCAAGCCATAGAACACCAATTGCCTTGTCATCATTTATGATATTGTATAAATAATTACTTTCCGTCTTTTCACCTTTTGGCAAAAGTCTTGTATATTCCTCTTCTGCTTTCCTTATTGATTCTTCTTGATTCCAATTTCCAGATAAAACTTTTTCATTTGCATATAATTTAATAGCTGAAATAATATACTTTTGATACTCTTCGGAATTCATTAATACTAATTTAACCATTCTCATTCTCCCCCTAATAGTTTATAACTTCTATAAAATAACACTTACTTCCTTCTTTTCACTATCCTGCACCTTTAGTTTTAGAAGAAAAAAAGCTTTACTCCTTTTTGAAGTAAAGCACCCGTCAGCACAATAATAATTAACTAATCCAAGTCATTTTCACTTCTTTGGACTCCCATTTATTATGTTTATAATGAATTTTAACTTCTACCCCAACTGCCCCTAAACCCGAACGATACTTGGAACCCTCCAAAAAAATTTCATTATTGGACTTAAAATCAACTTTTTCTACCCTTAGAAGTACGCCATCCAAACCCATCGTATTTGAATTGTATAATCCCTTTTCTTTCAGTTGTTCAAGAGTAGCGTCCATTACTTCAATCTTATACTTTTCCTTAAAGTAGATTAAAACTTCTTCTTTATCACTTTCATCAGCGTTCTCAAAATTACTGGTATCAATAGCCATATATTCCATATCACTACTTAATGCTTCATCTTGTTCCATTATAGAGTCCAATGCTACCCTATATATTTCTCCTAAATGCTCCCTTGGCTCAATTCCAGTATTGCAAGCAGAAAGGGATAGCGATAATACAAGCAAAATACTAAAATGTTTAATCTTCAAATTTACCCCTTTCTGAAGTAAAGCCCCAAGCCCACTGTACAAGCATAGTTAATTGATTAAGAATATTACTTATGGTGAGCAATCGTTACCGTTACAATTCGAGAAACAATGTAAGAAAAGCCACTTAGACCTACTATTCCTAGTAAAATTAATAAAGGCACTTGTTCAGCATACAACATACCTACACAAAACATGATAAAACATAATAGTGAGCCTATAATATTTAGAAAGATGTTTTCTCTATTCATTGTTTAAAACCACCTTTTATTCACTAAACTGCTGCATTAGTTCTATAAAATAAATGACTTGTATTCACCTATTTTATTTTTTTGTCTTAAATTTAGAGGAAAAATGAAACGTAAATAATATTATAAATGCGATAATACAAGGATAGCCAATTAGCACAACTGGATTCATGTGTTCGACTAAACTAAACTCTCCCCATTCTAGCCACAACCTCCATCCCATTCCTAAGGCACTAAATATCAAGGAGAGTATAAAAACCAATAATAGTCGTTCTTTAAATAACCCAACAAATATATTCGCAACTCCAATATAGATCAAAAGTGCAATAAAGAAGAAATACCAATTGAAGCCTTGTAACCCAGGGATTACAAAAGTAAATGTGATACCAGTAAAAAATACAATTGCTAGAATACTATAAATCAAAAAGAATAATGGTTTCTTTTGTACCTCTTCGTAAAAATTTTCACCTTTCATTATTTTAGACCTCCTATTACTTCCATACTCTTAATTTTACCATTATTCTTTTTCAAGTAACCTGCTTCGTGACCAGTGCTTACCTACTGTAAACTCACGTTATATATGTCTTCCTTATGATTCAAACCATGAGTATGTGTTAATAAGTGTCTAATGGCTGTGTCTTTCCAAGTATCTTCATCAAGTTCAGGTAAATGTAAATATTCTAACACCAAGTCATCTATGCTTTAAATGTGATCTGACCATGGTATACAGCGTATGTTACAGCAAAACCATTGACCCGTTGACTTAAGTAGTTTTCTTCACAAACAAAAAGTAATAGCTCTTTGTTTAAATAGATTGTTAAACCAGTTTATACATAAGTATATCGTCTACATATAAGTCATCATTAAACTTAACTTCCTTAATTTTACGTCCTTCTTCAACAAATCCCATGCTTTTGTACAATTCGATTGCTCGTTGATTTGTTGATAAAACACCTAAACTAACTTTCTCTATTAAAGGGTTGTGTTCCGCCCAGTTTAAAAGTTCTTTGATCAGCAGTTTACCAATGCCTTGATTGCGGAACTCTTTTTTGACCATTGCCGTAAAAGAACCAGTATGTAAAAGCCTTTGAGTACTTTTAGAGCGAAAAACAATCAAACCAACAATCTGCCCGTTGCTTTCGGCTATGATTAGCTCTTCTCTTTCATTCGCTAAGATTTTCTCTATCCAGTTTCTTATTTGGTCCAAAGTTTCTTCAAACTCTTCTATTACCGAAATCATAAATTCACTTTCTGAAAGAACTTCCTTTTGAATTTTTAGAACTGCTTCTGCATCATTTATATTCCCAGTTCTTAGAGTTACCTGGTTACTACTATTCGTCATCTGTCTTCCCCCATTACCTTTGCTTATCTTAATAATAATTCTACAAATAAAAATAAATACCTTCTTACACTATCCTGCACTTTTAGTTTAAGAAGAAATAAAACTTTACTCCTTCTCGAAGTAAAGCACCCGTTAGTTGAATCAAACAAATAAAGCCATTAATATTAAATCCTGATAACTGTTTTCTATCTTGACACCTTTTATTTTTCTTCCTTCTTCAACAAACCCCATTGTTTTATATAATTTAAGTGCACCAACATTATCTTCCATTACTTCAAGACAAACTTTTTCAATTTTGCCATTATTTTTTGCTCAGTTGATTAATGTTTCTAACAGTGCTCTTCCAATACCATAATTACGATACTCTGGGAGCACTGTCATTCCAAAAGTACCTTGATGGCTAATCTTCTCTTTGTCACCGTTTCTAAAATCGATGGCACCAACAAGTCTATCATCAACTTCAGCAATAAATTGAACATAATTTGGATTCTTCATAATCAAACTTAACACCTTCTCCATATCTTCAAGTGTCATCTTCTGAGCGTCCTCAACGGTACTTAGCATATATGGAGCATCTACCAATGCGTATGAAGCAGCAACTAACATTCTTTCTGCATCCAGTATCGTTGCTTCCCGAACAGTAACAGTTTTTCCGTTCTTTGTATAAAAAGAGTCAAAATTAGTTGATAAAATACTAAACACTTCCTCCCCATAAAAATTGAATATCTATCGTTTATTTTAGCATCAAACCCAAAAACCTTAATCAACTATCCTGCCGCGTTAGTTTAAGTGTAACATTTCCCAATTCATATCTTAAATCAACTTAATATTTGTCCATAAAAATAGACCATCGAAATGATGGCCATGTTTTGCTAAAGCACCTGTTAGTAGAATAAGAATCAGCTTTTCTTAGCTGTTTTAAGCGAAAGAAAACGGTCATAGATGATTTGTATTGAGTCGAGTATATTTTTTTAAAACGACTCTTATGTTAGGAATCAATGAATACGTCTTTAACCTTGTCACAAATATCATGATGAGCGGTACCGTCAAAGTTGAGTAAGACAACTACCCCCAAGTTAAGCTCAGGAACGAGTGTCATCAGAGACCTCACAGCCATTTGACCGCCTCCATGTTCCACCACTTTGAACCCTCTATACTCGTCAGTAAACCACGCAAGTCCGTAGCTTCTGACTTCACTACCGAACCGCCATTCCTCACTGACTGGATGAATAGGATTCTGCATTTCTTCGACTAAATCTGTACGTAAAATATGCGGATTTTTATTTAAGTGAAATGCTAAATATTTCCCTAAATCATTTGCCGATGAATACAAATAACCAATTGGAGCTGAAATAGAGTTTTTCGGAAATGGTGTTTCTATTTTATTTTCGCCCAAGTAATATCTAGCACTATTTAAATCCCCTTCAACTTTATCTGAATCGCTAGTTGTCCGCTCCATTTTTAAAGGAGTAAGGATATCATTTCTAAGATGGTTTTCCCAATTGGAACCAGTCACTTTTTCGAACAAATCTGCCAGTATTACATACGAATCTGTACAATAATTCCATCCCTCTCCCACTGGATACTCTAACTCAACTTTTTGGAACCACTTCGTTACATCTTCTCTGCTTTGAACATTACTAATCTCATCTTCTGTAAGGTTGTAATAGTCTAAAGCCTCTTGAAACTCAGTAGGTGTATCAGAAAAAATTTCTCTTACATTTGGGGCTATCATATTTGCAATTCCTAAACTAGAAGGAAATCCAGCCGTATGAGATAACAGATGCCGTATCGTGATCATATCACTTTGTTGTTTATTTTTGGTTCTGAAGTATGGTAAGTATTTAACAACAGTATCATCCAATGAAATCAGGTTCTTTTCAACAAGTTGCATGATCGAAAGCGCCATAAAATTCTTTGAAATACTTTGTATGCTCATTAATGTTTCTCCATCAATCGGTTGGTTTAAAGGCTGAATCTGTGAGTAACCAAAACCTTTCGAGTAAATAATGTCTGAGTCTTTTACAATTGAGACGCTCAACCCAACTCCCTGATGGTCATTCATAATTCCATTGATATAATCTGTTATCTGATTGAACTTTTCGGTTAAAGGCACCATGCTAACCTCCATTATTAATTTACTTATTTAAGCGTGGATATTCGACTCCCTACACATCGCATATGATACGACCTAGGCTCGGCCGCACAAGTACCTGTTATGTTGAAGAAGAAAAATACACACCCTCATGCCCAGAACATCCTCTAAGCCCCAACCCCTTCAAAATGGGTTTCCTTACCATTCTTAAATACTTTTAAGTAATCATAGTCCCCTTTAAGTTTTATTTTGTATAATTTATATGTGTCTGCTTCTCCCTCAGAAATAGAAATGTCGTTCAGGTAGATGTTAATCGAATTTTCGTCCGTTTTAATATCTATATCACCAAAACTTGTGCCATCATCCAAGAAATCTTGATTAAGATACAAATAGCGTTGGCCTTTAGAATTGTTGTATATATAAATACCAGTTCCTGTATCTTTTTCATCATTTTCTACACTTTCAATAAAATTTTTCACATTGTCATTTGCATTTTCTAAATTAATTTCAGAAATAGTTACTTTATCAGCCCCACATCCAGTTAGAATGCCGCAGACCATTAAAATTGGTAACAATATTCGCTTCAATATTCTTCAACTCCCCTGTTTGTTTTACCTCAACCTTTCACAAATTGACCGATTGATTTTCATCTATATACAAAGTTCAATAAGAAAAAAGGCTTTACTCCTTCTGGAAGTAAAGCACCCGCTTAGTTAAAGAAGATATTCTTATTTTTCGATTGCCTTATTAACTGATTCCAAAGCATGAATGACAGTTGTATCAAATATTGGAACTTCGGAATCCTCTTGTTTTATTAATAATCCAATTTCTGTACAACCTAATATAACCCCTTCGGCACCCTTATCAATTAAATTTTTGATAACGTTTTTAAAATATTCTTTTGACGCATGATTGATTTTCCCTAAACATAATTCTTCATAGATCACTTCATTTATAAGCTCTATATCCTCATTATCTGGAATTATTACCTTTATATCATGAGCTTCAATTCTTGATTTGTAAAAGTCTTGCACCATCGTATATTTAGTCCCAAGTAGTCCAACTGAAGTTACTTTTGATTTCTTTATTTCGTTTGCTGTTGCATCAGCAATATGTAGAATTGGAATATTTATTTTTTCTTCCATATAATTTATTACCTTATGCATTGTGTTTGTACAAATAACAATAAAATCTGCTCCTGCCTTTTCTAAAGAGAGTGCCACCTCACCCAAAGCGTGTCCAGCACTTTCCCAATCACCTTTCGCTTGATAACGTTCAATTTCGTCAAAGTCAACGCTATATAAAATGCATTTTGCTGAATGTAATCCGCCTAGTTTGTTCTTTATTTCTTCATTTATTAAACGGTAATATTCAGTTGATGATTCCCAACTCATCCCACCAATTAAGCCTATTGTTTTCAATGTATTAATTCCTCCTTATAAATTGTCTGTGTAGGACAGGATATTATAATATCCTCCATAAGCTCCTAAATTCTTTAATTCGACAAGTTAAGATCATTTTCCTTCCAGTGAAAGATTAAATGCATTAGAATCTCGTACCGCCAATTAATCTCTATTTTTTATTCTTTCTTTCTATTTTGTAGTAAAAATAATGCTAGACCGATTAAGATGAGTACGATGCCCATACCTTGTTGTAAAGAGATGACTTCATCCAAAATGAAATACGCGAGTATACATGTTCCAATTGTCTCTCCTAATATACTCATTGAAATAATGGTAGTACTCAGCCATTTCAACAACCAATTGAAAATTGTTTGCCCTAAAATTGTTGCAATAAACGCTAATCCAATAAAGGACCACCAGGTTTGTACAGAATAATGTAAGAACGGTGTTTTCTGACAGAAAGCAAAAACACCTAAAAGTAATGTACTGCTCCCGTAACTAATAACAGAATATGGGATAAGAGATAGCTTTTTACGAACATGTTGCCCAACGAAGAAGTAAGCTGTTATGATACCTGCCGCAATAAGTGCAAGTATATCGCCAAATAATGCTAGTCCACTAATTTGAAAATCTTGCCATCCAATGACAATACTTCCCGCAATCGCTACAAGAAAGCCCATTATAGCCCCTTTACTGAAACGCTCTTTGAATAAAAAATAACCGCCAATCATTGAAAATAGTGGTTGTAATGTGACGATAACCGTCGAGCTTGCAACAGATGTATAATTTAATGATTCAAACCACAATACATAATGTGCTGCTAGAAATACGCCTGATAATAATCCGAGTCCCCATTGTTTTTTTGATAACGAACGTAATTCTTGTCGATTCTTTTTATTAATTAATAGAAATGGCAAAAGTATGAGAGTTGCAAAAAGCATCCGATAAAATGCAGTAATTGTAGCAGGTGCATCTGCTAATTTCACAAAGATAGCTGAAGATGATAATGCAAAAACGCCAAAAAATAAGAGTGCATAAGAAATATGAGGGGATTTCAATTCTGGTCCTCCTAAACAATTATTTACAATAATAAAATAAGTTTATTATAATGTACAAATGTAAGTATAGAATATTTATGTAATTGAAAAAAGTATTTTTTCGCTATGTTTAGTATGTCAGCACAAAATGAGTTAAATATACATTATTGTAGAAAGGGGTTTTACTATGAACGATCATCGTCTCGGGCAAACTGTATTAAATTATCGTAAAAAGACTGGTATGACAATTCGTGAGTTCGCTGATTATGCTGGGATTAGTACTTCACTTATTAGCCAAATAGAAAGAGGACAAGCAAATCCATCGTTAAGTGTACTAAAGCTGATTGCACAGGCATTAAATGTACCGCTCTTTACCCTCTTCATTAATGAAATTGATACGGATTCGCTCATTTCGAGAAAACATGATCGAAAGAAAGTATATCGTGAGAATAGTGACCATATTGTCTTTGATGTGTTAACACCAGACTTCATGAAAGCACATATTGAACTCTTACTAATGGATTTAAATGCACACGCAAGCACGACGGAAAGTCACTATTCACATGATAACCAAGAAGAAATTGCTGTCGTCATGAAAGGGCAAGCGTATGTCGAACTGGAAGGCACCGAATACTTTTTAAATGAAGGAGATGTCGTACGCATTCCACCAAATGTCAAACATCGGTTTTTGAACAAAAGTGATGAAAAGAATCATATTTTATTCGTACTAACTCCATCATTAGTTTAAATAGCCCCTCCCCATGTCCTTGAACTTAGTTTTTAGTTGTAAAAGTAGGAAGGTAGATTATTTATACTCTTATAATTTTTCAAAAAGGAGAGTTTATGAAAAAGACTATTGTTTTTGTAATAGCGATATTTATATTATTCTCAGGATTCGCAGCACAAGGTTATGCAATGACAGATTCGAAATCTGCAGCAATACAAGCGTTACTAGATGACGCCTGTCGTATATCAGGTGTGCCCGGAATGTCAATCTCAATACTTGCTGATGATGAAGTGTTCTACTTTTCTTCTGGGTATGCAGACCGTGAAAAAGGGTTGTCTGCAAGTGAAAATACACTCTATGAGTTAGCCTCCGTCAGTAAAGCTTTTACTGGTATGGGAATTCTCCTATTAGAAGAGCAAGGGCTGCTATCAATGACTGACCCTATCCAAAAATATTTACCTTGGTTTACGTTAAAGTATCAAGGTAAACCTATTGATATGAATAGCCTTACACTAAATAACTTCCTTCACCATACCAGCGGCCTAACAAATTTTAGGCATACTCAAAATATTCCACAAGGCAATACGCCGGATATGTTGCAAAAGACCGTGGAAACGCTAGTAGATGCTGAATTGGCGTTCTCTCCCGGTGAACAATATAGCTATGGAACCGTTAATTATGACGTATTGGGTTTGGTTATTGAGATTGTATCGCGACAAAGCTATGAAGACTTTATGAGAGAACAGGTATTTCTGCCTTTAGGTCTTCACCAGACGTATGTTTATAAAGAAGATGCACAAGCATCTGGACAGTTGGCACAGGGCTACCGTTCTTCCTTTTTTATAACAACTCCATTAAACGCTCCGGATTATGGTGGGAATAAACCTGCAGGCTATATTATTTCTAATACAAAAGATATGGCGCGTTGGATGGGCATACAGATGAGTATCGTGCAGGATATACCCGATATATTTCACAGGGTGATTGAAAAATCACATAAGGGGGATATGTCTGTTTCGGCTGTTAATGATATGTATTATGCGGCAGGTTGGGCGGTAAATGCCGACCAAACGTTTATAGAACACACTGGGGGCAATCCGAATTTCAGAACCGAAGTAGCCTTACTGCCAAATGAACGAACAGCCATCTGCTTACTGAGCAACGGAGCAAATACCAATATAGACCTGGTACTAAAAGTTAAAAATATATTAGACGGCAATCTAACTCAGTCATATGAAATAAGCGACACTCAGCTTTTGGACATCATTTTGTCGTCCACCACAATTATTCTTTGCCTATTGGCCGTTCTGTTATTTCTCTTAGGATTAAGAAAAAGGAAAACGAATGAGCAGCAATCAATGACAAAAAAGAGAACAATCGTAACAATTATTTTCTTAATCGCTACGATTGCCCAGTGTATAATGTTTTTTGCCTTCGATTGGTCAACGATACTTATTTGGCAAACATATAGTGTTCTTACTGCTTTGATTTCGTCGACATTATTAACAGCAAGCATTACTTGGTTTGTATATACGCACCGATAAGATGCCTCGCTCCGAAATATAGATATAAAGGAACATTACATCGTTTTAAAATGACAGCATACCTTCCTTAGAAAGAGATGTGCACATGTTAAAAGAAGAGATAAGTGTTGCCTTTCCTAATCCTGAACTATTTGATCTTCTAATTTATTTCTATACTGATGGTGAGACGGAACTTGAAAGATGATTCGGATGAGATATAGAGGAGAGAGGAACGGATATCGATTATTTAAAGCAATCTCACAAAGTAAGACAGATGAGACTTCTCATCTACGCGCAAGCGACGGTGAAGATTCATCGCTCACCTCATGGAACGCGTCTGCCCTGGTCTAAACTTTCTCATTTTCATTTTTAATAAAAGATATTTAGATTTATACTTAATAAAATGGCAACTAATAGAAAAAGAGTTCTTCCTAACAAAATAGGAAAAACTCTTTGACAATCGGAGGTTACTTATGAAAACACAGCTACCCGTCCAAGGCATCTCTCAATATGATTCAAGCATACATCCAGCTTATCAAGCTTCTGCTTGTGGACCAGTCACTGCCTACGTTATATTAAACTACTTATTGCCAGCTGCTTCTTTTCAACCAAATGACCTTTATAACAAATTGGGGGGAACCCGCATCGGATTGTTTACCCACCGATTTGTTCGCAATATGCGCAAAATCCTTGGACCTCCATGGCAAATTACTAAATGTTCTCTTCATACAGCTCTACATGAATTGAATAATGGTCGACCTGTTGCTCTTAAGTTTGATAAATATTTTTCATTCCAGTGGAATAAAAATTCGACATTCGCTTATCACTGGGTACCTTTAATCGGGTATGAAATTGTAAACGATGAGCTTTTTTTAATCATTCATGATAATGGTGGCAGGAATCGAGAAAGTAAAATCCGAAAAGTCCATTACGGTAACAATGCATCGGTTTTAACTTTCATACAACTTACGCCAACAGCTGCTCCTTAGTTTTGGAGCTGTCTTGCCAAAATCGTATAGCCATGCTCATATAAATAATCGAACTTAGTAGCTTCGATATTTTGTACAAGTAAGTGATCTAGCTCCGCATCGATCGGTACATCGCGTCTTATCGTTGCAAGCTCTTTCGATAATTTGAGCATGTCTAAATCTGTTTCGATTTTAGTTCGATGTCCTGTTTTTAAAAGATGAAGTGATTCAATAACTTTTTCTACCGTTCCATAAGTTTGTACTAGTTGCAAAGCAGTTTTCGGTCCAATACCTTTTACTCCTGCGTATCCATCACTCGTGTCTCCCATAAATGCCTTTACATCGGGAAATAGCAATGGAGAAATTCCATACTCCTCTACGAAACGACTTTCATTGTATACATCGTAAATCGTAAAACCTTTTTTCGTAAAGGCGATATCCGTGGAAGGATGCAATAATTGCAATAAATCTTTATCCCCGCTCACTATAGTAAATTTCGCATCATCTTTCCACTTATGGGTAATGGAAGCTATCGTATCATCTGCTTCCATCCCTATAATTCCAAAGTTCTGCCAACCTAAATGCTCCGACAGATCTTGCGCCATATCAAATTGAGGAATCAGTTCTTCTGCCGGCTTAGGACGGTTTGCTTTGTAGCCATCATAGATTTCATTTCTAAATGTATGCATCCCTTTATCCCAGCAAATCGCCATATGTGTCGGCTGCATTAATTGTTGTGCTGCCAACACGTGACGGGCAAATCCTTGAACTGCATTCGTTGGAATCCCTTTATCATTTTTAAAATAGTTTCCGGACATCGCTGTTGCAAAAAATGAACGAAACAATAGAGCCATTCCATCTATTACTAATACATGTGGTTTATCTTGAGTCATTTCTAACACCCTTTTTCGTTGATTTCTTTAGTATAACATGAAGAGGCTTAAATCTTAGAAAAAAGGGTATATTGCTAGATATATATAATGGGAGGAATAACAAATGAACATACATAATGGCACACTGTATTGGCCTATTACAGCTGTTCCTTTTAAACCAAAGCATCCTTTTGAAAAGCATGATTTATATGACGTAGTAATCGTTGGTGCAGGCATGTCTGGTGCTCTAACTGCTCTAGCTTTAGTAGAAGCAGGATTATCTGTTGCATTGCTAGATAAACGGGATATGGGCTCTGGCAGTACAAGTGCCAATACAGGACTACTACAGTATTCAAATGATATTATGTTGCACGAATTAATAGAGCAAATCGGTGAACAAGATGCTGTCCGTTTTTACAAGCTTTGTTACGAAGCAGTGGATCATATCGAAAACATCGTAACCCGATTGAATATTGATGCCGATTTTATTCGACGTCCTAGTATTTGTTTCGCTAGCGTGGAAGAGGATGTGGAGAAGATTAAAAAAGAATATGCTACTTTAAAAAAATTCGAATTTCCATGTGATTATTTAGATCCGGATGAATTGGCTAATAAATTTCCTTTTTCGAAGCCAGGGGCACTCATGACATATGGAGATGCAGAAATCAATCCATTGAAATTTGTCCATGGCTTGCTGCAAAGAATAGAGGAAAAAGGTGCGCATTTATATCCTTATATTAATGTGGAAGATGTAGTTACAGACGACGAAACAGTACATATTCGAACTTCCGAACAACCATTCTTTGCAAAAAATATTATTTTTACAACAGGTTATGAAACTATCCCAGTGGGGCATAGAGTTGGCGCGGATATTAATCGCTCCTATGTGTTTGTCAGCAATCCGATTACTAATTTCTCCGACTGGTATGAACAAGCAATGATATGGGAAACAAAACGCCCTTATTTATATATTCGTACTACTGTAGATAATCGAATGATTGTTGGTGGCCTGGATGAAGATAAACCAGAAGCACCCTACTCTCAGGAAATTATTCAACATAGAGCTGAAAATCTATTACAACAGGTCCAAAAGTTATTCCCACATTACAAAATTGGAATTGACTATGCTTATGCAGCAACATTCGGAGAATCCGTTGATAATCTACCGTTCATAGGGGAGCACCCAACTAAAGCAAATCATTACTACTTGTTAGGCTATGGAGGAAACGGAACAGTATATAGTATGTTAGGATCCCACATTCTAAGGGATCTACTAGTGGGCAAAAGAAATGAAGACGCAGAGATTGTCCAATTAAAACGTAAATGTGGAGTGAGATAAATAAATCCCAAAATAAAACAGGTGAGGAAAAACGAATCGTTTTTCTTCACCTGTTTTGAAATTTTCACCTATGTTTTTTGAAAGTAGCTAACGGGCTAATGCTCCAATCCCAAACTCTGTATGAACTTTATCTAGGACCCACAGTAAAAATTTACGGAACGATCGATTGCCTTTGATGTGTACAATGCACAAGTAAATGTTTCACATTTAAGGACTGCTTTGGCGCATTCGTACGCCTTTAAATACTCAATTAAAATCGATAGGACCGGTACTTTGGAAAAAGATCATAGTCAGTAAAAATAAAAAAGATGAGCATTAGTAACAGAATTATTAAAGTGATAATTATTTCTTTCGTGTAATTCGTTTTATCCACTCTGTTCTTTTTATGTACCTGTTGCCTATACTTTATTTGTATCCTTCTCTTTTTATCGTCCAGATTCATAAAAGAACCCCTTTTTTGTTTAATTATTATATATATTTCTATTATAAAAAGATTTTTTAAACTATTTTTAAATATTTAGAAAAGTATTATATTTCACATTATTGTAATATAGATAAACTTACTACTGCAAAAAATAATTAAAAGGGGCTATTTGTTTTGAAATCCTTCGTCTATAATCGTAAATCAATGGAATGAAGGAAAGATCACTTATATTTTTGATATTAATATAAACTAGCAGTTGAGTATTTGCTGTAATTAAAAAACTCCCAGTTAGAAACTATGAATTTAAATTTTAAGAGGCTGATACCTAGTTTGGGTCAGCCTCTTCTTATATACTCATGAAATAATTTTCACTATATTTGCTACATCTCGCATATGCATGCTTTGAAAATTATATTTGTCTTTTAGATATTCTACATGCTTTAATATTTCCTCTAGAAACCACAAGTTTTCTTCTGTATTTTTTCCAAAGTTATGAGGGTGCCACCATAAGTGATAGAGCTTATTATTTTTTGCTGCTTTTGTTAGCCCGTTTTTAATTCGTCGTAATCGTAAATGCTCTAAAGCTGCTAATTGTTTATTGTATGGTCTTAAAAACCGACTCGATTTTATATGAATGATTGGTTCTTTTTGTATGTTTTTTAAAGAGAATGTATGGTGTCCAGTTAAATTCACATACGCATCTACTAATCTTAGTATGCGTTTGATCGGTGGATTTGTTTTACTTGTATATGCTTCATAAATCCAGCTGTCCTCATTTCCACGAAAAGCAGTAATCCCGTACTTTTTACAAATAGTCATATAATCATTATTCACTTGGTTTCTTGGAAAAACTAATGAGGTAATCGACTCATTTAGTTCAACAACCGCTTGCAAGTCTTTCTCAAAATGCTCCGGTTGCTGTCCCTCTTCCAAACAATAATAATGGGAGAATGTATGTGTCCCAATTTCTTGGTTCGGCACCGCTTTGATCGTATCAATAAGGGAATGCGCGAAATGGTAAGGGTCTTCGATTTCATCCTCACCTACTTGCCACAAGTTAGATTTGGGAGAAAACGCTTTATTGGCATAGGGTAGATCTAGACCTTCTAGTTTTGTTAATAATTCTTTCTTGCTTTTACAATAAAGCATCCCCACAATTGCCCAAGTAGCATGGATATCATATTTCAGAAATAACTGCAAAATTCTTGGAATTGCAAGTCGAGCCCCCAATATGTTTTCTCCATAATTCTCAAGTGTAAACACATCATGTACTCCCCAATTTAGCTCCATATCTAAAGAAATAATGAGAGCTCCCAGGACTTCATCCTTTCTTCATTTTGATTGATCGCAGCCAAAGGACTAGCCGACCCGTGAATGAATATGCCTCATAACCGGAATACACTTCCGTTATCTCCCCACCAAATTCTAATTTGAATTTGCGTATATTTTCATTCGTTGTAAGGCCACCCATATCGTAGATCGTATGCTGATGTTCTTTAAAATATAAAATATTTCGCCAAAGCAAATAACGACTAGCTTCACTTAACAGTCTTTTTTCTTCATTTCTTTCCTTTAAACGAAAAAGCGAAGCTGAATATAACGAAAAAACAGTGTCCCCATCTGAAATATACACTCGATAACATAGAACTTCGTTTGCTTTATTGGCAAGCTTTGTAATCACAAGTGCATTTTTATCTTTAAGCATACTCATCGTATTTACATGAAAGGAATTACAAGGATACGTGTTTGCAGATTTAGCAAAATAATTATAAAACTGTTGAAACGCACGTATGTCTGTCATATCTGGCCTATCGATTACTTCAATATAAAATTGGTGCCCGGCCGCTTTATTGATTTGTTTTCTATTTGTTCGATGCAGTTTTTGGAATAATTCCTCTTCACTCTTTGTTAAATCAATATACAATGTTTCCCCTTTATGCAATGTTTTTTGGGGGATCAATGAGTGTGAGAAACCTAGAATATCAGTTGACCGTTTATCCATATTCATTTCTCTCAAAAAGTAGTATGTTTTCATTTTAATATTTAGAAACTTTCTCTCTAACAGAATTATAAAGGCACCTTCTCCACTAAATTACTATCTGTTTTTCACAAACATATTGGGTTTTCTAATCTTCTTTGGAATATACTTTTCATTTGCCCATAACAAGTTTCTACATAGGAGAGAACGAACCGTATTTGCGGAAAAGATCAACGACTTTCTATCGATATGCTTATCATCAACGACTGGAAGTCTTTCCAGATTGGTCAACTCATCATATATATCCTTCTTCATTGGATTGTTAATATCTTTTAATTTTAAGTTTCTTGCAACTAAATACTCAGAAAGCTTTAAAAATGTTTCTCCTCTTACTGATAATTCATTTAACTGAAAAACAATATGCTTATGCTCATTCATCAAAGTATCAAACAAAAACATAATCGTTCGCCTAGTATCATTTTTTTTAACGATCTTATCCATTACTTGATTTTCATTAAGTGTTAAGAAGTAATATACAGGAACCCCTTGTATTTTTTTCACCTCAAACGGGAAAAAAGCAATCACTTTATTATTTTCTTTAATTGCATGTATTTCTATCTGTTTCTTTATTTCCAATGTGACCCACCAATTATAGACATAGTTATATTCCATAAATGGATTATTATTTTCATTTACTTTTAAAATGGAAGACCATTCTTTTTCATAAAAACTCAAATGCTTATACGAGTTAATCAGAATATGTTCCACTCAATCCCCTTTCGACTAGACATGTTTTAATTCGGTATAGCGTGATATTGTTTCTTGGATTCCTTCCATAAAACTATATGTCGGTTCCCAGCCAAGTTCAGAAATAGCCTTCTCATTAGAGAGAATACTTCTTTCAATTTCTCCTTCTCGCAATGTTTCATAACTTGGTTCCGCTGTTACTCCTGTACATTGCTTTAATTGTTCGTACACTTGTTGAATAGATATTTCAGTCGATGAGCTAATATTGTATATCCCTGTTTGATCTACTAGTAATGATTGGATACAAGCAGCAGCGACATCTTTAACATAGATAAAGTCTCTCGTTTGATTGCCATCGAAAATGACAGGAGTTTTTCCATTTATCATGCAATGAAGGAGTTTTGTAATTACGCCACCTTCTTGCAATGGACCAAATACGTTTGAAAATCGCAATATACAACTTTTTAAACCAAATAGTTTTTCATATAATTGGACATATTTTTCTGCTGATAGCTTGGATAAAGCATAAAAGGACAAAGGAGCAAGTTTCACGTCTTCCTTAATAGGTAAAGTAGTAGGATTGCCATATACTGCAGCGGTCGAAGCGAATATACATTTTTTTACATTATAGTGGTTAGAAAAGCGAAGAATATTAAGTGTACCAACTAAGTTTGATTGACAGTCTTCCATTGGTTTTACCATCGATTCAAATACAGAGGATTGTGCGGCTAAGTGTATTACATAATCTGGCTGTTCGTACTCGAATATGTGCTCTAACTCATTATTCGTTATATCTATTTCATAGAATCGAGCTTGTTCTGATAGGTTACGTTGTTTCCCCGTTGATAGGTTATCTACTGCAATGACCGTAAATTTTTGTTCTAATAATGTCTGTACTACGTAAGATCCGATAAATCCTGCTGCTCCTGTTACTAATACCTTCAATTTTTTTCCTCCAATTCAGTTAAGTGATAGTACGTTGAAAGTGTTTTTTTATACATATTGTCAAACGTAAAACTTGCCTCATATATCTCGCGACTTTTCTCTCCCATTTTTTCTCGAAGTAATGCATCTTCTATTAATATAGAAAGTTGTTCAGATAAGTTTTCATGTATTAAAAAGCCATTTTTCCAATCTCTAACAGCCTCTTTTACGCCACCGACATTGGACGCAATAATGGGAAGACCGTGGGCCATTGCTTCCAAAATACTTAAGGGTAGTCCCTCCCAAGAAGAAGTTAGAACGAAAATGTCCGCTTCGTTTAATAGCTCCGAAATATTGGAATGATTCCCTAAGAACGTTACTTTATGACTTAGATTTTTTTCTTGTACAAATTGGGCGGATCTCTGTTTTAAGCTTCCATCCCCCGCAAAAATCATATGCCAATTTAAGTCCTTTACATGTAAAAGTGCTTCTAACAGCTCTAGTTGTTTTTTGGGCTTGTCAAAACGAGCGACCATTAATATTTTCACAGTTTCTTTCATACCTCTTTGGAACTGTGTACTCTTTGTATCTATTACACCATTATGGATCGTCTTAATTTTTGCAAAAGGAAGTACTTCATGCTTTAACGCTAAGTTTCGATCGTGATCACAGACGGTTATGACAGTCGAACTAATTTTTCCTGTCCATTTTTCTATCTTCCTATAAAATTGCTGCTGTTTCTTTTCTACTCCTTCAGTAAATGACCAACCATGTGCTGTAAATACAAAAGGAATACGCAGAGACCAACAAGCTATCCTGCCAAGAACTCCAGCTTTTGACGAATGTATCGCAACTATATCGGGACGTAATTTTTTTATTTTCTGCCTTAAATCTAATAAGGCTATAAAGTCTTTGATTGGATGAATATTTCGAACGAGAAATTTACTTTGCACAAAAGGAACAGTAGGAATAACTAAATCCTCCGGAACTATTTCAGAACCACCAGATAAAATAGTTACCGTATGACCGTCCTTATCAAGTTGTTTTGCTAAATCGCGTACATGTACTTGTGCTCCCCCTAGTTCATTCATATGTGTAATTAGTTGAACAATTCTCATCCATAATCCCTCTTTTTCCTTTCTATAGCGCAGTACTATCTACTGCATTCTCAATGGCTATTTTTGAATATCCGAAAAATGTCTTTCTTTCTATATGTTGATAAACAGTAAATCCTATTTTTTCTAATTCAACTCTTTCTTTTCTTGAGTTGGACCTTACATATACTACTATTTTATTTGCTTTACTTTGCTTCTTTACAAAAGAACATATTTCAACTAGATTATCTAATTTCCAATTTTCTATAACGACAGTGCTTTTTCTAAAATCCTTCAAATAGTCTAACTCATCAATTCGAATGACCTTTTCGTTTATCCAGAATATATCTTCAACTTTTAGGTTATCATTTTGATAATATCCTCTATGAGATCTATACTTCTTCGTGCAAATTTCCTTCATATGAAATTTTGCAATCTTAGGATTTTGTAGTGCATCTTTTAATTTCAATTCATTAAAAGTATGTTCTTGAACTTCAGGAGTGCCCTTCCTAGCTATCTCATAAATCGTATAGTGCTTCCATTCAAATAAAAACTTTCCTATCCGTTTCATCATGCTTTGAATTTCCATCCATGCTTCTTTTGAGTTTTCCTTTTTAAAAATATTCTTCAAAACAAATATGATTTTTCCAATTTTGTTTCGTTTGATCAGTACAATACTTTGCTTAAGCTTAATTCGCGAAATAATTCTTTCTTTCATCGATAAAAAACGTCGTATTGTCTTTACTATTAATGAATTAGTTGAAAATATCATCTTAAGTGTATAGTCTACATCTGTATTCCAATCAAACTTATAGGATTCATAGCCTATGCTCAAATCAAAAATTCCAATATTCCGTTCACTACATTGTTGAATCTTCTCTTTTTCTAATATTCTTCCAGGACTAAATGATTCAAAATCATTATCATACGCCAGTATATACCCCAAGTACTTTCCACGACATGTAAAGCCATAGTTAAAAGCAATCATATTCCCATCAATATAAAGCCCGTCTATTTCTGTTATAACAGAACCATTTTGTAGTTTAGATAGGGCACGGAAAAAGTCCTTCTCTTTCGTAAAACTACTTGTATCGTGTTTCTTTTTCCATCTTTTTTCGTATATCTTAAAAACTTCATCCATTATCTCAGATCCCGCAGGTAATACTTCTATGGTTCCGCTTTGATGTAGTCTTTTTTCTCTCTTATCAAGACGATGTAGTTTTTGCCTTTTCCTAATATATTCGTCCATTTGTATTTTTTCTAAATTTATCCATGGGGTAATGACACGGTGAACGGAATAAGAAAATTTCTTTTTTCGCAAGAATACTTCTAACTTACCCGGTGATGCAGTGCTTTTTAATAAACCATGAAGGTTAAAAATAACATGCTTACGTTTGGAGATAATTTGCTCTATAACAAACTCTATTACAAATTCCAAGGAATGATCATAACCAATTACATTCATGTAATTTGCTTGACCAAAACCAATAAAGGAATAGGTGAATATCATACTAGTTTTCGAATAAATAAAAGGAAAGAATGCAATGATGTGTTGATTTTCACGAACTGCTAAAATTTCCACATTTTTATCTTCCCCCAAATGCTTCCACCAGTTATACACCCACCCAAATTCTATAAAAGGATTTGTATTTTGGGTCTCTTCTAAAATAAAGTTCCACTCTTTCTCATAATCACTTAGCTGTTCCATAGAAGTTATAACTAATAATTCCATACCGCTCCCCTTTTTTTGAAGTGCACCCACCCTTAAACTATCCCTACAGAGTTTATAGAATCCATCCACTGTTTGTTCCTTATAAACCATTGTATTGTTTGTTTAAGTCCTTCATCTAAAGCGAATGCCGGTGACCAGCCGAGTTCGGACGTTATTTTGAAGTTATCAATCGCATACCTTCTGTCATGTCCTAAACGATCAGGCACGAAACTGATTAAATCCTCACTCTTTTGTAAGGATTTTAATATAAACTTCACTATTTCCAAATTTTCCTTCTCATTATTTCCACCTATATTATATGTCTCTCCATTTCTTCCTTTATGAAGAACGATATCTATAGCTGAACAATGATCTTCCACATGCAGCCAATCCCTCACTTGTTTTCCATCTCCATATAAAGGTAGGGGCTGTTCATAAATTGCGCGTTGTATCATAAGAGGTATTAACTTTTCAGGATGTTGATAAGGTCCATAATTATTAGAGCATCTTGTAATAACTACTGGTAACTGAAATGTCTCGTAATAAGCCTTTGCAATCATATCTGAAGCCGCTTTGGAAGCTGAGTACGGACTATTAGGTGCAAGATTTGTTTTTTCGGTAAAATACCCTGTTTTTCCTAGTTCCCCATACACCTCATCCGTAGAAATGTGTATAAACTTAACTCCTTGTTTATATTCTGTTGAAAATTTATTTCGATTATCTGTCTTCCAATATTCTTTTGCAGTGTCCAGGAGAGCTTGCGTCCCCAAAACATTTGTCTTTATAAAAATTTCAGGATCCTCAATACTTCTATCGACGTGAGATTCAGCTGCAAAATGTATAACCGTATGAATATCATATTTTTGAAATATATCCTCTAGAAGATTTCTATCTTGAATATCCCCTTGAATAAAATGATATCTCTTTAAATGTTGAATACTTTTAAGGTTTAGTAAATTACCAGCATACGTTAATAAATCCAAGTTTATAATCGTGTAATCATATCTAGAAAGCATAAACTTGATGAAATTTGATCCAATGAACCCCGCCCCACCTGTTACTAAAATATTCATACTTAACCCCTTTACATTCTTTTAAGAATTAGTGATATCAACTAAATATTTTCCATAATTAGTTTTCAATAATGGTTCGGCAAGATTTAGTAACTGTTCTTTTGATATATATTTTCTGCGAAATGCAATTTCTTCAATGCAAGCGACATATAAACCTTGTCTGTTTTGTATTGCTTCTACGAAATTGGAAGCTTCTAATAATGATTCATGAGTACCAGTATCTAACCACGCTAGTCCTCTTCCCATAATTTTCACTTTTAAGACTCCTTTACGAAGATACTCCTCAATAATAGAAGTGATTTCTATTTCTCCTCGTGCAGAAGGCTTTACCTTCCTTGCAATCTTTATTACATCATTGTCGAAGAAATACAATCCCGGTACCGCATAAAAAGACCTTGGTTTTTCAGGTTTTTCTTCTATAGATAAAGCATTTTCTTGTTCATCAACTTCTACCACTCCATATGCTCTAGGATCCTTGACATAACAACCAAAGATAAGTGCACCTTCAGATAAATTCGCTGCTTCTTGTACTTTGTTACCAAAATCAGAACCATAAAATATGTTGTCGCCAAGCACTAGAGCAACCGATGATTGTCCTATGAATGTTTCGCCTATTATAAACGCTTCAGCAAGCCCATTTGGATATTCTTGCACCGCATATTCTAATTTCATTCCTATTTTAGTACCATCACCTAATAATTCTTTGAAGCCCTCTATATCCCTTGGAGTAGAAATTATTAATATATCCCTTATTCCAGCAAGCATTAACACTGATAATGGATAATAGATCATCGGCTTGTCATAAACAGGGAGCATTTGTTTAGATACTGCTTTAGTTAAAGGGTATAAACGAGTACCAGAACCTCCAGCTAGTATGATTCCTTTCATCGGCATGAGCGTATTACCTGACAAATATCTTCCACTGTTTCAAGCTTTAACCCTCCGTAATAGGGCAATGCCAGCACTTGTGTTACTGCTTGATGTGCATAGGGAAGATTTTCTTTTCTTGCAGAATCCAAATGTTCGTACCAACTAAAATCGCTACATAGCGGATAGAAATATTTACGTGTATGCACGTTATAATCTTTTAATGTATCATGTAACCAATCTCTTGATTTTCCATAGATTGCTTCATCTATTTGAATGACAAAATATTGATAACTACTGCTTTCTCCTTCTAAATTGGTCACTATCTTTATCCCGGCAATATCTGCTAACCCTTGTTCATAGCATCTTTTAATTTCATGTCTTTTAAGTCGTTCCCATTCAACTAATTTCAATACTTCCAGCCCTATAGCAGACTGAACCTCGTTCAATTTCGCATTCAAACCGGACAATACCACTTCATCGGGATTTGCTATTCCAAAGTTTTTATACTGATTTAATATCTCTATTAAACTAGTATCCCTGAAAGTCAATGCCCCACCTTCTATTGTATTAAATAGCTTTGTAGCGTGGAGACTAAACATTGTCATATCACCATATGTGCCAATAGATCGTTCGTCTAACTTTGTTCCGAAAACATGTGCACCATCGTAAATGACTTTTAATTTATATTTGTTAGCGATTGTTTGAATTTGCTGAACACTACATGGGTTTCCAAATGTATGAACACCTAGAATGGCAGTAGTTTTTTCATTTACAAGTGATTCAATTTTTGTAGCGTCTAAGGTAAGCGTATTAGGTTCAATATCACAAAATACAGGGGTTAAGTTATTCCAGTCAAGTGCTTGAACAGTTGCTGGAAAAGTAAAAGGGGTTGTAATCACCTCTCCAGTTAGATCCATTGCTTTTAAACCTAAAAGCAATGCTGACGTACCATTATTAAAGAGAGTTAAATTTTCTACATTTAAATACTTTTTTAATCCATCTTCTAGTTTGGCTTGCTGTGGACCATTATTTGTTAACCATTTACTTTCCCAAATCTCTTCTAGCCTTTTATAAACATCATCCAGTTTTGGAAGCAGCGGCCTCGTAACGAAAATGGGTTCCTTAAATTTTGTTTTGATAACTAATAGCCTCCTTCATTTTTAATTTGATATGAAATTTTCGCTTTCTCCAATTATCTGTATGTCCTTATAACCAATAACACCAATTTTGGGTTTAAACACAGACTGTTTAACAGTTTCTTTTTTTAACCATGAGATGATAGCTTTTGGAAGATTTACTCCTGCAAGGTGGCTAAAAGGATATCCTCCTCCAAATCGGGCATTCATCTCCAAAATATAGGAAACACCATTTACTACAAAAACATCAACGTCTAAATTTCCAATATGTTCTGTTTTCATAGAGAGTCTTTTGCCAACCATCTCTAAATCATGATGGGAAATTGTTACTGCACAATCAGTTTCACCAGATCTCATTCCTAGCTTTTTCTTAACAACCGTCGTTAAGTTATTTCCGTCCAGGTCGTTGATAATATCTAAACCATATTCTTGTCCAACAAGTTTTTGTTGAATAATTACCGAAGACTCACTATTTAAATCTGATGCATTTGATAAATACGAATTGCTAATGTTTTTCTTTGTCTTTTCATACAGAACGTATAGCTCTTCTTTATTATCAATTTCAAAAATAGAAATGGAACCCATGCCAAACCTAGGTTTTATTATTAATGGAAAATCTATAATTCCATTATGAATTGCTTGGAGCGTGTCGGAAATCGTTAAGAAAGATTTGGGTGTATGAAAGTCATTCCTTAGAAGGAATTCGTATGTCCACCATTTATCATTACATACACGTATAAAAGATTCTTTAGATACAATAACCTTAACCCCAACCGCTTTAAATTCATTTAAACATTTGGAAAGGATTAGCAAGTCTATATCAAACAATGGAATGATGGCTTTGATGTGATTCACCTGACAATACTGTTTCAAAAATGGAATATACTCTTTGTCATGAATAAGGGGAGTAAGGACAGATTTGTCACCATATTTCAAAGCAGCTGCATCCATACTATTCGCTACATGAACTTCTCCATTGACCCCAAGCGCTTCTTTAAAATATTGAACTAAATATCCTCTTCTTCCTGCAGAAGTTAAAAGTATGTTCATTTATTTTTCCCCTTTTGAAATGATTAGACTATACAGCATAGTTAACTCTTGTATTTTAAATATCCTGCTCATTCCTACATACATACTAACTCCAATAATCAGTTGAAAAATTAACTGGATGAAATGAGGGTAAGGAAGAAAAATTCCAAGCGAGAAAACAATCCCCCCCATGATTGACGATATCAAAAACGAAGGCAATAGATCTTTTAACTGCTCTAAAACAGAATATGCTAGTTGTTTTGCAGAAAAATATATGTTTATAAAAAGTGAAATATATGAATTTATAACAGCTGCACATATTAACCCAAAGATTCCCAACTGAAGCACTAAACTAGTAATGATTAATAAGGACAGAACAACCTTTTTAATAATTTCGCTTAATAAAAATAAATCCGATTTACCTTTTACTTGTAAAATGTTCAGATTTATAGCATGAAGTGGATACAACATGCCTGCAAGACAAAGAAGTTGAAAATAAGCGACAGAAGGCATCCACTTTTCTCCAAATAGAATATAAAAAAGAGGATTTGCTATTGCTGCCAATCCAATCAGTAAAGGAAAATTGATAAATGCAGACATCCTAATAATTTTTTTGAATGCTTCGTGTAGACGTTCTTCTTCATCTTGAATACTGCTAAGCACTGGATATGTGACTCGTTGAACCGTCGAAGCCAAGGACTGTGAGGCAATGTCTCGAAATTTAACTGCATTTGTATAGTATCCAAGGTGAAGAGTAGAAAATAACTTACCGATAATAAGAAAATACATATTGTGATAGATTGTGTCGATAAGGCCGGAGAGAAGCAATCTTGATCCAAATCCGAAAAAGCGTTTGAAAGACTGGTAGTTAAATTTTAAGGACGGAAACCATCTGTTATAGATGAAAAGAAGGAATGTCTGCATAAATTGGAGAGTTATCATATTAATCACCAAACTCCAAACTCCAAATCCTAATAGTGCAACCGTAACAGTTACTGTCCCTGATATTAGTGATGCTGACATACTTATTTTGGTTATTGTTTGAAAATCTAGTTTTTTCATAAGGATAACTCTTTGAATAATGGCAAGGGAATTAATGATGATTACTAGAGAAAGTAACCGTATTATCTCAACTAATTGTGGCTCTCGAAAAAAAATACTTATTGCTTCTGAACTAGTAAATAGAATTCCGTACAAAATAAATGACATGCACAAGTTAAAATAGAAAACGGTCGAATAATCTTCCTGTGTAGTATGCTGATCTCTTATTAGAGCTTGCGTAAATCCACTGTCTACAATGGAATTTGAAATAGCGATAAACACTAAAATCATGCCAATAATACCAAAATGCTCCGGCAATAATATCCTTGCTAAAATAACTTGAACGATAAATTGAATGCCATGATTGGCCATCAAGTCAGAAAAACTCCAAATTAAAGCGGTAGTGGTTTTTTTCGTTAACGAACCAGTACTTTTCATACCGGATCCTTATACATTTAAATTTTTATTCATTTTTGCTGTTTTTAAGTTTGAAATTTTCAAAAAGAGTGATGGGTAATTACATCTGATAATTATCTTCATTTTCGCTTTTATTTTATTTAACCAGTTGGAATGACTGAATTTGAATTGTTTCTGTTCTTTTGTCTTCTTTTTTAGTATTAGTAGCTCAAATTCAATAGGTTGTTTTGTTTTATTAATTTCATGTTGGTAAATATAGTTCGTAGATTCATTAAAGTCTTCTAATAATTGAATAATTCCTTCATTGATTCCAATAATTTTCTCTTTGATATTGGAACCGAAACTCATACGGTTTGTCCAGGAACCTTCTACTCCACTCCGATATGCACACATACACGCATCGAAATAGTAAACATAACCTTGACTGGCTAAATACATTTGCATCGGATAGTCGCCAATTGGTGCATTTAAATAGTAAGTTGGCGGATTCTCCATAAACTTTTTACGATATAAAAGGGAAGGAGTAGGGCAGAACCCCCCACCACCGATAATAATATCTTCAATAGGGCTAATTTTATCCGACAAGTATGGTCTGATAATTCTTCCAGTTGGCTTGTTGGGCGCCTGAAGAATTTCCGCGGAATGGAAGCACAAACTACACTCTGAGTGGCTTTCCATATAATCCACTTGCTTTTGCAGCTTCAAAGGGTCTGTCCAAAAGTCATCCCCTTCGCATTCTGCTATATATTTCCCTTTACTATTTTCTACGAGACGTCGTGAATTCTGCCGTGCTCCTACATTTTGCGAAGAAGTTATAATTCTGATGATCTCTGGATATTGAGTCGCATATTCATCTACTATTTTTCTAGTATTATCTGTACTGCAATCCTCACCAATTAGAATTTCATACTTAAAATTTGTTTTTTGCATTAAAAAACTTTCAATTGCATCTGCTATATAATCTTCATGATTATAAGTTGTACAATTTATACTGACTAAAATACTCAAACAACCACTCATTTCTTCGTTCTATTTTCTTTGTTATTTCATTTTTGAGGAATCCATGCTAATGCTAAGAGCAACCACAAATGTCGCCAGTGTAAAGTATCTACAAAGAAGCTATTAAATGCTAACCCGATTAAAGAGGCAAATATAACAACATAAATAGTTCCATTGTATGCCTCATCATTCCTAAAATGAGAAAATGCCTTTAAAATACTAACAACGAAAAATAAAAAAAATGATAGTAGTCCAATTACCCCATTTTCAGTAAAAAGCCTTGCATATAGGCTATGTGGCGAATATTGAAAGGCAAGTTCGGACTGACCCGATCCAATACCAAATGGATTAGACAAACCACTTTCAAATGCCGCAATTTGAGTTCCAAATCGATCATCATCATAGCCTTGATAACTTAGTCTCGAGACAAGTAAATTCTCAACTACTGGAGTTTGAATAAAGTAAAAAATTCCTGGAACACAAACCAAAAGGATAAAAATTATTGTATAAATCCTTCTTTTTACATGATTTATTTTAAAAAGAACCAAATAGATTAATAGTGAAATAGCAAAATTACCCCATGCCGCTCTAGAAAAACTAATAATTATCCCAGCAGCTAAGATGAGAAATGCACTATAATATAATAATTTCTTACGTGTCGTCATATCTTTTTGTTCTGCCATACAAAGAGAAAATAGAGATGGCATTACAAGAAAGGGCCCAAACACATTCGGATCCTTAAAAAATGCTTTTGCTCTTCCGTACATTAAGAAAAAGTCATTATAAGGAAGTAAGTGGAAATAAGCGAGTATTCCAATAATCGCTGCAAGAAATGCCGATAACAAATAACCATGCATGATGAGTTGGAAGGTTGTTCGTTTGATATGTTCACCCATACCAATTATCCCTATCCAAGTTAGTGCCAAGTAAAAAGTAATCCCCGTAAAAAAGATGGAGGATCCTAATTCTTCAATGAAAAATAAAGACAATAAATTACAAATTAAAAATACACAAAGAATGCAAAGCGGCAAAATCATTTCCTTATGGAAACTAAATGTCGACATAAGAAAACCAACAAAAAGAATAATTATTATAAATAAATCGTATGGAGAAGGTTCAAAATAAACGAACGAACTCACTGCCATTGTCAGAAATAAAAAAGATGACAACCATTTACTTCTACTTTCAGTCATTGTGTTCTCCCCATTGACATGCCCGTACTAAAATGGAACTGGTTCCTTTGTATGAAAATCGGTACCCGTAACGATATGTGCAGAATTGGCTTGAAAGTAATCTACAAGTTCTTTTGAAAACTTCTTTTGAATAATCTTATAAGCGCTATTTTGAATAAATGGTACCTTTTCATCGTAATAGGTATTTGTTGTAATAAAATGAATAAGATTATGGCGACACAATTTCCTAACAAATCGCTTAATTGCCCTACCATGTGCTCCTATTATGCTTGATGCATTTACTTGTACAAGAGCTCCTCTGTATACTAATTCATATAATGTATTCGGATTTTTTCTAAATTCTATATTTTGTTCAGGATGCGCGATGATTGGTATATATCCCTTCAGTTGCATCTCGTAAAAAACTTGCTGTGTAAAAAGAGGAATACTATTTTTGGGAAATCCAATTAATACATATTTATTTGATTCTGCAAGGGGTAAAAGGTTTTTCTCTAGGTCATACAGCAAATTTTTATGAAGTTGAATTTCCATGCCTTCGAGTACAGTTAGTGGGATATCCCGTTCAACCAGTTTTTTATTAATACTTTTTACTAAATGTTTGATCCATGTTTGAAAATCATCCGAGTTTTTATTTTTACAATGCGGATTAGCAATAATATGTGTAACACCGGCACTTACAGCTTTTTTAGCAAGTGCTATTGCTCCTTCGTCATTTCCAGGTCCAGCATCAACAGGTAATATAAAATTGTGCATATCTACAATCATGTCAAGACTCCTATTCTTACAAGTCGTATTTCCCACTGTTTTCATTTAAATCACTTTTGTTTAGTACTGAACCTAAGAATGTCGTACCTACTCTTATTAATCTAGACATATTCTTCCTTGCGAGTCCCTCCTTTGTATTTGTCGCATTAACGACAAATAGACAACCGTCTACTAATGATGAAAGGCTTAATGCATCCGTAACGGATAGAGGTGATGTATCAAAAATGATGGCATCGAAGCTCAATTTCAATTCCTCTATTACTTTTTTCATTTTAGTAGAAGATAATATTTCTGCTGAATTAGGAGGTATAGGGCCAGCACTTATAAAAGATAAATTTTCTATGGAAGTTTGCTGTATAATTTCTTCCAGTTTATAATCAGATACTATAGTGGAAGTTAGTCCCTTTCGTTCTGGAAGATTAAATAATTTCCTTCCATCTGGTTTCCTAAGGTCTGCATCTATAAACACTGTTTTTTTACCGTCCATCGCCATTACGATTGCTAGATTACCGCTCATCGTTGATCTTCCATCACCTGCGCTCGAACTTGTCACCATGAAAGCTTTTATCTTTTTTTGTTCCATTTGATATTGAACATTAGCGCGTAAATCTCTAAATTCTTCTATTAAATTTGAAGGGTTATTCAAATTTTGGAGTAATTTAAACTGCACATTCTTTACTCTTTTTTTCACTTTTTTGGTAGATTTCAAAAATGAAATTTTCCCCAAACTAGGTATACCTAAGCTTCTTTCGGTTTTTATTACTGTATTCAAATTTGTCATGTGGAATTCTTTAAACAGAATAAAAACAACACAGATAAGTAGGCTAATACCAAATGAAATAAAATAATATAAAATAGCGCTAAGTTTGACCATAGTTACATCTGTTTTTGCAGATACTTCTTTTAGAATATTGATATTATCTAGATTCATTAATTCATTTACTTGTTTTTGGAATGTTTCCGCATATATATTTGCCAGTAATGCTGCGGCTTCTGGCGTTTCTTCATTTACAACAATCGTGATTATTTGGGAGTTATTACTCGTTTCAATTTTTACGTTGTTTGTTATTGTTCCTTTCGAGTAGGGCCTTTCTAATTCACTGTTGACCTTACTTATCATTCGGTCACTCTTTAACATTTGTTTATATGTTTCTATTAGACGCAAATTAGTGTCAATTTCATTCGCCTGAAGCACGGTACTCTGATTTGTTCTTGTAGTATTATTAATAAGAAGATCTGTTCTAACTTCGAAAACTGGTGGAATTGTAAAATACACAGAACCACCTCCTAGAGTAAAAAGTAAGACGAAGAAAATAATTATCTTTCGTTTTTTATAGAACAAACCTATAATTTCTTTCATACTTATCGTCTGTTTCATAGTTCACGACCATCCTTCGTTGTAATATCCCCATCTTTTTAATATGCCCCCTTCCCGCGAATTACCAGTAATACAGTGTATATAATGATTTTAAAATCTAAAACCAAGGAGCAATGTTCCACATAATAGTGATCGAGTTCCATCTTTTTTCCATGACTTATTTCTGATCTTCCATTTATTTGTGCATATCCCGTAATACCTGGTTTCACTTTCAAACGTTTTTTTTGCTCGTCTGAATAATATCTTGTAATTTCCACCATCTCAGGTCTCGGCCCTACAAAACTCATATCCCCTTTCAGTACATTCCACAATTGGGGAATTTCATCTATGCTATATTTTCTATATATCTTTCCTATTCGTGTGATGTCCTGTTGAATTGGTTTTTCAAAAGAAAAGTCTTTAGGGACTTCATGCTCCCAATCGTATTGATGACTACTGGATTCCTCTACAATTGGTTGCATTGTGCGGAATTTCCAGATCTTAAAAGATGTATTATAAATACCACTTCGAATTTGCTTAAAAAAAATAGGCCTTCCAGATAAAAGAAACAACATAAGAGAAAAGAATATAAGAAACGGTGTGAATAATATTAAAAGAACAAAACTGGCTATAATATCAGTAGCTCTCTTTCCATATCGAGAATAAAAATTATTGATTATTTCCGGGAGTGTAATATCCTTAATATTCTCCAAAGCATGGTCTCCTTTTTCCATTGTAAAATATGGGCTATTGAAATTAGTATATTCACTATTGCTAATGAAAAAGAACTAAATAATGAAATGTTTAGGACGAGTTCTGCTAAAACAAAACGAGCTGCCCCAACAGTTTCCTGTCAGGACAGCTCGAAAATGATAGTTAAAAGTAGTATAAATACGGGTCAATTTAACTAATAATCACTTTAATGAATTACTCGATTGCAAAGTCTTTAGACAAATTCCCTTCCTGTCTGCACGTTTAAAAAATACTTATATCCCATGTCTCGGCAATTTTTTGCAGTAGCATAACACCCGCTACACTACTTCCATATTCATCAATAGCCGGTCCGTAAATACCTATACCGCATCCTTCGAGTAGCGGACAATCTTCATGTCGAACGCGTGGAGGCACCGCAGCCATGATGCCTCCTGATACACCGGTTTTTGCCGGAATTCCAATGAACGCCGCAAATTTACCAGAAGCATTATACACTCCACAAGTCAGCATTAAACTTTTCGCCAATCTTGCTACTTCTTTCGGCATAATTTGTACGTTCCGAATAGGATGATAGCCGTCATGTGCTAACACTAATCCGATTAAAGCAACATCTTCCGTCGTCACCTCTATCGAGCATTGTTTCAAATATATTTCTAAAGCCTGCTCTACTTCGATTTCTAAAAAACCTGTTTCTTTTAAATAATAAGCTAGTGCTCTATTTCGGTTGGCTGTTTTCCATTCAGAAATGAATACTTCCTCGCTATAGGAAGAAGATTTTCCTAGTATTTGTTCCATTAAAGTAAAAATCGATTGTAATTTTGCTTGTGGTGTCTCCCCTGGAAGTAACGAGGAAACGGTAATTGCTCCGGCATTAATCATTGGATTAAATGGCTTTCCTGGCTTATGCATTTCCAAACGAATAATTGAATCGAAAGGATCACCAGTCGGTTCCAAATCAACCTTCTCCAACACATAGGAAATGCCATGATGCATACACGCAACGATAAAACTGATGACTTTGGAAATGCTTTGCAGCGTAAACGTCACATCGCAATCACCCGATCTTAAAATGTTCCCATTTGGTTCAATGATGGATATACCCAAATGAGATGAATCTGCTTTTTCCAATGCAGGTATATAGGAAGCATTTTTTCCAACGGAAGTAAATGCACGATAGTATGTCACCCAATCATCCATCAATTTCTTATTTTGATGGTAAGTATCTTTTTTCATCTGTTCCACTGTTTTTTCTTCCCCTTTATAAATAAATCGTTCGCTTTAAAAAGAGACCGTCCATTTGACGATCTCTTTTTGAAATAAGTTGTCCAATTGCGAAGAATTCCTTCTTCCTCATTTTCCCCATATAACTAGTAAACAATACTTGTTTCTACTATCATCTCTCACAAGCCCAATTGTCTTTATCTCTGTCGTGTTTTCCTGCATAGGCTGGATGACCTTTTTTCACTCCATGCGGATAATATTCCCTCATTTCCGTGCAATTTTGAAAGAATTTCGGAGCTCCTGGAATTACTGCTAAGCCATTATCGACCTCTTGTTTGAGACTGGCAACTGGTTTAGAAACTTCCTTTGAGGCAGGTTTTTGGGCATTCGCAAGCTGAGCGAGTTTGTTTTTCGATGGTGTTTCATATAAGACTCTCTCATTCTTTGCAACAAAGTTTCCGCCTCCTACTCCATAAAGCCCATTATGCTGACTTTTGAAATTATACACACGGTATTCTTCGCCTTTTTTCAATGTTCGAACTACAGATAAAGAACCACTTCCATCAAATTTAACTAAGTCTGTATCTGCTAAAACAGTTACTTTCCCTATCTGTCCTAATGTTAGTTCTGTCATTCCCCACATTACCTTAGTAGCGGCATTTGTTTCATTCGAATTAAGGATATTCAGACTTAATACAATGAGTAAAACAGAAATCACTTTTAAAAATTTTGCAAACATTTTCAATCTCCTCCATCTCCGTTTACTATTATAGTACATTATTGGAAGATTACTATATGTATTTTCCATACTTTTTCGATTATTTATAGGCATAAAAAACTCGCTAGTCTCCGATTTTAACAGGAACTAACGAGCAAGCTGTACTTTTTCGATTTTAAATAGTAAATCACTTGTACGAGATAGGGCATTTCAAGCTGATTTTACTCTCCATCACTATCATCATCATCTTTTTCTCTAGAAGGCAATATTCCCATTTTCTCCACCAGTTTCGGCAAATTCATCGCTATAAACATTAAAACTGTCGTTATAATAGCTAAATCATAAGCTCCGTAACCTATTGTTAATCCAACACACGCAGTAATCCAAAGATTGGCCGCAGTAGTAAGTCCACGTTTTACATTGGCCTTATCTATCCAAATTACACCGGCGCCAAGAAAGCCAATACCACTAATTACTTGAGCCGCTAATCGCATAGGGTCCATATACGGTCCTTGGTTTAAAGTAGATAAAGACATCGCCAGTGTTGCTCCTAAACAAACTAATATATGAGTTCTAATACCTGCTGGCTTATTTTTGATTGCTCTTTCTAGACCGATAAAAAATCCTACAACCGTCGCTACAATTAGCCTAATATATAAATCTACGTGTGAATCGAATAATGAGGCAATAAAATTCATCATGCATTACTCCCTTCTTTATTATATTAACTCCATCTTTAATCTACCCTCCGCTATGTATGTTTATTTCTACAAAATGATAATAAAACCCTTTAACATGAGAAGTCTAAGAATCAGCGCATGGCCCAAGCAGCTGAGCCAAAAGCTCATTTTGGATATAAATAGAATGAAACCAGCCCTTAGCTTACACACTATGGTCTGGTTTTATATGTGTTTCCTATTATCTAATGCGGAGAGCTAGCATTTTCTTTACTTCTTTCGTTAAGCGGATTAATCCGAAGCCATAAGACTAATGATATGTTTCAATAGAAATTCTTTTCCTAAATCATTGTAGACTATGCGTTGATATGGCTTTCCATTGTAATAGCCTTCCATACTTTCAATTCCATATGCATTCGAATTGTCGTTTACCACCGTACGTGTTTTGTTACCATCTATCTTTTCTTCAGTTAAAACACCAATCTTTTTCAGCTTTCTATTTATCACAGAACCACTTAACTTTTTGGATATAGTTACGTCAATTACTAGATTTACTGCCTGTGCAAATTCACTTATAGATATTGGCCCTTTTGGTAATACAATTTTTTCTACTTGCTCTGCTGTAAGTACGACTTTATTAGGGCGTTTTCTCCGATTCGTTTTTTTCTGGTTCTTCGTAAGTTCAGTATCCAAAAAATTCAACAGGACAAATAAATGTCGAATAACCTGGGGATTATTCAACAAATGATCGGACGCTATTGCAGATTCATCTATCGGATTAATGCCATGCGCTAACTTTTCTAACGCTTGCTTTGATTCCAATAATTGTGCCTGATTTCCCTCCATTTTTTAACACCCTTTTAGTGTTCTTTCCTTGTGTAAATTGACATGAATATTATAGACGCAAGGAAGTAGCTATCTCTTTAATCCGTTCAACGGTTAGCCCTGTCACTTCTGCAATAAAATCTATATCCACTTTTTTATTTAGTAAATTTCGGACCATTTCCCCTGTTTTTTCCCTTTGCCCTTCAATCTTTCCTTCCTCCCTACCCTTTTTTTCAGCCATGTATTTTACATCCTCTAACTTTGCCTCTTCGTCTAGAATGTATTTCAAGCGGGATTCATAAGCAAGCACATCTTCTTTGGATTTGCTTAGTTCCTCCCAAGCGGAGAACGCATTGGCTATGTTTTCGTCTCTCATCGCTAATTCCTCCAATTCTTTGTAGATTTGATTGTAAACCCTTTCTTTACGTGCATCGACCATGCCGAGCAGTAGTAACCAGCGAACGAGTATATCGTCAAGGGTATCCAAATCATTTTGGTTCCACATGTGTAAAAACTTATTCATTTCAATGAAATGGACTTCCAGTACATTATCCAAATCGCTGATAGGTTGCATCGTAGAGTCTTCATATAAATGGAAAGTGTTATGGTAATAATTGTTTTTATCGAATACAGTAAAATTACAAATATTAATTGTGATTGTTGGTAATAGTGTATGATATCCCATTCCTTTAGACAACTGTGACGTGTAAAGTCGGGACCAGTAATAGAGCGTGCGCTTAAACATATTGTGTTCGTTGGATAATTGGACTTCTATGTTAATAAGATCCCCTTTTTGTGTTCGGACGACGATATCTAGCCGTGACTGCTTATCGTCTTTGTATTCTCCCCCTACTTCCTGACTTGTAAATTCAACTTCTTTAATCGTGTCACGACCAGTTCGTTGCAAAATGGCGTTTAGAAAAACAATTGTTATTTTTTTATTTTTCTCACTTCCGAACATTTGTTTAAAGGCATAGTCTACAGTTAGGTCCATGAGTTTTGACAGTGGTATTCTGTTCAATGCTCTTTGTTTGATATAATTCCCCCAATTACGTTGTATTATCTCTCTTTCTTTCAAGATACAATAACGTCATTTGGAAGTAAATTGTCATAAATGTACCAATAACAAAACTATTTCATTCTCTATGCAATAGTAGGGTCAGAATTGAGTTTTAGCCCATTTATTCATCGCAAAATAAAATTTCTGTTACCCTTTGACCATATGAAATCCGCACGTAGGTTAAACGCCCGCTATTATTTATTCGTTTCAACATAACTTATTGGTGAGCATCAATAATGGAAGGAGACATGAACATGCCATACGGAAATGACCATATGCCAGCTAGAAAAAATAATCCCCTTGAAACATTTGGCTTTCGTGACAAACCACTTTGGAACCTGATGCACCAAATGGATTCTTTTTTCAACCAGTTTTTTAACCAGCTGGACACTCACTTCTCCCTGAATTCTTTTCAAGTGAATACACATGAAAACGAATCGGACGTCATTGTGGAAGTAAAACTACCGGGCATCAAACAAAATCAGATCCAGTTGGAGATTATCGAAAACAAGCTCAAAATAAGTGTAGAAGATTCCCTACAGGAGGAAATTAAATACCCAAATCATACGGGGAAAAGACAAGTGTACCAACGAAGAGAGCAGTATGTTTCCCTTCCCTTTCTAATCTCAGAAAATGAAGCTAAAATTTCTTTTGACAATGAACTACTAACAGTCAGCTTCCCGAAACAAAAATACTTTACATTAGATGAATGATAAATAAAAAAAGCTACAATCACCGATAAACATGGTGGCTGTAGCTTTTTACTATATGAACGATTAAAAACCATTCAATTAAATTGTATTGATAGAATGGCCTATTTATGGTATATTAATTTAGAATTACATTTTTATATAATGGTTTATATTATCCCTATTATCATTATATATCATAATTCCTTTTTCGTCAACTACTATTTCTTTTTAAAGGGGCGTTTGTATGGGAACAGAATTTCAGCGGGAGCAAGAACGTGTAGACAGCGTAATGGAAACAATTACGGAACAAATTAGCATGCTGGAAGGTGAAACAAATCGGCGTCGCAATGAAGTTATTGATTTCCGAAAAAACTTTTGGGATGATGTCAAAGTAAACACAGATACCTTCGACGATTATCTAGAAACGATCATCAGTTTGCGACAACAAGCTCAAAATCTTTCCATCACACAAAGCACGCACAACCAAGCCTCCAAGCGATTATCTGCTTTGCGCCGCATGCAGGAGATCCCTTATTTCGGTCGGATAGATTTCACCGAAGAAGGAACTTCTACTTCAGATCGTATTTATATCGGCGTCTCCACTCTTAGAGATGCTACCGAGGAGAATTTCTTGATCTATGACTGGCGAGCACCAATTTCAAGCGTTTATTATGATTCCTCCCCTGGTCCTGCTCAATATAGCACGCCTGGAGGAGTAATTCACGGCATGCTAGATCAAAAATGGCAATATATCATTCATAATGGAATAATCGAGTCGATGTTTGATACGAGTCTCACTATTGGAGACGAAATTTTACAGCAAGTGCTCGGCAAAGGTACTGATAAACATTTACACAGCATAGTAGCCACCATTCAACAGGAACAAAACCGCATCATTCGCCATGACCATAAGCGTCTGCTCATCGTGTCAGGAGCTGCTGGCAGCGGCAAGACGTCTGCCGCTATGCAAAGGATTGCTTACTTACTTTATAAATATCGGGAAAGCCTAAGAGCCGACCAAATCATTCTATTTTCTCCTAATGCTATGTTCAACAGCTATGTATCTACTGTATTGCCAGAGCTTGGTGAAGAGAATATGCAACAAGTCACCTTCCAGGATTATTTGAACCATCGACTAAGCGATGCATTTCAGGTGGAGAATAGTTACGATCAATTGGAATTTGTATTGACAAAATCGGATACTCCTTCCTACGAGGCTAGAACTGCAAGCATCCGTTTCAAAGCGTCTCCTCATTTTTTCGAAGTGATCAAAAATTACCGACAAGCATTGGAATTATCCGGAATGATTTTCAAAGGAATTAAATTTAAAGGAAAACCAATCGTCACTGCTGAACAAATCACGGATAGGTTCTATAGTAAGGACACATCTCTGCGTTTTTATAGCAGGATAGAAAAATTAGTGGAATGGCTGAATAAGCTAGTTGATGAAACGGAGAAACGCGAGTTGACCGAACCATGGGTACAGGAAGAGATTGAGCTGCTTAGCAATGCAGAATATCAAAAAGCTCGTACTCATTTACAAAAAAAACAAGGCTTTACTGAGGAAATGCTTGATAACTATGAAAGCGAGACCGACGCACTCAGTCGTTTGATCGTCCGTAAAAAGTTGAAGTCCCTGCGCAAACAGATTCAGTCACTTCAATTTATTCATATAAAGAACATATACAAGCAACTTTTCATTGATCCAGCACAGATTACCCAATGGACAAAAGGTAAAACTCCCGAGAATTGGGATGATATTTGTCAATTATCCGAGCAAATGCTTGATGAAGGCAAACTCTATTACGAGGATGCTACCCCATTTTTACTATTAAAAGAATTGATTCAAGGCTTTCAGATGAATAGTTCGATCAAACATGTAATTGTAGACGAAGCACAAGACTATTCCCCATTTCAATACGAGTTTTTAAAACGTTTATTTCCAGCAGCAAAAATGACAGTGCTTGGCGATTTTAATCAGGCGATATTCACTCATGCTAGTGAAACAGGTGATTTTCATCTCCTCACAAATTTATACGGACCAGATGAAACGGATACGATCACGTTAAACCGGAGCTACAGATCCACCAAACCAATCGTTGAATTTACACGGCAGCTTGTGCCCAACGGTGAAACCATTACTCCTTTTGAACGAGACGGTGAGCCTCCTGTGCTGACACAATTGCCTGATCATGCGGAACTGCACCGCCGCATTGCTTCTAAAATCGCAGAATTGCGAAAGCAAAAGTATAATACGATAGCCATTATATGCAAATCTGCAGCAGAAAGCATCATTGCCTATGAAGCACTTGGCAACGATGACGACATTAAGCTCGTAAAGAAAGGTTCCGCTGAATATGAACAAGGTGTTGTCATCATACCCGCTTATTTGGCAAAAGGCATCGAATTCGACGCAGTAATTATGTATGATGCATCGGCCCAAGTATACGGCGATGAAAATCTTCGCAGATTGTTCTACACCGCCTGTACGAGAGCCATGCATTACTTGCACTTATATAGTGTAGGCGAACCAAGTCCTTTTTTAAGCAATATCAGACAGGAAAGCTTACTGCCTTAACCATATAAAAAAAGCAGACCTTAGCTTGAATGCTTGGGTCTGCTTTTAACTTAGCGAGATGGTCTAGCTTCTTGACAGCTTGAACACTTTTTCTGATTGCTGCCTTTAAACTTAGTAAAAGTCTTTTCAAATTCATTTCCGCAAGAACATTTGAACTGTAGTTTTTGTGAGTAACCTGTATATTCATTAGAAAGTAATTCACTATCTGAATTCTTCTTCACATACTCTCGGATTTGTTCAATCGTCCATTTTTTATTCATTATTAACACCTCCGCTAGTTTTCTATTCAATTAGACTTAATACGACCTCATCTATCTGAATTCCTATTGTACCATCAATTTGAAGATTATCTCATCTACTTGAACAGTTTTGTTAGTTAGCCAATTTCAAAATTTGCACCTACTGGATAAAGGGATATATATTGGCCTTCATCATGTAAAAAGGCAATTTCTACCCCCTCTATTAAATTGTGAGAAGATAGTACTTTCCATATAGTTTTAAAGGCTAATTCAACATCGACCACCAGGCAAAAGGTAGTCCCAGCACCATCACCAATTTCTGAGCCGTAAAGCTCACCATTTCCAGTAGAATGCAAAGCTTCATCTATTAAATCCTCAACAAATAAACTTTTTTCCTCTGCTTCGTCGAATTGTTCTTCATCTTCATACCGGTACTGTACTACCACTTTAATTAATGAATTTTTCTCAACATGTTCATATCCTTGATTTACTTTCTCTTTAGCTAATCTATTCATCGCTAATTTAGAGCTCTCCAATAATTTCAATCGTTTTTCTTCCTTTTCGCCATTCATCCCTAGAATGCCAGATAGCGTACATAACTGCTTTCCCACTTTCCAAACTTGCCAATAGAGTGATTCATTACTTGTCTTTTTAATCATTCTAATCATGTTGCCCATTCCCCCTTTTTTTGAAAATACTAACGAATCTAGTAATTCAAGTATAACTTATTTTCACTCCTTTTGTTTTTGCGTCGGGATGATGGGAAAATGAAAAAAGAAGACCTGCAGCAGCTGCGGATCTTCTTTTTCTAATTAGAGGATAAGACTTACAATAATCGCTGATAATACACTTACCAACGTTGCTCCGTATAAAAGTTTCAATCCGAATCGTGCTACGACATTTCCCTGTTTTTCATGAAGCCCTTTAACCGCACCAGAAATGATTCCGATCGAAGAGAAATTTGCAAAGGAAACAAGGAATACGGAAATGATACCGATGGAACGTTCACTTAGTTTTGAAGCCAATTCATTTAATGAAAGCATCGCCACAAATTCGTTTGTAACTAATTTGGTAGCCATAATACCGCCTGCTGTAACTGATTCTGAAACGGGAATACCCATTAAAATTGCAAATGGTGCAAAGACATATCCCATAATCTCTTGGAATGATATCCCAAATATCATATCAAAGATAGTATTTATACCTGCCATCAATGCAACGAATCCAAGCAGCATAGCCGCAACGATGATGACAACCTTGAATCCATCTAAAATATACTCACCCAACATTTCAAAGAAGCTTTGTTTTTCCGTTTGCACAATTAGAAGATCTTCTTCTTCGCTTACAGTGTACGGATTAATGATGGAAGAAATGATGAAACCTCCGAATAAATTAATCACGATTGCCGTTACAACATATCGCGGTTCAACCATCGTCATATATGCTCCGACAATGGACATCGATACAGTGGACATCGCTGACGCAGAAAGTGTATAGAGACGTTGCGGAGATAATTGTCCAAGCTGTTTTTTAACGGTTATAAAAACTTCCGATTGTCCCACTATAGCGGATGCTACTCCGTTGTAGGATTCTAATTTACCCATGCCATTTACTTTACTAATTACCCATCCAATCCATTTCATAATGAAAGGAAGTACTTTAATATGCTGCAGAATTCCTATCAGAACAGAAATAAAAACGATAGGTAGCAGAGCTGTTAAGAAGAAAGGAGCTTGTCCTTCATTCGCAAGGCCACCGAATACAAAGTTAATTCCTTCATTCGCGAATTCGAGTAATTTTTCAAACCCAGCTGCGATTCCTTTAATAAGAACCAATCCAAATTTCGTATTCAGTAATAAAAAAGTTAAAACTACTTGAATAACGAGCATCTGAATAATTGGTCTGATTTTTATTTTTTTACGATTGTTACTTGCAACCCAGGCAAGACCTAGAACGACTATTAAGCCGATGATTGAGATTAAATAATTCATTTGATGCCTCCACAAAGATGTATTAAATAAAAGGTCGAACGTCTGACCATATGACTTACTTACCTAGTATACAGATATAATTCATTATGTCCAAATACTATTTATTACATGTTACCCATGTTGATAAATAAATATTATATTTTTAAGGATTTTCTTGTCCTTAGGTATTCGAAGTAAAACTAGACGTCACTTTCACTCAAAAAGCTTTCCAAAATTAAAAAGCCACAATCACCGAATCAGTTTCGGTAATCGCGGCTTTTAACCTTGATTCAACGTATTTATTAAACCCTTACAGAGTTTTTAGAATTCATCGTAACTGTTTTACCTTCTTTACGTTCCTTCGCGTATTCTGCAGTAGCAGTGAACAGAACGTCAGAAGACGAATTGAGTGCTGTTTCACAAGAATCCTGAACAACACCAATGATAAAGCCAACACCAACTACTTGCATTGCAATATCAGCTGGAACTCCAAATAAATTACATGCCAGTGGGATAAGTAAAAGTGATCCACCTGCAACCCCTGATGCACCCGCAGCAGAAACAGCTGCTACTACAGAAAGCATAAGTGCTGTCATAAAGTCAACTTCAATACCAAGCGTATTTACTGTTGCAAGTGTTAGTACTGCAATGGTAACAGCTGCGCCAGCCATATTGATCGTAGCTCCTAGAGGGATAGAAACTGCATACGTATCCTCATCTAAGCCTAGTTTCTCACATAATTTCATATTTACCGGAATGTTCGCAGCCGAGCTACGTGTAAAAAATGCTGTAATACCACTTTCTCTTAAAACCTGTAAAACAATTGGATACGGATTTTTTCGCGTATAGATAAATACGATTAACGGATTCATCACAAGTGCGATAAACAACATACATCCAACTAATATTAATATTAATCTACCATAATCCGCTAATGCAGATAGACCGCTTGTTACAATTGCATCGAATACTAGTCCCATAATACCAAGTGGTGCTAGATTAATCACCCATTGTACTACTTTCGTGATTGCATCTGAAAAGTTACCTAGCATATCTTTCGTACTCTGATTTGCCTTTTTTAGTGCAAACCCAAGAACGACCGCCCACATTAAAATTCCTAGATAGTTAGCATTTACTAATGCATCAATTGGATTAGAAACTAAGTTAAATAGTAATGTTTTAATAACTTCCGAAATACCTTCTGGTGGAGTCAGGTCTTCCGCTCCTGTTGTCAGTGTTAAAGTGACTGGGAACATAAAGCTTGCTACTACAGCGACAAGCCCAGCTAAAAATGTACCAATAGCATAAAGACCAAGAATCGATTTCATATTCGTTTTCTTACCACTTTTATGTACGGCAATTGCATGCATTACTAAAAATAATACTAATATTGGTGCAACTGCCTTCAATGCACCAACAAATAAAGAACCGAAAATGGAGATCCAGCTTGCACCACTAGGAACAGTTAAAGCCAAGATAACCCCAATAATAATACCGATTACAATCCTTTTTACGAGGCTTATTTTATTCCATTTAGCCAATAAATTTTTCATTCTACTATCCCCCAACATTTTCAGATAAACTACAGTCCTTTCTCCCTTGTTTGAAATAATACGTACTTATTTAAACTTTAAGTAGACTGATATTTTATTTTAACACAAATTTTTAGAATTTTGAATTGTTATTTTTTGAGAAAAAACTTCATTACATGTTTGGATGGATTTGCTCTTTATCCTTAATTAAAACCTCCAAATCGCATAAATTGTAGGTTAGAAATTAGGGACTATTCTTTTTTGGATTCGTCACAAAAAAGTACACAGTGATCCAATTCGTGTTACTCCAATTCCAGAAGTGAACTTTCCGTGCTTCAATAATTACCCTAGCCCAAAATTACATAAAATTCCTTCCGATATTTTTTTCACAAAGTTGTGAATTTTAAAATAGTGCGATAAAATAAAATGAATTTTATTCCAAAAGAAAGTATAAGTGCATACACATTTGAAGTAAAAGACCTTTAAACATCATTACTGTTTTTAAAAATTATATAGTCTAAGAGGGGCTTTGAAGATGATTACGGAGAAAAGAGAGCAAACTATATTTGATCACATTGGAAATAAAATAATTACTGATAGAGAGATTGACATAATTACTAGATTAGAAGAGCCATTGATAATTATGTTAGGAAATGTATTAAGTGATGAAGAGTGCGATGAACTGATCAGATTGTCTAAGGACAAAATGAAACGTTCAAAAATTGGAATGACACGAGAAGTAAATGAACTGAGAACAAGCAGTAGTTCATTTATAGAAGAAAGTGATAACGTAATTGTTACTAGAGTCGAAAAAAGGATCGCATCTATTATGAACATCCCCATAGAACATGGAGAAGGTATTCAAATTCTTAAGTATACTCCTGGTCAAGAGTACAAAGCTCATTATGATTTCTTTTCTTCAACAAGTAAAGCAGCAAACAATAATAGAATTAGTACGCTCGTTATGTACTTAAATGATGTAGAAGAAGGCGGGGAAACTTTATTTCCTAAACTGAATTTTTCAGTGTCACCCAAAAAAGGGATGGCAGTTTACTTTGAGTATTTCTATAACGATCAAAATTTAAACGAGTTAACTTTACATGCTGGAGCATCAGTAATAACTGGTGAAAAGTGGGTCGCAACGCAATGGATGAGAAAACAAAGAGTAAGGTGAAAGTTCTTTTTCAATAAGTCAATTTCGTAACTTTGAATCTTCTTCATATTAATAGATTTCACAAAAGTATTTAGTATCGAAGGTTAAATGACACGCTCCAAAAAAGTTTCATCATATAGACTGACAAGTTATCTATTTTTTTATAAAGCATCAAGATTGTAAAAAAAGGGCGCTATCTCAAAATGAGATAGCGCCTTTTATATGATTAGAATATTGTATTTCGATTAACTTTGATGGATCTTTTTTCAAACAAATGGCCAGTTATGCTTTAGGAGGTGTTCCTTCAGCATTTGCCACAACTGCATCGATTTGGATTAAAGCATCATTAGCTAAAGCTGATACGCCAACTATTCTTCTTGCAGGAACACCGCCTGGGAAGAATGTTTTGTAAGCTTCGTCTACCGCGTCCATATCCGCGATATCTTTCAGGAAGATATTCACTTTAACTACATCATCCATAACGTGGTTGATATCTTCTACAATTGCCTTGATGTTTTTCAAGCACTGTTCAGCCTGCTCTTTTACACCACCAGCTATCATTTCACCCGTTTTTGAGTCCAAAGGTAACTGAGCTGAAAGGTGATTGTAGTGAGAGAACGCTACAGTTTGTGTAGATAGAGAACTCTTTGGTGCATTCTCAGTGTTGTTTGCCCATATAACAATACCATGTCTGTCTTCAATAGCTTGTGGAGGTGTACCATCTCCGTGTGATACCACTGCTTCGATTTGTACCAAAGCATCCATAGGTAAAGCGGAAGCTGCTACTACCGTACGTGCAGGGACATAGGCTACAGCTCTGGCAATAGCAGAGTCTGGGAAAAATGTTGTATAAACTTCGTTTACAGCTTCAGTATCCGAGAGGTTTTTAAGGAAAATATTGATTTTAACAATATCGTCAAAAGGAACGTCGATACTTTCTAAAATTGCCTTGATATTTTTTAAGCATTGTCCAGCCTGCTCTTTTACACCGCCAGTTACCAATCTGCCAGTTTTTGGGTCAATAGGTAATTGAGCTGAAAGATTATTGTAATGGGAAAAAGCTACAGTTTGTGTGGATAGAGAACTTGTTGGTGCATTGGACGTGTTATTTGTAAGCTTTATGAGGTCGCCTGCTTGAGGTGCATTCGGAATTGTACCTTCACCGTGTGAAACAAGCGCTTCAATTTGCACCAAAGCATCCATAGGTAAAGCTGAAACTGCAACTGTTGTCCGTGAAGGAACATATGTTGGGAAAAATGTTTTATAAACTTCGTCTACAGCGTCCAAGTCTTTGATATCTTTAACGAATACCGTGATTCTAACGATATCGCTCATAACATGATCGATGCTGTCTACAATTGCCTTAATATTATTAAAGCACTGTTCAGCTTGCTCTTTTATACCACCAGCGACCATTTTACCTGTTTTTGGATCGATAGGTAATTGCGCTGAAAGATTATTGTAATGAGAAAAAGCTACAGTTTGTGAATATAGACCGTTACCATTTGGTGCATTTTCCGTGTTTTTTGCTGATACTGCGTTATAACCGCTCATGAATGTTATTCCCCTTTTAAAATATATATTACTCAAAATATGCACTCAAAAAACCGGTCTAAACCATATCCATATTTGCATAGACAAAAACAGATTCGTCGTGAGAAACGTGTTCGAACAAAACCGCAATAATAACTTGCATCCTTGTTATAACAAAACTTTAATACCTGAGTTCAGTTGTGAAACTTGAGTTAGTAACCTTTGAGTGGTTACACAGGTTGCAATTATAGCAGGCTTTCCTTCGTTTTACTACATGTTTCTTGTGAATTGTTTTAGAGTTGTGTTTTTTTCCGCACAACCACAGTTATGACCAAAAACCAAAAGATAAATTCATTTCAGAAACAATTATTACTCATTTAGGGTCTTCTATATTTCCCATCATCTATTTTTTCCTTAGCTGCTTTGCTTCTTCAATCTCTACTTCTGTTAAATAAACAGATTTGAACGTATACCTCCACTTATATTTTTTACAAAAAAGCAACAATTATGTGGCTTCTTTTAACTATTTCTTGTTGAGTAACGCTAGCTTCGCTTTAGATGGTGTTTCATATTTGACATGCACTCCATTTAAAGTGCTATTTTGTATAATATAATACTCCCCACCTACTGCATACATGGGAACATATCCATCTGGTGTTTTTGTAGAGTATACTCGATACACTTCGCCAGGTTTCAAAGCACGGACGGCACCTCCATCAACCGAAGGGTCTTTACCTATATGCAATAGTGATGTCTCTTTTAAGATGGTAACCCGTCCAATTTGGCCCTTTTTTAGCTCCATATTGTCCCACATAACTTTTGAAGGGTTGGCCGCACTTACAGATCCTCCAGAAGCAAAAGGCAATGGGATGAGTATCATGGTAGCAGCAATGATTTTCAATAAATTTTTCATTATATTGTATTCTCCTTTTCTATTAAATGTGGTAAACATATCATGAACTTTCGTTTTAATGATGTTTATGCGTTTGTTTATTATCAAAAAAGAGGACCCTCTAACATACCACGGAGCAATCCTCTTCAACCATCTATTAATTACTTTCGTAAAATTCTTTCGGTATTCGTTGAATTAATGGGGAAGCTTCACCTGAATAGAATATACGTAAATCGTGGAGAGACCTCGTGCAGCCTACATATAATAACTTGGCATCATAATTTGAATCTTTATAGTGAATTGCGTCCACATCTATAAGTAGCACTGCATCGAATTCCAAGCCTTTCGCTAAATACACGGGTACGACAGAAATACCACCTTCGTATTTTCTTTGATTTGCTTCAATGACGTTCACATCAATCCCTGATTCTTGTAACTTTTCATATATAGAAAGGCATTCAGCTTCTGTTCTACCTATAATTGCAATCGTTTTAAGATTTTCCTTTTGTAAATCTTGTAGTACGTGAATAATTTCGGTCATTTGATCATCTGTAACGATCACTTTCACTTTTTCACCGCTACGAAAAACTGGGGTTGCTAGACCTACTGGGACTTCGGCTTGTTTAATAACCTCATTTGCAAATTCGATAATTTCCTTTGTAGAACGGTAGCTTCTCGTCAGTTCATAATAACCAGTCTCTTTAAACACTTCTTTAAAATCATTCCAATCCTCTATACCTTGATAATTATAGATTGCCTGAGATAAATCACCTAAAATAGTAAACGAATTGCCTAGTGTATTCTCTTTTAATATAGAAATTTGAAACGGTGAAAAGTCTTGTGCTTCATCGATGACAACATGATGGAATTTTTGTTTGCTTTCTATTCCTGTTAACTGCTGATGGATATAGACGAGCGGTGCTAAATCTTCTACATGTACTTCTCTTTTTTGGCAATTCTTCGCTGTTTCTCGAACAAGCTCTTCAGGTAATAGTTCTACTATGTCTGGTCGATTCATTAAGGATTTATAAAATGATAAAGCGCTCATTTTTGGCCAAAACTTCATATATGCATTCAATCGATTGTTCGCTTCTTTTTTCAATAGCTTCTTCTCATCGGTTCCGTCGAACTTTTTCAGTTCTATTTCTATCCAACGCTTGATTCGTGCAACTAATCGTTCCCTACGCTTTGTTAATGGATAATGCTTATATTCAAGTATCCACTTCTTAATTTCATCTATTGTTATGACAGCTTGATCCCATAGTTCTAAATTAGTTGCTGGTACGAGACTTTCTTCAAATTGAGTGAGACATTTTTCAATGAATGATTGAAACTTGAGTGACCCCTTTAATTTACCCTGCATAACTTTATGATTGTCTCGATTAATGGAAAAGGCTTCTCTTAACTTGTCTTCTGGCTGTTTTAATTTCACTGCATTATCTAAAAGACGCAACGCCCACTCTGGAAAAGTAGTTTGTTTAATATTACCTACTCCTAGTTCAGGAAGTACACCAGAAATATAATCTAAAAACAAACTGTTTGGAGCGAAAATAATCATTCTATCTGCTTGTAGCTGTTCACGATATTCATAAATTAAAAAAGCAAGGCGATGTAAAGCGACAGTAGTTTTCCCACTCCCTGCAACCCCTTGTATCAATAATGGACTATTTTTCTCAGCTCGAATAATTTCATTTTGCTCCGATTGTATCGTGGAAACGATATCTTTTAACTTATTATCTTTGCTTTCCCCTAATCGGTACAAGAGAAATTCATCTGTTAGGGATACATCCTCACTTCCTTTTACATACGTGTCCACAACACGCTCCAGCTCTCTTTTACGAATGGCGATGTTTCTTTTTAAATAGACTTCTCCCTCTACTAATCCATCAGGCGATTGATAAAAAGCCAGTTCTTCTCCACCATTGAACGAATAAAACATACTCGCCACTGGTGCACGCCAATCAATAACTATTGGTTTTTTCGCTTCCTCATCCGAAACACCGACTTTCCCAATATATAATGGATTTGGCTCGAGCTGTCCATCCTCCTTAAAATCTAAACGTCCAAAGTATGGCTCCTGTGCACCAATTCGTAAGTTTTGCCGATTGATTTCCCTCATATCTTCAAGAACTTGCTCGGTATAGTTATCTCCATAGTAAACTGGAATACTTTCTAGCTTGTGTATTCGGTCATCCAGTGTAGACAAAACTTCTTGCAATCTCTTAAATTCCTCTTCATATATAGTGCTCATTATGATACTACCCCCTAACCTTTCTAAAATTTCAGTCGAATTACAATTGTATAAAATATGTAGATAGAAAGTCAATAAAATTCGGTATCTATGTAAGAAAAAAAAAGAGAATCAAGCTATACCTGATTCCCTTTTTGTATATGGTAAAAATTAAACTAATAAGTTACCTTCTTTTAAATACTTTTCAATGCCTTCAGCAGCACGATAAGCTAAAGCACCTAGAGTACCTGTTGGATTTACACCAGATTGGTTTGCGAAAGTAGATGCACCTAATACAAATACGTTATTCACATCCCAAACCTGTGAGTAATTATTTACTACAGAGGTTTCAGGATCTGCTCCCATAATTGTTCCTCCAACGCTATGTTCTGGAACAAACGCACCGATATTATAATCACCCATTTGATCAAAAGCCATCGTTTGATCAGCTCCCAAATTCTCCATAATTTCTAAACATTTTTGCGTCATAAATTTATGGGCGTTATGATCTGTTTGTGCGTAATTTACCGTCATACGAAGTAAAGGCATCCCATATTCGTCTTTATAAATTGGGTCTAAGCTTAAATAGTTGTATCGGTTTGGCATCATTGGCGTTTGAGAGAAAACCATCATTTGACGATTATAATAGTAAAGTGACTGTTTCTTAAACTCCTTCCCCCAGCCAGGTGTGCCAAGCGGTACAAGGTTACTTCCGATAGGACGATTGCCAACTTGTGTTGTAGAAATACAACCACCATGCAGGAAATCTAAATCTGTATGGTCAAAGAAATCTCCATGATAATCATCTAAAGATACGCCTAGTGCACCAGCTCCCGCATAATCATTGAATTGTTCATTGTCAAAGAAGCCAAATGCCATGCTTAGAAAATGATCCGCGTAATTTTTACCTACGGCACCCGTTTGTGTGGTAGGATCGTAAGGCTTTCCAACCTTAGAGTTTAATAGTAGTTTCGTATTCGTAAATGTATATGCAGATAAAATAACAACTTCCGCTTCTTGTATGAATTCTTCCCCTGTTTGCACATCGATATAGCGAACGCCTGATGCCTTCCCATTTGAATGAAGTACTTCCAACACGTTAGAATGAGGGCGCAATTCAAAATTCCCTGTTGCATGTGCTACTGGCAATACAGTTACAAGTGGATCTGATTTTGCACCGTACTCACAACCAAAATGGTCACAAAAAGCACAGTACTCACAAGCCCCTCGTTTAATGCCATCTGGATTCTCATAAGCTTGTGAAAGATTTCCAGACGGACTGACAAAGGGGTGTAGACCCATCTTTTCCGTTGTCTCAATAAACCTTTTCATTTTTGGGGTTTTTATCATCGGCGGATTCGGGTATTCCCAACTACGTGGACGGAAATGATTTGCTTCACCTGAAGTTCCAGCCATCATCACAAACTTTTGGTAATACGGATCAATCATTTCTTCCGTAATGCCCCAATCTTGAAGTGTCATGTCCTCAGGAATTTTGTTTTCTCCATAACGTTCGATTGTTTTCGTACGGATTTGAAAGTCATAATCTAAAAATAAGTGAGTAAATCCATTCCAGTGAACACCAGCGCCACCAACGCCTGTACCTAATGAGAAGGCAGACATTTTTCGCATTGGTAATGCTTCTTCTGAATCCTTGTTGCGGAATGTTAGCGTATCTTTTGATAAATCTTGCATTAATTCTTTTCGTTGAGCGAATTTCAATTCATCGTGACCAGTTAAAAAATCGGAAGTTTTGCGGTCTTTCCCACGTTCTAATCCGACAACTTTAAATCCTTTTTTCGTAAGTTCTGCTGAAATGATTCCTCCCGCCCAACCTACTCCTACGACTACTGCGTCTACTTTTGGTAATTTTGTAACCATTTTTAGCACCTCTATATTCCTATTCTTCTATTACTTAATGCATAGAGCTTAAACTTTGTGGTTCGTATACGATAAATTCTTCTTTTTCCATAACTGCTTTAAAGGACATTTGATGACCTGGATAATTTTTGAGTTTCCATCCACCCATACCTTTATTACCACCATACATCGGATCGGAATAGAGACCTTCTAATGTTAAGTTTTTCAACATATTAAAAAATTGATTGGATGTAATACCTGTAATTAGGACTTTATTTTCCCCTGAGATATTTTCAAAATCCATGAGAATTGCATCTTGTTGTTCTGCTGTCAACTCATTAAATCGAGCGTTTTCATAATTAGATTTTGTATAATTTTCTAGAGCAGTTAACCCCATCATGAAAATTTCTGCATTCTTTTGGCGTCCTTGGTAACCTTGTGTAGCAGTTCCAACTTTAAAAGGTCCCGTCATATACTCTTTAGCACTAAGTCCCCAAGGCGAAGCCAATTGATGATCTATAAACATTGCAACCCCTAATGATTTAGCTCCTGGGCCTAATTCATCTTCTGGAAAAATACGTTCAGCAGCAGCCTCGACAACATTGTATTGTTCGAGTGTTAGGAACATTAACGCTTCGTTTGGATTAGCAGAAGATACGGTAGCATTGTGTTGATGTGTTTCAGTAGTTGTTGATGTCTCCTTGTTTACGAGTAGACTCCCCAATGCTCCACCTAAAACAACCCCACCTACTGTCAATCCAGAGTTTTTGATAAAGGTACGTCTAGAAGAACGTTTGTCCAAAACTGAATTTTTCTTTTCTTGTTCTGACATATAATACCCTCCTATTAAGGTAATGATTTTCTTATTAATGTATTATTTCGCTCCAATTGTAGATAAGCGTATGAGCAATCGAAAAAACTAACAATGAAGCAACAAAAAGTATGTACTTTCTTCCAGACCAACAAAGAACAATAATCGATAAACCGATTCCTGATCCTAAAAGTGCAAACCAGGGATATGGACTTTGGTAAAAAAAGAGCAATAATGCAAAATCAGCAACTATGAAAAGAGCTAAGAAACATTCATTTAGCATTCTTAGTTCCTCTAAATTGTATTTAGTCATGCTTATTCAACCTCTCCAACGATTCTATTTAACACCGTGTAAAATAAGTCAAAATAATATTAACATTATGTTCAATAGTTCACAATAGAAAATTTCATTATTATAGAATATTATTTCAGGTGAGAAATGGAATAATAAAAAACCAACACAAATATTTGTATTGGTTTTTTATGCTATAATCTATGGTAAATTAACTTTGGCAATAGTTATTAGGAGGACGTCATGCAAGAAAGTTTAGACCCTAGGCAATTGAAATCCAAAAAGAAAATACATGAAGCTCTACTAAAAATATTAGCTAAGTCAAAAGAAACAATATCGGTAAAAGAAGTTTGTGATGAGGCAGGGATAACACGTCCCACCTTTTATAAGCATTATAATGATATTCCTTCCTTAATGAATTGTATGTCAGAGGATGTATTACAAGACTTAAGAGACTCCCTCATCATTAGAAAAAAGATATTGATTGAAGACGTAACATTTAATGAACTGCCAATTAATATGATTGCCTTATTCAATCATATTCAAAAGCACCATGTTTTTTACGAAATATTTTTGATTTTGAAACATGACCCCCACTTTGTCAATGAAGTCAAAATCATACTAGAAGAGTTTATATCGATAGGCTTACATTACTCGACACCAAATGAAGAAAAACTAGTTTTGCCACTTAGTCTTCTTATAAGTTACGTAACAGGTGCTTATTTGGAAAGCATTATTTGGTGGATAAAAAATAATTATTCCTACTCCCCAGAACAAATGACTTTAATGCTACTAAAAATTTCTATCAAAGGTCCATATACAGATGACATGGGTCGCTTTGTGAGAGACTGACTATGTGGTACCAGGTTCTAATACAATTCAGAATTGTTTCAGAGCCTGGTACCTTTCTATATAGTCATTTTCCAGCTTGATAACTCTAACCATTTTTCCTGCTCCTTATAATCGGGCATTATTTTCCCAACAAGGCGCCAATAGGAGCGGTCGTGGTTTAGATGGACCATATGACACATTTCGTGAACGACTACATACTCTATTACCTTAAGAGGTGCCATTGCAAGTCTCCAATTAAATGTTAGCTGCAGCTTGGAATCACAGGTTCCCCAGTTACTTTGGCTATCAGTAATACGTATTGAACGTGGTTTTACTTTATAGTTGCTTTGATAGGATGCGATACTTTTCTCCACTAACGCTTTACACTGCTGATAATAAAAACGTTTTAAAGCTTGTTTTATCTTTGCATCATCTAGCTGCTTCACATATATATGCAACTGATCCTCTTCAAACACTACATGGTCTTTCGTAATATGTATATCGTGATGAATCCTTATAGGATAGCTGTTTCCTAAATAAAGAAAGCGCTCCCCATGATCATAGACCTTTTTCTGTGGTCCAAGTAGTCTATCCTTCTGTTCTTTAGACTTTTGTTGAATAAGCTGCCAATTATCCTCTAATAATTGAATCACACTATCCAAGGCTGTCCCTTTCGGAGCCAGCACTTCAAGATTTCCATAAGCATCCATAGTAATTCCTATAGTTGTCCGCTTTTTGTAAGTTATTTCAAATTGAATAGTCTCACCTAAATAGTTATGTATCATTTCATCACCTGTATGTTAGAGTTAATGCTGAATTTCTTTCTCATTTTACCATGTTTTATACTTTTTAAAAAAAGACGTAGCCACACCTTCTCGGTGAAGCAACGTCTTTTTTTCTACTTAATCATACCCTCTCAATAATCGTTTTCGACGATTCGTTGCATTTCTTGCTTCCGTTTCCTTGGCTATCTGCTCTTTCCGTAATTGCCCATTTACGCGTGGGTCCTGTGATCGCATTGTATCCCATCCAGTCGGCCCAACTATTTTACTTACTTTCTTTATTTCCCTTTCAAAAAACAACATGTCCATTCCTCCCTCCTAAAAATTAATCAAAGAAGACAATTAATATAATCCGTCCCCTCTCCCTAAAATATGCTAGTAATTAAGACATATAAAGGTGATGCGCACAGTGAAAAGGAATTTAGTGAGACATGCAATGCAAAAAGTTTCTTTTTTTAAGGTTTGTTTAAGGTGGATCATGAATAATGACATAACATAACACAATACAAATTTATAAGGTGGCTTTAATAGAATGAAAAAAATATCTACAAAAATTATTCTCTTATCATTAATTAATTCCATAATTGTCGCAGTAATTAACGTAAGCGCATCCATCTTAATGCGTACTAGTAATAGTGAAATGTCCGTTGCAAAGGAAGAAACCGCGCAACAAATGGCAGTCTGGATTGATGATTCCTACCCCAGTATTATGGGGGTTATGTATTTCTCTAGTAATTGGCGTCATTTTATCCTATATCTTAGGAAAAGCAATTGAAAAACCGATCGTGAAAGTAACACAGTTTGCCGAAAAAACGGCTAATTTAAATTTAGTGGATACCGACGATGAATTAGAAAAACTGTTAAACATCAAAGATCAAACGGGAGATATGGCAAGAGCATTATATGAAACAAGAAAAGTACTCAAGGACATCGCTTCCGAATTACAATTGGTATCTTCCACTGTGACCAATCATTCGGAAAATTTAACAAAAAATACAGTTGAAAATGTGGAGTCTATCACACAAGTCGTCACAACAATCGATCAACTCGCTGCGGGGAATTCAAAGCAAGCCCAGACAATGAGTGACATTACTGGGAAGCTATCAAATGTGGTTGCTTTAATAGATGCGATGACAAAGAAAACGTCTGTTAATGCAGAACAAGCTGCTCAATCAATTGATTCAATTATGGAGGGACAAACGAGTGTTGACATGCAGACGAAAAAAATGGATGAATCCATTCGAGTTTCAACTGAAGTCAATCGTTCTGTTAACGATCTAAAAGAAATGATTGAAGAAGTCACAGGATTTGTCGGCATTATTACATCGATTGCAGGACAAACGAATTTGTTAGCACTAAATGCATCAATTGAAGCGGCTAGAGCAGGTGAGGCTGGCAAAGGTTTTGCAGTAGTAGCAGATGAAATAAGAAAACTAGCCCAAGAGACATCTAAATCAGCAAGTGAAATCACCATCATTATCGAAAAAACGGCAGACAAGACAGATTTAGCTGTTCTGAACTTCGAACAATCAAATAAACTAGTAGATGAGCAAAGAGAAGCTTTAAAAATTACAGAAGAAGCGTTTAATAAAATTAAGCGTATGTATGAAGGAATTGTCGATGGTTTTAAACAAACTGCAGCAGCTATGAATACCGTTAATGAAGATTCTCAAAATGTATCCAGTCAAATTCAAGAGGTAACATCACAAATAGAAGATTTTGCAGCAAGTACCGAAGAAATCGCAGCAACAGGACAAGAACAACTAGCCTCTACTGAAACTATCGCTACTTCTGCGAAAGAGTTAGATGGATTAGCTATTCAATTAAATGAACAGATTAATAAGTTTAAGACGAAATAAAATAAATGCAATAATGATAGACCGGTCTTGGACATGATAGAGTAATCATATATCCTCATACTTGAAAAAAGGAAAATATAGACATATAATAAGAATAACATGTGAGTACAATAAAAAAAGACCATTCGATGTTTGCGCATCAAACGGTCCAATATAATAGTAGGTTCCCTTCAAGGGGATTGGCTATTGATTAGGTAGTAACCCATCAGAGCACTCAACTCAAGGATGGGTTATTTTTTATGGTTAAATGAAAGAATTGATACAATTAATGCTGCGAACATTTCTCCATTAGCTGCTTTCTTATTTTATGTGTTTCTAAATCTGCCAATCTAACGGGGATAGGTAAACGACTCTCATTATTGATACATTTCATCACAACTTCCATACTTGTATCTAAATCAATCCAGTTCCCACAAGAAACAAAAATGGGTTTAACATTTTTGGTTGTTCTCAAAGCTCGGCCATAGACTTCATTATTTATTACAATATTGGTGTAAGAGCCTGTTAAATTCGCTGGCATCATAAAATCTTCATTCTGGATTTTAAGATAACTTTTTGCCACTCCAATAGTTGGTTTATTTAAAAAGAATGAGGCATGAGTAGCAATACCCATGTGTCGATCATGTAAATAACCATTTCCATCAAACATATATAGATCTGGTTGCTTCGATAGCTTTTTAACTGCCTCTATCACTAAAGGCAATTCTCGAAATGCAAGAAAACCTGGAATGTAAGGGATTAGTATTTCTCCATAACTGTACACTTTTTCGACAATTGCCTTTGTACGATAATCAATAATGACAATACAGCATGCACCGTACTTCCTTTCATTCATGTCCCAGTAAGACAAATCTACTCCCGCAATAAATTGTATATTCTCTCTTTGAAAATTATTTTCTAATTTAATTTTAGGAAATAATTCACGTTGAATTTTCGAAAACTCCTGTATTAATTCATTTCCATCAAAGTTATTCATTATCATCACACCGTTTCTACCTTTCCAGTAGTATACTCTGAACAATGATTCTAACACACGACACAAATTAAAACTTTTCCTTCCCCTGTCCACTTTTCGACTACTTCTTTCTATATAGAAGGTAAAGGGGGAATTCTAATGACTCACTACTTACAAAAACACGCTCGTTTCAATTCCATAGCAGAAATGGATGAGGCTGCTGCAAAACATTGCGCATTCCATCGATATGAACTAAACAAATCAGACCATCTGGTGCTCGATGTGATCCGCAGGTATTCGGTGAAATATGGAGCTGCCCATTTAAAACACGCAACGATTGAAACAGCGATCGGCAAATCGAACGCGACTGTTCGTCGAGCAATCCGAAAGCTTGAACAGCTTGGCATTATTCAACGCATTCACTATGTACGCCCTGTCATGAGTGGGCTAGGTGCGAACATCTATATTATTTTACCCTTCGATGATCAGGGGAGTTTGAACAGTCGAGAAGATGCCGACACCCCGCATGACGACGAGGAAAATGAGCCAATTTCTGAGAAAGAACCGTTATTCTTAAAATCTTCTTTTAAAGATCTTACTAACACGTCTCCTATGGAATCGAAAAAGTTATCCACAAGTCTATTTAGCAGAATGAAAGAATTACTTTCAAGTACAATTGGAGAAACAAAAAAAGCACGCAATTTCTTCGGCATTCACCGTTCTTTATCAAGTGAAATGCTGCGTTTTGATATTTATAAAAATGATGGAGACATTTTTGATGACCTAGCCTATCATGCACTGAAAATTACAGTGACGGCAACCAAGCGAAAACAAATACGTAACTTGCCTGGATATTTCAAAGGCGTGCTTAACAAATTAATTGATGAGACATATTTTAAGGATATGTTTATGTATTTTGACGTTCCAGTAGAAAACTTTTATATTCCGGGGAATTAGGGGCTAATATGAAATAAGGGTTCCAGATGGGAGTCCATTCACGCGCCTTTCGTTCTCCAGTTAAAAACAACCAAAAAAGCTGATTTTCTTGTTAGCCAGGATTATAATAAAGAGAAAAAGGGGGTTGTCCAATGCCAGTTTATAACAAATTAGTACGCGACCTAATACCACAAGTTATCGAAAAATCGGGTAGCAAGTTCACTACACGTACATTAGATCCTTCCGAACACTTAACAGAAATAAAGAAAAAATTATATGAAGAAATACAAGAATTCCAAGAAACGAAGAACCACCAAGATGCCCTTGAAGAACTAGCAGACATTTTGGAGCTCATTCATGCTGCGCTTCCAATTCATGAAGCGACTTATGAAGATTTAGAGAAAATCCGTATTGCTAAGAAAGAAAAACGCGGTGGATTTAAGGATGGAATTTATTTGATAGAGGTGGAGGATGAATAAGTTACGGCTTATTACGTCGAATCTTATTCATGACTTAACAAAGCTATCTGCTGAAGCATCTAGTATTTATTGGATAACAGCTTTTGCTATGAAATCAGGTGTGAAGCTAGTGCTACCTTCGTTAAAAGAAGCACTAGCAAGAAACTCGGAACTCAAAATATTAATTGGGGATTACTTATATATTACACAACCCCAAGCCCTGGAATTACTTCTACAGGAATTACCTGGAGCAGAAATTAGGCTACATAAAAGTTATGGTACTTCCTTCCACCCGAAGGCCTATTTGTTTCGCTCAGAAATAAACAATCATCTAATTGTTGGATCATCTAATTTATCTGCCTCGGCTCTGCAAAAAGGAATTGAGTGGAGTCTATATGCACCTGCAGAAATGAGTGGATCTGTTTTTGAGGAAGCAACAGATGAATTTATGAAACTGTTTTATTCCGAAGCTACTATTGCCTTAAACAAAGAAACACTAGAAACTTATGCAACTGCATATGAACAAGCAAATCTTCCAATTCCTTTAAGCCAAAAATGGACCGAGTCAGAAGAACAAGAAGTCATGTTTGGTCCCTCTTCTCCCGAATCTACTATTCAAGAAAAGGTAGAGCCATACATTACAGAAACGACCAAGCTCACACCACGTCCAGCACAGGTTATGGCGTTAGATGCATTACAGGAAACTATGCAGGATGAATATGACAAAGCACTTGTCGTTCTAGCAACAGGACTTGGAAAAACCTATTTAGCAGCGTTCTTCGCAGAGCAATTCAAGCGAGTGTTATTTGTTGCGCACCGTGAAGAAATACTACACCAAGCAAAGGCTTCATTCTTACATGTTCATCCAGATAAAACTGCTGGAATATATAATGCTATTGAGAAAAATAAAGATGCTGACTTTGTCTTCGCATCTATTCATACGCTATCTCAAAAATTCCATCTAGAGCAATTTGATCCACAAACATTCGATTTAATCGTAGTAGATGAATTTCACCATGCAACTGCTCCAAGCTACGAACGAATGTTGGACTACTTTAAACCTAAATTTCTACTCGGAATTACTGCAACACCTGACCGTTTAGACAATAAAGACGTCTATAGCATCTGTGATGGAAACATCGCGATCCGCATCCACTTTATCGACGCAATCCAGCGAAACTGGCTCTCTCCATTTCATTATTACGGAGTTTACGACGATACAGACTACTCCCAAATTCGTTGGATTGGAACAGGCTATGACGAGGAAGAATTGTCTCGCGTTCAATTAAGAGAAGAAATGGCTGATAGGATATTACAGGCATGGTTAGAGCGGAAACAAACAAGAACAATTGGCTTCTGCTCTACTGTGAGACAAGCTAACTTCTTAAGTAATTACTTTACACAAGCGGGATTTAAATCTATTGCATTAAGTGGAACTACTCCTAGAAATGAAAGATTAAAAGCTAAACAATATCTAGAAGCAGGGCAGCTTGATATCATATTCACAGTCGATTTATTTAACGAAGGTGTAGACATTCCATCTGTCGACACCCTCCTATTTGCGCGACCAACAGAATCGATTGCAGTGTTCACGCAGCAAATTGGGCGAGGCTTGCGCATTGCAGAAGGTAAATCTCACTGCGTAATAATTGACTTAATAGGAAATTATCGAAACGCAGACACAAAACTAACAGTATTCACTACAGATTTAACTGATAAAGTAGCTTTAAAAACAATTCAAACTAGCCTACCAAGTCTTTGCACTTTTCACCTGGGGACAGAAATTATCGACTTAGTAAAAGAAATGGCAAGAAAATCAGCGTCTCATAAACAGAGGATTATTTATGAATATTTCAGATTGAAAGAAGAAATGGGAACTCAACCAACCTACCTCGACTATCATCTGAAATCAGGAATCATCGCTTCTAATGTTAGAAGAGAATTCGGTTCGTATGTGGGGATGTTAAAAGAAGCTGGGGAATTGAATGTGCAGGAATTAGAAGCTTTTGATTTATATAAGGATTGGCTAGAAGAAGTTGAAAAAACAGCGATGTCTAAAAGTTATAAAATGGTGTTGCTGAAATACATGCTGTCAAGAGGTGTAGATCATTGGTGTAAACCATTGAAAGCGCAAGATGCTGCCCCCTACTTTCACGATTACTTAACATCCAAAGAGTATAGAAGAAAGATTGATGTTATTGACAGTGATTTGAAAAATGTTGCTTCCCTTATTAAGCGAATGCCTATGACGAAGTGGAGTGGATCTTCGAAAGGGAAAACTACTTTTGTTGATGGAGAGTTTGCTTTGAATTTTGATGTTGTAGAATCTTTTAATGGGATTGTTTATGAATGGACTAAGGAGATTTGTGGATTTAGGTTGCATTGGTATTTTGAGAGAAAGGGAGAAAAGGTGTAAACCTATACCTAAGTTTGCACGTATATTCTCCAATAAAAGTGCTCTCTACTTCATTCTATTAAGGACTGAGAAACCACTCAGTCCTTACTCTCAATTCTGTTATTTAATTAATTAGAATCTTTTCCAAAGTATGTCCAGATTTTTAGAAATCTTTTAAACAAAATATCCGAACGATCTATTATGCTTTCTTCATCCCATAAATCATAATTGCATAAATCCTTATTCATTTGAATGTTACTTTTCTGATAATAATTCTTTTTCTTCAATTGTTGACAATTTACTTTTACACATATTATAATGTCTTTAATTATATTTTAAATATGAGCATCCTCTTTCCTTGCTATCATTTGCAGGGCTGGAATTGCTCTTGACTTAACCCTTTCCCCGCTACCATTTTGCAGGGCTGGGGGTTTTTATTTTGTAATTGAATCTCCTTAATTCATATTATTACGTAAAATTCGAAAAGCCTTTTTTAATTTTAGAAGCTATTAAATGATTACAGCATATACTTTAAAATGGCTGTTCCGTGTCAAAATCACATTGTTGAATACTTTGTTGAGATTATTCGTGCTAAATTTGAAACTCAATTTTAGCAAAAAACGTAACTCTAACTATAAAATAGTAAAATATTAATGATAACTTACTCTTCAATATTTAGTTGTGTATTGCAAAATAATTATTCATAAAAATGCAAGATACTGATGCGAGGAACTGTAAAAAAAATACATAGTGTTTTAAGGAAGATTTTACATTGAGATGTGGGTATGGTGCCTGCTTTTGCTATAGCCAGATTCCCATGGTTTCTGGCTTCTAGGCTCATAAATTTATGCCCACAGAGACTTCATTTCAAATCAATTTGGACTATGTAAAATACTTGGCAATACTATGAATGCGTTCTTTATAATTCTCTGTAGTTACTTTTGCAAAATATAATACTTTTTAGAGTTGTCTTTAACAATATCAAGAAGAACACCTACTTCACCATATTGTTCCTTATCAAATTTAACAATACATTTTTTTCCTTGTCATATCTACTAATTATCTCTTCCACTTAATCTTACTTTAATAGTTCAGCCAACTGTTTAATCGTCATATTAGCAAGTTGTTCAAGTTCTATATTTGCAATACTGCCGCCACTAATTATATAGTTCACTCTTTTAGAATTATCTACATTAATTACTTCTTCAAACTGCGAAATTCCATCGTTAAAATAGTAAAAATACATACCTAACTGATCTCTACTAAACACTATATTAGGTGCTAATAAATATCCTTTTTCATTAAAATAAATTATCTTACCAGCCACTGCATCATAGTCTGAATACTCAATACTAATTTCCCTCATAGATACTTTATCCCCTTGTATTTAAAATTGAATTATATGACTTAATAATGAAATTACTGATTTATGTATACGAGATGGCGGGAGTCGAACCGCTCTCTATTGTAGACCTTATAAAACCAACGTTTGTTGGCTTTTTAGAACTTTTTTAAAATCTCTAAACGCCATTTCACTAAATTAGTGTTGCGGGGACAAAATTAAACTAATTTAGTAAATAATAAAGCTTGTCCACTGTTCAAGTGTAACATTTCATATTGTATCGCTGAAACTTCTGTAGTTTTTCCAATAGACTATCAAAATGGAGTACATTTCAATATGATGGCCCAGCTTCTAAACCTTTAATAAATGTAAAAGCTTTAAATAAATCCTCTTCAAATCCTCCAAACAGTTTTTTCTTCATGATGTAATCTGTAGAATTATATTTTAAAAGTGTTGTACCAAACATCACTAAATGAAAAAAACATAATCAGCATGATTCTCAAAATCAAACTCTTTTTTAAATCGTATTGGATCTTTATTATTTTCATATTGATCTATCATTGATAAAGAATGAACAAAAAGCTGAAGTATTTTTTCTTCCATCAATTCGCGAATTAATATGCCTCCTGCATCTTGTCCCAACAACTCTAATTTATCTTCATTAAAAGTTTTAAATTTCATATAGCTTCTACTCCCTATAAATTTTATATCCCACTCATCTATTATTCTTCACAACATACATTTGTTCCTGCATTATCTATGATTCTTCACGATATGTTATATTAAAGTAAATTGAATTCGAAAAGGAAGGATAGTATGTGTGGTCGTTACACGCTATTTGCAGACTTTGAGCAGCTAATAGAACGCTTTGATGTGAATGCAGCATTTGATGAAGAATTCTCCCCCCTAACTATAATGTAGCTCCTTCACAGTCCGTTTTAAGCAACCGGAAGGGGAAAATAAAATGGGGGTTGATACCCGGATGGGCAAAGGATGAAAAAGTTTCCTACAAAATGATTAATGCACGTTCGGAAACAGTAGATGAAAAGCCGAGTTATCGAAATGCTTTTATTAAAAGAAGATGTTTAATACCAATGGATTCCTTCTATGAATGGAAAAAGCATGAATCTAGTAAGATTCCTATGCGAATATAGATGAAATCAGATGAAGTTTTTCCGGTTGCTGTTTTATGGGAGTCATGGAAATCTCCAGAGGGGAATATGATTCATTCCTGTACGGTACTGACAACGGAAGCAAACTCTTTAGTATCTGATATACATGACCGTATGCCTGTGATTCTAAGGCGTGAAGAAAAGATTTGGTTAAATACTAAACTACAAGAAAAAGAATCGTTAAAAAGGTTGCTAGTCCCTTATGATGCATCTCTTATGGAGGCTTATGCTGTTTCTAGTGAGGTGAATTCGCCGAAGAATAATCACGGAGGATTATTAAACTCTTTATAAGGGTTGCGTCAGGAAAATGCGGATTTACAACGTTAAGCAAATTACAGCATAAAAAAATCGATTCCCTTACAACGTATTAGGAATCGATTTTTAAAATTGGTCTTATTAAGCTAACTCACCTGTTAGTGAAAAATAATGATATTTTACTCACCTACCATACCATCGTTATCACGATCGTCCATATATGGGTATAACCAATGATCACTGGTTATTGGCATACTAAAACCTGCAGCTTTTGCTTCTTTAATCGTCACCTGGCCATTACCGTTCGTATCAACACTAGAAATATCACCGGTTAGGTTTGAACTCGTTGAATCAGAAGGCTCACTGCCTGTTAAACCGAGTGATGCATTTACTTCATCAGGGTTTACATTATCAAATATATCAACGATCTCGTTACCCATTATCGTATAAGTATATTGATAACTTGAAGGAATTTGGGTTTCCGTATTTGGATATGTGATAATGGCTTCAAAATTTGTTGCTCCACCAGCATCACGGATTACTTTTTCCATGTACGCTTGGTCCCCATGACGATTTAGAGTACTATTTTGGGGAGTAATGTTATAAGCATTCGATACCCCTCCGAGAGAGTCAGCAATTACATGTCCTTCATCTAAAACGTCACTTTCAACACCAGGAACCTTTGCTTCATCAGAATAGTATCTGCCAGACGATGTTACAGGTTCGTTACTATCATCTTGTATAACGATTTCCTCAGCAATGACACGCACTAGTTGACCATATTCATTAGTAAATGCCCAATATTCACGGTCCCCGTAACCAATGTCAACGACGACGTTAGGTTCCCGATAACCAGACAAATCGCCACCATCAACTTCAATAAGTTTATATCCTGAAAACAGTTCATTATTTGGTTGGGTTAGTGTTTCTTCCGCAATCAGAACAGTCGACGTTTCCAATACCTTTTTGTAATCGCCTAAATAATCATATTGTGACTTGTCATTGCTGTCATAAACGCAGGTAATCATGACTACTTTCCCGGTATTAATGTTATAAGCAAATGAATAACTCCCAGTAGAAATCACCCCGTCTCCATTTGTATCAGAATTGGAAAATGTGATTGTCCAACCAGGCAACCCCGCAATTGAGATTTTCTCTGATTTTTGTATTTCCATGTTAGCAAAATATTTAGTCTCTAAGGTACTCTTAACAATAGAAGGTATTTGGCTATCAAAATCTTCCTGTGTCCCTGAAAATTCTTGGCTTTGAAACAATATAGACGCATAATAATCTTCTTCTTTAGGATAATAGGTTATCCAAGTTTCCGTTGAACCTTTGTCTAACACATCGAAATAAGACGGAAAGGAAAAATCGATTCCACCCAAAGTAATGGTTTTGTTCGTTTTTGCATCGAATCCGCTTACAGTTCTGTCACCAGAGACCCCGCTTACTTCCGTGACTTCCGAAGTCTTCGTTGTTTTCGGCACATTTATTTTATTATCCGTGTTATCACCTGATTCACAGGCTGCCAGTAACAGGGCCAGCAACAAAGTTACTATACTGGTTATTAGTTTTTTCATCGATTTATGCTCCTTTAGAAATGGTAGTTTCTAAATCTGGTACTGAAACAAAAAATTCTTTCTTTATACAGATAGGTAAGCCTTTGAAGTTATCGTTTAAGCATAAAGATGTCATAGTGACAATCTTATGCTTTAAGTCACATTTAACAGTGTTTCTACTGTAAAAATAAGTATGGATACGGCGGGAGTCGAACCACCCTCTCCTAAAAATGCTATAACATCAGTGTTTATACTGGTTTATAGCAACAATTGAAAATGTTTGACTACGCTATTGACTACGTTTAAATAAAAATGAGTTGCGGGGGCAATGTTGTTCAAAAGAAATTTCTTTTAAATATAAAGTAATTATTATAGCTGTCACTTATCTCTCACACCTAATATTTTCATAATCTGTTATAAACTTTCAAATATTAGTACTGCATGAACTTTCTCACATGTTAACTAGTGGTTACGGTTCACAAGCACAATTCACTAACTTTGTACTGAGATATTCGAATTTGATTTTATGGGCATTTTCTTATGTTATATCTATTTCAAATCCACCTTCTAGTAAGAATTTACGTAGGTACTCATCAATACGAATATTCACCTGAAATGGCTTAATTGACTTACCTTCAACTTTCTCAAGAAAAGACTTAGCCCTTTTTTTATCCACGGTTTGTTTCAAGTTATCGAAACGATTATATTCATTGATATTTGATTCTGTGATTTTCAGACTCATCAATCTCCGCAATTCAGCTTCATTAAGACCTAAAAATTCAGCAAATTTATGAATCTGATCGTTTTCCGCCTTTGCCTGATACTCAGTGATGTAGTCCCTGAGTGTCTTACCAGGTTCTACGACAACGTCTCCACTTTGAACATCATGCATGAAAATATTCGCATACTTTTGCTCCTCTTGCGTTAATGTTGAGAATGTGGTGTGAAGATCATTTAACGCATCTTCAATCGCTCGCCTTGTGGCTCCTGTTTGATTAATCAAACGAAGGTATTTTTGGAAACGAGAATTCATGTAGTTAGCGTCAATTACACTCGTATCAATTTCAGTAAGATACCCTTCCACCTCAAACGGCACTTCGCCTTCGCTACCACCGCCACCGCCACCGCTAAATAATTCCTTGTAGCGCAAAGCTAAAATGAGATATGCGGTTTCATTAAACTTCATCACAACAGATGTTTTTGGTTTTCCTTGCCCATGAGAGAATTCATACTCTGATTTCTTCCATTTGAAACCTTGAATTTGGGAAGCTTCTAAATAATCATTGAAGTCCTTAAACAATGAAGCAAATTTTCCTCTTGCTGTAAGTTCTAAAGGTAACTTCTCAAAGTTTTCAACGCCTTCATTTTCGAAAACATCTTCAATATCTTCAAAAATATTGTTCATTTTCTTCAGATTACTTTCAAGCTTCTGAACAAATAACATGATAGGCTTATCTCCTGAATATAGTTTCACTGCTTCGTTGATATTGCGTTCCATGGTACTAGGGTATCGATAATAACGAATTGTACCAAACGGCTTCTCAGGGCCAAATAATCGATTTGTACGTGAAAACGCCTGAATAATATTGGCATACTTCATCACTTTATCCATGTATAAAGTATTAATCCATTTCGAATCAAATCCCGTCAACATCTGATCAACTACAATTAATAAATCAATTTGTTGGTCTGGTTCACGTTCAATCATGCCGTATGGTTTTTTATGTGCTAGGCGAGAAGCAATATCTTTCTTGAACTTTGCGTGCGTTGCAAAAGAAAAGCCTTGGTCATATCGTTTATTGTAGTCTTCGACAATTTCAATCAAACCGTCTTCCTTAAATTCGGCACCACCCATATTATCGATATGGGGATCAAACAGTGCAGTTACTTTCAACCCAATTTCATTTTTCTTTAACAGTCGATAATACATAATAGCTTCAGAAATGCTACTCGTCGCAAATATCGCATGAAACTTGCTCGCGTGGCTTAATGTCACCCAGTTATCCAATATATCACTAACAACTGTTTTTCGATGAGTCTCTAGTTCGTATTGAGACTTTGGTAAGTAGTCTTCAATACCTTTGATATAGTTTCCTGATGAATCTTTATACCCTGCCATTGGAACCAGTGTGGGATTAAGAAACTTATAATAGATTTTTGATTTTTGAGGTTCTCTTATCGCTTCTTCTTCAGATTTTGCTTTTGCCTGATGAAGTGCCACTTCTTTCCGAAGGTCACGATTTTTATAAGTCAAAACTTTATATGGGTCAAAACCGAGAACATTCTTGTCTCTAATCCCATCAGCGATACTGTATCGGTGTAATTCATCTCCGAAAACTGTTGCAGTCGTATTCATCTTCTTTTGATTTTCTTCTTGAATCGGTGTCCCAGTGAACCCAAAGAAAATAGCGAAAGGGAACATTTCTTTAATATCAATCAACATTTCTCCAAACGTTGAACGATGTGCTTCATCAATGATGAAAACAATCCGTTTTGACTTCATTAACTCCAGGTCTTTTGCATTTAATCCGCCTTCATCATCTTTAATAAGCGACATCTTTTGAATGGACGTCACAATCAACGTATCCGCAGGGCTCGAACTCTTTAACTTGGTGACGAGTACGCTTGTGTTTTCTGTCGCTTGAACTTCTTCGTTCTCGTCGGTGAATCCGCGATACACTTCGAGCGATTGCGTTCCAAGTTCTATTCTATCCATCAGGAACAGAACCTTATCCGCTTCTTTTGAGTTAGCAATTAACTGGGCGGATTTGAAACTTGTCATGGTCTTACCTGATCCAGTAGTGTGCCAAATATAACCACCGAGCATGTTCTTGCCGTCCCATTTTGTCTCAGCTACTTTATCAGAAATCGCATTTGATGCGTAATACTGATAACTACGCATGACCTTAAGAACTCCGTCACCACTATCTGGAACGGTGTAAAATCCAATTAATTGGTGTGCCATTGGGATAGACAAAAGAGAACCTGCAAAGTCTTTCCAACCATTAATAGGTTCATTATCGAAATCAGCCCAATGGAAATAGAAGTCAGAATTAAATTTCCTGTCTGGCCCTGGATTAGCAAAGTAGACTGCTTCTCCTGGTTCCATAGCAACAAAAACTTGAACTAATGAGAATAATCCTGTAAAAATCCCTTCGTGAGCGTATTTCTCTATTTGATTATATGCTTGACTTACGGAAACACCCGAGCGCTTCAACTCAATATGAATGACAGGCATTCCGTTAATTAGCAGCATTAAATCTCCACGACGGTCGTTTATTATCTTCGATTTAGTTGGAAACTGTGGTTGATGTGCAATTTGATAACGACTTTGACCTCCCGCAATTTCTAAACGGTCATAAATTTTCAAGCTAACTTCTTTTCCTAGATGTAGCTTATCATCAGGATTATCACGTGTAATCGAAATGGATTTACCATTAATAAACCCATTGAGTCTTAATGGAGTACGAAGCTCGGTGATCTGCTCCATAATTTGTCGCATTTCACTATCGGTTAATGGCACATTATTTAAGCGATCAATATCACGGTTATTTTGAAAGAGTATATCCGCCCAGTTGCGGATTAAATCTTCCTCAGAAGGGCACTTAATTACTTCCTCCCAACCTTTTTGAGAAATCAACAAGTTTACTAAGGCTTCTTCAAACTCCGCTTCTTTTGTAAAAATCATAATGCCATTCCTCCTTAAACCAACATCTTTTGAAGTAGTGCTTTTTTAATATTTTTCAATTTTTCCAACTCCTGCTGTTGAAGGGAGATAAGTTGATCTAACTCTTTGAAAAATGCACCAATTTTATTTTGTTCCTCCAGTGTCGGAATAAATACCTCCATTCTTCCGAGGGATTTACCAGAAATTTCTAAAAACGTTGATCCAGAAGCGTTTTTAAGCGCGTATTTTTTTATTTTATAACCCATTGAGTATAAGAAATAAACATTCGTTTTTTCATCTAAAACAAGAGACTGAAAGCCTTGATTTGTAGCTCCATCTTTAGCAAGAATCGCCATATCACCAATACCAGCACGAGATGTAAACAATATTGTTCGGTTTGCTGGAAGAATCTTAGCAGAACTTTTCGCCAGGCCTTGTTCTGTTATCTTTTTAGCACTACCAGTGGCGTATACTTCTGAACCTATTTCTGTAGGAGAATACCAATCAATATCTCCGTTCCAATACTCTTCGATTACTGTACTTGGTGTACCACCGCCTGTTATAGCCACAATATCAGACAAATTCCTCCGTTCCCAATTATAGGAGAATTCTTCAAAACGAATCTCTGGTTTATCTTCTCCATTTTTCGGAAACATTTTTTCAAGTAAAGCATTCTTCATGTTTACCGTCTTTTCATACTTACGTTGTTGAAGGGTGATAAGCTCGTCAATTTCTTTAAAGAAGTCGCCAATTTTTACTTGTTCATACTTTGAAGGTACTGCAAGTTTGAAACTAGCATATTCTTGAGCGTTAACCCCTGGTTGCCCAGAGCGTTGAGATGTTATTTTAATGAAGTTGTCATAAGCGTCAGTTAATGTTTTCTGATAAACAAACTCTGAGTCATTATTTTCGTTAATATGAGCTCTAATCAAGAAGCCTGCGTAATAAACTTTCCCATCAGTTTCCCTATATTTATAAGTTTTCCCAACACTTGCACCTGTTCTTGCGAAAAGAATATCGCCTTTTGATAGTAAATAATTATCAGCTTTATCCAATTCAATATCAGGTGAAGTTAAACCATCTTTAACGAACTCTCGACTGTTTTCGTCAATGTCCGTGATGCGAAGATACTTATTTACTCCATCAAAATCTTTAGCTGCTGCATTTAATCCATATTCAAGTGAACTAGCCAGATCACCTAACTTCAGCTGTTCCCAAGCGTCAGTGAATTGACCATATCTAATTTCAGGGTATTTTTTTCTTTCACTCATTTTATTCACTTTTCAATAGCGATTGGAACTCGCTAAGCCCCTTCATATCAAATTCACTACCTGTTAATCCATCAATTAAGGTTGTTAAATTCATTTTTGTGTCCGCAATTTCACTCGCAACTTCGTAATATGTTGTTGCATACTTGTCTGCTAGCTCTTGAACCTTGTACATAAGCTCCGAAATAACATTATCTGGTACTTTATTTAAAGCTGTTGTGAGTGGAGTTATCCACTTCTCTTCAAGTAACTTACAAACTTCATTTACAGATAAGTTCTCGATTGTTTCTTTCGTCTTCATATGAAGTTCCGCAGAATCTTTTTTCACTTGTGACTTTAATGCTTTTTCTTCTGCCATTAAATCACTGACTTGAATAAGTTTTGCTTCGAATAACTCTTCAGGGAAATTGTAATTAGATTGTAATTCTTTTAGGTATGCATTAACCTTGGTTTTCGTGAATGTACCATCTTTATTTGGTTCAATTTCTGACCAAGTAACTTCTGGATGGCTGGCAATGAAACTTTCTTTTTCTGGTTTCTTCGCTTTTGCATCTAGCAAACTAATATATTCGTTCAACGCAATTATTTCTTCGGATTCAATATCTGCATAGGCAGATTTCAGTGCTTTATTTACTTCAGCAGTAACGAAGGCGTCGTTTGCATCATTCAATACTATTGATTCTTTTTCTTCTTCCGAAAGTGAATCAATAATTTCAGAATAGCAAGACAAAATTTCAGCTAAACGATTTTCCATGACCTTTATAGCATCTGCTTCTTCTTTCAGCATTGTTGCCTGAACTATATCAAATGGAATCACATGCCCTAGATAGCCTTCTTGCACTTCAACTTCTTTCCCATCCTTTTTCTTCAAGACAATATTTCCATCAACTTTTTTCGTTGCTTCAAAACCTTCATTTTGAATAATTTCTAAATCAAATGCTATTTTTTCCCACCCGTCATCAAGAACTTGGTAAGCTTTATACTTATCTACCAAAGGAATGGAAGAGAGACGTGCGAAGATATCATCACTAATAGTTGTTTTTTCTTTACTAATATTAATTGAAGTAATTTGGTCAATAAGCTTCTTTTTAAGATAGTCCTCAAATCCATCAAATGACTTGTGATAATTGTTTATGAAATTCACCACATCGACATTTTCAGTAATTGCTTTCTTCACATCATTTGTTGCTAAATTAACATATGGTGATTCATTTTCTGAGAACAATTCTTTCTTGAGTATTGGTAGGCATTCCCAGTACGACGCTAGATTTTCAATTTCAGATTTAGGAATCCCACCAAACATTGACGCATAAATATCCCAATTTTCATCTTCATCAGAAGGATCTACATATAGTGAAATATTTAATTTATAGTCATTTGCTCGGATTTCATCTTGACTCACTTTACGAGCATAATTTTCAATGTTGATACGCTGGGTAACCGTATCTGCAATCTTCTTAATATCAGATGCTTGTAATACATTGTTTTTTCCAGTTTTGATAAATCCTTTTGAAGCATCAACAAATAAAACGTCGTTTGTTGTGCGCTTTTGTTTTAACACCATAATGATAGTTTGAATACTTGTTCCAAAGAAAATACTCCCAGGAAGGCCAATAATGGCATCAATATTATTTAGTTCAATCAAATTTTTACGGATTTCTCCTTCTTCACCACCACGGAATAACACACCGTGTGGAAGAACGATTGCCATAATACCTTCAGGTTTAATGTGATATAAATCATGAAGTAAGAAAGCAAAATCCGCTTTCGTCTTAGGAGCAAGACCATAGTGAGCGTATCGCGGATCACTTTTTTTATTTGTAGGATCCCAAGATTGTGAATATGGTGGATTTGAAACCACCGCATCCACATAAAGTGGATCATACGTATTAATGGGATTATTATCATCAAAGAACGGCCAATCTTCTTCAAGTGTATCTCCATTACGTGTTACGATATTATCAGGTATAATTCCACGCATAACCAGATTCATTCGGGTTAAGTTATAGGTATTTTCCTTCAATTCTTGGGCAAAATACTTAATGTTATTTTCGTTGTCAATATGTTTTGCAACAGATTGACCAATGTTGATTAACAATGAACCTGAACCGCTCGTTGGGTCATAGATTTTAATTTCTTCTTTATCTTTCAAGTGATTTGCAACAATTTCTGACATTAAAACAGAAACTTCATGTGGTGTATAGAATTCTCCTGCTTTTTTTCCTGCATTTGCAGCAAACATACCAATCAAGTATTCATAGATAAAACCAATAACATCATAGTCTTGTTTGCCGTCCATCGGGATAATCTTAATCAATTGGATTAACTCACTAATCGCTTTTGTCTGAGAACCAGAGCTATCTCCTAATTTACTCAACCCAGTTTCCAATGTATTGAAGATACGGTCGAAAACCTTTTTATGACTCACACTAATAAGACGACTGAACGCCGACAATCCTACACGGACATTATCGACAGAGAAGTCTTTCCCAAGTTCTAGCCAAGTTGAGAACAAATTATCGTACTCAATAAAGTATCCAATTCCATTTTGAATGAATGCTACTTCTTCCTGGCTTTCTTCTTTTAGATTCTTAATATCCTCTATCGAATAATCATTCTCCTTTAAGAACTTCACTTCTTTATCAGATAAGAACTTGTAGAAGATAAATCCTAAAATATAATCCTTGTACTCGTTCGCTTCAATCTTTGAACGCATTTTATTTGCAGACTCCCAAATTTTCGAAGCCAGTTGTTGTTTATTCATTACTCCACCCTTTTCAAAAAACTCTATTTTTTTGTTATGTTTATTAGTTTTATTGTATCACAGCGAAACTAACTCCAGTGGTCGGATAAAATAGATTTTTGGCGACCAACCATTCAATTTTATAGGCTATTTTACGTTTTTACAATCGGAAAATCTGTTAAATTAACCATCTGCCGCCATTTTATATGTTAACTTTATTCCACCTAAATATTCTCAACTTTAGGTATAAATTGTAGTTTCCAACCTTATCTATTACTTCTTTACGACTTAAGATTTTCACAACATATATACTAAGTTCTAAAGCCTTTTCTTTAGCGTATTACTGAATTGTATGCTCCTGCATATCTAAATTTTGTTCTTCGGTACTCTCTAAACAAAATAAAAGTGCACAAACATTAGTTTGTACACCTACAAATTTGTCTAATAATTGATTATTTTATGGACTTCACTGCTTCCTAGTTTTTAAAAGAGGTGGATAAGTCGAAATTAAATATTTTTCAAATTCTTCATTATTATTAAGATAAATTCTTGCATATAAAATCTCTTTATCTTTTATAGTTAAATAGTCTTTCAACCCTAAATTGCTATTCCCCCCCTTATGTCCAGTTACATGAGCATTTATTCTGCCAAAAATATCAGAATTTTTCCCCCAATATAACGGATAATAATCATTTATAATTGATTTAGTCTTTGAATCCGCATCGAATTTGTTGCCGCCTAGTTTTTTTGCTTCATTAAATAAGTCTAATTTTTCTTGCGCATTTAGTCTAACAACAAAACCATAGACTACTCCAGATGTTTTTTTAGGTAGAGTTTCGCCAATTTTGAAAGTACTATTGGATAGAAAATCTCCTTCTTCTTGTCCTTGTTCACTCGCTATCTCTTTTAAAAAATTTGCTAAATCCATAGATATACTCCTTTTCAATTCTTAAGAAGAAAACATATTTTATATTAAATTTATAAAGTTATGGAAAGTATCTTTTAATAATCTTAAGTCATGCAGAAACCGCTCGATATTAGATCAAATGGACAAATTTATTGTATGCAGTTACTCGTTACCGTTCACCTTTTTTAAAAGTTTTCACCTGTACTATAATGGGGATTTCGACTAGCAGAACAACTATTCTACTAATCGTATTACTCCATATCTCGCTTCACGGATGTGTGGATGTAGCTGGATGATTGTAAATCCAAGTACAAACACTCTAGTTCGGAAATAAGCCTCCTACTTCCTCCTTCTCGTAGAAATATAAAAAGACCATATCAATGAGCTCTTGTTGCTTTTTTTGTGACCGTATATAATATCTCTCACAACATTAACATTTTCATCCTCTTAGTTACAAACATTATTTGAAAAATATAATGTGTTCTTCTTCAGTAAAATCGAACTAGTGTAAAGATTTGTCTATAGCCGTACGCCTTACTAGTAAATTGGTTTATCCCAAATTTAGCTTTAGATTATAAAGACTATTTTCTACCTTTTCGCAGTCCAACATGAATATGTTCACTCGTACCCCATCATCACTAACAAATTGAATCTCTTTCGTATTTTCAAATTGATCATTCATCGGATAAACCAGGAATATCTCATTTGTTTGATATTTCTTTGCATACGCATACATTTGATACATATCTGCTTGTGAAATACCATAATTCTTGCTTGAAGAGTTAGATAATAGTTTCCATTTTGTATCAATGATGATGATACGTGATTCATCTTGCGTTCTTAGGACAATATCTGGTCGAAGTGCAAATTTATCCTCAAACAAATAGAAGCCCTTGTCTTGTAACGACACATTCCAATCATCTGAAAATTGTTTAGCGATGTGCCGCCCCACATAGGCTTCAAATACCTTATCCATAGGAAATAAAAGGGCTTTTCCAGACGTTCCACCTGAAAATGTTGTAAAACTAAGTTGGTTTAAGAAGACTTTTGACCATTCGATGATAATCGCATAATCCTTAGAATTTCGATTAATGACGACCAACTGAAAATCCTTTTCGTAATTAAGGGAAGTTTCCACCAACTCAAAGTGCATTAGTAATTTTCGAATCTCTTTTAGATTTTCTGTATCAGTAGATTGTTTCAATAATTGTAGTAATGTCGATTTAATAAGTCGATTCTCTGCCCGGTTGATACCGAATTCATCATAGCGCATGTAGAATCTTTCTTTATGTACGATGTTATGTTTGATTTGCGAATTGAATAGCATTTTTCCCTTATAGACATTTAAATTGTTTTCCACCTCATAATAGGCAGATTTTATACCTTTCTTTACAAGTCGCTGAACTTCCTGGATATATAAATGAATAAATACTTCAAATATCGGCATACGTTCTGTATTCAAGTGTGCTTCATTAAAAACTTTAGTTGGAAAGTCTTTAAGTGCCTTAAGCATCTTCAAAAAAATCTTTCGCGTATCTCCAGTAGTATGTCGATGAATTTTAGGTAAAATTTCTATTTGAAGCCCTGTTGCTAAATGAATCATTCCCACATAGTTTTTCACTTTAATGATCTTCCCTACTTCTCTCTTCGTTGTCACATTAAAGAAATCTATTGCATCCGCCTGTTCATCTTCATTGAATGTTAAGATGAGTTGTTCTAATTGTTGGAATGACCTTGGATCAATAAAGACGTACCCTGTTTGTTTTTCAAATTCACGATTACATGTAATAATATCAAACTCTTTTGCTTCAATAATCTTCTTCATGTGCAACCTGCTCATAAATTCCAATGTAGCTTTCAGGCTTTAGAAATGCTTCTTGCTGAATATTAAAGGACTGTTCAGGTAAGTCAAGACTAACCTTGCCAACAAATACATTTTTCATATTTAATTTCTCATTTAAAATAAATCTAGTCGACTGGCTCTTTGCATTATCTCCTAGGATTAGTTGAATCTTACTGTAATCTTCATAAAAGTATTCTTGTAATAAAGGCAGAATTTCATTTTCGAAAATTAAAGCCAACCTCTCTAGTGTCGGCACTTCTTTTAATATAGTGAAATATGCATGGCCAATAGTATGTTCACGATCAAATAGTACTTCAATACGCTGATTCATTGCTTCCAACATTCGTTGAATGTTAATTTCTCCTACTTGAATATCTTGTAGGGTTGCTGTATCAGGCATCATTTCAATAAAATTGAAACGTCGTCTCAGTGCAGTATCCATTAAAGCAATCGAGCGGTCTGCTGTATTCATCGTACCCAGAAGATAAACATTTTGCGGTACACCGAATTCTTTTTTCGAATAGGGAAGTCTTAATTTCATTTCTTCTCTTGCACCAAGTCGCTTTGTTGGTTCAACGAGTGTAATCAGTTCGCCAAAAATCTTCGAGATATTTCCACGGTTAATTTCATCAATAATGAATACATAGTTTTTCTTATTCTCTACAATTTCCAACTCTGCTTGTTGATTCGAAGAGTACTTCAAGATCAACTTATTGATTTCTTCCCTATTAATATTTCTTAATTCATAAACAGTAGCTAAAGTTAAATTGGTTTGCTGATTAAACTCATAAACGTATTCCCAAATGTCCTTCGCAATCCATTCAACTTTTCTACTTCTTTTGTAATATGGCATTTGGTCAAGCCATTTGGGTTCTTCTGTTACTAAGCCGATTGCATCAATATGTTTCTGATCACCCAATGACAACACAATATCACCAATACTCATTTCATCATAAAAATTGGACAAAATATTTTTCACACTAGCGTTTGGTAATTCCGTTTCATCAGTAATGACTTCTCCTAAGTCATCCCACCCGATGCGAATTCGACTGTTGTTAAAACAATCTTTTTTTGTTTTTTCATCTCCACGTCTACCTAGAGATACTTTCCAGATTCGCGTATCTGTAGAAAACTCTAGTTCTTTATCAGATGAAGAAATTTGCAAATGTTGTGCTTGTTCACAAAACAGTTTAAAAATACCTGCTTCAATTTTGTATCTCACTTGCTCCGTTTGTTCGTCATCTAATACAGGTTTGATTCCTTCAATAAACTCTTCATAACCGTATGATTGATGGAATGTAATAAAGCCGACTTGTCCATTTTTTCGATATGCTTTGTAACGAGAAAAGACCTGTTCATAAGGTTCTTCTTGCACGTCTTTTAAAGGCTTATCTTCAATGATACTGACTGCAAAGTTAATAGTATTATAGGTTTTCCCTGTGCCAGGCGGGCCGTATAGAATCATATTTTTTGGATAATCCATTCTCTGTTCTCCCTCTTCTAAAGAACTCGTATCTGTAGTTTTTATTTCCTCTATACCACCAAGAAGGGCTAATTGATAATAAGGCAAAAGCTTTTCTACACCCTCTAGTACCCTTTGTAAAATTTGTTCGTTAGTCATCTTGTTTCGTTGAATTTCTTCATAAGTCAGGACATACGTTAATTGCACCTTTTTATATGTTTTATTTTGCAACTTTCTCTTAATGGCCTCTGGTTCTTCATCGTAAACATGAAAATTATGATTTGTTGCACTTTCTTTTACATAATAGGAAAGCTCTGATGGAATGCTTGATTCATTTAAAAATTGGTGATGCCTCATATAGTCTGCTTGCGTTGCAACTTTCTCATCCAATTCTACCGCAAGTCGAATGCGTGCTTTATGTTCGTCATCTTTTGCCGCTTCTGCAAATAACGAGATACTCGTTGGATAATCCATGAATTGTTCAAGCTTTAGTTGCTCCCAGAAATAACGGCGTATACGATCATTTCCACCTGTAAGCCATTTCGATTTTATTTTATTTTTCAGATGATATTTCTCTCCACATAGACGGGCTACTTTGTTTAATTCTGTAACCGCTGCACCACCGAGTTCTCTCAGTAATTCCAATTGTTGCTTTTCCTGACCTGTAGCGGCTTCTGGATTTTTGTACGGCATATTACTGTATTGTTCAAGATAGTCTAAAATCGAAAAGAAATCGATTGTAAATAAAGATGTATATTCCTTCTTTACAAAGCTATAGATATCAGCGAATGTTACTACGCCTATCGCTGTTTCTATCGTATCTGTTTCATTCAATTTAGGTCTCTCTTTATCACTTTGAAATTCTCCGTTAAACGTAAGACGACGTGTTTTATTTTCTCCCTCACGTAAGTAATTTACCTGACTCCCTGGATGATCACCATTTGCCCATTGATTAACACGTGCATGTTGTACAGCATTTGCTGTATATTGTTGTGCTTTATGTTGAATATCCACTTGTCTAAAATACATATCATTTTCAGAAGGTTTCGTTTTACTATGATATGTTTCGTAAGCTAATACCGCTGCTCCTACCCAAACAGCTTCAATCACTGTTAAATTCATATGACACCTCTTCTTTTTGATCAACATAATTTTTCATCTTCAATTCATCAATAAGTTACGTTATTCTCCTGTTTCATCTAATCGATCTACATATAAAAATTGATAGATGATTTAATTCCCAATTCCCTCTTCAAGATTATCCCGTGCCTAGATCTCCTAGTCTTGATATTCGACTTTCCAATGACCAAATTCATCTTCGCATACTTTATAAATATATTGGACGAATCTATTAATCAATATTAGTAGAATAAGCTTATTAAACGGATGTTTCTTTATGAGCTCTTTGTATTAATTCCGGTTCATGTTCACCTAAATACTGGATACGAAATACCTAAGAAAAAGGAGAGGCTTATTATTAGCTTCTCCTCTATTCTAACTTATTTACTTGGCTTAGAATTCTTAAAGCGTATTATTGAATTCAATTCTTCAGCATCCTTAATTCCTTCTTGCTGCTCACAATTTTCTACGAAGTTCTTCAATTTATACATGATGTCCTTCAGTTCTTCATGTTCGTCGTTTTCTTTTTCCATATTTAAGAAAATTTTATTTAAGTCCGATTTAAAAATAATGATATATGTTATTCCTACTCTTAAAGCAGTGAGCAGCATGTATAGCACTAATCCACCCAGCAATAATTCGTAAGAAAACTTTATAATTCCAGTTTTGCTTATTGAACTGAACAAAGGATATAGAATCGCATAAACTATATAGAGAAACGAACCTATAAAAGCATTCCTTAAAAATTGAATTAACTCCTTGTATGTCTTAATTCCCATTTTCACCATTTTTGAGCTACTTTTTATAGTTAATAGTATTGTAAAAATACTAAAATAAATACCTATAAAAATTGCAGAGACTGAAATTAGAATTCCTTCTCTGTTAACTAAGAATTGATCAATTAAAAGCTTATTTATATTATCAAACTCATGTATTTCAAAAGCATCGAGAACATAACTAAGACATGAAATAATAAAAATACAAATCATAATAATAATTATCCAATATTTAAGATAGAATTCTTTACGATTCCAATCTTGAATCAATTTCATTATGCACCTTCTTCAGGTACAGCAATAAGCTCATTATTAATATGTGGAATTATTGCCGGTAGAGTTCTATTCCTAATAAGATTTGGGAAACGTTGCATTGCTGTATTCCCTGGTTGATGATTAAGATCATATGAAATTTCCATTTGATCAATTATAAACTCATAACCTGTTGCATCGACATCTTGCAATATTAAATACTTTAATATATTTCCATTTTTCAAATCAATAGTTTCCTTAACGTTTTCTGCATTTATAAATTCAATCTTTACTGAGCTAAAAATATCATCTTCTAAATCTAAGAGTGCTACCATTTGAATCAAAGTTTGCGCCTGTATAATTTCTAACCTTCTCTTTCCGTTTCCAAATTTAATAGTTGCTATATTTGCTCCAAACTCAATATGACTCTCTACAGTTCGAAGAATATAATTAGCTAAAAAAGTTTCAGCTTGAAAATCAGGTAAATTTTGAGTACAGTCAATTCTGAATTCAATATTATTAATCCTGTTTGCTTGTCTAATCACATTTAATCCACGTGTAGCATCAATCGGTTCTAAACATATATCCCAGATAGCCCCTTCATTCTTAGGCAAGAAAGAAGAAAGATACCTCGCTATTTCATTAGGTCTACTTCCATGGTGGTTATATTCTATTAATAGTTGCCTTGAGCGCTCAACATAACAACAACAAGTAAACTCAATTACATCATCTTCAATTGGGTTTGCAACATTAGTACCTATTCTTCCAGTATAAGGTCTATAGTTATCTCTGTACTTAGCAACAGCAAAAGATCTGTTATATATATTCAATGGATTTTCAACATCGATCGTTTTTAAATAAAGCAATGATAAGTTTTTCGCTCTCCAGTGTCGTTCTACATCATCAAGTTCTACAATTCTATTAATTAAATCCGAAAGACGAAGATTTGTTTTTTCCCCATTAAAGGTAATGTAAACATTATGATAAAGTATGGTACGTGACATTTTCTCTCTCCATTCTAAATTACTAACTGTGAAATTTAAATATCATATCTTTCTATCCCTATATTTTTCAAAAAAGATAGAGTATCAATACAAACGTTTTTATTAGGAACAAACAATAACATCCCTATACGTCCTCTTGATAACAAAACTCTATAAATATTTCTGATCGTAGTTTCCCTATCTTCATAATGTTTAGTAGGTTTCACTTGCCACTTATCATTATTTACCAAGAAATCTCCCCCAAAATAAACAATAGGAATATTTAACTCTAATCCCTGGCAAACAAACTCCGTTGCAATTGCATCAAGTTTTGAAGAATCTTTAAAGTACCATTTTCCAATCGTTTCTTTTGTATCCGATTGTTGAATCATGCGCGCATTTCCTAAGAACTGTTTATGGTCATTTAAATTCATATTCGATGAAGATATTAGTCCATAAAATTTATCACCAGTTTCGATAGCATGCTTTTCTAAATATCTTTTCGCGCTATTAAGGTTATCTACCATATGAATAAAATATCCTTGTTCACATAGCTTTTGATATTCTTCTTTTGCTGTTATTACATCTGCATTTAATACAGCTTCAATAAAAGACGATGTATCAATGAAATTTGAACGAATAGATGTAGCTAAATTCAAATCATTTACATAAACAATATTCGACAAATGACCTAGTTTTCCCTTCAAATTAGAAGGCGCATATATTTCCCAATCCTGATAATTTGATTTTTCCAGTACTTTTACCCATGTTTCAAATTCATCTTCTTCACCTTTATATATACTTTGTCCAAAACCAATAGAAGCTACAACATTTGTATAGCCGTTTTGAGATGCTGCTTCACCCTGTACTTTCAAAATCAATTCTGGTTCGCTCATTCCGTATGAAGCCCCCATTTGTTTTTCATTCCAGGCACGTTGTGCTTCATCAAATAGTATGGTGGATGGTATTTTAATATTTTGAAAAGGCTGTTTAGTACCCCGATTAAAGTACGCTTTTTTATATGCGAGAACTCCTTTAATCAATGTTTCTCCATCTGCACCAGTTTCAGCATTTGATAGTAAATAAGAGAGTACTTTTTCTAGTGGGCCATTCCCTGTTAAAAAAACACCGCGAAATCTTTCCTCATTCAGCTTATATAATGTATGAAGTAACGCTAAAGTCTTTCCAGCACCTGGTACGCCTGTGAGAAAAATTAATCGTTTTTTTGGATGCGACTCTATTGTCAATCTATGCAATACGTCTAATACATTTTGAAGCTCATGCTCTGAAATATTCTTAATCATTGAAAGGTCATCATTCATAAACATATTAAATGTTGCTTTTAACACGTTCTTGGAAGGTTCATATGATGAATTCGCCCATAGTAACGACGACTCACGATCTAATGGATTTTTATTATTAAAGTCATTAAGTAAATTTATTAATCCCTTACCTTTAATTAAAGTAAATCCAATTGCTGATACAATGTGATTTTCATTATTCGTTGTTAAAATTAACGCACCTTCTACTAACAAATTCATACGTTGTGTCTCATCATGAAATTTTCTTAAGAAATTCAAATAGCCGCGCAGCTGATCTACATCTTGAATCAAATCAATATCTTTCCTTTTAAACTCAAGAACTATCACTTTTCCGTTAAATAACATGATTACATCTGGTCGTCGATAATTTGTAAACGGCAGACAATATTCAAATAGAAGAATGCATTGATCGTAAATAGTTGTATTTTGAAATTCATTTATCAAATAATCATAGCAGTCTTCCCAGGATTTCTCCTGAGAAGTACTATATTTAAAATCCAAACTAGTTGTAAATGCACCAAGTTCATTAATAAATTGTTGTCTTGGCATTTCTTTTAATTGGCAAACTGTATATCCAACAATTTCTTTACTCACAATTGCTTGTCCCCTTATGAATTATTTCACTTTAATTGCGTAGAATTCTTTAAGCTGAGTCATAGTCACTTCGATACCTACTTTTTCAAGACGATCTTTTATTTTTTCAAAAAGTTTTTCAATCATCGGTAATCTTACCTCATCCACTCCATGATGGATTTTACGATGGCATGTAGGACATAAAGATACAATGTTAGCAGTCCGGTCTAGATCTACCTCTGGGAATTTTTCATATTGCGCAATTCCAACAAAATGATGAGCTTCGACATATGGATGTTCAGTTGATTTTGAAGTAAAAGTTTCATGGCTTGGATCCACTTCGCATACAAACTTTTCCCTTAGTAAAGCTTTTGCAGCTTCTTTTGCATTACGTGGATATCTTTTTTTCCCAACTTCATCAATAATTACATCCTTCGGAGGCCGAGTTCCTTCGTCCAAATCAATTAATGAGATCCGAGTCTCAATTTGATTTGCGTAATTATTAACTGCATCTTGATAATTTTCTTCATCCATTTCTAAGAATTCTAGATCATCTTGGAGTAGTAAATAATCATTAAATTCTTTAACATTACGATCATTCATGAACACAACAATCTTCTTATAAGCTTCTAGGAGTTCACGAAAGTCCGTAGTAAGTTCAGATTGTGAAGGAAGATTGTTTACATCATAATACTTTCCGTAAATATGTCCCTTCTCGTATCCTGATGCTAAGTCAGCTTTTGAAGCTAAATCAATACTCATTAATTTAAATTCATTTGGTACATCGACTTTTGCTCGAATTAACTTTGCAGTATGTTGAAGCTTTTGATGACCTTCTCTTTTTCCGTATTTTTCCTTAAAGAAAGTGTAGCCTTGGTTAAGACTTAAATAAAAACCAGACATATCTTCTTTAAATAAATAAACCATGTAATAACCATTTGTTGCTGATGTTGTTACTGAACGATCAAAGCAACTTACCCAAGGAATAGCCGCCCAATTACCTTGACCAACAGATCCAGTCACTAAATACTTCTTCTCATCCAGAGGGATTTCTGTATTGATGATCTCTACTAGCTCATTACGAACAAAGTTAGCTAATGGATTATTTTTCAAAGGTTTTGTCTTTTCTTGTGAATACTCATTTAATACTCGTTTGAAAGCTTCTCTATAATAGAATGTTGATTTTTTATTAGATAAAGATTGTTCAATTTTCATTGAAGAATTAATGAAATATTCTGCAGGTACATCGAAATAACCCACCAATTTCGCTAGTGTTTCTATATCTAATTTTTGTGTACCATTTTCAATTTTGTTTAGCCCTGTATAATTCACATTGATTTCTTGCGCTAAATCTCTCAAGTTCACTTTTCTGTATTCACGTAAGTTTTTTACTTGTTTTCCTACCTGTACACTTGTAATCTCCATTTAAATTCCCCCTAAATTTAAAATAGTTTGTTTCTATTTTTCATTATAGTTTGTTTCGATTTGAGATAACTATATTTTTACATATAACTTTCTTTCTTGCAACAGAAATCTTACTTATTTTTATCAAGTCACAACTAACTAGTAAGTAAACCGCTCTATATATAGATTTTTCTATAGATTTTTTCGCAGCACCTGGTTATTTATATCAAATGGGGTACCCCCTCTGTTTCATGCCCCACCCCTTTTTATTTGACGTTGTTTATCCATTCGGATGAGCAACGTCTTTTTTTGTTTTACAGAGATGACATGCGTAGTGAGAGGAACGCAATTGTAAGGAGGTGAATACAATGTCAATTTCAATTGTTAGGTTACTAGTACATGCAAAACAACAGAACAAATGGATTCCAAAAAGCGTATTGACCATGCATAACATTTCGTCATGGACAATACAACATTTAGAAGATGAAGGTTATCTTCTTGTCTATCATTGCAGTGATAGAGGAACGTTAATCAAACTGACTCTGAAAGGGTATAAGCATTTTTCTAATCAAGAACCACACTTTGAATTACAAAACTAAGTACAGAGAGGAAGATTTAGATGATGAATTGGATGTATAAAAACAGTTGGAATGCGAAGGAACTAGAAGAAGGGAAGGATTTATCCATTAAAGATGTTGCTGCTACTTATAAGGCCTTACAGGAAGAATTAAAGCATCTCCAACGTGAAATAAAGCGTGTATGTGATTTCGGTGACTATGTCTCACTAAAGAGATTAATTAAAAAGAGAGAACAACTACAGAATGCCCTACTTCAAATAGAAGACACTTACGAGGGACAATTAATCAGCGAAACAAATATGTCAATTAACCTTGTTCACAAATCTCAAATAAGTGTGATGAAAATACGGGAGAAGATGGCTACTGGTTTCAAAACTCTAGAGAAAAGATCTATTACACTAGCTTCTGAAACAATTACTAAGTCAGTTGATTTAATAGAGACTTCGAATGAAGTATACCTAAGAATAAATCGGTTCCTAGTAAATAAATCAATAGTAGGATTAAAAAATGTCAGCAATAGAATTACCAATCATTCAAACAAAACTAAATAATGGAGGAATGCAGGATGGTTAATACGCAAAACAAAGTGGTGCCACTTTCTTCTAAGTTTTCTAAATCGGTAGCGTTACCGAACTTGGTAATCACTTTATATGAATCTGAAGATCGTATAAATGAGCTGAATCAGTTTGTACAAAAAATCATGGTTAAAGGAGTAGATTATGGCATCATCGGAGGATTTTCTAAACCGACACTATTTAAGCCTGGAGCAGAAAAACTATGTGATGTATTTGGTTTTTCAAAAGTAGTAGAAGTAACCAACCGCATTGAAGATTGGGAGAAAGGAGTTTTTTCGTATGAAGTGAAGTTGACTTTAATCGCAAAAGAGACTGGAGCTATAGAGGCAGAAGGTTTAGGTTCATGTAACAGCAAGGAACCATCTTTTCAAAACCAAAATCCTTATACCAATGTAAATACCGTATTGAAGATGGCTAAGAAAAGAGCGCTAATAGATGCAGTATTATCTGCAACCAGAGCCAGTGGTCTATTCACTCAAGATATCGAGGATTTTCAACGAAAAGGATTTATTAAAGGAGGTGATGAACATGTAAGCAACGAACAACTGATGAAGATTATTCAGTTGATGAAAGAAGAATTAGTTAGTGTAGACATTGCGAAGGGATTGATGATGACAAACTATAAAGTAAAACACAGCAAAGAATTAACACGCAAACAAGCTGCTGCATTTATAGAAGATTTAACACATCTTGTAAATGCGTACAGAGACCTTGGAGCAGCCGATGAATAATAGCTTATCGATTGTAGGAACAGTCGGTGAGCTTTTTTGATGCAAAAAAAAGATGAGCACATCACACAATGTACTCATCTGCATTCAAATTTACAACTTAATAATACCTGATGTTACATGCATCTCACAAATGAGAGGGACAGAAATGTCTCTCTTTTTTCATACAAAAATATAACCTATTGGAGGAAATACAATGACAACATTCGATAAATATACATTCAAACAATTACTTGCAACTACACTACGTGAAAAAGAGAACGGATATGTTTTCAATGAAATATTTAATCGCTACCCATCTATCCAGGAATTACTGGAAATAACTGAGGAAGAACTAATGCAGATAAAAGGCATTGGCAAAGTAAAAGCAAATCAAATTGTTGCCGCAATAAAGCTAACTAGAATGTTGCCAACGACAGCTGAAGAACGATACACAATAAAATCACCAAAAGATGCATTCGATTATCTTCAAGACATGCAGTATCTTACTCAAGAACACTTTGTTGTATTAGGATTAAATGTAAAGAACCAGATTCTTTTCAGAGAAACAGTATTTATTGGATCACTAAATGCATCCATCGTACATCCAAGAGAAACATTTAAACAATTAATCCGTCGTAGTTGCGCTAGCGTCATCGTCGCACATAATCATCCAAGCGGTGTGCGCCTGCAAGGTGCGTAAATTTAGTGATTTCAATTGAAATCTAGAACTTCTTACAATGTTCTATGGTCAGCATCTTACCTTGAGAGGAAACTCATAGAGGGAACATAGCATGATGTGAAAAGGAGAAAAGACGACAAAGCTATCAACGTCGAGTCAGTTCTTCAGACCAAGTGATGTATGGTAAAAGCTATACTGCCTGAATCCTAGACGA
>NZ_VEBK01000011.1 GCF_007676755.1 Bacillus sp. FJAT-22090 | reverse complement strand
GCGGTTAACATGCCTGCCTGTCACGCAGGAGATCGCCGGTTCGATCCCGGTCGGGACCGCCATTTATTTTGATTTGAGATTTAGAATAAGCATACATAGCTGACTAAGAGATGCATTGCTTAACATAAATCAAAGTTGGCTCAGTAGCTCAGTCGGTAGAGCAAAGGACTGAAAATCCTTGTGTCGGCGGTTCGATTCCGTCCTGAGCCACCATATATATCTTTACGCCGGAGTAGCTCAACTGGTAGAGCAACTGACTTGTAATCAGTAGGTTGAGGGTTCAAGTCCTTTCTCCGGCACCACTTGGAGGGGTAGCGAAGTGGCTAAACGCGGCGGACTGTAAATCCGCTCCTTAGGGTTCGGCGGTTCGAATCCGTCCCCCTCCACCAGTTTTTAGGGGCATAGTTTAACGGTAGAATAGAGGTCTCCAAAACCTTTGATGTGGGTTCGATTCCTACTGCCCCTGCCAACTTATAAGTTAACTTGAATAATGGCGATTGTGGCGAAGTGGTTAACGCACCGGATTGTGATTCCGGCACTCGTGGGTTCAATTCCCATCAGTCGCCCCATATTCCTTTAGAGTTAGCTCTTTTTTTTATTTATTTATGGCGATTGTGGCGAAGTGGTTAACGCACCGGATTGTGATTCCGGCATTCGTGGGTTCAATTCCCATCAGTCGCCCCATTGGGGTATAGCCAAGCGGTAAGGCAACGGATTTTGATTCCGTCATGCCCTGGTTCGAATCCAGGTACCCCAGTTTTTTTGCGGAAGTAGTTCAGTGGTAGAACACCACCTTGCCAAGGTGGGGGTCGCGAGTTCGAACCTCGTCTTCCGCTCCATTATTTCTTAAGGCGGCATAGCCAAGTGGTAAGGCACAGGTCTGCAACACCTTTATCACCGGTTCAAATCCGGTTGCCGCCTCCAATATTTATATAATAACTTTTGACTCTTCATTTTGCCGGTGTGGCGGAATTGGCAGACGCGCGGGACTCAAAATCCCGTTCTTTCGAGAGTGTCGGTTCGACCCCGACCACCGGTATTCCAAATATGACTGTTTGTCATACGCATTAAAACCTCTAACTAATTGTTAGAGGTTTTTTTATATTTTTTATATATAGTAAGAGGGCCAAAATGGGTGTAATTCTTATTGTTTGTGTTTAACTCGTAAAGGAAAAAAACAATCAATACTTTAGTTTAATTAAGATGAAGACAGGGAAAATACTAATATAAATAATTGCTAGGCTAGAGTTGATTTAAATAACGAACTAGCCTCTAGAACACTAGGAGGATTTAAAGAATGATAAAAAAATATAACTTCATTATGAATGGTAAAATTATAGATGTGTATGCTGCTTCAAAAGCAGAAGCATATAAAAAAGCAAAGACGATAAACATTGAAATGGGCAAGGAAGAGAATTTGCTCAAAAAGAATTGTATTTAAATGATCATCTGAATGCAGATTAAATATCGAGTAGAGTTTCAGAAAGTAATCATCTCTTAAGAATCCGATTGTATTAAATTCTTCTATTTGGTATATTATTAGGTATAGACAATCTTTGAAGTGACCAAGTAAATAAGAATTGTGAAACAGAAAATATAGCATTGCTGAGAGCTATATCACCGCTTCTTGTTGAAACCTACCACCGAGATGTTATGCAAACATAACCGTGTCGTTTTCGTTATCAAACGTATTAGAGGGCTAAAAGTTATTTTAGCTAAACTAAGGTGGTACCACGTCCATTCAGCACAGAGACGTCCTTTTATTAGGATGGTTCTGTGCTTTTTATTTTGAGGAGGGAATTTAATGACAAGTCAACAGCAAAATGATTTTTCTAAATGGTATATCGATACAATTCAAAAGGCGGATTTAATGGATTACACACCGGTTCGTGGGTGTATCGCTTTTAAACCAGATGGCTTTGAAATTTGGGAGCATATCCAAGCTGAAATGGATCGACGTTTTAAAGAAACTGGGCATCGTAACGCTTACTTCCCAATGCTAATTCCAGAATCATTTTTCCAAAAAGAAAAAGATCATATCGAAGGTTTTTCTCCTGAGCTTCCATGGGTTACCGAAGCTGCTGGTGAGAAATTAGAGGAGCGCCTAGCACTTCGCCCAACTTCGGAAACGATGATTGGCCATTTATATTCAGATTGGATCAAAAGCTATCGGGATTTACCAGTATTGATCAATCAATGGGCGAATGTTTTCCGTTGGGAAAAGAAAACCCTTCCTTTCATTCGTACTTCTGAATTTTTATGGCAAGAGGGACATACAGCACATGTAGATGAGGAAGAAGCACGTAAAGAAACTATGCAGATGCTCAACATCTACAAAGAGGTCGTAGAAGAGCTTTTAGCTATCCCAGTATACGATGGTCAAAAAACACCTTCTGAGCGCTTTGCAGGGGCTGTGGATACGTATTCAATTGAAGCGATGATGAAAGACGGTAAAGCTGTTCAAGCTGGTACCTCTCATTACTTAGGAACAAAATTTGCTGAAGCATTCGATATTAAATATTTAAACAAAGAAAACAAACACCAGCATGTGCATACAACATCATGGGGAACTTCTACTCGTTTAATCGGTTCTGTTATTATGGTTCATGGTGATGAGCAAGGACTTGTATTGCCACCACGTATTGCACCGACTCAAGTGGTATTAATACCAGTAGGACCATGGAAAAAGAATCCTACCATAATGGAAAAACTAGATGAGGTTTTTGCAGCTTTAAAAGCTAAAGGTATTCGTGTTCGTCTAGATGATTCAGATCAATCTCCTGGCTATAAATTTAACGAGTGGGAGTTAAAAGGTGTACCAGTTCGTGTTGAATTGGGACCACGTGATTTAGAGAACAATCAGGCATTGATCAAAGCACGTGACGAAGCAGATAAAGAGTCTGTAGATATTGCTAATCTTGTGGAACGCATTGAGGAAGAATTAACAACAATGCAAACACGCTTACTGGAAAAAGCACGTGCTTTCCGTGACCAAAATTCGCATACACATGTAAATTCATTGGAAGAGTTAAAACAACATCTTACGGATTCAACGGAAAAAGGAGAAATCCCAGGATGGATACTTGCAGGTTGGTGTGGAGATGATACTTGTGAAGAGCATGTGAAAGAGGAAACAAAATTCACAACTCGTAATATTCCATTCAATCCACCGGCTGAAAAGTCTACATGTATTAACTGTGGCAAAGAATCGAAGCATACAGTTTGGTTCGGTCGTGCTTACTAATTAAATACTATAAAAAAATCAACCATTGTATGTTAATGGTTGATTTTTTTTATTGTCTCAAAATGTAATCGATTATCGTGTAAGATTAAAGCAATGTATTCGTCTAATTATTAAAGAAAGAAAGGAGGGATCCCTTGGAGAGCAATTTGATTGAAAAATGGTTTAATTTATATGAAAGGGATATTACTAGCTTTCTAATCTACTATACCGGATCAATGGATGTAGAAGATCTTGTGCAAGAAACTTTTCTTCGTGCGATGAGAAAAAACTCGAGTTATGACGGGAACGCACATCCAAAAACGTGGTTAATATCCATAGCAAGAAACCTAGTAATCGATCATTTTCGAAGGAGACGGGTATGGGACAGGATTAGGCATATGTTTTTACAAGATCAGAGTGTATCTATTGATATGGAGCGTCATATTATGATGAGTCAAGACAATAGGAACTTATACGAAGCAATTAATAAGCTGCCATCCAATTATAAAGTGGTTCTCATTTTAAGAGGGATTTTGGAAATGTCATCCAAGGAAGTCGGAGAAGTGATTAGAAGTAATGAAAATAATGTAAATGTGTTGTATTACCGTTCCTTAAGAAAGCTGAAGTCTTTAATGGAAGAGGAGGGGTATGAATATGGAGGATTATAATAAACTGCAAGAGAAGTTAAACAAGCTTCCAAAGTATTCTCTGGAGCATGAGCAAAAAGATAAAATTTTATATAAGTTAAAAACAGATTCTGCTCCTCAAAAGAGATCTATCTTCTTAACACCCATTCTTGCTGTTGTAGGAATATGCGCTTTGCTATTATTTCTTTTTGTAACGAAAGAGGATTCATATAATCTGTCGGCACAGTCCGGAACCGCTTTTACATTGCCCGATAGAGAGCAAGAGGTAGTAGGAATAGATGGAAAGGTAGGAATTCTTGTTTTTAACGAACAATTTGTTGCTGAAGATAAGAGAAGAGGAGCCAAGCTGATGCTCTACTTCTGGGGAGATGCGAATGCTCTTGTTGGAAAAAATTATCGGGTGGAAGCGGAGAATACTAAAGGGGAAAAAATTGAGTTATCGCAGGGAGTTCTTTCAGCTGGTCTTTATAGTGAGGATGCTCATACATTAGCTAGCTTTATCCCATTTCCTTCAGAAGGAGAATGGCAATTATCGTTTTATGTAGATGATGAATTATTCGAAGCTTTTACCATTAATGTTTTCCCGCCTTTCCCTAAAACGGAGCATTACACAATGCTCGACTCTCCAAAGGAAATTCCAATTGGTGAAGCATATGAAATATATTTAGAAAGCCCTAATGGAGAAAAAGAGAAGATTGAAGTGAAGTTGCTAGATAAAAAAGGAAATATAGTGGAAGAAACCATTTTTAAACAGGAAAGTAGCGTAATAGATGCAGGAGGGTTACAAACAAACTTTCATTACACAGGCAAAATTACATTGAAAGAACGTGGTACATGGAAGCTCCTTATTGATGGAGAGCAAACAGGACTATTTGAGAATTAGCATAGTTGTTTGACGCAATTTATTTTCGGTTCGCTTTTAGGTGTATCAGTGGCCAAAGCGAACCGAAAATGTAAAATTATCGGAAGTGCCTCGTAATCATTTATTATTTAGATCCTGCAACCCAGTCCATTCCCCAGTTATAAGCACGATCCATTTCTTTATGTCCCTTAAAATATTCCACAAGACGTTCAACCTTGAATGTTTCATCTTTTACGTTTTCAATTAAAGCGATTGCACACATAATTTGGCCATTACGATGCTCGTTAAGTTTCACTTCAACATCTGGTCCTGCAGGATACTTTAATGTCACGATTCCATCAGCCTCTGACCAATTTGCTATACCCTCATAGATGAACGAGTACACGAGGATGCGCTTAATTTCTGAAATGTTATTTCCGTTAATTCGTAGATTTTCTCCTCCAATAGCAGAACCAGTACGGTCATCAGCGTCTAATTCCATATAGGGAGCATGTTTAAGAGAACCAAATGCATTTCCTAATGCTTGGACACATCCCTTAGAACCGTTTTTCAATTCATATAAACAGCCTAAATCGAGATCGATACCTTTTGGCTTACTACGAAGTAATGAGGAAAGAAAACCGCCAGATTTAGCTTTGTTTTTTTGATTCCATTGTAGATTTACTAAAATTTCTCCAATAGCATGATTGTTTTTAGTAAGATTAATCGTTTGTCCTTTTTTCTTCAACTCAATTTTACTTAAATTCACCAATGATAACCACTCCTTTTCATTTGATTCCCTTTATTATACCTATATGTTACATAGTTGGTAATACTGAATTATATTTCCTCAAAACAACAGATTGCTCTAGATAGGTTGCTTTCACATCGTATTGAAGATGAAATGAATCCATCTTGCCTCCAAGTAATAGCTTGACCGCATAATAGGGGATATTAATATCAGTGAGACAACTAATGTGTAAACCTCCACTCATACGTGGATTAATTTCTAACAGTTTGGGAACACCATCTTTATATCTTATTTGAATGTTAAATACATAAGGGATTTTAAAGTGTTCAGCCATCTTTTCGGCAATTCTTATTAGTTCTTCATTGTATACAATTTCTTGAATACGTCCCTGACCTTTTTTTCTAGGGATAGCTGCCAATAACCCTCCATCACTATCAGCTAGGCAATCGATACTATATTCGTAACCATCCAAGTATTCTATGACCATTAACTCAGGAAAATGTTCCTGAGAGCTTAAAGTTTTATAAACAGTTTCATAAGAGATTCTTTGGGAAGCAGCTGTACTGAATAGGAAGGGAACAGTATCTACTGTATCATCGATAATCCGAAAACCGCTTGCTCCTTCTCCGACTATTGGTTTAATGCAGAGGGTAGTGTTCTCTTTACTTAACGCTTCATAAGCATGTTTAAAGCTATTCGCAGTAGTCACTATTTGATAAGCAGGTACTTGTACAATAATATGCCCTTCTTGTTCCTTGTTCTCTAACGCACGATAAAAAGCCGCCTTATCATCCATAAGTCTCATTAAATTACTTTTAGGACACACTAAAACTTTAACACCAATTTTCTCGAATTTGTCTAAGTGCTGTGAAATGAGGACATTTTCTTTTCGAGGAACAAAAATATGAATATTATTTTGAATACAGTAATCTAAGCAAAATTGAATATATTCTTCTCCACAAATATCTGGTTCCGGTCCGGATATATCACAGTTTTTAAAATAGACTGTATCAGGATTAGGATGTGTGCCATAAATAACAAACTGCTGTTGATCTGGATTATTTCTAATCATATCCATATAATGTGCTACAGTGGAAAACCATCTATTGAACCAAATATGAAGTACCATGATACATCTCCTTTTACTCTATGTATTAATTGAGGTTGATAAATATTACAAACTCCTGTGGAAATATTATTTTGATAGGAAAAAACGCTCCTTTACCGAAAAGGGAAAGGAGCGTCTTACATAGTAGGAAATCAGAAAACACACTAGTTGATTAACGTTTGCAATCGCAAATAGGTAGTCATTAGTCATTGGTCACAAAGTGAAAAGTTAGAGGTCATTGGTTTGTCTAATTCAATTTGAGAGTGATTTCCTAACTATGCCTTGGTAGGGAGTCTCACCTTACCAAGGATTTATGTATATTTTTCATCATCAAAATTAATAGCAACGGAATAATTTTTTGCGTTTATGTTACCGGATAATTTATTTGCATCTTTTTCGAATTGAAGAGCTTTTAAACGATAATTTTCGGGTTCGAATAATGCGACTTGGACATAAGTGGCGCCATCACCATAACCGTACTGGACTACTTGTTTTTCTGCAGCTCCTAGCTGTTTATAAATCCTTGCTTGGGCACGCATTTGTGTAGCCAGTTCGATTGCTTCCACAATTGTGTATTCTTTTTCCTTAAATGAAACGTAGTGTGAAATATTTGCTTCATAAATTAGTTTATCAAGCATTCTAATATCTTTTCTTGTTTCAGTTAGTTCCAAGTCAACATTTGCAACATTTCGTGGTCCTACTACTGGAATGCTATCTTTTTCAATTACTGTATAGGCAACTCGCATTATTTCTTCTTCCAGTTCATGGACTCTTTTTAGTAAAATACTTTTTAGTTTAACAGCTTCAGCTAATGAGATATTGGACATGAATTAGTTCCTCCATTCCTTATTTTCTCCAGATAATACGATGGAACTTACTTCTCCTCCATGTATTTGATAGAACATGTCACCTATTGCATTTAACAGCTTTTGTCCTTCTTCCTCTTCCATAGAGGGGCGGAGAAAAACGACTTGTATTGCTTCTGTAGTCTCTTCTGTTACAGCAGTTTTAATCGAATCTACAAAAGGACTACCAAACGCACCTGTTGTATCATGAAGCGCAACGATATTTTTTAGCACATTTTCACGTCCATTTAAGCCTGTATAATTGGAGTTTTCAGTTCCAAGGGATATAGTAATATCCCCGTCGATTTTATTTACATCATATATGCCGAACGGAATTTCATATTTCATGGAAAAGAAATTATTTATATCGACAGCTGAATGCAATGGTGTGATATAATTTTGTTTTGCAATTCGTCGATATAGTGCTTCAGCCGAGTGGCGATAGCGGTTTGGATCCGCACCGAACTTCTTCCATAATGTGCGCCATTCTTTTATGCCTTCAAATTCTGTTACTGATTTCTCTTCCAATTCAAAGAAAAGCTGTTCTTGGAATAATTGAAGTCGCCCTTTAAGCATTTGAGGCGAAGAAGATACAGTAATTTTGGTATAATGTATAATGCCTAATTTAAATGCGGGTTCGATTTGCAATAATGAATCATCTAAAGTAATAATCATAGCAACCATCCTTACACGTATTTACTTTAGTGTACCATAAGAAAGGAGATCAATCGTGAATATCAATCAGTTTCAACAGCAACTAATAGAATACGCAGCTTCCATTGGAATTGATAAGATTGGATTTACGTCTGCCTCTCCATTTCATGAATTAAAAAATAGATTAATTCGTCAACAAGAGCTAGGATATGCATCCGGTTTTGAAGAACCAGACATTGAAAAACGAACACATCCAGAGCTGTTACTTTCAGAAGCTAAAAGTATTATTGCCATCGCCATTGCTTATCCTTCCAAGATGAAAGACGCTCCGAAAAGTGTAAAAGGAGCGAGGCGGGGGATTTTTGCCAGAGCTTCCTGGGGAACTGATTATCATACCGTGTTACGTGAAAAACTTGCCCTTTTAGAGCTATATATATTAACGCATATACCAGATGCTAGATTGCGTTCTATGGTGGATACAGGAGAACTTTCTGATCGTGCGGTTGCGGAGCGGGCAGGAATAGGTTGGAGTGCAAAAAACTGTGCAGTTATTACACCTGAATTTGGTTCTTATGTATACTTAGGTGAAATGATAACATCCATCCCATTTGCTCCGAGTGAACCGATGGAGGATCAATGTGGAGAGTGCAGACTTTGCTTGGATATTTGTCCAACTGGAGCATTAATAGAAGGTGGACAGTTAAACGCACAAAGATGTATCGCTTTTATAACACAAACGAAAACGATGGTCGCCGATGAATTTCGTCACAAAATAGGAAATCGTATATATGGCTGTGATACTTGCCAAACGATTTGTCCGAAAAATAAAGGAAAAGCAAATTTACATCAAGAAGCATTTACACCAGATCCAGATCTTGTAAAACCATTGCTTTTGCCATTGCTAAGTATGACGAACCGAACGTTTAAAGAGACATATGGGCATATGTCTGGTGCATGGCGAGGGAAAAATCCAATTCAACGAAACGCAATACTAGCACTCGCTCACTTTAAAGAAGTGACTGCTGTACCCACACTGATTGAGCTTTTAGAAAATGATGCCCGTCCTGTAATTAGAGGAACTGCAGCGTGGGCAATAGGTAAAATCAATACAGAAGAGGGTCTAACTGCATTAAAAAAAGCTCTTCAAATTGAGCAAGTAGTTGAAGTAAAAGCGGAAATAGAAAAAGGTCTCCAATTTTACCAAATTGAAAAATAGGAAGTGTAAATATGAGTATTAATATTGTGTTATATCAACCGGAAATCCCAGCAAATACAGGGAATATTGCTAGAACTTGTGCTGGAACGGGAGCAAAACTACATCTAATTAGACCACTTGGTTTTTCCACTGATGACAAAATGTTAAAGCGAGCAGGTCTAGATTATTGGGAGCATGTGGACATTACTTACTATGATGGATTAGAAGATTTTTTTGCCGTCCATCCAGAAGGTGAATATTATCTAATTACTAAGTTTGGAGCAAAGCCACATACGACATATGACTTTAGTGATGTGGAGAAGGATCATTTCTTTATTTTTGGTCGTGAAACAAAAGGGTTGCCACGTGAATTTATAGATGCCCACCCAGATAAGGCGCTTAGAATTCCGATGAACGACAATATTCGTTCATTAAACCTATCCAACACAGCTGCTATTTTAATATATGAAGCTTTGAGACAACAAAATTACCCTGGGTTACACTAAAAAAACGGACGTAGTCAAAATAGACTCGTCCGTTTTTAGCATCGCATTCTTATTTGTTAGCACCTGGTTTGTCTTCGTATCCTGCTTTGAAAATGGCAGCAAGGAACGACACAATAACGCCAAGCATAATGATTAGTCTCATATTGGGCGCCTCCTCTAATATATTCTGAACTAAGTATACCCTATTTTGTTTTAAAAAGAAATGTTATGTAAAACCGAAAGTATGGCGAAATTAGCTCTCTTGATAGTTGCAACAATCAAAAAATTCTACTACGATAAAGAAAAGGAGTGATTTTTTAAATGAGTAATTTGAAAAATGATCCAGAGAACGGTTCGATGGCAACAAACATGGAAGAAGTAAAGCAGCTAGGAAAACAAATGGAGAAACTTCGAGATGAACATGAGTTGAAAAAAGACCATCGTGCAGCAGATCCAGCACAAACGACTGATGCACTGTCCGTAAAACAAAGAGAAGACGACTGATTCGTTCAGTCGTTTTCTTCCAATTGAAAGGATGAATTTCATGCAATTACATAATAATTCAACAAAACGATTAGCAAACGGGGTAGAAATGCCACGCATTGGTTTAGGAGTTTATAAAATGACAGAGCCTGATATTGCCCTTCAAGCAATATCCACAGCATTAGATAATGGATATCGTCATATTGATACCGCTTCCCTTTACGCAAATGAAAGAGAAGTGGGAGAGGCGATTCGGGCATCTAAGCGTGCAAGAGAAGATATTTTTATCACGACAAAAGTATGGAATACAGACCAAGGATACGACCAAACATTACAAGCTTTTGAAAAATCACTGGAGTTGCTTGGTCTAGATTATGTGGATTTATATTTAACACATTGGCCGGTAAAAGATACTTTTGTTGAGACTTACCGAGCAATTGAGCGATTATATGAAGAAAAACTAATCCGAGCTACCGGTGTTTCCAATCACCATCAGCATCATTTAGAGGCAATTGCTGCTAAAGCGAATGTACAGCCAATGGTCAATCAAATTGAATGTCATCCTAGGTTAACACAATTTGACCTTCGAGAGTACTGTACGGAAAAAGGAATTGCTGTCACTTCATGGTCTCCGCTAGCAAGAGGTGGATTACTTGATGAACCAACTTTAAAAAGAATTAGTGCCAAGTATGGCAAATCAACTACGCAAGTTATTATTCGCTGGCACTTGCAACATGATTTAATTGTTATTCCAAAGTCAGTTACCCCAACTAGAATTATAGAAAACTTCGATGTATTTGATTTTGAACTGTCGTTTGAAGATTTGAAGAATATTGATGCGCTTAACTTAAATGAACGAGTTGGCAAAGATCCGGATAATTTTAACTTTTGAATATAAATCGAATAAAAGAAGAGAAAGATGAGATACATGATTTTTTGTCATTCATGTGATCTCTCTTTCTCTTTTTCTTTCTCTATATTTTTCATTTGTCTCTGATATTCTTTTTCTACCTCTGTGGTTGCTGGGATGAAAGGTTTTTTATTATAATCGGTTCGTTTACCATATCGAAGTAGCTCATAAATAATCATTCCATTGTTTGGCATCCCATTCAATGTTTTCATAGGAACCAAATCAAATAGAATATAATAAAACGCATAAAAAATAAATCTTTCCCCAAAAGTCTGATATTCTTGTAGGAATCCATTAGCTAAAATGACATTAATGCCTACTGCTAGAACAAGATTAATAAAAATAGGTCCAGCATAAATACAGATATAAGCAAACCTACTTTTTATTTTTATATCATCATAAGAAAACCAACTGTATAGATGATAGTATTTTCGAACATCAAAAATTCCTATTTTATAAATCCTTGGACCTGAACCAATAGTGATCCTGGGATTCTCCACCCCAAAAATTTTACTAACTATTAAGTAACCTGCTTCTCTCAAAAATATGACAATAGGCAAGATAATGAAAGCCGAAACGATTAAAGATAGTAGATCTGAAAATCCAAACAAGTATATCGCTTCCCTCTTGGTAAAGATTGTACCTTATTTATTTAAATACCCGAGGTAAGTGAAATAAACCTTGTAATTATTTTCCTAAATGTACAATGAAATTATAAAAGAAAAAGTATCGGTAATGATCCGATACTTTTTCTTTACTTTTTATCCTCCACTATAATCATTTCTCCCGTAATCGGATGAACAAATTGCACTTTAAATGCATGTAGTTCATAAGTTTTGGTCGGTGATTTTTTCGCTCCGTATAAATCGTCCCCTACAATTGGGTGACCTAAATGAGAAAAATGCACTCGAATTTGATGGGTGCGTCCAGTTTCTAAAACAGCATGAACCTTTGTATAATGATCATTTCTACCGGCTACCTCATAATGGGTTATAGCTTGCTGTCCTGATGGGGAGACACGTTTTCTTGTAGGATGATGACGGTCATTTCCAATCGCTGCCCGAATAGTACCATGCTGACTTTTCATTTGTCCTTCAACAATCGCCTCGTAGGTACGAATGATTGTTTTATTTTCGAGCATACGATCCAGCATGCCTTTGACGATTGGGTTTTTGGCAATAACTATTAATCCTTTCGTTCCCTCGTCAATTCGGTGGACATGTTCAGCATAATTTTGTCCCTTGCCAGCTAAATAGTGCATAACAAAGTTCATCATTGTGTGATTTTGACCTTCTTCATTTGGATGTGTAGAAACCCCACGAGGCTTAGATGCTATCAATAGGTACTCATCCTCATATGCAACATATAAAGGATTTTGATCGGAAGTAAGATAATTGGATGACTCACCTTCCCATTTAAATACTAGTACATCGCCTTTTTTGTTGGGCAGTTTCCATTGTAAAAGCTCACCATTAGTATCACTCACTGCTTTTTGCATACGCAAGTCATGGATAAGCTTTTTGCCTAGTTTCCATTTTTCCTGTAAAATCACTTCAATCGTTAGGCCATCTTCTGGTACGGTATACGTTAATGTATGTAGCATTGGTATTCTCCTTTAAAAAAGACCATGTCCACTAGACAAGGCCTTTTTAAAATTATTTTAAAACTACTTGATCAAAAAATGCTTGAATATTCTCGTCTGGTTGAGCACCAACCATTCTGGCTACTTCTTTTCCATCTTTAAAGTAAATAGTTGTCGGTGTAGCTTTGATGAGGTAATCATCCCAGCCTTGTTCATATTCAAGGACATTATATTTGACGATGTCAATTTTATTTTTCTTTGCAAGTGGTGTTAGTCTAGGTGTCATTTCTTGACAGTGAACACATTCCGGGCTAAAGAAATAAGCTGTTACTGGTTCACCACTTTTGATTTTCTTTTGTAGATCCTCAGGAAGGATGATATTTTGATAGTTTGGATCATCGAGTAAATCGATAGTCGACTGTTTCAAATTATTTGTATCATAAGGGTTGTCCGATAAGGCTTCCTTATTTTTTTGGTTATTCAATACGAAAATTAGTACGAAAACTAGTATGATAATTCCACCGAATATGGCTAACTTCTTCATATTTTACATGTCCTCCTTTGAACTTCTCAAAATCATCCAACTACTAACTGCGATTAAAATAAACGCAATAAGGGCTAAAAATGGAATGGTAATAAAACCAAAATAATTTATGTATTCACCAGTACAAGATACTCTACCACAAGCTGGAGCGGAGTCTTGCATAAAATCTAATTTCTGAATGCTATAATGATATGCGGAAATACAAACTCCAATAATGGAAAATGCCAGAGAAGTAACAGCAATTTTTGCATTTTTTTGAACGTACGCAATTCCTACTATCAATACGAGTGGATACATAATTATGCGCTGATACCAGCATAATTCGCAGGGCTCATATTGTCTAACTTCTGAAAAATATAAGGAACCAAGTGTTGCAGTAAAAGCTACTACCCAAATAAATAGCAATAAATTTTCAACCTTTTTTGTCATATATTACTCCTTTTTTTTCATTAAACATCACTCAAAGTATAAGCCTTCTTTGAAAACATGTAAAATATTTTAACTGCGCCCAAAAGAGTTATATAATAGAAATTAGTGATTAATCGAGGAGTGGTAAGAATGACAGAAGAATTTGATCTATCCCAATTTGAAAAAAGTATGGTCATCCGACAAACTACTTTTTCTGATATCGAATCTATTTTAGAAATACAACGCCTTTGTTTTCCAGGAATGGACCCATGGGAAGTGGCTCATCTACGCAGTCATTTAACTATATTTCCGGAAGGACAATTAGTAGCAGAGCTGGATGGTAAAGTAATTGGTTCTTGTTCTAGTTTAATTATTAACTTTGATGAGTATGATGACCGTCATTCTTGGTCGGATGTAACCGATTCGGGTTATATTACAAATCATAATCCGGAAGGGTACAATTTGTACGGAATCGAGGTAATGGTCCATCCCGAATATAGAAGGATGAAGGTCGGGCAGCGTCTATATGAAGGAAGAAAAGACATTGCTAGACAGTTTAATTTAAAGTCTATTATAATCGGCGGTCGTATACCGAATTATCATAAGCATGCACAAGAAATGTCTCCGAGGGAGTATGTAACGGCAGTATCACGCCATAAATTATACGATCCGGTTTTAACATTTCAATTGATGAACGGATTTACATTAATGCGTATCAATCCGAACTACTTGCCAGATGATAAGGCTTCGGTAAAATATGCTACGTTAATGGAATGGAACAACGTGGATTATATTCCACTATCAAAACGTCATTTTAAAACAAGCTACCCAGTTCGCATATGTGCTGTGCAATATATGATGCGTAAAATTAGTTCATTTGAAGAGTTTTCCAACCAATGCGAGTACTTTGTGGATGTTGCTTCAGATGCACAATCAGATTTCGTTGTTTTTCCTGAAATTTTCACAACACAGCTAATGTCTTTCTTGGATGAACCATCTCCAAGCCAAGCAGTACGAAAACTAACAGAATACACACCTCAATATATGGAGCTGTTTGCTGACTTAGCTGTACGCTACAATATCAATATTATTGCCGGTTCTCATTTTGTGGAAGAGGAGAATGAGGAAATTTATAATATCGCGTATTTGTTCCACCGAGATGGTGCGATTGATAAACAATATAAAATTCATATTACACCGAACGAGCGTAAATGGTGGGGCATCAGTGCCGGGGACTCTGTACAAGTATTTGATACGGACTGCGGAAAGATTGCCATTCAGATTTGTTATGATATTGAGTTCCCAGAGCTTGCACGAATTGCGACGGATATGGGAGCGAATATTATTTTCACTCCTTTTTGTACAGAAGATCGCCAAGGTTATTTACGCGTACGCTACTGTGCACAAGCAAGAGCAGTGGAAAATCAAATCTACACAGTTATCTCAGGTACAGTAGGAAATCTACCACAAACAGAGAATATGGATATCCAATATGCGCAATCGGCCATATTCGCGCCTTCTGATTTTGAATTTGCAAGAGATGGTATTGTAGGAGAAACAGAACCAAATGTGGAGATGGTTCTTATAGGCGATGTCGACTTAGAAATTTTAAGAAGACAACGCCAGGATGGAACGGTCAAGCATTTAAAAGATCGTCGACATGACGTATATGGTATCGATTATAAAAAATGATGAATGGGGTTTCACTACATGTCCTATAAACGATTATTCGAACAATGGAACGGCTTCTCTGAAATGGAGGTAGCTTGGAAAGAAAATCTTCAGCTGCTAGCAACAGATGAAAAATTAATGGAAGATGCATTTCACCGTGACCTAGAATTTGGCACGGGTGGAATGCGAGGAGAGATTGGTGCGGGTACAAATCGCATGAACACCTATACGATTCGGAAAGCTACTACTGGACTAGCTTCCTATATAAAAGCTGCAGGAATGAATGCGACGGAGCGGGGCGTTGTTATTGCTTATGATAGTCGCAGGTACTCCCCTGAATTTGCTCGTGAAGCAGCCAATACATTGGCCTCTAATGGGATCAAAGCGTATTTATACAGTGAACCTAGAACAACACCGCAGCTATCCTATTCGGTACGTAAGCTGAATGCATTTATGGGAATTGTCATTACAGCAAGTCACAATCCTCCTGAATATAATGGGTATAAAGTATATGGAGAAGACGGGGCACAGTTGAATTTGGAGGCTGCAGATGCAGTTATTCGCTATGTTCAGGAAGCTGGAGATGCTCTACAAATTCAACAATGCCCAATAGACGAGAATCTAGTTATTTATCTAGATGAAAAAATTGATAGAGCATATATAGAAGAACTGAAAACTGTTCAAGAGAATCCAACAATCGCTCCACAAACTAACTTGAAAGTAGTGTTTACCCCTTTACATGGCGCATCGGGTAAAACGGTGAAGCGTATATTGAACGAGGTTGGATATGAGCATATCCTTTATGTGGAAGAACAAATGGCCCCTAATGGAGACTTTCCTACAGTAAAATCGCCAAATCCCGAAGAGCAAAGTGCTTTTGAATATGCGATCCAATATGGAGAAAAATACGATGCAGATATATTGATCGCTGCTGATCCAGATGGAGATCGTGTAGGAGTAGCGGTAAAGACAAATGAAGGCTTTAAACTATTAACTGGCAATCAAACCGGAGCTATTTTAATCGAATATTTATTGACACAACGAAAAGATAAAGGCGAAATGCCAGCAAATGGTCGTGTCTTTAAAACGATTGTCACTTCTGATTTAGGACGTGTAATTGCGGAGTATCACGGGGCAAGTACGGAAGATGTATTAACAGGTTTTAAATTTATCGGTGAAAAGATTAAACAATATGAACAGACGAAGGAATACGAGTTCTTATTTGGTTATGAAGAAAGTTATGGTTATTTATTGAAAAGCTTTGCAAGAGATAAGGACGCGATCCAAAGCGTGTTAGCTATCGCAGAAGCAGCCGCTTACTATAAAGAAAAAGAAATGACATTAGTAGATGTACTTCATGTACTATATGAACGACATGGCTATTATTTAGAAGGGCTCGTTTCTGTTACGAAAAAAGGAGTAAGTGGTGCAAATGCAATTAAAAACTTACTCGAACAAGTTCGTATAAACCAGCTTTCTGAAATCGCAGGAATCGCAGTATTGTCACAAGAGGATTATTTGACATCTCTTCGAACATTTACCGATGGTCGTAAGTCGGAGCAAATGTTACTTCCAAAATCGAATGTGCTGAAATACTTCCTTGCAGATGGTTCATGGGTTTGTGTAAGGCCAAGTGGAACGGAGCCGAAGATTAAATACTATTTTGGTGTAACAAGCGGGTCGGAAACAGAAAGCGTGGACAAGCTAGAAATGGTGAAAAATGCTTTTACCGACGAAATGAATAAGTATCTGAAGGATTAACAAATAAAACTGGAAGAGTGGATATCCGCTCTCCCAGTTTTTTTTCAGTCTAAAGTATGATAACTAGTTCACACAGAGAAGGTTCAATAAATGATATGATGAAAATAATAGTAAATGGCTTGGAGGAGTTTCGATGTTGTCAAATGAACTCTCAAATGTAGGATTATTAAAAGAAATTGCAGAATTTTTAAATGAAGAAACTGAAATGGAACAAATGCTACAAGGTGCACTTCGTAAACTATTAGAAGGTACTATATTCGATACTGGCTGGATATTCTTTATATCAGAAAAAGGAAAGCAAGAACTTATTGCGCATGAAAACTTGCCAAATGCATTACAACAAAACGACTGTAGACATCTACAAAAAGGTGGTTGCTGGTGCGTTTCCAGGTTCGTAAATGGCGAGTTGGAAAAGGCTTCTAACATCATTGAATGTAAAAGGATCGTTAACGCAAGAAAGATTAGCAATGAAGGTATCACCCATCATGCGACGGTTCCTTTGCAATCAGGACAAGAACGTTTTGGTCTTTTGAATGTAGCCACACCAAATACAATTCGATTTTCAGAAGGGGAACTTGCATTATTAGAATCTGTAGCTTTTCAAATTGGATCTGCTATTAAACGTATTTTATTGACGAAACAAGAACAGCAAGTAGCACTTGTACAGGAAAGAAATCGACTTGCACGTGACTTGCATGATTCCGTCAATCAATTGTTATTTTCCGTTACATTAACTGCTAGAGGTGGTGTTGAAATGGCCGAGCAGCAAGAGTTAAAAGAAACGTTTAAAGAAATACAATATTTAACGCAAGAAGCATTAACTGAAATGCGTGCACTTATATGGCAGTTACGTCCAAGAGGTTTAGAAAATGGAATAATGGATGGACTTAAAGGTTACGGGGAGATATTAGGGTTAACGCTTGATGTCAATGTAAAAGGGGTTATTAATTTGCCAGCAAGAGTGGAAGAAACCCTGTTCCGTATTGCCCAAGAAGGATTAAATAATGTACGGAAGCATTCTGGCGTTTCAAAAGCAGAACTTTATTTAACTGTTACCATGACAGATGTTTTATTAGTAGTAAAAGACGAGGGTTGCGGATTTCATATGAATGATATGAAAAGTCTTCGATCAATAGGTTTACAAAGTATGAGAGATAGAGCCCATTCAGTTGGGGGAACTGTGGATTGGGTAACAGAATGGAACAAAGGAACGGAAATTTTAGTCCGTTTACCATACTAGGGGGAGATTGTATGATACGTGTTTTAATCGCTGATGACCATCATGTAGTAAGAAGAGGGTTAATGTTCTTTTTAAAGACACAAAAAGATATGGATATCGTAGGGGAAGCAACGAACGGGAAAGAAGCGGTAGAAATGACAGCTTCTTTAAAGCCTGATGTGGTATTAATGGATTTAGTCATGCCAGAAATGGATGGGATCCAAGCAACGAAACGAATAAAAGCAAAACATCCGGAAACTCAAATATTAATGCTTACAAGTTTTTCCGATCGAGACCATGTCATTCCCGCGTTGAAAGCAGGAGCAGCCGGTTATCAATTAAAGGATATTGAACCGGATGATTTGGCCGAAGCTATTCGGAAACTAATGCGAGGAGAAAATACATTACATCCAGAAGCAACTTCCCAGCTTCAAAAAGAAGTAGAAATTGTAGCACCATCACCGCATGAGGAACATCCATTAACGCCAAGAGAGCAAGATGTACTGGCAGAATTAACAAAAGGAAAAAGCAACCGGGAAATTGCTTCTTCTTTATTTGTCACGGAAAAAACGGTTAAAACCCATATATCAAATATATTTGCTAAACTCGAAGTCCAAGATCGAACCCAAGCCGCTCTTTATGCAGTAAAACACGGACTCACAGAGCCAAGCGGGCAATAGATGTTATGTACTTTTCATAGTTCGCTCGATGTTGTTGTAGACTGATAAATTGGATAAAAAGAAAAGGCTGGTCGTAATGTCAATCACGACTAGCTTTTTAAAAAATCTAACAGTTAGTGATTTGGCAACAATCGCTCGAACCCGCAGACAAATCGCTCGATCTCATCAAACAATCGCTCACTCATTCACTAATTTCTTCACCATGTGGTTCTATATGCACCAGAACGACGGAAAAAGGCTTTACTTTCATAATACGTTGCTCAATTTCTTCTGTTATTCGGTGACTATCTACTACATTTAAATCAGGATCCACAGTTACGGTTAAATCTACAAACATCAGATTGCCATGCATTCTTCCCTTGAAATCCTTTAATGTCTCTACACCGTGTACGAGTTTAACAACCGTGGATAAAGCTTCAGCCTCTTCTACATTGAAACCATCGGACAATGTATAAGCTGCCTCATGGAAAATATTATAAGCGGTAAAGATAATAATGACACCGACTATTAAGGCAGTGATTCCATCTAACATAGGAAAACCTAAAATGGAGCCGATAATACCAATGGTTGCACCAATGCTGACTAATGCATCGGAGCGATTATCGTACGCTGCTGCTTTTAATGCCGCACTATTGATGCGAGTTCCTAGTTTCAAATTATATTTATAAACGATATACATGACAATTGCACTGACCGAACCGACAATTGCAGTCAAAACGGAAGGAGCTTCTTGCACAGGATTAGCTAAATGTTGAACAGCTTGAATAATTACTTGGATACCAATGGCCGCCATAATAAACGCAGCAACTAATGAAGCTATCGTTTCGGCACGTAAATGACCATATTGATGGTGATCATCTGGAGGCTTCTGTGAAATACGAAGGCCGATTAATATAGCAATAGATGCAATAATGTCGGTAAAGTTATTTAATCCATCTGCTTTTAAAGCTTCGGAAGATCCAAGAAAACCTATGATAAGTTTAGATGTACTTAATAGTAAGTAAATACAAATACTGACCCAAGCTCCTCTTTCCCCTTCTCGTAAGTTTGTATATAGCTCCAAAGTGTTTCCTCTTTTCAACATTTTATTGCATACGAAAACGACCCTCAAACTGAGAGTCGTTTCCAATAGTATGATTATTATTGTTCATCTAGTGTTTCTTCTGCTTCTTCATTCACAGGTACTGCTTTAATAATTTCTAAGTATTGAATATGATGCCCATCAATGTCCTTAATCATGAAATCATAGCCCTGCTCTTCTATTTTCTCGCCTTTGACCACGTCGAAACTTCTTGTCATGAACCAACCGCCAATAGTATCAATATCTTCTTCATCGATATTAATACCAAGTAGATCATTCACATTTTCGATCAACATTTTCGCATCGACAATATAATGATTTTCCGCAATTTTTTGCACTTCAGGGAGTTCATCCGTATCAAACTCGTCACGGATATCACCAACGATTTCTTCAATGATGTCTTCAATCGTAACAAGACCTGAAGTACCACCATATTCATCCATTAAGATGGCCATATGAATACGTTCACGCTGAATTTTAAGCAATAAATCACCGATCGGCATATTTTCAATCACTCGAATAATCGGCTGCATATAGTCAATTACTGGAGTAGATGCATTGGCTGGATCTTTAATAAAAGCAGTTAATAAGTTTTTCATATTAACAAGTCCAATAATATGATCTTTATCTCCATCTGTTACTGGGTATCTTGTATATTGTTCCACACCGATCAGCTCAAATACTTCACTAAGTGTCAAATCTTTTTCAATCGAAATAATTTCTGTACGGGGAACCATGATTTCTTTTGCAATTCGATCATCAAATTCGAAAATTTTGTTTACATATTTATATTCCGCTTGATTGATTTCGCCGCCTTTATAACTTTCCGAAAGAATCATTCGAAGTTCTTCTTCTGAATGGGCTACTTCGGATTCGGAAACAGCTTCTAACCCGAATACTTTCGTAGCTAAAAATCGAGCAGATCCGTTCATACCATGAATGACTGGATACATGATACGGTCAAAAATGATTAGCGGCTTTGCAACTGCTAAAGTAATTGCTTCTGCTTTTTGAATAGCTAATGTTTTAGGAGTTAGCTCCCCCACTACTACATGTGTAAATGTTACTAGAGAAAAAGCAATGATAAACGAAAGTACGGAGGTAACACTCTCCGGAAGGGCAAAATACTCAAATGCAGGATGTAAGATCGCTTCGATAGTCGGTTCACCCAACCACCCTAAACCTAAGGCAGTTATCGTAATTCCGAGCTGACAAGCGGACAAATACTCATCTAAATTAGAAACGAGTTTTTTTGCATTTAATGCCCTAGTGTTTCCTTCAGCAACAAGCTGATCAATACGGGTCGTTCTTACTTTTACTATTGCAAATTCACTGGCAACGAAAAATGCAGTGAATGCGATTAAGACAGCAAATGCTGTCAATCGTATGGCTATGTCCAAATAATTACTTTGTCCCTAACCCGAATGAGGGGTAGAACAAAGTGTACACCTCCTGTTTTCTAAAAAATAGTTTATACGTTTAATAATAAAATATATAAAAAGAAAATACAAATCATACTTCTCCCGATCACTAAATTTATATTGTTTTAAATTGTGATTCAAAAGGAAAATTTGAAGAGAACGTTGCATACATTATAAATATTCAAAAAGTATTGACAATGGAAATTTCCATATGCTAATGTTAAGGGACACTAAACAAAAGGAAATGGAGGTATGAAAAATGATTCGTTTAAAAGATCGTACAAAAAAATTTAATAATTTTTTCATATCTACCATTAGACGAAAATGATTTATTAATAGACATGTAAAGAAATAAATATGTCTGTTATTAAAGCGCATTACCGTATTATGGGTAATGCGCTTTTTTGTGTTTACTGGTTTCCATTTTTTGGTGAAAAATAAGAGGGAGGAGTGTTGAATATGACTATTCAACGAACAAAACAAATTTTGCTAAAGGAATCTTTAGAAGGCGGATAGCCGAATTAATTATGTGAAGAGAAGAAATGAGGGATAAGAAATGTTTTCTGTATTATTTAAATTAAAATGGTTTTTTAAGGACAATTGGAAGCGTTACACGATTGCAGTAGGTTTACTAATTGTTGCCAGTGTCGTAGAAATTTTGCCACCTTGGGTTGTAGGGGAAGCTATTGATACGATTACTTTAGGTGCAATGACACCAAGTCAGTTATGGCAGTATTTTTTCATTTTTATAGGAATAATAGTGGTAGCATATACACTCAATTTTGTATGGCAGTATCAGTTATTTGGTGGCTCCATTACGATTGAGCGAATTTTGCGTACTAAATTGAATAGAAAGTTTTTAAGTATGACACCTACTTTTTACGAAAAAAATCGTACAGGTGATTTAATGGCACGCGCAACCAATGATTTAAATGCGGTTGCAACAACAGCAGGCTTCGGTATTATGACATTAATCGATTCTACGATGTATATGGCAGCCCTCATTCTCGCAATGGGTTTCATCATTTCATGGAAATTGACATTATTTGCACTTTTACCTATCCCGATTTTAGCATTCATCATGCAGTACTTAGGAAAAATTATTCATGAAAAGTATATGACTGCTCAAGATGCATTTGGCGATTTAAATGACCGAGTACTAGAGTCAATTGCCGGTGTACGTGTTATTCGCGCATATGTTCAAGAGCGAGCGGATGAAAAGAAATTTGCGGATATGAGTGAAGAAGTGTATCAAAAAAATATGGTGGTCGAGAGAATTGATGCATTATTTGGCCCAATAACTAAAGTAGGAACGGGAATCAGTTACGTTGTTGCTTTGGGCTATGGTGCTTATTTAGTTTCTAAAGGCGAAATGACCGTTGGGAACTTAATTACATTTAATGTTTACTTAGGTATGGCAATTTGGCCGATGTTTGCAATCGGTGAATTAATAAACGTTATGCAACGAGGAAACGCTTCTTTAGATCGTGTACAAGAAACATTAAATTATGAGCAAGATGTAAAAGACCCGGCTGCTCCTGTAGTTTTAAAAGATGTGAATTCTATTGGATTTGAGGAAGTTGGATTCCAATATCCATTGTCCCAAGTCAAAAACCTAGAAAATATCCGGGTGAGCTTACAAAAAGGTCAAACGCTTGGAATTGTCGGAAAAACAGGCTCTGGAAAAACGACTTTCATGAAGCAACTATTAAAAGAATATCCGATTGGTACAGGGATTTTAACAATTGGTGAAACAGCTATTTCAGAGCAAACGAAAGATCAGGTTCTAGAATGGATTGGGTATGTTCCCCAAGACCACGTATTATTTTCTAGAACGATTCGTCAAAACATTCTTTTTGGTAAAGAGGATGCTACGGAAGAGGAACTAGAAGAAGCAATTCGTTTAGCGCATTTCCAAAAGGATTTAATGAATTTACCGATGGGATTAGAAACCTTGGTAGGAGAAAAAGGAGTTTCCTTATCTGGAGGACAAAAACAACGTGTATCTATAGCTAGAGCACTTATTAAAAATCCAGAGATTCTATTGTTAGATGACTCGCTTTCTGCAGTCGATGCAAAAACAGAAGCGAAAATCATTGAAAATATACAAAATGAACGTAGTGGGAAGACAACAATTATTACGACGCATCGTTTATCAGGTATCCAGCATGCAGACCATATTATCGTGTTAGATGAAGGTCTAATAGTAGAAGAAGGCACACATAATGAACTTCTTCAGCAAAATGGTTGGTATAAAGAACAATACGATCGTCAACAGCTTGAGGGGGTGTCGTCATGAGTACAGGAAAACGACTCTACCATTATGCGTTATTTTATAAAAAACCAATTATTCTTGGGTTAATCTTTTTAACAATAGCAGTAATGGCCGATTTAACAGGTCCTTTTATTGCGAAAACTATTATTGACGAACATATTGTAGAAGGTGCAATTGAATTTCAACCGATTCTACTTTTACTGGCACTGTTTTTCGGATTAAGTATTATAACCGCAGTTTTTCGATATTTTATGTTTATCCAACTGCAAGTAGGAGCAAACCGAGTTGTGCAAAAACTGCGTAATGATGTATTTCAACATATACAGACGTTACCGATTCAGTATTTTGATAATTTGCCAGCGGGTAAAGTGGTAGCACGTGTAACGAATGACACGGAAGCTATCCGTAATTTATATGTGCAAGTATTGTCCCAGTTTGCCACAAGTATTATTTCGATTACTGGGGTGTATGTGGCACTTTTCATATTAAATGTAAAAATGGCGGCTATGGCTCTGTTTGTCATACCAATTGTTTATGTTTGGATGATCGGTTACCGAAAATATGCATCTAAATATAATCATATTGTTCGAACAAAGATTGCTGATTTAAATGCGATGCTTAACGAGTCCATTCAAGGGATGTCTATTATTCAAGCATTTAAGCGTGAAAAGCAAATGGACCGTGAGTTTGAAGAAATGAACGAAGAACATTATCGCTATCAAAAAAAGCTGCTGATTTTAGATTCAGCTACAGCATTTAACTTAGTTAGTGTGTTGCGATCGATTATGTTTATTATGTTTATCACGTATTTTGGTAGTTTATCGATGGAACCTAATGCAATCGTTTCTGCTGGTATGTTATATGCATTCGTTGACTACACAACAAGACTTTTCAATCCGATTACAGGAATAGTCAATCAATTTTCGCAATTGGAAAGATCACTTGTTGCGGGAAATCGAGTATTTAGCTTACTCGACGAAACTGGTGAAAAAGTGGAAGATAAACGGATGGAGCGATACGAAGGAAATGTAGTATTCCAAAATGTTTCTTTTGCTTACAAGGAAGAAGAATATGTATTGAAAAATTTAAACTTTGTTGCAAATAAAGGAGAGACGGTAGCGCTTGTAGGTCATACAGGTTCGGGTAAAAGTTCAATTATGAACTTATTGTTCCGTTTCTATGATCCATCTAAAGGAAAAATTCTGATTGATGGGAATGATATTACGTCTTTACCGCGACAAACCATTCGAGAACATATGGGAATTGTTTTGCAAGATCCGTATTTATTTTCGGGAACGATTGAATCGAATGTAAGCTTGAATGACCCACGAATTTCTCGTGAGACAGTAAAAGCAGCTTTAGATGCAGTAGGCGGAGAACGAGTGCTGAAAAATCTTGAAAAAGGATTAGATGAACCAGTTATTGAGAAGGGCAGTACCTTATCTTCTGGTCAAAGACAACTCGTCTCTTTTGCAAGAGCATTAGCATTCGATCCAGCAATTCTTATTTTAGATGAAGCGACATCTAATATTGATACGGAAACAGAAGAAATCATCCAGCATGCGATGGATGTATTGAAAAAAGGACGAACCACTTTCATCATCGCGCACAGACTTTCTACTATTAAAAATGCAGATCGCATTCTGGTACTAGATCGTGGGGAGATTGTGGAGAGTGGCACGCATGATGAATTACTGCAACTCCAAGGGCGCTACGAACAAATGTATAAACTACAAGCAGGGGTATCTTCACACGCATAACGCGTGTGGGGATACTCCCTTTTTTTGTTTGGAATACTATTAAGAGGTGGTGAGTTCCCCAAAGTGGGCATCGAGTTCCCCAAAGCCGGTGGTGAGTTCCCCAAAACGGGTGATGAGTTCCCCAAAGCGGGGCGAGTTCCCTAAAGCAGGTGGCGAGTTCCCCAAAGCCGGTGATGAGTTCCCCAAAACGGGTATCGAGTTCCCCAAAGCGACCAACGAATCCCCCAATAAAACATGCAAATAATGAACAAACCCTATTGAAGTTTTCTGACGACCGTCGTATATTTAGAGAGACGAAATAAAAAATATAAAAAGAGGTTCAGCATGATAATTTGGCTACAGGATTGGAAAACCAAAATAACTTCTTTCAACAAAAACATTCGATTGTTCATGCTTGCAAATGTGCTTATACAAATTGGGATGGGCGTTTTTTCAGTTATGTATAACTTATACATTAAGGAATTGGGATTTCCGGAAACGGTAAATGGAAAAGTAATCTCGATGACTTCTCTTGCTACTGCTATTATGCTTATCCCAGCAGGATTTTTGAGCGATCGATTCGGGCGAAAAGGTATGATTATTTTAGGTACGATAGTTTCAGTAGTGATACTTTTCTATCGTAGTATAACGGTTGGGGAACAGTCGCTTATATATGCTGCTTTTCTTACGGGTTTATTTATGGCTCTCGTCCAAGTTTCGGGGGTTCCATTTCTTGCGGAGAACTCCAATGCAAATGAGCGAATGCATTTATTCAGTATTCATTTTTCGCTAGTCACGATTGCTAGTGTTATTGGGAGCTTGGGGGGAGGCGTATTAGCGGACGCGCTACATTTATATGGTAATATGTCCGTTCTTGATTCGATAAAATGGGTTTTGATAGTAGGAACTCTAATTTTTGCTTTAGGATTATTTCCTTTATTCAAATTAAAACCTAGTGAAAAACTAGAAGAAAAAGAGAAAAACACGGAAGAAAAAGCAACAGAAATACCTAATAATTTTAAACGGAATATTACAGTGATTATCCTATTTGGGTTTGCCAATTTGCTCATAGGAACGGGATCCGGCTTAGTGATACCCTATTTAAATTTATACTTTTCTAATCGATTTCATGCATCGAATGCTTATATCGGACTAATCTTATCGCTGGGTTCTGCTATGACGGCTGTAGCCATGTTGTTAGGCCCTGCACTAGTCAAAAAAGTAGGGCAAGTTCGCGCATTGGTCATATTTCAGCTACTGTCCATTCCTTTTTTATTCATCACAGGCTATACCAATTCATTAATCATTGCATCTTTAGGATTTTTGCTTCGACAGGCATTGATGAATGCTGGAAATCCGATTCAAAGTGCTATTGCAATGGATCTTGTACATGACAAATATAAGGGACTTGCGAATTCCGTCAATCAGATGGTATTCAATATTGGGTGGGCTAGTACTGGAGGAATTGCAACGGGGCTTGTGATGGCATACGGATTTTATTGGGGTTATGCCTATACGTTTTCGATTACGGGCGTTTTATATATTATCGCTTCTACTTATTTTTATATTTTATTTGGACGGAAGAAAATAGGAACTAATTAAAAGCGCTTGGGAAATAAAATCCCTTGCGCTTTTTTAGTCATATACGTGGAATAACATTAGCTCGTGAATCATTTTTTTTACCGTTTCTTCGTCTTCGGGAGTCTCGCTTAACCATTTAATCGTCCCATCTGGTTCGTATTCAGCAGCATATCTTGCTTTTTTGTAGAAAAAGGAAATGGACCAACCAGGTAATTGTTTATTTTCGTATAATGGTTTGAAGCTAAAATGCTGTAGCAATTCCATCAACCTTTCATGTGAGATAAATTATTCGCATACACTAGTAGAAATGACTAGTGAAGGAGCATCAAATTGTTTACTGATAAATTAAAGCAAGCAATATTAAATGAGTATGCAGATTACCATTTTTATCGCTCTATGTATAAATTAACTGATGACCCATATTGGCAAGGCTTCATTGAGCATGTGTATGAAGATGAGAAAAGTCATTACGAAATGTTTCAACAACTCTATTATATGCTCACTGGGACATTTGTTCAAAACTTTCCCGAGCCAAAACTTTGTCTAAATTTAAAAGAGTGTGCAAAAAGTGCAATTAGAGATGAGCTGGAAGCTGCGGAAATGTATAAAGAAATGTTGTTACAAATACCTATTCAGCAAGCATATGCGCCATTATTTGTAGCAATGCATGATGAAACAGAGCATGCTATTCGTTTTTCAACGATGTATAACGCGTTGTAAAATATTTCAGAGTTTTACTGTCCTCTGCTATAATAATTTAGAAGCTAGAGGAAAAAGGTGAAACCAATGAATTTAATATGGACAATCACATTTATGGCGGTCGTTGGAGCAGCAATTGGAGCAGTAACAAACCACTTTGCCATTAAAATGTTATTTAGACCACATGAAGCTAAGTATATAGGATCATGGCGAGTTCCATTCACTCCAGGTTTAATACCAAAAAGACGAGATGAGTTAGCAAAACAACTTGGCAATACAGTGATCAACCATCTATTAACTCCTGACATTTTTAAACGTAAATATTTTAATGAGGAAATGCAAGACAAAGCAACAAAGTTAGTCGTTCGACAGTTAAATGAAAAAATACTTCTGTCAGATAAAACAATTGAAGACTGGTTGAAGCTTAGCGGGATCGAAAACATTGTATCAATCGCAAACAAAAAAATCGATGAGCAAGTTGATATCCAGTTTAATCAATTGAAATCTCGATTTGCAAATGAAACAATTCGTCAATTAGCGCCAGAGGATTGGCAAGTAAAAGCAAATGCCAAAGTTGGAGAAATAGTCGCTTATATTCTAACAAAAGGTGAAGACTTCTTTGAGTCAGAAGAAGGAAAAAGAACTGTTAAAAACTTGATAGATGATTTTCTTTCTACAAAAGGTACGCTTGGTAGCATGATCCAAATGTTCATGGGTGAATCTTCTTCACTTGCCGGAAAAGTGCAGCCTGAGATATTAAAGTTTTTAAGAGCACCAGGTACGAAAAACATGCTCGAAAATATTGTACGCAATGAATGGGAAAAGCTGAAGGATCGACCGATTGTTGAGATGATGGACGGCTTCGATTTTGAACCGATCATTGTTAATGTAAAAAAATATTTGACGAAACAATTGGCAATAGAGGAACGTCTAAGTCATAGTCTAGTTCATTACTTCCCAGAAGCAACGGAGTGGACGCAATCGACGCTTGTACCAAAACTAACGTCTTTTGCCTTTACAGAAGCAGAAGCTAAGTTGGAAGAAGTATTGCGTAAAATGAAATTAGAAGATATGGTAAAAGAGCAAGTAGATTCTTTCCCAGTAGCACGCCTGGAAGATATTGTACTTGGTATCTCAAAAAGAGAATTTAAAATGATTACTGTTTTAGGTGGGGTTCTTGGAGGTCTTATAGGGATTATTCAAGGTTTAATCGTATTTATTACAGGATAACAAAAGGAGCCCATAAGGATGATCAATATCTATGATGACATTAACAAATTAGAGGCAACATTACGTAAAACGGACGAATTCGCCCGTGTACAAGTGGCAGTCAATTCTGTTAAAGCAGATGAAGAAGCGTTAGCACTATTTCAAAGCTTCCGGAAAATCCAATTATCTCTTCAAGAAAAACAAATGAAGGGTGAAGAAATCTCCGGTGAAGAACTAGAATACGCACAAAAAACTGCTCAACTTGCGCAAAGTAATGAAAAAATCTCAAATATGCTACAAGCGGAAATGGGATTAAGTCAATTAATCGAGGAAGTAAACCGTGTGTTAATTAAACCGGTACAAGAGCTATACGAAGGCATTTAATTGAAAGAAAGGATCTCCCTAAAATTTTGGGGAGATCCTTTTTTTATAGAAAGCAGGAATATTGTAAAAGATAACGAATATATAATGAATAGCTATTCATTTACAAAGGGGAGAACGAAATGTATAAAACATTACAATTAGAAAAAGAAGGACGTATTGCTAGATTAACGTTAAATCGTCCAGAAGCAATGAACTCAATGAATGAAGTGATGATGCAGGAGCTAGCGGCATGCTTGGAATCTTTAAAAGAGGATAAGTCTGTGCAAGTTTTGATACTCAAAGGTGAGGGACGAGCATTTTCGGCCGGCGGAGATATTAAAGCGATGATGGATACCGAAAATCCATTTGATATAGAAGAAGCGATGCAATATCTTTCTCGTATAGCGCTAGCCTTGTATACTTTACCTCAAATTACGATTGCCTCTGTTCACGGAGCTGCTGCAGGATTAGGATTTAGCATGGTACTTGGATGCGATATCATAATTGCAGAAGAAACTAGTAAACTGGCAATGAATTTTATAGGAATCGGACTAGTTCCCGATGGTGGAGGCCACTTCTTCCTCAAAGAAAGAGTTGGAATTCCAAAAGCGAAACAGCTAATGTGGAGCGGACAATTATTGACAGGAAAAGAAGCTCAAAAGCTAGGCTTAGTAGATGAAGTGTCATCGGATGGTTTAGGACATGCAACTGCAACCTCCTATGCGCAAAAACTACTGCAATCACCAATGGCGGCAATGATAGCCTCCAAAGAAATTTTACATGCAGGACGATTAGAGGAACTAAAATCCATCCTACATAAAGAAGGGTTGGCCCAAACCGCAATGCGTAAAACCGCAGATCATTTAGAGGGCATCAATGCATTTGTGAAGAAGCGTAAGCCTGCATTTAAAGGAGTATAAAAATATCTATAGGCAGATGATCAAGTACAGCTGATCTTCTGCTTTTTTTTGTGGGAAAAGTATCCTTTTACAACTAAAACTCTAAAATTTACAACTAAATGTGCTGAGATTACAACTAACGCTCTTAAAATTACAACTAAACTTACTTTCCAAGAAAACACACAAAAAAAGGACCATAACTAGAGCAATTTTAAGTAGCTCCTCGAATTAGGAGGTTTTATATGGAAGAAATATCCTTTTACAACTAAAGCTCTAAATTTTACAACTAAAGGTGCTGAAATTACAACTAAGATGAACATTATTACAACTAAACTCATTTTCCGAGATAAACACACAAAAAAAAGACCATGCAGTTTTAAGTAGCACCTTGAAATAGGAAGTTTTTTGTGGAAAAAATATCCTTTTACAACTAAAGCTCTAAATTTTACAACTAAATGAATCAAAATTACAACTAACGCGATCATTTTTACAACTAAATCCCTCAACATTACAACTAACCGCAATTCCCAAGAAAACAACCTCAAAAAAGGGAGTAAAACCGATATGGTTTTACTCCCTTTCCTCTCCTATATATGAAATAAAACGAGTTTTCCAGCACTGTTCACTAAACGATGAGTCGTGTAGAGAAGTCCTTTTTCTTCGATTGCTGCTTCCCCTTGTTTCTTTGCTTCGTCATCGTTTTCGAATGTCCATGTTTCTTCTACAATTAGCTTGCCTGTTGGTTCAAATGCAGTAAATTTATACGATTTCATGAATCAACACCCCTTTATTATACTTACATATTATTATACATAAAAAGTTTTAAAAGAGAAACGTAAAGTAAGCTTGACATCGGCTCCGTTAGTAAAGTATACTTTACGTAAAGTTAGCTTTACAGAGGAAGTAGGTATAAACATGGAAAATTTAGTTCGGGAAAAGCGAATAGCTGCAAGTATGACGCAGGATGAGCTATCTGAGTTGTTGGATGTTTCTAGACAAACGGTTATTTCGTTAGAAAAAGGGCGATATAATCCTTCCATAACATTAGCTTTTAAACTTTCGAAATTGTTCCAATGTCCAATAGAAGAAATATTCATTTACGAGGGGGAATAGGCATGTACGAGAATTTTGATTTAGTATCATTTATGTTAGGTTTACCTCTGGCGATTGTGATAATGGGGATTGTGTTTTTAATTATGCGTAAGGTGGGGAAGAAAAAGAGATGGTTTGATGAGCGTTATATTAGAATTCATGAAAAAGCCCGCTCTTTATCTTGGACTGTCACGACGATAGCAATTTTAATTGTATGGATGATCGTTATAGTTAAAGAGGGACCTAGTTTAGCTTTTTTCTTGATGACAGCGATATGGGTAGTTCATATGATTTCTTATGGCATTGGAGCATTCATTGCTGATAAAACGAACTAGATATTACAAAGGAGGTTGCATGAATATGAAAAACAATACAAAACTAGCGCTAGGTGTTTCCTTATTTGCATTGATTGTATTTCCGGTAACTTTTCTAGGTATCTCAATCATTACAGGAAATTGGAAATTTATTATCTTTAGCATTTTTCCTTCTTTTTTAGCGGGATTTACTGGATTAATGGCAACTTTTCGGCAAGCTAAAACAGAATGAAATTAGTGAAAGATTGTACACAATTAATTGTATGCAATCTTTTCTTTATGGTAAAATAAGAACAAATATTCGTCTTGAGTGAGGTGTGAGTTATGTCTGAGATTCGTTTTCTCCATATAGCTGATTTGCATTTGGACAGCCCTTTCAAAGGGATTTCTGCTATTCCGCAAAGTAGGTGGAAAGAGATACGGGAAAGCACATTTACTGCTTTTACAAATATAATTGCATATGCAATAGAAAATAGACCAGATTTCATCTTAATTGTCGGAGATATTTATGATGGAGAAAATAGGAGCTTGCGAGCACAGTATATATTTCAACAAGGAATGGAAAAGCTCCGGGAAGAAGGAATTCCAGTTTTTATTTGCTATGGGAATCATGATCATTTAAGCGGAAAATGGGTGAGGTTTCAGCTACCAGAAAATGTTCAAGTTTTGGGAGAAGAAGTGGAAACGAAAATCTTAGATGTAAAAGGATACAAAGTTCATATAACTGGTTTTAGCTATAAAGAACGTCATGTAAGAGAAGCCATGCACGCTAATTATCCTGTTTCAAATAGTCAAGATATTCATATCGGAATGCTACACGGAAGTGTCGAAGGTAACGAAGAGCACGATGTATATGCACCGTTCCGTAAAGCTGATTTAATCGCAAAGGATTATGATTACTGGGCACTTGGTCATATTCATAAACGACAGATTTTACATAATGACCCACCAATCGTTTATCCAGGCAACACACAAAGTCGCCATCTGAACGAGAGAGGTTTAAAAGGGTTTTATGAGGTTTCTTTAACAAAAGGGAATGCAACACTTCAATTTGTTCCAGCATCGGCTTTTATTTATGAAAGGTTGGAAATCTCTTGTAAAGGAATTATACATGCAAATGAATTAATGCTACTAATCGAACAATCATTAATTGATTATGGTGAATTAAAGGGTAACGCAATAGTTGAGCTGACTTTGACTGATGTAGAAGAGGAGGCAAGTGAACTTCTAGAAGGATCATCTAAAGAAGAGTGGCTATCCCTTATTCAAGAAAGTTTGGACATGCATGACTCTTTTATTATCGTAAAAGAATTGTATATCAATCTTCCCAAAACAGAGTTGAAAGAATCAAAGATGATAATGGAAATGACGGAAACATGGGATACTTCAGACTGGAAATATGCATTAAAAGAGCTATATCAACATCCAAAAGGAAGTAGGTATTTACCTCCGATAGATGAAACGTTTATAAATGACATGCTGGAAGAAGTCGAACAGGTTCTTTCAAGAGCGGTGGAGAGGGGCAAATAAATAGTGAAAATAGAAAAACTCCATATATACGGCTTTGGAAAACATGAAAATGTAGAAATTGACTTACTAAATGGCATAAATGTCTTCTACGGAGAAAATGAAGCAGGGAAATCTACTATCCAGCAATTCATTTTGCATATTCTTTTTGGGTTTCCACAAAAAAACGCCCAGTTATTACGTTATGAGCCTAAAAGTGGAGCGATATATGGTGGGGAAATTCATATTGTAGATGATCAGGGAAGTAGAATAATAATAGAACGTGTAAAAGGAAAAGCAAGTGGCGATGTGACGCTTTACTTAGAGGATGGTACACGTAAAGGAGAAAAAGAGCTAACGAGATTACTGCATTCATACGGTCGTGCAGATTTCGAAGCAATTTTTTCATTTTCATTGCTACAATTACAAGGCTTTGAAAAAATGACCGAAGATGAACTAACAAGAACACTGCTATCTTCCGGTACAACTGGGATGGATATGCTAACGAATGTAGAAACGCAATTTGTCAAAGAAATGGGTGAGCTTTTTAAACCAACTGGCAAAAAGCCATTAATCAATCAAAAAATCGAGGAATTGCGAGAGTTGGAATTAGCGTGGAAACAGCAAATAGAGGAAGTACAAAAATATGAACCTTCCATAAAACGAATACAGGAAATTGAGCAGAGCATAGAAGAAATAATAGAAAAAGAGGCTGCTATTTCTGATCAATTACAAAATTATCTATACTGGATGCAACTAAAACCGCTAAAGGAAAAGAAGATAGAGTTAGAACAAGCATTTGAAAAAGTTGCCCACCAAACTTTTCCGACAGATGGCGTAAGGCGTTATGAAGTAGTCAAAGATAAAGAAACCAATGTGAAAGTTACGATAGAACAGATAAAAGAAGAACTTGCTGCTATTACAAATAACCATACTGTCATGTCACAGCAAGAATTAGAGCGGTTACAATCCTTTTTGAGCAATGAAACGGAATGGCATCAATTAAGAGCCAAGCAAGGACAAATTGAAGAAGAACAGAGCAAAACACTGCAAAATCAAATGCAACAATTATCATTAGTAGGTGTGGATTGGGAAAAAAGCTTAATGCATATTATGGGGGCAGACGTATCTCTTCAGCAAGAGGATGTACTTGTTTCTCTCTTACAAAAACAAGAGCAACTAGAAAGACAGTTACAACAGGAAGATCGTTTATTGCAAATGAAGCAAGAAGACTTGGGAAAACATCAATCACGTATGAATGAATCGAAAAGATCGAACAGAACATCTTCTCCAAGCAAAAATGCCAATGGAATAGCGCTTTTATTTATTGGAATTATTAGTGTTATCGGGTTAACACTCAGTTTCCTACAGGCAAATTGGATAATCGCCCTTGTAACTGTCATTTTTGGTGCCGTTGTATATGTGGGGTTCACATTTATGATGGAAGCGATGCAACAACCCAATGATATACAACAATACGAAAGTTTATTGGCGAAGGAACTCCAAACGTTAAAAGAGCAGGTTAAACAACTGGAACATTCGATTAGTGAGCTAGTACAAAAGAAAGAACAAAACAAGCAGTCCGTTTATGCATTTTTAAATAGATATCATATAAGTGAAAAACTTTCACCAACTCTACTGCCAGAGTTATTCAATAGACTTCGAATTATTCAAGAACAGCAAATCCAACTAGATCAAATGGAAACGAAACTTTACGAAGTAAGAACTAGACTGAAAAAAATAGTAACACAGGCAGAAGAATTGGTGAGTATCACTCTAATAGAGGATATGCTCTTTCACCAACTCCGTGAGTATTATTTGGCGGAAAAGAAAAAAGCGGAGGAACAACAGTTTATCACTCAAAAAATAATGCAGCTCGAATCTAAACTACAAGAGAACATCTTACTTCTTACAGTATATAAGGAAAATAGGACATCACTATTCGAAGAGGCACTAGTAGAAACGGAAAAGGATTACTATATTGCTCTGGATATGTATGAAGAAAAGCTAGAGCTTGAAAAGAAAATTCACTCTATCAATATGCAACTTGGGGAAAAGGAAGTCACCCTTTACGAATATGAAGAAACCTTTGAACAGGAATGTAAGGAATGCTTACGGACTTATCAACAGGAACGCAACCAATTGCTTGAAGAAAAAGCATCCTTATTATATAAAACTAAAAAGTTACTAGAGGATGAGGAACAAAGTGAAAAACTACAACAGCTGGAACAAAAAAAAGCGGAACTACATACACTAGTGAAAAAATGGGCCGCGTATAAAGCAGTTGTAGAGGCGATCAAACAAACAATGGTTCAATTAAAGGAAGAACGCCTCCCAGAAGTTTTAGAGCATGCACAGAGCTATTTTCACACGCTTACGGGTAAAGCATATAACGAGCTGATTTTTACGCCAGAAGGAAGCTTTGAAACAGTCAAATCAAATGGACAACGCTTTAACATTGCCGAGCTTAGTCAAGCAACAAAAGAACAAGCCTATATTTCCCTTCGATTTGCACTTGCTGTGTCCTTGAAAGATAAAATATCTTTTCCGATTATAATGGATGACCCATTTGTACATTTCGATCGTTTCAGACTACAACACATGGTACAATTAATGACAGAGCTACAAAAGGAACATCAACTATTATACTTTACATGCCACGAACATATTCGATATGTCTGGCAAGAAGCACATATCGTCAAAGTAGCGGACATTTTAGCCGGAAGTGGAGGGATTGTGAAATGAAAGGAATTACACAATTACGAGTAGGAGATCCAGTAGATCATTTCTTACTAATAAAACAATCAACAAAGGGTATAACAACCGTGGGGAAACCATTTATGTCACTCGTTTTACAAGATAAAAGCGGTGATATTGAAGCAAAACTTTGGGATACAAATGAAGAGCACGAAAAAATATATGCTGCTAGCCAAATTGTTCGTGTTGGCGGAGAAATTCAAGATTATCGTGGGAAATTTCAACTTCGAGTGAAAAGTATTCGTCCAGCAAAAACAGAAGAGTCTATCACGATCAATGATCTTGTGCCTTCATCCGAGAAGCCGAAAGAGGAATTGATGGAAGAGCTTATGCAGTTTTTCTTTGAAATGAAAAATCCGTTGATTCAACGTATTACACGCCATTTATTGAAAAAGCATCAGTCTGCATTTATGACGTATCCCGCAGCAACGAAAAATCACCATGATTATGCTTCGGGTTTGATCGATCATGTTGTTTCCATGTTAAAACTTGCAAAATCATTATGTGACTTATATCCAACACTAAATAAGGATCTTTTATACGCGGGTATCATTTTACATGATATCGGAAAGGTTATAGAGCTTTCTGGACCCGTTGCAACAACTTACACGATTGAAGGAAACTTATTAGGACATATTACCATCATGGTGAACGAGATTTCAAAAACTGCTGAAGAGCTTCAAATTGAAGGAGAAGAAGTGATGCTACTTCAACATATGGTACTTTCCCATCATGGAAAAGAAGAATGGGGAAGTCCAAAACGTCCGATGGTTCGAGAAGCGGAAATCTTGCATTATATCGATAATATCGATGCTAAAATGAACATGCTCAATCGTGCATTGGACAAAACAAATCCTGGAGAATTCACAGAACGTTTATTTCCACTGGAAAATCGTTCATTTTACAAGCCAACATTTGAATAACAAAAAAAGCGTAGAGGCATTGTTCCTCTACGCTTTTCCTATATGTGAAGATTATTTGCTTTCTTCTTTAGAAGTATCAGCATCTTCTTCTGTAGTTGCATCTTTATCTGTAGACTCTGGTGCTTCTCCTGCAGCTAAAAATTCATCCAACGCTGTTTTTAAATCTTCATCTTTGATTTTAATATCAGCGTCTTTCATCATTTTAGATACTTTTGATAGTAATTTAGAAGTATCAGCTTTTTCTAACTTTAATTTTTTCTCTAGCTCAGCTTTTTTGTCTTCATATGATTCTTTGATTTCACGCTTGTCCGTCACTTCAATAATGTGATAGCCAAAGCTAGATTTTATAGGATCACTTATTACATTCTTCTCTAATTTAAATGCACCCTCTAAAAACTGAGGATCATAATTATCAGCTTTGCTAAACCAACCTAAATCTCCACCAGTTGTTTGAGCAGCTTCTTCTGTAGAATACTCTTTTGCTACTTCAGCAAAATCTTTTCCAGATTCAATTTCTGCTTTCGCCTTTTTAGCAGTTGCTTCATCAGCCACTACAATATGGCGAGCATTGATTTCGGTTTTAATATTTTCATATTCTGCTTTAATTTCGTCTTCTGTTACTTTCACATCTTCAATTAAAGCTTTTTCTTGCATTAAATTAAGTTCTAAATACTTTTTATAGGACTTTTCCGTATAACCTTGCTGTCCTATTATTGCTTCGAAGTTTTCTCCGAATTGTTCCTTATCTGCTTTTAATTGAGCGTTTACTTCATCTTTCGTCACACTGTACTTAGATGAAAGTACTTTTTCAATCATAAGAAGTTGAAATGCTTGATCACCTATAGATGCTTTCATTTCCTTGTATAAGTCATTTTGAGTGATGTCTCCAACTTTTGAAGTAGCGATTACTTCATTGCTAGCCGCAGAATCATTGCTACATGCGCCTAATGCAAGAACAGATGCTGCAAGGGTTAATGTTAATACTGTTTTTTTCATGGATTTCTCTCCTAACTTCTTCATGTTGCCAGTAGTTACTATAACATAAACGAAATAAAAACAAAAATGGTTCCCATTCATTTGCCTACCGATTTTTAAAAATACCGCATAGGATACATGGAATAGGAGGTGTTCTAAATGAGCGGACAATATAACGGCGGTGGTTATAACGGCGGTTCTGGCTTTGCATTGATTGTTGTTTTATTTATTCTTTTAATCATTGTAGGGGCAGCATTTCTTTACTAATGGAGTGACGGACTAAGATCGTGTAAACGATCTTGGTTCCTCTTTTCATCCTTACAAAAAGAAATGACCCAGCATCAGTAGATGTGGGTCCATTTTTTTCTCTTAAACTGCGTATACTAGCTCGACGTAGAAGGAAACAAGAAGAATCGTTATAAGTATGTTAATGGTACGAAAAATCTTCGGATGTTTTTCTTCTGGAATTTCTTTTGACATAACTAAAGCGTATGTCATTCGATTAATTTGTAGCAAATAAAATGCCGAGAATAGAACTAATGTAAATATGATCATGTCTAGACTCCCTTCATATACAGTAAGCATATCAAAGAAGAAGCGAATTTTACAAGTGTTACTTCTTGTCAGGAATGATTAGGAGCGATTAGGATTTCGTATCCAGCTTCCGTTTCTTCAATAAATGCGCTTTTTGGAGACTTACTCAAATGCTTCACATATATTAAATCTATTAAGCAAATACCACAATGGTAAGCAAACAATATGGTGAAATAGTGAGAAAAAATGGGAACGACTAATGCACCAACAATTAATATGCAATTAATAAAAATAAATGGTGCCAATAAGGAAAATATAAATCTTTTTTTATTAATTGGTTCTACTACCCTTACAGAAACAATTGGTAAAAAACCAAATTGTCTTTTGTTTATCAACCTTACTTTATCCCGAGATCGATAAAGTGGAATAAAATGAAATAATTTATGAAGTGGATAAATACTCAAAAATGCAAGGATAAATAACAAAAAATAATCATCTGATTTATGTGTTTGATCAATAATTCCTAACAAAACGTATGCGAAAGAAAAAACGATTATAACTAGCAAAGAGGATAATAGAAATAACCTTTCCAAGCCATATTGTTTTTTTACATTAATTGTTTTCCAACAATGCAAAGTGTATGCAACTCCCAAATAGAGATTTAGTTTCAGATACATACAATACGACTTTTGCTAGTAAAATGCAATACATAAATTTAAAAGATTTATAGAACGCTTACAATCGCAGTCAATTAGTCTTTTTGCGTAAAAGATTCTTCAATATTATTAATAGAACGTTCGAATATTTCCATAAAATCATCGCCATAAATATTACGAATAACCGCCATTACGTCCAAAAATTCTGGGAATTTACCGTATAATTGTTTCATTGAACGAGAACCTTCAATAATGGAATGGGGAGTATCGTGATAGTTTTCATACATTTCATCTAGTAAAGCTTTCCCATCAGGGGTAACATCGACATACGTATTCCGCTTATCTGAATCTCTTTTAGAAAAGACAAGTAGCCCACGTTCTTCTAGCTTTTTGGAAAAATTGAATGCAGTCGAAACATGCATAACTCCAAACTTTGCTACATCGGATACAGTAGCTCCCTGCAAATGATAGGAAATCCATAGAATATGATGCTCGTTAATATTCAAGTCATAAGGTTTGATCCATGCTTGCCAATCTTTTTCCACAGCCTTCCACAGTGCTTTTGAAAGTTGTGCAAGGCGCTGACTATAGAGCATTGCTTCTTTCATCGTATAAAACTGTTCTGACATATCGATACCTTCTTTCATTATTATAATCTTTCAAACATTATAGCAAGAAAGTATGAGACTGAATATACTATGTAAAAATATTATTCATTTTATAATAACTATTAAAAAAAAGAGAAGCTCTTAACCGTAATGATTAAAAGCATCTCTTTTTTAGTTAACTGTTTCTTCCTTTTTCTTAGGCAACGTTTTTTCCATTTCTTCGATTGCTGATTGTATTGCGGTAATTTCAGCTTGAAGTTTTGCTTGTAATGGAGCAGTTTCGCTTTTCCATTGCTCCACACTTTCCTTGATTTCTTCTATTGTACTTGGAATTACTTCCTTTGATTCTTTTGTCAGATTGCGAATGGAGTTTTTAAGCTCTTGCAACTGAATTTTTATATCGGATAACTTGTCCCGAAAGTCGGTAGAAGTAGATTTTAAGGAAGTACGAACTTCACTACCTGACTTTGGAGTGGATAGTAAAACTGCAGAAGCACCGGCTATTGCCCCCGTTGCGATTCCTAAAAACAATTGTGCTATTTTCATTAGAATTCACTCCTTTGCTTATATGTATTATTCCTGTCCTTGAGATAATTAAAACATAATAATGTGTACAAAAAAAGCTTTCCTTCGAAAAGGAAAGCAAATAGTTTTAAGCTGTAAGTGCTGTTACAAAATTTGATCGTTTAATGAGCTTTCCGACAATCGGATAAATAACGAAAAATGCTACTGCATTGATCGCAATTGCAGGAAGGACTACTAGCACAAATAGTTTCCCGAATACCGCTCCAGCTCCAAAAACAAAAATCGCAGTTGATAAAAATACCGTACCCGATACAAGTGTTCCTATACATGTAAGAGCTATAGCAACTGGTAATTTTTTCGCATATTTAGAAAGTAATAGTACTAACCCAAAGAATACAAAAGCTGTTACCGATTTATCAATAATATTGGGAACAAATCCTCCCGGAAACGTAGAAAACAAACCAGAAATTACTCCCGTTGAAATACCAAGCAGAAAAACACTTTTTACTTCAGGAAATAATAGAATCCCTATAAACATCATCGTTAACATGAAATCCGGCTTCATCCCACCATTAAATCCTGGAATGATAATATACAGGACGGCACCTACCCCTATTAATAGGGACATTAATACTAAGTTTTTTGTATTCAATTCTCATCTCTCCTCAGCTTTTCTAAGCTCTAATTTGTAAGATTCCTCAAACGTATCCTCTTGATCGTTAGCAAGAAACTTAGATTGATTGTAAGTCTTTTTGGTCGTAATTGCAACTACTAGTTATTTAATTTTTCAGCTAATTCTTTTGCGAATTCTTGAATAATTTCAGAGGTGATTGTTTTTTCCTTTGTATGCCATGTCGCACGGAAACCATCTGTTTGATCGTAACGAGGGATAAAGTGTAAATGGAAATGGAAAACACTTTGACCGGCAGGAGCCCCAGTATTGTTGAGAAGATTCATCCCAACAGGACCGAAAGTTTCTTTCAGGACAGAAGCGATTTTTGGGACAACTTTAAATAAATTACTCGCTTCTTCTTCAGATAAGTCATACACATTCTCTTTATGATTTTTTGGAATAATAAGTGCATGCCCTTTAGTTAGTGGCTGTATATCCATAAAGGCATACACATGCTCGTCCTCGTAAATCTTCGCACTTGGAATGGAACCATCAATTATTTTACAAAAAATGCACTCACTCATGGAAAAACCTCCTATTCATCATTACAAAAAGTTTATCATATACTGGGACAGGTTTGTTCATTGAAAGAAGATTTTTAGTATAGGATTTGGTAAACTATTTAGTAGAGAATTGAGGTGCGTAAAAATGACTGTATTAGAAGTTAATAACGTGACAGGTGGCTATACAAGAAAACCCGTACTACATGATTTAACTTTTTCAATTGGAAAAGGCGAGTTAGTAGGATTGATAGGGTTGAATGGGGCAGGAAAGAGTACGACGATAAAACATATTATTGGAACGATGAACGCTGCCAAGGGAGATATTATGCTTAATGGAAAATCGTTAAAAGATGATCCGGCAACGTATCGTACTTCTTTTTCATATATACCTGAAACGCCGGTATTATACGACGAGCTAACATTAAAAGAACATTTAGAGCTGACTGCAATGGCATATAACCTGGATCAGACTGTATTCGAAGCAAGAAAAGAATCCCTCTTAAAAGAGTTTCGTATGGAAAAACGATTGAATTGGTTTCCCGCTCATTTTTCTAAAGGGATGCGACAAAAAGTAATGATAATGTGTGCCTTTTTGGTAAGCCCCGATTTATATATTATTGATGAACCGTTTGTTGGGTTAGATCCGCTTGGGATACAATCGTTATTAGATCAAATGAAAGAAAGAAAAGAAGAAGGCGCCTCTGTACTGATGTCGACTCATATTTTATCGACCGCGGAAAAATATTGTGACCGCATTTTACTTTTGCACAACGGAAAAATTCGAGCACAAGGGACAATGGATGATTTGAGAGCCATTTTTAATATGCCATATGCGACATTAGATGATCTATATATAGAAATGACAAAGGAACAAAACAATGAAGAATTTGCGTGAGGTATGGAATAAGCGGTTTGTCTTCTATATAAACGAGTTGCAGAAGTATTTAAAATATATTATATCTGGCCATATTGCGATTGTACTCGTTTTTGCGATTGGAGCAGCAGGGTATGCATATAGCGAGTGGTTAAAATCAGCGCCATCGAATTTTCCAGCATTTTTACTTGTCGCCTTTCTATTAAGTATATTTTTGATGTTAAGTCCTCCAGTTACCTTAATGAAACAAGCGGATAGCGTTTATTTTCTACCTTTAGAAACAAAGCTAAAGGAGTATTTCAACCTTGCATTAAGATGGACCTATTTTTCGAGTGTTTTAGTTTCGATTATAGTGCTTGTTGTCTCTATCCCTCTTTTAACAAGAATAGGGCAACTATCCAAAAATGAAATTCTTATCTGCTTTTTAGCTGTGCTTGTGTTAAAAGTATGGAGCATGCTTGTGGAGTTTAACTATCGATGGGCTGCAAGTGGTAATCAGGTATGGATAGATCGTGTTGTAAGATTGCTTTTGTTGTTTTTTATGCTCTATTTTCTAATGAGCGGTTTTTATATCGGTGCGTTGGTTATCGCGCTTATTAGTTTGGTTTATCTAGTAGTATGGATGAAGAAAAAGAAAGAAGTCCCTTTTCCTTTCGATCATTTTATCGAAGTGGAGCAGTCACGTATGATGCGGTTTTATCGATTTGCGAATTATTTCACGGATGTTCCGCATATAAGAGGTAAGAAAAAAAGAAGGAAATGGTTGGATGCTTTTTATGCGCTTGCACCTTTTGCACAGAAAAATACACAATTATACTTAGTGCTACGTTCCTTTATTCGCACAGATGATTATTTTTATTTATGGGTACGATTGACATTTATATCTGTACTCGGTGCGATATTTATCCCATTTCCGATCGTGGCGATTATATTCACCAGTGCACTTGCATTTGCGACTGTTGTTCAGTTGCGGCATGCTTTGTTGTCAGGACATGAGTTCCGAATGGATCAGCTTTTTCCGATTAACCCGGATACGAGAAAACGAGCGGTTCATAAATTAATGCGCGTCATCCAATTTGTACAAGCAGTGTTTGTGCTGATAGTAGTTTTAGTTCAAGGGGAATATACACTTCTAACAATGCTAATTCCAGTTGCTGTATACATTGTTTCTGAACTGACACTTCGAATGGGCAAGAATTAAAGAAAGGCTGTCGATATACCGACAGCCTTTTTGTTATTTCCTGGGCGGATAAATTTTGTGCATTTTTACTTTCAGCGCATAATAGGGAGAGTGAGTCTTAATCGGTGTCCGCTTGGATTTCCGCTGAAGGTCGGACGCTTTCCGTGGGGTGAGCGATGAGCCTTCACCGCCCGCTTAGGCGTTCGTTGTGAAGTCTCATCTTACTCACTTAATCCCACTGGAGTCGCCGTCCTTCAGCTCCAATCCATCCAAATAGACACTTTTATCTGTATTTATTAGCCATTAAAAGTTAGGAAATGGCTTAGCGAGACCAATTAGCTCGTGAAAGCAACCAATTCAATAGGCAACGCAACCAGTTTGAGCTTGAAAGCAACCAAATTGGAAACGAGCGCAACCAATTCTCCAAGTAAAGGCTTGCGGACATTGAGAATCATGTCCTTCCCCTATAGTATCCGCTTAATCAACAGGAATAAGATGATCCATTCAATATTGCGCAACATATCAGTCGTTACTTGCAACATTATGAATGGACGGAATTTTATGCTTGGACGCTGACTCGTTATGCTCGGATAACTACTTTTTATGCTCGCATAACAGCACCCTTTGCTCGGAGCAGAGGCAACTAATTTAAGACACAATATCCCTATAATGAGCAAATCATCAAATATCAAGCGAACTTTTATTTCACTTGATATTCAATAGCGACAGTCCCTAATGTTTTTGCTGCGATCAGCATTGCACGTTCGTCAAAATCGAACTTAGGACTATGATGCGGGAAGACTTCTCCTTGTGGCATTGCCCCTGTAAAGAAGAATGTCCCTGGGACGTTTTCTAAATAATAGCCGAAATCTTCGCCGATCATATGAAGCTCTGATTCTTTCACTAGCTCTACATTCGGCACGTCTTTTGCAACTGCTGCTAGAAATTCCGTTTCCTCTTTATGATTAATTACCGGAGGGTATCCACGGGTATAGTTGAACGAATACGTACAATCAGCAGCAAGGCAAGTGCCTTCAATTATCCGTTCTAACTCACGCTCCATCAAATCTCTCACTTCTGCATTAAAAGTGCGCACTGTACCGGCAAGTTTAGCTGAATCCGCGATAATATTAAATGCATTTTCGGCTACAAAAGAACCAACTGATAGAACTGCAGATTCGGTAGGACTAACTCTTCTAGCAACTAACTGTTGTAAATTTACGACAAGCTGGGAAGCAACAACGATAGCATCTATTGCTTGATGGGGATTTGCACCATGTCCACCCTTACCTTGTATCGTAATTTCAAAACGATCAGCTGCAGCCATGATTGGACCAGACTTATATTCCACCGTACCAACGGGAAATAGGGACCATAAATGTGTACCGAAAATAGCGTCCACACCTTCTAAACAACCTGCTTCAATCATAGGCTTTGCCCCACCAGGAGCGTATTCTTCCGCGTGTTGATGGATAAATACATACTCACCAGCTAACTGCTCTTTTAATTCATTTATCGTGCGTGCTAGGATCAGAAGGGTGGCAGTATGTCCATCATGCCCACAAGCATGCATAACCCCATTCACAGTAGATTTGTAAGGAACATCTTTCTCATCTTGTATAGGAAGTGCATCAAAATCGGCACGCAATGCAACAGTTTTTCCAGGCAATGCACCTTTTACCCTGGCAACCACACCATTCCCACCAACATTCGCTTGAAAAGGTATTCCTAAATTTGTATAAAAGTCTTGAATATATTGAGCTGTTTTAGTTTCTTTAAATGATATTTCAGGATGCATATGTAAATAACGACGGATTGCGATCATATCTTCGAAGACACCATCTAATTTTTCATGTAATTCTTTTACCATAAAAATTTCCCTCCAATCATCTTTTTTTCATTATAACAAAAAGAAGACCATAAATAATTCTAGGTTCGTTGCCAATCGAAAAACTAATGTAAAATTAAAAGAAAATTCGAACTTTTTTAGTGCTAATCACGTCCTCAAATAGGGGTAATATTTGTTTTGAATAACTTTAGGGAGTCGATAAATAAAATGGGGAAGCTAATAAGTGTTAAAGAAGTTTGAAGGAAAAATAATAGAGCGATTGTTGTGAATGGTGTAGAAATTGCTAATGATGAATCCTATGATTTTAGAAATGAATAATGGCTTACTTTCAATAAGGAGTCAATTGGAAAAATAGATAAAAGGAAATATTTAGGGGGATTTAAGTGCAGATAAAAGGAACTTTAATATTAACGGCATTAAGTATTATTGTTTTCTTATCTGGTTGCATAGATAAAAGCACAGTGGAAAACAGTGCCAAAATGGATGAAAAAGATACTTTGAAACAACTTATAGAAGATAAAGATACTCATATCAAAGAATTAGAACAGAAGAATAAGGAACTCCAAGATACAGTGCAGAATATAAAAACGGATTTAACTTATACGAAAGAGGAAGCGAATTTTTATAATCAAATGATTGAAGAACTTATAGCTGACTATAGTAACGCACAATTAAAAGATTTAGCCAAAAAGTTATGGGATTATGAGTTAGAAGTGAATGGATCACCTGTTCCAAGCGACGGTATAGTAGAAGTACAGAAAAATACAATTGAAATTTCTGTGATTGAAAGACAACCTGCTTATGCTGTTTTACCAGCTGATATTTTTATGCAAGGTAGAATCAGTGGGAATTACTATGAGCATATAAAATTTACCTCTAATCCTTCTGAAACATATAATACTGATGGAACAATTGTTACGGGGATACATCACAAATTTGATGTGGAAAAAGGGGATACTATTTCATTTTCTGTTACAGAAGAGTTACAGAAAAGTTTAGGTTTAGATACCTCGGAGATTACGATTAAAAACAGATAAATATTTCATCATATTAGGAAGTGGGGGAATGTAAGTGAAGAAATTATTGCTATTCATCGGCGGATGTGTACTTTTAGCTGCTTGTTCGGAAGATGAATCGTTTAATGGGTATGAAGTACAGCTTGAAGAAAAGAATCTAAAACTTGTTGATCAACTAAAAGAAAAAGAGCAAAAGGTTGATGAGTTAAATCAACATATAGAGCAATTGAATGTACAGATTGAGGATTTTAATATGGAAAAAGAACATTTCGTATTTGTAAGTAACATTTCTAGGGAGTTTGTTGAAGCTCATACAATAGGAGATAAGGATAAACTCCACCAACTAATCTCAGAAGACATCGTTCTTATAGAAAAAGAAGGCAAATTAAACGCAAGTATGAACAACTCTGACGGGTATGAATGGAATTTGTTTAATAAGGAAGCCAAGCGCAAGTTCGTTGATTGGGTAATCCAAGGTTATGAGTATGACGGTGAAACGGAGACATTTAATATAGCTATAAGGGAATTTTATCTAGATTCAAACGGGGAGCCTGAAAGTCCTCCAACATTCCTGTATTTAACCTTTAAAATGTATAACAATGAGTGGAAGATTAATAGTTTGGCATTTGACGTGTAGAAATAGACAATATCCAGCTGATTTTGTGAAAAATCACTGGATTGTGGTTCTTTTAACACATTTTATTTTTGTTGCAAATACAACAAATTTATGTTAAATTTAATATGTACTTTTTGTTGCATTTACAATAAAAAATCAAAACTAAGGAGTAAATAATGAAAGAAATTCTTCGTGAAATTGGCATGATAGCAAGGGCATTAGATTCTATAAGTAATATAGAGTTTAAAGAATTTGACCTTACAAAAGGGCAGTATTTGTATCTTGTGCGAATTTGTGAATGCCCAGGAATAATTCAAGAAAAGTTAGCTGAGATGATAAAAGTAGATCGAACAACAGCTTCTCGTTCTATAAAAAAGCTTGAAATGAATGGGTTTATTGAAAAAAAGGAAGATACGCATAATAAAAAAATTAAAAAACTATTTCCAACAGAGAAAGGGAAAAACGTTTATCCTTTTATAAAAAGAGAAAATGATTATTCCAATATCGTCGCATTAGAGGGATTTACCGAAAGAGAAGTAGAAACCATTTTCAATCTACTCCAAAAAGTAAGAGGTAATATAGAAAAAGACTGGGAATTCGTAAAAAAGGGAAACAAAAGAAATTATCGATTATAAAAGGAGATATATAAATGACCACTACTATAAAAAAGTGTACTCATGAGGATTTATACGAACTTCAAGAAATTAGTTATGAAACATTTAATGAGACATTTAAGGATCAGAATTCGGCCGAAAATATGCTTGCCTACTTGGATAAAGCATTTAATGTGAAACAAGTGGAAAAAGAATTAGCCAATAGTTCGTCGCAATTCTTTTTTGTTTATGTTAATAAGGAAGTTGCTGGATATTTGAAAGTAAATACCAAAGACTCCCAGTCTGAAGACATGGGAGAGGAATCACTTGAAATTGAGAGGATTTATATAAAGAATAAATTTCAAAAACATGGACTAGGAAAAGATTTGCTAAATAAAGCGATTGAAATTGCAACAGAGTGCAATAAAAAGAAGATTTGGTTAGGCGTATGGGAAAAAAATGAAAATGCTATTGCTTTTTATAAAAAAATGGGATTTGTTCAAACGGGAGCCCACTCTTTTTATATGGGTGATGAAGAACAAATAGATTTTATTATGACAAAAACATTCATATAATTTTATTAAAAAGGCGGGTTACTATGTATATTCCAAAATATTTTAAAATCACAGATGCAAATGAAATTAGTGAATTTGTTAAACAGAACTCATTTGGAACGATTGTGACGACGAAAAAAGGTAAACCAATCGCTACTCACTTACCTTTAGAATTAAGAAAAAAAGACGAGGATTACTATATAACTGGGCATATGGCTTATGGAAACCCACAGTGGAGAACATTCGAAACAAATGAGCATGTACTCGCTATGTTTCAAGGTCCACATGCGTACATTTCATCTTCTTGGTACGGTCATGAAAATGTTCCAACATGGAATTATCAAGCTGTACATATGTATGGTATTGCTAGCATTTTGACTGAAGAAGAGCTGAAACAAGAGCTTACAATGACGTTGCAAAAGTATGAACAGCATCGTGAAAATCCAGTATTATGGGAAACTCTTTCTTCCCATCTATTAGAAAGTGAACTTAAAGGTATAGTTGGATTTAAGATTAAGGTGAGTGAAATTCAAGCTGCATATAAATTAAGTCAGAACCGAAATGAAACGGATTATATGAATATAGTTGATAATCTACAAAATGAGGGAAATCCAAATTCGAAGCAAATGGCAGAACTGATGGAAAAAAGATTAATAAAATGAAATTAGCGAATTAAATTGAATGGAATTTTGCATGTTGGACCGGTTGGAGCAGCTATTTCCGATTGACCGGGATACGAGAAAACGAGCGGTTCATAAATTAATGCGTCTCATCCAATTTGTACAAGCAGTGTTTGTGCTTATAGTAGTTTTAGTTCAAGGGGAATATACACTGCTCACAATGCTAATTCCAGTTGCTGTATACATTGTGTCTGAACTGACACTTCGAATGGGTAAGAATTAAAGAAAGGCAGTCGATATGCCGACAGCCTTTTTGTTATTTCCTTGGCCTCCTCACACAGCTAGCGAGTCTTCGGCTAATGCTTTTCCCTTAATCGTATCCAAAAAATGGCTTAGCGCAACAGAATTGTTATGGAGAGCAACCAGTTCGACGACGAGAGCAACTAGATTATCCCGGAAAGCAACCAATTCATCCTCGAGAGCAACCAAATTTATAAAATTGAATTACTTTACAGTCAGCTTTGAGTAATTGGCTATTTTAGTTAGCAATTTGGATGGTTTTCTCATCTTGTATAGGAAGTGCATCAAAATTGGCACGCAATGCAACAGTTTTTCCAGGCAATGCACCTTTTACACTGGCAACCACACCATTCCCAACAACATTCGCTTGAAAAGGTATTACTAAATTTATATAAAAGTTTTGAATATATTGAGCCGTTTTTGTTTCTTTAAATGATATTTCAGGATGCATATGTAAATAACGACGGATTGCGATCATATCTTCAAATATGTTATCTAACTTTTCAGTCAACTTTTTTAGTCATTAACTTTAGCATCTATTCATCTTTTTCTTATTATAACAAAAAAGAGAACTTATTAGATTATAGTTATTAATGATCCACCAATTGCACCAGTTAATACAACAATCCAAGGGGGAAGTTTCCAATATACCAACATACTAAAAAGTATTGCAGCAAATGCAAAGTCGATGGGGGCAAGAATAGAACTAGTCCAAATCGGATTGTAAAAGGAGGAAATCAATATTCCAATTACTGCTGCATTCACTCCCATTAACGCTCCTTGAATCTTTGGATTTTGACGTAAGCTATTCCAAAAGGGTAATGTCCCCAAAATAAGCAGAAACGCAGGCAAGAAAATCGCTACACTTGCCAATAACCCTCCTTGCCATCCATTCATCACTGCTCCCAGATAAGCGGCAAACGTAAATAACGGGCCAGGTACAGCTTGTGTAGCACCGTAACCTGCCAAGAAAGCTTCTTCGCTTAACCAGCCAGTTGGTACAAATTCACGTTCCAGTAAAGGTAAAACGACATGACCACCGCCAAAAACTAACGAACCTGAACGATAAAAGCTGTCAAACATGGCAATCCAGCCTATAGAGGTCATATCTCTTAAGATGGGTAGAATAATAAGTAATCCAAAAAATAGGGATAAACATAGTACCGCAAAACTCCGGGAAATTGGAAAATATATGTTTGTTTTCTCTTTTTCTGTATGTTGATTATAAAGAATGAAGCCAAGAATTGCAGAAACTATAATGATACTAACCTGTGTGAATGCTGTTTGCCACACAAGCGTGCCTATTAAAGCAAACAAAGCTATTGCCTTTCTTTTTAAATCAGGGGTCAGTTTTTGTGCCATGCCCATAATGGCATGTGCAACAACTGCCACAGCCACTATTTTCAGTCCATGTATCCATCCGGCATTAGTTGCATCTATTCCTTGGAGCATTAGTGCAAAAAGGATAAGCACAATAACAGAAGGAAGTGTAAAACCGATAAACGAGACAATTCCTCCAAGTACCCCTGCTCGCATAACCCCAATTCCTATTCCAACTTGACTGCTTGCCGGTCCAGGGAGAAATTGGCAGAGTGCGACTAAATCCGCATAGCTTTTTTCGTCCATCCATTTTCGCCTACGAATATACTCATTGTGAAAGTAGCCTAAATGAGCAACTGGACCACCAAATGAGGTAAAGCCAAGCTTTGTAGAAACGAGGAGGATTTCAACCAATGCCCTAATGTCAGTTTTATTTGTTTTCAAGATAATCTCCTTTCCTTCTAATACCATATAAAAACAAGAGCCTTCGCTAAACTAATATGTTACCACGATAACGGACTTAGATAGCTATATTTACATAAATTTAATATGTTATATTGATCCCCGAGTAATGTTCAGTAGTGTCACAATATGATAAACTAAAAATAATATAAGAGTTATAATATTCAGAAATTAATAAAGGGGAGATTATATTGTCCATATCACTAAGAAAAGAGAAAGTAGGCATTATTTTAGAGAAGAAGAGGTTAACGAATGAGAAGTCGAGAGTTGGCTTGGTTTTAGATATTTCAGGTTCAATGAGAAGCTTATACAAAAGTGGGGAAGTGCAAAAAGTCGTAGAACGGGTTTTGGCAGTAGCAAGTCAGTTTGATGATGATGGGGCGTTAGACGTTTGGGTGTATGACAATGAATTTTCACGTCTTCCAGAAGCAACAGAAAAAAACTTTGAGGGCTATGTTGAACAATATATCTTAAACAATGAATCAGTTCATAAATTTGGCAGGAACGATGAGCCGAGAGTAATGGAGGACGTCATTCAGAAATATATCCGAGAAGATTCAAGTAACGATCCAGTATTTCTTGTATTTATCAATGATGGAGGGTGTAAGCCAGGCATCAAGAAACCGATAGTGCATTCATCGGATAAACCGATTTTTTGGCAGTTCGTAGGAGTTGGGAATTCGAATTTTGATGTATTAAAAAGGTTAGATGTAATGGAAGGACGTTTTATTGACAATGCCAATTTCTTTCACATCCCTGAAATAGATAAGGTGTCCGACGAAGACTTATATAACCAATTGCTCAATGAATTTCCGATGTGGCTAAAGGAAGCAAGAGAAAAGAGGGTATTAAAATAAGTTGGGTGGTCTATTGAAGCAGAAGTAAGTGGATCAACAAACGATTGATATCATCAGAAAGAAATTAAAGGTTTTTCGAAGTGATTAGTATTTGGAAGGTTTATGAATTTGTAAAGTTACCTTATTATGAATATTTTAATCATCCAAAAATAGATGCACAACGATATTCGGTTGCTAAGAAACAGGATATAATTTTTCTATTTACAACAAACAACCAGAACTAGAAATGTATCTTCACTCTTTTTTAGAGAATGGTGACACCATTAAGAGAAGTTTTCCTATTATGTATCAACATATTCTCTACTACTCTAATGAATTATTAAAAGGTTCACCAGGCCGTGGGACGTATTGTAAGTTCAGAATGGCATATCCCTTGAAAAAAGCATTGAGAATAGAAATCGAAAATAATTCCAACTTCGATTTAATCCAATCTACGAGGAAGGACATACCGAATGAATTGAAGATTAAGGCGTTTTTAAAGTACTTTAACTTATAATCAGAAGACAACAAGGGCTCATTTTTTTGTATGTGATAAGTTAAGTTGAGATATGTTAGATTGCATAGGGACGTATATTCTATTTCGTTGTAAAGGAGAGCTAAATGAAAAAACGCAATTTGGTACTATTCATTGCTACAAGTTTAGACGGATACATTGCCACGAAAGATGAATCATTAGAATGGTTATTTAATGTGGAAGGTGAAGGCGATAATGGATATTCACAGTTTTATAATACGATTGATACGGTGCTAATGGGCAAAAAAACGTATGATTGGATCATGAAACACGAAACGGGAGAATTTCCATATAAAAATAAAGAATGCTTTGTTTTTACAAGGTCTACTATTGAGCACACGGAAGACGTCAAATTTATTAATGGAAATATAGTCAGCATAACGAATAACTTGAAAAATCAAGAAGGAAAAGACATTTGGATCGTTGGTGGAGGAGAATTGCTGCAATCCTTTATAAAAGAAAAATTAGTAGATGAAATTATTGTAACAGTTGCTCCGACAATAATAGGAAAAGGAATTCCATTATTTAAAGAGGGAGATTATCAGTTAGATTTACATTTAAAAGGCACGAGGGTATTCAATCAATTTGTAGAATTACATTATAGTATTAAAAAGTAATAATATCTTTTCGACTAAGAGGCTCAGTTCATGGAACTGAGCTGTTTATTTTTAACATATAAAAAGCACCGCAATTGCGGTGCAAACGAAAACACATACATAATTAATTTAATCTTCTTGAACGGATGAATAAGTAGAAACATAAGGAGCACTGGTGAAAAAGTGTTGTTTGTCAGCAATCTCGTCAAAGTTCATTGGATGGGATTTCGCCCATACATCATAGCTGTTAGGTCCAGACCATTCACTTAAAATAATGTATGTATCTGAATTGATTGGTTTCAGTACACGGAGCGCGATAAATCCTGGTTCTTGTTCAACAGTAGGGGACAGTTTTGTATATCCATATTCAAAAATTGGTTTACCTTCTTCTGATACGGGAACATGTTGTAGGACAAAGTAACCTTTTTCTGCAAACTGACCTGAAGTTTCTAGTATTTCATATTTTCTAGGTGCTTGAAACACCGTTTTTCCGCTAGTTTCATGGATTAGAACCGAGTTTCCTACACCATGCAACACATATAACTTTTCCTTATCATGTTTCTTTTTTATGGACTCCATAAATTCAGGTGTTCCTGAAGTGATATATAAATTCATTCGAGTACCTCCTCATTTTGTTTATTGCTAGTACTTTTCCCAAAAATACAACTTTAGAAACCCTTTGTTCGTATTTAATATAGTGAAAACAGGACAAATTTATGACAATTACACTATATACGTATACAATAGGAAAGGGAACGACTATAGTGGATACGTATATGAGAAAAACGATCGTAGATAATAGAAAGGCAGGAACTTTGAATGACTACTTTTAATGATACACTGCTTCGTGCGGCACGTGGAGAACAAGTGGAACACACACCAGTTTGGTACATGAGGCAAGCGGGAAGATCACAGCCAGAATATAGAAAAATAAAAGAAAAGTACTCGTTAGAACAAATTACACATGAACCTGAATTATGTGCATATGTAACTCGTTTACCAGTGGAAAATTATAATGTAGACGCTGCAATTTTATATAAAGATATTGTAACTCCGCTTCCAGGAATCGGTGTAGACGTGAAAATAAAAGCTGGTGTTGGTCCAGTCATTTCGAATCCAATTCGTACTGTGCAAGATGTGACCAATCTTGGTGATTTATCACCAGAAGATGACGTACCTTTTGTATTAGAAACGATTAAATTGTTAACAACTGAACAGTTGAATGTTCCGTTAATTGGATTTGCTGGTGCTCCATTTACGTTAGCGAGCTATATGATTGAAGGCGGTCCTTCTAAGAGCTATAACAAAACGAAAGCATTTATGATTTCTGAACCACAGGCATGGTTTGCTTTAATGGACAAACTTGCGGATATGATTGTCGTTTATATAAAAGCACAAGTAAAAGCAGGAGCGAAAGCAATTCAAATTTTCGACTCATGGGTTGGGGCTTTAAACGTAGCGGATTATCGTATTTATATTAAACCTGTCATGACGCGTATTTTCACGGAGCTTCGCGAACTAGGTGTACCCCTTATTACATTTGGTGTAGGGGCAAGCCATCTAGCAATGGAGTGGCATGATCTACCTGTTGATGTAGTTGGTCTCGATTGGCGTTTATCTATCGAAGAAGCACGTGCAAAAGGGCTTACGAAAACGCTTCAAGGAAATTTAGACCCTTCTTTCTTAATAGGTGATTGGGCGGAAATTGAAAAACGCGCAAAACTAATTGTGGAGCAAGGAATAGCGCAACCGGGACATATTTTCAATATTGGACACGGAGTATTCCCTGAAGTTAATCCAGATACTTTAAAACGTTTAACAACATTAGTACATGATTATAGTAGAGAACTTATTGTAGCAAAAAAATCTAACTAAACTTTTTTGAGGTGACTATTATGAAAAAAACAATGGGATTATTAGTAATGGCATATGGAACTCCCTACGAAGAAGCAGACATCGAACGATACTACACACATATTCGTCACGGTCGTAAACCAAGCGATGAGCAATTAGCGGACTTAACTGGTCGTTACAAAGCAATCGGAGGAATTTCTCCCCTTGCTAAAATTACAGAAAACCAAGCAAAAGGTCTTGGCGCGCGTCTGAATGAAGTTCAAGATGAGATAGAATTTAAAGTGTATATTGGATTAAAGCATATTGAGCCTTTCTTAGAGGATGCAGTAGCACAAATGCACAAAGATGGCATTACGGAAGCAGTTTCTATCGTATTGGCACCTCATTTTTCAACATTCTCTGTAAAATCATATAATGGCCGTATTCAAGAAGAAGCAGAAAAACTTGGTAATTTGAAAATTACTTCTGTTGAAAGCTGGTATAACGAGCCAAAATTCATTCAATACTGGAATGAAAAAGTAAGCGAGGCATTTGCTGCAATGTCTGAAGAACAACGCGAAAAAGCATGCTTAATCGTTTCTGCTCACTCCCTTCCAGAAAAAATTCTTGCAATGGGCGATCCGTATGCAGACCAATTAAATGAGACGGCAGACCTAATCGCCAAAGCTGCTGGCGTGAAAAATTACGCAGTCGGCTGGCAAAGTGCTGGACAAACTCCAGAACCTTGGATTGGGCCAGATGTACAAGACTTAACACGTGAATTACACGAAGAAAAAGGATATACAACATTCGTCTATACACCAGTTGGATTTGTAGCAGAGCACTTAGAAGTTCTCTACGATAATGACTATGAGTGTAAAGTAGTATGTGAAGATATCGGAGCGACATACGTACGCCCAGCAATGCCAAACGATCAACCTCAATTCATCGATGCGATGGCAGATGTCGTATTAAAACAGCTTCATATGAAATGAGTAGTGAAACGATAGCTCAGAAAGTCATGCTCTTAGACTTTTTGAGCTTTTTTCACGAAAAAATTTTTTAATTGTAAAAAAGATGAGTTTAGTTGTAAAATTGCCAGGTTTAGTTGTAATAATGAAGCGTTTAGTTGTAAAAGGATAAAATTCCCACTCAAATAAGGCATATTCCCAGACTTTTTGAGCTTTTTTTCACGAAAAGATTTTTTAATTGTAAAAATGGTGAGTTTAGTTGTAAAAATGGCAGGTTTAGTTGTAATAATGAAGCGTTTAGTTGTAAAAGGATAAAATTTCCACTCAAATAAGGCATATTCCCAGACACTTTGAGCTTTTTTCACGGGAAGATTGTTTAGTTGTAAAAAAGATGAGTTTAGTTGTAAAATTGCCAGGTTTAGTTGTAATAATGAAGCGTTTAGTTGTAAAAGGATAAAATTCCCACTCAAATAAGGCATATTCCCAGACTTTTTGAGCTTTTTTTCACGAAAAGATTTTTTAATTGTAAAAATGGTGAGTTTAGTTGTAAAAATGGCAGGTTTAGTTGTAATAATGAAGCGTTTAGTTGTAAAAGGATAAAATTTCCACTAAAAACAAGTCATGTTTCTAGACTTTTGGAGCTTTTTCACGAAAAAAATCGGTTAGTTGTAAAAAAGAGAAGGTTAGTTGTAAAATTAGCGGGTTTAGTTGTAATTCTGAGTCGTTTAGTTGTAAAAGGATAAAACTTCCATTCAAAAAGGCATATTCAACAGACTTTGTGAGCTTTCTTTCCGAAAAAAATTGTTTAGTTGCTATGCTGAATGGTTTAGTTGTAAAAGGATAAAACTTCCACTAAAAAATGCACATTCCATTACGATATGCGAATACTTTACATTTCAAACTTTTTTCACACTTTTTCGGTAAAATGATGGTAGGGGGTGAATTGGTGAGAAAACTAAGCATACTGTTAGTCATGCTTTTACTAAGTGCATGTGCACAGCCTTCGTTACCATCAATTGATCCGTCGGTTGATTTTGTAGCAAGCTTAAATACTGTGGAAGGAACGATTGATTTCATATCTCCTAAGCAGGAAGTATTTGAGACATGGCAGTTGGATGCCGCGTATACAGGGTTTACGTTGGTTTCGGATGATTTGATATTACTATATGGATTTACATTGAAGGAAGCTGTCCTGTTGCAGTTGTCGACTGGCAAACAGATGGCTACTTTTGACGTACAAGAAGGAGCAACCTTTGCCTACGCTTATAATGAAAACATCTATATTGCAAATGGAAAGGAAAATACAGTTTCTCTTTTTAACAAAGAGGGACATCTACTTAAAGAAGCGGCTGCTGGCAATTATCCAATGTCCATGGTTGTAGCTAATGATAATTTATACGTAGTAAACTTTAAGGATGAAATACTTTCAATCTTTTCATTAGGGTTAGAAGAACAAGCGGAATGGGAAATTCCTAATTCTTCGCATGGATTATTAATAAATAAAAATGAACTTTGGCTTGGTGGCCATGGTGCTGGAAGTAAACCGAATCGAGTTATTGAAAGATATAGTTTAGAAACAGGAAAATTACTCGGTGAAGTGGAAGCGCCGATGATGCCGATTAATATGACGAAGGGTTCAAATGGGCATATTTTTGCGGTGAGCCATGGAAGCAGTACTGTTTATGAAATTTCGGAAACAGGGGAGGTACTTTCCTCACTTAAAGCAGGAGCTAATCCGTTTTCTATTGCAACATTTGGAGAAAGTATTGTATTGGCGGGCTATGACGATCATTATATATACTTTATCCAATCAGGAAAAATAATGAATAAGGTACATGTAGGGAAAGGTCCATTTCAGTTAGTCGTAAGGGAGGCAGGCAAATGACAACTATATTAGTAGTAGATGATGAACAAGATATGCGAGGGCTAATTGAATTGCATTTGCGAAAAAGCGGCTTCGATGTGTTACATGCTGAGAACGGTGACGATGCGACTAAAATTGTTTTATTTTCTTCTGTAGATTTAATACTTCTCGACGTAATGATGCCAGAGAAAGATGGATTTGAAGTATGTAAGAAGCTTAGGGAATTTACATCCATACCGATCATTTTTCTAACTGCATTAGATGCTAAAACGGATTTAGTGAAAGGGCTTATGCTCGGTGGCGACGATTATATCGTTAAGCCTTTTACTGCGATAGAACTGACAGCTAGAATTAACGCCATTTTAAGAAGAACGGGAACCGAAGTTAAAGATGGCAAGATTATAAAAGGTGTATTAGTAAATGATCCCGGTGCAAGACAGATGTTAAATGGAGATAAAAAAATTAATCTTACACTCAAAGAATATGAATTGCTCCATTTATTTATGGACAATGAAGGAAAAGTCTTTTCTAGAGAGCAGTTACTAGAAAGGATTTGGGGCTTAGATTACGAGGGTGGAACACGGACAGTAGATACACATATTAAAACGCTTCGTTTAAAGCTTGGAAGTGTTGCAGCTAAATATATAGAAACGGTATGGGGCATCGGCTATCGTTTTGAGGTACAGGAATGAAAAAGCTATCCGTAAAAATTTGGATGCTGCTTCTCGTTTTTATTGTAACTACCATTGTTTTTTTAGTCGTATTTACAAACTTTTTGTATGAAGAGCTATATGTGCAACATACGGAAACCTCTATGAAGGAAGTAGCAGAAAGCCTGCAGCGTACATATAAAGGCGGGCCCGTCACGAATGCTTTTATTGAACAAACAGAGGATTATAATCGATTTTCAGACGTAGAAGTATTTACAGTTCGAAATCCGAGAGAATTGAGTGCCTGCCTGCCTTTTGATATTGACTATGACACGTTAATAGGTGCAGAGGAAAGGGCGCAATTGGTTAACGGAAATGCTGTAACGAAGCGTGGATATGAAAAACGATTTGAACGAGAAGTGGTATCTGTTATATATCCACTTGTTGATGAGAATCGATTAGAAGGAATTATTTACTTATATGTCCCTTTAACGAAAATAACAGAATTGGCATCAAAGGAAGTTCTCTTTTTAATACTCATCGTTTCTATTTTGTTAGTTTGCTTGGCGTATATTAGTTTGAAGAGCTTGCAAAGAGTACTGAAGCCATTAGCAAAGTTAAAAGAGGCGTCGATTTCCATGGCTGCAGGTAAATATGACACCCGTGTCGATGTCGAATCTCAAGACGAAGTTGGCGAACTGGCGCAAACTTTTAACCAAATGGCGGAATCTATTCAATTAGAAGATGAAAAAAAGCGGGACTTCTTATCTGTAGTTTCCCATGAACTTCGTACGCCAATCAGTTATATAAAAGGATATGGAGAAGCATTTGAGCAGCAGCTTATACCCGATGAGAAAAAGATGGAAATATATTCGCTTATCGTGCGGGAAGCAAATCGTATGCAGAAGCTGACAAATGACTTGCTCACCGTTGCTAGATCAGAGACATTAGAAGAAGTGGAAACAAGCCCACTCGTGTTAGCCGAAACTGTACGGGAAGTATTACAGCTTGTAAAACCAATGGCCATCGAAAAAGAAATAACGTTTTCTCTATTAGTAGATGAAGAAACAATTTTGGCAGCAGACGAGCAAAAAACGAAACAAATTTTTATTAATATTTTGGAAAATGCTATTAGGTATTCTCCTAATTCATCAAACATCACAATCGCTAATAAAACAACGAAAAAGGATACAATTATTCAAATTACGGATGAAGGTTGTGGTATGGAGCAAGAACATCTACTACATATTACAGAGCGTTTTTACCGAGTAAATCAAGCGAGAAGTCGCTCAGATGGGGGTACGGGCTTAGGGTTATCTATAGCTTCCCAATTAGTAGACGTCCAAAAGGGCAGTCTTGCATTCGAAAGTGTTGTAGGAAAAGGTACAACTGTATATATTACATTACCAATTTGGGAGGATTCATACACATGAAAAAAATGATAGTAGCTGTCGCATTAACAGCAATGACTTTAGCGGGATGTGGGACGAAAGAGGCAACAAATATAGATCAAGGGGAGACGAAATTCGAAGAGATAGTAGTTCAAATACAAACTGCTGAACAATTACCTGTTAATGAGGAAGTTGTTTTGTCTGCTAAAGTGACACAAGGGGAAAAAGCAGTAGATGATGCGGATTCGGTTGAATTTGAAGTATGGGAATCGGGTATGCGTGATGATGGAAAAATGGTGGAAGGTGTATTAACAAAAGACGGAGTGTATGAAGCCAATTATACATTCGATCATGATGGGGTATATTATATGTTTGCTCATACGACTGCAAGAGGACTTCACACGATGCCGAAACAAAAGCTAACTGTTGGAAATCCGGATTTAAGTAAAGTAATGCCAGATGAGGACGATGATTCAATGAGTAATATGCACCATTAAAAAATACTTGCAATCACATAAAAGTTGAAGTAATATAATGACTAGATGACCGAAATGGTTTTCTGGTCATTTTTTAGTTGGAAATGGAGAGTTGCCAAATGGATCGAAAAAAAGAAATCTTGGAAGCTGCAACGAGATCTTTTTCGCTTTTCGGCTATAAAGCTACGACGATGGAGCAAATAGCAAAAATTGCAAATGTAGGTAAAGGAACTATCTACACTTTTTTTGAAAACAAAGAAGTGCTTTTTCAAGAAATCGTCATGAGAATGATTTCCGAGATGAAGCAGGAGGCTACGAATGTAATTCAAGAAGGTGCTTCTTTCCAAGAAAACGCCCACGCCGCGTTGATGAAAATGTTAGAATTTCGAGAAACCCATCAACTATATGCTAAAATTGTGGACGAGGAAAAAGATTGGCGAACACCTGCTGTCAAACAAATGCTGCATCAAACGGAGCAGGCAATTGTTACATTCATCAAAGAGAAGATCGATAAGTATGCAGCAAAAGGTGAATTGAGACAAGTAAACAGTGAACTTGTAGCATATTTATTATTTAAGGCTTATCTTGCGTTTATCAATGATTGGAATATGACACATGACGAGTCACTACCTGAAGTAGAAATCGTAAACTTTTTTCAAGAAACAATTTTTCGCAGTCTCTTAGTTTGAGACTCATTTTTTTGTTAATGAATGACCAAATGAACATTATAGTCAATTAGTTTTAGGAGGAAAATGGAATGATCAAAGCACAGTGGAAAGCGATATTGACGAATCGCAAATTATTGATTCCTATTATCGCAATATTATTCATACCTGTTTTGTATGCAGGAATGTTTTTATGGGCATTTTGGGACCCATATGCAGGCTTAGAAGATTTACCAGTAGCAATAGTCAATTCAGACGAAGGCGCGGAAATGGAAGGATTGGAGCTAAAGCTTGGAGAAACGTTAAAAGATAAGCTGATCGATAGCAAGCAATTCAATTTTAAATCTGTGTCGAAAAAAGAGGCACTACAAGGACTAGAAGATCAGGACTATTATTTACTTATTGAAATTCCTGAGAACTTCTCACAGCATGCGACTACTTTATTAGACGAACAGCCAGAAAAAATGGTCATTACGTATAAAGCAAATGAAGGATATAATTTCCTAGCATCTCAAATTGGTGGGACTGCAATGGATCGAATTCGTGCAGAAGTAAATAAAGAAGTGACATCTACTTACGCAGAGCAGCTTTTCGATTCGATCACTAAAATAGGTGATGGTTTTGCGGAAGCTTCAGATGGCGCTGGTCAGTTAAAAGATGGTGCTTCAGAAATAGATAACGGAGCAAACGATTTAAAAGGTTATTTAGAACAACTAGCAAGCAGCACAATTGAACTTCGAGATGGAACAAATACAGTAGTAGACGGCATACAGTCAGCTGCGAAAGGCTCAACTCAACTAAATGACGGGATTTCTAAATTGACTGATGGATCTACTCAGTTAGCAGATGGTGCAAACCAAACAGCAACAGGTGCAGGTGCTTTGAAAAAAGGTATTAGCGATTATACAGCAGGCGTTGCAAAATTAAATGAAAGCTATCAATTACTTAGTGAGAAAGATAAAGCGTTAGTCGCTTCATTGGCTCAGTTACAAAACAGTTCCGCGACATTGAATGATAGCGCGAACCAATTATCAAAAGGTGCTACTCAAGTAAGCACTGGTATTAAAGCGTTAGCTACTCAAATGGAGCAAATAGGGGCTGCACTTCCAGCAGAACAGGCAGCGGCTTTGACAGAAACTCTTAAACAATTAGAATCAGGTAGTTCCACTGTATCTGCTGGATTGGAAAAACTGGCAGCTGGAACAACTGCATTATCGAATGGAACAGCTCAAGTGCATAATGGAGCAGCACAATTACATGCAGGATATACACAAGCAGGGCAAGGCGTTGCAAAACTTAATGGATCATCTGCAGCATTAGCGGAAGGTTCTTCAAGTCTAGCAGCAGGGACAAACACATTAGCAACAAAAATGAAAGAATTTAACGCTGGTATCCAACAAGCATATACAGGTTCAACAAACTTAGTAAGCGGGCTAAATCAATTAGCTGGTGGTTCAACGAAATTACAAGAAGGAACTGGTACGCTAGCTGAAAAATCTGGAGAACTTGCAGGTGGCTCTACTAAACTAGCAGATGGAACAAAAGCTTTAGTCGATGGAACAAATACTTTGCAAACTAGCCTAGAAGATGCAAGCAAAGAGGTTGGGGACGTAAAAGCTAATGACGCAACTTTCGATATGATTTCATCTCCAGTAGATGTAGATGCAAAATCTGTAAATGCAGTGCCAAACTATGGTACTGGATTCACTCCATACTTCTTGTCACTTGGTTTATTCGTTGGGGCATTGATGATTTCTATCATATTCCCACTCGTAGAGCCAGCTATCAAGCCAACAAATGGAGCATCATGGTTTACAAGTAAAGTAACGGTTCTTGGGGTTGTAGGAATTATTCAGTCCTTAATCGCAGTAGCTATCGCATTATTTGCACTTAAATTAGAAACACAAAACGTTGGAATGTTCATCCTAACAACGATTATTACGAGCTTTACATTCTTAGCGATGATCCAATTATTTGTTTCGGTTCTAAGTAATGCTGGTCGATTCTTGGCTATTCTTGTGTTAATCCTTCAATTAACTACAAGTGCAGGAACATTCCCATTAGAATTGATTCCACAGCCGTTACAAGTTTTCAATAAACTATTACCGATGACTTATTCTGTTCAAGCATTTAAAGCAGCTATTTCAACAGGTAATATGAGTACTTTATGGGCGAGCAATGGTGTACTTATTGGATTTATGGTAGTATGTCTTGTCTTAACTCTTGGCTACTTCTTGTTCATGTTCAAAAAAAATCACTCACAACAAACTGCAGAAGCATAATACAAAGCGCTTGGCTCTAAACAGAGAGCCGAGCGCTTTTACTGTTCTTATAATTATACGTTGTTGCATTTATCACATTGATTTCCATAGCACTCATGCTGTTCTTCTATTGTTTCACCACATGTAGCGCATGTTTTTTCAGGCAGGTTACGGAAAAATTCAATTACGTTTTCTAACATAGTTGTTCCACCTCCATCTGTTATATAACTGTTTAAGTTTTGTTTATTGTAATATAACACAGATTATTTTGTCAACAAATTGTTTTGTTTTTTGGTAAAATAGGAGTAAAGGAGCGATGACCATGTTTTTTATTGATAATAAAGGTATAACTGATCCACGTATAAATCTAGCAATTGAAGAGTATGCATTGAATACAATGGATGTAGAAAAAGACTCTTTCCTGTTGTTTTACATAAATCAGCCATCGATCATTATTGGAAGAAACCAAAATACTGTAGAAGAAATTAATACAGATTTTGTAGAGAAAAATGGGATTATCCCTGTCCGTAGACTTTCAGGCGGTGGGGCTGTGTATCATGATTTAGGAAATCTGAACTTTAGCTTTTTAACGAAAGACGATGGGGACAGCTTCCGTAACTTTAAAAAGTTTACACAGCCAGTTGTAGACGCTTTACAGAACATGGGTGTGAACGCTGAGTTATCCGGTCGTAATGATATATTGGCAGAAGGTAAAAAAATCTCTGGGAATGCCCAGTTTTCTACTCGTGGTAGAATGTTTAGCCACGGCACATTAATGTTTGATACAGAAATTGATGCAGTTGTATCTGCACTAAAAGTAAGTAAAGAAAAAATCGAATCAAAAGGTATAAAATCGGTTCGTAGCCGTGTAACCAATATTGCTGAGCTATTGAAAGAACCTATGACGATTGAGCAGTTCCGCTCAGAAATTCTTTCCTCCATTTTTGGTGGAGAAGAAAATATTCAATATTGGGAGCTTACAGAAGAGGATTGGGAAAATATCCATAAGCTTTCAGAAGAACGTTATCAACAATGGGATTGGAATTTCGGTAAATCACCTAAATTTAATATGAAACACTCGCATCGATTCCCAACTGGTGGGGTAGACGTCCGATTAGAAGTGAATAAAGGAATAATAGAAGAAGTGAAAGTATATGGAGACTTCTTTGGTGTAGGTGATATGGGAGAAGTCGAGAAATTATTGACTGGTAAGCCGTACAGTAAGCAAGCAATTGAAGAAGCCTTAGAAACGATTGATGTACCAAAATATTTCGGTGGTATTTCAAAGGAAGAACTAGTTCATCTTATTTATTAAATCGTTTTTTTTATTAATTATGGCAGGGTCTAACATATTAGCGTATGTTAGGCCTTTTTTTGATATGATAAAGTAAGATGAATGTTACGGAGGAGGATTTTAGTGACGATACACCGCGTGTTAGTAGTAGAAGATGATCTAAAAATTGCAGCACTGCTTGCAGATACTTTACGAAAATACCATTATGAAGTACATACAATTGAAGACTTTGACCATATAATCGAGGAGTTTACTGCGTTTGATCCCCATATTGTGTTATTGGATGTGAATTTACCATCTTATGATGGGTACTATTGGTGCCGTCAGCTTCGTCAGCTTACGACTTGCCCAATTATTTTTGTTTCGGCTAGATCTGGCGAAATGGATCAAATATTTGCGCTGGAAAACGGTGGAGATGATTTTATAACGAAGCCTTTTCATTACGAAATCGTCCTAGCTAAAATACGGAGCCATTTAAGAAGAACGTATGGTGAATATGCTGCCAAACAAGAAGAACGTGTTATAAAAGTTGGAAAACTACAGCTCTACATGGAACGTATGGAATTGCACACGATTAAAGAAGAGATTCCTCTTCAAAAGAAAGAGTGTACCATATTAGAATTGTTGCTGAAAAATTACCCGAAGTTAGTAACAAGAGAACAGTTGCTAGAGGAACTATGGGATGATCAGTCATTTGTTGACGAGAATACGTTGAATGTAAATATGACGAGAGTACGTAAAAAGTTGGCGGATTATGGAGTACTATCTACAATTGAAACTGTTCGAGGAGCGGGCTATCGTTTAAATCTTAGTCCAGAGGAAGCTTAATATGTTCCGACTATTTATAAGAGAGCATTTACTATTTTTAATTTTTCAATTTTCATTAGTTCTATTTGTGATGCTTCTGTACTGGTTGGACGGCTTTCGAAATCTTGATACCGCTATCTATTCCATTGTTATTAGTAGTATATTAACTCTTACTTTTTTAGGCACGTTATTTGTGAAGAAATATGCTTTTTATAAAAAAATTCTTTCCGTCCCAACGAAAATAGAAGTAGTGCTACAAAGAGAAGCACAATCTCCGGAGATTAGACAAGTAGAGAACTATTTACAGCATATTTACCGTTTATATCAAAAAGAAGTACAGCTTCTATATGCTAGTCAAAATAGACATTTACAATTTATGAATAGCTGGGTTCATCAAATGAAGACCCCCATTTCCGTACTCGAGCTAATGATACAAGAGAATGAGCAATTAGATTCCAAAAGTGTGGCTGAAGAAATGGACCGACTAAAGCGGGGATTAGAAGCAGTATTAATGAATGCAAGACTTGATACATTCGAAGAAGATATGCAAATAGAGCAAGTAGATTTAAAACGATTAGTAACCGAAGTAGTCACCGAAAATAAGCGACTATTCATCGGTAAGCATGTGTTTCCAGTAATAACAATGGAGGAAGACTGTATTATTACTTCAGATGCGAAATGGATTCGTTATGTTATTGCACAATTCTTAACGAATGCAGTTAAATATACGTTCGAGAAAAATAAAAAAGTGTATTTTGAAACGAAGATAGAGGATAAACTAGTAGTGTTTTCTGTTAAGGATGAAGGAATCGGAATACCGGCATCTGATATTAAAAGAGTGACAAAAGCATTCTTTACTGGAGAAAATGGCCGTAAAACTGGGGAGTCTACTGGGATGGGTTTGTACTTAGCACAGGAAGTTTGCAATCGTCTCGGCCATCAAATGAATATTACATCCGTTGTGGGACAAGGTACAACTATTTCCATCTTATTTGAGCAACAAGAATTAAGAAAGCGAGGTGAGCAAGATGTCCATATTAATACTGGAGGAAGTAACGAAAGTATATGAAGGAAAGGTAGCACATCTAGCAATCAATCAATTAAGTTTTGAAGTAGAAAAGGGTGAGTTTATTGCTGTAATGGGGCCTTCCGGAAGTGGAAAAACAACTTTACTAAACATCATTTCGACAATCGATCGTCCAACCTCAGGTACTATTACGATTAGTGGCTTAAAGCCAGCAGAGCTAGATAAAAATGATTTGTCTCTTTTTAGAAGAAGGCAGCTCGGCTTTGTTTTCCAAGATTTTAATCTGCTCCCAGCGTTAACGGTCGAAGAAAATATGGTATTACCTTTAACCCTCGATGGACAATCGGTAGAAACGATGAAAGAAAAAGTGCAAGAGATAGCAGAGCATTTAAGTTTAACGTCTATTTTAGAAAAAAGACCTTCTGAAATTTCTGGAGGTCAAGCGCAAAGAACCGCGATAGGCCGTGCCCTCATACACAATCCCAGTATTATTCTCGCCGATGAACCTACTGGAAATCTAGATTCGAAAGCAGCAAAGGATGTATTAGAAATACTCTCACAAGTCAATAAAGTTAGTCAAACAACGATAATGATGGTCACACATGATCCAATTGCTGCGAGTTACTGTGACCGTGTGCTTTTTATAAAAGATGGAGAATACTTTAATGAAATATATAAAGATGATCGAAGACAAACGTTTTTCCAACGAATCCTTAATGTGTTGTCTTTATTAGGTGGAAATGTAAATGACCTTTCAACAATTCGCTTATCATAACGTCATTCGTAATAGTCGGATATATGCCGCATTTTTCATGGCAAGTATTTTTTCCGTTATGGTGTTTTTTGTGTATTCTATGCTCATGTTTCATCCAAATATCGAAGACCAATTTTTACGGGATGTGGCTTTCGGTGGAATGCTCGTTGCTCAAGTCATTCTCATTGTTTTTACACTGTTTTTTTTATTTTATTCGATGAGTGCTTTTTTACAGGCAAGGCTTCACGAGTTTGGAATTTTGTTAAATCTAGGGATGGAAAGACAGCAGTTAAATCGTTTAATCTTTTTAGAAACAATGATCTTAGGGTTTATCTCGATTACAGTAGGCATTTTCTTTGGGTTTTCATTTTCTAAGTTTTTCTTTATGGTCATTCGAGAATTGTTTCTGTTGGACAGTCTGCCACTTTACCTATCTTGGAAGCCTTTTGCTTTAACCATTATCGTGTTTTTATCATTATTTATCATCATTTCTATTAGCAGTGTTGTATTCATCCGTAAAAAAGAAATCATTCAATTGCTAAAAGGGTATGGGCAACAAAATGAACAAGTTTCTTATAAAAAAGGAAAAGCAGTATTAGGGATATTCTTGCTTGTAGCAGCTTATGGACTTGTTATTTTGTCTGTTTTTCACATGAATATATTTACGAGTCTTCTTATTGTCTTACTAGCTTTTGTAGGAACCTATTTCTTTTATACTGATAGCATTTTGTATGTTCTTAGTATTCTTCGGAAAAAGAAAAGTTTATATTGGCATTCATTTCGTTTAATTGCTTTTGCCGAGGCTTCGATTAAAATTCGGGAAAATGCCCGGATGTTTTTCGTTGTGACAATCGTTTCGACCATTGCGTTTTTATCTGTAGGGGTAGTCACTTCTTTCACTTCCTTTACCGCACAATATCGGGAGTTAAACCCAGTCAGTATTTTCTATTCGAGTGATTGGGACAATCCATTCGAAAAAGAACATATCATGAATCTATCACGAGAACTCCAAAGAGAAGGCCTATCATATGAATTGGTAAAATTTAATGTGAAAAAACAGACCTCCTCTAACTCTCAGGAAGTAGTAAATTTAATAAAAGAATCGGAAGTAAATAGTCTAGCTGTCGCATTAAAAATTCCTTTGATCGATTTAAGTCAAGGGGAGGCTCTATTAGTTTCCAATACCCAAGCAGACTTTGGAAATATTCGCAAAGAAGAAGAACAGACAGTACTCGAAGAAAGCAGTGTACCTATTCAAATTCAAGGGGTCTATAAACATCTGATATTTCCTTCTTTGGCGATAAAAAATAGATCATTCATTATTAGCGATGAAGATTTCAATCTAATAACGGAGCCACTGTTTGGTTTTGGAATAAAACAATCGAGCACAACTTTTTTTGCATTTCATGTACCTGAGTGGCTACGTACGAAAGATGTAGGAACAGATTTAGACAAAATTATGACGGCAACGATGGGAACCTCTGAAGTGAATCCCAATCCGTTTTACTTTGTTAACCCTGGATTAAACTATTCCATTATTCGAGCTACGTTTGCACTATTATTGTTTACGGGCTTACTTGTAGCAGCAGTTCTCTTGCTCGCGGCGGGTAGTTTTGTATATTTTAAACTATACACAGATTTGGAAAGGGATAAAAAGCAATATGATGTGTTGCGTAGAATGGGTGTGACTGATCAAGAACTCGTGAAAATCGTAAACCGACAGCTCGTGCCGCAATTCTTTTTACCGTGGGGGCTTGCAATGATTCATAGTACTTTCTCTTTTATATTCCTACAAGCTTTTTGGGTTGATTTGGCTGCCGTTTCTATAGCTATGGAAATGTTACTAGTGTTACTAGCTTTTACTGTCATTCAAGTTTCTTATTTTTACTTAATACGTTGGCGATATATTGCTCATATACAAGATTGAAAGAGGATGGTGTCCCACAGTCTTCTTTCAATCTATTTGCATTTGATTATTGAATAGTCAAAACTTTTCTTATATAATGAATTTGGGGATTATGAATGAATACTCATTCAAGTAAAAGATGGGAGACGAAAATATGAGCTTAGTTTCACGTGTTCAACAAGTTGCTTCGTTGCATCCAACTAAAATTGCGTATCATTTTATGGGGAAAGACACGACTTATGCTGAATTTGAACAATCTGTCGAGCGATTTGCAGGTGCGCTTCAAGCTTTAGGAATTGAAAAAGGGGATCATGTTGGTTTTTTGTTAGGCAATTCACCACATTTTTTAATTTCTTTATATGCAACGATGCGTATTGGTGCGACTGCAGTTCCGATCAATCCGATTTATACACCTGATGAAATCAGCTATATTGTAAAAAATAGTGACGCGAAAGCGATTATAGCACTAGATGCTTTGCTACCTTTAGTAGAAAAAGCGGCTGGTGTGTTTACATCTGTAGAAAACTATATTATTTGTGAAACACAGCAGGATACGGCAGAAAAATTAGCGGCCCTACCAGGTCATTTGAAAGGAAAAGTGAAATCGTTTTCATCTTTACTTGCTTCATCGACAGAACGTGTGGAGCCAGCGGTAATGTCACCAGATGACACAGCGGTTATTTTGTATACATCAGGTACTACTGGGTATCCAAAAGGCGCGATGCTTACATACAAGAATGTCTATTCGAATGCGCGTGATGTAGCCGAGTATTTAAGTATAAATACCGATGATCGTGTCATTACAACGCTTCCTGTTTTTCATGTTTTTGCTTTAACTGTCGTTGTCAATGCTCCACTATTAATGGGTGCCACTCTATTATTAGTTCCAAGATTTAGTCCACAAGATGTATTTCAGATTGCAAGAGAACATAAGGCGACCGTATTTGCAGGAGTGCCTACGATGTACAATTTTTTATATCAGTTTCCAGGGGATCATGTGGAGGATTTTTCCACAATTCGTTTGGCCATTTCCGGTGGATCTTCATTGCCAGTGGCGTTGCTTCATAATTTTGAAAATAAGTTTAACGTACGAGTTTCAGAGGGGTATGGATTATCGGAAGCTTCTCCGGTAACTTGCTTCAATCCGATTGATCGAGATAGAAAACCGGGCTCCATTGGTACTAATATTATTAACGTCGAAAACAAAGTAGTGAACGAGTTAGGTGAGGAAGTTCCCGTAGGTCAAGTAGGAGAGCTAATCGTTCGCGGTCCTAACGTGATGAAGGGCTATTATAAAATGCCAGAAGAAACGGAAAATGCTATTCGGAACGGCTGGTTGTACACAGGGGATCTTGCTAGACAGGACGAAGAAGGTTACTTCTATATTGTCGATCGTAAAAAAGATATGATCATCGTCGGAGGGTATAATGTGTATCCACGTGAGGTAGAAGAAGTACTATTTGATCATCCAAGTATTATTGAAGCTGCAGTCATCGGTGTTCCCGATCCCAATTTTGGTGAAGAGGTATTGGCCTTTGTGGTGAAAAAAGATGCTTCTTTAACGGAAGAACAATTACATGATTACTGCGCAGAAAAGTTAGCAAAATATAAAGTTCCAAAGCGATTTGAGTTTTTAGAAGAACTACCTAAAAATACAACAGGCAAGATTATGAGACGTTCTTTGAAACAGCAAAAAGTATAATAGGTTTATAAATTGCTCCTTATTCGTTAAGAAAAGGAGCAGTTTTTTATTTTGTTTTAGATTTTAATTAGGTGGTGCTAATGACTGTAGGAAAGCGCGTCTTAACAGGTAACCGCTATGATTTTCTCTGCTTACGGACGCTTTCCGCCGGGTGAGCGATGAGCCAGCCCCGCCGCTTAGGCGTCGTTGGGCTGTCGCATTTGCCCACATCGGAACAAAGGCTAAGAGCGCCACCTCGTGTGGCAACGCCTTCGTGACCAACATCATGTTGGCCTCGGCAGGAGTCGCCTCCAGCAGAGAAAATCAAAGAAAACTGCTTATCTTCCAGTATAGACTTGCAAAAAAATATCCAGTTTTTTCGTATGGGAAAATCCAATAAATGGACTAGGGTAACCAATTTATCATGTGAGTAACCAGATTATGATTTCCTCACATAATAGGGACGATGTGTCTCTATCCAAGCTTAATAGTTTCATCTGTTCAAAACGTTGTGAGTAACAACTGATATTCTGGCTTGCTTACCTTTACTTGGAGAATTGGTTGCGCTCGTTGCCAATTTGGTTGCTTTCAAGCTCAAACTGGTTGCGTTAAGTATTGAATTGGTTGCTTTCACGAGCTAATTGGTCTCGCTAAGCCATTTCCTAACTTTTAATGGCTAATAAATACAGATAAAAGCGTCTATTTTTGATGGATTGGAGCTGAAGGACGGCGACTCCAGTGGAATCAAGTGAGTAAGATGAGACTTCACAACGAACGCCAAAGCGGACGGTGAAGGCTCATCACTCACCCCACGGAAAGCGTCCGTCCTTCAGCGGAAATCCTAGCGGGTCTTCGGCTAATGCTTTTCCCGTTGAAGTCTCACGCCGCCGCGCTAAATCCAACTGTTAAAGAGTGCTTTTCCCATAAATGTATCCAAAAAATGGCTTAGCGCAACAGAATCGTTATGGAGAGCAACCAATTCGACGACGAGAGCAACTAGATTATCCCGGAAAGCAATCAATTCATCCTCGAGAGCAACCAAATTTATAAAATGGAATTATTTTACAATAAACGTTGAGTAATTGGCTATTTTAGTTAGCAATTTTGATGGATTGGAGCTGAAGGACGGCGACTCCAGGGGATCAAGTGAGTAAGATGAGACTTCACAACGAACGCCAAAGCGGACGGTGAAGGCTCATCACTCACCCCACGGAAAGCGTCCGTCCTTTAGCGGAAATCCTAGCGGACACTTCCTTAAGACCCATTATCCCTATAATCAGTCAACCATCAACTAGATGGATAGTTTTTTTATGAGTATGCAGGAGAAAGATTTCGAGTGTCGAAGTAATCATAGAATAGTTTGGAAAGTGGGGAATGACAAAATGACAAAAAGAAAACTAGAAGCAACTGATTTATTTAAATTGCACTCTGTTACGAATCCCGTTATCTCACCTAATGGTAAAGAAGCCGTATTTATTCGTACGGAAATGAATGAAACAGATAATAAATATTATGCGTATTTATATCATGTGAACTTAGAAACTGAAACGATGACGCAGTGGACGCATAAAAAAGAGCGGATTTCCTCGCCAAAATGGTCTACAGACGGAAGTTATATTGCATTTTTGTCGGACCGTGAAGAAAAAAATCAGTTGTATATTCTTTCTGCAAATGGTGGAGAAGCTAAAAAATTGACGAATGTTGAAAAGGGTATTTCTAGCTTTATTTGGTCACCATGCGGTAAAAAGGTTTGGTTCGTGGCTGCACTAAAAAAAGGAAAGTCTTGGACCGATGAAGTAGAAAAAGAGGAAGATAAATTTCCGGAAGCTTATGTAGTAGATAAAATGAAATATCACGCAGATGGTGTTGGTTTATTGCCCAAAGATACATATAGACAAATTGGATGGATAGATGTCGAGTCAAAGGAAATCACACAATTTACAGAAGGTCCGTTCCAGTATAATTTACAGGCTATTTCGCATGACGGTAAAAAACTCGTAATGGGAGTCGATCGAGAAGAGAACCAAGACTTTTCATTCCGCAATCCACTATTTTTAGTTGATATAGAATCGAAAAAAGAAACCGCACTAGTTGACGTGGAAGGCTATTTCGGGGGAGCGGCATTCTCGAAAGACGATCAGTACATCGCATTTTCTGGGAGCAATCGACAATTTGAAAATGCAACGCATACAGAAGTGTATGTATATGAAGTTCATACAGGAAATCTTCTTGTTTTAACAGAAGGAATGGATGCACCTGTAGGGGATTACTCAGGCGGAGATGTTCAGCAAGGTGCAAGTGCGCCAGATGTTGTATGGACGGCCGATAATAATTTATATTTTCAACTGTCAACAATGGGCGATGTTCGACTTTATTTCGCAACATTAGCAGGAGAAATATACCCAGCTACACAAGAAAATGAGCATGTATACGGATACGACATACATGCTTCAGGCACATTCGCTCTTGCGACAATAAGTAACGCAATATTTCCCGGGGAATTATTTAAGCAAAATTTGGCGACTGGTGAAAGAATTCAACTGACTCACTTTAATGGTGAGTTATTAAAGGATGTAGAGCTTTCAAAACCAGAGGCAATTGTCTATAAAGGGGCAAAAGAGTGGGATGTCCATGGATGGTTAATGAAGCCTGTCGGGTATGAGGAAGGGAAAAAATATCCGCTAATTGTAGAAATACATGGTGGCCCGCATACGATGTATGCAAATACTTTTTTCCATGAGCTACAGTTACTTGCAGCAAAAGGGTACGGAGTGTTATATGTAAATCCCCGAGGGAGCCACTCTTACAGCCAACAATTTGTAGATGCAGTACGAGGTGATTATGGTGGCGGGGACTATGAAGATATTATGGCTGGACTAGACTATGTGCTAAGTGAAAATGACTGGATTGATAAGACGAGACTTGGCGTAACTGGAGGCAGCTATGGTGGATTTATGACGAATTGGATTGTGGGGCATACGAATCGATTTAAAGCTGCGGTCACACAGAGATCTATATCAAACTGGATTAGTTTTTATGGTGTTTCCGATATTGGCTATTACTTTACGCCATGGCAAATTGGCACGGATATGACGGACATTGATAAGCTATGGGATGCTTCTCCATTGAAGTATGCATCGAAAGTAGAAACACCGCTGTTAATTTTGCATAGCGAAAATGACTATCGTTGCCCGATTGAGCAAGGCCAGCAATTGTATATTACATTAAAAGCAATGGGCAAAGAAACGAGCTTTGTTCGCTTCCCACAAGCAGATCATAATCTGTCGAGAGTTGGCCTGCCAAATTTACGACAAACTCGTTTAGAACAAATAACTAATTGGTTTGAAAAGTATCTTTAATTGGGAAAAGCCCCTTCATTTCTTTGCGAAATGAAGGGGCTTTTAATGAATCGCTTGATCTTTCGAGATAATCGCACGATCCCCAAAGAGAATCGCTCGAATCATCTTTTATGAAATCCCTTTTTATAGTACATAAAAACTAACGAGATAATCCATATAGGCCCAACGATTAGTGCGACGCGTGTGTCAGGGAAATATGCCATGAGTCCAAGCACGAGTACAAGGAAGGCTAAAGCTAAATACGAGCCTACAGGATAAAACAATGCTTTATATGTTAGTTTTGAAACTTCACCTTTAGATAATGTCTTACGAAACTTTAGTTGAGATAATAAAATAATACCCCAAGTCCAAACTGCTCCGAATGTGGAAATACTAGTTACCCATATAAATACTTTTTCAGGTACTAAATAATTTAGAATGACACCGATTACTAATAATAATGCCGAAAACAGAATCGCTCTCGATGGTACTCCGGTTCCACTAATTTTTTGGAAAGAAGCAGAGGCTTGCTTTTGTTCTGCCAAATTAAATAGCATACGCCCAGTACTGAAAATACCACTATTACAGCTAGAAAGGGCTGCAGTTAATACGACAAAATTTATAATTCCGGCAGCTGGCCCTATGCCTATTTTCTCAAACATCAAAACGAAGGGACTTCCATTATTTCCAATTTCATTCCAAGGATAAATAGACATAATAACGAACAGAGCTCCAACATAAAAAATAAGAATACGCCAAAAGACAGTGTCAATTGCACGTGGGATAACCGTTTTCGGATTCTTTGCTTCTCCAGCGGTGACACCTATCATTTCTACACCTAAATAGGCAAACATCACCATCTGCAGCGACATTAGAACTCCTGTAATGCCGTTCGGAGCAAACCCACCATTTGTCCATAAGTTACTAATTCCTACAGCTATTCCGCCATTTCCTATACCGAAAATAATCACGCCAAGCCCTACAAATATCATTGCCAAGATTGCGACAATTTTAATGAGAGCAAACCAAAACTCAAATTCTCCATATGCTTTCACCGCAATTAAGTTTACTAATGTCATGACAATAAGTGCTGCCAATGCCCATATCCAGCTTGGTGTGTGGGGATACCACATTTTCATATAAACTCCAACTGCTGTAATTTCGGCCATACATGTAACTACCCATAAAAACCAGTAATTCCAGCCTGTAATGTATCCCGCAAGTGGTCCTAAATAGTTCTGGGCATATCTACTAAATGATCCCGAAACAGGATTATGTACTGCCATTTCACCTAGTGAACGCATGATGATGAAGATGAACAACCCACCAATTATGTATGAAATAAGTATTGCTGGCCCTGCCAACCGAATAGCAGTAGCAGATCCTAAAAATAAACCTACTCCAATTGCTGCCCCTAAAGACATGAGGGTGATATGTCGCTGTTCTAATCCACGTTGTAATTGCTGATTTCCACCCAAAGTTGTGTCACTCCAATTTCTATTAATATTTTTGTTATATAACACTTTAACACAAGAAAGTCCAAGTAGGAAACGGTCATATTGACGATATTGTGCTAAAATTATGTATATGCAAATAGGACGGGGGTCATGAAAATACAACATATAACGATTAGACCAATAGTTGAATGTGAAATTATCCGTCTCTGGGAATTGAGCGCAAAAGAAGCCACTCCTGAATGGAAAAAGTGGGATGCCCCCTATTTTCCTTATGAACCACAAACATTAGAGCAATTTTTAAAGACAAAAGATCAACTGATTAATCAAGAAGATCTCTGGGGCATTTATGTGAATGATGAATTAATAGGTGCTCTTTGTTACTACTGGGAGCATGAAGAATCGCTTTGGCTCGAAATGGGGATTGTCATTTATGACCCACAGTATTGGAATGGGGGAATTGGGACTACAGCACTTCAAATGTGGATTGCACACTTATTTCAGGAATTACCACTGGTTCGAGTTGGCTTTACAACATGGTCGGGTAATGAACGTATGATTAAAGTCGGAGAAAAACTTGGTATGACGATGGAAGCTCGCCTACGAAAATGTCGTTACTACAGTGGCATCTATTATGACTCTATTCGAATGGGCATATTAAGAGAAGAATGGGAAGGTTGTATATGACTGTTTTATTTGAGTTAAAGAATGTTACGAAAGATCATTGGGATACGGATGAAACAAATAATCGCCCTTTTTTATTTGCTAATATATCAGCAAAAATTGATCAACCAGAACGAATTGCATTACTTGGAAAATCTGGACAAGGAAAGAGTACACTTCTTCGTATACTCGCTCAATTGGAGCCGATGGATAAAGGAGAAGTTTGGTTTAATGCCCACTCTACAAAAAAGATGGATACACGGACCTGGAGAATGAATATCGCTTATGTAGCTCAGCAATCAATCATGCTTCCTGGAACCATTTTAGATAATTTACATACCGTAAGTAGAATACATAATAGAGCATTCGATGAGCGCTTTGCAAAAGAATTAATGGAAGCAGTGGGCCTTGGATATTTGGATTGGGGAAAACAGGCAACAGATTTATCGGGAGGTGAAAAGCAACGAGTAGCCCTAGTTCGCTCCTTGCTTTTAAGGCCGTCCATCCTATTGCTTGATGAGATTACTGCATCTCTGGATCAGCAAAGCAAGGAGAATGTGGAACTACTTTTAAAAAAGCTACATAGGGAAGAAGGAACGTCTTTTATTCTAGTAACGCATGATACGGAGCAGGCTAAAAAGCTATGTGATCGGATATGGTATATGAAGGATGGAATTCTAGCAGTAGATTCAAAGACAGAAGAGTTTTTTGAAGGACCTACTCCTGTTTTTGACCAGGTGATGTTATGAGTTTTATCGCATTAAGTTTCACTTTATTGTTTGTTCTTATTACGATGTTTGTTTCTTATTGGCACAAACTTGATTTGGAAAAAGATATTGCAATCGGAACTATTCGCTCCGCGATTCAACTTCTTGCAGTGGGATATGTATTACAATTTGTATTTCAGTCAAAAAATATCTTTTTTATTATACTGATACTTTGTGTCATGATAATCATCGCTGCCAGAAATGCAGCAACACGCGCAAAAGGGATGACAGGAGTCGTTTGGAAAATTATTCTCTCTATTACAACGATGGAAATATTAATGATGGGACTTTTATTAGGCTTACAAATAATAGAAGCCACCCCACAGTACATCATCCCACTAAGCGGAATGACGATCGGGAATGCAATGGTTGCTTGTGGTTTATTTTTAACCCAATTGAAGCGGGAAACGGAAAGTTCCAAAGGCGAAATTGAAACACTGCTCTCTCTTGGTGCAACGAGTCGACAAGCAGCACAGGATGTACTGAAGCGTTCCGTGAAGTTTAGTATGATACCGACAATTGATGGAATGAAAACAGTAGGGCTCGTTCAACTTCCAGGGATGATGACGGGAATGATTGTTGCGGGAGCAGATCCTGTAGAGGCCGTCCGCTATCAAATACTGATCATCTTTGTGTTTACATGCTCCTCAGCAATTACGAGTATGATGCTAAGTGTTCTTTGTTATAAAAGCATATTTACGAAGGACCTTCAATTGAAGAAATGGGGATAAGGAAATTGAAAACTATAGAGATAAAGGAAATACCTGCACGAGTCACTGTCACATATGATTCATCATCTTTTCTATTGCCCCAACATATTCAAGAGCAACATGAACGGTATTGGGACGAGCAATTTGAGTTGAATCCTAATTTGCGAAACGGAGAAGTATTTACCATATCGGAAATTAGTGAAACAGAGGAAGAGCTACAAGTAACGGTTAAGAAAACGGATTACAAACATTATTTATACACGATTCGGCATGAAAATTGTGCGTTTCCTTGTAAAGTTATCTTTACTTGTGTAGCAGTGATTACGAATGACCATCATATTGCTTTCGGACGGATGAATCAACATACCTCGACACCAGGTAGATTACAATTTACTGGCGGGGGGTTAGACGAATCTGATTTGAATGGTTCCGTATTCGATTTGGTGAAAAATATCGGCAAAGAATTAAATGAAGAGATGGGCTTACATATCGAGTCGCCTTATATAAAATCTTTCCGTCCTAAATTTGTAAAAAACAAAGGAACGTACGACTTCTGGGCAGTCGTGTTCGAATTAGCAGTAGATTTATCTGCTCAGGAATTGCAAAAACTATTTGAAAAGCATAATCAAAGCCTAATCGAAAAAGGAGAACAGCCTGAATTCGAGGAATTTGTTTTTGTCTCATTAGATAAAGAGAGTGTAGAATCATTCATTCAACATGATATATCTCTGAAAGAGGATTATTTGAATCCTATTTTGAAGAAGTATGTGGAGAAAGAGCAAAAATAAAAACATCCAAAAGGATGTTTTTATTGAAATAGTGGAAGGTGAAGTGATAGTTGTAAGCTTGAGTTTATAGCTATTATGAATGAAACCTTTCTTTTTTTAAATAAATTTCATAAGCAAAAAATCCAAATAAATAGCCTATCGATGCACCTAAAGTGATTGTAGTTAATAGAGGCGATTGGAAAAATAAGGACCATAATACACCGATAGTGCAACCAAAAAGCATTCCTAGTGGTATTAAGCTATCCCATAATTTTTGCATGCCTTTTGATTTTTTCTTACCTAGGTTTCCTTGGCTATATGTATGTTTAAGCCTTTGAATTACAAATACTGCAATTCCTCCTGCAATTACAACTGGTGCAATTGCCAGAACAAATCCCATGTCAAAACCTCCATTTCTTTTTAATCGGATATTATCACATTTTAATGTTGTCCCTCGGGGTTAGTGCACACTCTCTAATTAATCCAAGGTTCCATAATTGTCACATCTTTATTCGTCGCATCTAATCTTACTTTGCGTCCTAACGGCATCGTAAGCATTGGATGTGTATGACAACAGTCAAATTCCGCAAGTATCGGAATAGTTGTTTTTCCAATTGTTTCGACTAATATATCATATGGATTTCTTCCAGTTCCTTGATCATCAAATAGTTCATGTTTTCCTAAAATAATCCCTGAAACACGTTCAAATACACCATTCAATTTTAATAAATTAAAATTTTTCTCCACAACGGATGCTGTTTTCATCGTATCTTCTATTAAAAGGATATCCCCTTCTTGTATAACAGGCATATACGGACTTCCCCAAATGCCGTACATTGCATTTAAATTCCCTCCAATTAATCTTCCCTCGGCAGTGCCTTCATTTATACAGATCCAGTTATTTGGTCTCTGGTGCTTATTTTCTGTTTTGATATCCCAATTGAGTGGTTCATCTGTCCAATAAGGAGGCATAGGAATTTTAAACGGATGCTGCTGTTCTTCTATTAATATTTCTTTAAAATAATCATATGTATAATGAACAAAAGGCTCAAATTCCCCGAAAGAAGGCACTAATGCGGGACCATAGAATGTTGGTATCCCGGTTTGTGCATAAATTGCTAACAAAATTGCGGTTGCATCGGAATAACCAATCATAATTTTAGGATTCTCTTTAAAAGCTTGATAGTCAATATAAGGTAAAAGAGCGTTAGAATTAGTTCCACCAATTGTCGACATAATACAGCTAATACTTGGATCTCTTATAAGCTCGTTTAATTCATTTGCACGTTCTTGAATAGTTCCCGAGCGGTAATGATCATGTTTGCCAGTTAGATTCCCCTCCACGATTACAAAACCTTTTGACTTCAAAAAAGACTTTGCTCTTTCAAAGCGTTTCGGGGATGAATAGGTAATAGGTGATGAAGGGGAATAGATGGCAATCTTATCCCCTGTTGTTAATCGGTTTAAAAGTGTCATTGACGAGATTCTCCTTCTGAATTGTTTTTGTCATTAGTTGTAGAATAGAATTTTGATGAGGATACCGGCAACTCCAATTCCTAATGCGATAAGTGACTTGATATTGTTATTTTTACTATCCTTATGTCGACGATCCTCTTTCAAAATCGGATATTCTTTTTCTAAATTTCCCAAGCGGTTACCACCCCATAAAAAATATTGATAGATAAACTTATAGGTAAGTGTTTCCAATTATAGCGTATTTAAGTTACGATTAAAATAGAATTTTCAGAAAGAGGGATTGCTATGTATTTAACATTATCTATTATTGGGGCAACTATCTTAGGATATTTAATATTTTCTTTCGGGGAAGTAGGAATTATTTTAGGTTTTGGGGTAATTGTAGGATGTCTGTTTAGAGGACTATATTTACTAAATGAAATAGATAAAAGACTACCGAATGCGGCCATAAAACGAGATAAAGTCAAGGAAGCTTTGAACCAGTATTTAGCGGAAAGGGATGCCGCCAAAAAACAGTAATATATAGTTTGAATAAGTGATAAATGGTCATACACTTGCTACGCCTATTGATTATCATAAGTATTCCAAATCAGAAAATATATTTAGAATAATATACGACGCTATATTATAGGGATAATGTGTCTTAATGGAGTGTCCGCTTGGATTTCCGCTGCAGGACGAACGCTTTCCGTGGGGTGAGTGATGAGCCTTCACCGTCCGCTTACGCGGCCGCCTGTGAAGTCTCATCTTACTCACTTGATCCCACTGGAGTCGCCGCCCTTTTCGCTCCAATCCCTCAAAAGAGGCGCCTTTTTCTGTATTTATTAGCCATTAAAAGTTAGGAAATGGCTTAACGAGACCAAATAGCTCGTGAAAGCAACCAATTCCCTGGGCAACGCAACCAGTTAGAGCGTGAAAGCAACCAAATTGGCAACGAGCGCAACCAATTCTCCACTCAAAGGCTAGCGGACACTGATTGCCATGCACTTTACTTGAAGTCTCCGCTTAATTTACATGGATAAGATGGTCCATTCAATATTGCGCAACATCTCAGTAGTTACTCGCAACTTTATAGACCGGATGCGCAACATTTCCCTGCTTACTCGCAACATTTTGAACGGACGGAACTTTTATGCTGGCTCGTTATGCTCGCATAACAACACTTTATGCATGAATGAGAGGACACTAGTTAAGACACATTATCCCTAATAAACGAACCGAAACATAAATTGAAAATAGAAATAATTCTACAAAACGATATCGAAAAAGTACATTTAAAAAAAGAATCCCCTTAAACAATTCCCCTTTTGAATATAATAATTCTTGCCAAAATTATTCCTCAATACTCCAACTAATAACTACTAAAAAACTTCTATTTATCATTTTTATAATTGACAAATAACTTCATTATGTTATAACTATTTATATTACGCCTAAAACAAAGCATTCCACTTGGAATAATGTACTTTAAAAAGGGGTTAGTAAATGGGTAGAGAATTTGTAGATATTTTCGATGAGTGGGCAGAAGAATCGTATGAGGCATCTGTATCAGGTGAAGACCCGGAGTACCGAGATGTTTTTATAGGATATGACAATATTTTAAATGAAGTTGCAAAACGTGTTTCTGGAACTGTTGTTGAATTTGGTACAGGTACGGGCAATTTAACGCTAAAACTTATAGAGGCAGGTTTTTCAGTAATTGGTATCGAACCTAATACAAAGATGCGTCAAGCAACTGCAAAACGTTTTCCTTCTATAGACGTAATGGATGGAGATCTAATTCAATTTGAGGCAGGTGCAGAGCATATCGATGCATTTGTAAGCACATATGTCTTTCATCATTTAACTGATGTGGAAAAAGGAATAGCCTTAAACAAATATGCAGAGCTTCTACCGTCAAACGGGAAAGTGGTTTTTGCAGATACTGCATTTACGACAGAAGATGCAAAACAAGCGCAAATTAGGAAAGAAAGAAAACGTGGGTTTCATCATGTAGCTGACGATTTAGAAAGAGAATACTATACGACGATTCCAATCCTATCAAATTTGTTTGAGGAAGCTGGGTTTGAGATCAATTTTACAAGAATGAATGATTTTGTCTGGTTAATGGATGCAATTAAAAAATAAGGAGCGATAAAAATGAAAAAAATGAATGTAGAAAGTTTTAACTTAGATCATACAAAGGTTGCAGCACCATTTGTCCGATTAGCAGGAACAAAACAAGGCAAAAATGGCGATGAAATATATAAATATGATATTCGGTTTAAACAGCCAAACAAAGAGCATATGGAAATGCCAGGCTTGCATTCATTAGAGCATTTAATGGCAGAAAATATACGTAATCATTCGGATCAAGTAGTTGATCTTAGTCCAATGGGATGTCAAACAGGATTTTATTTGTCTGTTATCAATCACGATAACTATGATGAAATTTTAGAGGTTTTAGAACAGACTTTGAATGATGTATTAAAAGCAACAGAAGTCCCTGCCTGCAATGAAGTGCAATGTGGATGGGCAGCGAGCCATAGCCTGGAAGGCGCTAAGGAAATTGCCGCTGAAATGCTAGCGAAAAAAGATGAGTGGCGCCAAATTTACAAAGAGGAAGCGTAATGAACTATTTTCATAATGTTCAAGAGTTAATAGGAAATACGCCAATTGTGGAAATCACTCATATCTCTATTCCAAATAATTGCAGGATATTCGCTAAATTGGAATATTTAAATCCAGGGGGCAGTGTGAAAGATCGGCTTGGTATGGCTTTGATCAAAGATGCTGAGCAATCTGGCAAGCTAGCACCAGGTGGAACAATTATTGAACCAACTGCCGGCAATACGGGCATTGGAATAGCACTTGCTGCAATTGGAAGAGGGTATAAAGTAGTTTTTGTTGTTCCCGAAAAGTTTAGTTTAGAAAAACAAACATTGATGAGAGCTTTAGGAGCAACAGTTGTAAATACAGTAACTTCTTTGGGCATGCAAGGAGCTATAGAAAAGGCAAGCGAGCTTGTTGCCAAAACACCAAATGCTTATTCACCATCCCAATTTTCCAATAGTGCAAATCCCATTACGTATACAAAAACAATCGGACCCGAATTATGGCGTGATTTAGACGGACAGATTGATGTGTTTGTTGCTGGAGCAGGCTCTGGCGGGACATTTATGGGGACTTCTACATTTTTAAAAGAACGAAATGCCAATGTAAAAACAGTAATTGTAGAGCCAGTAGGATCCATCTTAAATGGTGGTTGTGCAGGTTCCCATATGACAGAAGGTATTGGGATGGAGTTTTTATCTCCATTTATGGATCGTTCTTATTTCGATGCTATTCATACGGTCAGAGATGAGGATGCCTTTGCACAGCTTCGCAAATTAGCTCTCAAAGAAGGCTTGCTTGTTGGAAGTTCATCGGGCGCCGCATTTTTTGCTAGTTTGAAAGAAGCGGAAGTTGCCAAAGAAGGAAGCCATATTGTAACTATTTTTGCAGATTCGAGCGAACGTTATTTAAGTCAGAGAGTTTATGAGGTATTTAAGGAGGAAAATTAAATATGCGAGCAAAAACGAAACTCATTCATGCTGGTATTGTAGGTGATGAAACAACAGGTGCTGTATCAACCCCGATTTACCAAGTAAGCACATATAAACAAGAAGCAGTCGGTAAATTTAATGGCTATGAATATTCACGTACCGGTAATCCGACCCGCCATGCATTGGAGGTTTTGATAAGTGATTTAGAAGGCGGGATAGCGGGATTTGCTTTCGCTTCTGGAATGGCCGCAACCAGTTCTATCATGATGCTTTTTAGTAAAGGCGATCATGTCATCATTACAGATGATGTATATGGCGGCACATATCGTCTCATGACAAAAGTATTGAATCGTTTTGGTATCGAAGCAACATTTGTAGATACTAGTGATATTTCCAACGTAGAAGCTGCAATTTTAGAAAATACTAAAGCTATTTTCCTAGAAACACCGACAAATCCTTTATTGAAGATTACAGATATACAAGCAATTGCAAAGCTTGCAAAAGAAAAAGGACTGCTCACAATCGTGGATAACACGTTTATGACACCTTATTTCCAACAGCCAATTGCACTTGGGGCAGATATTGTTGTGTATAGTGCAACGAAATATATCGGAGGACATAGTGATGTGGTTGCTGGATTGGTTGTTGTGAACTCAGAGGAGCTTGCGACTGAATTACATTTTGTTCAAAATTCAGTTGGAGCAGTGCTTGGACCCCAAGATTCTTGGTTATTAATAAGAGGTATTAAAACACTTGGACTTCGCATGGAAGAACATCAGTTGAATGCTCAGCGGATTGCAGATTTTTTAGATAATCATGAGGCTATTGGGAAAGTATATTATCCAGGTTTGGAGAAACATCCTGGACATGAGCTGATGAAACAGCAAACGACTGGTTTTAGCGGAATGATTTCCTTTGACGTGGGAAGTGAAGGAAAAGCAGATGAGCTACTAGCCAAGCTTCGTTATTTTACATTAGCCGAAAGTCTAGGAGCAGTAGAAAGCTTGATCTCTGTTCCTGCAAGAATGACTCATGCCTCGATTCCCCGCGAACGACGATTGGAATTAGGCATTACAGATGGTCTTGTACGTATTTCTGTAGGAATTGAAGACGTAGAAGACTTAATAGAAGATTTAACGCAAGCGTTGGCATAAATAAGGGTAACAGGTTATCACATAGTTTCGTGTTAACCTGTTACCCATTTTATAAATTCAAGCATTTTTTTGTTTGCTACGAGACCAAACAACTACTGGAATAAGCAATAGGGAAAGAATTCCCCCAATAAGTGATAGTGTTGTATAACTAGAATGAGCGAGCACCATGCCAGATAGCGCTCCACCAGAAGCTCCAACTAAAGCGATCAAAACATCCACAGATCCCTGTGTTTTTGCACGAGTAGATGGGTTGGTAGCGTCTACGATTAGTGTCGTACCACTAATCAAACCAAAATTCCAACCAACTCCCAGCAACGTAAGTGCAATGATTAGAATTGGCATCGAATCGACGGGAGCAAAAGCAGCTAGAAAACCAGCGAGAAGTAGAGTTGCACCGGCAGCGATTGCCATTGCAGTGCGCCCAATCTTATCGACGAGTATGCCGGTTACAAGAGATGGCAAATACATCCCGCCAATATGGAAACCAATCACCAATCCTACCTCTCTTAAACTATGTCCGTGATGCCCCATATGTATTGGTGTCATTGTCATAATTGCAACCATGACAATTTGTGTTAAGACCATAACTGTAGCCCCAACGACGATTAACGGTTTGTTGTTTTCTTCTAAATTAACACTCGTATCTATATGTTTCCTATTGTTTGCTTCTTTTACTTCAGCAATCGCTTTCGCTACAGTAAAAGGATCTGGGCGAAGTAAAATAAGAAGTACTAAACCAGCAAGTATGAAAGCTGCTGCAGAAAGAATAAACGGGCCTGCTAATGTAGGAACACCTATTGTTGCTGCGAATTTCCCCATGACTTCTACTAAATTCGGTCCTGCCACAGCTCCAAAAGTGGTGGAAACCATTGCAATACTGATAGCGGTTGCACGTTGTGTCGGCATAGCTAGATCCGTACCTGCATATCTCGCTTGTAAATTCGTGGCAGTACCAGCACCATAGATTAATAAAGAAGCGAAAAGAAGAAAGATATTATTCGTAGTAGCGGATATGATTACACCTATAGCACCAATCCCGCCAGTCAAGAATCCTGTTGCTAGTCCAAAACGACGTCCGAAACGCTGGGATAGCCGTCCCACTAACAGCGCAGCCACAGCAGATCCTAAAGTGATCAAGGCAACTGGAATTCCTGCAAAACTGTCAGTACCTAACATGTCCTGAGCTAAAAGTGCACCCACGGTTACTCCCGCAGCAAGTCCTGCACCCCCGAATATTTGTGAAAGGACAACAATGATCAATGTTCGTCTGTATAGCAGTCTTTGTTTTTCTGGCGAGTCAATATAAGCTTGTATCCAAGAAGGATGACTTTCTACAGCTGTTGACTCGGAATCTTTAAACGACATTATGTAGTTCTCCTTTCTAAGTAATTGATTTTATGTATGCTGAAATTTCATTATACATATTATTCTAAACTTGATTCTAGCATATTTATATAAGTATAGGACTTGATAATTTAAAAGTAGGAACGAAGAAAAAGGGAATGGATAACGTGAATGGCCAATTCCCTTCTCTATTTATAAATTATTATGGATAAATTTATTTTACCAAAAAAATGCGGAAGCCAAGATAATACCAGCAATAGCTCCAATAGCTATACCGTATCCAAAGTCCTCTCCTCCAAAAAATCCTAGACCATATCCACCAAAGTCACGATCAGGTCTAATCCAAACTGTTCTTCTATTGATTCTAGTAATTTCTCCTGTATGAACACTACCATCTCGACAAGTAATTCTTACACGTTGTCCTTGGTATCTGCAACAAAGGCCGTATATATCACCTTGCATGTTTATCCCCCTTTCAAAATTTTTACATACAAGTATGTCCTATTAACATATGCTATTGATAATGTTACGTAATAGACAATCGTCTAGCGAATAATTATAAAAAAGGATGAGATGCTTGCCGGTAATTCAAACTCAGAATTGGCTAAATAAATTTGTTAAACTATGTGAAGAAAAGTCAGGAAGAGAAGCCAATTACAAGCAATCTGAAATAATTTGTGAACCTCTGATGAAGTTTTTCCCGCAAGTAAATGTAGAAGTGGTGCATTATGAACTTTTAAGGAATGGGTTATTTCAGGCGAATGAATGGCGGAGTATAAATAAGATTGTCAAACGTTTGGAAGAACAGGACGTATGGCAAATTGTAAAACAAGAATATAAACTATTAAGAAAAATGTGGAGTGGTCCAAAGGTTTCTATCTATATTTTCCCGATAAAAAATGCGAATGCGAAACCGAAAAAGGGATTACCCCCAAAAAATGGTGTAGCTTACAAAGGTGCTATATTTCTATTTCTAACTGCTGGTCTTCCTTTAGAAGAAATAAAGGCATTACTTGCGCATGAGTATAATCATGTCTGTCGACTAGCTCATTTAAATCTTTCTCCAGATAAAATTCCGTTAAGGGATTCGTTGATTATTGAAGGACTTGGAGAGTACGCTGTCAAAGAATTGTACGGGGAAAAATGGTTGGCACCATGGGTAGATCTCTATCCTTTAGAAGAATCTATGGAAATATGGAAAAAGTACTTTTTACCTTCATTAGATGTTAAAGGTGTTAAACATCATCAGCCTTTTCTTTATGGTCAGGGTAGTGGAAGGCTCCCAAAATGGATTGGTTATCATATAGGCTATCAAATCGTTCACACTTTTCAAGAAAAACATGGACCATTTAAAAATGGTGAATTATATACTAAATCCTGTAACGAAATAATAAAAGGTTCTAACTATCCAATTAACCAAGGCGACATTTGAATACTCGATAACTGATGTATGGATTGCTTTGATGAATGAATTCATTATGTTGTTCCCATAGATCAAAGTAATCCTCATTTATATGTTCAGATGGATTGTAATCATCAATATCACTAGGCGTGAGTTCTGACGGGGTATTTATTATATCGATTTTCTCAAATCCAGCTTGTAGTAGCCTTACTTTCCACTCCTCGGCAGTTAAGATTTCACGAATACCATATAGTCTACATGCCTTTTTTTGTAATTCTTCTGAAATGTATTGATTGGCTGTCATTTCAATTATAATCATACTTCCCTCATTTTTTAACACTCTAGCAAGCTCAGTCAACGCTTTGGTAATGTCCGTAAAAATAAGAACAGATTCTGAAATGACTAAGTCGACGGAATCATCCGCTAGTTCTAGGTTTTGTACGTCCCCCTTCATCACACTTACATCGCATTGAAAACTTTTCATTCGTTCTTTTGCTTTTTCTACCATGACAGGATGATTGTCGACTGCGATTACCTGACAATCAAATCTTTTTGCTAAGAAAGCGGCTGTCTGTCCAGTTCCACAGCCAATATCTAGAACAGATTCAGTAGGTAGAATAGGTAGATTTTCAAATAGAGATTTGGTTAAAGTGAATCCTCCTGGATGTGCACCGCCAATTCCAAAATAAGCTAGTAAATCTAAGTAAGTATGAGACACTGTATTTCCCCTCCTCTTTGTACTATTCATATAGTATGCTTGTCATTTGCTTCACAATTGGATATTCCTATTAACAAACGCTAATTCGATGCTTGTTTTATTATTGGAATATTAAAGGAAAAACTACTGGTTTTGGAGAATAGATTAGGTATAGGATGAAAGTTTAAGAGGATGTGAAATTTTAAAATGGAAAGTAACTTAATGAATAACCAAGTTTTTTTACGCGAGATGGAAGAAAAGGATTGGATAGATGTTCATGAGTATGCTTCGAAGGAAATAGTCTGTCAATACCAACCATGGGGTCCAAATAATGAGCAGGAATCAAAGGACTTCGTGAAACAAGTTATGAAAGATACAAAAAGTACAGAACGAACGAGATTTGTATATTCTATCGTTGATAAGGAATCGGGAAAAATGATTGGGGCGGGGGAATTTAATATCCGAGATAGTCAAAATAGGAGCGGCGAGATTGGATATATTATCAATCCTAGCTTTTGGGGAAAAGGAATAGCTACAGAAGTGGCTGGGCAATTGATCAAATTCGGGTTCACCCAGCTCAAGCTCCATCGTATTTTTGCTACATGCGATCCTAGAAATATTGCCTCATCTAAGGTTTTAGAAAAAATCGGGATGATAAAGGAAGGAAGAATGAGAGAAGATTTACTGCTAAAAGATGGTTGGAGAGATTCTTTTTTGTACAGTATTTTAGAAGAAGAATGGCAAAAGGTACTTAATAGGGGGTTAATATGAAAGATCAAAAAGCAAGAATCGATTTTCGAGCATATACAGAGAATGATTTTGAAGGCATTCACCAATTAAACATCCAAGAAGAGTGGAAAAATCTAGTTGTTAAAAAGGAAGATACAAAAAGTGCCTGGGATAATTCGAATATTGCATTCGTGGCTTATGACGGTGACAATTTAGTTGGCTACATTAGAGGGATAACTGACGGACATATTAGCCTCTTTGTTTGTGAATTAGTTATAGCCCAGCCCTACCGGGGTTTTGGCGTTGGAACAGACTTATTAACATTTGTACATAAACAGTTTCCAAAGACACGGATGGAGCTATTGGCCAATAGTTCGTCTTCTTCCTATTATGAAAATCAAAAATTTAGGAGCTTTTATGGCTTTCGAAAAACCTTTGAAGAATGGTGAATGCTTTCTCTTTGGATCAGTATTGTAATTTGGACCAGTTTAGTGAAAGGCGTGAATCACAAAAGTGAAAGAACGACTTAAGAAAAAGGATGGATTTTTTAAGAGCATGTGGAGAGAAATCCGTGATTCAGTTATAGCAGAAGTGATTTGGAATATCATCATTTTCTTTCCAAGAATGATAGTCCGAATGTGGAGATTCTTTGATTAATAAAAAAGAGAGTGGTTTTATAATGAATAATTGGTTGTATACTTTATATTTTGTCATATTGGGTATTATTTCTTTTATAACGGGCGAAGTTGTTACTTTTATCATGTTAGGACTTATTTTAATTAGTCTAACAAATATACATTCTACGTTAAAGGAACTATTGAAAGCTAAAAGGTAAAAGTGCAGATTAAAGGAGATTTAAGTGATGGGATACATAGAAGATTTAAGAAGGATAGTTGGTCATAGACCTTTAATATTCGTCGGTTCTGTTACGATTATTATGGATGAAATAGGAAGGCTATTACTATAACAACGAAAGTTTCCCAAAGGATCATGGGGACTTACGGGAGGACTAATGGAATTAGGAGAATCCACTGAAGACGTTGCCAGAAGGGAAATATTAGAAGAGACTGGCTTAAAGGTTGGTGAATTGAATCTAATCAATGTTTACTCGGGACCACAGCATTATGTTAAGGCAGAAAATGGGGACGAATTTTACGTTGTTACAGTTGCTTATTACACAGAGGGGTTCGAGGGAGAGTTAGTCGTAGATACATCGGAGTCGATTATGTTTGATTTTTTTTATCCTGATGAATTACCAGAGAATATTGTTAAAAGTCATCGAGTTATTTTGGATGAATTCCTGTCCAAGCATTATTCATATGAAGGACAAGTAAGTCGTTGATGCTTGTTTCATAAACGCGAAAAAGTTGTGTACTCTCAAATATCCATAAAGGGGAACCCAAATTGACAATCTTACTTCAAGCAGCTATAAAAACTGAAGCACCAATACTCCGGAACTTATATTCCCTATATCTTCATGACCTTTCTAAGTTCACTACAAATATAGACATTGGCCCAAATGGTTTTTTCCATTATGATGATTTGGACTCGTTTTGGGAAACAGAAGGAATTTCTCCTTATTTCATAAAAAGCGGTAATGACATTATAGGTTTTCTTTTACTTTTAGAACGACCATTTTTAAAAAAAGAAAACGATTTTAGTATAAATGATATGTTCATATTGAATAAGTACAAAGGTAAAGGATTAGGACGTAAAGTATTGGAAACATTATTTGAGGAAAAGCGTGGAACCTATTATGTAATTGAGCTTGTGGAAAATTTGCCGGCAGTGTCATTTTGGAAAAAGGTATATGCACAACTCCATATTGAATTTGAAGAAAAACGTGAATTGATTGATGACGAGCCATGTTTAATACAGACATTTACGATATCGTAGCTTTAAAATGAATCAACTATAGAGCTTAGTTAACTATTGCAGTGATGGATAAAATTTAACTAAAACTTTTTCTGCATCTTAAAAAAGGACATGGAGGAATTAATGAGAGGTTTGATAAACTTTTCAACTTTGTTGTTAATGGTTATTTTTATATCTGGATGTACAGAAGTTAAAGAACAAAACAAAGAAATACAGGAAGAGGAACATGAAAAAGTGGATGATGACAATACTCCAATTGAAACTACTTACCATTTTTCATATAAAGGACAGGAATTTGAGATTATATCATTTTTTGATGAAGTGTTGGAATACGCAAGGATAATTAGCGAGAAACCTGAACTTGATAAAAAAGCTATCTATACAGAGCATGTTTTAGAACCATTTAAAGATAAATCCTCTCTTCACTATTTAGAGTTAGGAGTAACGGAGAATGACCCTCTTAGACCAACTTCTCAAGTGGAACAACTGGAAAAAAACACAAATGAGCTACTTAAAAAACAAGAGCAAATCAATCAATGGATTGAAGAAGCAATATTAGAATCAGCTGAGCTATTATCATCGGGTTCAAATACATCAATTTATCTATTTCCAGTTAATCCTGAAAACTCGTTTACGAGATATAATCTGAATGGAGTGGGCGGTTTTGCTTATTTTGGTGATAACGTTTTACTTATGATTGACCCGACTGCTTCAAAAGAAGTTATTAAATATACCATGGCTCACGAATATCACCATACAGTCAATATGACCTTAAACGGCGAACAAAGTGTAAATAGCGTATTAGATTTCATACTTACTGAAGGGAAAGCGGATTCTTTTGCTACTATTCTCTATCCTGAGATAAATCCACCGTGGATACAACCTCTACCAGAGGATATAACAGCTAGAGTTTTAGAAGAATTACGTATAAATGGTAATTCTACTGATTATAAAATTTACAATCGATTTGTTTATGGTTATCCAGCTAAAGATATTCCAAGATGGTCGAATTACAAAATAGGTTATCAAATCAATGAAAGCTTCATTGAAAACAACCCAGATAGTTCAATATTGGAATGGACAAAAACGAATGCAGATGAAATAGTCAGTAAAAGTAAATATAAAGATAAAATATTTCAATAAAAATCCGAAGGCAAATCATTGATATGATAATTCTCAACATATGGATTAAAACTATCGAGGCTTTAGCAAAAAAACAGACAACAAAAATACGAGAGTTTGGATATATTCTCCAGGCTCTTTTTTATTTGCTTTATCATGCCATTTAGAATGCAAAGTTTCTCAGTCTCAACTTATCTGCGGTTTCCCTTTTCAAGTAAACAAAAACAAGAGTTTGAAAATGGATTATAGGTTTTTGTCTAATGGTAAAAGTAATACAGCAACTATTGTTTTTAAAATGAAATTAATTCATTAGTAAACTCGTTATGATAGATGAGTGAGAAAAACGAGACATGCGCATGATCGTTTTGGCAAGGAGGTCAACATGGAAGAAGAGCAGCTATGGATACGAGAGGTGCTATCAGGTAATAAGCAAGCATATGCACACATTATTAACAAATATAAAAATCAGTTATATGCGACGATTTTACGTATGACAAAAAATCCCCAGAATGCACAGGACTTAGTGCAAGAGGCATTTATCAAAGTATACCAACAACTGGATAAATATGATCAAAAAGGTTCATTTGCTGGTTGGGTATATAAAGTGGCGATTAATCATTGTATGGATGAGTTTCGAAAGAAAAGCTATAAGATGAAGCATGTGGAAATTAACGAAGAAAAAGTTGTAAACACTAATTATCCTGAAATCATTTTTTTGAAAAAGGAGAAAAGCAGACAGGTAGAGCGGCTTATATCAACTTTACCAGAGGATGAAAGGATGATTATTCTTTTGCGCTATATAAATGAATTAAGCTATAACGAAATAAGTGAGCTGGTTGAAGTTCCATTATCAGATGTTCGAAACAAACTGCATCGAGCAAAGAAAAAAATGAGAGATACGATAAAACGAGAAGGAGGCTATTTTAATGAACTGTCCGAAGGCAGATAAACTTTCTCAATACGTGGATATCCTGTTAACAGAACAGGAGCGCGATGAAATCCTAGCTCATATAAAAAGCTGTGAGGACTGTAGTCGAATAGTCGAGGTTTTCCAAGAGGAACAACGATTTCTAAAAGAAACATTACAAACGCCAACATTGCCAGATGATTTTGCCTCCATTGTGTTGGAGCAGTTGGAACCTTATAAACAAAAGGCGGTTCGTCGAAAGAGAAAACCTTGGAAGCGTTTGATGGTTATAGCTGCAGGCATTGTGTTAGCGATTGGTTTAACTACAACGTTAAGTCCTAGTTTTGCAGATTGGATAGGTGGATTTTTTAGCTCAGACCAAGCAGATGAAGGCTTAAGAATGGCGATGGATGCTGGTTTAGTGGAAAGGGTCAATCAAGAAGTCACAGATCAAGGTGTTACATTTAAAGTGGAAGACGTCATTGTCGATTCCTCTCGAGTTGCATTGTCCTACCAAGTATTAGATAAGAATGGAAAACCGCAAGACACATACCTCAATCCTATTGAAACAAAGAATGTAATTACGGTGTTTGATCAAAATGGAAAAGAACTACCTGGCATTAGTGGCGGCTGGTGGGAGGGAAGCGATTATGGATATACCGAGGTTTCATTACGGGGGCAAGAGGGATTAGAGAATATAATGATTAAATTTGATTTAGTCAAGCTAAATGGAGTAAGTGGTAGCTGGAAACTAGAAGTTCCTGTTGATTTAAAAGAAATGAATAAGCTTACAAAGACTATTCCATTAAATGACCAAGAAACAAGTAATCATGGTGTAGCGATTAATATGGAAAAGGTTCAATTTTCTCCTTCTTCTAGTGAACTATTGTATGAAACCTCATTTACGAAAGAAGAATATGCGAAGGTTGCGAATGATGTACAAAAGCTTAAAGAGAAGTTTGGAGAGGAAATTATTAATGATATTGGTAAATACGGAACAGCCATTCAATACCATATAGAAAATGAAGAGAAAAAAACTCTCTATTATCATAATAACTACTTGGCAGATGAGAAGGACCCAAATAATCTAGGGATGCTACAAAGTTCCGGAGAAGATACAGAACAACTGGGTAAAGTGGCATGGAACGATTCATTTATCCCACAACAAGAGGAAAGTAAGCTGAACTTTGTGTTAGACGGGGTAATTAAAACAGTCCCATCTGATTTCTCCATTACATTTAAACCTAAAGAAGTGAAAAAACATCCTATTTCATTTGCATATGAAGGCAACTATATAACAATTAAGACAGCGAAAAAACAGAGCGAGTTTTCGTTGCGAAAATCACTACTTCCGATAGAAAAAGAAACATTTATTAAAATTGAAATGGAAGGTGGAAGAGAAGAACTTGCCCCAGAGCTCGGTTGGTGGGTATTAGAAGATGATAAAGGGAAAGTGTATAAAGCTTATGGTAGTGATTCTATTCTTAATGAAAAAGATAAAAACAATCGCTACAAAACAACAATTGATCTCACTTCACATGAATTAGAAGAAGTCCCAGATGAATTAACTCTTCATTTAGTTTCGGTCACACGTTATGAGAAAGTCAAAGACAAATGGACGGTTCCCTTATATTAATTTAATTAGGTTCGTATCAAGCGATTTACAGAGTGTATATTGCGATTCGGAAGTAATACTTTGCGATTCAGAAGCAACACCAAGCGATTCACTCCAAAGATATAAAAAATAAAAATAGCCTTCATCTACAGCTATGTCGTAGATGAAGGCTATTTAATTTAAATTTATTTAGTATAATCTACAACAATGTATGGTTGTAATTGGAATGGTTTTGGCGCAATATTGCGGTCGTTCCATTGTCCAAACCAGCGTTCAAGTGGAAAGAAAAAGTACCCATCTTGCCACTGATCAGAAGTATCATACGGGTCTGCAAAGATTAGCATATCATCACCGATTGCTGGTGTACCATTATTATCATAACCAATAATAGCTTGCCAATGCCCGTCCCAATCTGACCATTCCACCATTACTGGTCGGTTATTAGATAAGTGGTCAGTTAACCACTTTACAAAAAAGCTGTCTTTGGCATCACTTACCCATGCCTCTGTAGTATCGGAGTTTTCAGAAGCGTATAAGCTATTCCAAGTAAATGTAGCAGGGAGATTACCTACATTATTTTCTGTAGCTCCATCTGTACTTTTAATTAAATCAGCAGCTGCTACATTTTCACGATAGCTCGTATCTACAACTTTAAATCCTTCTAAATTTGAAAAGAAGTCATAGAGTTGGCTTACATCCGAACCATATTCAGGGAAGTTATTGGCAGAGCCGGGCTTCGCTCCTGGTGTATCCAGGTCTGTCATTGCTTTCATTTGTTCAGCAATACCCATCTCTGTTAAATCGGTCACTCCGAAATGATTTGCTACCATTAGTGAAGTTGCTGGGCCACAAGACCATTCTGTTGTTTGTTGGAACGTTTCAAAGTTTTCTATAATAAGTAACTGGTCGTCCGATTTTGCATGATAAAAATCAGGTGCTTTGTAGTAACGAGATTCTGCATTGTCACCAGCAAATGCATAGGCATCCGCACCACCCGCTTCATCGTAATCTTTACCAGTAATTGTCGTTGGTTTAACTGGCTGACTAGCATTTGTGTTTGTTTCTTTATCAGCTTTTGCTTCTTTTCCATCTGAATTTGATGAACATGCAGATAATATTAGCATTGTAGCTGCTAAAACTGCTGTAAGGGTTCTGTTCATTTATCCCCATCCTTTTCATTTTTTTTCACACAAGAATTGATTATATAGAAAGTTAAGTTCAATTCAATAGTTAAAAGGACTTAAAAAGAATAATTTACTGATTAATTGCTAATAAAAGATAATGGCTCGGTTGCTTCATCTTTTGTCTGATCAATAGTCTCGATGAATTTTTCAATGGTGGATGTTAAATATGCGTTGGATCGTCTAATGAAAACAGTTTGGATTTTACTGTATTTTTCAGGTAATGTATGGCAATGAATAAGCCCTCTTTTTTCGAGATGTGAAACGGCAGACTTTGGAACAAACGTAATTCCTAATCCAACAACGACACTACTTAATATAGTTTCTAATGTCCCGAATTCCATTATTTTTTGAGGTGTAATTTTTTGATCTTTATACCATTTTTCTAATCTTGCGCGATATCCACAGCCTTTACTGAAACATAAGAATGGTTCGTTAACAAGGTTTTCTAAGGAAGTTGCTCTCTTATCTGATATTAAGACAAGCTCTTCTTGAAATACTTTGTGAGAAACGAGGTCCGGATGCACATCGGTTTCTGTCACAAAGGCTCCATCTAAACGATGATTTAGCACGTCTTCTTGCAATTGATCCGTAACCCCTGTTAATAAAGACAAATCCACATTTTTATACTTTTTCGTATATGCCGATAGTATTTTTGGTAATTTAATAACGGTTTCCACCGAACCTATTTCCAATTTACCAGAAGGATCCTTTCCACTTTGTACTACTTTTTTCATTTCATTTGTTAGTGTTAATATTTTCTCGCAATATACTAGTAGTTTCTTTCCTTCGGGTGTTAAACTCATTCCGCGATTATGTCGATTAAATAACGGTGTGTTCAGTTCAGTTTCAAGTTTATGGATTCTTGACGTAATATTCGATTGTACATAGCTTAATGCTTTTGCCGCTTCTGTAATCGTTCCTTTTTGTGCGACCATTTGGAAAATCTCCAAGTCTTTAAATTCCATGCTGTTGTCCCCTTTTTTTTTATGATATCACTAAAAATGATACCAAACATCATTAATATTCATTTTACATGATGACTGAGTATGTCGTTTAATAGATAAGGCATGAATAACTGAAGGAGTTTGATGAAGTTTGAAAGGGAACGTATTATTAGGGGCTATTTTATGTCTTGTAGCGAGTGTTTCGTGGGGAGCCATGTTTCCCGTTGCACATGATGCTTTTCAACATATAGATCCATTTTATTTTACTATTTTCCGTTATGGTACGGTGACCGTTATTTTAGTAATAGTTCTATTGTGGAAAGAAGGAAAACAAGCATTTCAATTGGAAGGCAAGGGTTTATCTTTATGGTTTTTCGGAACAATGGCTTTCACTGTCTATAACTTGCTTATATTCTGGGGAGAGGATTTACTTGGGGGACCTGGAGTGATGGTCGCATCCATCATGGAGTCTTTAATGCCAATGATTTCTATTGTAATTGTGTGGATGTTATATAGACGGAAACCCTATACATTCACATTGGTATGTGTTTTAATCGCTTTTATCGGTGCTGCTTTAGTTATTACGAAAGGTAACTTTGGAGCCTTTTTATCCGCAACTGATAATATGGTACCTTCTTTACTTATTTTAATTGCAGTTATTGGATGGGTTGTTTATACAATGGGTGGTAGTCAATTTAGAGGATGGTCTGCGCTACGTTATTCCACCTTGAGCTGTCTTCTTGGAACAATTTCTGCAGCTGTTATTGTTTGTATACTTACTATGGCCAATTATGTTCGTGTACCAACAGTAGAAACCATTACAATAGTAAGCCCGCATTTATTATTTATGATTATTTTTCCTGGGATTATAGCACTTGTTGGATGGAATATTGGCGTCAGTATTTTAACTCCATTAAATGGATTGTTGTTTATAAATTTTGTTCCAGTGACGACACTAGTTATTTCACTTATTCAAGGAAACGAAGTAAATTATTTTGAGCTTTTTGGAATTACATTTATTATCTTCTCTTTAATAGCGAATAATATATTTCTGCGTAAGCAACAGAAGAATATTCCTGTTCCGGTAAATAAAATAAAAGCGTCTGCTTCTATGAAAGAAATTTTATAGAAGCTAGACGCTTTTTTGCGCTATACTAGGAATATTGATATAAGGTTGGTGGTTGATATGCAAAGATACATAGGGGAAATATTGCTTGTAGTAACAGCGATTATATGGGGAAGCGGGTTTGTAGCCAGTGCAGTAGCATTGGATTATTACTCACCCTATCAAATCTTGGCGGGAAGATTTTTAATCGGGGCAATTATTCTAAGTGCTGTATTTTATAAGAAATGGACTAAGGTGAATAAAAGCACACTTGTTAAAGGTGCGATATTAGGGATTTTTCTATACCTGGCTTTCGCTCTTCAAACGGTGGGACTGCAATATACTACACCTTCGAAAAATGCATTTTTAACCGCAGTAAATGTGGTCATAGTTCCTTTTATCGGATTTTTCCTCTATAAAAGAAAAATGGATATGTACGAATTAAGCGGAGCAATTTTAGCCATTGTTGGCGTAGCGGTATTATCGTTAAAATTATCTTCTGAGATCAATATAGGGGATTTGCTTACACTTGGCTGTGCTGTTGGATTTGCATTTCATATATTTTATACAGCGAAATTTGTCAAAGAAGAGGATCCCGTTGCGTTAACTATAATTCAAATGATTGTTGCGGCCATTATCAGTTGGATTGTCGTCTTAACGAGAGGTGAAGCTTCATTTTCATTGGAAACAGAAGGAATGATGAACCTTCTTTACCTTGGAGTCTTTTCTACTACAATTGCCTATTTGATGCAGACGGTTGCACAGAAATACATAACTGAAACAAAGGCTGCAATCATTCTTTCAACAGAATCATTCTGGGGAATGGCGTTTTCTGTAGTGATTTTAAGTGAAGTGATGACATATAAAATGATTTTAGGGGCAATTCTTATCCTAATTGCAATTATCGTGTCTGAAACGAAATTTAGTTTTTTGAAAAAGAATAAAATAAAATCGATTACATAAAAGCGTTTCTACGTTAAGTAGAGACGCTTTTATAATTCAAGGATAGTTGTAAACAAATTGGGCATTTTATCTAATGAAACTGTGGGTGTTTATTCGATTGCAACCCAAATTTCATTATATGTATTTGGAACTTGGGGATTAGTCTCGATATAAACTTCAAACGGCTTTAATTCACTCGGTTCATGTCCTGTGGAAGGGAACCATTCGGAGTAAATTCGTTCCCATACATTTGCTAAGGCAGATGGGAAGGAGCCATGCACTTCAAATACGACCCATTTGGAAGAGGGATACTCAATTTTTTTAAATTCAGCTGGAACATCCCCGCTGTATTCCACTGCTACATAATAATCCATTTTATCCTGCTCTTTATTTACCTCGGCCCAAATACCAAGAATTCCGTCTATCTCTCCGTTTTTTAAGTCAGCTAACTGATTGACGGTACCATTTTCATGTATAGTATTCCAAAAGCTTTGAAAAGCTTGTATGCCTCCATCTTCTACAGTGTAAGGAAACTCATTATTAATTCCTATTACTTGAAACGCTTCTCGTTCAACGATACGATACTCCATTTATGTTGCTCCTCTCATTTAAAATAATTCTCCCCGTAGCATGTTTCAACAAGTTAATTATATTCTACCTTTATAAAGGACTTCAATTTTTATACTTAGGATCGTTTTTTATTTTCTGTATGAAAGGTTGATTTTAGCGAAAGATAAGAAAGCATTTTAATGAATAGTTGAGGAGGTGTTATTTATGAGAACAATTCATCGAATTGCTTTAGTACTCGTAATCATCGGTGCCATTAACTGGGGGCTTATTGGCTTTTTCAGATATGATTTAATATCGTCTATATTTGGAGGAGAAGCTACGGCCATATCAAGGGTTATTTATGCACTTGTCGGACTAAGTGGACTAATCTGTTTACCACTATTATTTGAACCCGCAAGAGATGATGTGGAGGTAGAAGATAGAAGTGCCCGTGGCTACGGGAATGTCAATTACGGTACTGAGTTTGGTGAGGAAACAGACTTTACGGACATCAAGGATTACTCGGAGAGAGAGTCTAGAGAAAAGAAATAATTTAAGTAAAAACTGGCGACCTTTTATAGGCCCGCCAGTTTTTATGTTGACAATGAAGTTACTCCTGTAAGATCTGAATAAGGTTTCCGCATGTATCGTCAAAGACGGCTATTTCCATTTCACCCATTTTGGATGGTTTCATAGTAAACTTCACGCCTTTTTCCATTAATCGTTTGTACTCTGCGTGAATATCTGCAACCCCAAACATTGTTACGGGGATGCCTTCAGCAAATAACTTCTCTTGATATTCTTTTGCGGCTGGATGGTTATTCGGTTCAAGTATAAGTTCAGTACCGTTTTGGACATCGGGAGAAACAAGGGCAATCCACCTAAATTCTCCAACGGGAACATCATGCTTTTTTACAAAACCCAACGTTTCCGAATAAAACGCCAGTGCCTTATCTTGGTCTTCTACGAATATGCTGGTAGCAATTATTTTCATACAATTTTTCCTCCTTTGAATGGTAGTGACAATTCATTATTAACAAGCTGGCTACAAATTACTCTATCCATCCTTCCAGTAAATTTTTTAGCGGTTCGTTGTTGAATTTAATTACTCGATATTTTCCCATTCGTTTTGAGTTTACAAGCCCTGCTTCTTCAAGTACAGAAAGATGTTTAGCTATCGCCTGTCGTGAAATGGAAAGGTTATGATTTGTAATAAGACGTATCGTCAGTTCATACAACGTCTGCTCTTTACGTTCAGAAAGTTCGTCCAACATTCGTCGCCGAGTCGAGTCACCAAGTGCATTGAATATAGCGTCTTTGTCATAATTCATATGTCGAGTATAAACAACTCTGAAGTTGCATGTCAATTATAAGCAACTGTTGTGTTGCTTAATAAAGTACTCGTTAAAGTCCCGATAGAATAGTTGTATAAAGCCTTTATTAAAAGAATGTTCATCAGAATAAAAAGGAGAAATTATAAGCTGTCTCGAAGATTACATAATGGATTGTGGAAAGGGGAATGGGGATGTTTTTTATAAATGTGGAGGGTGCAGTATTTAGAGAAGATAAATGGCTACTCATAAGAAGGAGTACAAAAGAAGCGCATGCCGGAGGAGGATTGTCTTTGGTAGGTGGAACTGTAGAGCATGAAGGAGACTCTTCCGATATCTTGGAAAGGACTCTACGTCGAGAATTGCATGAAGAAGTGGGAATTGAAGTGAAAGAACGTATGCAGTATGTTCGGAACACTTCGTTTGTATTAGGGGATGGGCAAGAAGTTGTAGATATTGTTTTCTTATGTGAATGGGAAAAAGGGGAACCATACGCAAAAAGCCTAGATGAAGTAGATTCGGTTCACTGGATGACGACAGATGAGATTATTAGCAATGACGAAATACCATACTTTTTGAAAGACAGTATTTTAGCTGCGGAGGCTTTAAGGATAAAGGGCGTCCATGTATGAAAACAAAAACATTTTTGGAGATTCAAAAAAAGTTATTTAATGCTTTTGAAAGTGGTAATTTTGCCGAAGTACAAAAATTGATCGATGAAACGGTGATTAGATTTCCGGACAGAATGGAGAAGTATTCTTTTTGGAGAGCTTGCACGTTTGCTAGAATTGGTGAAAAAGAGGAAGCAATTTCTGTTTTACAAGAAGCCTTAAGTTTAGGGGTTTGGTGGAATCCAAATACGCTAATGCGGGATCCTGATTTAAGTTTACTCCATGATGAAGACCAATATCAGCTAATTATTCAGCAATGCCAATCCATTTTGGAAAAACAAGAACCAAAAGAGAATCTGTTCGTCCCTTTTGGGGATGAACACGCTCAAACAGGCATTTTTTCCATTCATTGGCGTGGTTCCAATATAGAAGATTTTGCTCCATTTTGGGTAGAGGGAAATGACTATCTAATTGGATTTCCGCAATCATCTCAGCCATATGCATTTAATTCATACTGTTGGGATGATCACGAAAAGGCAATTGTAGAAGTTAGGCATGCTTTGAAGAGGTTCAATGAGCGTTTTGAGTTTGATAATCTTATTGTAGCAGGCGCCTCCCAAGGCGGAAAGTTAGCCATAGAACTTGCTTTAGATAATAAAAGCCTTCATGTAAAAGGTTTTATTGCAGTAGTCCCTGCCATTGTAAACTTAACCGAAATTGAATCAATGATTATGAAAGCAAATAAACCGAACCTTAAAGGATGTATTATCACAGGGGATCAGGATCCTTTTTACAAGAAGACACAGGAGCTTGTTGAGATTTTTAAACAAAATAATATTGAGTGCAATATTTTTGTGACGGAAGGATTAGGACATTTCTTTCCAGACGACTTCTCGAAGCTATTAATTAAAGCTGTCGATTTCATAAATAAAGGAGGACTGAATGAAGATTAAATTTAATCCATTGTTCAAAGATGAATTAACGATTCAAGAAATACAAGTACATATGGAAAATGGAGAGATAACTTCAAAAGAGCTAGTTATGTACTATCTATTTCAAATTGCTAACTATGATCAAGACGGACCCAAAATAAACTCCATACTAGAGATAAACCCTGATGCTATTTTCATTGCGGAAGCTTTAGATCATGAAAGGAAAACAAAGGGAGTAAGAGGGCCATTACACGGTATACCAGTTTTCCTGAAGGATAATATTGAAACGAATGATTCGATGCATACAAGTGCCGGAACGCTAGCACTAGCAACGAATATGAGCCATAATGATGCATTTCTTGTGGAGAAGTTGCGAAAAGCAGGGGCAGTTATTCTAGGAAAAACGAATATGACCGAATTATCAAATGGAATGTCCTCCGAAATGTGGGCAGGCTACAGTGCAAGAGGGGGACAAGTGCGAAATCCATATGGAGATGCCGATCTCTTTGTTGGAGGTTCAAGTTCCGGTTCAGCAGTAGCGGTTGCTGCAAACTTCACTGTCTTATCTGTAGGTACCGAGACCGACGCATCGATTCTCAGTCCAGCTACTCAAAACTCAGTAGTTGGTATTAAACCAACTGTCGGTTTAATAAGTAGAAAAGGTATTATTCCTTTTACATATTCTCAAGATACTGCTGGACCATTTGCAAGAACCGTAACAGATGCAGCAATATTATTAGGAGCTTTAACAGGTATTGACTCATCAGATCCTGCTACTTATAAGAGTGAGGGAAGAGCACAATCCGATTATTCTAGTTGTTTAGACCCCAATGGTTTAAAAGGAGCGAGAATTGGAGTGTTTAATCCAATCCCAAATGATTCAGATGAATACGATGAGCAGCTATTTAGAGATGTCATTCGAACATTAGATAAGGAAGGAGCAATGGTTATAGAAAAGATAGACATTCCTTCTTTTCATAGAGAATGGAGTTGGGGTGTATCGTTATATGAGTTGAAGCATAGCTTAGATAATTATCTTTCTAAATTGCCACCACAATTACCTGTTCATTCTATTAGCGAATTAATTCAGTTTAATAAAGGGATAAGAGAAAAGGCATTAAAGTATGGACAAGATAAGTTGGAGAAAAGGGAACAGTTTCCGAATACATTAAGAAATGCGGAATATTTGAATGCAAAGCTAGAAGATGTATATTTTTCTCAAGAACAAGGTATAGACTTTGCTTTAAAAAAATATGGTTTGGATGCGATTCTTTTCCCAGCTTATATTGGTTCTACCATTTGTGCAAAAGCTGGATACCCTTCTATTGCAATACCTGCTGGATATATGAAAAGTGGAAGACCATTTGGCGTGACGTTTGCGGGAAGTGCTTTTAGTGAGGGAGTATTGATCAAACTTGGTTATGCATTCGAACAAGCTACAATGCATCGAAAAAGTCCGATCTTGTCTTAAAGGAGGTTTATTCCATTGAAAATAATTGATACAGTTCCTTGTTTTCTTCATAATTACGAACCATCTATTGATTTTCTAAGAAGTTACTATGCAAAATATCCAACTATTTTTACACATTATTTTGCTCTTCATTGTAAAGACACCGATGAAAGACATATAGAATCGATAAGAAAATACCCTCACCACTTTGCTGCGATTAAACAAGTGCATGAAAATATAGTTCCAGTCATTGAAGAAATAGCGAAGCAATATGAAAAGCTGTACGAGATTACGTTTCCTATTGATATAAACCTTATTGTTGGGGGATTTGGATCGAATGCATATACAAATCACCAAATTATTCCTGACATCACGTTTGCTTTAGAAAAGTTATCGCCGAAGCTTGATCATTTACGTGTAATTGTTGCACACGAATTTGGACACGCAGCACAAAATATTATTTCTGATCGAGCGGGTATGGATTGGCCCAACATCCATTGGACAAGTCCTCTCCTATTGCTTAACCAAGAGGGAGCAGCGACGCATTTCTCACGACAAACCGTTTTAAATGTACACCCTTCTATCTATTTTTCCTATAATGATGAGGGATATGAATGGTTAACTTTCGCGGAACAAAATGCAGAAACTATTAAAAGGGCATTCGCTGATGACTACGAAGTCTTAACACGAGAAGCACTATTTCGTGAATGGTTTTCTATCAATGGAGGAAAAACGTTTGGGTACAGCAGACTTGCCTATTTTATAGGGGATATGTTTTTTCAGTCTCAAGTGAAGGAAATGGGAGAAATTGAAGCTATAATTGCTTGGAAAAACGAGTGCTTTGAAAAACAGGTGAAGCAATGGCTTTTTCAATAATAAATATGACATGCTAAGGAGAAGGTCATGATAAACGAAATATTTGCTAATAATCTAGAAGAGTATGACGATCCAGCGTCATATGATATTGAAAATAATGCCTATCTTGGAGAACTACCATTTTTAACAGAGTGGGCTTCCAAAAAAAGAGGTCCCATCATTGACCTTGCTTGCGGCACAGGAAGAATCACGATTCCTTTAGCAAGCAATGGGTATGAGATAATTGGGGTAGACTTACACGCCGGTATGCTGGAGCTAGCGAGACGAAAAGCAAAAGCACTTGATCAGCAAATAGAATGGGTTGCGCAAGACTGTACGCAGCTAAGTCTAAAATGTAAAAGCCCATTAATTTTTATGGTTGGAAATTCAATTCAACATTTTCACTCAAACGATTCGCAAAATATGCTCTTAGCCTCTGTTTATAACCACTTAGAAGAAGATGGTGTGTTTATCTTTGGAACTAGATTTCCAAATGCAGTGGAGCTATTGCAACCAAGTACAGAAGAGTATTGGAAAACGTATCACGATTCAACTCGTGATAAAGAGGTAGATGTTTATACAATTAGTGACTATGATGCTTTAAGCCAAATTCAACACTATACAACCATAAGGAAATTTAAAAACAAGGAAGGAAAAATTGTGGATGAAAAGAGAACGAATATAAGCTTGCGGTATACATATCCTAAGGAGATGGAAAGGCTGCTAGCCGAGAATAGATTTGAAATAGTACACTTGTATAAAGACTGGAATGGAACTCCTATTAGTAATGACAGTTATGAAATGATTTATGTTTGTCAAAAGGTTGTCTAAGAGTTTTGAGGAATAGTGAGTATCATGCTTGTTGTGTGGTGATTTTAATGAATCGCTCCATCTCGAAGGAGAATCGCTCTATCTTCCGAGACAATCGCTCCATCTCGAAGAAGAATCGCTCTATCTTCTCAGACAATTGCTCTATCTTTTACCTCAACATGTAGGATTCAGTATACTAGCCTTATTTCAATAAGGAGAAAAAGCCCAATTCACCTGTGAATTGGGCAGTTTCACTGTTCTGTCTCAATTTCCTCGACTTTAATGAACTTGAACACGATAAATAAAAGAATTAGTCCTAGAACACCAGCCGCAATATAACTAACATTCAAATAGTTTTTCATCACTAGTGACATCACTGGAGGTCCCGCTGCAACACCGATAAACCGTGCAGAGCTGTAAAAAGAGGACACGGTTCCCCTTTGTTCCTTTTCAATATTTTCTGTAATAATGGCATCCAGCACTGGGAGTATTGCACCAATGGCGATTCCTAATATGCTTGTTACGACTAACAAAAGGATTAGTTTTTTACTTGTGTATCCGACAAAAACGACACTTGCAGAAGTTCCAATTAAACAAATAATCATCATCTTTTTGATCGTCTTTAGTTTTCCTTTAATGTTTCGTCCCGTTATATAAGAAGCGATACAAAGTAAAAGAAGCGGGATTGCTAAAACAAATCCTTTTTTTATACCTTTTATATCATGTGCTTTCTCAAGATTTTCAGATAGAAAAAATAACACTCCAAATAGAACAAGCATCGCAAACATTCCATTTAAAAACACGGTTAATAACCATTTGCCTTCCTGCTTAAATGTTTTCTTTAAATTAGATAAGAAATCATTTAATTTTATCGGTTCATCCTTTTCCTTAGGGACCTTTATAAAAAAGAATATCAATACAATGGAAATCAAGCTAAAAAATGATATAGAAAAGAACGGTAAAAACCATAAAAATGCAGCAAATACGGACCCGAGAATCGGGCTTAATACTTTTCCAAATGTATTAGAAGTTTCTATAATACCTAAACAAGAACTTGTTTTTTCATCATCATCCTTATACAAATCGCCGACAAGAGGAAGTACAATCGGCATTGCACCTGATGCTCCTACTCCTTGTAAAATCCGTCCAATAATAATCCATGTAAAAGGACTATCCAGTTTCCAAGAGGCAAAACCAGCAATTAGACCACCGATTAATGCCAGGATTAAACTTGGTAAAATAACCGCTTTTCTGCCAAAACGATCAGAAAGATAGCCAGCCACTGGTATAAGAAATATAGCGGCGACGGAATAGCTCGTAATGATCATACTAGATTGAAAAGCAGTAATACCTACCTTATTTTCTAATATCGGGAGGACTGGAATAAGCATGGAATTTCCTAATGTCATAACGAGAGGAATTGAGGCCATACTTATAATGCACCAAACACTTACTTTGTTATCGTTATTGTTTGTTTTATTCATACATACACCTCGAATGATCTTGTAATTGTTTTCAATCATTAAAAGGTATGGTTTCCTTGCGTATGCTTATTATACTTAATGGAAAATGGCTAAAACAGGGAGTGAAATGCTTGAATGCCAAAATATATTCCGAAACCAATCATAGATAAAGAGGAAATACAGGAAACAATTTTTAAAAAGGAGGTTGATAGTAGCTTCCGCGAACCACTTGAGATAATGGACATCGTGAAATCTACTAGAGCAATCCCAAGTAGGATAGTTAAGCTAAACATAATAATTTGGAATCCTGATAAAGCTCCACCGCCACCTACTAATATAGAACCATATATGCCCAACCAAAAAAGAATAGTTAGTGGATTTAATAATGCCATTAGTAGTCCCGCTAAAAAAGATTGGCGTAGCCGCACTGTTTTACGATACTTAGAATCCATTGAAATAGTATGTAAAGTGAGAAGATTTTCAATTCCTGTATACATAAGAACAAAAAACCCAAATGACCACAGAAAAGTTTTCATAAAAGGGGAGTCAATAAACTGAGCTACCCCGAAATATACCATTAACATGTACAGAATGTCTGTAGCTACAGCCCCCATTCCGAAAAACCAGGCATGGAAAAATCCATCTTTGATTCCTTTATTTAATAAGGTTGCTTTTACAGGGCCAATCGGTGCTGCTAGGGAAACACCTAAAAAAAAGTATGTAAATATTGAATTCATAAAAAAATAGCCCTCCATTAAAATGATGTCTTTGCATCATATTCAAGGCAGGCTATTTGTACAACTTCTTTAAAAAATAAAATTTTCTAGAAATATACTTTTAGTGAAAATACATTTAAAAGGGAAAAGTTAAAGTTTTTAGTAACGGATCAATTTCTGTTTTAATGGTAAAAAAATAAGGTTTATGTTCATTATCAAATATAAGTAAATATGGCTTTTCTTCTTGTGGGATAATAATGAAAACTTCATCAATCAAAGTATTCACCCATTTATTTTCTAAGCGAAGAGATTGCGTTAAGGGGATTTTAACCAAGTAACCTTTGTTTGGAATAGGATTGAATTTTTTAACAATGCCATCAACTTCTTCAATAATTTTTTTAGTCTCTAATTGTACCTTCGAATTTGTAGGAATTGTTGTTATCTTGTTTTTTTCAATATCAAGAAGTTCAATATTCGTATTATCTTGCGCACTTACCAACAACAGATTGAATAGAAAAAGTATAGGAATGGACGAAAAAAATATTTTGCGTATCACACTAACCACCACCTCAGATGTAGCATCACCAAAGATTATTTCTTTATGCCTTATCTAAAGAAATTTACAAGTCGTGTCAAGTGGTGGCAAGCATTGCATATATATGACTTAGCAAGCAGACTTGTCATTGGCAGGGTTTTTAAAAGATAAGCAAGTTTATAAAAAATGTAAGATGGGGACTTGTTCAATACTCTTAAAAGTGAGTAATACTACTGATTTCCGTTGCAGTTGGACGCGTTCTGTGAGGGGAACGGTGAACCCGCTAGAGCCTTTCTCCTTTTTCAACTAAAGATATAGGATAGATGATGAAGTGATCACTATTGAACCTGCCTATACATGTGCAGATTATCAGATTATCGTGGAGTGTTACACTAAAACTAACAAAGTAGGTTAATTGAAGAAGGGAAAAATGTTTGAGTAGAGAATTCATATATAATAGGATTCTTACATTTCTGAAATTAGTAAAGGGGATGCACTTAATGACAGAGGGTTTTTTCAAAGTTCAAGACGTACTTGAAAATTACAAAAGAGCAGTTTACGAAAAAGATGTTGAAAAGTTCTTATCCATGTATTCTCCCGAATTGCATATTTATGATTGCTGGGGAAACTGGGAGATCAAGGGGATATCTGCATGGAAGGAAAGTGTAGTAGAGTGGTTTGATGGATTGAACGACGATGGTGTTTTACTTAATGTTGACTTTAATGACCTAGTAGTTGAAGAAAATTCATTTCTCGCATTTGTACATGGTGCTGTAACATTTGCTGCTTATCAAGAAGATTCTGGTAAGAAACTTCGTCAAATAACAAATCGGTTCACATATGGTTTGAAAAAAGTGAATGAATCTTGGGTCATAGCTCATGAGCATTCGTCATTGCCTATAAATATCGAAACAGGTAAGGGAATTTTTAACTTGAAGTAGCAAATAAAATACGTTGAGCGGAGATAAAGGGATTGTTGCTGCAATTCCTTTATTCTTTTTGTCCTTGTTGTGGATATAAAACTTTAGATGAAGAACCAACTGATACATATGAAATTTGCAAAATATGTTTTTGGGAAGATGATGGGGTTCAATTTAGAGACCCAGATTACCTAAAGGAACCTTTAAGCTGGTAGAACTACAAATGGAGGTTGTGATAATTCCTGAAAAAGTAAAGAATTCTATGAACTAAGAATTTGTTAAACTAATGGGTTCTTGATATCAAGAAGGGATAAAGCCTTTATATTTTTATATTAGTTTGATAATACCGATAAGAATGGGAATAATACACTTAAACTTACTTTGAGGTGTATAAGATGTCCAAAATAATATTTATCTTGGTTTTATCTATGCTGTCTTTATCTACGGTATATGCGGTTGAAGATGATAAGACCAGTTCTTACGAAGAAATATACCCAGAAATAGGATATAAAACGATTGAAGGAGCATTAGACGATTTTGAAGAATATTTCGGTCACAAACTAAAATTACCATTAAGAGTGCCACCAATCAGTTTTACACATCATTTTGGTCGATTTAGTAACTACTTAGAATCTGAAGGTGATGAAAATTTTGAGGTGACCTTCATAAATGACCAGAATTCTGAAAATCATTATAAAATCGATATTCGACCTATTAAGTATGGTATTCCTATACGAGAGAAATATGTATTAAAAACTTTTGAATTAAAAAATGGGAATGAAGCCACTTATATGACTATTTCGGGTTTTAATGTGCTTGTCTTCGAAAGAGGGAATTGGCAGTATGCATTAAGCATAGATAAAAGAGTTTCTGATATAGTGACTACTGAAATATTAGTCGATATCGCTAATTCGATTGATTATCCGACTGAACGAAAATAGTTTGTTGTTCAACTAACCGCTGCTTTACTCCTTCTTGAAGTAAAGCGCTTTTTCTTATAAAGACACAGTCAAGGTCAATAACTCGTATTAAGTGGTTTTCGACCAATTGTACAGGCATATACTTAAATTAAAAAGGAAGTGTACTAACTGCAAAAGAGTAAAATCACTTTAATTGGGACTATTGCAATCTTAATTGTTAAAGCCTTTCTATTTATCAATAGTGCCTCGTCAAAAGGAGATACATTTGAAGTTCCACCTATGTTAAGTCCCGAGGAACAAGTGAAAAAAGTGGATGAGATTGAAAATTTCCTCTACGGAGAAAGAGGGATACTTAAACAAGTAGATGATGAATTAATGAAAAAAGGCTATGAATTTCAGACTTTAGTTATGACTAATTCTGTGGATGATGTACATGTGAAATATGTTTTAAACAATAAAGACGCTACTGAATCCGAACAAGAAAAGGTAAAATCAATTTTCTTTGAGATAATTTAAAAGAATAATCTAGATTCTAATCCATTTAAACATAAAGTGGGTGATATTAATGATGGACCAGATTGGTAGTTAGGTTATTCAACTTACGGGTGCTTTAGCAAAATACGACCATCATTTTGATGGTCAATTTTTTATGTTCAAAACATGAAATTGATCTCAGATATGCATCGTGAAATGTTACACTTAAACTAAAACAGCAGTTTAATAAAATAAAATGGGGGTGAATTTTTGAAAAGAAACAAAGTAATAATTTTCATTATATCTGTGATTCTTTTATTGTGCTTAGTGTGGATTTTATTTCCTAATAAAAGTGCAGAAGTAAAAAGTTTCATCTATGAGATAGAGGAAAACAATGACGAACTGATTATTGAAGTTAACTATCAATTCACTAACAATACAGGAAGTTTAAGTTATGTAACTATTGTTTTAGACAGTTTTTTGTATGAACGACTTAAGAATCCAGAATCTATTGAACCCATTTTTTTAAACGGTGTAGTATCTGGTTCTACAAGAATAATTATTAACAAAAAGGACTTAACTTCAGACTTTATTGAATCGTTAAAATCAAAGGAAAGAAATCCTTTTCGTGCTATAAGTATAGGTGAAGAAATTAGTTTGTAATAACTTAACTAACGGGTGTTTAGTTCATCAGGATTATTCAACTGCTTAGGCAGTTCTTTTTCTTATTGAACTAAGGGGCAGTTTAGTTCAGTAAGGATGACAATTTATACATAAAATAAAAGAAGGTGAAAAAATGTCGTTGGGAAGAGACAATATGATTTCAGCCATAAAAACAAATGTTATTCCTGAACTTAGAGAAAGAGGTTTTAAAGGTTCTTTTCCTCATTTTCGAAGGATTAGTGAGAAAAAATAGACTTAATAACTTTCCAATTTGACAGGTATGGTGGAGGGTTTGTTATTGAAGTAGCAGTGTGTTCTCCTGATGGATTTACTCATTATTGGGGCGAGAAAGTTCCACTAAATAAAGCAACTGCACACGACTTACACCCTGAGAATAGGTTAAGGTTGAACGATGGTGAATGGTTTAGGTACGACATAGAAAATGATGACGGAAATATATATGAAAATGTGGCAAATAAAGTGTTGATGCATTTATTCATGGCTGAAGAATATTGGAAAGATAACAGATAAATAAAGTTCTCCTTATTGCACTTACGGGTGCTTTACTTCAAAGAGGAGTAAAGCCTTTTTTCTTTTTGAACTAAAGCAGCAGTTTAGTTGACCAGCTAATCTTGGAATATGCTATTATCAATAGGTTAACAATATTGATCTATGCTAACATTCCGAGATTTTAGAATGAACAGCATGAAACTATTATAGGAGAATCATAAAATGAAAAAGAAAATGAACTATTTAATCTTACTTTTAATAACCATCTTTATGGTTGGTTGTTCCAACTTAGTAGACGCATCCATTACAAATGGAGAAACAGATTCACAAGAAGTAACTACAGTTGAAACAAATAAAAATAGCGAAAAAGTAGATACTATCACCAAAGTTGTTGATGAATCAGCAGTAGAAGAAACACTAACCCAATCAAATAATGAACTGTTTTCAGGATATAAACTTATTGAAGTTGATGGTGGTGATTTGTCTGGTTATCGGGAACCTAATGTCGTCGTTGACATTGGTTACGGGAATCGTAAATATTGGGCATTTACTAATGAATACGGGCAACTAGTGCGTGTCATTGCTGAAAAAATCATTCTACAAGATGATAGTAACGAACCTGTAACATCGTCTGGCAGATACTATTCTGATGAAGCAAAGGTTCCTGGTGTTGAAAGTGACGTTTTAGATGAAGGACATGTAATTGCTGATTCTCTCGGAGGGGTATCGAATGCTTATAATATAACACCACAAAATAGTACGCTTAACCGACATGGTGATCAAGCTTATATGGAAGACGCAATCCGTAAAGCAGGTGGAGCTACAAATTTTGAAGCGATTATCACATATCCAAATACGAAAACCCAGATTCCTTCAAGTTATCAATACGCTTATACGATAAGGGGTAACGAGATCGTTGATAAATTTGATAATGTAAACCCTGATGAAGTAAATGCATCACTCGGTTTAACAGGCAGTGAGCCTTCTGATTCAACGAGTTCAAACACAACCGGTGATATTTCCAGTGTTGATACGAACGGTAATGGCCAGGTGACGATTAAAGAAGCAAAAGCAGCAGGTTTTAGTATGCCCATAACGAGTGATCATTGGTTATACCCATATATGGACGATCGTGATAATGATGGTATGGTTGGGGAGTAAGCACCTAGAACTCAAGGGAAATATTAAATGAAGTGAAATAAACGAATGATTTTACAAAAACAATCGGGCGCGATTGTTAAATAAATCTTAGATTTAGAATTTCAAAAGACTTTATCGTTATATTTTTTAGTATTGTAATGTTTCATAAAATTAATCAACTTTATTCATACCCCCGTTCTAACTTGAACGGGGGTATGTTTGTTTGAGCTTATAAAATTAGGCTTGTTAAAGGCTAGGGTTGAATTTTCGTGAGGTGATTGAGTTTGTGAAATGTTACACTTAAACTAACGCTGCACGTTAGTTTAATAAGAAAAATATAAAACGAGGGAATTAAATGAAGACGAAAGAAGAAGCAGTTTGGGAAATAATTAAAGTGGAGAATTTATTAATCTATATGGACCATTAGGTTAAAACCATTACTCTTTATTCTATAATTTTTACTTCAAGCAGGAGTAGAATGTAAAATAACAGAATAATTCGAAACCGTTATGCTATTTATTCGTATATAGACTAAAGGAAGTGTGACAAAATGAAGAGAAATAATGTATTTATTATTGTACTTATGCTACTTTCCATGACAACTTTATTAACTTACGATTTCTTTCCTGATTTAATTGGATTCATTTATTTGCCTAAATCACTAGTACTTGCACTGTTGATAGTCATTGTTATTTTCAGTATTTTATCTAACAGGTTTCAAAAAGATAACCAAAGAATAACTTTACTTTGGCAAATGGTGTCAACATTGTATTTGTTTTTATTAGTTGTTGCATCTACAGTTCTCGGTGGTAATTCACAAATCGGAATTTCTTTAAAAAATCCAGTCTTATGGATTGTTATTGTTATTAGTATTTATGAGATATACGAACAAAATAAAAAAGTAAAAGTATTAAATTCGTTTTCTGAATGAAAGCATACATGGTACGAAATAGGTACTTTTTTTACTAACGGATGATTTACTTCAAGAAGAGGTGGAGCCTTTTTCCTATTGGACTAAAATAGAGAGTATGTCAATAAACGGGAGTGAATTCAATTGAGACTATTCAGCTTGTTACAATTACTAACGGCAATGATTGCGTTTGGTATTTATTTTTATTTTATTGTACCTGTGATTAAAGAGAATGTATGGTTCCAATTTTTGATATTTGCACTAATTTTCTTTACTCTATGTTATTTTTCCAGAAGGTTTGAAGGACATTTTAAGTTTTTAGATAAACGGATTGATAATCAACTTAGTGTATGGATTGTAATTAGTTTAATTTTCATTCCAATATTCATTATTTATTGAACTCCCATGAAAATTAAATACACTCAAAATCAACAAAATTACATAACAAAAGAGACTCAGAAATAGCTTTTTTAAAAAAGCTGAGCCTTTTAGAGTGGTTATATTAAGTTGAAAGTTAAATCAGGAATCAACTCCATTCTTCTTATAATAAAGGCAAGGCTGGTGCAGTAACCAGAGTAGGATTAATCTCCCATGAGTGCTATTCGTATAGAGTGCGACAGTCTGTGATGCACCGTGGTCGTTGGAGTCAGACTAACGGATGGGCTCTATGGCACCATAGTTCATCGACCTTCTTCGCCAGCCATACTAATCTATACCCACTCTGCAACAATTTTCATCCTCTGTGGTGTAGCTTTTGGGGTCTGAATGGATGGCTAACGGGTGCTTTAGTTAAATATGGCCATCATTTCGATGGTCTATTTTTATGTCCAAAATATTATGTTGATCTCAGATATGCATTGTGAAATGGTACACTTAAACTAAAGTAGCAGTTTAGTTGAATAAGAAATTGAAAAATCCTGTTTAAAGGGAGAGGGAAGAATTGACAACCAAATATGTGAATTGGGGAGATTCAAAAATAAAGTTAACCTGGAAGCGTGATTCACAACTTCCTCCAAGAAAGTTAATTACAAGCGTTCACGGCTTCTGTTTAAAAGAAGAAAAGCTACTTTTGGTTAATCTAAATCATAGAGGATGGGATTTTCCAGGTGGTCATATTGAACATGAAGAAACTCCTGAAGATTGTTTGAAGCGTGAAGCGTATGAAGAGGGGTACGTAACGGGAAGTATCTTTCTTTTAGGTCATATTATAGTTGACCACAATGAAAATCCAAAATGGGATACAAATAGCAATTATCCAAAGGTAGGATATCAAGTTTTCTACCGTATGGACATTGACCGACTACATGATTTTCAAGCACAGTTTGAGTCTGCTGAAAGGATTCTTATAAATCCAGGTGAAGTAATAGAATACTATCATGATTGGAACGAACTTTATCAAGAAATACTTGATTGTGCTTTAGTCATAAAGTAATTCATCTTCAACTCCCATGAAAATTAAATACACTCAAAATCAACAAAATTACATAACAAAAGAGACTCAGAAATAGCTTTTTAAAAAAGCTGAGCCTTTTAGAGTGGTTATATTAAGTTGAAAGTTAAATCAGGAATCAACTCCATTCTTCTTATAATAAAGGCAAGGCTGGTGCAGTAACCAGAGTAGGATTAATCTCCCATGAGTGCTATTCGTATAGAGTGCGACAGTCTGTGATGCACCGTGGTCGTTGGAGTCAGACTAACGGATGGGCTCTATGGCACCATAGTTCATCGTCCTTCTTCGCCAGCCATACTAATCTATACCCACTCTGCAACAATTTTCATCCTCTGTGGTGTAGCTTTTGGGGTCTGCATGGATGGCTAACGGGTGCTTTAGTTAAATATGGCCATCATTTCGATGGTCTATTTTTATGTCCAAAACATTAAGTGGACCTCAGATATGCATTATGAAATGTTACACTTAAACTAAAGGGACAGTTTAGTGGAAGAAGGAACTTCGCTGAATAGATAGAATTCATTAGTTAAACCGTTTTTAATAGTTAAGACAAAAATATAGATAATAAATTCCAAATAGAGGGAGGATTATATGCCTAAAATTGACAATATATTAGCAATTTTATGGATGCTTCGTTCAGGTAAAAAAATTACTGCAAAACAAATTTCAGATAAGTTAGAGATGAATATAAGGACTGTGTATCCTTATATTGATACACTTTCAACAAGTGGCGTACCTATAATTTCAGAACCAGGACATAACGGTGGATACACTTTATTGAACAATTTTATTGAAGCTCCACTATTCTTTGATTTTGAGGAGCAAACCTCACTATTTCACGCTGCTGTTTTTGCAGAAGAGGCCGGATATTATGGAGGTGAAGCACTAAATAGGGCTATTTCAAAGCTAAGCAAATACTCAAATCAAGAGCAGGAAACAAAGATAAACCAACATTTAACCAGTCTTGAAGTAATAAGTCGATTAAGATCCCTCTCTATGGAACCTTTCTTGAAGGTGTTGGAGCAGGCCGTAGCTGACGGATACTCTGTAAAAATTCTATACCATAAAAGTGGCGAAGAGCAATTGAATTATAGATTGGTTGATCCGTACAGAATTATTTATTGGAATAATAAGTGGTATGTGATTGGATATTGTCATCTAAGGAATGATATCCGCAGTTTTAGAGTAGATCGAATTGAAAATCTAATTCTGACCGAAAATAAGTTTATCCAGTCAGAAGATTTTTCAGCACGTGACTCTTTTATTAAAAACCTCCTTCCTACTATAGACAAGGAACGTATTAGTTCATTGGTTATTGATGGAGATAAAGGGGCGTTGGGTGATATTTGCCAACATTGGTTTTTAGGGCATTATTTACAAGAACGGACTTCAAATCAAGCAGTATTTCTTCTTGAAAAAGAAATGATACATACATATGTACCTTATTTACTTTTACCGTACGGCAAATCTATTCAAGTTATAGAGCCGATAAGTCTTAAGAAAAGACTTATTGAAGTTCTGTCGGAATTAATAAAATTTCATCAAGTATGATAACTTCCCTGACGTTAACTGTCAGGGAAGTTATTTTATAATAGGCTATATAAATTATGATTGGAGTGTTATTTGATGCAAACAAAAAAAGTTTATCTTTATGTATTCAATACGATGTCAGACTGGGAATATGGATATTTAATTGCTGAACTAAACTCAGGAAGATATTTCAAAAAAGATTTAGTACCTTTAAAAATAATTACAGTAGGAGCTAATAAAGAAATGATTACTACTATGGGAGGACTGAGCATAAAACCAGTTATTTCCCTTGATGAATGTACTTTTGAGAGGAAAGATCTTTTAATTTTACCAGGAGGGACTACTTGGAATGAAGAAATTCATCAACCTATCTTGGAAAGAATTGGCCAAGCTTTAAAACTTGGCACTATTGTTGCTGCAATTTGTGGTGCAACTGAGGCCCTTGCGAATATGGGATACTTAGATACTAGAAAGCATACAAGTAATAATTTAGAATACACTAAAATGGTATGTCCTAACTATAAAGGAGAAAAGTTCTATGAGGTGGGATCTGCGGTATCTGATGCGAATTTAGTTACTGCATCAGGAATAGCTCCTCTGGAATTTGCGATGGAAATACTGAAAAAATTAGATGTATTTGCACCTGATACATTACATTCATGGTATAAACTAAATAAGACTCATAAACCTGAATACTTCTTCCAGTTAATGAATTCATTAAACGGATAAGCTGAAAAATAGCTTAGCTGTTTTATAGTTCATGCCAATTTCCTTATTCAACTAACGGTTGCTTTACTTCAGGAAGGAGTAAAGCTTTTTTTGTTATTGAACTAAAGAAGCAGTTTAGTTGAACAAGATAGTATGGTAAAATTCATAAAAATAATCGAGGTGATTGCATGAAATATACTTGTCCTTGCTGTGGATTTAAAACTTTAGATGATGAACCAACTGATACATATGAAATTTGCAAAATATGTTTTTGGGAAGATGATGGGGTTCAATTTAGGGACCCTGATTACGAAGGTGGGGCAAATGAAGTTTCATTAAGGCAAGCACAAAAAAACTTCATTATATTCGGAGCATGTGAAGAATCCTGTATTAAATTTGTAAGAAAGCCAAATAAGGAAGATATAAAAGAACCTAATTGGAAACCGCTTGGTTAGTGATTTCTTATTAAGTTAACGGGTGCTTTACTTCAAGAAGGAGTAAAGCCTTTTTTTCTTATTGAACTAACGCGGCAGTTTAATTTAAGTGCTATTATTCACAATCTGTATTATTAAATGTCCTTTTCCTGCACACAAAAAGACTCCCACCACATGAAAAAGGAGAATGAATTCATTATGAAATCATCCCCTCAAATAGTTTGAATATGCTTATACTGATATTATTCATCAATGACTTGCTAAACGTTTTTCAAAATCCGCCTTAAACAACAGAATAGCATCAATGTTTACAGCAAAATCGTGGTCACTGATATTAAAATTAGTTGTAAACTCGTCAGACTTCTCACGAACCATAATTGTCGGACGGATATTGTCTCCAATAGCGTCCTTAGTTACAGCACTTCCATAGAAATACCAGTTAGTTTGAGTAGGCACATTTGCTTCATTCTTAGATAAGTCATTCTTTATTAATTCGCATAATTGAACCATAAAATCTTCATTAAGCTTAATGGTTTTTCCATGTTGACCATCAACAAATATATCAGCATATCCATACCAAATATTCCTGCTTGTATACTTTCCGTCATTTGAAGTGTATGTTTCATCAAACAAAATCTTCATTTCATTACCCTCCGTTAGTATAAAATTTCTTTACGCTATTATACACCAATTAGAAAATGCAAAATAGCTTGGTGTTAGTCACACTAAACTTGTAAGAATTAGGCAAAGCTAACATCATGGTAGGGTTCCTCCTAAAGTTGTGAGTTAGAATGGTGTCTAAATGGAATGTATTTTTAGACATTAAAGGCGGTCACCATAACAACGGAAAAAGGGTTGAGTGCACCGCATGATCCTGTGTTTCTTATAAACAGTATTCAGTTTCGAGTTGGAATTATTATCCAGGTGGTTTCTCTAGCATTGATATTCGTGATTTCCATATTTAAACCGTGGGGCTTGAGGACAAAGAAAAATCGGTCAAATCTGGTTTAAAAATAAAGGCTCCCCAATCTTTGTGAAGGATTACACTTAAAGTAACGGGTGCTTTAGTGAAAGAACGTTGAGCTGCTTAGGTGGCTCCTTTTTCTTATTGAACTAACGAAGCAGTTTAGTTGAAGAAGAAGGTTTTTTTTCGATTGTGTTGAATAAGTTAATTATGTAAATAATTAAACAATAGTGGGGGTTTAATGAAAAAAATAAATTTTATTAAAGTGATAATAATTAGTCTAGGAACAATTTTATTTATACTTTGGATTAGTGGATTGCTAAATCTTTGGATAAATGGAATTAGTGTTATAGCCAACGATGTTGAAGGTTATCAAATTCAATCATATCCTGTTGATGGACAATATTCTGTGAAGATTGATTTGAGTGATTTTGATAGTAATGAGGGGAAAGTGCTTTATGATGATGGGGAGAACCAAATTTACGTAGAAAAAGTATTGGTCAATGGTAATTCAGAATACGAAGTTAGTTTTAGATCTAGTGGAACTTATAGTTTAAGAGGTGCAACAGTAGTATCTGGAACTGAACACGCACATACCGAATATGGCTTTACAATGTTGAATCACGTAAACGCAACAGCAACATATCAAGGGAATTCTTTTAAAATATACCCTTCTGGTTCATCTGGTTTAAATTATCAGGACGGAGATTCATTTGGATATTATTTGTTTCCACATGATAAAGAGATAGATGTTGATATTAAAAAAGATGCCATTATAGAAGTGCAACTCTCAAATTTATATATGAATAAATGGGAGAAGAAATAAATGCTTACTTTATAATTCTTTTCAACTAACGGGTGCTTTACTTCAAGAAGGAGTAAAGCCTTTTTTCTTATTAAAGTAAAGCAGCAGTTTAGTTAAACAAGGGTATAATTGTACATAAATATTGGGGTTCTCTCTTTTTAAGTTCACTATGCTGAACTAATCTTTTGAGCAACCCTCGTCAACACGGCACTACTACTCAAAAGCCATTTTGTTTTCATTTTTTCCCACTTTTCATTTAATCTTGGAATTTTATAAACAGCAAACAGAGAATTCTAAACAAGGCATACGTTAGCTTCAAACCTCAACAAACCACAAGTATAGTCCTAAGTAATTTAACAGGCTATAGTTAAACGGCATTCTAGAAACACAAAATTGCCTCCCTTTAGGAGATCGATGAAAGTACTAGACTTTTTGGGCGAGGGGGGTGAGACATCTAATGTTAATTTAAACCAGGTCTTTTATCTAAAAGAGTATTACCCCACATCTGAATAGGTAATTTAATATATTCGACAAAGCTCCACTTATTACCTTTAAGCAAGAGCTAGCTTCAACAAATTTTGATGTTCTCTAATTTAGAGCATTTCAGCAGCAAGAATGACTTTCTTTTCTAATGTTTTAGGCCAATTATTATGTTTACAAAAACAATTTATTTATTGATTGGGCTAGGTTGTCTGATTGGGAGTTACCTTACATCCTTTTAAAGGAGATCGTAAAGGATTCTTCTTCAACTAACACAGGAAATTAATTACACTATAACTGTCATTTTTTACAAGAAAATGAAGTTTAATAATAGTAATTCAAGTTAAGGAATGAAAATGGAAAATTTATTAAAAACAGGAACCTCTAATTGTTTTAATCGTATTAAAGTAAACAGCTGATTAGTTCTATAAGAAAAAAGGGGGTAGAATTATGAAAGCGATTTATATTAGTAAAAAGATTGCACTGGGATTCTTGTTCTTGCTACTTGCTGGTTGTGTCGTTTTCGGGGGTGGGAACTTGCATTTTGAAGGAGAAAGTGACAATTGGCTAGTTAAGTATTCAGTAGTGGATAACGGGAATTCTGGTCAAGTTTCCAGCTACATTATTGACTATATAGGTGAAGGGGTAAACCCAGAATCATTCGATTACGTAGTCTCTACTAGTATAGCTAGAAGCGAACATGCAGGGACAGGAGCAAGTTTCAAAGGTAGAGGAATTCTCGAAGAGACCAATATTCAACTTGGGGCAAGGGTGCAAGAAGATGAGATTATTGTTGCTGAATTTTCCTGGGATGGTAAAACTGAAAAAGTCGTATTAGAAATAAAATAAATGGAATTCATGAATTGAAAGTAAGGTAAGTAGTTTGGTTTTTAGGGGTAAACTGGTTACTCAACTAACGGGTGCTTGTGCGGCCGAGCCTAGGTCATCACATACAGGTGAGATTCCCTTCGAAAAAGAACTAGCCATTCACTCGTAAGGAGTCTTGGAGTTGAAGAAGGAAGATTTAGTTGAAGTTGTTTGAAAAGTTTGAATGATGTTATAATTTGTATGTAAAGGGGAGATTTGAAATGGTGAAAAATAAGATTTTTGAATGGATTGGTTTTATTATTGTTATCGTCTCGATATATGCTAATGGTTCTATTCGTGCAGATGGCATTACGACTGGTACTGGAATAAACTTGAGTGTAATTGGAATAATTGCGGGTGCAATTCTTGCTTTTACTTTTTTCTTTGTTAGAAAGTTTGGAAATAAAGAAGTGCATAATAAATCGGTAAATTAACCTACTACTTTATGCAATTTCTTGTGGTGCTTTACTTTAAGAGGGAGTAAAGCTTAATTGAATGGTTCAAAATGAAATGAGTGATAAAATGAATAATTTTACAATTGCCGGTAAGCAAGAGTTAATAAATATCGAATTAAATGAAGTGTATGGTTTTCCAAATGAAACAAGTTATTTAGGTTGAATAGTATTGTTGATTATTATGGGGACTTAAAGGATAAAAAAATAAGTTGTATTTTATTGTGCTAAGGGGTGTTTTAGCAAAACATGGCCATCAATTCGATGGTCTATTTTTATGTCCAAAACATTAAGTTGATCTCAGATATGAATTGTGAAATGTTACACTTGAAAGGTATATGAAAATACATTCTTACAAAGGAGAATGCACATGCCTATTATTTTGCACAAGCAATTTATACAAGCACCTGTAGTTGTATGCTTTGACCTTGCAAGAAACGTAGATATACATACGATAACTACAGCTAAAACTAAGGAAAAAGCTGTGGATGGGGTTACGCAGGGGTTATTAGAAGAGGGAGATATTGTTACTTGGGAAGCTATTCACTTTGGTATTAAACAAAGGCTAACGGCAAAAGTAACTCATATGAAAAAGCCTACTGTATTTGTTGATATTATGGTAAAAGGAGCATTTAGTTCTTTTACGCATACACATCAATTTGTAGAAGAAAAAGGTGGAACTTTAATGATTGATACATTCGAGTATAAATCACCTTTTGGTCTTATTGGAAAGATTGCTGACAAATTATTTTTGGAAAATTATTTGACAAAGTTTATAATTTCTCGTGCAAAAGAATTAAAAAGAATTGCAGAAAATGCAAAATAGCTACTTCAAGGATTATGGAACTTTATAGTAAAACTATACACAGGGGGGCTGGTTATGAAAATTAATACATATCTAATACAATTAGCAGTTGCGATAATTGTTATTTTGGGAGGAACTTTTACCATTCGGTATTTTAGAACTAATGAACTTTTAATAGACCAAATGATTGGGGCTTCGGTTGGTGTTTTACTTCTTATTGCATCATTAATTTGGCGGAAAATAAACAAGTAATTATGTTCAACTAAAAGGGCAGGTTAGTTGAAGAAAGGGAATTAAAAATTATGATGGTAAATTGTGAAAGTAATTAGTCATGTGCAATAAATAGAAATACAGACTAAACAAACTATGTAAGGAGATAATACTTTGATCATTTTAACTTTAATTTTAAGTTATTTAATTGGCTCAATCTCATTTGCTTTAGTAATCGGTAAAATATTTTATAAGAAAGATATTCGTAAGTACGGTAGTGGTAATCTTGGTGCAACTAATGTTTATAGAGTTTTAGGCATAAAAGCAGGAGTAATTGTTGCAATTGCTGATATATTGAAAGGCACTGTTGCTTGTTTACTTCCCCTAATGCTTGGTTCTACAGTCAGCTCTATAGTATGTGGTTTGTTAGCCATATTAGGGCATATATTTTCTGTTTTTGCTAGTTTTAAAGGTGGAAAGGCTGTTGCAACAGCAACGGGAGTTTTCTTGTTTTTGATTCCTTTAGGTGTTCTTGTTGGTGTTGTTGTGTTTGTGTTAACTTTGCTATTTACTAAGTATGTATCACTAAGTTCAATGTTGGCTAGTATAGCATTATTCATTTACAGTCTTATATTTGAGGATAAAGTGATGATAGCACTTTCTCTGCTAATATGCATATCAATAATCATGCTGCATCGACAAAATATAAAGAGAATCGTAAATGGAACAGAGAACAAAATAGTTGAAAATTAGTGTTTACTCATCAAGCTAAAAAGGATGCTTTACTTCCAGAAGGAGTAAAGCCTTTTTGCTATTAATCTAAAGGAGTGTTTTTTTGGAAAAACAATATACATGTCGTTTTGATATAGATTATAGAAACGGAGATGTTGAAATTAAATTAAATGGAGAGGGTCAAGATATCTATTTTAAATTTATGATTGCATTCGTTTCAATACCTTCGTTTTTCTATGTACTTTTACAGCTATGGAATGGAAAAACGAACAAAACTGAAATAGACGGGTTCGGTTTTGCGGTGATCTATTATTTAACTGTAGAGGAGAAAAGTCTATGTATTGAACGTCTTACTTTTGACGAAAATGGTCAACCCATTTTTTACAATTATAAATTTGATTTTGAGAGATTTACTAAAGCAGTGGATAAAGGATTTTCTGGCTATCTTCAAGAACAAAGGAATGAAGGAATACTTCCTCTTAAAGTTGATGAACATACTCACCCCTTATCGAAGCAAGTAATTAAAGAATATGAAGAATTCTCGACCATCATCAATGAGGGTAAATTAAATCCTATTAGTATATTGGAATTAGAGGCGGCGGAAGGTAATATTTTGCTAGATGATTCTCATGCAAGTTTCTTTCTAAACTCTGAAAAGGAAGGTATGCAATTTATCATAAAAAGCGATTACAAAAGAGTTTATAAACTGGGTATGTTTGTTATATGCTATCGTGGAGAAGGAATAGAAGAAACAGTAGTACAAACAATATTTGAAGATATGGTAGATGCGGTTAATTGTGTGGAGTTACTAGTTCAAAGCTTAGAAAATGGTTATGGTAAAGATACATTAGGTATTTAAAAGAGGAGTAAATTTCAGTTTACGTGCGGATAGTTGACGGTTAATAACCAAGGTGGGAGTAAATTCCTTCCTGTGAATCAGTTAACTGGGGGAGTTTGTAATTAAAACGATTATGCAGGCATTTTTTTGTTCGCTATTAATACATATTGTATATTTTTTTTCTACCTATGGATGGGGATATATTAAAACGAAATTCTACAAGCCAGAGATATCGGTGGGATATGTAGCTAGGAGTCATACCGATGTGATGTTCTTTTTTATAGGTTCCCCAATAATTTTTTTAGGCACCTCGTTTTTGGGGATAGCAATAGTATGTACCTTCATTATCAAATTGACTAAGAAATATTTTAAGACACGTCGTTTTCAGTGACATAAAAATCAATTTCTTCTTCAACTAACGGGTGCCTTACTTCAAGAAGGAGTAGAACTTTTTTGCTAACTGGTTAGTTGAATAAGAAAGAGGAAATGAGGTGAAAAAATTGAATTATAATGAACTAGTGTATAAAGAGAAATATTATATTGATTTAAAAGAAGTTAAAGCAGTAAACACTAACGGATCATTGAGCGTTATTTTAAAGGGAAGCGAAAATGAAACCAATCTACTAGTATCCAACGACGTGGATGTGATACATCTGATTTTCCCCTCATACGCAACTTATTCTGTGACTTTTGAAGACTATGAGTATCATGATTATGATGAGGTATTTGATGGTACTGCTTTCAGAATCTATAAATATTCTTCCTTATTGAAGCACTTAAAGAGAAGGGCCAATCTTGATCAGCAGCAAATAAATAGAAAAAAGGAATATCAACATTATTCTTTAGCTTGTATGGAGCACCACTTAGATGTTGTTTCATTTGATATTCCTTTGGTTCGCTTTAAAAAGTTTGGAGGTTGAGAAGAAGGCAGTAGCATATGGAAGAAATTAATTAAGCTAACTGGTGCTTTACTTTTTGAAGGAGTAAAGCCTTTTTCTAATTAAACTAAAGTGGTAGTTTAGTTTAATAAGAGAAATAAATTTTGTTTCAAACGTATTAAAGGAAAGGTTAGAAGAAATTTTATAAAAGGAGTGGGGTATATGAGTGAACGAACTGGATTAAGTTTTAAAAACAAGGAATTTAGAATATGGTTTTATATCGCAGTGCCATATCTTATTATAGGAAGCTTTTTTCTGTTTATTGGCGGTCCCACCTATAATTATGTTCCATAGAACAGTATACGGCTTTTTTATGAAAAAGGAGGTTAGTGTATTAAAAGAAGTGTTTTTTAATAAATTATAAAATGTTGTTTTTACAAAAAGCGTTGGGAGAGTGGCTAAGCATGATAAAATATCCAATCTTAGAAAAAGGTGCAACAATAGGAGTAACTGCACCATCATCTGGAGTCCCAAGTGAATTACATCACTTGTTGAAATCTGCATTCAAAAGTATGGAAAAGAAAGGTTTTAACTTCATCTGCGGAGAAACTGCATGGACACAAGAAAAAGAAAAGTCTGCATCTGCTATAAAACGTGCAGAAGAGTTCAATAAAATGATGTTTAGTAATGATATTCAACTTATTATTCCTCCTTGGGGCGGAGAGCTACTTATTGAGACACTTGAATATATTGACTTTGAAAATATAAAAAGTAAGTGGATATTAGGTTATTCTGATATAAGCCTGCTACTGTTAGCAATTACATTGAAAACGGGTACTGCTACAGCACACGGAACTAACTTAGTGGATTTAAGAGGAGAGTATTCTGATGATACGACAGCAATGTGGCGAACAGTATTGTCTACCAAAATGAATGAATCGATTCTCCAACATTCATCAGAAAAATATCAAAAAGAATGGCAACCTGATAACCCTACTCCTTATATTTTCAATCTAACAGAACAAACTTACTGGAAATCAACTGTAAACAAAAAAGTTAAGATACAGGGGCGATTACTTGGTGGTTGTATTGATATAATTAGGCATCTGATTGGTACACCATATGGGAATGTACAAAATTTTAAAGAGAATTATATTGAAGGAGATTCTGTTATATGGTATTTCGAAAATTTGCAGTTATCGACAACTGAATTGCGTAGGACCTTCGTGCAAATGAAATTAGCAGGTTGGTTTGAGGATTGTAGTGGCATTATGTTTGGGAGAAGTCCAGCAAATCCAGCTGTTACAAATTATACAGTTGAAGATGTTTATAAAGAACTTTCTAAAGAGCTTCAAATACCTATTTTGTACGATATTGATTGCGGTCATGTTCCACCACAAATGACTTTTATAAATGGAGCATTCGCTGAAGTTGAATCAGATAATGGTCAAGGTACTGTGTTACAAACTTTTAAATAAAATTATAGATGTAACAGACCAAGAAGACTATGAAATGTTTCATAATTGGGTTGAGACAATGCTATATCGTACCGATATAGAACTAAATATAGTTAAACCTTATTAAACTAACGAGTACCTTAGCAAAACATGGCCATCATTTCGGTGGTCTCTTTTTATGTCCAAAATATTAAGTTGATCTCAGATATGCATTGTGAAATGTTACACTTAAACTAAAGGAGCAGGTTAGTTACATGCTTCACACTAATTACTAAAATTTATTGCACGAACATACAACAAAAAGGAGGGAATTATTATGGTGGCAAAAAGTGAAAAAGAAATTCTATTACTGAACAGCGATAAAAATTTTAAATCATTACTTGAAATAATTGAGTCAGTCCCTAGCAGAAAAAGAGGCATTTCTATTGAAACTCTTGACAGAGATAAGAATTTTCGTGATGTATTAATGCATCTGTATGAATGGCAAGTAATGCTTGAGAGATGGTATAGAGAAGGTATGGATGGAGATATTCCTTTTATCCCAGCACCTGGTTATAAATGGAGCACTATCAAGCTGCTTAATATACAAATTTGGGAAAACTATCAGGATGTAAAATTAATTCAAGCAATAAAAAAATTGAAGTTAAGCCATGAAAGAATAATGGATTTAATAAGATTACATACCAACGAAGAAATCATGACAAAAAAATATTATAAGTGGACAAAAACAAGTAATTTATACAGCTATTTTGCAGCAAACACTTCCAATCATTATATTTGGGCAATAAAAAAATGTGAAGTAATTGCAAAGTCTATATAAAAGGAAAAGGACAATTTTGTGAAATGTTACACTTAAACTAATGGGTGCTTTACTTCAATAAGGAATATTAATCAATTGTGTTGAAAAAGCATACTAGTGGTGAGTGATTCTTTCTTACTCGAACGAGTAACCTTATATTCCTCTCCTTAAATGGGACGTATTCAGCTCTGATAATCGACGTACTAACATATCATTCAAGGGATCTATACGTTTTCATTGCGGAAGAATATCCTTAAAATAATACATAATATTCAGAAAGGTATTGACATTCAGAAAAAGGTAATGATATCCTATAGTAGTTGGATATTCAAATTAGAAACGGAGGTACGGAAAATGACTACATTTAGAACTTTAAAAAATAATCGTATAATGATTTCGTGCCAAACCGCTAATTACTATTTTTGTAAATAATTAATGGACGGCATATTATGCCGTTCTTTTTCTATGAGCACACGCTTATGTAAAGAGGCGTGTGCTCTTTTGTGTGCATTTTTATAGAATTTTGGTGTTTTCACGCATTGCGTGTTGCATATATAAACAAAATAATAAGAAAAGGAGTGCTGGTGATGATGATCATGAAACAGCGAATAAAGTTATTAAAAAAGGAATCTCTTGAAAGTGGGTAGCGCCGATTGGGGAAAGGAAAACCCCATTTGACTAAAATGATGCTATTGATTTAACCGGAAAAATAATAAATGAAGGAGGAAAAAAAATGATGATACCCAAAATGAGTGGTAAACGGATTAATAAATTTGTAGGTAAAAATAAATTGGAGTTGCCAACACACTATTTAGGTGAAAAGTGGCTAACGGGAATGGTGCTAGCCACACCTTAACAATATAATTGGACTTCTCCTTAAGGAGAAAAATAATGTTTACGAATAACGATATAGAATATGTAAAGCAACGGATGGCTGACTTGGAAAAGAAAGCAGGACAATATAATAACTACCTATCTAGAAAAAAGAAAATCCAAAAATCTTTTTTGAAAAGAGTCTTGAGTTATTTTACTCTCGTAAATTCAAAATAACCTTCAGAATTGGTAACGATAAGTTGACATAAAGTGAACCTTTAATCAGTGGGGATATTACTGCCAGTTAATGCGGGATAAAGAATCCCATTGAATTCGCTACGGCGCTAGGGATGCTCCTCGTCATAAGCCAAGCAGTCTCAGCGCTGGTCTAATGACTTTGGCTACCCTTGTAAAGGCTTCTGCACTTAGTTCGCTTAGATATTCATTGGTTCGATTTATATAGATAGTAGTCAATTACCTATTCATAACTAAGAATAGGGCTCTAGATCTCTAGCGCGTGGGAGTACGCACTAGGGATCTTTTTGATTAGAAATATCGATAATTAAACGAGAAGTACCCCCGTTCTAACACGATTATTGCTGGAGTTGGAGATATCTCCTTTCACCTAGGGAATTTATAAAATACGCATATTTATTCACCGACCCCTTGCTTCAATGGGATTTTCTTTATGCATAATGAATATGGGAGTATAGATTAATCATCTGGGTGATAGACGCCCAATGGAAAAATACTAGGAGTGCGTGGTAGCTACTGATGTTGAGAAATTATTCGTTTACTTTGCATGAATAAAAAAGTCAGAAAAAAATAAAAATTCTATTTATTTTTAAAAAAATGTGTGCTAGAATAACTTTATAATTGTATACAATTATTTTAAAGGCGGTGAAACAGGTGAATGATAGAGCAAAAGTCGGTCGAGTCTCTACCAAAGATATTGCACATAAAGCGTTGAGAGAAATGATCATCAAAGGTGAACTGGAACCGGGTCAACCAATTGCGGAGGAAGAATTAGCCAAAGAGCTACAGATCAGTCGAACTCCTCTTAGAGAAGCTCTTCAGATCTTGGAACTGGAGGGATTGGTCAATCGCAGTTTAAATGGAAGAATGAATGTGGCACCGATTTCGATCCAAGAAGTGAAAGAAATATTTGTTATCCGTAGCAACTTGGAAGGGATTGTCGTTGAAGATGCCATTGATAATATCACCCAAAAGGACATTGACCACTTAACCCATCTCATCAAATTACTAAAAATGGCGATAAGCCTAGAAGATTATGAGACAATCGATCGATTTGGTAAGCAATTCCACGAATACATTTACACGGTGAGTGGCAACAAGATGGCGGTCAAGTTCTTGTATCAGCTCAACAGCATGATTAACCGGTATAGGCGATTGGCACACAAAAGCATTGGTGATACAAAACAATCTGTAAAAGAACATAAGATGATCCTTCATTACATTATCCAAAAAGACAAAATCAACGCAGTAGAAGAAATGAAGAAACATATTTTAGGTTCGTTGAATCAAGCCATCAAGACGGTCGAAAAATACGAACATACCAAATTCTAATAATAGATAGTTAGATTGAAACAGATTGCGAAACAGAAGAGAGGAGGAAGAGTTTATGACATATGCAGTAATGGGCGGTGGAAATACAGGGCAGGCCATTGCAGGATACCTGAAATTGAACGGAGAAAACGTAAAATTGTATACCCGTGATCCACAGAAAGCTCAAAGAATTTCAACACAAGGGTTGGAAGTAAAAGGGATCTATTCGGGGCAAGTCGATTTAGAGGCATCGACCGCCGTAGATCAGGTGATTACAAAGGCCAAGTTTATCATTGTATCGACGACGGCGATAGGGCATGAGACGATTGTCAATCAAATTAAACCGTTCTTGCAACCCAATCAAACTATTATCTTTTTTCCAGGTTACTGGGGTGCACTAGAATGTGAACGAATTTTAGGTACAGATTTGATTACAGAAAAGAACATTACAGTGGCCGAAACGAGTGCGATGCCTTTTGTCAGTTTGGCCGATCAAGCTGGTTCTGTTGCAATCACTAAAATTAAATACAATGTACTAATTAGCACGTTACGTAAAGAGAACCAAATTGCTCCATCGTTTATGGAAAGATTTCCACAATTGATTCCTGGAGAAAGTGTATTTGAGACTTCCTTAAATAATTCCAATGTGGTGATTCATCCCCCAATTGCCTTGTTTAATGCGGCAAGGATTGACGCATCCGAGAGATTCCAGTTCTATCCTGACGGAGCATCTCCCTACTCCTGTAACTACGTAGAAAAGATGGATAAAGAACGACTGGAAATAGCGAGTCGACTAAATGTTGATCTTCAAAGTATTTTGAGTATCTTGAATGAATTTTATGATTCCGATTATCCCACCTTATATGAAGCTTTGCCTGGCTTGTTCCCTACTGGATTAGGTCCTACGACACTCAATTATAGGTATCTGACAGAAGACATTCCTTTTGGACTTGTTCCGATTTCAGAATTAGGGAAAATCTTAGGGGTAGAAACACCGTATACCGACTCCATCATCAGCACGGCATCTTTACTTATGAATAGTGACTATAGGCAAGTGGGTATTCACTTTCAGGGGTTGACCGAGGAGAATCTACGGCAGATGTCCATGGTATAGCACGTATAGGATTTGAAATAAAGCACTTGGGGAGGTAGAGATTATCTTACACGTTAAAAACTTGCATGTTTCATACAACCAAAAAGAAGTGTTGAAAGGTATTAACCTATCGGTCGAAAAAGGCGAGGTTGTATCGTTTATTGGTCCGAGTGGAACAGGGAAAACCACTTTATTAAAATGTATCAATTACTTAGAAAAACCCCAACAGGGCGAAATTCAAATCGGGGATCTGCATCTAAACTATCAAAGTTTAACCAAGAAAGAAATCCTAAAGCTTCGCAGGAAAACCGCCATGGTATTCCAGATGTTCAACATTTTCAAACATAAAACGGTCATCCAAAATGTAATGGATGCTCAAATAGCCGTTCAGAAAAAGTCTAAAAATGAAGCGTATGCCATGAGTTTGAAACAATTAGAAAATGTAGGTCTGAAAGATAAAATAAATGAATATCCCTCTCGCTTATCGGGAGGACAATTACAAAGGGTTGGCATTGCACGTGGATTGGCGCTTGAACCCGAGTTGATTTTGTTTGATGAACCTACTTCAGCTCTTGATCCTGAATTAGTAGAGGAGGTATTGAAGGTAATAGAAGATGTAGCAAAGTCCGGCATGACAACGCTTCTCGTCACCCATGAAATGGACTTCGCCAAGCGGATTTCCGACAAAGTGGTCTTTATGGAAAATGGTCACATTGTGGAAGTGGGAACGCCTGAACAAATCTTTGAGAAATCAGTGAATGTGAGAACAAGGCAGTTTTTGAAAAAGATCTATGCAGAGCAAGACCAACAACAATTAAACGTTAAGGGTGGTTGATGAGAATGAAGAAAAAGTCAATTTTAGTGGTAGCTTCTTTGCTAGGTTTATCTCTCCTAACTGCATGCAATTCTACTGACAACAAGTCACAAGCTGAAAGCACTGGAGATTCAGTCGTAAGAACAATCAAAGTGGCGACTGGCCACACGTCAAAACCATTGAGTTGGGTCGATGAGAACGGCGAAGTGACGGGTTATGAGCCTGAGCTGATAAAAGAATTGGATAAAGTGCTTGAAGACTACGAATTTGAATTGTTCGGTGTGGAAGATTCAGCGGGTGAAACAGGACTAGCTACTGGAAAGTACGACATGTTGGCAGGTGGTCTAGGGTTCACGGAGGAACGTGCAGAGCAATATATCATTCCTTCAGAATCAAGTGGTCGTGCTCTAATCAAGATTTACGTGGCAGAAGATAGTGGAATTAAGGGAATTCAAGATTTGGTAGGGAAGAACATTTCTCCCCTATCCCCAGCGGGTGCCACATATAAAACCGTTAAGGATTGGGAAGAAGAAAATCCTGAATATAAGCTAAAGTATGATTTGGCTGATGTAGGAATTCCAATCGCAGATCGACTAAAAGAATTGGCGACTGGTAAATATGATGCGTTGTTCTATCCATCGAGTTACGGACAGATCGAAATCATTGAAGATCAAAATCTACCTGTTGTGGGACTTGACCCAGTCAAAATTATTCCTACATTCTTTATGATTCACAAATCAGAGGAAAATGAGAAACTGAAACAAGCCATTGATGAAGGTCTAAAGGAATTGGCAGAAGCAGGTGTGCTTTCTAAGTTATCTACTGAATTCTACTCAGAAGATGTGTTTCAATACGATTGAGGCTTTACATGAACGTCTTGGATCAAGTCAGATAAGGTTATAGTGTATATCTCCGGAACGACGCATGTCCATATTCTCTCGTTTGGTTGAATCCCTTGAGAATATGGATGTTGACTAATACGAAAACATAGACATGACACTATCATATACAGAAGAGATATTCATTAGAGAAGGGAGAAATGTCGATGGAAACGGGTATGCAAGAATTACTAATAGAGTTTCTGAAAACGCTTCCTATCAATATTATTATTATCATCTTGTCAGCTGCGCTTGGGTTACTCTTTGCTGTGCTATTAACGTTTGTGCGATTAAAGAGAATTCCCGTCATTAGTCAATTAGCCGATTTGTATGTATCTTTTGCGCGAAGTGTTCCTGGACTGATTTTACTATTTATAGCGTACTTTGGAATTCCAAAAGTGTTACCTCTCATTGGTTTGGGCGCTTATGATATAAGCCCGATGCATGCTGCAATTATTTCCATGGGATTTTATCATTCTGGTTATATTTCTGAAGTGTTTAGACCTGCTTATCTCGCTGTTGAAAAAAGTCAACATGAAGCTGCAGATAGCTTAGGGTACACACCAATGCAAAAGTTTTTCCGAATTATTCTGCCCCAAATGGTCCCTGTTGCTCTCCCAGGATACGGCAATGCCTTAGTTTACTTGATTCACGATACGTCGCTGATCTTTGCTATTGGAATCGTGGATATTATGGGAACCGCAGAATTGTCTATCGCACGATCTTACGGTACTAATCAAATCCTAATTTACTTTATCATTGCCTTAATATTTTCAGCTATGTGCTTCACAATGGACGGATTGGTTAAAAAACTGGAGAAGAGAGTGGCTATTCGATAAAGGTTTAACCACAATAAGCAGGGGGGATTAACATGTTTGATTTAGAAGCTTCATACGAAATGTTTTTAGGGATATTGGGTGTACTTCCTAAAACTTTACTCATTGCGATTACTATCCTTGTATTATCCACCCTTCTAGGAGTGGTATTGGCTCTGATACAACAATATAAAATTCCCGTGCTGGTTCAACTTACAAAATTATTTAAACTGTTTTTACGAGGAACCCCCATGGTAGTGTTTTTATACTTGATGTATTATGCACTTCCTGCAATTGGACAGTTCATCGTTACCCTTCTAGGTATCGATTATAATATGAATAATATGTCGCCTTTGGTTATTTTAATTGTCACAGTTAGTCTCACGTTGTCTGCCTTTCAATCTGAGATTATCCGAGGATCATTTTTAGCGGTAGATCCGGGGCAAATTGAGGCGGCGCAATCCTTGGGCTATAGTTTTTCTCAAACGTTTACGAGAATTGTTGTCCCGCAAGCTTTTGTCCATGCCGTCCCTGATTTCGCAAACTCTTTCACAGTGGCAATCAAAGCCACTTCACTCGGATTTTTAATCACCGTGATTGATGTCTTCGCACAAGCCAAAATCATGGCAGCCCAGAACTTTCGCTTTGTCGAGGCGTTCATGATGGTGGCACTCATTTACTGGGGAATCGGTATTTTAATCACCAAGTTCGCCGACCGATATGAGAATGATGTGCGAATCAAATGAACTCATGCCTTGGCATACCCCCCCTCCATACACTTCCGTCCTTGCAGCTGCAAGGGCGTTTTTGTATGCCTACTTTGCAAGGTACTCATAATTTTAATCGGTTTCCTATAAATTCTACCCCCCTGACTACACCTTCATAGTTTTAATTGTACATCGAACTACAATTAAAACTATGAAGGTGAGACAAAATCTTTTATTTTCGAGTGAAAGGCAAAAGCATTTATTTCTTTAAATATACTAAAAGAATATGATGAATTTATAAAACAATTGTCTAGATAAGATACATATCGCTGGAGACTAAGATCTTATTCTTATTCAACTAATGGGTGCTTTAGCGAAACATGGCCATCATTTTGATGGTCTATATTTATGTCATGAAGTTGATCACAGATATGCATTGTGAAATGTTACACTTTAACTAGGGGCAGGTTAGTTCAATAAGAAGGTATACTTAAAGAAGGGTTTGCAATGGAGAGGGAGGGGAAGTTGATGGATAGGGAAAAGAACCATTACTTTTATATTGTCATTGGTCGTATGGGTACTTTATTAATAACGATTGTTTGTTTAAGGTACATTTTAATCATAGATGATGTCGCAGGACGTTCACTCATAACGTTTGGAATTATTTTCATCTTTGGTAGTTTAAGATTTATGGAATCCAAATTTCTTACAGTGAAAGAAAGACGAATTGTTGATTGGTCATTTTTCAGTGTGATGGCAATAATTTTTATAATTGGTTTTACTTTCTTATAAACATCATTTTAATAGTTTAGTTTTATTAGATTTTGTAAATGGGAAGGGGAGGGTTAATTTATGTTATTTATGCTTTTGCTTATCGTACCGGTATTAGGAGTGTTATGGTTTTTAAATTTTACTACTTTTTTGAAGAACTTAAAGAATGGAAAGAGCACTCATAACCAAAATGTTTTAGGGGCGGTCTTAACATTCGTTTTTATCTTTGCTCTAATGTATTGTTATGCTGGAACTCACTGAATAAGTAAAATAAGACCAGTTTTTAATATGCTATCTACTAAAAAAAGATTGTGTACCATTACACTTAAACTAACGGGTGCTTTACTTCCATAAGGAGTAAAGCCTTTTTTACAACCGAAGCAGGATAGTGAAGGAAGGGGAATTATATGAAGAGTAAAAGAATTTTATTGTCGGCTATAACAATTTCTGTTGCCTTTTTGATCGTTTTTTTTATTTATAATTCTTTTTCGTCTGTGTTAACTGTAACTGATTTTACTATCACTGAAAAAGGGTATTCTAACGATAATAAAGAAGCATGGATAAAGGGATTTAACCCCATTGCCCCAGTGGGACATCAAGAAGAGATTAAAGTAATTGTTAGGGAACCAATGATAATGAACTTAATTCAGAAAGATAAGACATACTTCGTAAGATACACGATAAAAAGAAATGGTTTAATTTTTCTTAGTGATATTGAAACTATTGAGGATCAAAAATAAGCTTAGTTATTCTACTCTCATGAAAATTAAAAAATGCATAACAAAAGAGACTCAGAAAATGCTTTTTTTAAAAGCTAAGCCTTCAGTATGATTAGAATGAATTGAAAATAAATCAGGGAACAACTCCATTCTTGTTAGAATAAAGGCAAGGCTGGTGCAATAACCAGAGTAGGATTAATCTCCCATGAGTGCTACTCGTTTTCTTATTGAGCTTAAAGCAGCAGTTTAGTTGAAGAAGGAATCTGATTTAAAATAAAGAATATAAAAGTATTGATCACATCAAGTGTGACATCTATAAGGGGATGATATAGTGTATCAAAACGAATATGAATGGGTAAGAAAAACTAGAGTAATACTTCTAGACTTTTGTAGAGAACTAGATCCAAATGAATTTACACAAGAAAACGGGTTCGGTTGGCAAAGTGTGAGAGACACACTTGTACACATTGCAGACTGTTATAATGCTTGGCTTGGCTCATTTGTCTTATTGAAAACGAAGAATCCCCTCACTTCAAAGGAAAATCTGAAGGAACTCGGATGGGATGAAATAAAAGTACGCTTCGAACAAGTAGATTCTTATGTAAATGAGGTATTTGAAGTTTTCGCAAATCAAATGGATGAACCGATCCAGAGGCAGATTCCTTGGAGAGAAGGAGGAGAACCGATATCAATGACACCAAGTAAATTGCTAATGCATACAATCACACACGAATTCCATCACAAAGGACAGATTATGGCTATGGCACGCCAGATGGGTTATGAACCTCCAAATACAGATGTATTAGGAACAATAGATTAAAGTAATACAGGTGGTACACCGTAGGTTAAAAACAGAAGTACAACCATGCTTCAATTAACAGTTGCTTTAGTTAAAGCTCGTCGGGATGCTTAAGCGACTCTTTTTGTTATGGAACTAACGGGACGGGTTAGTTGAACAGGGGAATACCTATATGATTTATGGGCATCATATGGAGATTTTGGTGGTGGAGAGAAGATTATAATCGTGGAAAAGAATTTAGAACCATTTAAAGAGTATTGGTTTATTTCATCAATAACAACGAAATTTAATCCATGGGAAGCATTTACACCAGCCGAGACAGTTCTAAAATGAAAACATTGCAGTTAACAATCAAATAAAGGGCAAAGTTTGTGAATAATTGTACTTAAACTAACGAGGTGCTTTAGCAAAATATGGCCATCATTACGATGGTCTATTTTTATGTCCAAAATATTAAGTTGTTCTCGGATATGTAATTGTGAAACGTTACACTTTTAGTTTAATAAACTGATTGTAAACTGGTGTAATATTGGAGTAATTAACCTTTTTTAGACATATCTTAATAATGGAGGTGTTTATTTGGATAAAGGGTTAAAAAGCAAAAAGCTTCTTTATTTTGCATTAGGTTTTCTTGTATTAGGAATCACTGTTTTTGGAATTCTTCAGTCAAAGGATACTGAGAGTATTAGGGAAAATACACTTTTATCAACAGCGGTACTTAATAGTTTGAAAAGCGATGGTATAATTGCACCTTCAGAAAAACAAGATGTAGAACTCTTGATGCACAGTACTAAGTACATTTCAAATATTAAAATTTATGCCATTGAAGACATACTTATAGAAAAAGTTTTTGATTATGCAAACAATGCAAAACCTGATATTGAGTATAGTCGAGATAAAGGGACACAGAACTCATTGTTTATTGATAAACATCCTCATGGAAGTGGAAATGGTGAATGGTATATTGTAACAGAACAAAGCAGATTCCATACACTAAGTGTCATTTGTTTATTTTTAGGTGGTCTCCTTTACGCGATCTTATTCTCTACTTGGGCAATCAAAGACGTTAGCCGTCAACAAAGACTTAATGTAAAGTGGGCAATTACTTTTGTTTTATTTAACATTGTAGGTTATTTATTTTTCCTATTTGTAGATAAAAACCGCACAAATTTTATTTAATTTTTTACTAACAGGGGCATTAATCCAAGAAGGGATTGATGCCCCTGTTGTTGAACTTATTCAATTAACGGGGCAGTTTAGTTGAACAAGAAAATGGGAGTTTTTATGCAGCATTTGACTCAAAATGTGAACTAAAAAAGGTTCCTTTGGCACCACGAAGATAAAAATTTATTATCTATAAACATTAAGCCAGTCAATCGATTGGTCATAGTTACTTGAGAATAATACGTTGTTCTTGTTATTAGAATTTTCAAGGTGATTTAAAATATCCCCTTCTTCTAATAAAAAAGCGACTGCAATAATGTTATCTAGTATATTGTTGGAGAAAAATTTGTCTTTCCACAATTTTTGCACAGAAAAATGTTCTGGAGTATAACCTTTACGATTAACTAACAACTTATACTTTTTCCCTTGACTAATAAAGGAATAGCATGTTTTCTCAAACGAATCAAACCAAGTATTTACATCAGTAGTGCTTATGTGACCTGTCAAATTAGTGATAATAATATCTTCATGAATGGATGTACTTAGATCTTTAATTGAAATTCAGCTCCTTATTATTATTATAGATTAAATTTATGGAATAGTGTGAAAAATATTTAATTGTACAATTCGCTCAAAATATGTATTAACTGAGGGAACGCAGAGAGCAATCCCTCAACCAATTAGTGATTATAAATTAAGAAAAGAACAAATTCGAAGAAAAATGGTGCGTACTTAGAGGTTAGAAAATGTTCCTCGCATTTGTCGTAATCAGTATTTGTGTTAGTAGTATAGGGTTATCGCCTAGGTTCCTAATAATGATTTTAATTAATGAACCTTTCGTAGATAATGTGTAATAAATGAAGTTTAGTTGAAAAAGGTTTAGCTTTTAATAACAAAGAATATAGTAAATAAATCAAGGGGGTAGTGGGTAGTAGTATGACACAAAATATTTATAGAATTATAGGAGCCATTTTTATTTCACTCAGTGGTATATTCTATACTGCTGAAAGGATTGCTGAAAGATTGTCTGTTGCTGTTACTGATGCTGGATTAGCTTCTGCTGGAACTTCAACTTCGGGTATGATGAATTACCCTGGTTTTTTTGATAACTTTTTTGTCTGGTTCTTTTTCTTAATTGGGTTAATACTAATAGTTATTGGGGTTTTAAAAAGAGAATAAAATACTGACGAACTTCAACTAACGGGTGCTTTACTTCAAGAAGGGGTAAAGCATTTTTTCTTATTGAACAAACGGTGCAGAATAGTTCAACAAGGTTAATGCTTATTTATATAAAAATATATAAAGATGATAAGAAGGGAGGGGAAAATATATGAAACTAACATTAACTTTAGGGATAATTTTTACTTTGACCCTAATAGGATGTTCTAATACTACTCAGAGTGTATCGGAATATCCTGCCTCTTCGTTAAATCAAGGTCAACAAACATCAGATAAGAATTATACCAAAGAGGACGCAATCGCAACATTTAAGGAGAATAAAGATTATGGTAAATATGAAATAACTGATTATGTATTAGTGAAAGATGATAAATTACCAATGTTAAAGGCGGTTATTTCTTTTTACGATAGTAAAGAAAAAAATAGTTGCAATCTTGCTTTTATTTACGGAGATACGATTCAAAGAGTAGGTTTTGCAGTAAATGAAGTAGATGGTGTAAAAACTTACGAAATTGCTGATAATAGTCGGTTAACTTATGTCGGGGATGGTGCGGTAACAACATCAATTCGTAAAATAGAAACGAATGAAATAATAGACTATAAAATTACCTTTTCATACGAAGAGTCAACATCAACAACGAATTTTAAGATTGTAGCGGAGAAACCAACATAATGAGTGAAATGGACTTAAACTAACGAGTGCTTTACTTCAAGAAGGAGTAAAACTTTTATTCTTATTGAACTAAAGGGGCTGGTGAGTAGAAGCGGTAAATTGTATTCATCGAGGATACATTAAAAAAATAGGAGGTGTTGTGTATGAAAAGAAAGACGAAACTGTTTAGTTTTACAATCATTTTTGGCATTATCGCTATTGGCTCGATTATTTGTAATATATTTTGGATTGAATTTGCACGTCCGTTAGTCAGATCAAATCCCATATTAGATTTACTGTCTCGGAATGGCTTTAGTTTTATTATCGACAATGAATTACAGAGTCAAGAAGCAGGTAGCTATTTTTTACATTACAATCTATGGGCATATTGTATTCATTTTGTGAGTTGTTTAATAGTTGGAAGCCTTATAGATGTGGTTAAAAATAAGTTGTTTTTCGGAAAAGTTTCGGAGTTAAATTGAAATTCCTTATTGAACTAACGCGGCAGTTTAGTTTAAGAACGTGGTACATTTTATAAATAGTCGTTTAGTAAAGGAGCATTATCCTGTGAATAGGGGAGAAAAAAAGCGTTTAGTGCAACAGGATAAATAAAATATACAAAAAAATCTAAAAAACTTTCCCAAATGAACCTAAAGCTATGAAAAATTCGATGTGAAATAGAGGAAACAACATGTTTAAGAAATCTATTGTCTTTTCTTATATTACATTATTATTATTATTATTATTATTAGGCTGTAGTCAAAGCGTTCAAGTGAAATTAGATAGCGAGAATGTTAATCCAAATAATGAATTACGAGGTTATTTGGCAGAAAAGTATGGTGAAGAATTTGATTGGGAGATTGGTGATGGAAAAAAATACGCTTTACCGATTAGTGTAGATATGAATGAGGGTGTTTTAGATAGAAATCGTTCACTTGGAATGAACTTGGAGCCATATGTAGGAGAACAGCTACCTGTTTATGGATACAATTTAAAACCGAAGTGTTTTATAAATGATATTAAGCATAATTTTGTGTTAATCATTCTTAAAAATCAAGACGATACGGAATTTATAGGTGAGTATTTAACTCTTAGCGGAACAGAAGGTGGAGGAATTCCAATTCAAAACGTTGATGATGCTTTTAGTGAAAATAACTGTGCAAAGTCAAAATAAAAGATAATAAAAGGAAGTATCTGATGGTGGTTAGGTACTTCCTTTTTTTATTCGCTCACAAGGCTATGAATCTCTTGGGTGCGATTTCATGTAAAAAAGACAGTGGTTAAATACTACTGCCTATTTTTCCTTTATATATACTCTCCTAATAAATCAGGGTAGGATTGCTTAGGTAACTCTTTTTTCATATTGAACTAAAGCAGCAGTTTAGTTTAATAAGAGGTATTTATATACAATTGGCGAAATAGTTATTATCCAGGGACAATTCAATCCGCATTTGAGGGGGAGTTATGTTGAGAAAAATAGTTATTTTACTATTTACAATGATTCTACTAACAGCTTGTTCAAATCAAGAAACTATTAAAGCTACTGGTGAAGGCGACTTGTGGAATGCACATCTAATATACGAGATGACCGATACCTATCTCCATAACAGAGGAGGAATTGAATATACAGGAGATGAGGAACTCCTATATGTCGCTTATACGGTAGTTACTGACGAAGGAGGACTTGGTGGGGAAATTGAACCCCAAGAAGAACAAACTGCAATATCCTTTGGGACGGGCGGAGGTAATAATCCTCCAGCTACTAAAGATGAAGCAATTATATCGTTAAACCACGCTACTGTTGAAATTAAATGGCGGACTAATACAGGCGAATATGAAGAACTAATTAACTTTAAAGTCAATTAGTTTTTACGTTGACATCTCCGTTCTTCTTCAACTAACGGGTGCTTTAGTTAAACAAGACCATCAGTTTTGATGGTCTATTTTTACGTCCAAAATATCAATTAGATATCGGCGATCCATTGTGAAATGTTAAACTAAAACTAACGCAGTATTTTAGTTGTTCTACACTGTAACATTATGCGAAGCAAGGATGTGATTGAATGTTTCAAGATGGATTTCCAATTTATCTGAGAGATGATGTGACTACAGCAGTTGGAATAATTCCACATACAACTTATAATAATGTCACAATTGATGTGTCCGAGGATACTATTCAATATTTTCAAGATAATGCCGTGATTAGATTTCCGTATCGAATCTACAACATTGATAGTTCAGATGAAGTTATAAACAATTTAAGTCTACGACAAAAAATGATTTTGCATTGTATTTATTCAAGAAGTTGTAACGGGTTTGTTCGCCAAAGACATATTTATTCGTTGCTTCAGATGGATTATGAAGACTGGGCTATTCCTTATATCGTAAAAATATGTGATGAATATGTCGTAGAAATATTAGAAATGACTTATGATATTTTAAAAGAACAGGATACAGAACGGATTAAGAGATTTTGTCTTGAAAATAATGTACCGTTTTGCAAAAGCTATAATAGAATGATTAGCTATTGGAACGAGTATTACCGATACAGATACAATAATTTTCATAAATATATTGGCAGGAAGTTATTTAGAGATTGTTTTGGTTACTCTAAATCAATGGAACGCAGGGTATAAGGAGTTTGTGAAACTTTTCACTTAAACTAACGGGTGCTTTAGTCAAGATCGAGGGGTTGCTTAGGCAACTCCTTTTTCCTAATTGAAAGGGGCAGTTTAGTTGAACAAGGACTTTTTGAATGGATAGAGAATATTACTTTAGAAAACCATAATTCGGGGAGAGATTATTTATATGGTATTTTCATTTCGGCAAAAAGGAAATTTCTTATGAAAAAGAAAACCATCTTATGGATTACAGTTCCGCTATTATTGGTAGGGTTTGTAGTAGTAAATTGGAATTATATCTCACAATCTATGAATGGAAATTGAATTGGGGATTTGAGGCACCTAGACCAAGTAAGATAGAAACCATATTTAATACAAGGAATGGGTTCCCGAATGAGGGACAAACCTTTCAAATTCTTAAATATAGGTCAATTGAAAGCAAGTTAAAGGAAAACAATGGTTGGATTTCTATTGAGGATGAATCCTTTGATAATGTTTCAAGTCACCTTGAAAAATTTCAAAAAGATGCGGCTAGTATGAACAAAGGTACACAGAATCTTACTGTTGTATTTCAAGAGAATCCTGTGACTTACGATAATAAAGATAAATATTTTTATAAAGTGAAAGAAGATAATAGCTACATACTTGCAATTTCAAATGCGAAAGAACAAAAACTGTTTGTAATGCAATGGATACAATAGTTAAATATAAAAACCTTATTCAAATAACGGGAGCTTTAGTAAAGATAATAGGGTTGCTTAGGCAACTCTTTTTTTCTAATCGAACTAAAGCGGCAGGTTAGTTGAAGAAGCCACATAAATTTTTGGTTTTTTTAAAGATAATTTATTTGAAACTGGAACTATAAATTGTTCCATACGTAATCTTGTAAAACAGCAGGTTAATTCAATATAAAAAGGGGGACAAAGATGCTTACTCTCGAAAGGAAGAATAATACGTTTAGTAATTTGTTGTATACAGTTTTACTTTTGATGACAGGCTATGGAATTAGTTATTTTAATAGCCAGTTATTTAACGGATTTGGTTCACTTGTCTGGAGCCTTGTTTTTATTTTGCTATCGTTGAGTTTTAGTTCAATTAGACGATTGATTATCCCTTTAATAAATTTCAATCCATTTAAAAGCCCTTTGACTTATCTAGGTATGTTTATAGGAATTTTTATTCCCTTCCTAATGTTAAAGTTAAGCATCCATTACGAAATTTTAATGGACAGAATTCTTATTGTTTATTACAAAAATGGCTTGCTTGAGGGTTTAGAACAATATCCCTTAATACTTGCTGTCATCTTCGCTCCACTTTGGGAGGAACTTCTTTTTAGAGGGGTGCTATTATTTGCTCTTTTAAAAGTAGTGAGACCAATATGGGCTGTGGTAATTACTTCAGTAATTTTTTCTCTGTTTCATCCTGCCTACTTATTCCTATCACTTATTATAGGTGTTGTTCTTGCTTGTATTACTATAAAAACTAAATCCGTTATACCTTCAATGATCACTCATTCTATTTGGAATTTATATACTGGAAAGTTATTTCTTTTTTTGTAATCAAGCACAATTTTTCTTAATAAACTAACTGGTGCTTTAGCTCACAAATAGCTACCTGTAAGGGTGGCTGTTTAGAAATGAGGTGGATTCAATGGAGAATGTTAAATAGATAAATGGAAGTCATAAAGAGGATAATCGTATTTTTGGTTCGGAGTTTCAAGTTAAAGAGTGGACAGAAGCGTTATATCCAGATTTTGTTGCCTATTTAAGTAAGAAAAATAATGTAGGATATGCCACACCTGATGAAAAGGTAATTAAATATTTAGCATCTCTATTTCCTCAATGGGCTGTTTATAACAATATGCAAATCGGTGTCTGTACAGAAAAAACAGAAATAAATGGTCAAATTATCTATAAAATTTGGACTGTGGAATTATAATTATTTTTCACTAACGGGTGCTTTAGTAAAAAAATGAGATCAAATTATAATGAGCTTGGAGACATTTCCCAGCTCATTTTTTATATGCATTTTTATAAATGAGTTTGGATTATTTCCATAGAGTGTATCCCACATAAAGTCTTTCAGTTTTGATTGAAAAGATAAATCTCTCTTTTGGCTTAACACAGCTTTCATAAATCGGCTATTTATACTCAAATAATGAAATTGTTTAGGGGAATATTGTCAAATAATAAGTGGCAGTTTCAAGTGCATCAATAACACTTGGAAATTTTTGTTTTGTAATTCTATACATCTCAAGCATAATTTCCTCTTCACATTTAGTCATTAAATCAAAATTAAGATGGCAATGTTCGGAAGGGGCATATCTGGCACACAAAACCTTCTGTAATTACACACTGAAGAAAAATGTACGATTTCTATCCTAACGGAGGGGGGACATACCAACGTAGTGAATATGATTTCTTGGGGGTATTTTAACGAAGAAAATAACTTTAATAGCTATTTATCAAAAACATTACAAGCAATGAGGTTTCAGTCACTGATCTATGTATCGACCCAATTTACTTCTGTCTTTCCTTCATCTGGTTACACTGGGTAACTTTTGTGATTTCAATTATCTTTTATATAGATTAGTATAAGCGATAGGTTGTAAAGAACCTAGCAAACAATTAGCCTTAGGGGGAACATATTAAGATGAATAAAAAGATGGTAATTAAAGTACTTAGCGCAACAGCTATTGCAGCATCAGCATTGACAGCAGCAGCACCAACGCAAGCTGTATCTAATGTAGATGCTTTAGTGCAAAAGGCAGTTAACGCAGGTACTGTTTTAAAATGGGCGATTTCTTTAGAAGGTTCTGCAGACGGAACTACTCGTCCATATCCCGAATATAATGCAGCTAAAAAAGCGCGTGATGCTGCTGTTGCCGCTGTAAGTAAGCCACCAGCTGCACAAAAGAAAGTATATATGGATAAAATTGAGAAAGACGTAAATATTCATATTACACGTACAATGCAATACATCGATGCTATTACAGCCGGTGAAAAAATGCTAGATAAACAAACTATTCTAGAAGCACAAATTAAAAAAGGACTAATTGATGATGCAACGGAGAAAGCGTATCATGAATTATCAAATGAAATTCGCAAACAAACGATTCTTTTAGATCGTGTATACGGTAAATCAACACGCGATGCGATCCGTGACCAATATAAAGAAGCTGCTCAAGATGTACGTGACAGCGTTATGCATGCCGTAACTGTTAAAATGAAACTTGATTTAGCAAAAGCAGCTCTTGAAGCTAACAATATGGATGAAGTTGAAAAATATATAGCCCAAGCGAATGAAAACATCGGTCAAGTTAAAAATGCTGAAATGAAAGCTACATTAATTACTTCAATTGAAGCAGTGGAAGCTCAATTAACTCCAGCAGTTAAATCAGTTCGTGGTGCGAATGCTAAAGAACTAGTGGTTGTTTTCAATAAAGCTGTTAACAAAACAGAAGCTGAAAAAACTGCTAAATATTCTTTAGAAGGCGAAACATTTACTAAAGCTGTTCTTTCAGAAGATGAAAAGACAGTTACATTAACAACTAAAGATGAATTAAAAGTAAACAATGCAAAATTATCAATTGCTGTTATCCCTACTAAGGCTGACGGTAATGTAAAAACAGAAGCATATAATACATTAATCACTTTTGCTGATAAAACTGCACCAGTTGTTGCTTCTGTTGTAGCAAAAGGAACTACAGCGGAAATCACTTTTGCTGAACCGGTTCAATCCGAAGGTACTATCAGCTTAAACGGTGCTGTAACAAGCGATTATACTGTGTCTCAAGACAAAAAAACAGTAAAAATTACAGGTTTAGAAGCTGAAAAGTCTTACAAAGTTGCAATTGTCGGTGCAAAAGACTATGCGAACAATGTGGCAAATCCAATATCTTTAGACTTTACAGTTGAAAAGCCAGTAGTGGATGAAGTAAAACCAAGTGCAACTGTATCAGTTTTAGCTAATGAAATAACGATTGATTTTACAGAAGAAGTAACAGTTGGTACGGTAAAAATTAACGGTACAGACTATGCTAATAAATTAGTTCAAGATACTGATGATAAAACAAAATATGTTTTAGATGCACAAACAGCTGGAGCTTTATCTGGAGTTAACTTCTTAAATAATGCGCAAATTATTGTTGAAGGATTTAAGGATAAAGCTAATAACATTGGGGAGAAAGTTTCTGTTACTGGAACCTTAACAGCAGATAAGACTGCACCTTCATTTGTTACTGCATATGTTAACGATGATAGTAATAAAATCCTATTAACATTTGATGATGCTGTATCTAAAGGGAATCTTGAAGCAACGAACGAGCTAATTCTTAAAGTAAAAGATGGAGTACACCAAACAAACAGTGTAGTTGATTTATCAGCAACTGGCACTACAAATATTGCCTATGGATACGATTTAGATGGCAAAGATGGAATTAAAGGCAATGAAAAGAATATCGTTGCGATTGACTACACTCTTGTAAAAGATTCATCGTATACATTCGAGCTAGCAGGTAAGGTTGTTGCAGATCGTTATGGGAATCAAGTGGCTGACACTCTAACGTTTGCAGTTACTGGAATTGAACATGTACAAGCACCTGCTAAACCTGAAGCTACAGTAGTACTTTCGGATATAAATGTATCAGGTAAAGTGCTGACTGTTACGTATAATGAAGATATGAGTGATTCTGCATTAGTAGCTTCAAATTACAAATTAGGTGGAAAAGCACTAACTGGCGATGCACAACTTAAATTTGTAAATGATAGAAAAACAGTTGTAATTACATTACCAGAGGGTTCAATTACAGCTAACGGAACTTATGTATTTGAAGTTACTAGTGTAACAGCTAAAAATGGCAATACTTTAGTAAATAACAAAGCTACTTTAACTGAAACACTGACTGAAAATATTGCTCCAGTGGCTTCTAACATAACGGTTCTTAATAGCAAATCCTTTACAGTTAGTTTCTCAGAAGCTATTAATGCTGCTGCAACAGTGACAGGCGTGAATGTTGAAATCGATGGCAAGACAGTAACACCTGCATCAGTTTCTGCTGCTAATGGACAATTAACTGTAACAACAACAGCAGACTTTGCATTAAATGCAGCTATTTCTGTTGAATTCAACTCAACAACTAACCTTGTTGACGTCAACGGAAACGCTGTAAAAGAAGGCGTTGTTTCTAAATAAGCACCAAGGGGGCAGGTACCTTGACCCACTCAGAAAAGCTTTGTGGAGAGTGAACTGCGACCTAAATATTGGACAGTTTAATAAAAGACCAGCTGCTTATTAAGCAGCTATGAGATGACTTCGATATTCAATCGGAGTCATCTTTTTTAGGTTCCATTGTCTTCTTGATTCATTGTAATAAATCATATATTGATTCATTATCTGTTTCAATATCTCTACGTTTTATCCATTCGCCCATGTAAGTATTGGACAAAGTGATAATAAACAAATTGATTTCGATTCTATTACGATTGAGTTAAATTAACTATTGATACTGCAATATCCTCAATTTCTCAAGGTGTCGAACTTGTTGTTATACGAATAATAATGTGAAGGATTGCACTTAAACTAACGCAGCAGGTTAGTGCAACAAGGACTATCATCAGATTTACAACGCTAAGTAAAGAAATTTTACCAAACGACGCTTTGGGGACTTTTTTCAACGAAGAAGTTTAATACAAGACGGGACTTTGGAGTAAATAAACAATGCGAATTAAGCTTTCTGAAAATTATGGGAGGATATTAAAACTGTGAACAATGTTTTATTATAATTAAATTGCTCCTATAATAAAAAAGAGAGCGCGCTGTATTTAATTGGAAGGGGTAAAAAAATGATTGCAAATCAACAATTAGTTATAAACAATCTTGAAGAAAAAATAAGAATATTTACTCATGCGGTTAATGGGAAGCTTATTAAAGAAGAAGATTTCGTTTTTGCGAATACGGAAATACCCACTGATACATTCAATGTACTTTTGCCGAAATCTTCACATATAAAAAATGCATTTAATATTAGAAGTAGCATTGAAAATATGTCTCTTAAAGAATATCCCTTTAGTACGTGGATTGACTCCCGGTATTTGAACGCTGGCTGGCAAGAAATTATGCAAGGATATGACCTAAAAGAAGCAGAACGTAATGTAATGATGAAACTTGAAAATACTCTTAATGTAGATCAAAGAAAGTCCCATCAGCTTATGATTACTCATGTGAGAAATTTTGAAGAACTTAAGGAATATAAGGAGGTTTTTATAAGCCTATTTGAAGGTACCCCAGAAAAAGATGCGTTAGAAAATTATTTTCATAAGTTTTCTGAAGTAAATTTAGGTTCAGAAATTCAAATGTTTATTGGACGCGTCGGTGAAATAACTGTATCTACTGGTTTACTAATAGATAGCAAAGAAAGTTATGGTATTTATGATGTTATGACAAAAGAAACATATAGAGGTAAAGGATATGGCAGTGAAATGTTCCAATACCTACTTACTCAAACAAAAGATAAACAAAAACCCGTTGTCTTACAAGCATCAGAGGATGGGAAAAATATCTATAAGCGCTTTGGGTTTATAGATGTCGGAGAAATGATTGTATTTGAATAAGGAAATTTCTTATAAAGCTAACGGGTGCTTTAGTTAACCAAGACCATCATATCGATGGTCTATTTTTATGTCCAAATCATTAAGTTGTTCTCAGAAATGCATTGTGAAATGCTACACTTAAACTAACGCGGCAGTTTAGTTGAATAAAACAGGGGGAATTTAAATGGTTTTTGGAATATTGATGATAATTTTTGGGTTTAGCCATCTTATGAAGAGTGACTATTTCTTACCCCAAAAAACAAGAATTCTTTTAGGTGAGGAAAAGTTACAATCTTATCAGAAAGGGTTAATTTTTCCCTATTTATTTTTAGGAACGTTAATGATTTGTATGACAATAGTTGAAAAATTAGAAATTCTACAAACATCCACATTTTTCTCTTTATATATTATCTTAGCCATTATTCCCATTATATTATTAATAGCAAACAATAAAATAAACACTGGTCGATATTGGTTTTGGGTAAATGACTTTAAGTAAAGTGGTAACTAAAAATACCTCTTCTTCGGCACTGACTACCCTTTTTGAGACAGGAATAAAAACCCCTATTATGCAGCCAATTGACGGTATTGAACCGGCGATTGGCTGTTTAGTTTCGTTTGAATACGGATATTGTTATAATAAGTAATGTATTCTTCGACGATTTGTATCACACACGCATTCGTTGTGCGATAGATATCGTCTAGATAGAACGTTTCAGACTTTAGCGTGGAATGAAACGTTTCGATTGGGGAATTATCAGCTGGCGTGCCTTTGCGGGACATGCTCATGGTAATTCCTTTTTCTTTGACTGCTTTTTGATAGGCGTAGGACGTATAAACGGACCCTTGGTCACTATGCAGAATACATCCTTCTGGTAGATCAGGCAATTGATTGAGTGTGTCCAACACAAAATCGGTGTCTTGTTTGAAACCGATAGTTTGTGTCACAATCTCGCCATTGAAGACATCGAGAATACTAGAAAGATACATCATTGATTGGCCATAAGGCAAATACGTAATATCCGTTACTAGCTTCTCCAAGGGTTTAGATGCCTTAAAATCACGATCCAATAAATTTGGTGCGACATATGCCGGCTGTCCCGTACACTTCCGTTTCTTCACTTTTACTTTACATTGCCAACCATTTTTTTGCATAGTACGCTGCACAGTCTTCTCACAAACTCCTGGATACAGAGCGGCAATTTTACGATAACCATATCGGAACTTATGCTGTTTGCACAAGTCGCCAATCTGCTGATCTCGAATTTCTTTTGGCGTGAGTTGATACTCATTCTTTTTCCAACGATAGTATGAGGAACAACCTGCACCTAAGTGCCGACAGATCTCTCCTATTGGCATAACATCCTTTAATTCTTCGACTAATTGGATCACTACTTTTGGTGCCACTCCCTTTCCAATTCTGCGTACTTTTTTAAGACTTCAATCTGCTGTTTTAAATACCGATTCTCTGCCTGTAGTTTGGCTGTCTCGCTGTCATATTCCGGTCCTTTACCGAAGGTATATTGTTTACCAACTGGTTGATGGAGACGATGAATTTCTCCATTTCGATACCAATGCATCCATCTCTTCAATTGCGTTTTGTTCCGAATACTTAATTTTTCCATTACTTCCTTTACTGGTATCTTAGCCAATCGCATTTCTATTGCCTTCATTTTCACTTCAACTGGATAACTGACTCTAGTCCCCATAGAAAAAACACCTCCGTATTGAATTTAGGTATTGTATACCCGTTTTTCAACGAAAGGTGCTTTTATTTGTCTCATTTATTTAGGTCAGTGCGTTCTTCCACTCACGGGTGCTTTAGTTAACAAGACCATCAAAAATGATGGTTTATTAGTATTTGTAATAACAGAGAATGGTGTGACGATATACTTCTGGCGAAAATACATGCACTTTTCAACTAACAATTATTCTTGTTTGTATAAATTAATTAATTCGGTTTTCCCATCCCATTCAACAGTCACTTTAACAACTTTTACTTTAGAATATAAATTACTACGCTCATCACTATTCCCTGCTACTGATTTACTTGATTGAGTACCTTTTTCTCCTTTAGGTGAATCAAGTGGATGTACACCTGCTAATAGACTTTTACTTGTTTGACTCCCGGTACCTGCTTCATAAGTACATGAAACCCATCCTACAGAACCAACGTCTTCCCCTTTATACTTTATATTCCCTAGTTTTGATATCGCCCCTTCAGAAATTTCAAGTGTAAAATCACCTACCCAATGTTCACTTTCACCATTGTAAGTAAGTACTTTGGGTGACTTTATTTCTTGGGCAGAAACAGATAAACCCAAATCTAATAAGGAGCATAAAAGTAAGACTAATGTTGCATAAATTTTTTTCATTATCACACCACCTTTTAATGTTTATTTTGTTCAGAAAAGATTAACCTACTCCAACCAAATATTTTTTTGAAAAGGTAAAATCTTCATCTTCAACTAACGGGTGCTTTAGCAAAATGGCCATCATTTCGATAGTCTATTTTTATGTCCAAAACATTAAGTTGATATGTATTGTGAAATGTTACGTTTAAACTAAAGAAGCAGTTTAGTTTAATAAGCAAAATGGGTTTTTGATAATATAATTGGGAAATTTATTTAAAAATGGAACCTAAATTCGTTTCAAACGTATTCAAGTAAAGCTGCAAATGTTGGAGTCGACCTAAAATTATTTCTTTGAGAGGATGTAGTTATTATGGAAGGATACTTAAGTATTGGTTTTATGATTATTGGATTTCTTATATTATATTATGTGATTCGGTCAGCAGTAACAAAAGGAATTAACAATTCAGCTATTGGCAAATTACTTGAAAAAGAACAAGGGGAAATAGTAAAAGAAAGTTTAACGGTTGAAGATGTGCTTGAAGGTTATAAAAGAAGAGATGATAACAATAAGAGTTGATGCTATCCTAATTGAATTGTTCAACTAACGGGTGCTTTACTTCAAGAAGGAGAAAACATTTTCTCTTATTGAACTAACGCGGCAGGTTAGTTTAATTAGGAAATAACTCAATATGAACTCTGACTTTAAAATTAGCTGTCTTATTGTTGATTGAAGGAGAAATTGTAATGAAAAAAAATATAATATTATCGTTTCATCCAGATTATTTACGACCGATATTACATGGAATTAAAAAATATGAATACAGAAAATCCTTTTGCAGAGAACCAGTTAGGGCGTACTTGTATTTAACAAGTCCTGTAAGAGAATTTATAGGTATTATGGAATTGGGACAGGTTCTTCACCCAGCTGACATTAAATCTAAGTTTTCAAAGAATCATGATGTAAATAAACGAATGGATATCTGTTTAGAAAATAAGGAACGAGCAATTGTACCGATTGAAAGTTTTCAAATGTTTACGAAGCCAATCTCTTTATCTGAAATCAAGAAAATTGCAACTGATTTTACGGTGCCAAGAGCGTTCACATATATTGATAATAAAGAAATTCTTAAATATCTTGAAAGTCTTGAAACGTATGAAAAAGAATTTTTCCATAGTCATGAGTATATTTATAAAGATAATATTGGCGTTACGTGTAGTGAAATGGAAAAGTTAGATGAATTTATCCAAAAGGATCAGAAATTTATGAAATCAGAAAGAGCAAATCTTATCAAATCACAATACGTTAATAAACCATAAGTTGTGACATTAAATAGTCGTTCTTCAACTAACAGGTGCTTTAGCAAACAAGTGGCTGCCTGTAAGGATAGATTTTTCTTATTGAACTATCGGGGCAGTTTAGTTGAAGAAGAAGGTTTTTTTGCGATTGTGTTGAATAAGTTAATATATGTAAATTATTAAACAAAAGGGGATTTGTTATGCCAATATCAGATTACTATCAAAAACTTCGAGCAAAGGTTGGTACAGAACTAATATTTATGCCGAGTGTTGCTGCAATATTAAGAAATAGCAATGATGAAATATTGTTCCAGTATCCTGGTGAAGGTGAATACTGGAGTTTACCTGCGGGAGCAATTGAACCAGGGGAAGCACCTGCTCAAGCACTTATACGTGAAGTATGGGAAGAAACTGGTTTAACAGTTAAACCTAATAAACTATTAGGCATATTTGGTGGTGAAAGCTTTCGTTTTACATACCCTAACGGCGACCAAGTTGAATATAATGTAATTGTTTTTGAATGCAATATAATATGTGGAAAACTAACAGCAATAGATGGTGAATCAGCTGATTTGCGATTTATTAAGGAAGAAAACAAGCCAAAGCTTGCTTTACCATATCCAGATTTTATATTTAACAAGCATCTTACAGATAACGTTTATTTCCAGTGGGAAGATAATTGGGTGAAAAAATAGTCTATCTCTTATTAAGCTAACGAGTGCTTTAGTAAAACATGGGGTTGCTTTGGCAGCTCTTTTTTAATATTGAACTACAAGGCCAGGTTAGTTTAAGAAGAGGAATTTTAAGAGTAATAACGAATTATTAAAATATAAGGATATTCAACTAATTCGTTATCTCATGGGAGTTGTAAAATGAAATTAATAAGTTCTTTACTTGGTTTTCTAATAATTTTTGTTGGTTTATTGTTTTTAAATACCACCATTTTGAATGAAACTTATAAAAACGTAATTGTAAAAATAGTAGGAGTAATGGTGCTTTTTTTCGGGATTTTTGTTTTGAAAAAAATTGCTAAGTTTGGAAAGCAAAAGCCATCTTAAACTAACGGGTGCTTTAGTTCAATAAGCCAAATGAATTTAATATAATGGAAAACTTATCCAAATTTGAAACCTCTATTCATTTCAAACGTATTAAAGTAAAGCATCAGGATAGTGAAGAAGAATCATTGGTAAAAACGTGATGAAAACCTATAAATATAAGTGGGTAAATAAATGAAAGAAGTGAGGGAAAATTATGAAAACATATCCTTTAACAGAAAATGATTTTAAATTAATTGATGAAGCTAAAAGTAAAATTACTAGCTTATATGAAGAAGATAGACATCATGTAGGGGCAGCGTTAAAAACAAAGTCGGGAAATATTGTTTCTGCGGTACACATTGAAGCAAATATTGGACGGGTTACGGTATGTGCTGAAGCTATCGCGATTGGAAATGCAATTTCAAACGGAGAAAGATACTTTGATACAATTGTTGCTGTTAGACATCCCTATTCTGATGAAAAAAATAGAGAGTTAAGAGTAGTTAGTCCATGTGGGATGTGCAGGGAATTAATTTCCGATTATTCACCAGATTGTTTTATTGTTTTAGATATAGATGGAGAGTTACAGAAAACTAAAATTGGTGAACTAATACCACTTAAATATAGTCGAGAATCATAAATCAAAATTAATCTTCTTCAACTAACGGGTGCGTTAGTCAAATAGAGCCTTGTCATTATGACGTGGCTCCTTTGTATTAAAAGTATTTCTGATAATACTCTTTCCTTAGCCTTCCGCTTAATTAAGCGTAGATCCTAGTCGTTTCACTTTTCTCATGCCCCATAGTTCAATAGGAGCTCCATTATTCATTAAATGAGTTGCGTAGCTGTAAGCCCTTTATTCGCTTATCCGCTTCAGACGAAGCCTATGCTTTTGACAGTAACAATTCCATTGCCCCTAAAAAAGTACCATTAAAGGATTATTGCCAACTTAATAGAATTATAGACATAGGGTATATTTTTACTAACGCAGCAGGTTAGTTCAATGAGAAAACTTTTTGGGGAACACCAGAACTTCTAATAGGGAGGTAAATAAGTGGAAAGAAAATATAATTTGTGGTCATTCATTTTATGTTTGTTATTATTAGTGCTTTCATTACAATCGTTATATGCGTCATATTACCGAACTTGGCAAGTGGCACCACCTGCTTTAACTTTATGGTTACTCAATGTTATTGCTTTCGTTACAGGTATTATTGGATTTAAAGACAAAAGTAGTAGGAGAGCAAGATGGAGAAGTTGGCTTACGGTGCTAATTGCATTCCCCCTTACAGCAATTTTTCTATTAGGAGTAGCGGTAAATACATTTGCGAGAAAACCCATTGAAACAGCACAATCACCTGACTCTAAAATCAACGTCGACTTTTACACATTAAACGGTGGGGCGGCCACCTCCATTAGTGTAGAAGGAATTGTAAATGGTCCCCTTTGGTTTAAAAAGAGGATTTATTACGAAGAGCCTATGCACAAGGTTGATGTGGAATGGGAAAATAATCATATTATTATAATTAACAATCACACTTTGAACTTGAATAAAGGGGATACTTTTTCGAATTAATTTTTTACTCCCATGAAAATTAAAATCTTCGATTTATAGAAAAAGGCAATACGAAATCGGACGCAGCTC
>NZ_VEBK01000010.1:156920-167522 GCF_007676755.1 Bacillus sp. FJAT-22090 | reverse complement strand
AAAACAAAAAAACCCTATAAGATGACCTTTTTAAAGTGTCTATCTTATAGGGTACAGTTTACATGGGGGCATCCTTTTTTGGTTGTTCTCATGCGTCAATTGGTTGCTGATGTGCTGAATTTGGTTGTTCCTACGCATAAACTGGTTGCTCATAGACAATATATGGTCTCGTTAAGCCATTAATAGGAAGTGAAAATACATTTTAAGGAAAACTATAAGATGTAACTATAGCTTCCTTTGTTGTTCACTACAATTAATGACTTCTTAACATAATTTCCATATCTACTTCATAAACTTCCTATAGGATGAATGGTAAAGAAATCATTCAATCGAAAAGGAGAGATACTTATTGGGTTTTAACGAACGCAATGTGACGATGAAAGTTTCGAACAAACGGTTGAATACTTTACAATTTAATTCTATTAGAAAAAAAGTACATACGAGTCTGCAATGGTTCATCTTGAAAAAAGCTCGTCCTCCGAAGAACAAATATATCCCACTTCCACCTAGGGAGTAAGAAAAACATGCGTCATCTCTAATTTGGAGATGGCGCTTTTAGGGTATAATCAATATAAAAAGGGGTCGTTTTTATGAAGGTTTACGCACATAGAGGATGCTCTGGGACTTATCCAGAAAATACATTGGTTGCATTTAAAGCAGCGTCACAGTTACCGATTCATGGAGTGGAATTTGACGTGCATATGACGAAAGATGGCGAGCTAGTTGTTATTCATGACGAATCCATTGATCGTACTTCGAATGGACAAGGTTTTGTTAAAGATTTAACGCTTGCTCAGCTTAAACAATACGATTTTGGAAAATGGTTTTCCAGCACCTTTAGAGGAGAGAAAATACCTACCCTAAGAGAAGTGCTATATGTTTTTAAAGACACGCACCACCATATAAATATTGAATTGAAATCCGATGTTTTTCCTTATGATGGAATGGAGATAAAGGTATTGCAAATGCTCTCGGAATATCGATTAGAGGGCAGAGTGGTTATTTCATCTTTCAATCACGAGATGATACAGCATGTGAAGAAACTTGCCCCACATATTGAAACGGCCATTTTATTTATGGAAGTGATGGTTGCTCCTCATGCATATGCAAATGTGGTAGGAGCAGATGCTCTGCACGCGTTTTTTCCGACAGCGTTACGAAAAATGGGGAAAGAGGTAATCGCAAGTGGAAGACAGCTACGTGTTTTTACAGTAAACGAAGAACAATATGCTAATATGCTTTTATCCGTCGGTGTACATGCTATTTTTACTGACTATCCACAGAAACTGTATAATTATTTAAATGCATAAATAAAAGGATGTCCAAGTAGTTGAAGAACTACCCAGACATCCTATTTATTATTTCTTCAACAATAAATACATGAAATACGGAGCACCAATTAGAGCAACCATGACTCCAGCTGGAATGCCATTTGGCTCTACTACATTGCGCCCAATTGTATCTGCAAACATTAAAAGCCAACCGCCTATCAAAATCGCTACAGGGATGAACAATTGATGTCTAGGGCCAACTAAGGATTTGGCGATATGTGGAGCCATTAATCCTATAAATGCAATCCCACCTGTTACAGAAACTGCTGAGGCTGCAAGTGCGACCGCAGCAAGTAATAAGACAATACGTTCTTTCTCAATCGAAACACCAACACCGACCGCAACAGGCTCACTTAAGCCGAGTAAGTTTAACTTATTAGCTTTATAAAAAATGAACGGCACGAGAACAATCAGCCATGGCAAAAGAGCTAATATAAATGGCCAATCAGCTCCCCAAATATTCCCCGCTAACCACTTGGCGATAAAATCCACTTTTTGACGTTCAGCTGAAGAGATGATTACAATCATCAAACCAGATAGGGCCAATGAAAATCCTATACCGACAAGAACTAATCGAACTGGCTGTAAACCAACTTTTCGATTGTAAGATAATATGTAAATAAAAAATGCTGTAAGGAAAGCCCCGATAAATGCTACAAATGGGAGCATATATACAAAGGATCCTGGTTCGATAGGAAAGAATAAGAAAAATAATGAAATGGCTACGCCAGCTCCAGAATTGATACCAATAATACCTGGGTCCGCTAAATCATTACGGGTGATTCCTTGTAAAATAGTTCCGGATAATGCTAATGCCATTCCAGCAAGGAGAGTAATGATAATTCTTGGTAAACGAACAGAAAACAAAACAAATTCTTCTTTGAATGTCCCATTTCCAAACAGAGTAGGTAGTAAACGATCAAAAGATAAAGAAGAATATCCAATTCCGGCACTAACAATAGCAGTAGCGATAATAAGAAAAGATAAAATCATAACAATAATACGTTGTTTTTTGATAAGCCCTTTTTGTATCATTGGAATGCACCTCCCGCTTTACGAACAATGAGGAGGAAGAAAGGTAACCCCATTATCGCAATAATTGCTGCCACGGGAGTTTCATAAGGAATATTAATAGTTCTTCCAAGCGTATCGGCGATTAGCATTAGAATAGCCCCGCTAATAACAGACATAGGTATGATAAAACGATAATCAGTTCCTACTATTGCTCGTACTATATGAGGGACCATCAACCCTACAAACGCCATATTGCCTACAAGTGCTACAGACGCTCCAGCGAGTAATATTACAACGATAAATAGAACTGTTTTTATAAGAACAGTTTTCTGACCTAACCCGATTGCAACTTCTTCGTTTAAGCTTAAAATAGTTAGCTGTCTTGAGAGTAAAAGTGCGATGAACACACCTATACTTATAAAAGGAATGATAATATACAATTGGTTCCAACTCGTCCCGATAAGACCTCCAGCAGTCCACATAGATACGTCTTTTGAAACTTTGAAATATATTCCAACACCGTCTGAAATTGCGTATAGGAGAGCAGAAACTGCAGCTCCGGCAAGAACGATTCGGAAGGGAGAAAAACCACCTTTTTTCATAGCCCCAATACTAAATACCATAATGGCACCTACAGCAGCACCAATAAAACAGGCAATCGTAATCCCTAAATAATTTATCGCAGGAAGAAACGCCAAGGTCACTGCAAGTGCAGCATTCGCTCCCGAAGTAAGTCCTAATAGTCCAGGGTCAGCAAGAGGATTTCGCGTAATACCTTGCATAATAGCACCTGAGACAGCAAGCGCGGCTCCTACAACAATAGCCCCCACTTCTCTAGGAAAACGAATTTCTCGTAGTATATTGATCTGGTCACTTTTTAATTGAGAAAACAACGCATTCCACACATCTTGAACGGAGGTTTCTGCTGCACCAAAAACCATTGCAACAATAAACATAGCAAAGAGTAAAATTAATCCGATTATGAATTTTATACTAAAACGAATAGAAGATTTCATCGTTCGTTTCCTTTCTATCATAAAGAAGGGAGGAATCCAAGATTCGAATTCCTCCTCGATCATTATTTGCTGTTTAAAAAATGTTCTTTGAAGAATTCAAGCTGATAATCTAAAGTAAGTGGATCATTGAAGTAGAACTCTTCCATTTTAGCCTCGAACACTCGATTATTTTTCACTGCTGGAATATTTTTATACGTATCTGTATCTTGGAATGAGTTATCTGTAGCTGTTGATTTACTTAAAACTACATAATCTCCTGCAAATTCAGGAAGTACTTCTAAGGACAAAGCGTAGTATCCAGGTGCTAGCGCAGTTTCTTCTACTTTTTTAGGCATTTTTAAGCCCATTTCTTGATAAAGAATTTCTGTTCCACGACCCCAGTTATTACCGTATACATATAATTGTTTATCAAAGTTTTCAATTACGGATACAGTAGCATCTTCACCGATAGTAGCTTTGATTTCTTCTCCTACGGTCTTCGCACGTTTTTTAAAGTCAGTGATCCAACTTTGTGCTTCTTTTTCTTTATTAAGTAGTTTACCAATCTCTAATTGTTGGGTTAAATAATCTACTTTACCATAAGTGAATGTCACAGTTGGTGCAATTTCTTTTAATTTATCTAAATTTTGTGCTGTAGAAAGTCCAATGATTAGATCAGGGTCTAGTTCTATAATTTTTTCTAAGTTTTCATCGGATACTTCTTCTACATCTTTTAAAAAGCTATCATATCGTGGATTTTGTTTAGACCAGGAATCCACCCCTACTAAATTAACTCCAAGGGCAGCTACATTACCTGCAAAGGAAGATACAACAACAACGCGTTTTGGATCCGCAGGTACTTCAATTGGACCTTCTTCTGATTGATAAGTTATAGTAGACTCTGCTTTTTTATCGTCAGATGGAGTGGCTGTTTTTTTATCAGTAGATTCATTATTACACGCTGTTAAAACTAGTATAAATAAAAATAATATTGGTATTAAGAATTTTTTCATTTATATTCTCCCTTAAGTAAGTTGTATGTAGTACACATTGGTTTGTTTGTTCTTGGGTCTAATCCAATTTCGGCATCGATTTGGAAAACATCACGTAGCACATCCTTTGTGATAACTTCCTCACAAGTTCCTGCCTTTACAATCTGCCCAGACTTTAACGCAATAATGTAGTCTGCAAATCTTGCTGCTTGGTTAAGATCATGTAAAACCATTACAATCGTTCGCTTTTCTTCTTGATTAAGTTTTTGAAGAAGCTCGAGCACTTCTAATTGATGCGCCATATCTAAATAGGTAGTTGGTTCATCTAAGAAGATGATTTCTGTTTCTTGAGCAAGTGCCATCGCTATCCAAACCCGTTGTCGCTGTCCTCCCGAAAGAGCATCTACTGGAAAGTGTTTGAACTCATGGGTTCCGGTAACCTGAAGAGCCCATTCAATCATTTCGTAGTCTTTTGTCGTAAGACGTCCAAAGCCGGTTTGATATGGAAAACGCCCATATGAAACTAGTTCTCCAACTGTAAGACCAGCTGCACTCTCAGGAGTTTGAGGCAAGATAGCCATTTTTTTTGCAAGCTGTTTCGTATTTTCTTTAGAGACGCTTTTCCCATCTAATACGATAGAGCCGGATTGATGCGAAATAATACGAGTAATCGCTTTTAAAAGGGTGGATTTCCCACATCCATTTGGCCCAATAATCGTCGTAATTTGTTGGTCAGGAATTTGTACCGATAGTTCTTTTACAATTAAACGATCACCGTAGCCAATAGATAAATCATCTGTATATAGGCGGACCATGCCGAAACCTCCAAACTTAATATTGCTTTTCTCAACGATAACGATTATCATTATCACATAAGCAACTATAGGTAAATATAAGAGTAATGTCAACAATAAATTTTAGGAGACTAAAAAATGAATGATATATATGATGTAACGATTATTGGTGGTGGTCCAGCAGGTTTGTATTCCGCATTTTATAGTGGTTTGCGGGAAATGAAAACAAAAATTATTGAATTTCAACCCCAATTAGGTGGAAAAATCCATGTATATCCAGAGAAAATGATTTGGGATGTAGGGGGACAAACGCCGATTTCAGGAGAAAAGCTTATTGGTCAATTAGTGCAACAAGGTTTAACTTTTGATCCAGAAGTGGTTTTAAATGAGAAAGTAGAATCAGTAAATCGACTTGAAAATGGAATCTTTGTTTTACACACAGCTTCCGGTCAACAACACTATTCAAAAACAATTATTATAGCTGTTGGTAGTGGGATACTAAGCCCAACAAAGCTAGACATTGAAGGTGCAGAACGTTTCGAAGTTAGTAACTTAAATTACACGGTGAAATCCATTCAACGCTTTAAAGATAAATCAGTGATTATTTCAGGCGGTGGGAATGCAGCAATCGACTGGGCGAACGAACTGGAACCAATAGCTAAAAAAGTGTATTTGACTTACCGAAAAGATGCTTTAAATGGACATGAAGCACAGGTAACCCAATTATTAGACAGCACGGTAACCTGCTATTTTAATACAACTATCTCGAAGCTCGTAGCAAGTGAAAGTCATGATGTAATTGAACGAGTAGCATTAACCAATATGGAAACTGGAGAAGTCTCATATTTGGCAATAGACGAAGTGGTCATCAATCATGGATATGAACAAGATGCAGAGCTGCTAAAAAAAAGTCAGTTAAACCTTGCTATTGCGGATAATTTCTATGTAGATGGCACAAGTTTGAGCGAATCCTCAGTAGAAGGAGTTTACGCTGCAGGGGATATTTTGCAACATCCAGGTAAGTTGCATCTCATCGCAGGGACTTTCCAAGATGCAGCAAATGCGGTTAACCAAGCAAAACAATTTATTCAACCAGATGCAAGCAAGGTTGCGATGGTATCTTCCCATAATGAAATGTTTAAAGAAAGAAATAAAGATCTTATTAAGCAAATAGGTTAGATAGAAAAGGTTGCCTTCTAAAAAGGCAACCTTTTCTTTTACCATTTAGCTTTATGTTCCTCGATACAGCCTAACATCTCTCTTATATGTAGTGTTGGACCGTTTTCTAATCGAATTTTCCCGTTATAATAACCAGTCATCTGATGGACTTCTGAAGAGATAAGTTTCACATCTGTTTTGGCAATTCGGTGGAAGAAGGGGGTAAATGTTAAATCTACTTCTTTTGAAAATTTAGTGTTGATTTTCCAAGGTAGCATGAAATCATTTGAATCATACGTAAACAACAAGTCCTCATGTATTTTCGTTAGCTTTCCATCTATAATAATGGCATTCTCAGTCATACCTGTACCATCTGTCCATTTTCCGCCAAAATTTAACCCTATTCGTCTAGCGCCTACATGTTGCGAAGCGAATCCCCAATTCCAAGTAGCCTCTCTCGGCCATACCCCTCTACCATAATCAAGTACAGCAAAATTATCCTCTGCTTGGAATGCATAACGAGCATCTCCTATTTTCACAAACCCATTAGTAGGCAATAAATGATGTTTGGCTGTGAATTGAAACTGTGTTCGATTCCAGGGAATAACAACATTCAATGATTCGTCTTCGAGGGGATGGGAAATATGTAAGTCCGCATGCAAAAAGTCACCATCAAAATCCGGTATTGTGATCGTCATATGCGTTTCATCTTGAATATATAACAGCTGGATGGACATTTCCTTTGAATGAATTTGCAAGCTTTCTAAAACACTGGAAGGCATTTTTACTTTATTGCCTAAAGGGATAGTAACTGTTTTTTCGACAAACCGCTGTGTTTCATAATTTAAAAAATAGACAAAGCAAACCGCTGCATAATCTAAATGACTAATCGTAGCAGAAAAGAGTATATCATCTCCAAAAACACACCAATAATTCCACTTTTTCTTCCGCATATAATGACCTTTTAAATTGCTCTCAATGATTGGTTTTTTTGCATAACCAATTGCTTTTGGATTCAAATTACCTTTTTCATCGCATAGCAAAGTCGGCTCGGTAATTTCTTTTTCTGCGTGTTGTATCATTAGCCATCTTCCTTTCAGAAAAATACATTGCTTTGAAAATAAATTTGTTCATTGAATCCATACTAGCATATATTTCTTGTGAAAACATATAAACAAAATAGAGGGAGGTGGAAAATTGGCAACTTATAATCGGGAAGCAGCAGTGGCTTATGCCCAAAAGTGGTGGAATAGCTATAACCCAAAGTTTCCTGTATTTGATGTGGATTGTACCAATTATATTTCACAGTGTTTGTTTGCTGGTGGTGCTCCAATGAGAGGACAATATAATAGAGAAAGGGGATGGTGGTTAGGAAATAATTCATGGAGTTTCAGCTGGAGTACTCCTCATTCTCTCCGTTGGTATTTGGCAGGTTCTACAATCGGTTTACAAGCAACACAAGTAGATTCACCCAATAAATTGACGTTAGGAGATCTTATTTTTTATGATTTTGAAGGGGATGGCAGATACGACCATTCAACGATTGTTACAAGCGTGCAAGATGGTATTCCTTATGTGAACGCACACACGAATAACAGTCGAAATAGACATTGGAACTATGCAGATTCCTATGCACATACACCAAACACAAAATACATTTTTTTTCATATTAAAGACCAATTCTAATATCATAGAGCAAGGCAATTAATTGTTTGTTTAATTGCCTTGTTTAAACCACTTTAAGGGATATACCAAAGTACAGCAAGAGTATCCTCACCTGCATGCACCGCTAAAGCAGTACTGATTTCACCGATAGTCAATTCTAAGTTAGGAGCTTGAAGTAAAATTGCATTTCTTAAACTTTCAGCTTGCTCCAGTGCATTAGCATGCATAATGTACACTAATTTGGTGTTGTCTTGTTCCACAGACTGTACTACTTTATTAATTAAATATTGTACTGCCTTCTTTTGAGAGCGCACTTTATCAAGTTCTTGCAGTTCGCCTCGTCTATTGATCTGAATGATTGGTTTTATTTTTAATAGACTTCCTAGATAAAATTGAGCACTACTTAATCTTCCACCTTTGTATAACTGCGTTAAGTTACCAATTAAAATATAATTGCGGAATTTAGTGGCTTCCACTCTTAGCTGGGAAGCTATTTCATCGAATGCTAACCCTTGTTCCTCTAAACGGAGGCCACTTTCAACAAGACCTGTTATACCAGCAGATAAAGAAAGAGAATCGATACATTCCAATTGCACTTCTGCTATCGCCGCACCACTTAAGGAAGAAGAAATCGTGCCACTTAAACTTTTGGAAACATGGATTGCTATAATAGATTCATATTCCTTACTTAGTTTCGTATATAGTTCCGCGAATTCTCCAGCGGATGGCTGAGAAGTTTTGACTGGATCATTCCCGTTTCGAATACGTTCATACAGTTGCTCAGAAGTCAGATCTACCCCATCTACAAATTGCTGTTGGCCAAAATGAATATTAAGCGGAATTACATAAACATCTGGATGGTTTTTTAAAAGGGAATTTACATAGGCACTACTATCTACAACCCAAGCAATTTTTTTCAAATTCATTCTGAACATCCTATCTAATATGTTATTTAACTGATAGTAATTATAGCATATTCAGAACGGTATATTATTTCTAATGAAGTTAAATAGTTATAAAACAAATAGTAATTACACACTCTTTTTCCACCATCGCTTTTTCCAAGACTCGGCGATATCAAAACGATGTCGCACGAGAATGAGGAGAATTGCAAATGATAGTGGCCAGAAACTAAGGTTTACTAAGCATAAAATAGCATAGATACTAAAAGCGAGCATCATACTTAACGTGGCACTTCTAGATAAAGCAATGAAAACAATAAAACATCCCGCCATTATTCCAAATAGGACTGGACTTAGTACTATACTCACACCGATAAAAGTAGCGATTCCTTTACCACCCTTAAATTTTAACCAAAACGGAAACAAATGCCCCATGATGGTCAATAACCCACCTATAGCAATAATTTCTACGGAGAAATTATAGTAATTGCCGACAACTATAATAAGAGCACCTTTTAGGGCATCTCCTAAAAAAGTCATCACAAATGCTGCTTTACCAAGAACAGCTCCAGCATTTCTAGCACCTAAATTTCCGCTTCGTATTTTCCGCAAATCAGTTTTTTTCCATTTTCCAACCCACCAAGCAGTTAAGAAGGTTCCAATAATATAGCTAATAAACCAATAAAGAAACAAATAATCACCTCAAATTGTGTATCTGTGATTTTAGTATATTTTAAAAAGTTATCTATTACGAACAAAGCGCAAATAATAATAGCCCTACTTTTAAAATAATATATATATTGGTATGATAGGAGTAACTATTGATGTTAAAGAAAAGGGAGTTTTTCATACAATGATGCAAAATTCATTAACTATTCGCGATGCAATTATTCAAAGAAGATCCATCAAAGCATTTAACGGACAGCCAGTAGAAAAAGAAACATTACTCTCTGTTATGACGGATGCTGTGTGGGCACCAAATCATCAGAATAGACAACCGTGGCGATTTGTTGTTGCATGCGGTAAAGAATTGGTAGATCTATATGAAGTGTTGAAGGAATTCGCAATTCCAAAGTGGAAAGAACTCACAGAAGAAGAGCTAGAAAAACAAATGAAGAAATTTACAAATCCAGGGGCTTACGTATTCGTCATTGTCCCTGAAGATGCTCGCCAAAAAGAGCGTTTAGAGGATTACGCAGCAGCAAGTATGCTTATCCAAAATATCCAACTGCTTGCCTGGGATCGTGGTATCGGCTCTTGTTGGAAAACACCAGGCTATTTAGACAATCCAAAATTCCGTGAAGCCCTCGGAATTAAACAAGGCGAACGCATTATCAGCATGTTACAAGTAGGATATTTTGATGAAATGCCAAAACCAAAAGAACGAAAAAGCATAGACCAATTAATCACTACTTTTGGTGAATAAAGGATAAGGAAAGAGCTATCTCATGCAGGGATAGCTCTTTCCTATTAAGGCACTGATTCGATTAGAGCCAGTACACTAAATGAATAGAAGTAACGTATTATTCAGGAGTGAACAGGATGCTTAGTGAAGGAGAGCAACCAACTTGCTAAAAGAAGGAATACAGCCAATTGAGAAGGAGCTCAGGAGAGTAGGGGTGGCGGCGTCGGTGTAATTATTATCCTTTATAAGTAAGAAAGAGGCTGAACGAGACCAATCGTAGTATGGGAGCAACCAATTCAACAGGGAGAGCAACCAAAAAATGTGTGAGAGCAACCAATTCATCAAA
>NZ_VEBK01000010.1:127048-156823 GCF_007676755.1 Bacillus sp. FJAT-22090 | reverse complement strand
AATTGAAGAAATATATTTGATGTAAAGGCAGCTTCAAGGAGTAGGGATGTAATTATTATCCTTTATAAGTAAGAAAGTGGCTGAACGAGACCAATTGTAGTATGGGAGCAACCAAATCCATGTTGAGAGCGACCAAAATGTATTCGAACGTAACCAATTCATCAACGAGAGCAACCAATTATGCAAATAGAATAATTTACTGATAAAAAAACAGATGGATTATTGAAATCCATCCGTTTTGTATTATTTTTTAAGTTGTTCTTTTGAAAGATCTGCTAATTCATGGTAGTAGTCGCCAATTACGCGAAGACCTTGGTCAAAGTTTTCTAAATGAAAATGTTCGTTAGGTGCATGGAAGTTTTCAGTTGATAATCCGAAGCCCATTAACACTACTGGGAGGCCGAGAATTTCATCGAAAGCTGCTACGATCGGGATAGAGCCTCCACCGCGAGTGTAAGCTGTTGGTACATTGTATACTTTTTCATAGCTGCGACCAGCTGCTTGAATTGCTGGATGATCGAAAGGTGTGATAAATGGTTTTCCTTTATCAAACTCAGTTACAGTGACTGTAATACCGGCTGGTTTATTTTTTTCAATATGTGCTTTTAGTTTAGCTACAATTTCATCTGGATCTTGATCAGGAACTAAACGGCAAGTAATTTTAGCGCCAGCTTCACTAGGTAAAACAGTTTTAATGCCTTCTCCTGAGAATCCTCCGAATACGCCATTAATCTCCAAAGTAGGACGGACCCAAACGCGTTCTAAATGAGAGTAACCTTTTTCACCGAATAGCTCGTCAACTCCAACTTCTTTTTTCAATTCCTCTTCATCGAATCCGAGCGCTTTATACGCTTCTCTTTCTTCATCTAGTAGGGGACGTACATTTTCATAGAACCCTTCTACTTGAATAGTTCCTTCAGCATCACGGAAAGAATCTAAGATGGATACAAGTGCATGGATGGAGTTTTGGACACCGCCACCATAAAGGCCGGAGTGCAGGTCGCCTTTTGCACCTTTCACATCAATCTGTACACCGCAAAGTCCGCGCAAGCCATAGCATACTGCCGGTTGACCAGGACCTTGCATTCCTGTATCGGAAATGACAATAACGTCTGCAGCAAGTTTTTCTTTATTTTCTTCTATATACGCTTCTAAGTTAGGACTGCCAACTTCTTCTTCACCCTCAATTAAAAACTTCACGTTTACAGGAAGTGAGCCTTCTGTTTGAAGAAGTGCTTCCACTGCTTTAACATGCATAAACACTTGACCTTTGTCATCGCTTGCACCGCGAGCATATAATTTATTGTCTCGTACTTGTGGCTCGAAAGGTTCTGATTCCCATAAATTTAGAGGATCAACAGGTTGCACGTCATAATGACCGTAAATTAACATTGTTGGTTTGTCCTCTGCATGTAGCCAATCCGCATAGACAACAGGGTGACCGTTAGTTTTATCAATGACTACGTTTTCTAACCCAGCTTCCTGTAACGAACCTGCAAGCCATTGTGCACCTTTTTGCATATCTTCTTTATGTTCAGACAAAGAAGAAATACTAGGAATGCGTAAAAATTGTTTTAACTCGTCTAAATGTGTTTCTCTTTTTTCTGAAAAATACTTATCTAATGCTGTAAATTGGCTCACTTGAACCCCTCTTTTCTAAGAATTTCGTGAATAGAAATAGTATAGCATAAGATTTATGACAACTAAATTCCTAATATGCTATAGTAGTAAAAAGAACTATGGATCGAAGTTATTTAGGAGGATAAAAAATTGTACATAGAATTTGTACTATTAGTATTTGCATTACTTGTTTCATTCTTTTTATCAGGAAGTGAAACAGCTTTAATGACTGTAAATAGGATGAAGGTCCGGCTTCGAGCTGAACAAAGCGACAAGGCTGCTGGAAAACTGCTTGTTCTCTTATTAAAGTCGGACCGTATGATTATCACTATCTTAATTGGAAATACAATTGCAAACGTAGCAGCGACCGTATTAGTTATTCTCATAGCTGAAAATTATCAGTGGAACATTGTGTGGTCTGTTGTCGTCTTAACTATAGTGATTATTTTATTTGCTGAAGTGCTTCCAAAAACAATAGCCGCAACTTTTTCGGAAAAAATTGTGTATATAGTTGCTCCAATGATTCGATTGTTGATCTGGTTATTAAAACCGATAACATTTTTAGTTGCTGGACTTATAAATATGATGATCCGAATTGGTTCTAAAGGTGCAATAAAGGAAACGACTATCACTAAAGAAGAACTTTTGAATATGGTAGATATCGCTTCGACAGATGGTACATTTGAAGAAGAAGAATCGGAGCGTATTAAAGGAATTTTAGACTTTCCGAATAAAGATGTATCAGATGTGCTGTCCACCCATCGTACGGAAATGGTTGCTCTTCCTTTAGAGGCTACATATGTAGAAGCGCGGGATACGATACTCGAGCACTCCTACACAAGATACCCTGTATATGAGGAAGACTTAGACACGATTGTCGGTATGTTTTATTCGAAAAAGTTAATTGAATGGTCGATGGATCCATCGTTAAAATTAGAGACAATTATTGATAAAGAGCCATTGTTTGTTGTGCAAACATTGAGTGTTGAAAAAGTATTTGAACTAATGCTCACTCATAAAAAGCATATGGCGATCGTTTTAGATGAGTACGGTGGAACACTAGGTATCGTCACGCATGAAGATTTAATCGAAGAAATGATTGGTCAACAAATAGAAGACGAAACTGATGATGATGAGGAAATTTTAATACATGAAATGACGGAGAACCGCTTAATCTGCGCGGGACGCATGGAAATAGATGAAGTGAATGAACTGTTTAAAGTATCTATTGTGAATGAAAATGAAACAATCGGAGGCTTCGTACTGGACCAGCTTGGACATGTTCCAGAAGAAAACGAACAATTTACATACGAGAATTTATTGATCGAAATAAATGAAATGGATCGTAGCCGTATTGTCACATTAACTATCACTAAAAAAGAAGAATCCATAGAAGTTGTTGAAGCACAAGAGGGTTAAATTCCTTCTTGTGTTTTTTTAACTTACACGTTTGTAATTATATTGAAAGAGAATACGATAGAGTGTAATGTAAACGTTTGGCATTATAGAGTTATAAAGAAACGCCGAGCGGAGGAATAAAAAATGCAAGTCAAAATTGAAGAAATTTATGAAGAATATAACCGATACATATATTATCTATGTTTGAAACTAACGAAAAATCAAATAGATGCAGAAGACCTCATGCAAGAAGTATGGATGAAAGTTGTGCGATATGAATCATATATGAAAGAAGTCGACCATGTTAAAGCCTGGTTAACGACTATTTGTATGAATACATTCCGTGACAGATATCGTAAACAAGTAAGAAGAAGTAAATATGTTGCAAATCAACCGGAACAATTAGATATTTCCCTCCTAGATTTAATCGCGGCAGATGTGTTGTCTGTAGAAGAGCAATTAGAAAAAGAAGATGTGGGAGAAATCATTCGATCAAAAGTCGCTGAATTAGATGGTATCTATCAAAAAACAGTAATGTACTTTTATGTGCATCAATTTTCATTAATCGAAATAGCCGAGGTGATGAAAGTTTCAATAGGTACAGTGAAGTCCAGATTATTTAGAGCGAAGCAGCGATTAAAAGAGCTTATTATGAATGATGAAATTGCCAAAGATTCATTAGTCTTAGCTTAATATGAAAAATCCTCTCCCATTTTTAAAACGGGAGAGGATTTTTTTGTAGCGGATATCCGAGCATACACATCGCGTATCCGATCACAAACCTGCGCTATACGAACATACAAATGCCGTCCGAGCAAAGGAGAGGCGTATCCGATCATAAACAGCGGTTATCCGATCGTAAATCCGCGCTATCCGAACATACAAATGCCGTCCGAGCAAGGAGAGTTGCATCCGATCGTAAACAGCGGCCATCCGATCCTAAACCCCGTGCATCCGAGCGTAAACAGGGATTAGCCGATCCTAAACCCAGTGTATCCGATCGCAAACCCGCGCTATCCGAACATACAAATGCCGTCCGAGCAAAGGAGAGGCGTATCCGAGCAGAAACAGCGGCTATCCGATCGTAAACCCGCGCTATCCGAGCATAAACGGCGGTTATCCGATCCTAAACCCGCGCTATCCGAACATACAAATGCCGCCCGAGCAAAGGAGAGCCGTATCCGAGCGTAAATAGCGGTTATCCGATCCTAAACAGCGGTTATCCGATCCTAAACCCCGAGTATCCGATCGTAAACCAGCGCTATCCGAGCAAACCCCGCCATCCGCAACGAACCCCCACATTTCTCATCTCCTAATACAAAGAAAACCCCTAAGCATCAAGTGCTCGGGGGTTCTAACAGACCTATTCTTCTACAACCTCTTTACCAGTGGAAAACCATTCTTCTACGTTCCATACTTTTGTGACTAAGCCTTCGTAAAATTCAGGCTCATGGCTTACAAGTACGATGGTGCCTTTAAATTCTTTCATTGCGCGTTTTAGTTCTTCTTTGGCATGGATGTCCAGATGGTTTGTTGGCTCATCGAAAATCAGCCAGTTACTTTCTTCCATCATTAGTTTACATAGACGTACTTTTGCTTGTTCTCCACCACTTAAACTAGATAGGGGACGGGAGATATGTTCGCTTTTTAAACCGGTACGGGCTAGTGCAGCACGAACTTGGTTTTGCTCCATGCTTGGATACGTTTCCCAGATAGATTCAATTGGTGTAATGTTCCCGGCTTTGACTTCTTGTTCGAAGTAAGAAGGGTATAAGAAGTCTCCTCGAATTACTTTTCCGCCTAGTGCTGGAATTTTACCAAGCATTGTTTTTAGTAAGGTAGATTTACCGATACCGTTCATCCCGACAAGCGCAATTTTTTCTCCACGTTCGATTGTGAATGTAAGTGGAGGGAGCAGAGGATTATCATAACCGATCTGCAAATGATCCGCTTCTACAACATAGCGGCCAGAACTTCTAGATTCTTTAAAGCTAAACTCTGGTTTGGCTGCTGTTTCTGGACGATCAATGCGTTCTATGCGATCCAGTTGTTTTTGGCGAGATTTTGCACGTCCAGTAGTAGAGTATCGTGCTTTGTTCTTCGCGATGAAATCTTCTTGCTTTTTAATGAATTCTTGTTGTTTTTCATATGCATCAATATGCTGTCTTTTGTTCAATTCAGCAAGCTCTAAAAACTTCTCATAAGATGCCGTGTAGCGTGTAAGTTTTGAGAATTCTAAGTGGAAAATAACGTCTACAATGCCATTCATGAATTCTGTGTCATGCGAGATCAATAGAAAAGCATATGGATAGTTCTTTAAATAATTGGATAGCCAATTAACATGCTCTTCGTCTAAATAGTTGGTTGGCTCGTCCAATAAAAGAACTTTTGGCTTCTCTAATAAAAGCTTTGCCAACAGAACCTTCGTACGCTGACCACCAGAAAGAGCCTCAACGGGACGGTCTAAACCAATGGCATCTAGCCCAAGACCACGAGCGACCTCTTCTACTTTCATGTCTAATGAATAAAAATCGCCTGCATCTAACACATCTTGTATTTCTGCCATTTTTTCTAATAACACTTCTAATTCTTCAGGCGTTGCATCGGCCATTTTAGCGATAATTTCATTTAGCTCTTCTTCCTTTTTGTAAAGGGGTAAGAAAGCATCTCGCAGTGTATCGAACATAGAACGTCCTTGTTGTAGACGAGTATGCTGATCTAAATAGCCATAATGAGTTCCAGGTAGCCATTCAACACGCCCTTCATCATAGATGATTTCACCTGTTAAAATGTTCATAAGCGTCGATTTCCCAACGCCGTTTGCACCAACGAGTCCAACATGTTCACCTTCCACTAAGCGAAAAGAAACCTCTTTAAAAAGAGTTCGATCTCCGAATGTATGTCCTAAATTTTCTACGTTAAGTAAGCTCATTTATTGTTTCCTCCAAAAAGAAAGCCCGGCAGATTATAGGTCCGCGAGCTGTTTGTTTAGTTCTGCAAGGTCTTCTTCCATTTTGGCAAGTCTACGTTCGGCATTTTCTACTTGAGTGGGGTGGCCATTGGACTCTAGCTTTTCCATGTCACCTTGTAAACGAATGTAATCCATCTTTAACTCAGCAATCTCCGCTTGTAGTTGGTCTTTTGTCATTGAATATTCACCTTCAGCTTTTTGCACTATTGTAGCACAAAAACTGGCTTAACGTACGATTTCTTCTTCGGCTTTTTTATTGGCAATCGTTTGTTCGATAAGTTCCACTACTTCTACTAAGTTAGAACTAAAGTCAAGATGCTTTTGTTTTTGGATATAAGCCTTTCTTCTATTATCATGTAAAATGATTTCCATTACTGCATTTTGTAAATAGGATTGTTTTATTTTTCGGCCTAGTCCTAAATTGGCGAAACCATGTCCTTCTTGAGGGAATGCATAATTGACTTCTTCCTCATGTGCACAAAGTACAATATATGGAATTTGTAACTGTGTAACTAAGAAAGGCATGTAAGAGCCAGAACTAATGACGATATCACTAGTGTAGATGATGGATTCCGGTTCATTGGTGGAGATAACTTTAATGGACTTGCGTGTAAGGGCAAATCGTTTGAGATCATTAATATCATGCTTATAATGCTCATCTACTAAAACACTAATCTGTAAAGGAATATGAAGTTGTACAAGATGTCTTAATGTGCGATACGTTAAGTTTTCTGGGTCTTCATGTGGAAAAGCTACAACAATATGCGGTGGATCGGATAACGTGTTATTATTTTTATAACTAATTTTATGAACGGGGATATACCCGGTATGTCCATAAATAAAATGTTCTTTTGAGAGATCCTTGGGGTTCTCGTATAATGTTTGGAAAACTAAATCCGCTAAAGTACCGCCGTCTCCATGGTCATCAAAATGAATAAGCGGACAATTAAATGATTTTAAACGACGTATTAAATCTTTCTCCGAATTTCCACTATCATGAATGATGCAATTCGGATTAAATGATCTCAATTCTTCTAGTAAATGTGCATTATTATTAAATGCGCAAGTTTTGATATTTTGTTTTTTTAAATAGTTTAGCAGGCTTGTATTAGTACTAGGCACAAAAACTTTATATTCAGATGTTTTCAAAGCAGGTAATAGGGTGTTTGCCCGGTCAGCAGGGTATAAACCGCGATGTGGAAATGTATTTAATAGATAAGCTAGTTTCAATTTTCATCTTCCTTTCCAGAGCATATTCTCTTTTATTGTATGGAAAGGGACAGGGGTATATGACAAAAAGAAAAGCGCAAGTGCCTATTTTAGCCCTGAAAAGCAAATGTTCTTTCCGAAAAGAAGTCGCTCTTTGACTTCATGGAGGAAAGGTTATTTGACCTCGAGGGGCTAGGCACTGGAGCTAGACAAAAAGAAAAGCGTAAAGGGGAGAGTATGTTGGCAAAACGAACTGCGATCGTAGTTGGGGCAACCGGATTGACGGGTCGGTTCCTAGTAAAACAACTTTGTGAAAGTGAAGAATACGTAGCTATCTCTGTAATTGCTAGAAAAACCATTACATATACACATGCTAAGTTAGATGTGAAAATTCGGGAATTTGACAAATTGGAAGAAAATGATTTGGATATTGCAGATGATTTGTTTTGTTGTCTAGGAACGACAATGAAAAAAGCGAAAACGAAAGAAGCGTTTGAAAAAGTAGATTTAATCTATCCTCTACAAATTGCTTCTTTAGCTAAAAAACGGGGTATTCCAAACTTTTATGTTATATCTGCGGCTGGTTCAAATAGTAAATCACCTTTTTTCTATAGCCGTATAAAAGGAAGAATGGAACAGGAGCTGATTGAGTTGAACCTGCCCCATCTTTCTATTTTTCGACCTACCCTGTTAACAGGGGAACGAGCGGAGTTTCGATTAGGTGAGCGTTTAGCGGAAGGAATTTTTCAATTACTAAATCCGCTTCTCATAGGACCTTTTCAAAAGCTGCGAGCAATAGAGGGGAAACAGCTTGCCTTTGCAATGTACCATTATGCTACGCATGGCAATAAAGGGAATGTACGCATATATAAAACAAAAGAAATTTTAGATGCTAAAACGATAGAAGAGATGCCGATTCCAAGAGAAGAGCTCTTTGATTGGAGTAAGCGAAAAGACATTTTTGTAAAAGAAGATGAAATAGGCGATTAACTGTTTCGCTGTTTTGGAAGAGAATACATATAGTAGATTTCCTAAAATCTATCAGTTAAAGACTTCAGTCTAAAGAATGAACTTTTTTATAATCCTCTTAATTATCTCACAAGTAAGCTTCTTCTTTGATACAATAAAGTACGGGTAAAGGAGGTTCTATAGCAGTGAAAATTCTACTCGTAGATGGAACAATAATAGGCACGAAAACAGGTGTCATTCTAGAAAAAGTGAAAGAATATATAGAAGAAATTAATGAAGAGCACTCATTAGAAATTATTAAGCTGGATAATTATGAGCATCAATTTGTCGATGGGCGACCATTCGAGCAATACAATGAAGATATGAAGCTACTCGTAGGCAAGTTCGAACAAGCGGATGGCTATATCATTGCAACACCTATTTTCCAAGGGTCGATTCCAGGCGTATTGAAAAATACTTTTGACTTCTTACATCCTAAAACGATGCGCTATAAGCCAGTATCGATAGTTGCCAATGGTGGAACCTACCAGCATCACTTAGTTATTGAAAATCAGCTGAAGCCTATTTTGGACTATTTTAGATGTTTGGTTACACCGAACTATGTATATACGCATATGAGCCATTTCGATAAAAACAACGAAATAGTGGACGAAGATGTGCATAATCGTCTCCGTGAACTTGCACGTGTATTCGTACAATATGCAGAAATGAGTAAAAGTCTTTGCAAAGAACCTATTGATACACACTAAAAAATTTAGAGGATATGCCCATTTGTTGGGGTATCCTTTTTTATTTGAAAAATAAATGAACTTTTTCCTAATTCAGATGTCTAATGTATAACAACAAGTGAAATGGGGTGACGCAGGTGGAGGAAATGGAAATCGCGGAAAAAGCTATAGAGCGTGATGAACAAGCATTTATACAGCTCATACAATTGCATAAAGACGCACTATATAAAACAGCTTTTGCCTTTTTAAAAAATGAACATGATGCAATTGAAGCGATACAGGAAGTGACATACAGAGCTTATGAAAAAATACATACAGTTAAAGAGCCACAGTATATAAAGACATGGCTAACCCGAGTGATGATGAATTATTGTCAAGATCAATTGAAAAAAAGGAAGCGGTATACTTCAAGTGAAACACTTAGAGAGATTGGGGCTCATGCGAATGAATCGAAGCTAGAAATAGAAGAAGCAATTGCATCCTTATCGAACGAAGAGCAGCAACTGATTTTTCTGAAATATTACCACAATACGAAAATTAAAGAAATAGCCGAAATCGAAAGGATCCCGGAAGGAACCGTTAAGTCGAGGCTCCACAAAGCACTCAAGTCACTAAGGACATTCCTATCAGAGAAAGGAGACATAGATTATGTATGAAAAAGAGGAAGAAATGCTAAATGAATCGAAGAAACAATTGGAGCAAATCGAAGTCCCAGAGCTACAGATAGATGAGGCTATTCAGCAAGGTATGCTAAAAGCAAAACGGAAAAGAAGAAAGCATAAAAAAACACTTTGGACTATATCTGTAGCCGCGATACTCATGCTTTCATTTATCACCTCTATTCAGGTGTCCCCTGCATTTGCAAACGCAGTCGCATCTATACCTGGGATGGAAAGGTTTGTGGATCTTATTCAGTTTGATAAAGGTTTAGAAGCCATCATTGAAAATGATTATTATGAGTCGGTAGGCGTCAACCAAGTGAAAGACAATATGACGCTCACTATAGATGGGGTCATTTTAGATGAAACAGGAATGGAAATATTTTATACATTAGAAGCTAAGTCTAACATTGAAAAAATTAAATTTGAAAATGTTGATGTATTAAACGATGGAAATAGTTTAAGTGATAATGCGTCCACTTCATATGGCTATGCTCATCAGGAAAAAACAAATCGAATAGAAGAAAAAATTAGCTTTACTTTTCAAGAAACAAAGCAATTTACTTCTAAGCAATTCGAATTGATCTTACAAATAGAAAATGACAAACAAACGACCTTTAAAATACCATTTACTTTAAAAAATAAAATTCAACAAGGAAAAATATATACCTTAAATCGTGAAGTAGAGATGGACGGACAAAAAATGGTAGTGAAGAACATTATACTTTATCCTCTTCGAGTAGCAGTAAAGATAGCATTTGACGGGCAAAATGATATGGAAATTTTGCAATTTGAAGATATGCGAATAGAAGATGAAAATGGAGAGGTATGGAGTTCTATTCAAAATGGAACAAGTGGTTTTGGCGGAGTGGGCAACAAAGAAAGAACCTATTTTCTTCAAAGTAACTATTTTAAACAGCCAAAAGAGTTGTATTTAAAATTCGATAAGGTGCAGGCGCTCTCTAAAGAGGAAAGCTACTTGCTGGTGGACTTTAGTAAGAAAGAAATTTTGAAGCAACCGTCCGATAGAAAAATGGAAGTCATAGATGTTGGCAGCAATTCAATTGAATTGAAATATCATCCATTAAGGAAAAATCATATGTACTCCTTATTTTCGCAAGGAGAAAATGCAAAAGGAGAAGTGGTTGATATACCTACGGAAAGTAACTGGGGAGATGAAGAGGAGCAACACACTAAAATTACAGTGGATACAAAAGATATTATTAATCCCGTCAAAATAGATTTTGTAGCGTACCCAAATTACTTAGATGGCTCTATATCTATTCAGATAAAATAAACTGGTTGTGTTGTTTACCGATAAAAGGAAAACGGGACGATTGAAAAGTGAAAGCAACTAGTTCGAGAAGTGCTCTAAAGGTTGTGTATATAGACTTGTTTCCAAAATTTGAATCAAGACTAACCAAACAGGCCCAAGAATGATTAAAAATATGAGCGGTATGATATATTTAGCATATGGATTTACGAAAGGATGTTATGTATGGCAAAACGCTTAGTATTAGCAGAAAAACCATCTGTTGCACGCGATATTGCGCGTGTACTTAAATGTGATAAAAAAGGAAATGGCTATTTGGAAGGTCGTGACTATGTGGTGACTTGGGCGCTAGGTCACCTAGTAACGTTAGCGGATCCAGAAAGTTATGATGTTAAATATAAAACGTGGAATTTAGAAGATTTACCGATGTTGCCAGAAAATCTTAAGCTATCCGTGATTAAGCAGTCGGGCAAACAATTTAATGCGGTGAAGTCGCAGCTCATTCGTTCGGATATTAACGAAATTATTATCGCAACTGACGCTGGTCGTGAAGGAGAACTGGTTGCGCGTTGGATCATAGCGAAAGCAAAAGTGAATAAACCAATAAAACGCTTATGGATTTCCTCGGTAACCGATAAAGCGATTAAAGATGGATTTGCCAACTTAAAGCCTGGTAAAGCGTATGAAAACCTATATGCCTCCGCGGTAGCTCGTTCGGAGGCCGATTGGTATATCGGCTTAAATGCCAGTCGTGCATTATCCACAAAATTCAATGCACAGTTAAATTGTGGGCGTGTTCAGACCCCGGTTGTAGCGATTATTGCTAAACGGGAAGATGAGATAAAGCATTTTAAGGCACAAACTTATTATGGTGTTGAAGCGCAAACAGTAGATAACTTAAAGCTCACTTGGCAAGATGCGAAGGGGAATGGCCGCAGCTTCGATAAAGAAAAAATGGATGCTATCGTGAAAAAGTTAGGCAAGGGCAATGCGACTGTTACTGAAATCGAGAAAAAACCGAAGAAGTCATTTGCACCTGGTTTGTATGATTTAACAGAACTACAACGCGATGCAAATAAAATTTTTGGTTACTCCGCAAAAGAAACATTGAATATCATGCAAAAGCTGTATGAGCAGCACAAAGTATTAACATATCCTCGTACAGATTCACGCTACATCTCATCGGACATCGTAGGTACACTTCCTGAGCGACTTAAAGCTTGTGGGGTAGGTGAATTCCGTTCATTGGCAAACAAAGTTTTAACTAAGCCTATAAAAACATCTAAATCATTTGTGGATGACAGCAAGGTTTCGGATCACCATGCAATCATTCCGACTGAAGGATACGTCAATTTTTCTGCATTCAATGATAAAGAACGTAAAATTTATGATCTAGTCGTAAAACGTTTCTTGGCAGTCCTGTTCCCAGCATTTGAATACGAACAATTAACGCTGCGTGCGAAAATTGGGGACGAGCATTTTGTTGCGAGAGGAAAAACGATTTTAGTAAGTGGTTGGAAAGAGGTTTACCAAAATCATTTTGAAGATGAAGATATTGCAGATGATTTAAAAGAGCAGATCTTACCTCGCATCGAAAAAGGCGATTCATTAAACGTAAAGCTTATTGCCCAAACTTCGGGTCAAACAAAACCATCTGCACGCTTTAACGAAGCAACCTTATTAACGGCAATGGAAAATCCTACGAAATATATGGAAACGCAAAATAAGCAGCTTGCGGACACATTAAAATCTACTGGTGGATTGGGTACGGTAGCAACACGTGCGGATATTATCGACAAGCTATTCAACTCGTTCCTTATCGAAAAGCGTGGTAAAGATATTCATATTACTTCAAAAGGTCGTCAGTTGCTTGAGTTAGTACCAGAGGAATTGAAATCTCCTACATTAACTGGTGAATGGGAACAAAAGCTTGAGGCAATTGCAAATGGAAAACTAAAAAAAGAAGTTTTCATTGCGGAAATGAAGAAGTACACGAAAGAAATCGTTTCTGAAATTAAAAGCAGCAGCAAGAAATATAAACACGACAATATTTCTACAAAGTCTTGTCCAGATTGCGGTAAACCGATGCTTGAAGTGAACGGTAAAAAAGGCAAAATGCTAGTCTGTCAGGATCGTGAATGTGGACACCGTAAAAATGTGGCACGTGTAACAAACGCACGTTGTCCACAATGTAAAAAGAAACTAGAACTGCGTGGTGAAGGGGATGGACAAATCTTCACTTGTAAATGTGGTTATAGAGAAAAATTATCTGCCTTCGAAGCACGTCGTAAAAAAGAAGGTAATGGTAAAGTGGATAAACGCTCTGTTCAGAAGTATTTGAAACAGCAGGAAAAAGAGGAAGAGCCGATTAATAATGCCTTTGCTGATTTATTAAAGGGTATAAAATTCGACTAACGAGAATACGAGAAAGGGTTGTGTCATAACTTAACTTGGCCAACCCTTTTTCATTTCGATAAACAATATTTGACTCGAGAAGGTAAATACACTACAGTGTGTAATGTTTAAAAGCATTATGATATTCGAGCGAGAGGTTTTTAACAGATAATTCTAGTTTTGAGTCTTATATAACCTATTTCTTTTTTCGTATGAGATGTAACATAAACATAGTTATACATAGAAAACTATCCTTTAAAAACGTCTGGATTTACCGTCATTAATTTGTTTTTTTAGGATTTTTATTTCATTAGTTAAATAATCCAACTGTTCCTGTACATTTTTACTTTCACTTTGTTCTTGTCGTTCTTCTTCCAATGCAAGAACAGCGGATATAGTGGAAATCACATCTCCAATTGTCGATAATAGTTCGCCAACAAGTGCAAGTTCAGCCGCACGAATTAAAGAATTGGAATTTTGGTTACTTTTATTATTACTTTCTCTATTGTTCATTTAGAAAGTATCCTCCAATATGAATAAATAGTTTAATAATCATTAACACTTCTAAATGGTTCTTTACAATTGTTGACATGTTGAATTTTATTATTTTGACCAACACCTTCACTGATCAACAATGTTGTGGATTCTCCCATTATAAAGCATTTATTACTTAACATAATTGTATGCTTTGCAATACTTTATATGAAAAATGTTAAAGTGATAGGGGGAATGTTGAGATTCATTATTTTAGTGCTTCAACACTTTAAACGCTTCTGCGGATTTTCGTGCAAAGGATAAGGGAGACTCTACAGACTGAAAGTGAACATATAAAATAGTTGGATTAGTAAAAATCCAGTGATTATGAATAGCACTAACAATTAGATTGTTTTTTACGAGTGCCGTAACGAAAGAAGGCAATTCTTCTTGAAGTACTACCACTTCACCAAGGTTAAGTGCATTCCCTTCGTAATCTAATGACTCAAAAGTTATTCCAGCAGGAAGTGCACTACGACTCGGACGGTTTTGTATTGTAAGTGGAAAATTTCGTCCTAGCTCAACGGAACAAACACCATTTTTTATATTTGCTATACCATTAACTATTTGAGCAAACTGGTTGCAAATACTATGAATGTCTTGCACAACATACACCTCTTTCTTTTTCATCATTTTATGAATAAAAAGTGGATGTAAGAACGCAATAATAATAAGTAAACGTACACAGTGTGAACATTAAAAAGCAACGATGGACGATTTCTGCTTGTCCGTTTTATTTTAATTTATCACCCAAAGCGATTACATTTCTTAGGGGTTATATGAAAAAATGAAAACGCTGTAAAATCAATAATTTTAAGAATTAAATACTTCCATTTAAGAAGTAATTGCACTACAATGTGTAATGTGAGGTGTTAAATATGAGAATTCGTAAATTTGCAATGAATGAAAGTGGATTAAACCGCTTTTTTGGTCCTCTTGAAGCAAAGATCATGGATATTCTTTGGAATGATGTAGAAATGACTATTAAAGATGTCCAACAAGTGCTCGACAAGGAAAAGATAACGAATTTCAACACTGTGATGACCGTGATGAATCGATTAGTCGAGAAAGGAATATTGCAAAAGAGAGTAGAAGGTAGATCATCGCTTTATAAACCCGTCCAATCAAGAGTAGATTTTCTAAATGCACAGTCGAAAGAAATGACGAATGAATTGATGGATGAATTCGGAAGTGTTGTCGTAAGCCATATGCTAGATGCACTCGAAGATGTAGATGAGGATCTTGTTGCCAAACTCGAGCAAAAAATAAAAGAATTGAAAAAGGATTTGTAACCTATGTCAAAGCGCCAAGCGTCCATTATTTTGATCATCTCACTTGTCATTTCTGGTACAGTTTTCTTGCAGATGGCATTGTACGTCATCTCTATGCTAGCAGGGTGGAACGTCAAATTTAATTTAGTAGTTGCATGTCATAGTTGGATGAAGGCGATCGGTCTTTCTTCTCTTGAATATGCACTTGACGCACTCGTAATCTTTACGTTAGCCTTTTCGATTTGGCATATATCTACCCAATTGATCCAAACATCGCGTATGAAGAAACGATTAGAGCAATATAAAGAGAACACGCTCACAAAGAATATGAATCAGGCCTATTGCAACAAGGAAGAAGATTTGATCATTATATCGCATCCAACGCCGATTGCGATTACAATGGGTTTTATCTGTCCTAAAATCATCATCTCCACAGGCCTAATAAGCTTATTGACAGATGAGGAATTAACAGCAGTCATTGCCCATGAGATGTATCATCAAGAAAAGCGGGATCCGCTAAAAGTCTTTCTGTTATCCCTATGCGCATCCACAATGGGGTATATCCCAATTTTGAAATGGTTAAATAAACAATATAGAATTATGCAGGAAGTACTGGCAGATGATTTTGCCATTAAAAAACAGGAGACATCTGTTCACATCGGTAGCGCACTATTGAAAATGATTAAAATAGGCGTAGCTGAAAAAATGCCTTATGCATATGTATCATTTGCGGACACATCTATTAACTATCGAATTGAATATATCTTGAACCCATTAGAAGGTATTCAATTTAAGATTCCGTTGAAGATAGTAATTTTATCGTTAATTATTTTTAGTTTAATCTGTGTATTTTTTATTTACGCTTTAATAGCGTAAATTTTTTATCCCAATACACTACAATATGTAGTTTAAAGAAGGAGAGATTTATTTGTCTAAGAAAATATTTTGGATCGTTGGAATAATCGTTGTATGTATCGTAGGAATTATTTTATTAACGGATGCTAAACAAGAATCTGCTGTAATCGATTATACGGATCAGCCGTATATAGGGGAAGAATCAGCGCCAGTTGAAATTGTAGAATTTGGAGATTATAAATGCCCACATTGCGGAGATTTCAACAATACTCTCTTCCCGATTATCAACGAGCAATTTGTTGAAACTGGAAAAGCAAAGTTTTACTTTATGAACTATTCTTTTATAGCTGCAGACTCAACAACATCCGCACAATTTGCAGAAACAGTTTATAAAGAACTTGGGAATGAGAAGTTCTGGACATTCCATGATCTATTGTTTGCCAACCAAACAAACGAATCCGGGCAAGAGAACGTAATGACTGATGAGTTTTTAAAAACGGTTTTAGGTAAAGTAGCAAGCCCTGAAGAAATAGAAAAAGTCATGCATGCATATAGCGAGAGCGCGGGAAAAGAAGCATGGCAGAAAGATATGAACGAAGCGAATAATCTTGGGGTAACTTCTACGCCTTCCATTTTTATTGGTGGTAAGGAATTTACCGGAAGTACGATGGACGATTTTTCAAAAATGGTGGAAGAGGCATCTAATGGTAAATAAACCGCTTTTCTTTGCGTGGATAGTATCTATTATTGCGATGGTCGGAAGTCTATTTTTTAGCGAGCATATGGGTTTTGTCCCATGTACACTTTGTTGGTATCAACGTATTTTAATGTATCCGCTTGTCATTTTTTTAGGAATCGCTTTTTATCGGAATGACCGTGATATATATAAATATATATTGCCGATATCCATTTTCGGCTTAGTTATGTCTAGTTATCATTATGCGCTTCAAAAAATCCCTTCCATGCAAGAGTTTAGTGCATGCACAAACGGAGTCCCCTGCTCAGGACAGTACATAAACTGGTTCGGTTTTGTGACAATTCCTTTTTTGGCGCTTATTGCATTTATATTTATAACAATAATGATGCTATTGCTTTGGAAGCGTAAATAACGAAAGAAGGGATACTTGTAACGATGAATAAAAAGAAAAAGCGATTCTACATGCGTTCAATTATATTAATCATAATGGTTGGAGCCATCTCCTTTACCATTTATTCAAATTTAACAAAAGAAAAAACAGCGATATTACAAGTAGGGGATAAGGCTCCGAACTTTGCCCTTGTTGACATGGAAGGAGAAAAACATCAACTATCCGATTACAAAGGGCAAGGAGTATTTTTAAACTTTTGGGGGACTTGGTGTAAGCCATGTGAAAGAGAGTTTCCTCTAATTGACAAACAATATCAAGAATTTAAAGATCAAGGGCTTCAAATTTTAGCCGTAAACGTAGGGGAATCTGATTTTGCACTCCAAAAATTTATCGATCGAAAGGGTTTAACGTTTCCGGTATTGATAGATAATAATAAAAGTGTGTTGGATGCATACAATATTAATCCTTTGCCAACAACCTTACTTATTAACCAAGAAGGTAAAATAGAGAAAATAATTACGGGAGAAATGAGCGAAGAAGCTATTAAGAACAATATGGAGATGATCCTGCCAAACTAAGAATCTCCCATCTCTAAAAAAAGTCGGTTATCATCCAGTATAAGTTTATCCAAAGCACTTCAAAAACATAGATATTTCGCGTTTTACCGAATATTTATGAGCCTTATAAAAAGTAGATCAAAAGACCCGCAAGCAATTCGGATGGGCTCATATTGTCATATCTTTTTTCATTTATTTTTATATGACCTTTGGACGTTTGATTATTCTGATAATGTGGTAAAATATTCTATATAAAGTTTATAGGCGAGAGGTGAACCGAATGAGTTTGGTAAGAGCTACTGGGAATGGCATATCTAATCAAATAGCAACGTTTGAAGAAAGAAAACGAACATTGCAACGTAAAGATGCTGGGGATGCATACAGGAGACAAGCAGACTATTTCCAACCTAAAATACCTTCCTTAGAGGAACTGGAAGACTTACTACTTGGAAACAAAGAAAAAGAACCAGAAGCCCCAGAAGTGAGTGCTGCTATTAGAGAATTTCAACAACTAGAGAACTCGAATAAACAGTCTACAAATATGCTCGATATTAAAGGACCCGGTATCCCTGTACAAACAATCGGTGGTCATACTTTGGAAAAGACCGTTGAGCTATTAGAAAAAGTACGAAGTAACGCGCTTGCGGCTGAAAAGCCTACTCCACAAGATTTGCGTGTAGCTGCTAATGCATCTGCGAAAATTCAACAAGTGAATGGGCAAATAGTATTGCATGAGGAAGCGAATCGTCAAATCGCAATGGAAGTTAAACAGCAATTAGAGGATGAAGCTGCTGTTTCCAACCATGCCTTTTCCGATACCCCATCTACAAAAACAATTCAAGAAGACCTAGAGAGCCTACAGAAAAAACGCCTAAAAGAAAAGGCAATTGCTAAGTATTCCTATCAAGTACACTTAAAGCGATATGGTTTTTCTGATCTTGAGCCTAGTTTCTTCCGAATTGCGTAGGAGCAAAAGATAATGGCAAAAATACAAAAGACAAATGCTATACGAATTTTGGAAAAGCAAAAAGTTGACTTTGAGCTAATTGAATACGAGTTAACAGGTGACAAAGTGGACGGTGTATCTGTTGCCAATAAAATCGGTTATCCTGTTGTTGTAGTATATAAAACATTGCTAGTAACGGCAGGATCTGGCGTTTACTATGTATGCATTATTCCTGTTTCCGATGAATTAAATCTAAAGTCAGTAGCTAAAGTGTTTGGGGAGAAAAAAGTGGAGTTACTGCCGTTAAAGGACTTACTTACGACTACTGGCTATGTTAGGGGAGGATGTTCACCAATTGGTATGAAAAAATTATATCCTACAATAATAGATGTCAGTGCGGAAAAAAATGATTTTATCATTGTAAGTGGCGGCAAAATAGGGCTTCAAGTGAAGCTGGTATTGTCGGATCTCCTGAAGATGACAAAAGGGCGGACTGCAGCAATCACTCAAACAGAAAGTGCATAGTTTTTAACTCAGCCAAGAAATAGAAATATCGTAACCATTCCAACTTAGTTGTGAATGGTTTTTTAGATTGTTAGAAAAGTAGGAGTAGGCTGAAAAAGGAACTGATATAAGGTTGGTCGCTTTTTATAGGGTAACTGTCAGTTCAATGTATTTAACTAGTTGCTCGTTGATATTACAAGTATTGATGGATAAGTTATTTTATTTCAATTGATGGATATGGCAATTGGGGTTGGCTTAGTCGATGTGATTTTATATGGAAGATTAGAAATGATTTTTATGCTTTTCATCTTTTCCTATATTCGCGCATATATTATCTATTGAACCAAGGATAGAAAGGATGACGATTTGGGCGGTACAATAACGCATTATATGGGGAAATCGTATACGGGCCAAGGTGTGAAGAACTTTTATAAAGAACTTATTCAAGAAGCTAAAAAAGTATATTTTTTTAAAGGACCGACTTCATATCGACTGACAGAACTATTGAAAGAAATAGGCTATGCCGCTATTCGTAGAGGCAAAAATATGGAATGGTTTTATGATCCACTTCATGAGGAATTATTAGAAGCGGTATATATACTGGATACGAAAACACTGTATTTACAAACAGATGCCGCAGATCCTACCTACTACGGTGCTGGTCATGAGTGGGTTCCTTATTATGAGGCGTATGATGAGGAAAGGCTAAAAGATTTAGGACCGTTAATACGCGATAAGCAAATTGCGAATGATGTTTGGTTAACAAAAGGGCTTCGAACCTTATCCAAAGCGAAGACTATCCATGATGAGTGGGAGCAGTTGATACAGCCAGCGATTGATTGGGACGGCATAAATGGACTACTAGCAGTATTAAAAAAGAAATGCATTGGCAATGTGCATCTTCAAAAAACACCAAAAGTGACACATCGTTTAATGGGCTCACTTACTCCGGTAGGGGCACAGGATACGTTAAAATCAATATCAAAAAATTTAAAATCTAGACTCTATATAAAAGGACTGCCTGGTTGTGGGAAATCTTCTTTTATGAAAAAGTTTGGGGAAGAAGCAAAGCTGCATGGGCTAGACATTCGTTTTATATGGTGTGGGCTAGATGCGAATAGTGTGGATGGAATAGTCATCCCAGAGTTACAGTTATGCATGGTAGATGCAACAAGTCCGCATATTTATGACCCTGAGCGAGATGGAGACGAAATCGTAGACTTCTTTCCACATATAGAGCAAACATTATTAGATGAGAAAAAGATTGTAGAAGTGAAACAACGGTATGTAAACGAAATGGAACTTGCACAAGATTATATTAGCACATATGCAGGAGATTCTAAGACGATTAAAATGCTCTATGATTCTACGATAGATGAAGATAAATGGACAACTTTACAAGATAAAATGATCGCAACCATAGAGTGAGCAGAGAAATATTCTGCTCGCTTTTTTTCGTATTTTCCCTCAATCATGTTAAACTAGAGAGGACTATTTCGCTTGAAAGGAAAGATGACCTTGTCAAACGTATTAAATAATTTCTTAACAGAAAACTTAGATGCACTAAAAAATCAAGGCTTATATAACGAAATCGACCCAGTCGAGGGAGCAAATGGTGCGAAGATTCAAGTTCGAGGTTCAGAACTGATCAATCTATCGTCCAATAATTATTTAGGTCTTGCAACAAATCCGAAGCTTAAGGAAATTGCAAAAGAAGCAGTGGACAAGTACGGAGTAGGAGCAGGAGCAGTTCGTACGATTAATGGGACGCTCGACCTTCACGTAAAATTAGAACAAAAACTGGCTGAATTCAAAGGCACAGAAGCTGCAATTTCATATCAATCAGGCTTTAACTGCAATATGGCCGCAATTTCAGCTGTAATGGATAAAAATGACGCTATTTTGTCGGATCAGTTAAACCATGCATCTATTATTGATGGTTGCAGACTATCCAAAGCAAAAATTATTCCGTTCAACCACTCGGACATGGAAGATTTACGTGCAAAAGCAAAACAGGCAACAGAATCTGGTCAATACAATAAAGTAATGGTGATTACAGACGGCGTATTCTCAATGGATGGCGATATCGCAAAACTTCCAGAAATCGTAGAAATTGCAAAAGAATTCGACTTAATCACTTATGTAGATGACGCTCACGGTTCTGGAGTAACTGGAAAAGGTAAAGGAACGGTAAAACACTTCGGCTTAGAAAAAGAAATCGATTTCCAAATCGGTACTTTATCTAAGGCAATCGGTGTTGTAGGTGGGTATGTAGCGGGGAAAAAGGACTTAATCGACTGGTTAAAAGTTCGCTCTCGTCCATTTTTATTCTCAACGGCTCTTCCACCAGGTGACGTAGCAGCTATTACAGCAGCAGTTCAAATGATCATCGATTCTACCGAGCTACATGACAAGCTATGGGAAAACGGAGACTATTTAAAAGCTGGTCTATCTAAACTTGGCTTTGATATCGGTGCTTCTGAAACACCAATCACTCCATGTATTATTGGAGATGAAAAGCTAACACAGCAATTCTCTAAACGATTATTCGAAGAAGGCGTCTACGCAAAATCCATCGTCTTCCCAACCGTACCAAAAGGCACAGGCCGTGTCCGCAACATGCCAACAGCCGCTCATACAAAAGAAATGCTAGATGATGCAATTTCGATTTATGAGAAGGTTGGAAAAGAGCTTGGGGTAATTAAGTAACTGAATGAAATGATAAAAGCAGCCAATTCATTGGCTGCTTTTATCATTTCATGTTTTTAAACGAATAAACCAAACTAAACTTCTGAATCCCCCTCGCACATTCGATACTTGTCGCTGCTTCCTTACTAAACGCCTCCATATTTCCTTTCTCCTTAGCGATAATCGCTTCAATTGCGTGTTGCATCCATGCACTTGATAAATTCTCTTTTAAAACATGAGCTTCTTCAAAGTTTCCTTTCAGTGCTTCAGCGTAAGCCATGTAATACGTTCGAAGCGGCTCTTTGCTTATTTGCTTGGCAAGCAGATCCACGCTGGATACATTGTTTTCAAACAGCGCTAAATTCGTTTTGTACACTTGTTGAATAAAGGGCTGTTTATACTTGTTTAAAATGACTTGAATCGCTTCTATGATTGATTCACGGTTGCCTGATTTAATAGCTAAAGCATATGCAAAAAGCGGTTTTCTTTTATTTGTTACTAAATAGCGTTCTATCCGTTTTAAATTATTAGATTTATACACGATATACATAGTTGGAGCAACTAATAAGAGCGCATATAAAACAATTATACTCAAATAGGTGATCCAAAAGTTAATTTCAAAAGCTGTCATGACAGCTGTTAGAACTACACCCAATAAAAAAATTAATACAAATCGAAGAATTTTCATGTCTACCTCCTATTTCTTACATTATACCAAATGGACATGCAATTCATTATTGTATTTTTGAAAAGAACAGCATATAATATAAACAATTAAAACATCATTAAATAAGGCTTATACAATAGAAAAGTGTTCTTTCCAAAAATACAATTGTTTTCGAGAGGGAGTAGACAGCATGAAAAAAATTATGGTCACCGGAGCTTTAGGACAAATCGGTTCAGAACTAATTACAAAGCTTCGTAAGGAATATGGTACTGACAATGTACTTGCGACGGATATTAGAGAGGTATCGTCAGGAGTAACAACAGAAGGGCCTTTTGAAATTCTAGATGTAACTGACGCAGAAAAAATGTATCACATTGCTAAAGGTTTTGGAGCAGATACGATGATGCATATGGCTGCGCTTTTATCGGCGACAGCGGAAGCGAAACCCCTATTTGCGTGGAATTTAAATATGGGTGGACTTATGAATGCGCTAGAGACTTCTCGTGAATTGAACATGCAATTTTTCACACCAAGCTCAATTGGAGCATTTGGACCGTCTACTCCTAAACAAAACACTCCTCAAGATACATTACAGCGTCCAACAACTATGTATGGCGTAAACAAAGTATCTGGTGAGCTACTTTGCGATTATTATTTCCATAAATTTGGACTAGATACTCGGGGTGTACGTTTCCCAGGTTTAATTTCGAACGAAACTTTACCTGGTGGGGGAACGACGGATTATGCTGTAGACATTTATTATAAAGCGTTAGCAGAAGGGAAGTACACATCCTATATTGCAGAAGGAACGTATATGGATATGATGTATATGCCGGATGCGCTTCAAGCAATAGTGGACTTGATGGAAGCGGATGCGTCTAAGTTGATTCATCGAAATGCATTTAACGTAACGGCAATGAGCTTTGAGCCTGAGCAAATTGCAGCGTCTATCAAAAAAGTCATTCCAACATTTACACTAGATTATGATGTAGATCCTGTTCGTCAAGCGATAGCAAACAGTTGGCCCGATTCAATAGATGCAACTGCTGCTAAAGAAGAGTGGGGCTTCACCTATAAATATGATTTGGACGCCATGACGAAAGATATGTTAGAAAAGCTAGCTTCCAAATAAAAATAACAGCCGACACTCAGATTAAGTGTCGGCTGTTTTTAATTAGAATAATATATGAGCGGCAGCTGCAATGATTGGGAAAGCAATTAATGTACGTAGTAAGAAAATGACAATTAAATCCTTAAAGTTAACTGGAATTTTCGAACCAAGCAACAATCCTCCAACCTCAGACATATATATTAACTGCGTAACAGACATGGCTGCAATAAAGAATAGAGTAACATCTGATTCTATTCCACCAGTTAGCAAAGTTGGAAGGAACATATCTGCAAATCCTACAACCATTGTTTGTGCTGCTTCAGCCGCTTCGGGAATACCAAATAGCATTAATAGTGGTTCGAACGGTTTTCCTAAAATAGTGAAAACGGGTGTAAACTCAGCCAGCATAAGTGCGACTGTACCAAAAGCTAGTACCACGGGGGCAACACCTATATACAAGTCAATTACGTTCTTAATACCGTCTGACAAAAATTTCTTGATGGAGCGATTATCATTTGCTTTCATAAGAGCATTTTCTAAACCGTGCGTGAAAGCATTATAGCCTTCTGGAAAATTCTCTGCATCCAAATCCAATGGACGACCATCAATATGCTCTTCTGGCTTACCTTTTAGTGGGTAAATACGAGGCATGATGAATGCTAATACAAGTCCACATAGTAAGACTGTAAAATAAAACGGCAAGAAATAGTTGGAAAGACCAACCTCATCCAATACAACGATACAAAATGTAATCGAGACAACCGAAAAAGTAGAACCAATTATAGCTGCTTCCTTTTTTGTATAGTATCCTTCTTCGTATTGTCGCGCTGTAAGCAAAACACCGATAGTTCCGTCACCAACCCAAGAAGTTAGAGCATCTACTGCAGAGCGACCTGGTAACTTGAAGAGTGGTCGCATTATTTTTACTGCCATCGTACCGAAAAACTCTAACAATCCGAAGTTTAGTAAGAATGGTAATAATAACCCTGCAAATAAGAAAATAGTGAAAAGGAAGGATACTAGACCGTCTGGGCTAAGGAGCATTCCACCAGTATTTTCATCCCAAACAGCTTCTGGACCAATTTGGAAAATAACTAATACAGCGAAAACAGCCCCAACTACACGCGTAATTGTCCAAAACGGAGACACTTTAAATAATTGATTTACAAATGTATCCTTTCGTTGTACGAACAGGAACATAACCGATCCAATTGCGGCAATCCATATCATGATTAATGCAATCCATTGAACAAATGGAGCTATTGCTGTGGATAGGATATTAGAAAATAGAGCAATTGGAATTTTAAATCCTTCCGAAGTTGGAAGGGGAATCATAAATAATATAACACCTGCTATCGAAGGTAACAGGAATAAAAGCCAGGTTGATAGAGAAAACTTTTTCAAGTTAAGACCAACTTTCTGTAATTGAATAATTATGCACAAACTCACAGTATTTGTACATAATAATTCATGCATATCAAAAAGTCTATAAACTGAGAAGATGTTCTATTATTCGAAATCTTTGCTAAAGTCATACGTGTAGAAGCGTTCGAAATGTAGCCAGTTTTCAGCCTCTGGTTCACCATCTGCTAAACGTTTATCCATTTCCTCTAGCATCCACGCTGTTTGAGAAATATGTGCTCGCATGGATCCCATTTTTTCCTCTTTAGACTCTCTAATATTATGCACGATGTCCGGCTCTCCCAATACCTCTTTTGTATCATTTGAAAAGGCAAGGGCATAAATAGTCGGACGAGTTTCTTCAGGCATTCGGCGAATTGCACGAATCATTGCACGTCCAGTTGCATCATGGTCGGGGTGTACAGCGTAGTTCGGATAAAAAGTGATAACTAATGAAGGGTTTGTATCGGCAATTAGATTTTCCATCATTTCAACCATTTTTTCATCATCTTCGAATTCGACCGTTTTATCGCGAAGTCCCATCATTCGAAGATCTGTAACGCCCATTGCTTTAGCAGATGCCAGCAACTCTTCTTTTCGGATCTGAGGTAATGTCTCGCGTGTTGCAAAAGGAGGATTTCCTAAATTTCTGCCCATTTCTCCTAAAGTTAAGCATGCATATGTAACAGGAATTCCTTGCTTTATATAAGTGGCGATCGTACCGGAAACACCGAAAGCCTCATCGTCAGGGTGAGGGAATACGACTAAGACATGTCGTTCCATTGGTAAAGTCATTTGTTCGTCCTCCTTAATAAGTGAATGGTGTTTTACTAATTTGTAGCGCTACTGCAAGCTTTCCACTTTGATCGTGACCAGCCATTAGTAAGCGTCCATGTTCATCTAATTCAAAATGTGTAATACCTTGAGCATATACCCAACCATGAGGTAATTTAAGACCTACACGATGTGGGGCTTCGCCAGCCACTTTTCCAAGCTCATATCGAAGCATTACATTACGGATAAAGGCACCGGCATTGAATACATTTTCATTAAAATGTGATGCATACGCACCATTCGTCGTTTCTAAATGTATATAAATATCTTCGTCTGCAAAGTTATTCAAAAGCGTTTGTAATTGTTCCACATTTACAAGTTCCATCTATTGTTGCCTCCTAACATACTGTCTTTTATAAGTATAATGAAAAAAAGTTTTGGAAGCGAATGATTGAGATTATGAATTCCAAACAAAAAATTCGCAAAGCCAAAAATGACTTTGCGAATTTAAAAATACTTATACAATTGTAGTTGTTACTTCTGGAGCGCCATACTTACCTTTTGCACCGTGAAGAACTGGTCCAACATATTGGTTTAATTTCCAACCGTGCGCGATTGCTGCAGAAACGAACTCCTTCGCTTCAAATACGGAGTCGGCAACCGAAAATCCGTTTGCTAAGTTAGCCGTCACAGCAGCAGCAAATGTACAACCAGCTCCGTGATTATACATTGTATCTGTTTTTTCTGTTTCAAGTAGCGTATGAGTTTGTCCATCAAAGAATAAATCAACCGCTTTTTCATGTGCTAATTGTTTTCCACCTTTGATGACAACATTCTTTGCACCAAGTGCATGTATTTTTTCAGCAGCTGCTTTCATATCTTCAATTGTTTTTAATGCCCCTAAACCTGAAAGTTGTCCCGCTTCGAAAAGGTTAGGAGTGACAACTAAAGCTCGTGGTAGTAAATGATTGATCATTGCATCTACTGTGCCCGGGTTTAACACTTCGTCTTCGCCTTTACAAACCATAACAGGATCGATAACAACATTTTTAACGCCTGATTCTTCAATAATATTTCCAGCTGTTTCGATAATTTCTTCCGTGCTTAACATACCTGTTTTAATCGCATCCACATTCGTAGATAATGCTGTTTTTGCTTGACGTTGAATCTCTTCGACAGGTAAAGAGAAAACTCCGTGGCTCCACCCATTATCGGGATCCATAGTAGCAACCACTGTAAGAACGTTCATACCGTATGTCCCATGTTCTTGGAATGTTTTTAAATCCGCTTGTATTCCAGCTCCTCCAGAAGTATCTGAGCCTGCAATTGTTAATGTTTTTTTAATCGACATGTAAAGAATCTCCTTTTGAATAAAAGTTACTTTTTTTCATTATATCAGACAATTGTCGGAATATATATTATGGAAGTTTTGGAGCATTCCAAAGTTTGACAAGAATAATCACCAAAAGAACTGCAACAATGAAAGTTAGAATCGAGCCAAATAAAATCTTATTAATAAATAATGAAATAGCTAAAAATAGGAGAAAACCAATAAATAAAAGCATCCCCAAAGTAAAGCAACCCATTCCCATATTTTTAGCTTTATCGGATATTTCATTCGTGCTAGCAGCTTTTTCGATAGTTTTTAACTTTTCTCGATAATGCAAATCAGCCATAAACATTTCCCCTTTTATTCATCGTACCATGTATCAAATAGTTGTTAAACGAGAAACTTTTCTGTACTGTTAACTTAGTAGAATAACAGGGAAAGAGGGATGATATGCGAAAAGATGACAAAATTCGCGAAATGGAAAAATTGTTAGAAGAACTGAAAGCACAAAACGAAACCGCAGCAACGATTGCAGAAAATCCTTCAAGAAAAGGATTTTCTTTTTGGAATAAGCCACGTGCTTTATATAGATTTGGTACAAAATCATTTTTAGTCATTGCAGTTGTAATTCTTCTATTAATTGCAGCCCTCCCATTTGCTGCATTTTGGGCCATTAAAGGAAGTACTTTTACGGAGAATAAGGGGTCATTTGTAGAGCAAGTACAAGGTTTAAATGAGTTATCAACGGCTCAAGCCTATACGAAAGTAATTATTGAACGACAGGATAATGCATTGTTTGGGAAAGAAATTGGCGTTGATCTGCCAGGGACAAAAAGACAGCTGCTTGTAGTTGTACCAGGATCTGTGAAAGCGGGTGTTGATTTTTCAAAAGTGACAGAGTCCGATATTAAAGTGGATGAAGAAAATAAGACAGCTACGCTTACATTGCCAGTCCCACAATTTTTAGGAGGACCTGAAATTTTCTTCGATCAAGTAGAAGTATTTTCATATGAAGGATTATTTCGCGAAAAAGCGGATATAAAAGAAGCATACGAGCTTGCAGAAACTGCAAAGGAAATGATGATAGAAGAAACTACTGGACAAGGCATCTTACAACTTGCGGAAGAAAATGCTGCGAAGTCTGTCAAAGAGATGTTCCAGCTAGTAGACTACGACGTGCAAGTAGAGTTTAAGGAGTGATTAGAATGCCAAGCTGGAAGGATGTTTTAGGCCAAGAATGGGAAAAACCTTATTTTGTTGCATTACAATCTTTTTTAGACAAAGAATATGCAGAGCAAACAATTTATCCTGCGCGTACCGAAATTGGAAGTGCGTTTCGTGTAACGCCATTTGATGAAGTGAAGGTAGTTTTTCTAGGTCAAGATCCATATCATGGAGAAGGACAAGCACATGGTATGAGTTTTTCGGTGAAACCAGGTGTCCGGGTGCCACCAAGTTTACGTAATATGTTCAAGGAACTTTCGAATGACATAGGATGTGACATTCCTTCGAATGGATATTTAGTGAAATGGGCAGAGCAAGGGGTTTTATTGCTCAACACGGTTTTGACCGTTCGGGCGGGAGAAGCAAATTCGCATAAAGGCATGGGTTGGGAAACGTTTACGGATGTCGTTATTAAAAAATTATCTGAAAGAGATAAGCCTATTATTTTTGTATTATGGGGCAAGCCAGCACAATCGAAGATCAAACTAATCGACACAAAAAAACATAAGATTTTACAAGCGCCACATCCAAGTCCATTAAGCGCGCATAGAGGATTCTTTGGCAGCAAACCTTATTCGAAAATAAATGCTCAACTCATCGCATGGGGAGAGAAGCCAATCGATTTTTGTATATAATTATGCTATTATATGGAATGGAAAGCGGGGAACTAAATGGCAGTGAACTGTTTTAAATGCCGCCACTTTTTTACCACATGGGATGCCCGTCATCCACGCGGGTGCAAAGCTTACGGATTTAAGACGAAAGAGCTTCCATCCGTTTTAGTAAAGCGTACCTCTGGTGTGGAATGCTTAAAATTTGAACCAAAGCAAGAAGAGGGGCAAAGACGATGATTTCTAGTGAACAAATTTTAACTCAAATAGACAAACAACTCCAGCAAGCCAAAATGGCTGGCAACGACCAATCAAAACGAGAAGCATTGGCAGCAATCCGTGCATTATGTGATGTGATATTGGATTCGGCAGCTCCATCACAAACTCCGATTGTCAAAGAACTATCTACTCCGGTACTGTCAACACAGCCGATCGCATTAAAAGAAAACGATGCAAACGGAGAATCATTATTTGATTTCTAATTAGTATATCCATAGAAAGTAGGAATTGTTGTGAAATTATTTATCATTGCAGGTGCTATAAATGGATTTTTAGCTGTAGCATTTGGCGCTTTTGGAGCGCATGCTTTAAAGGAAAAACTATCCGAAAAGTATTTAGCGATCTGGGAAACGGCTGTTCAATATCAAATGTTCCATGCACTTGCATTAGTTGCAATTGGCATTCTCATGAGCAGTAAATTGATTGGACCGGTTACTTCATTAAATACAGCGGGATATCTAATGCTGGTAGGGATTATTTTATTTTCCGGTAGCTTATATGTCTTGAGTTTAACGGGAATTGGTGTCCTTGGAGCAATTACTCCAATAGGCGGCGTCGCATTCTTAGTTGGATGGATTATGATCATCGTTGCCGCAGTGAAGTTTGCAAACTAATAAATCAGAGGACCAAGTCGAAAATGGACTTGGTCTTTTTATATAGGCTTGCCTTCGAAGCGGGTGGCGAGTTCCCCAAAGAGTCCCACGAGTTCCCCAA
>NZ_VEBK01000010.1:0-126951 GCF_007676755.1 Bacillus sp. FJAT-22090 | reverse complement strand
CAAAGAGTCGCGAGTTCCCCAAAGAGTCCCCCGAGTTCCCCAAAGCAGGTGGCGAGTTCCCCAAAGAAGGCTTCGAGTTCCCCAAAGAGTCGCGAGTTCCCCAAAGAGTCCCCCGAGTTCCCCAAAGCAGGTGGCGAGTTCCCCAAAGCAGGTGGTGAGTTCCACAAAGTAACCACCGAGTTCCCCAAAGCAGGTGGTGAGTTCCCCAAAGCAACCCCCGAGTTCCCCAAACCCCACACTCCGCCAAAAAAAAGCAAACCCAATCTCGGGTTCGCCTCAATAAGCTTTTATTCCGTCACTTCAAATCCTAAACGAATCGCAGGCATAGCAGAACCTGGATGATCGGTAGAATACGTAAGCTGTGGGATCAGTGTCATATCTGTATCTTTTACCTCTTGCTTGTAAATGCCAGGATATAAGTCGATTAAATGATAGCCTGCTTCACCGGTTGCCATCACATCAAATGTCAAATCTCCTTGGCTATTGAACGCACATAAGTAACCAGTGTAGGCGTTATCGTACGTTAAATAGTAGGCATTATCAAATTCAGTCCAGCCTCCGCCTTTTATGGTAATGGAAATTTTCGTTCCAACAGGGCCGGATTTTGGTTCAACGCTTACAATAGAAGGTAGGATGCGTAAATATTCTTGTCCATAGATTTCATCGCCAATTTTCAAATCGATACGATGGGGGATTCCGCCAAGATCATCGGGTATTGCAAAATCATACGCAATATTTCCCTCTTCATCCGTTTTAATAGTATCGAGTACTCCACTTTCACCAGCAAAACCGAGACCACTTACGCGGCTACCTTTCATTGTATTCCAAACAAGTTCTACTTCCGTGTCTTTTGGTAATCCAGAAGCGTTTATTTTTACAGGAGCTCCTACAATGCCTTCATTTGTATCTAAAGAAACGTTGACTTTGTCTTTAGATTCGAGCGGAGGCATTTCAACACCATTATCCGCCGCTATAGGAGTTGGTTCGACATAATCTTCAATAGCTACGTTGTCATCGGTAATTTCAAAAAGGAAATCCGGTGCTGGTTTGTCTGGATATGGTGATTGTAAGTAATTGATATATTGCATACCTAGATAGCCAGTGCGAAGTCGTATTGCATGTTTGCCAGGTGTTCCAGCAGCACGTATTTTTGCTTCGGCAGTACCATTTGTAGAAATTCCAGTTATTAATCCCGTGTATTTGTTGTCATACGTAAGTTGCCAGTTACGCATATAAGTGCTCCAACCGAGACCTTCCATTTTTATGGTGATTTCGGTACCTACCGGACCAGACTCGGGAATCATTGTAAACGTTGGATCTACTGTGTAACCAACTTGTCCGATTTTTATATCATCTTGTTTTACAAAAACGGTAAAGTCTCCACCAAATCCTTCTGGAACAGAAAAGTTGCCTGTCCATTTGCCATTTGCATCACTGGTACCTTCAGCTAAAACGATTTCTTTTTCTGTAAACTCCGGACCCACCACTGTATATAAATCTTTAATGATATATTTTCCGTCTACTTCGTTCCAAGTTAATTGAGCAGGGGAATTAGGTGTCAGATCCGTCACTTTAAAGTCTACGTTTTCTCTTACTGTACCTCGTTCGGCAGACAATGTAATATTATTTTTCAAGAGAACTTCTTTTTCTGAACTAGTTGCTTGTACAGAAGTTTCGTCTGTTTTTGTAGAAGTGGATTCGTTACTACATGCACTTAGACTAATCGTTAATAATAATGCAGTCGAAATAGTAAGTGACGGCTTTAAAAATCGTTGAAACAAGATATTTCACCCTTTCAATTATTGAACAACTACTAGTTTAGATACCATATCTCCATGTCCAGCACCGCAAAACACAGTACAGAAAATATTGTATTCCCCAGTTTTAGTAGGTGTGAATTTTACTGTTCCATTTGCATCGGCAACTGTTGCTTCATCAATGCCGTCGATTGCTAAACCGTGTGCACCTTCATCTGTAGCAACATTAAGTGTTACTTCTTCTCCTGCTTTTACATAGAACGTTTTTGCTCCGTCTTTACCTTCAAATACGAAGTTTTTAGCAACAAGATCTAGTGTTTGGTTTGTTTCAACAGTTGCTAGATCTACTTCTTCTTCAGTTGCTGGTTCCTCTGTAGCTGCCGCTGTTGCATCAGGTGCAACGATAGAGATTAACGAAGGTTGCACGTTGAATGGACGATATTCTCCAGACTTATCGCCATCTTTAGCGGTAATATAGTAATCTAGTGAACCAGTAGGAGTATCAGCTGTTACAGGATACGCAATTACCCAAAAGTTATCTTCACCGTGTTCTCCATAAGCCATATCTAGCACTTCACCAGTTGACAAGTGGACTTGTAATTCTGCATCTTTTGCTTGTTCTTTTGTCTCTGGATCAATTGCATTGGCACGAAAAACGATTTTATCCCCAGCAGAAAAACGACTTGCAAGTACACATCCGCCTTGTTCTGTAACCGTATCTCCAGAGAGAGCTAAAAACTCGCTAGTTGAATTAGTTACACCTTTCGTGTCTGTTTCATTAGTAGCTTCATCATTGCTGCAAGCGCTTACTAATAGAATAGCACTGAGCATAGCCCCTGCCAAAAGATAGTTTTTTTTCTTAAACATAATAAAATCTCTCCTTTTACCAATTTTTCGAAGCATTACAACTACCTAAAAATAGTGTCTTTTGTATTAGTGCTTCATAACTAGCTTACTCCTCTTTAGGATATTTTTCAATAATTGGAATTTCAGACTTTAGTATGAGATTGGTAGGTAGTAATAGAAAAAGCTTATCCTTTTTATCGGATAAGCCTAAAGTTCATTTGAAATAATTTATTTCCTCATCAAACGTAACATAGTCCAAATAAATCATGAGCATTAAGTATCTTTTACCATTAGGATCACTAATGATTACATGATCACGTCCTGCTGCTTCTACATAACCTGTAATAACTTTTGCATTCCATTCTTTGTTGTTTTCAAATGTAAAATAGAATGTGCCGAGCTTTCCTCTATTCATCCTTAAAATGTTCTCAATATAGGATTCTTCTTGTCGTGGTGGTGCTGGTAATTGAACATTGGGAGGATTCATCTGTTGTTGTGATTGTGGTGGAAAACCTCCAGGATATCCATAAAATTGAACCATTCATACATCCTTCCTAAAAATGAACTTATACGCTTGGGCAATCGGCAACGGTCGGTGAATAGAAACAGTGGGCTTTAAAGCGCCCGGTGTTCCATTGGTTATACCATTGGGCAGGGCACGTTCCAGTAGGCTCAAAAAACCATAATGAGCGCTCTGCTGGATGAAATCGTTCCCCATTTATAGTGCGTCTTGCTAAGTTTCTGTCAACATCTCGGGCTCTTTGATAAAAATACGATTTCGTGGTTGCCTCGAACCCTCCTGGACTTTGGAAGACCATCTCTTCAAGATTACGGATATTTTTGAAATCTAAGCAATCAGCAAGAACTCGATTCACCCCAACGTTTCCTACCATCAGCATGCCAAGTTGACCTTCACCTTCTGCCTCTGCACGCATCAGCCTTGCGAGTAAATCTAGTTGCTTTGATGTGGATCGAACTACTGCCAATGCATCACCTCCTATACATACACTATGTTTAGAATTAAAAAATGATACAAATAAGCATATAAAAAAGGCGATTTCCCGGTCCTGTCGAACGGAAAATCGCCTTAACTATGCTCTTATATAGTAAAAAATTCACTGCGTTTTTCACTTTGCAGAATGGTTCCGATAAAAAATGAACCAAATTCAGCGTAGCGAGCGCTTACTTCATCAAAGCGCATTTCGTATACTAATTTTTTAAATTGAAGCACATCGTCTGAAAATAATGTTACGCCCCATTCGAAATCGTCGAATCCAACGGAACCAGAAATTATTTGTTTTACTTTACCAGCATATCCACGGCCGATTTTTCCATGGCTTGCCATAAGTGAACGGCGCTCGTCCATGGAGAGCATGTACCAGTTGTCGTTTCCATCACGGCGCTTGTCCATCGGGTAGAAACAAATATATTGTGAACGTTGAAGCTCTGGATATAAACGAGCACGTACATGTGGATTTTGGTATGGGTCATCGTTAGATTCTCCGGCTAGGTAGTTAGATAATTCTACTACGGATACGTAAGAATAAGCAGGGATTGTAAAGTCTGCAATAGTTAGTTTATTGAATTTAGCCTCTAGTTCTTGAAGTTCATCTATTGTTGGACGCAATGTCATTAGCATGAAATCTGCTTTTTGACCTACAATCGTATAAAAAGCATGGGCGCCAGTTTTTGCGTCATCGGCTTGTTGTAGTTCGTCTAAAAATGCGACAAATTCATCTGTTGCTTGTTTGCGAAGTTCTGGGTCAATTTGTTTCCATGATGCCCAGTCCATTTGACGAAAATCATGTAAAACGTACCAACCATCTAATGTAATTGCTGCTTCATTCATTGAATAAAACACTCCTTTTAATAGATATTTCACCATTCAAGTGTATCATATGGTTACTAATATTACCCCTGTAGAACCCTTTTTTACATGACAATCTGTGACAAAGTCGTGTATGCTTGAACTAACGAAAACGTCAATGGGAGGCGTACATATGTCGAATCTATTTCATGAATTAAAGAGTAAATTGAAAGGGGCTCATACATCGATTGTTTTACCAGAAGGAAACGATGAACGAATTATAGAAGCAGCGGAAAAGTTACAGGCAGAAGGAATAATAAACCCAATCGTCATTGGGTCTTCTGCAAATCTTTCGCAATATTTGACAGTGATCGATCCAGAAAACTTTGAAGAAATGGATGAGCTTGTTCAAGCTTTTGTGGAAAGACGAAAAGGCAAAGTAACGGCGGAAGAAGCAAGAGAGCTGCTCAAAGATGTCAATTATTTTGGAACGATGCTAGTGTACACCAAAAGAGCGCATGGACTAGTTAGTGGTGCAGCGCACACTACTGCGGAAACGGTAAGACCTGCATTGCAAATTATTAAAACAAAACCAGGTATTACGAAAACAAGTGGAGCTTTCATCATGGTAAAAGAGGAACTTCGCTATGTATTCGCCGATTGCGCGATTACAATTGCTCCTACAAGTGAGGATTTAGCTGAGATAGCAGTAGAAAGTGCGAAAACTGCAGCTGCTTTTGGTATAGACCCGAAAGTCGCCATGCTATCCTTCTCTACAATAGGATCCGCTCAATCTGAAGAAACGGAGAGAGTCGTAAAAGCGACGGAACTTGCCAAACAGCTTGCGCCAAACGTAGCAATAGAAGGAGAATTACAATTTGATGCAAGCATAGTACCTGCTATTGCTGCCAAAAAAGCTCCTGGAGCAGTTGTGCAAGGGGACGCAAACGTATTTGTATTTCCATCCCTGGAAGCAGGAAATATTGGATATAAAATTGCAGAACGACTTGGTGGATTTGAAGCAATCGGTCCCATTTTACAAGGGTTGAATGCACCAGTAAATGATTTGTCCCGTGGCTGTTCAGCGGATGATGTATATAAACTTGCCTATATAACTGCAGCGCAAGCATTAGATTAAGGGGTATTATTCAATGTCACAAATAGAATCATTATTACAGCAAGACATTTGGCGATTTTGGGATCAATCGCTTAGTGGGAAAAGTAGATCCGCCTTGGAATCCTTTGCCGCAGACGATTTACTTTGCCATTTAGTTGGACAAGGTCTGTCACCGGCAACTGTTCGGACATGGGTCCATGAAAATACAGTTGTACTGGGAATCCAAGATCACCGGCTTCCATTTGTAGATGATGCCCAAAATTTTTTACGTACACAAGGTTTTACACCTATTGTTCGTAATTCGGGAGGTCTTGCGGTTGTATTAGATGATGGAGTGTTGAATATTTCCATTGTATTATCTGAAATACAGCAATCTATTGATATTTCAACTGGATATGAAGTAATGCTAGCATTTGTTCAGTTGTTGTTCCCAGAAGCGGAAGGAAAAATAGAAGCTTATGAAATTGTCGGATCCTATTGTCCAGGTTCCTATGATTTAAGCATTAATGGAAAGAAATTTGCTGGTATTTCCCAGCGTAGACTTCGCCAAGGAATAGCAGTGCAAGTATATTTATGTGTAGAAGGCAGTGGAAGCACTCGTGCAGATTTGATACGCCAATTTTATGAAATCGGAGTGCAGGGAGAAGAAACAAAGTTTAACTATCCAATCATTCAACCAGAAGTAATGGCTTCTTTAAATGAACTATTAAATACTTCATTCACAGTGGAGGATATTGTCATTCGTATACAACAAGTATTGCAACAGCTTTCTACAAATATAGTATCCCAATCTGTCATGCAAGATGAAATGGAACTCTACCAGTTTTATATGCAGCGAGTCATAGACCGAAATAGGAAGATGCTTGATAAATAAGAAAAGCCACCAACTTTAAACGGTTGGTGGTTCTTTTGATACAAGATTTCCGTTTTTCTCCATTTGGAAAACAGGTATAGCTGGTACTTCTTCGTCATTCAATGTAACTAGTCGTCGTGCACGATTCATAATTTGTACAAACTGCTCGTAATCTTGTTTAATCGCGGCATTTTCTTTTTCTAGTTTTGCAAGTTCGCTTTCTAGCTTACGAATCTTTTCCGTTGAGATAGAAGCTAAGTGGCGGTATCTTGAAATATCCGAATCACTATGCTGTAATCTCACCAAGTAAGCAATAATTATATCAATAGATAAAGCGGAAACTGGGATAGAAGCTGTGCGTTCTCCTTCTTCTTGAGGTTTTGCAAGATAAATGCCATTTCCTCTACGTCGATAGTCTTTTCCTAATATACGAAGCTTTTCTTTACGTTCTTTTTTCGCTTCTTTTAACTCAGCTTCGTATTGATGGCGAACGACTGCATTCCAGCGAAATCCACATGCTGCTGCTGTACGATTTAATTCATCTCCTGCTTCTTCAAATGCATTTAATTGTGTGCTTCCCTCACGTACATGTCGAAGCACCATCTCTGCTAACATTTCATCATTTTCATGCATCCAAGCGTCTTGTCTTACTTTTACCATGTTTATCCTCCTACCATGTTCATAGTTTCGTTACTCTATTAACATCATGGACAACATATGGCTCTTTTATTCACGTAAAATACACTTGATAGCAATATAAGTTTTAAGATACAATGGCCTGTAGTCAATACTTATATGAAAGGGTTGTGGACAGATGGCAAACCATTTTCGAGTTTGCGATGAGTGTCAGGCCGTAAATTTAAAAACATTAATTCCAAAGCTTAAAGCGATAGATTCAGAAGCAGAAATAGAAATAAAAGAATGCCAATCCTATTGTGGACCAGGACGTAAAAAGACTTTTGCATTTATAAATAATCGTCCTGTCGCAGCTTTAACGGAAGACGAATTAATGGAAAAAGTACGCGCCAAACTAGAAGACTAATCATTACAAACAGAACTTTTGCCGCCTTACATAAAGCGGTTTTTTTCTTTATAATGTAGGGTAAATAACATGTAACTTCACGGAGGTGGGCAAATGAGCTATGCAACGCAGAAACTAGCAGAAGAGAAAGTGTTCAAAGATCCGGTTCACCGATACATCCATGTTCGGGATCAAGTCATTTGGGACGTCATTGGAGCAAAAGAATTTCAAAGGCTACGCCGTATTAAACAGCTTGGAACTACGTATCTCGTTTTTCATGGTGCAGAACATAGCCGGTTCAGTCACTCTCTTGGAGTTTATGAGATTGTTCGCCGTATTGTAGATGATAGTTTTGAAGGACGCTCAGAATGGGACGCTTCCGAACGACTAGTCGTATTATGCGCTGCACTTTTACACGATTTGGGACATGGACCATTTTCCCATGCATTTGAAAATGTTTTTAATCTGGACCATGAGGAATATACAAGGAAAATCCTACTTGGGGATACAGAGGTACATGAAATATTAAAAAAAGTTAGCAAGGACTTTCCTCAAAAAGTGGCAGATGTTATCGCGAAAACATATTCAAATAAACAGGTAGTTAGTTTAATCTCCAGTCAAATTGACGCCGATCGCATGGACTATTTACAGCGAGATGCGTATTTTACAGGTGTCAGCTACGGTCATTTCGATATGGAACGAATTTTACGTGTGATGCGTCCACGTGAAGACCAGATTGTAATAAAATCAAGTGGGATGCACGCCGTAGAAGACTACATAATGAGTAGATATCAAATGTATTGGCAAGTGTATTTTCATCCCGTTTCTAGAAGTGCGGAAGTTATATTGACAAAGATTTTACATCGCGCCAAAGCTTTAAGTAAAAGTGGATATGATTTTGAGCAGCAGCCTACCCATTTCCAAGGATTTTTTGACGGTACTTTTACTTTGAACGATTATTTGGCTCTAGATGAAGGAGTTTTATTAACTTATTTTCAGTTGTGGATAACAGAAAAAGACCCGATTTTATCTGATTTGAGTTACCGCTTTGTCAATCGAAAGTTATTTCAGTATATTGAATTCGATCTTGCAAAAGATTATACAAAAATGAAAGAACTGGAATTATTATTTAAAAAAGCGGGTATAGATCCAGAATATTATTTAGTATTTGATTCCTCATCAGACTTACCATACGATTTTTATCGGCCTGGAGAAGAGGGTGAACGGATTCCTATTCATTTACTCATGCCGTCTGGGGAAATTAGAGAACTATCACGTGAATCGGAAGTAGTCGAAGCGATATCTGGGAAACGCCGAACTGACCACAAACTTTATTTCCCAGAAGATTTCTTAACTGAGGACGGTAAGAAAAAAGCGTTAAAAAAACAGATCTTAGAATTGTTGAAGTAAAGGCGGGATTAAATTGCTGGAAGAACATGCAAAAATTATACAATTTATCGGAGCAGCGGACGGAATTACCGGCAGAAAAAAACTACAAAAAATGGTGTACATCGCAAAAAAACTACAATATCCATATAAAGAAAAATATGAATTTCATATGTATGGCCCTTATTCACATGAGCTGACATTGCGGGTGGAAGAACTCTGCAATATGGGATTCTTATATGAAGAGAGACAAGACAAAGGCTCATACGTCCAATATAAATATCAAATGACTGATGCTGGCGAGCATTTCACTCAAATGGCGCAACTAGAGGAAGCAACTCCTGCTTTAGTCGCAAGTATTGAACAAATGAAGAATAAAAGTTCCCGTTTCTTAGAACTAGTTTCTACCTTGTTATATTTTGACCACCTTCCAAAAGAAGAGCAAATCGAAAAGCTTCACGTCGTAAAAGGTAAACTGAATTTCACAACAGAAGAAGTGGAAGAAGCGTATGAATTTGTCCTAAACTTGATGAACATGAGAGCTGTCCACTAGGATAGTTCTTTTTTTGAGGCTAAAAAAGTAATATTAAGCAAAAGGAAGCCCTTGCCTCAGCAAAGAGCTCCCTCCATAATTATTTATCGCTAAATAATTTTCCACCAACGCCGTAGTGATTTTTTGGCATGTCTTCGATAAATACAACGACATTCTCAGCAGGTGCATTTACTGTTTCTACTACTGCAGCAGTTACTTTTTCAACTAACGCTCTTTTTTGTTCTTCTGTGCGGCCTTCAAGCATTTTTACTGTTACATATGGCATTTCATTTCCTCCTTTAGTGAAATCTTCTGTATACTAGATATCATAACAGAACGGAGGGAACTTTCGAATGACAAATGAAGAAAAACCAAAACAAAAAATCGGATTCACCATTATAAAAAATGATCCAACTGATGGACATAAAGGATTTGGAATCGGTTCTCTATCATTAGAGAATGTTTCACCAGTTATTGTGGATGTTGAAGAAGACGTTGCAAGAATTGAAATAGGTGCCATGCATGCAAGAAGTGACACAGAAAGAGGAATAAAGTTTACGACGAATCGAGAAGACTCAGAAGGTGGAAAACCGTACTGGTTAGTTTGGGTGACAATCGATTACAAAGCAGAGGGCCCGTATTACGCAGGGGTTACCGCTTGTGAAATGGTCGTAAATCGTGAAAAACGCAGAGGATACAAAGTACTTGCAGATCACGTAAATCGAATGGATAAATCAATGAAGCGTCACATAATGGTCAATTTTATGGACGACCGATCTAAAAATATTTTACGCGATTTTTTACAAACACATAACATGGAGATGTGGGAACGCAGTGATGAAAAGCTGCACGATGATTTACAGGTATCTTCAAACTAACGAATGATAATCTAACATAATCCCCTTATAAGGTTGAATTAATAGTGAAAAGACAGTACAATTTACTTAAAGCTTACTTCACAGTAATGCTAGGACACTTAGAAGTAGCAAGTAAACAAAATGTTTGTGAGCTTTGAGACAACCCAATCCAATAATTGCATGCTTTTTGCAGAACGCTACACTAAGAAAAAGCTTTCTATTACCTCTTTTAGGTAATAGAAAGCTTTTTATTTGGTTTGGTTGCTGTACTCAATCTACGAATTCCCCAAAGAGTCTACCGAATTCCCCAAAGAGTCTACCGAGTTCCCCAAAGAGAGCACCGAGTTCCCCAATAGTCCACGAGATCCCCAAAGGGTCCACTGAGTTCCCCAAGAGTCTACCGAGTTCCCCAAAGAGAGCACCGAGTTCCCCAATAGTCCACGAGTTCCCCAAAAAGAGTCCACTGAGTTCCCCAATAGTCCACGAGTTCCCTAAAGTGTCTACTGAGTTCCCCAAAGAGTCCAAGAGATCCCCAAAGAGAGCACCGAGTTCTCCAAAGAGTCTACCGAGTTCCCTAAAGAGTCCACTGAGTTCCCCAATAGTCCACGAGTTCTCCAAAGAGTCTACTGAGTTCCCCAATAGTCCACGAGTTCTCCAAAGAGTCTACTGAGTTCCCCAAAGAGAGCACCGAGTTCCCCAAAGTGTCCACTGAGTTCCCTAAAGTGAGACTTTCGCTTTCCTTAGCGAACTGGTTGCTTTCACCAGCATATTTCATACTCTCCACATGAAACTGGTTGCGTTAAGCCACTCATTTCTATTTTATTCTCCGAAAAACGAGAACGGAAAAATGGACCACGGGGTCGTATCTTCATTATCTGACTCTTCAAATGTCTGTTGCTTCAAAGTTGGATCTGTACATAACTTTGTTGGAACATCTTTTTCCTTCATATAGACAAGTCGCTGTTTTTTGCAGGCAGAAGTTGCAATTCCACCGGTTTCGATGTCGACAATGACACCACGAACACCAGAAGGAGCGATAAATGGTTCAACTGGCAAGCCTTGGTGAACCTGTTCCATGAATTCAATCCAAACCTGTTTCGTCACTTGTTTAGCTTCCGCATCACTTACCTGTTTGCCTTGGTCGTAGCCATTCCAAACACCTGCTGTCAATTGAGGTGAAAAACCGATTAAGTACTGGTCGGTATCTGTAGTTCCAGATTTCGCCGCATACGGACGTGTTTGTTTTGCACGAATACTTATGCCTGTTGCTGGAGAGTAATCATTAAAAACTGGATCAAACATACCGGTAAGCAAGTAGGATAACAAAAAGGCATCTTGTTCTAGCAGTACCTTCTTTTCTTTAACTTTTTCATTTTCCACGTCATATAGTACATTGCCTTTACTATCCGTAATTTTTGTTATATACGTTGGCTTTTTTTGAATTCCCTTATCTGCTATAGTGTTGTACGCTTTTGTCATATCCAAAAGAGATATTTCTGGTGTTCCAAGTGCTGTTGCAGGTGTGTCTTCGATCTTCATATCAATATCAAATCGATCGATTATTTGTTGAAGTGGTTTGTAGCCGATTTGTTCTAGTGTTTTTACTGCATAAATATTATCGGAGATGGCAAGGGCTTGTGCCATTGAAATGGGATGTTCTGCAAATTCACCATTTACATTTTTCGGCTCATATTCACGACGCCCATCATCATAAGTAAAAATAGTTCGCTCACTCTTCATATATGTCAGTGGGGAAAAACCATTTTCAAGGGCAGCCGCATACAATAATGCTTTTATCGTAGAGCCTGTTTGCCTTTTTGCTTGGGTCACTCGATTAAATGGACTTTCCGTAAAACTTTTTCCACCAACCATGGCAGTAACATAACCAGTTTTCGGTTCTATACTGACAAATCCAATTTGGAGCTCTCCATCTGGCATCCATTTTTTGATTGTTTCTTCAGCAACTTGCTGATGCTTTCTATTTAAAGTAGTTTCAATTGTCCAACCGCCTTCTTCAATACGATGGCCTTTTTTCTTAACAATGTCTGTTGCCTCTTTCCAAACTTCTTCTAAAAAGTAAGGTGCTGTTTTTTGAGTTACAACGGAATCCTCCGTCTTTAATACGTATTGCTCGTCCACTGCGCGTTCCCGTTGCTCTGCAGTGATAAATTGCTCATTTTCCATTAATTTTAAAATGAGTTGTTGACGATTTACCGCCTTTTCCTCATCGACTAATGGGGAATAATAGGTAGGACCTTTTGGAATTCCCATCATTAATGCAGATTCCGCTAGCGTTAAATCCTTTGCGCTTTTTCCAAAATAAAATCGACTTGCAGCTTCTACACCGTACATACCATGACCAAAATAAACTGTATTCAAAAATCCTTCGAGCAAATCATCCTTCTCATAAAAAATCTCTAAACGATAGGCGTATAACGCTTCATTAATTTTTCGGTTCCAAGATTTTTCATGTGTTAAAAATAGATTTCGAGCGTATTGCTGTGTAATAGTACTTGCACCTTCGACTTTTCTACCTGCTTTTATATCTTTTAAAAGAGCAGAAGCAATACGAGAATAATCAAATCCGTGGTGCTCATAAAATTCTTGGTCTTCTACGGCTATAACTGCCTGTGATATGAACGGGGAAATTTCATCTAAGGAAACCCAATAACGCCTCTGCTCTTTAAAGCGATCCCCAATAACATTTCCCTGGTTATCTAAAAACACAGAAGAAATAGGCACTTGAACAATAGGTGCGCCAACGATTTGAGCATAAACTCGGAGCGTCACAAGTGCACCAATCAAAGCAAAGCTAGCAACAATACTTAATAGAAAAAACCTTTTCAACCGTTTAGATCTATTGGCTTTTTTTCGGTATTGCACACGCCCCATAATAATCTCCTCCGTTCTGTTTTATGTTTTCATTAGTATGAGAACAATAGAATCAAATTAAACGGAAAAAGAAAAAACTATTGCACTTTTGTAAAAAAGCACTATACTTTCTTTGTATTATTTTTTTTAATACATTCCATATAAATCATATTGGTAAGGGAGATAGATAAATGGCTGGATTTTGGTTTACAGAAAAGCAAACCGAGAACTTTGGCATCACAATGAAGGTAAAACGTACACTTCATACGGAGCAAACGGACTTTCAATTATTAGAAATGGCGGAAACAGAAGAGTGGGGAAATATGCTCTTTTTAGATGGAATGGTGATGACTTCTCAAAAAGATGAGTTCGTATACCATGAGATGGTTGCACATGTTCCTTTATTCACACATCCAAATCCAGAAAACGTATTAGTCGTTGGAGGCGGTGATGGTGGAGTAATCCGTGAGATTATGAAACATCCAAAAGTAAAGAAAGCAACACTTGTTGATATAGATGGAAAAGTTATTGAGTATTCGAAGAAATATTTACCGGAAATCGCATGTGAGTTAGAAAATCCACGCGTGGATGTACAAGTTGGCGACGGATTTATGCACATCGCTGAATCGGAAAACGAATATGACGTGATTATGGTTGACTCTACGGAACCAGTTGGACCTGCTGTGAATTTATTTACAAAAGGATTTTATGCTGGAATTTCAAAAGCATTGAAAGAGGATGGATTATTTGTTGCACAATCGGACAATCCTTGGTTCAAAGCAGATTTGATCCGCCAAGTGCAAAAAGATGTGAAGGAAATTTTCCCAATAACTAATATGTATTTGGCGAACATTCCGACATATCCGAGTGGTCTTTGGTGCTTCACAATCGGTTCTAAAAAATATGATCCACTTCAAGTGCCAGACGAGCATTTCCATGAAATCGATACAAAATATTATACAAAAGAACTTCACAAAGCAGCATTTGTATTGCCGAAATTTGTGAAGGACCTAGCAGGAGAGTAAGCCAATGCGATTTGATGAAGCTTATTCAGGTAATGTGTTTATTAAAAGTAAGCCAAGCTATGACAAGGCGCAAGCGGTTATCTACGGTATGCCGATGGACTGGACAGTAAGTTACCGTCCGGGTTCACGTTTTGGTCCACAGCGTATTCGCGAAGTATCAATTGGGTTAGAGGAATATAGTCCTTACCTTGACCGCGAACTGGATGATGTAAATTATTTTGATGCGGGAGATATTCCGCTTCCATTTGGTAATGCGGAAAAAAGTATTGATTTAATCGCTGGTTTTATACGCCAGCTAATGCAAGATGGAAAAATTCCTGTTGGTATGGGCGGAGAGCATTTAGTTTCTTGGCCAGTAATGAAAACAGTGGCGGACAATTATAAAGACCTTGCAATTATCCATATGGATGCGCATACAGATTTACGTGTGGAATATGAGGGAGAACCACTTTCTCACTCAACACCAATCCGTAAAATTGCCGAATATATTGGACCAAAAAACGTATACTCTTTTGGAATCCGTTCTGGAATGAAAGAAGAGTTCGATTGGGCAAAAGAAAATGGTATGCATATTTCGAAGTTCGATGTATTAGAACCTTTAAAAGAAATTCTACCAACACTTGCTGGGCGTCCTGTCTATGTAACAATCGATATTGATGTATTAGATCCGGCACATGCACCTGGTACAGGAACAGTAGATTGTGGCGGCATCACAAGCCGTGAGCTACTTGCTTCCATTCATGCCATTGCAAACTCGGGAGTAAATGTAGTTGGTTTCGATCTTGTAGAAGTTGCACCAATATATGATTCGTCGGAGCAAACAGCAAATACCGCTTCTAAGCTCTTACGCGAAATGATATTAGGCTGGGTAAAATAGAAAGCAATATTAAGGGTTACTGCGACGAGCTTTGCGCAGGAGCAAACAGCCAACACAGAATCGAAGCTACTACGTGAAATGATTTTAGGCTGGGTGAAATAATAAGCAAACGTGTTGTCCACTTCGGGCATCACGTTTTTTTAGGTTTTGTTGTAATTATCATGCTTTTAGCTTTATAATATAAAGGTTATAGCAAAAAATGCACTAAAGGATGAACGCAATGTCTCAACCGATAAAGAAATCAGTAAATGTCCGATTAATATCTACGATTCAACATCCGGACGCCGCATCAGAAACTATTCATATTCAAACAACAGGTGAGCTAACGATAAAAGGGAAGCAGCCTTATTTAGTTTACGAGGAAATGCAGAACGAAAAGTCAGTTCGAACAACGGTAAAGCTAAGCAGTGATTCTGCTTTGATATTACGCAGTGGTGGCGTGAAAATGCGGTTGCCATTCCGCTTAGGAGAGCCACAGGTAGGAAGCTACGACACTGATTATGGCACAATGATGATCACGATAAATACGAAACAGCTAAAAGTTGAAGTTGGGCAATTTCGAGTAGAGTATGAACTCTTAATAAATGAAGAAGTAGTTGGTACATATACATTAGAACTAATTTATACGGAGGCGGATTAAATGAACGCAGTAGAAAAAGTGCAACAATCCATTAAAACGGCGTTGCAGCAAGCAATAGTAAAAGCGGAACTTGTAACAGAAGAGCAGATTCCTTCTGTTCATCTAGAAACACCGAAAGATAAAGCAAATGGGGATTATGCAACTAATATTGCGATGCAATTAACTAAGATTGCAAAAAGAAATCCACGTCAAATTGCAGAAGCGATTGTAGAAAACTTAGACATGAGTGGAACAATGATGGAGAAAATCGATATCGCTGGTCCAGGATTTATGAATATCACAGTTCGTAAGGATTACTTACAGGACGTAGTAAAAGCAGTGCTTGCTGAACAAGCAGACTATGGTCGCACAGCATCAGGTGCTGGTGAAAAAATCCAAGTCGAGTTCGTTTCTGCAAATCCAACAGGTGATTTGCACCTAGGGCATGCTCGTGGTGCGTCTGTAGGCGATTCATTATGTAATGTTTTGGATTTTGCAGGATACGATGTGGAACGCGAATATTATATCAATGACGCTGGCAATCAAATCCACAACTTAGCAGTTTCGATTGAAGTTCGCTATTTTGAGGCGTTAGGATTAGAAAAAGAAATGCCGGAAGATGGATACCGCGGCCAAGATATTATCGATATCGCAGCTAAACTTGTAAAAGAGCATGGAGATAAGTTTGTTCAAATGTCAGATGAGGAACGTTATAAAGCATTCCGTTCACATGGCTTAAAAGTAGAGCTTGCTAAATTACAAAAAGACCTAGCAGATTTCCGAGTTGGTTTTGATAATTGGTTCTCTGAAACTTCTTTATATGAAGAGGGGAAAATTGAAGTAGCGTTGGATAAATTAAAAGCGAACGGTCATATTTTTGAAGAAGAGGGAGCGACCTGGTTCCGTTCTACAACATTTGGAGATGACAAAGATCGTGTATTGATTAAAAGCGATGGATCATTCACTTATTTATTGCCAGATATTGCATACCATGAAGATAAATTAGTACGTGGATTCGACCAGCTGATTAATATTTGGGGAGCAGACCACCACGGCTATATCCCACGTATGAAAGCAGCGATTGAAGCACTTGGATACGAGCGTGAAAAACTAGAAGTTTCCGTTATTCAAATGGTACAGCTGTACAAAGACGGCGAAAAAATGAAAATGAGTAAACGTACTGGAAAAGCTGTTACGATGCGTGAGTTAGTAGAAGAAGTAGGATTAGACGCAGTTCGTTATTTCTTTGGTATGCGCTCAGGCGATTCACATATGGATTTCGACTTGGATTTAGCGGTTTCCCAGTCAAATGAAAACCCAGTGTATTATGCACAATATGCACATGCACGTATTTGCTCGATTTTGCGTTCCGCGGAGACACAAGGCTTGAACGCTTCTATAGATTCACTTGAATTATTGCAAAGTGAAAAAGAAATGGACTTATTGAAAAAAATCGGTGACTTCCCGCAAGTAGTGGCAGATGCTGCAAAACTTCGCGCACCTCACCGCGTAGCAACTTATATTCAAGAGCTTGCTGCGACTTTCCACAGTTTCTACAATGCGGATAAAGTACTGGATGCAGAAAATGTAGCACTAACAGGTGCCCGTTTAGCATTAGTAACTGCTGCACGCCAAACAATTGCCAATGCTCTACGCTTAATCGGTGTAGCTGCTCCGGAAAAAATGTAATAATATTTCTTTAAACACTTCGACTTCGGTCGAAGTGTTTTTTTGTCGTTGGGAGATGTAGAACTCGCAGAAGACATTCGTAAAAAAAATATTGATTTTATACAAACGATATATTAATATGTTAGTAACTAAATAGACAAATTAATAATATGTTTGTTTTTTTATGGAAAAGAGGTTTTTATATGAATGTAACGGAAGAGTCAAAAAGTAATACATTAAAAAAATCAATGATTTTATTTTTGATTCCGGTTATTTTTGCGAGTGTATTGCAGTCATTAGGACAGGTATTTGGAATTATTGTTGTAGGGAAAACGCTTGGAGTAGATGCACTCGCTGCTCTATCAGCATTTTTTCCGCTTTTCTTTTTTCTTGTTTCATTTGCCATCGGAATTGGTTCGGGAAGCTCGATTTTAGTGGGACAATCTTTTGGGGGAGGAAATATCCCAAAAATGAAGGAAATTGTTGGTGTCACTTTATCTTTCACCTTGATTCTTTCTGTTATTGTTGCCATCTTGGGGAGTTTTTTCACAAATTATATACTGGAACTAATGGGGACACCTAAAAATATACTTAATGAGAGTGCGGGCTATGCAAGGATATTGTTTGTAACATTACCTATTACATTTTTATATATGGTTTATACAACTTTCTTACGTGGAGTTGGAGATTCGAAGACGCCATTTTATTTTTTATTGATCAGCACTATATTAAATATTGTATTGCTTCCTCCACTACTTTTTGGTTGGTTTGGGTTACCGGAATTCGGACTGAACGGTGCAGCCTATGCAGCTGTGGTTTCAAGTTTATTGACATTTATTCTACTGCTAGGTTATTTGCAAAGAAAAAAACATGTCCTCAAATTAGATGCTACTATTTTAAAGAGTTTTAAGTGGAATGGGTCCGTATTGAAAAACTTGCTTCGCTTAGCAATTCCTACAAGTGTTAGTATGGTTGCTATTTCTTTGTCTGAAGTGGCTGTTATATCTTTTGTAAACGAGTATGGATCAAATGCGACAGCAGCATATGGTATTGTCAATCAAATAGCAAGCTATGTGCAAATCCCAGCAATAAGTATTTCTATTGCGGTGTCCGTTTTTGTTTCACAATTTATAGGCTCTGGTAAGACTTTAAATATTAAACAAGTTACAAAAACGGGTATTATACTAAATTACCTATTAGTGGGGGTACTCATACTATTAGTGTATTTGTTTTCGAATCCTATTCTTAATGTCTTTTTGGATAATACAGAGACAGTGGAAATTGCTCAAGGACTGATTCTTATCTCTTTTTGGAGTTACGTTATTTTAGGTAACACACAGACGCTATCTGCGACAATGAGAGCAACAGGCTCAGTGTTATGGCCGACATTTTTCACTATTTCAAGTATTATTCTCGTTCAAGTTCCGGTAGCATATATACTCTCGCATTTTACGGATATGGGTATTAATGGTATATGGCTGGCATATCCGATTGCATTTTTAGTCAATTTAATCGCACAGTATTTGTATTATCATTTTAATTGGAAACGAAAATCACTAAAGGCAATATTAGAATAATCTTTCTGAAAATTTGCTAGTCGACAGGTGGATGATTTCATGTATAATGAAATCGATGCATCAATAATAATTTTTAACATAAAGGTGCTTACTAATAGACTAGTAAGTTAAAAGGGAAGCTGGTTCGAATCCAGCACGGTCCCGCCACTGTAAGTGATAGAAACCTATCATAAGTCAGAAAACCTGCCTTTATGTGTCTACACATTTATGCCTACGAGGATAGGTTTCGTGTAAGTCGGCTTGGCAATTGGTTACCTTGCAGATTTATACCTATTCTATCTCTCGTTCATTGTGGACGAGAGTTTTTTATTTTGGAGAATAATGGGGGAAAAAGCACATGAAGAAACTATGGCAATTATGGATGACAACCGCGATTGCAGTACTATTGCTAGTCGGATGCGGACAAAAAGAAGAAACACCTATCGCAGATAAAGGCAACACACAAGAGGAAGTAGTTGTAGATGAAACAACATTCCCAATGACGATAACGGATGCAGTTGGCGAAGAGATCACGTTAGAGGAAGCGCCAAAAACGATTGTTTCGATGTTACCAAGCAACACGGAAATTTTATTTGCACTTGGTTTGAATGATGAAATCGTCGGCGTGAATGACTTTGATAATTATCCAGAAGAAGCACTTGAAAAAGAGAAAATTGGCGGAATGGAATTCAATGTCGAAAAAATCTTATCGATGAACCCAGATATTGTATTCGCGCATGAGTCCATGTTAGGTATGGGCGAAGCTGGATTGCAACAAATTCGTGATGCCGGTGTGAAAGTATTTGTAGTGAAAAATGCTGTGGACTTCAATGAAACATATACTACAATCGAGCAAATTGGACGTGCTACTGGTAAGTTTGAAGAAGCACAAAAAATTGTAGAAGACATGAAAGCAAAAGTAGAAGAAGTAAAAGAGAAAGTAGCAAAAGTAGAAACGAAGAAGACAGTATTCGTTGAAACTTCGGATGTCCCAGAAATTTATACACCAGGTAAAGGAACATTCATGCAAGAAATTTTAGATATGGTGAATGCAGAAAATATTGCTGCTGACCAAGAAGGCTGGTTTAAAATCGAGCCAGAAGAAATTGTTAAACGCAACCCGGATGTAATTATAGTTATGTATAGCTATGTAGAAGGAATTGTGGATAAAGTGAAAGCTCGTGACGGGTTTGATTCTATTACAGCTGTGACAAACAATGCGGTTGTACAAGTAGATGAAAACTTAACAAGTCGTACAGGCCCACGTCTAGCAGAAGGTCTAGAAGAAGTTGCGAAAGCAATTTATCCAGAGGCGTTTAGTGAGTAAAGCTATGATCGGCTACATCTTGTCGATTGCAGCTCTTTTAATAGCAATCTGGCTTGGTGTATCGGTCGGATCCGTTAAGGTACCGATCAGCACATTATGGGATACGGGAGCAGATAAAATAGCAACGAATATTGTTTGGAAAATTCGCATGCCACGTGTGGTGCTTGCAGGTTTAGTTGGTGCATCACTAGCCATTGCAGGTGCTGCATTTCAAGGGCTGTTAAAAAATCCGCTTGCCGATCCTTATACGTTAGGAGTGTCGTCCGGTGCCTCAGTAGGTGCCGTGGCTACGCTCTTTTTCGGTATTTCGGTACCATTTCTAGGAATATTCACATTACCCATTTTCAGCATGATTGGTGCATTAGTTACAATGCTACTGGTGATTACCTTTGCCAAGCTAGTTGACCGGGCAATGAAGATGGAAACGATTATTTTAACTGGTATTATTTTTAGTTCGTTTTTAGGATCTGTAATTTCGTTAATGATTGCACTAACAGGAGAAGAATTAAGGCAAATAATAGGCTGGCTGCTCGGAAGTGTTTCGATGCGCGGTTGGAGCTTTGTACAAATGGCGTTACCGTTTGTATTAATAGGTACGTTTTTATTGTGGTTAAACAGAAGAGAGTTAAATGCGATGCTCTTTGGAGAAGAACGGGCAAAGCATTTAGGGGTCAATGTGAAGCAACGAAAAATGATGATTTTAATAGGAGGCTCCATGCTGACAGGAACGGCTGTTGCAGTGTCTGGAACGATTGGCTTTGTAGGGCTTGTCGTCCCTCATATGACGAGGTTATTATTTGGTTCCGACAATCGTCACGTACTGCCGCTTAGCTTTATAAACGGAGCGGCACTATTGATCATTTGCGATTTAGTGTCTCGTACGATAATTTCACCAACGGAGCTACCAATTGGTGTAATAACTGCTTTTATTGGGGCACCCGTTTTTGCATTCATCTTCTTTAGACAACGGAAAAAAGGAGGCATCTAATTATGCTGCAAGTGGAAAACGTGTCAGGTGGCTATGATCGAAAAATGATCGTGAAAAACGTCTCCTTTGAAGTTGAAAAAGGAGAAATGCTTGGCATACTTGGTCCGAATGGTAGCGGAAAGTCAACGCTGCTAAAGGTGATAAGTGGAATATTAAATATGGAGTCTGGGGATGTCCTAGTAGACGGAAGATCGTTAAAATCGTATACCTCAAAAGAGCTTGCTAAAAAAATGGCAGTTTTACCGCAATTACATAGCCATGCATTTTCGCATACGGTGAGGGATACGATTGCACTTGGTCGTTATCCCCATCAAAGTGGATTGTTCTCTTCTTGGTCGGATGAAGATGAAACGGCAGTAGCTGAAGCGATGAAACTTACGGCAATGGAAAGATACGAGCATCAAATGCTAGACCTTTTATCGGGTGGAGAGCAGCAACGTGTATTTGTTGCCCAAGCCCTTGCGCAACAGGCACCGATACTACTACTGGATGAACCGACCAATCATCTAGACATTGCCCACCAAAAACAATTGCTTGATACGATTAAAACACAGGCAATTGAGAAGGGAATTACGATTATTAGTATATTCCATGATATTAATCTTGCATCACTATATTGTGATCGCCTGCTACTAATGGATCGAGGGGAAGTTAAAGTAATAGGTGCACCGCATGAAGTAGTACAGAAAGATCAAATTGAAACGGTGTACGAAGCAAGGATTAGCACAAATCCACATCCAGAGCGTCCGAAGCCCCAAATCACCATTCTTCCTGATGTAATTGAAAAACCGAATAATAAACGAATCACTACAGAAAACTTCCAAATTACAGGTGAGTTAGTTATTTTTGAAGCGGAAACGCAACTCAAAACATGGTCATCCGCAGTGATCAATGCTGGAAGTGGATGGTATAAAAACTTCGTCAATAGAAGAGTGGATGCCAACTACGCTTGTGATAATGTGCAAAAAGAAATGCTCGAGTATTTGGCAAAGGAAGGGTTTTCGGAAGCAGATACAGTAGGGATGATGACTGCTGTTAATACGAAGGATGCTATTATTAAAGAATATGATACACCATTTGGGAGCATCGTTATCATGGTAACGGCTGGAGTAGGGAACGCGGTGGACGTATCCAGAGCACATGAAGTAGAAATGCTCCCTGCAATTGGAACGATTAATACATGGATAGTCGTAAACGGAGAACTTTCTGACGAAGCTTTTATTCAATCGGTCATTACAGCTACTGAGGCAAAAACGAAAGCTCTTGCATTTGAGCAAGTTAAGGATCCTCGTACAGGAACAATCGCTACTGGAACATCAACCGATAGCATACTAATAGCAGCAACTCAAACAGGCACGCATATTCCATATGCAGGACCAATCACCGAAGTAGGTAAGAAAATCGGATTTGGTGTATATGAGTGTACAGTGGAAGCTATTCAAATCTATAAAAAAGCAAAAGGATGGAAATAGGAATGGGCCCACATATAATTGCTATTGCGATTGGATTGATATTGGATCGAATAATTGGCGATCCACCAAGCTGGCCCCATCCAGTAAAATTTATTGGCACCCTTATTTCTAAATTGACAGCATGGTTGAATAAAGGAAAAGCGCGGAAGGCGAAAGGTTTTTTACTCGTTTTTATCGTCATCGGGATAACATTCTCCGTTACGGTTGCTATTCTAATAGGAGCTTACGCTATTCATATATGGGTTGGAATCGCACTAGAAAGTATACTGATTGCATCTGGACTCGCTCAGAAAAGTTTAAAAGAGGCAGCACTGGATGTATATAAACCGTTGGTAGCAAAAGACTTACCTTCCGCTAGACAAAAGCTTTCCTGGATCGTTGGCCGAGATACGGAAAAATTAAATGAAAAAGAAATTACTCGTGGTGTTGTAGAGACAGTATCTGAAAACATAAGTGATGGAATAACTGCTCCTCTTTTTTATGCGTTTGTGTTCGCAGGTGCACCTGGGCTTTGGATCTATAAAGCGATAAATACACTCGATTCAATGGTTGGTTATAAAAACGAGAAATACGAAGAGTTCGGATATGCGGCAGCAAAGCTAGACGACGTAGCGAATTACATACCGAGCAGATTGACTGGCTATCTCATCATGCTCTGGGGCAAGAAGGAAAGCAACCTTCCATTCAGCAAACGGATGAAAGGCTGGTGGCAGGATGCAAAGAAACATCCAAGTCCAAATAGTGGCTATTTGGAAGCGGCAACTGCATATCAGCTAGGCATTCAGCTAGGTGGTACAAATACATATAAAGGGGTCGTTTCTAATCGAGCACTTATGGGAATCGGAGAGGTACCATTATCTCCCAACCATATATTAAGTACCATCTCTCATTTGAATACAGCTGTATTTTTATTTTGGCTATGGATGATGGTCATTGGAGGAATTTTAGTTGGCATTACCTAATCACGGAGCTAATGCTCATCACGTATATGAACGAATTGGAATCGACATGCCTCAAGTGGTTATTGACTATAGTGAAAATGTAAATCCATTAGGGCCACCAGCATTTGTGAATGAAAAATGGTCCACCTACGCACAGTTAATAACAAAATATCCAGATCCACTCGGAGAACCATTTTTATCAGCTGCAGCAAATTATCATAATGTAGCAGCGAGTAATGTGGTCGTTGGAAATGGAGCGGCGGAGATCTTCGCAAGCATTGCAAAACGATATGAGAATAAACGAGCGGTACTGATTCATCCAACTTTTTCAGAATATGAAGCAACACTAGCTCCTTACAATGTGTATATAAAAGAAATAATAGCAACTGGAAAGCTCCCCTTGGATGAAGTATTCGATGAAGTAGAGTTTGCAGAAGTGATTTATATTTGCAGACCTAATAATCCGACCGGACATTTAATCCCATTAGAAGAAATTATTCAAATAGCAAAATATGCGAAACGGTATAAATGTGAAATTATTTTAGACGAAGCGTTTCTTGATTTTATTGATGAACAAGAATCATTTATCCCGTATTTGAATGATTTTCCTAACGTTATTGTTGTACGTTCAATGACGAAAATGTACGCCATTCCCGGTATTCGACTAGGATACGCACTTGCTAGTGAACCGGTAATTAAAGATATACGTTCAAGAATGTCGCATTGGAATAGTAATGCGATTGCGACGACTATTGGAGCAGAGTGCTTGTTAGAGGAGGATTATCGTATGCAGGCTATCGCTTTTGCTAAAGAGATGCGTGAACAAATGACGCTATTTTTAAGAAAAAGGAACTGCATCGTATTACCTTCTACTACTAATTTTATTTGTTTTCAATTGCAGAATCCTGCTCGTTCGAAGGACTTTTTCGAGTATTTATTAGCAAAAGGATGTGTGCTTAGACACACAGAAAACTTCAAAGGGCTGGATGGAAAATGGTTTCGTGTGGGAATGAAAGAAAGTGTCCAAATGGAGCATTTGCAAAAGGAGATGACCGCATGGTTCGAGGAAAACTTGTCTTCATAACGGGCGGAGTGCGAAGCGGAAAAAGCAGTTTTGCTGAACATTACTTAATGGATGCGCAAGCAAAACGAAATGTATACGTCGCTTCTGGTGTTGCAGTGGATAACGAAATGAAAGAGCGCATCAACAGGCATCAAGATGACCGCGAAAACTACCCAGTCGCATGGGTGACAATTGAGCAGCCCCGCCATCTTGAACAAATCATTCCTCAAATCCAATATGGTGATGGCATCCTTTGGGATTGTGTCACCACATGGCTAGCAAACGAACTGTACGAAGGTCAAATGGAGGAAGTAGAGCGGAAACTGTATGAGACAATTGACCAGCTTTTAGAAACAGCAAAGGTTTTAGTGATCGTTTCAAATGAAGTACTCGATGAAAGCTTGTCCAAACATGAGGCAGTAAAACTGTATCAAAAATGGATTGGGACTATCCATCAAAAACTTGTGGAGAAAGCAAATCATGCATTCGAAATGGAATATAGCATTAGCTATCAATGGAAATGAGGGGTATAGATGAAAGGCTTAATGGTACAAGGAACCGCTTCAAGTGTGGGCAAAAGCCTAGTTTGTACAGCTATTTGTCGACTCCTTGCAAATGAAGGGAAGCAAGTGGCTCCTTTCAAATCGCAGAACATGTCAGGCTTAAGTATTCATACAGAAGATGGGTTGGAAATAAGTGTTTCGCAATCATTACAAGCAAAAGCAGCAAAAGTTCCTTATTTACCCGAAATGAATCCCATCTTATTGAAGCCTGCCAAAAACATGGAGACGGATATAATTATCTTAGGAAAAAAGCTAAATAGAATGAGTGGAATGCATTATCGGGAGCAATTTTTTGAGGAAGGCCAGAACCTCATCAAAAAGAGTCTAAATACGCTATCTAATGCGTACGAGTACTTAATATTAGAAGGTGCCGGCAGTCCTGTAGAAGTAAATTTACGAGACCGGGAATTAGTGAATATGCGGGTTGCCGAATTAGCAGATGTTCCGGTTGTTTTAGTTGCCAATATTGAGTATGGAGGTGTGTTTGCATCTATAGTCGGTACGTTAGCACTATTGCCGGAAGCACAAAGAGCACGAGTAAAAGGGATTATTATAAATAAGTTTCAAGGAGACGTTTCCTTATTCCAAGATGGAATCGATTTCATCGAAACGTACACAGGAATTGATGTTTTAGGAGTCATCCCTTATTTTGCAAACGAATTCGAGGAAGAAGATGGCGAAGCAAAAAGCAAGAAAAGTGCTTCAGATGCACAAATTAGTGAATGGGCAAACCATTTTAAAAAGCACATAAAATGGGAAAAAATCTTAAGCATTTTAGCTAATGATGTGGTACGAAAATGAGCAGTATCTTATTGGCTCTTCAATTTTTTACAATCATTCCAGTTAATAAAAACCTACCTATGGAAAAGCGAGCGATTACGGGGATGTACAATATTTTTCCTTGGGTTGGGGTTGGCATCGGAGCGATTGCCTGCTTAGTGCTCTACTTCGAATGGAGCACACTAATGACCGGATTTAGTATTGTACTTCTCGGCGTTGTACTTTCCGGTGGGCTGCATATGGATGGATTCATCGATACAGCAGATGCCTTTTTTTCCTATAAAGATCAATCGAAGCGATTTGAAATACTGGATGATCCGCGAGTTGGTGCATTTGGTGTGATGGCGGTTGTTTTTTTAGCAATAGGAAAAGTAATTATTGTATCTGAGGTACTTTCAAAGGAATCATTCCATTGGATTTTTGTATTGCTTATTCCTTTTTTCTCAAGAACTACACTATGTCTGCTATTTGCTTTAACGAACAGTGCTAAAACGAGCGGACTTGCATATTTTTTCAAGCAAAAAACACATGCGAATATCGTTATGATAGTTGCAGTTTGTCACTTTTTTATCGGTATAGGTGTTTTAGGCTGGATGACCAATTGGATGCTTGCCGTTACTGTTAGCGTGGTGGTAGTTGGTTTTATTTGTTTATTCCGAGGTTGGGTATTGAGAAACTTTGGGGGAATAACAGGTGATTTGCTTGGAGCAAGTGTAGAAGTTTCGGAGGTGGTGCTATGGCTAACCCTTTTGCTGTTACTCTCATAAGACATTTGCCGACTCAAGGCAATCGAGAAAAAAAGTATATTGGCTGGACCGACGAACCAATCATTACTGGAATGAAAACAAAAAAAGTGGCTTACAAAATGAAACACGTTGCAGGCAGCGATTTAATGCGCTGCAAGCAAACTGCAGCCCAGCTATTTACTGGAATTCCCTATATAGAGAATGCAAGTTTTCGAGAATGCTCCTTTGGTGATTGGGAACAAAAAACATATAATGATTTAAAGGAAAATAGTCAGTACCGAAGCTGGCTTGATAATCCAAGACAAGTAGCACCCCCTAATGGGGAGTCAATGGTAGAAATGGAAAATCGAGTACTACAAGCATTTTTAGAAACAGTAGCGAATGGAGAGAACCCTATAATTATTACGCATGGTGGGCCTATCCGTTTTTTATTAACTAAATTTGCAGATACGAATAAAGATTTTTGGGAATGGGAAGTACCTCATGGTTCCGTTTTTACATTGTATTGGACCAGCAAAGAAGCCATATTGGAGGGAAAACGATGCACGTCATTTTCGGTGGAGCATTTAATGGAAAACGAACGTATGTAGAAAAAAGAGTTCAAGGACGCGACGTGCAGTGGTTAGACGTCGAAGCGGACGCTCATGTTTTATTGCCTAATACAGAAGTAATAGTTGTCATGGGAGTGGAAAACCTGCAACAACCATACAGCAAAGAGTTACTTGAAAAATTGGAGGACTGGGATAACCTAGTGGAAGTTATTGTGATCGCTACAGAAATTGGTCGTGGAATCGTACCAATGGATGCGAGCTTGCGCAAGCTGCGGGACGATGTTGGTCGATTTTATCAACAGCTTTTTACAAAGGCAAGCAGTGTGACAAGAATTTGGTATGGGATTGCACAAACTATAAAGGGAGATGTGTGAAGATGAAAATTTATACAAAAACAGGCGACAAAGGGAAAACTGGTTTAATCGGCGGAAGAACGGATAAGGATGATATTCGCGTAGAAACTTATGGTACGATCGATGAAGTGAACTCGTTTATCGGGAAAGCAGTAACGGAGCTAGACCCAGCAATTTTTGCAGATGTATTAGAGGATCTAGAAACAATTCAACATGAACTTTTCGATTGTGGCGGTGATCTTGCAAATGTATCGAACCGCCGAATATACAAAATGTCGGATGAACTAATTGAAGCAATGGAAAAACGAATCGATGTGCTAGTAGAAGAAGGACCTGTGCTAGAACGTTTCATCTTACCTGGCGGGACACCTGCTGCAGCGACGCTTCATATCGCCCGTACCATTACAAGACGCGCAGAACGTCAAATGGTCACATTGATGAAAACAGATGAAGATGTTCCATCTGTTGTACAACGTTATTTAAATCGCCTATCGGATTATTTATTTGCAGCAGCACGAGTAGCAAATGTCCGCGCAAATGTATCGGACGTTGAGTACGTGCGCAGTGCCAAAGTATTTAAAAACGTAGGAAGCGAGAAAAAAGAGGGGGAGTAAGTAAGATGAAGCTTCGTTTACTTACGCTTGCAGCAATGTTTGCAGCTCTATCAGCGATTGGAGCTTTCGTTAAAATTCCAGTCGGCATTAATAGTGCGGCACTAGACACCGTTCCAGCACTTGTATCCGCAGCATTTTTGCCACCAATCTATGTGGGAGCAGCATCGATGATCGGTCATTTATCATCCTCTTTATATGCTGGATTTCCATTAGGACCACTGCATCTTATCATCGCTGCAGAAATGTTTTTGATTTTATTCGTATACACAAAACTACATCAAGCAGGACGAAGCATATTGAAATGGGTATTTTTCATAGTTGCGAATAGTTTGCTTGCAACACTCCCATTTTACTGGATCATCTCCCCGGCATTTTTTGTTGGGGCTTTGCCAGGAATTACAATTGCTACAGTGTTGAACGCCGGGATAGCGATAATGGTGTCTCCAGTTGTCGAGCGCGTAATGGAAAGAGTGAAAACCCATGCGTAACGCAGTTTTATTGCCAAATGGGCTCGTTTTAACAACCGATAATTCAGCTGGGATTGGTGAAAAAGAACACGATGTTGTTCAGGTGGATGATGAACTCGTTGCTTACTTTGCAGCAAGAGTCACTCTTATGGAACAATGGGCAGCGCAGGCTATTCCAGTTTCAATCGTCATGCATAACTTCTCTGGCAATAAAAGCTGGGTAAAGTATGTAACTGGAATAGAAAAATTATTTTTTGAATTAGATCAGCCTTGTCCAATTATCACAGGCAGCACCGAATCGAATATGGAAACAATGCAATCTGCAGTGGCTGTCACGATGATAGGTGAAAAGAAAGAAGTGGATGTCGAAGATTTTACATGGTGTGTGTATGGACTCCCATCCGTCGGCGAAGAAGTCCTAACAAAGACCGAGAAAATTGCAGACATGAAAAGAATCTGGGACGCACTGAATGGTGGGCTGGTTCAACGCGTTTGGCCAGTTGGTTCTTCCGGAATTGCAGAAGAGTGCAAGCGACTCGGCATACACTGCAAACTTGGTGGCGATTGGGGCCTTGAGAAATCAGCAGGCCCAGCAACTTCTGTACTACTTGGAGTAGCAAATAACCGAATCGACGAAGCAAAACTGCATTTTGGAGCGTATTTTAACAGAATAAATTGATTGGAAGGGCTATCTCGCGTGGAGATAGCCCTTTATCGTGCGGGGCTGGTTGCTTTTAGGGTCAAATTGGTTGCGTTCATCCCAGAGTTGGTTGCTCTCCGCGGTAAACTGGTTGCCTTCCCACATGGATTGGTCTCGTTAAGCCGCATTCTGGATAATAAAAACAGAAACTTCCAGCGCAAAAGCACTTTAGTTATCAAAATACGTTCAACAAATTGAATTGGTTGCGCACGTAGTCAAATTGGTTGCATTCATCCCAGAGTTGGTTGCTCTCCGCGGTAAACTGGTTGCTTTCCCACATGAATTGGTCTCGTTAAGCCATTTTTTGGTTAAAAGAGTTTTAATAATGCTGGATCTACGGCATCTTTCTGAATGCAAACTCTCCAGTTTTCCCCCAAATGAAAATTTTCAATAAATAAGTGTTGACTGAATGCTCATTCAGTTTTAATATTAAATTACTTCTTTATTAATCTATTAGCCTAATGGTATTCTATCAATAATGTCATTTTACGTCTTTAAGGGGGAGAATAAGATGAGTCCATTGTTAATCGCAAACTGGGTTCTGTTTATAGCAGTAACTTTGTATGCAATAGGATTGTTCGCATATTTGTTGAAAACAAGATATGCATATATTAAATTGGGGAAAAAAGTCGAATTTGAAGATAATGTGAAGGAAAGACTTCGCAAGATCTGGGTGTATGTGTTTGGACAAAAGAAATTGTTGAAGGATAAGAAGAGTGGAGCAATCCATGTGATGTTCTTCTACGGATTTTTACTTGTTCAATTTGGAGCAATTGATTTTATTTGGAAAGGATTAGCACCTGGATCGCATTTGCCATTAGGGCCTGTGTATCCGGCGTTTACTTTTTTCCAAGAAATCGTGACATTTGTTATTTTAATAGCAGTTGTGTGGGCATTCTACCGACGCTATATTGAAAAATTAGTTCGTTTAAAACGCGGATGGAAAAGTGGACTTGTTCTTATTTTCATCGGTGGATTAATGGTTTCTGTTTTAGTTGGTAATGGTATGGGCATGATTTGGCATGATCACGCTGCGGTTTGGTCCGAGCCGATTGCTTCATCTGTGGCAACGATTTTCGGTTTCTTGCCAGCAACTGCTGCTACAGCTATTTTCTATATCATGTGGTGGGCGCATTTATTGTTCTTACTAACGTTCTTGGTCTATGTACCACAATCTAAGCATTTCCATTTAATCACTGGTCCTGCAAATGTGTATTTCCACCGATTAGACAATGTCGGTAAACTACGTCCAATCAATTTTGAAGAGGAAGAGGACGAAGAGGCGGATGAAGAAGAAATGCCTTCGTTTGGTGTTGGAAATATTCATGATTTCACCCAAGCACAAATGATCGACTTCTACGCATGCGTAGAATGTGGACGTTGTACAAATATGTGTCCAGCAACGGGAACAGGAAAAATGCTGTCTCCGATGGACTTGATAACAAAGCTTCGTGATCATTTAACGTTTACTGGAGCTGTAGAAACGAAGTCAAAACCTTGGGTACCAGCATTAGCGTTCCAAGGAACAAAAGGAAACCAACTTGCAATGGCTGCTGGAGCAGAAGGTGCAATCATAGAAGATATTTATAGCCCATCACTTATTGGTGATGTCATCACAGAAGAAGAAATTTGGGCTTGTACTACTTGCCGTAACTGTGAAGACCAATGTCCAGTTATGAATGAGCATGTAGATAAAATTATTGACCTTCGTCGTTATTTAGTAATGACAGAAGGGAAAATGGATCCAGATGCACAGCGCGCGATGACAAACATTGAGCGTCAAGGGAACCCATGGGGATTGAACCGTAAAGAAAAAGAAAACTGGAGAGACGCTCGTCCGGACGTTCATATTCCGACAGTGAAAGAAGTATCGAAAGCTGGAGAAGAATTTGAATACTTGTTCTGGGTTGGTTCGATGGGATCATTTGATAATCGCTCACAAAAAATTGCATTAGCCTTTGCGCATTTGATGAACGAAGCTGGAGTAAAATTTGCTATTCTTGGCAATAAAGAAAAGAACTCCGGAGATACACCACGTCGTTTAGGAAATGAATTTTTATTCCAAGAGTTGGCTACTTCCAATATTTCAGAATTTGAAAAAGCTGGGGTAACAAAAATAGTAACTATCGATCCCCATGCATATAATATCTTTAAAAATGAATACAGTGATTTTGGCTGGAATGGAGAAGTGCTTCACCATACAGAAATGTTGTATGATCTAGTGCAAGCAGGTCGCTTGAAACCACAATATGCAGTGGAAGAAACAATCACATTCCATGACTCTTGTTATTTAGGAAGATACAATGATGTCTACGATGCACCACGTGAAGTATTGAAAGCAATTCCTGGTGTGAAACTAGTAGAAATGCAACGTAACCGAGAAACAGGAATGTGCTGTGGAGCTGGTGGTGGATTGATGTGGATGGAAGAACATGTAGGTAATCGAATTAACGTAGCACGAACAGAACAAGCATTAGAAGTAAATCCAACAATTATTTCTTCTGGATGTCCTTATTGCTTAACGATGTTATCGGATGGAACAAAAGCGAAGGAAGTAGAGGAAACTGTAGGCACTTATGATATTGCAGAACTTCTCGAAAAATCTATTTTCGGAGAAACTGTTATAACCGAAGATGACGATGAAGTAGCACCGACTGTTCAATAATTCGACAACTTTATATTGCAAATAATTTAATAGTTTCGTAAACTAATGATAATAGCAAGGGAGTAAATTTTTACTCCCTTTTTTCTAACAAATGATATCGAGCGAGCGTTCAGTCAACTCAATTTTTTTATTTTATTAGGGATGAAAGCGCATACAAACAAAGGGGTGGCTATGTTGACAAACACGGTAATTTTAGATGGGGCACGTACAGCGTTTGGAAAATTTGGAGGTGCACTTAGTAGTTTAACTGCTTCTGATCTTGGTGGTGCAGCGATTAAAGAGGCATTGAATCGTGCTGGTGTCGATGCAGTTGAAGTGGACGAAGTAATTATGGGGACTGTTTTACAAGCGGGTCAAGGACAAATTCCATCAAGACAAGCGGCAACAAAAGCAGGGATTCCTTGGTCGGTGAAAACAGAAACGATCAACAAAGTATGTGCTTCCGGGATGAGAAGCGTCACATTAGCAGATCAACTCATTCGCCTAGGGGATGAAGAAATAATCGTTGCTGGTGGAATGGAATCGATGTCCAATGCACCGTATTATTTACCAAAAGGACGCTTCGGACTTCGCATGGGAGATGCACAAATGGTAGATGGCATGGTTTATGACGGACTTTCATGCTCATTTCATCCAAAACATGTGCATATGGGAACTTACGGAAATTCTACTGCTCAAAGTTTTGAACTCTCTCGTGAAAAACAAGATGAATGGTCATATAGAAGTCATAGCCTTGCTCTAAAAGCAATCGATAATGGGATTTTAGCTGAAGAAATTACTCCGATCGAAATACCTCAACGAAAAGGTGACCCAGTTATTGTGAAAGAAGACGAAGCACCTCGTCGTGATACGTCAATCGATTCATTAGCTAAACTAAAACCGGCTTTTGGAAAAGAGGGAACGATTACAGCTGGAAATGCACCAGGGGTTAATGACGGTGCCTGTGCGATCGTTTTGACAAATGAGGAAAAAGCTAAAGAGCTTGGAAAAGAGCCACTTGCATATGTGTTAGGACACGCGGAAATTGCAATTGAACCAGAAAACTTTCCACAAACACCTGGTATAGTGATCAATAAATTGCTTGATAAAACAGGTAAAACTTTAGAAGATATCGATTTATTTGAAATAAATGAGGCATTTGCGGCAGTAGCTTTGGTTAGCAGCCAAATTGCAGGACTGGACGAAGAAAAAGTAAATGTAAACGGTGGAGCAGTAGCACTTGGTCATCCAATTGGTGCATCTGGTGCACGTATTATTTTAACGCTTGCTTACGAACTGAAACGTCGCGGTGGAGGTATTGGTGTCGCTGCTATTTGCTCTGGTGGCGGTCAAGGTGATGCAATTATGATTGAAGTTCTTAAAAACGGAGGCAAAAACGCATGACTATTCAAAAAGTGATGGTAATCGGTGCAGGACAAATGGGGTCAGGAATCGCTCAAGTTTGTGCTCAAGCAGGATTTGAAGTGAAGCTAAATGACCGGGAAGACCAATTTTATGAGCGTGGTATTCAGACAATTACGAAAAACTTATCTCGCAATGTCGAAAAAGGTCGTATGACTGAAGAAGAAAAACAAGTAGTACTTAATAATATTACAAAATCGCTTTCCATCGAAGACGCTAAAGATGTGGATATCGTCATTGAAGCAGCGGTAGAAAATATGGAAATCAAACAATCGATTTTTAAACAGCTAGATGAAATCACGCCAAAGCATGCGATTCTAGCAACCAATACTTCTTCACTTCCTATTACGGAAATTGCTGCAGTGACGAATCGCCCGGAGCAAGTAATTGGCATGCATTTTATGAATCCAGTGCCTGTGATGAAGCTAGTAGAAATTATTCGCGGTCTTGCAACATCAGACGAAGTTTACACAGCAATTGAAGAAATGACGAAAAAGCTGAGCAAAGTGCCAGTAGAAGTAAATGATTTCCCAGGTTTCGTTTCGAACCGTATTTTAATGCCGATGATCAACGAAGCAATTTACACTTTATATGAGGGTGTGGCATCAAAAGAAGCAATCGATGATGTGATGAAAATGGGTATGAATCACCCAATGGGTCCACTTCAACTTGCAGATTTTATCGGGTTAGATACTTGTTTGTATATTATGGAAATTTTACATGAAGGATTCGGAGATAGTAAATATCGTCCATGTCCACTTCTTCGAAAATACGTTAAAGCTGGTTGGTTAGGGAAAAAATCTGGTAGAGGCTTCTACACTTACGATTAAGGGGCATATATGATGGAGCTAAAGTTTACTGAAGAACAACTAATGATGCGCAACATGGTCAGGGATTTTGCGAAAACAGAAATCGAACCATTTATCGAACGAATGGAAAAAGGAGAATTTCCTCGAGAAATCATTCGTAAAATGGGCGAGCTCGGATTAATGGGAATTACGGTGCCTGAACAGTATGGTGGATCGGAAATGGATTTTACAAGCTACGTGATCGCGATCAATGAGCTTTCAAAAGTAAGCGCGGTTGTAGGGGTAATTCTTTCTGTACACACATCAGTTGGAACAAATCCAATCCTCTATTTTGGCAATGAAGAACAAAAAAATAAATATGTACCGAAACTAGCATCTGGAGAATACTTAGGGGCATTTTGCTTAACAGAACCTTCTGCGGGATCGGATGCAGGTGCGTTGAAAACGAAAGCAGTGAAGAAAGACGATCACTATGTGTTGAATGGTTCGAAAGTATTTATAACAAATGGTGGAGAAGCAGATGTGAATATTGTATTTGCTACCACGGACCCTTCGCTTGGCTCGAAAGGAATTTCAGCATTTATCGTAGAGAAAGATACGCCAGGTTTTATTGTCGGAAAAGATGAAGAGAAAATGGGATTACATGGCTCCCGTACAGTTCAACTGACATTTGAAGATATGAAGATTCCTGCGGCAAATCTTCTCGGTGAAGAAGGCGATGGATTTAAAATCGCGATGGCAAACTTAAATACAGGCCGTATTGGAATTGCAACTCAAGCACTTGGCATTGCAGAAGCAGCATTTGAAGCGGCAGTCGCCTACTCAAAAGAACGTATCCAATTTGGCAAGCCAATCGCTGTAAACCAAGGGGTAGGATTTAAACTTGCTGATATGGGAACTGCAGTAGAAGCTGCTAAACTGCTTGTATACAGAGCGGCGAGCCTTCGTGACCAAGGTCTTCCTTGTGGAAAAGAAGCATCGATGGCTAAGTTATTTGCTTCGAAAACAGCAGTAGATGTAGCAATTGAGGCAGTGCAAGTATTCGGCGGATATGGCTATACAGAAGATTACCCTGTAGAACGTTACTTCCGTGATGCAAAAGTGACGGAAATTTACGAGGGAACTAGTGAAATTCAGAGAATCGTTATTAGTAAGCACTTAACGAATTAAAGAATTATCCTTTAAATGGCTAAGGGATACCAAAATCATATAAAAGAGCAACCAAAACAAGCAAAACTATCAAAAAGGGCGGGAATGACAATGAATTTTCAACTTTCAGAAGAACATGAAATGATTCGTAAAATGGTACGTGATTTTGCAGAAAACGAAGTAGCACCAACTGCTGCAGAGCGTGACGAAGAAGAACGATTTGACCGTGAAATTTTCGATAAAATGGCGGAGCTTGGATTGACAGGTATTCCTTGGCCAGAAGAATACGGCGGAATCGGTTCTGACTACCTTGCATACTGTATCGCTGTGGAAGAGCTATCACGCGTTTGTGCTTCAACTGGAGTAACACTTTCTGCACATACATCACTAGCTGGATGGCCAATTTTCAAATATGGCAATGAAGAACAAAAACAAAAATACCTTCGTCCAATGGCGGAAGGCACGAAAATAGGCGGCTATGGTTTAACAGAAGCAGGTTCAGGTTCTGATGCTGGTGGCATGAAAACAACTGCTAAATTAGATGGAGACCACTATGTGTTGAACGGATCTAAGATTTTCATTACAAACGGTGGAATTGCTGATATTTATGTAGTGTTTGCCGTAACAGATCCAGAATCAAAACATAAAGGAACAAGTGCTTTTATCGTAGAAGCAGATTTCCCAGGATTCTCTGTAGGGAAAAAAGAAAAGAAATTGGGAATTCGTTCTTCGCCAACTACAGAAATCATTTTTGACAATTGCCGTGTGCCAAAAGAAAACCTGCTTGGGGAAGAAGGAGAAGGGTTCATCATTGCGATGAAAACTTTAGATGGTGGACGTAACGGGATTGCTGCTCAAGCAGTTGGGATTGCGCAAGGAGCGCTAGATGCTGCAGTAGGATATGCAAAAGAGCGCGTTCAATTCGGTAAACCAATCGTTGCAAATCAAGGGGTATCATTCAAGCTAGCGGATATGGCGACTGCAACAGAAGCATCTCGCTTACTTACGTATCAAGCAGCATGGTTAGAGTCAAACGGACTTCCTTATGGGAAAGAGTCTGCAATGGCAAAACTAATGGCAGGCGATACAGCGATGAAAGTAACGACAGAGGCAGTGCAAGTTTTCGGAGGATACGGCTATACAAAAGACTACCCAGTAGAGCGTTATATGCGTGATGCAAAAATAACTCAAATTTACGAGGGAACACAAGAAATTCAACGTCTTGTTATTTCTCGTATGCTAACGAAGTAATCGATGCCTATGGAAAAAAAGCATGAAGTTCTGACATCTGTCAAAGATGAAAGTCTCATCGAAAAAAGGCGCCATCAAATGATCCGTGCAGGTGTTACACTATTTAAGCAAAAAGGCTTTCACCGGACAACTACAAGAGAAATTGCAAAAGAAGCCGGTTTTAGTATTGGGACTCTGTACGAATACATTCGAACAAAGGAAGATGTGCTCTATTTAGTTTGCGACAGTATTTACAATGAGGTACATAGCAAGCTATCTCAAATCACATTAGAAAATGGCACAACCGAAGACTTAAAAACTGCAATACGTCACTATTATGGCGTCATTGATGATATGCAGGATGAGTTTGTTGTTATGTATCAAGAGTCAAAATCCTTACCAAAAGGTGCATTACAATATGTACTCACTAAAGAATTAGAAATGGTCGAGATTTTCAGGAAAATCCTTGTTAGCTGCAAACAAGTTGGGGAACTTGAGCTAACAGATGCACAAGTCAAACTGTATGCACATACACTCGTCGTTCAAGGGCAAATGTGGGCATTTAGAAGATGGGCATTGCGCAAAGAATTTTCACTCGAACAATTTACAGAACTACAAATAGAATTTGTACTCAGTGGGATGGGGAAATAAGAAAAGCGGAAGCGCCTATGTCTGCTCCAACAGGCAAATGTTCTTTCACCCAAGAAGTCGTCCTTTGACTTCCTGGGTGGAAGGTTATTTGACCCCGAGGAGCAAGGCGCTGCAGCTGGCCAATAAGAAAAGCGGAAGCGCCTATGTCTGCTCCAACAGGCAAATGTTCTTTCACCCAAGAAGTCGTCCTTTGACTTCCTGGGTGGAAGGTTATTTGATCCCGAGGAGCAAGGCGCTGTAGCTGGCCAATAAGAAAAGCGGAAGCGCCTATGTTAGGGGAATACAGTCTAAGTGCGCGACATCGTGTCGCAACGACTTTATGACCTGCTTCGTGCAGCCTTGGCAAGGCAGTTTCCACAGGAGTAAGGTGGCTAGCGCTGCACCATAAATGTTCAAATAAAACAAAGGGGGAACAACATGACAACCGTAGAAATATATCGTCCAAAAAATCATGTTCGTTTTGTAACTGCATCGAGTCTTTTTGACGGACATGATGCATCGATAAATATTATGCGCCGTATTTTACAGGCAAGTGGAGCAGAGGTTATTCACTTAGGCCATAATCGGTCCGTGGAAGAAGTGGTGAATGCTGCCATTCAAGAAGATGTGCAAGGTATTGCAATCTCTTCTTATCAAGGAGGGCATGTTGAGTATTTTAAGTATATGAAGGATTTGCTTGTTGAACGTGGGGCTCCTCATATTCGTATATTTGGAGGCGGCGGTGGCGTTATCATTCCAAAAGAAATTAAGGAGTTGCAGGAATACGGAATTTCGGGTATTTTTTCACCGGAGGATGGACGTAAGCTTGGCCTTCAAGGGATGATCAATCAAATGCTGATGGAATGTGATGTGCCTACAAAAGCTTCAGGTGCAACGGATGAGATTGGTACAATTTCAGCGGAAAAACCAGAACTTCTTGCGCATCTGATTACAGTGGCAGAAGAAGCACACCAAACAGGCGATGCAGAAGCAAAAGCGATGATTGAACAAGCAAAAAGTCTTTCCAAAGGCACGCCTGTACTAGGTATTACAGGTACTGGGGGAGCGGGTAAAAGTTCATTGACAGACGAATTAATTCGCCGATTCCTTCACGATCTTCCAGACAAAAAGATTGCGGTACTCTCGATAGATCCGACGAAGCAAAAAACAGGTGGAGCACTACTTGGGGACCGTATCCGTATGAATGCTATTTTCAATAAACGCGTATTTATGCGCAGCTTAGCAACTCGTGGATCGCGTACGGAAATATCTGGGGCACTTGCAGATGTGCTAGACGTTGTGAAAGTCGCTGGCTACGATTTAATTATCGTAGAGACGAGTGGTATCGGGCAAGGGGACGCGGAAATCACAAATGTATCGGATGTTTCGATGTATGTGATGACAAGCGAGTTCGGTGCACCATCTCAGCTTGAGAAAATTGACATGATTGACTATGCAGATTTAATCGTTATCAATAAATTCGAGCGAAAAGGCTCAGAAGATGCTCTTCGCCAAGTGCAAAAGCAATACCAACGTAGCCGTGAGCTTTGGCATGATGATTTAGATACAATGCCAGTTTATGGAACGATTGCAAGCCAGTTCAACGATAAAGGAACGAACTCATTGTTTGCAGCTTTAGTTGCAGTATTGAATGAAAAAACAGGTACTGACTGGGAAACATCTTACGAACAGTTTGTAAAAACACAAAAGCAAAACGTCATCATTCCAAATGATCGTCGCTACTATCTTCGTGAAATTACGGATACAGTTCGTGGTTTCCATAAAAAATCTGAAGAGCAAGTGGCTTTTGCAAGAAGGCTGTTCCAATTAGAAGGTGCTATAGAAGCAGTGAAAGAAAAAGCTTCCGAAGATGCGTTAGTGCAATCTTTAGAATCATTAGCAGCAGGGGTTCGCGACGAATTAACTTCAGAATCGAAACGTATATTAGAAAACTGGTCGACTTTAAAAGAAGCATATGCTGGCGACGAATTCATTACGAAAGTTCGTGATAAAGAAATTCGCACGATACTTCGTACAGAAAGCTTGGCAGGCCTGAAGATACCGAAAGTAGTACTGCCAAAGTTTGTCGATTACGGTGAAATTTTAAGATGGGTATATAAAGAAAATGTACCTGGTTCATTTCCTTATACAGCCGGAGTTTTCCCGTTCAAGCGAGAAGGTGAAGATCCAAAACGTCAATTTGCTGGAGAAGGAACGCCTGAACGGACGAATCGTCGCTTTCACTATTTATCGAAAGACGATGATGCAAAACGTTTATCTACTGCGTTTGACTCCGTAACGCTTTACGGGGAAGACCCAGACCACCGTCCGGATATTTACGGGAAGGTTGGAGAATCGGGTGTAAGTATTTGTACATTAGAGGATATGAAAAAGCTATACGATGGCTTTGATTTATGTGCACCATCGACTTCTGTATCCATGACGATTAACGGTCCTGCTCCGATTATTTTGGCAATGTTTATGAACACTGCAATTGATCAGCAAGTAAAAATTCGCGAAGAAGAGCTTGGACGAACGCTTACTTTGGAAGAGTTTACAGAAGTGAAGACAAAAACTTTACAAGTAGTTCGTGGCACCGTGCAAGCTGATATTTTAAAAGAGGATCAAGGGCAAAATACATGTATCTTCTCAACTGAATTTGCACTGCGTATGATGGGTGATATCCAACAATACTTTATTGATCAAAAGGTTCGTAATTATTATTCTGTGTCTATTTCTGGATACCATATCGCAGAAGCAGGAGCAAATCCGATTTCGCAGTTAGCGTTCACATTGGCAAATGGTTTCACTTATGTGGAGTACTATTTAAGCCGTGGTATGCATATAGATGATTTTGCACCAAACTTATCATTCTTCTTCTCAAATGGATTAGATCCAGAGTATACGGTAATTGGTCGTGTAGCTCGTCGCATTTGGTCTGTTGTAATGCGTGATAAATATGGTGCGAATGATCGCAGTCAGAAGCTGAAATACCATGTGCAAACATCTGGTCGAAGCTTGCATGCACAAGAGATTGATTTCAACGATATCCGAACTACCCTGCAAGCGTTGATGGCACTGCAAGACAACTGTAATTCACTTCATACAAATGCGTATGATGAAGCTATTACAACGCCAACGGAAGAATCGGTTCGTCGTGCAATGGCGATTCAAATGATTATTACAAAAGAGCATGGATTATCGAAAAACGAAAACCCACTTCAAGGTGCGTTCATTATTGAAGAAATGACAGATTTGGTAGAAGAGGCTGTTCTTTCTGAGTTTGACCGTATTAATGACCGTGGTGGTGTACTTGGAGCTATGGAAACACAATATCAACGTGGTAAAATTCAAGAAGAATCCATGTACTACGAGATGAAAAAACATACAGGTGAGCTTCCGATAATTGGAGTGAATACCTATTTAAATCCAAACCCTGCTTCTGCGGAAGACATCGATAATATGGAGCTTGCGCGTGCAACTACCGAAGAAAAAGAAACACAAATTACTAATCTACGTAATTTCCAAAAGAACCATGAGTCTGAGGCAAATGAAGCGCTTGCTCATTTGAAGCAAGTGGCAGTAACAGGCGGCAACATTTTTGAAGAGCTAATGTCGACAGTTCAAAAAGCAAGTCTGGGACAAATTACGAATGCACTTTATGAAGTGGGGGGACAATATAGAAGAAATATGTAAAAAATTCAGTGTCTCGATGTATTATCGAGACACTTTTTTGTATAATGATGGTATATTTATCATGTAGTGAAGGAGAATAGGCATGAAAAAACCGATTCATATGATGGTCATTATAATACTCCTACTACTTACGATTTTTCTGTATAATAGAAGACTGGCATCTATTCCTTTAATCCTGCTATCTTTTTATTTATTTTCATTGGCAGGAGTAAAACTTTCCCTTTTCAAAAAGAATAAATGACTGTAGCATATAACATAATTGTTTGTATATAATGGGAAGTATGCAAACGGACATAGAAAGGACGTGCACGATTTGAAATTTCGTGAAATGACAACAGCACAACTACAAGAAGAATCGCTAATTGACTTAGGATTCGCGATTTTAGAAGATAAGAAAAACGCTTTAACGTTAACCGATCTATTTGATGAGATTCAAAAACTAAATGGATTTACAGACGAAGAGATGGCTGCTCGCAAACCACAGTTCTACACAGATATGAATATTGACGGACGCTTTTTAGCCATTGCCGAAAACCAGTGGGGACTTAGAGAATGGTACCCAGTAGAACAAATTGAAGAAGAAACGGCTCCTACTGTTAAAGTACGTAAAAAGAAAACAAAAGCAGTAGAAGACGACGATTTAGAAGAACTGGATGAAGATGAAATCGTATTCGAGGAAGAATTCGATGAGTTCATTGAAGATGAAGACGAAGATGAAGATGACGAGGTAGTAGTCGACTTCGAAGAAGAAATTGATGAAGAAATTGAAGAGGATCTAATCGATGAGGACGAAGATGAATTCGAAATTATCGATGATGAAGAATTGGAAGACGAAGAAGAAGACGAAGAATAATTCTTGACTTCCCCTCCTAAACGCTATAAGATTCTATTGGGCTCTTTTTAAAGAGACATTACTCATGTGCATATGCGCTCCCCTGCCAAGACAGCAGGTGGGGCGCTTTTTGTTATTGTAGAACTATTTATTATTTCTAGAGGAGGAATAAATAATGACTAAATTTATTTTTGTGACTGGTGGAGTAGTATCTTCACTAGGTAAAGGGATTACGGCGGCATCTCTTGGCCGTTTATTGAAAAACAGAGGATTGAATGTAACAATCCAAAAATTCGATCCATATATTAACTTAGATCCAGGAACGATGAGTCCTTATCAACACGGAGAAGTTTTCGTGACAGATGATGGAGCAGAAACAGATTTAGATTTAGGCCACTACGAACGTTTTATCGATATTAATCTAAATAAATACTCGAATATCACAACAGGAAAAGTATATTCTTCTGTGTTACGAAAAGAACGCCGCGGAGACTACAACGGCGGAACTGTTCAAGTAATCCCACATATTACAAACGAGATTAAAGAACGCTTATTTTTAGCTGCAAAAGAAACACATGCCGATATCGTTATTACTGAAATCGGTGGCACTGTAGGGGATATCGAATCTCTACCTTTCCTAGAAACAATCCGTCAAATGAAGCGTGACGTTGGCAGTGATAACGTAATGTATATTCACTGTACTTTAGTGCCATTCATTAATGCTGCAGGAGAAATGAAAACAAAACCAACACAACATAGTGTAAAAGAATTACGCAGCCTAGGTATTCAACCAAACGTAATCGTGCTTCGTTCGGAAATGCCTGTTCCTCAAGATATGAAAGATAAAATTGGGCTATTCTGTGATATTAAACCAGAAGAAGTAATTGAATGTATCGATGCGGATTCATTATATGAAATTCCATTAAATCTTCAAGCGCAACATTTAGATCAAATCGTAGTTGATCATTTCAAGCTGAATACAAAAGAAGCAGATATGACAGACTGGAAAGCATTAGTCGATCAAGTAAAATCTTTATCGAAAAAAGTACGTATTGGTTTAGTAGGTAAATACGTGGAACTTCAAGATGCATACATTTCAGTAGTAGAAGCAATGAAACATGCAGGTTACGCTTTCGATGCGGATGTAGAAGTAAAATGGGTGAACGCTGAAGAAGTGAACGAGGCAAACGTTGCAGAAATTTTAGCAGATGTTGATGGAATTTTAGTTCCAGGAGGATTTGGAGACCGTGGGGTTGAAGGGAAAATCTCTGCAACTAAATTTGCTCGTGAAAACAATGTACCTTTCCTAGGTATTTGTTTAGGAATGCAACTTGCAACAGTTGAATTTGCTCGTTCTATTTTAGAATTAAAAGATGCTCATTCTTCTGAATTGGATCCAGCTACAACACATCCAATCATTGACTTATTGCCAGAACAAAAAGATATTGAAGATCTTGGTGGAACACTTCGCCTTGGATTATATCCATGTAAGCTAACTCCAGGTTCAAAAGCTTTCGAAGCATATGGCGAAGGACTTGTTTATGAGCGTCACCGTCACCGTTACGAGTTCAATAACGAATACCGTGAACAATTTGAAGCAGCAGGATTTGTATTTTCTGGTACAAGCCCAGATGGTCGTCTAATCGAAATTATCGAGCTTCCGAATCATCCATTCTTCCTAGCTTCTCAGTTCCACCCGGAATTTGTGTCACGCCCACAACGTCCACAACCATTATTCCGTGAATTCATCAAAGCATCAGTAGGTGAATAATAGAAAAAAGCAGTCCGACACCCGTCGAACTGCTTTTTTTATATGCATGATTAGGAAATAAATGGCTATACGAGACCAACTCGAGTGGGAGAGCAACCAATTTTGCATAGAGCGCAACCAATTCCCGGGCAAAAGCAACCAACTCGTATCGGAGCGCAACCAACTCGTATTCGAGAGCAACCAAATCTCAAAGAAGCAAGTATACTTCGGTTGGGACTGTGGAAATGGCGTGTTGATTTGGAGATAAATGGCTATACGAGACCAACTCAAGTGGGGGAGCAACCAGTTTTGCATGGAGCGCAACCAAATCTCAGGCGAGAGCAACCAACTCTCAAAGAAGCAAGTACACTTCGGTCGGGACTGTGGAAATGGCACGTTGAATTGGAGATAAATGGCTAAACGAGACCAACTCGATTGGAAGAGCAACCAGTTTTGCATGGAACGCAACCAAATCCCAGGCGAAAGCAACCAACTCGTATCGGAGCGCAACCAAATCTCAAAGAAGCAAGTACACTTCGGTTGATTTTGTGGAACTGGCGTGTTGAGTTGGAGATAAATGGCTATACGAGACCAAATTGATTGGGGGAGCAACCAATTTGGCATAGAGCGCAACCAAATCCCAGGCGAAAGCAACCAACTCGTATGGGAGCGCAACCAAATCTCAAAGAAGCAAGTATACTTCGGTTGGGACTGTGGAAATGGCGTGTTGATTTGGAGATAAGTGGCTAAACGAGACCAAATAGATTGGAAGAGCAACCAGTTTTGCATGGAGCGCAACCAATTCCCAGGCGAAAGCAACCAACTCGTATGGCAGAGCAACCAAACCCAGTGTGAGAACAACCAATTACACCTCGAATGCAACCAAATAAAAACGACCAATGAAATACATAATTTCCTTGGTCGTTTCTTCAAAAAATTATTCACCTAAAAGCATTTCGTCGAGTTTCATTTTCACCGCTTCGTATGCAAACATGGCACATAATGCGTATGGCAAAACAACACGAGAACCATCTTCAGCTGGAAGCAGGCCTTTCGTTAATTTCAATGAAATATATGTATAGGCAAGTTCAGATAACTTATTTTGTTCGCTAGCAGGCTCAGAAGCAAGCGCGCTAAATGGGATAAATGCCTCATTTAATTTGCGTGCTAAAGCGATGGCTGCTTCATCTTCAGAAGATCTAGTCATAATCCAAACGCGATCAGCACTTGTTAACTGAACGTTTGAAGTCCATACTTGCATGCTTGGAAAGGCTTCAGCTGCAAATTGTGCATTTACGGAGATACTTGTCATTTCTCCAAACGTTGCAAAATAAATAATCCCTTCACGGGCGGCTGCCTGAGCTAATAATCGGGCAGTTTCTTCTATATTATCCTCTTCGGAAGTTGCAACACGTTGAAGCAACCCAGTGAGTTGTGTCGTTAGCATTTTCATCTTCTAATCACCTCGTTTTCATTATATAGGAAAGCTGGAAAAACGTCTCCTTTCAATAAAATGATAAAACAGTGGGAGAAAAGTTTAGGAAAAAAGAAGGAATAAGTGGGAACGTATCGAATAGTAATTGAAAGTGGGAAATTTAAAAAGGGGTTTGTTCATCATGAAGCACATTTTAATTGTAGACGATCAACTAGGTATACGAATGCTCTTACAAGAAGTTTTTTCACAAGAAGGTTATGAAGTAAGTTTAGCAGCAAATGGTTATGAAGCATTAGAGATTGTAGAGTCGCTACAAATTGATGGGGTATTGTTGGATATGAAAATTCCAGGGATGGATGGTATTCAAATTTTAACAAAGATCAAAGAGAAATTTCCTGATTTGCCGGTAATGATGATGACCGCTTATGGAGAGTTAAACCTAATCCAAAAAGCAATGGATCTAGGTGCGTCCCTTTATTTTACAAAGCCGTTCGATATATTTGAAGTACGTGATGCGGTGAATAAGTTATTAAAATAATAGTGACTGAGCAGGCAGTGGAAAACATCGCCTGTTTTTGTTATGATGAAACAGATATATGGTAAAAACAAAAGATGAAAAAGCAAATAGAGGAGGCCCATTTAAATGGCTTTAGTATCGATGAAAGAAATGCTGGAAAAAGGGAAAAAAGAAGGCTATGCAGTAGGACAATTCAATATTAATAATTTGGAATTTACACAAGCTATTTTACAAGCTGCTGAAGAAGAAAAGTCTCCAGTTATTTTAGGCGTTTCTGAAGGTGCGGCAAAATATATGGGTGGATTTACAACAGTTGTGCATATGGTAAAAGGATTGATGGAAGATTATCAAACAACAGTACCAGTGGCAATTCACTTAGATCATGGATCTAGTTTTGATAAATGTAAAGCTGCAATTGACGCAGGTTTTACTTCTGTAATGATTGATGCATCTCATCATCCATTTGAAGAGAACGTCGAAATAACTTCTAAAGTAGTAGAATACGCGCATGCAAAAAATGTTTCCGTAGAAGCAGAACTTGGTACTGTTGGCGGACAAGAAGATGACGTAGTAGCGGATGGCGTTATTTATGCAGACCCAGCGGAATGTGCAGAACTAGTGAAACGTACTGCAATCGATTGCTTAGCCCCTGCTTTAGGTTCTGTCCATGGACCATACAAAGGGGAACCGAACTTAGGATTCAAAGAGATGGAAGAAATCTCTAAACTTGCTGAGCTTCCATTAGTGTTGCACGGAGGAACAGGTATACCTACGCATGATATTACACGTGCTATTTCCCTTGGAACTGCGAAAATCAATGTAAACACTGAAAACCAAATTGCTGCAACAAAAGCAATTCGTGCGTATTTAGCAGAAAATGAAACACAATATGATCCACGCAAATATTTGATTCCTGCTCGCGAGGCGATTAAAACAACTGTAATCGGCAAAATGCGTGAGTTCGGTAGTTCAAACAAAGCGTAATTGTATAGCATAACTAACAATAGAGGAGAAGAGTTCAGCTTAAAGGACCTTCTCCTATTGTTCATCTTGAGGAGGAAATAACGAATATGAAATTTTTTATTGATACGGCTAATTTTGAAGAAATTAAAGAAGCGCATGCATGGGGGATTCTATCGGGAGTCACAACAAATCCGTCGCTTGTTGCGAAAGAAAATATCTCTTTCCATGATCGTCTTCGTGAAATCACTGAATTAGTAGACGGTTCTGTCAGTGCAGAAGTTATTGCTTTAGATGCAGAAGGCATGATTAAAGAAGGTAGAGAACTTGCTGCAATCGCCCCAAATATCACCGTGAAGCTGCCAATGACACCAGAAGGGTTAAAAGCATGTTCCGTATTTTCAAAAGAAGGCATTAAAACAAACGTAACGCTTATTTTTAGTGCAAACCAAGCATTACTTGCTGCCCGTGCAGGTGCCACTTATGTCTCCCCATTTTTAGGTCGTCTAGATGACATTGGGCATGATGGAATGGAATTAATCGCAAAAATTGCTCAAATCTTTGACATTCACCATATTGATACAGAAATTATCGCTGCTTCCATTAGACATCCCCAACATATTACGGATGCTGCATTAAATGGGGCGCATATTTCTACAACACCATTTAAAGTATTAAAACAACTATTTCACCATCCTTTAACAGACAAAGGTATTGAAGGGTTTCTAGCGGATTGGAACAATCGTAAAAGCGAGTAACAAGTCGAAGGAGAAACGTATGGAAGTTTATAAAATTAAAGGCGGAAATCGTCTGAAAGGTACGATCAAAGTAAATGGGGCAAAAAATAGTGCAGTTGCATTAATTCCCGCCTCTTTATTAGCAAACTCACCTGTTACAATTGAAGGGTTACCAGAAATTTTAGATGTCTGGACATTGAAAGAGATTTTAGAAGAATTGGGAGCTAAAGTCACATTTGAAAACGGCACGATGACAATCGATCCGAGAAATGTGGTGGACTTGCCACTCCCAAATGGCAATATTAAAAAGTTGCGAGCTTCCTATTACTTAATGGGCGTGTTACTTGGAAGATTTAAGAAAGCTGCCATCGGTCTACCAGGTGGATGCCATCTTGGGCCACGTCCAATCGATCAGCATATTAAAGGTTTTGAAGCGTTAGGGGCTAATGTATCCAATGAGCACGGGGCTATTTATTTGCGAACGGATGAATTAGTAGGCTCTAAAATATATTTAGATGTTGTAAGCGTTGGAGCAACGATTAATATTATGCTTGCAGCGGTACTTGCCAAAGGAAGAACCATCATAGAAAATGCAGCAAAAGAACCCGAAATCATTGATGTTGCCACACTATTATCCAATATGGGTGCGAACATCAAGGGTGCCGGAACGAATGTCATCCGAATTGATGGTGTGAAAGAGTTGCATGGAACGAAGCATACAATTATCCCTGACCGCATTGAAGCCGGAACGTTTATGATTATGGCAGCGGTGGCAGGAGACGGAGTCACGATTGATAATGTGATACCTTTTCATGTGGAAGCTTTAACAGCTAAGCTGCGTGAAATGGGTGTGAAAGTAGAGGAATATGAAGAAAAAATTTACATTCCAAAATCGACAAACCTGCAGGCAGTGGATGTAAAAACACTTGTATACCCAGGTTTTCCAACCGATTTACAACAACCTTTTTCTGTATTAATGACACAAGCCACTGGCACATCGGTTATTACGGACAGCATTTATTCTGCTCGATTTAAACAAGTGGATGAACTTCGTCGTATGAATGCGAATGGACGTGTAGACGGCAGAACTGCTATCATTACTGGTCCAGTTAATTTAGAAGCGGCGATGGTGCGTGCAAGCGATTTGCGCGCAGGGGCGGCTCTTGTTATTGCAGGATTGATCGCCGATGGTGAAACCGAAATACAAGATATTTTTCATATTGAACGTGGCTACAGCTCCATAATTGAGAAGCTTCAAGGACTAGGAGCGGACATTCGACGTGTAAAAATAAAAGAAGTGGAAGTCAAAAACGAGTAATTTCCTTCTTATTTCTTTAAAAAACGTGCTACAATATAACAGGAAGAAACACAGATCGGATTTTATTTACCGTAAAACGGGAGGCATATACAAGATGGAACGTAGTTTATCAATGGAATTAGTCCGTGTAACGGAAGCGGCAGCAATCGCATCTGCTCGTTGGATGGGACGCGGATTAAAAAATGAAGCAGACGACGCAGCAACTACTGCAATGCGCACAGTTTTTGACACAATCCCAATGGAAGGTGTCGTTGTAATTGGGGAAGGGGAAATGGACGAAGCACCGATGTTATATATCGGAGAAAAGCTTGGACATGGAACTGGAGGTCCTCAAGTAGACGTGGCAGTAGATCCTTTAGAAGGCACGAATATTGTTGCTTCTGGTGGATGGAATGCACTTGCAGTACTGGCAATTGCAGATCGCGGAAATTTACTTCACGCACCAGATATGTATATGGAAAAACTTGCAGTAGGCCCAGAAGCAGTTGGTCAAGTAGATATTAATGCACCCGTTATTGACAATTTAAGAGCAGTCGCACGTGCGAAAAACAAAGATATACAAGATGTTGTTGCGACGATTTTAGGTCGTCCACGTCATCAAAAAATTATCGATGAAATTAGAGCTGCTGGAGCACGCATCAAGTTAATTACAGATGGCGATGTGGCAGGGGCTATTAATACAGCATTTGACAATACAGGTGTAGATATTTTATTCGGAATGGGTGGAGCTCCTGAAGGGGTTATCTCTGCAGTTGGTTTAAAATGTTTAGGCGGAGAAATTCAAGGGAAGCTTGTACCACAAGACGAGGCAGAACTAGCACGTTGTGTTAAAATGGGTCTAGATGTAAATAAAGTTTTACGTATGGAAGACTTAGTAAAAGGCGACGATGCAATTTTTGCAGCAACTGGAGTAACAGATGGAGAACTTCTTCGCGGAGTGCAATTTAAAGGAGCTTTTGGTTCTACACACTCGATCGTAATGCGTGCAAAATCAGGTACCATTCGATTTGTAGAAGGACGTCATAGCTTAAACAAAAAACCGAATTTAGTTCTATAAAGTGAAACTTCTCTTAATGTATACCCGGTCTTCATGTACCGGGTATCCTCTTAGTAAACTTCTTTCCTATTAAATCCAGAAAATATTTCACAACAAAATATAATAAAGAGTGGTGCGTTGCCAATGACACAAACAACAATAAATGAATTAGAGAACATGACGCTAAAAGAGCTCTATGCACTTGCGCGTAAATTCAAGGTGGCTGCCTATAGCAAGCTATCAAAGAAGGAACTTATTTTTGCTATATTAAAATCCCGTGCTGAACAAGAAGGCTTTTTCTTTATGGAAGGTGTCTTAGAAATTATTCAACAAGAAGGCTTCGGTTTCTTACGTCCGATCAACTATTCTCCAAGTTCTGAGGATATTTATATTTCTGCATCTCAAATTAGAAGATTTGACTTGCGTAATGGGGACAAAGTAACTGGAAAAGTGCGTCCTCCGAAGGAAAGTGAACGTTATTATGGACTTCTACATGTAGAATTAGTAAACGGTGAGGATCCAGAAATCGCAAAAGAACGAGTACATTTTCCAGGGCTAACACCATTATATCCAGATCGTCAAATTACATTAGAAACAGTCCCAGATAAATTATCCACTCGCATTATGGATTTAGTAGCTCCAGTTGGTTACGGACAACGTGGTCTAATCGTTGCGCCACCAAAGGCAGGTAAAACTTTATTAATAAAAGAAATTGCCAATGCTATCACTACGAATCATCCCAATGCGGAGTTGATTGTTTTATTAATAGACGAGCGTCCAGAAGAAGTAACCGATATCGAGCGTTCAGTTAAAGCGGACGTAGTAAGTTCTACTTTTGATGAAGTACCAGAAAATCATGTGAAAGTCGCAGAGCTAGTATTAGAAAGAGCAATGCGTCTAGTAGAACATAAAAGAGACGTTATTATTTTAATGGATTCGATTACAAGACTTGCTCGTGCATACAATCTAGTAATTCCTCCAAGTGGTCGTACACTTTCTGGAGGTATTGATCCTGCAGCTTTCCACCGTCCAAAACGATTTTTTGGAGCGGCACGTAATATTGAAGAAGGCGGAAGCTTAACAATTCTTGCTACAGCTTTAGTGGATACAGGTTCCCGTATGGATGAAGTAATTTACGAGGAATTCAAAGGGACAGGTAACTTGGAGCTTCATTTAGATAGAAGTCTTGCAGAGCGTCGAATTTTCCCAGCAATTGATATCCGTCGTTCTGGAACGAGAAAAGAAGAATTGCTTATTCCAAAAGATCAGTTGGATAAACTGTGGGCAATCCGCAAAACTTTTTCAGATACATCCGATTTTGCTGAGCGTTTCTTGAAAAAATTGCGTCAAACCAAAACAAATGAAGCATTTTTTGAACAATTGGCAGAAGAAATGAAAGCTCACCGCAGCGGCAAAGTTACACTATAGAATAAAATATTTGCAACTTGTCCACAGAAGTGGTACTATATTTAACGTAAGATCATACATTTCTGCTACATATGCGATTGACATCAATCGGATCGTGTAAGGTATCAGTTTCATAACCAACTCTGTTCCAGATGGTTCAGGGCGAGAGGAGAGATAGAGATGAAAGCAGGAATTCATCCCGATTACAAAGAAGCAACAGTATCATGTTCATGTGGTAACACATTCACAACAGGTTCTGTAAAATCTGACATTAAAGTCGAGTTCTGTAACGAATGTCACCCATTCTATACTGGACGTCAAAAATTCGCAGCTGCGGATGGCCGTGTTGATCGCTTCAACAAAAAATACGGAATTAAAGAAGAAAACTAATAACAAAATACCTGTAGAGCACATTGTGCTTTACAGGTATTTTTGTTTGTAGCGTCCATCGGTAAGATACATATTTAGGTTTCGGTGTACAGCACCTTATGATATAAATAGATAGTGGGAAATATATAAATATACGGTACATAAGGAGAATAGAAATGGCACAATTATTTTTTAAGCATGGTGCAATGAACAGTGGTAAATCTATAGAAATCCTAAAAGTAGCTCATAACTATGAAGAACAAAATAAACCAGTACTCATCTTTACTCCTGGAATAGATACACGCGATGAAATTGGCTATATTTCAAGCAGAATCGGTCTAAAAAGAAAAGCAACCGCTATATATGATGAAACCAATTTATACGAACTTGTTAAAGAACATTCTCCAAAACCATATTGCGTCCTCATCGATGAAGTGCAATTTTTGAAAAAAGAGCATGTACTACAACTAACCAAAATTGTAGACGAATTAAACATTCCGGTAATGGGCTTTGGACTAAAAAATGACTTTCAAAATGAACTATTTGAAGGAAGTCGCTACATGCTAATTTACGCAGATAAAATTGAAGAAATGAAAACCATTTGCTGGTTCTGCCATAAAAAAGCAATTATGAACTTACGTGTAGACGAAAACGGCAAACCTGTATACACGGGCGAGCAAATTCATATTGGCGGCAACGATTCCTACTATCCAGTATGTCGAAAATGCCACTCCAAACCACCACTATAAAACAGAAAGCACCTACCATTTTGGTAAGTGCTTTTTTAGATATGCAATACAGACAGCTATGCTTTCAATTCTAAGGGAGTTTATTTTCTACACTAGTTGCTCTCCTAGGCAAATTGGTTGCTCTCGCTCAAAAAATGGTTGCGTCCCAGTCTAATTTGGTTGCGTCCAGGGAAGAAATAGTCTCGTCAAGCCGTATTCCAACAAATGATAGAAAATAATTACAGCCCCGGCAAGTTCTTTTTTCACAAGAGAACTAATTTGCAAACTTGCCCCACTATTTGGTCGCTCTCCGTATGAGCTATTTACTTCCACTCACAAAAGCACATCTCGCAACAATAATATAGAAAAAGTAGCGGGGAGTGCTCTTTTTCTTTATAATAAGGAGATAGACTTAGACGAACGAGGTGAGGTCGATGTTTGATCGATTACAGTCGGTGGAAGATCGTTATGATAAATTAAATGAATTACTCAGTGACCCATATGTAGTGAATGATACAAACAAGCTGAGACAATATTCGAAAGAACAATCCGATTTGCAAGATACAGTTGATGCATATCGCGAGTACAAAGATGCCAAAAGTCAGCATAAAGACGCGAAGCTTATGCTAGAAGAGAAGTTAGATGCAGATATGCGTGACCTAGTGAAAGAAGAAGTGAGTGAACTGGAGTCCCAAATCGAGGAATTGGAAGAGCGTCTCCGTGTTTTATTGATACCGAAAGATCCGAATGATGATAAAAACGTTATTATGGAGATTCGTGGAGCAGCAGGCGGGGATGAGGCTGCATTGTTTGCAGGAAATCTATTCCGTATGTACAGCCGCTTTGCAGAATCGCAAGGTTGGAAGATTGATGTGATGGATTCCTCTCCAACAGGACTTGGTGGTTTCAAGGAAGTTATTTTCATGATTAATGGAAGCAGTGCCTATTCGAAAATGAAATATGAAAATGGTGCGCATCGTGTGCAACGCGTGCCAGAAACAGAGTCTGGTGGACGTATTCATACGTCAACTGCTACAGTAGCTGTACTTCCTGAAGTAGAAGAAGTAGATGTGGAAATTCATGAAAAAGATATCCGGGTCGATACATTTGCATCATCCGGAGCGGGTGGACAATCCGTAAACACAACGATGTCTGCGGTTCGTATGACCCATTTACCAACAGGAATCACCGTTTCGATGCAAGATGAAAAATCACAGATTAAAAACAGAGAAAAAGCAATGAAGATACTTCGTGCGCGTGTAGCGGATAAGTTTCTCCAAGAAGCACAAGCGGAATATGATGCGGTTCGTAAATCAGCAGTAGGTTCTGGTGATCGCTCGGAGCGAATCCGCACATACAACTATCCACAAAACCGTGTGACAGACCACCGTATCGGATTGACCATTCAAAAACTAGACCAAATTTTAGAAGGAAAAATGGATGAAATCATTAATGCATTGATTGTAGAAGATCAAGCAGAGAAATTAGAAAGAATGAATGATACGAATGTGTAAAACAAATTATGAGGCCCTAAATCGGGCTTCTTCTTTTTTAGCGGAAAATAATCGCGAAAAAGAAGTGGCTCGATATTTATTGCAGCATGTCTTAGGAAAAAGTTATTCACAGTTGATGATGGACTTACACGAGGAGATATCCACAGAGGATTTCCAGCTTTTTTGGTCATATGTAGAGGAGCATACAACCGGTCGACCATTTCAATATATAATCGGTCAAGAAGTCTTTTACGATCGGCACTTTATTGTAAATGAACATGTGCTAATCCCCCGTCCTGAAACAGAGGAACTAATAGAAGAAGTAAAAAAACGAGTAAAAGTTCTTTTTCAAGAAGAGAGAACTTTGCAAATCGCTGACATTGGAACGGGCAGTGGCGCAATCGCAGTCACGATAAAAAAAGAAATACCATTTGCAGCAGTAACTGCTACAGACATTTCACCACAAGCACTTGAAGTAGCAAGGCAAAATGCGTATCGGTTAGATGCAGATATTGAATGTAGACAAGGAGATTTAGTTGCCCCCATTGCAAGTCAAAAGTGGGATATCATTCTATCAAATCCCCCTTACATTGGACGAGCAGAGGCAGACTCACTTGCAGACACTGTAATTGACCATGAACCTCATCTTGCTTTATTCGCAGAAGAAGATGGTTTGCAACTGTACAGAAAGATGGCAGAGCAGCTTCCAGAGATGATGAATATTCCTAGTTTAATAGGTTTTGAAATAGGCTATTTGCAAGGACCAGCTGTAAAAAGTATGCTTCAAGATGCGTTCCCAAATGCAACAGTTGAGATAGTAAAAGATATCAATCAAAAAAATAGATTTGTTTTTTGCACAATGGATGAATAAGTTATGAATCTATTGGTAACAATGTTCCTAAGGGGGAATGTTACATGTTACCAGATTACGAGATAAAAAAAGCACCAGCTATCAGTCAAAAAGTAGATGCAATTATTTTCTTTATATGGATGCTGTTAGTTATTCAATTTTGTTTATTTTTCCTATTTCAACAAGGAGAAGAAGCGCAGGGTTTACGCTTCCGACTAATTGCAAATAGTAATACAATGCAAGATCAGCAAATGAAAAATGAAGTAAAAAATACAATTGAACCTATCCTAATGAAATATGAGAACAATCAGCAGCAAACATATATGGAATTAGAACAAGCTGTGGATAAGTTGTCAGAAAAGTTAGGTGAAGAAATTAATATATCCACAGGCTTAGCTTTATTTCCGCCAAAAGTATGGAAAAATGGAGTTACAGCTCAAACAAATGTAGAATCAATTGTCATTTCAATAGGAAATGCTAGGGGAGATAACTGGTGGTGTTCCTTATTTCCAAAAGTTTGTTACAAAGAAGAACCTAAAAAAGAGGAAAAACCAAAGTTTTGGGTATGGGAATGGGTAAAAAAGAAGTTTTCCACATAACTATCCACAAAAATGAAAAAGTTATCAACAAATTGTGGACAAATAGTAAGGAAAGGAGAAAAAACGATATGAAAACAGAAATTGTGAGTGTGGATAACTTATCCACAAAGGAAAAAGGTTATTCACAGGCTATGGATTTATTGAATGCTAGGGAAACAGTTGCATTTCCAACTGAAACTGTTTATGGATTGGGAGCGATTGCTACTAATGAATCAGCTGTTTCTAAAATTTTCGAAGCAAAAGGTAGACCGCAGGATAATCCACTCATTGTGCATATTGGATCAACAGAAGAATTAGACGGCTTTACAAAAAATGTACCGAGTTTAGCGAAAGTATGTATGGATGCTTTTTGGCCAGGAGCTCTTACGTTAATATTACCTTTAAAGCAAAACTCACTTGCAAGCAATGTTACAGCTGGATTGGAGACAGTAGGCGTTCGGATGCCTGACCATCCAGTAGCGCTCGAATTACTCAGAAGATTAAAACAGCCAGTTGCTGCGCCAAGTGCCAATAAAAGTGGAAAACCGAGTCCAACAAAAGCAGCGCATGTGTTTCATGATTTAAACGGTAAAATTCCGTTTATCTTAGATGGGGGAGCTACAGGAATCGGACTGGAGTCAACAGTTTTGGATTGTACTGTGGAGGTTCCGACGATACTTAGACCAGGTGGAATTACAAAAGAAATGCTCGAAAAAGTAATAGGTGAAGTTAACGAGGCAAAACCAACAGATCATGCGGAAGCTCCACGGGCACCTGGCATGAAATATGCACATTATGCACCAAATGCCCCTGTTTATTTAATCGAAGCATCTAAACAACAAGTTAAAAATGCGATAGAGAAAATACATAATGATCAGAAGAAGGTAGCGTTAATAGCTACAGATCAATTCAGTTCCAATAAAGCGGATTATTATTTTTCCTTAGGAGAAGAACATCAATTAGAGGATGCTGCACACTTACTGTATGAAGGGCTAAGAAATTGTGATGAGACAAATGTGGATATCATACTAGTTCCGACATTTTTAAAGCAAGGTGTGGGTACAGCAATTATGAACAGATTGGAAAAAGCATCAAATGGTAATTGGTATGAAATATAAGATCACCTCATAGGCGAGGTGTATTCTCTTCCATTCTTTTGCATACATTTAATTATGCAAATGGACGGAGGAGATTTTTTTGTGGAGAGAGATTTTAGCAGGCGCTTTAATGTCGGTGGATGTACTCATTTTATTTTCACTCGTGTTATATCGAAAGCAGATTTTTACGTTGGCTGCGTGGGTTGCTTCCTTACATATGCTATTTCCGTTAATCGGTTATTATGCAGGAACTATAGTGCAAACTTATTTGCAATATGCAAGCCCTTATTTATCGGGATTTTTACTTTCACTTGTTGGTTTGCAGATGGTTTTGGCGAGATCACCTAAACAAGCACCGCTTTTGTCCCCTTATTTGCTTGCGATAGTTGCGAGCATTGATACCTTTTCAGTAAGTATTTCATTTGGTATGCTAAAAGTAGAGAAGCTATTATTTATTTTAAGTTCGGGTATATTTGCCTACTTAGCAGTATTTATAGCACAGAAAGTCATTTATAAGCATGCCTTTTTGAATCGAGGGATTATTATAAAACTTGCAGGTTTAGTGCTATTAGTGATGGGAATTATAACATTGCGAAATATTTAACAATTTAATATGCTATAAAACGACTATTTAATATATACTAGAGATGAGGAAATGTTACTATGAATATTTTGTTTGTTTGTACCGGGAATACCTGTCGCAGTCCGATGGCAGAAGCAATATTGAAGGCGCGTAATATAGAGAATATCAATGTTCGATCGGCAGGTATTTATGCGATGGACGGAGGAGATATGTCACGAAATGGGCAAATAGTACTAGGAAGCAATCAAATACCGTTTACTCATATGTCTTCTTCACTGAAAGAATCATTAATCGATTGGGCAGATGTTGTGCTCACTATGACGGCTTCCCATAAACAAGCGATTATTTTTGCATTTCCACATGCGATTTCGAAAGTATATATGTACAAAGAATTTGTAACACCTGAACATGCAATGGATGTCTCGGATCCTTATGGTGGCGATTTACGTACATATGAGCACACGTTCCAAGAGCTAAACACACTTACAGACGAGCTAGTGAAAAAACTCCAGGGGGATTAGGGATGAAAGCAGAAAAGAAGAAAAGGTACGCATTTGGAATTCAAAAAAAGATTGTGTTATTCGTTACAGTTTTGGCATTAGTTACTTATACCACAAGTGCGATGTTTATTAATTTTGTACAACCACTTGTATTTGAAGAAGCGAATTCACCTGCTTTTGAAATTGCAATGTATGCGCTAGGCATTATTTGGTCGGGAATATTAGCATACTTTTTCAGCGGGCTAATTATTAAGCCGTTATTTAATTTAGAAAAGGTAGCGACATTGGCGTCTGAAGGTAAAATTGGTATAGAAGTAGAAGTACCAAGGTCAAAAGATGAAATCCAATCTGTATCTATTGCTTTCCAATCAATGCTTGTAAATTTAAGAGAAATGGTTCAAAGCATTGAAGATAATTTTGAAAAGACAAATAATACAGTTCAACAATTATCACAAGAATCATCCGTTGCTTCCGAACAAGCAGAGGCAATCGCACAAACAATCGCACAAATTTCAGAAGGAGCAGAACAATCGGCCGTCGCTGTTCAAGAAACAGTGGAGTCAGTAGAAGATGTTCGTGCACTTGCTTCTGAAGTGAATATTCGTGCAGAAAAATCATCTGTTCAATCGAAAGAAATGATTCAAGGGCTATCGCAAACAACCGAGGTCATTCAATCACTTGTAAATGGCATTCAAAAAGTTGCTTCTGGAAGTGAATCGGCCTTAGTAAATGTACAACAGCTAGAAGAAAATGCAGGGAAAGTAGAAAATATTATTCAGCTAGTAGGCGATATAGCAGCGCAGACAAATTTACTTGCTTTAAATGCATCCATAGAGGCTGCACGTGCAGGAGAGCATGGGAAAGGTTTCGCAGTTGTGGCAGAAGAAGTGCGTAAACTAGCAGATGAAAGTGGTAAAGCTGTCCAAGGTATTTCTGAATTAATAATGGCGATTCAAAAAGACGTGCAAACGGTTGTTCACCAAATGACAGACCAAGTCAATTTCGCAGTTGGAGAAGCAAAACGTGTTTCTGAAACAAATGCGGCAGTGGAAGGAATGTCTAATAAAATACACGAAATGGCTGAATCCGTAGTAGAAATATCTGCACTTATCGAAAACCAGCTTACTAATATCGAAAGTACTGCAAGACAGTCGCAAGAAGTGGCTGCCATTGCCGAAGAAACATCTGCAGGAGCAGAAGAAGTGAGAAGTGCAACAGATGAACAAGCACGATCAATTGAACAAATAGATCAGTTATCGTTCGGATTAAAGAGACAATCAGAAGAATTATTCAAGGTTATTTCGCAATTTGATAGAAATTCGTCAAATTAATCATGTCAAATACAATTCACTTCGAGTGAGTTGTATTTTTTTTGTCTGAAAAATGGTATGATGTAAGCGAGTACTAAAACAGAAAAGAGGGAACAAGTTGAAAATTGCGATTTCTTCCGATCATGGTGGTAATAACCTCCGTAAGGAAATTATTCAACAACTAGAAGAACTTGGACTTTCCTATGAGGATTTTGGTCCAGCTAATAACGACTCCGTTGATTATCCTGACTTTGCAATGCCGGTTGCAGATGGTGTAGCAAGCGGGAAATTTGATCGTGGTATTTTAATTTGTGGAACTGGCATTGGGATGTCTATTGCTGCAAATAAAGTAAAAGGCATTCGATGTGCATTGGTTCATGATGTATTTTCTGCGAAAGCGACAAGATGTCATAATGATTCCAACGTCCTTGCGATGGGGGAACGAGTAATTGGTGCAGGACTGGCAAGAGAGATTGTAGCAACATGGCTTGCACAAGACTTTGAAGGTGGACGCCATGAGCGCCGCGTTGAAAAAATTACAGCATTAGAAAACTGATCGAGAAGGTGATTTTCAGATGGAAGCAAAAAGTTTGTGGAAAAAACAAATAGACCAGCTTCTCCTGGAAGTGGAGCAGCAAATTGACTTACACGAGGATGATCTCTTTGTCATTGGCTGTTCAACCTCAGAAATAATAGGTGAGAAAATTGGAACTGCCGGTGGTTTAGAAGTGGCAGAGGCGTTATTCGAACCACTCCAAGCATTTGCACAGCGCAATAAAGTACATTTGGCTTTCCAAGGCTGCGAACATATAAATCGCGCTCTTACAATGGAAAGAAAAACGCAAAAGCTTTATCGATTACCGGAAGTTTCGGTTGTTCCAGTTGTTCGCGCAGGCGGCTCTATGTCCGCTTTTGCGTACACTCAATTTCAAGACCCAGTCGTAGTCGAGCATGTTCAAGCACATGCAGGCATTGATATAGGACAAACCCTTATTGGTATGCAGCTTCAACCTGTAGCTGTGCCGATTCGCGTGTCCATAAAACAAATTGGGGGAGCAGTCGTTACGATTGCTAGAACGCGTCCGAAGTTAATAGGCGGAGAACGTGCATTTTACGGATGATATTAGAGGAGGAACTTAAAGTGGAGAAAATTTTATCACAAGATCCAGCAGTGTACGAAGCTATGCTGGCGGAGAAAAAGCGTCAACAGGCAAATATTGAGTTAATCGCATCAGAAAACTTCGTATCAGAAGCAGTTATGGAGGCACAAGGATCCGTACTGACAAATAAATATGCTGAAGGCTATCCAGGTAAACGTTACTATGGTGGCTGTGAGTATGTAGATGTAGTAGAAAATATTGCTCGCGATCGTTTGAAAGAAATTTTTGGAGCGGAACATGCCAACGTGCAACCACACTCAGGTTCACAAGCAAATATGGCTGTTTACATGACAGCTTTACAACCTGGAGACACAATCTTAGGGATGAATTTGTCACATGGTGGGCATTTAACGCATGGTTCCCCTGTAAACTTTAGTGGTATCCAATATAATTTTATCGATTATGGAGTAGACAAAGAAAACGAGACAATCGATTATGAGGACGTTCGTGCAAAAGCATTAGAACATAAACCGAAAATGATTGTTGCTGGGGCAAGTGCATATTCTCGTACAATTGACTTCGCAAAATTCCGTGAAATCGCAGATGAAGTAGGCGCTTACCTATTTGTTGATATGGCTCATATCGCAGGTTTAGTTGCTGCAGGTCTTCATCCGAACCCGGTTCCACACGCACATTTTGTTACTTCAACGACACATAAAACGTTACGTGGACCACGTGGTGGATTGATCTTAACTACAGAAGAGTTCGCAAAGAAAATTGATAAAACCATTTTCCCAGGTATTCAAGGCGGTCCATTAATGCATGTTATCGCTGCAAAAGCAGTAGCATTTGGCGAGGCGCAACAACCTGAATTTAAAGAATACCAAGCGCAAGTGATCGCAAATGCGAAAGTCCTAGCTGATAGTTTAGTGGCAGAAGGTCTTCGCATCGTATCTGGTGGAACGGATAACCATGTGATGCTTGTTGACGTATCGGCAATTGATTTAACAGGTAAAGTTGCAGAGCATGTGTTAGATGAGGTTGGAATTACAGTAAACAAAAATACAATTCCTTTTGAAACGCAAAGTCCATTTATTACTTCTGGTGTTCGTCTAGGAACTCCAGCAGTAACTTCTCGTGGATTTAAAGAAAAAGAAATGAAAGAAATTGCCTCTATTATTGCGAAGCTTTTGAAAAACCATGAGGATGCAGAAGTGATGAAAGAAGCGAAAGAAAGAGTCGCAGCTTTAACTACTAAATATCCTTTGTATAACTAATAGAATAATTGACCGGTAAGCTACCTTTTTATTATTGAAGGTAGCTTATTTTTATATGTATGATTAAAATATAAGATAAAAGTACTTAGATTGGAGGTAGGATAGAACTATGGAAAGTTCAAAGAAAATAGATAAGGAAGACCTATTTGCATGGTTATGTCGTATCGGAATGCAATTTAACGCTGGTTTTATCATTTTAGATCCGAACAAATCAAATGAACCGATTGTTTTTGCAAATGAGGCATTTCAGCATATAACTGGTTATACGGAGAAAGAGCTACTTGGCCAAAGTATACATATATTGAAAGGAAAAGGAACTTCTTTAGAAACTGTATTGCAAGTAGAAGAAAGTTTAAAAAAAGATACAATTGCTAAAGCAGAAATACTTAATTATAAAAAGGATGGGACTCCATTTTGGAATAATATCGTCGTTCAAGCTTTGCATGATGATAACGGGCAGCATATCTACAATATAGCTATAGGCAATGACACGACAAAAGAAAAACAACAAGAAACAATTATTCATTTACACCAACAAATATATGCAGGTATTGAAAAAGGGTATCCATTACATCAACTATTACAAAAGATTTGTGATATAACAGAAACCTTTTTCCCTGAAGGTGCAATGTGCACTATATTACAACTTCTAGAAGGAAGGTTGATGGTTGGTGCGGCAAACTCACTACCGACGGAACTGAGCGAAACCGTTAACGGACTGCCAATCGGGCCGAATATGGGTTCGTGTGGAACTGCTGCCTATTTAAAGCAGAACATAGTGGTAGAAGACATAGGTCGCTCTAAATATTGGGAAGCCGAATTGGATGTGATGTATAAGCATCATATTAAAGCTTGCTGGAGCTTTCCTGTATTGGATCTAGAGCATCAAGTGGTGGCAACGTTTGGAATATATTTTACAGAAAAAAGGAAACCGAGCGAACTAGAGTTGGAATTCATACGTAAAATAACTCCATTAGTATTATTAGCATTTCAAAATGCCAAAAACCAAGAAAAAATAATGAATCTTGCATATGTCGACCAAATATCTGGACTGACAAATTTAAATTACTTTTTTGAGCAGTTTGAAGAAATAATGGACGATAAAACAACCGGATTTGTACTATTGATGCAACCCTCAGAATATGCAAATATTGTAGACTCCTTCGGGAAAAGTCAATTAGCATCTTTACTTAGCCAATTGAATAAGCGTATTCAAGAAGCATTGCCAGACATAGAAATGGTTATTTCGAAAGATTCGGAAGCGGCACTAATTATCGTTGGGAAAAGTGCAGAACATGATATTCCCCATCATATGGATAAGCTATTGCAAACGACAAAAGATCCTTTTATATTACGTGAAATGGAGTTATTTATTTCACTTAGTATAGGAGTTGTATCGCTTAGTAAATATAGTGGAAGTGTGGAGGATATAGTAAGGCTAGCAGATGTGGCGCTTAGTCGATCTAAAAGGCAAGCTGGGAATTCTGTTGTATTATATGAAGAAAAATATGGGATTGAAATTCAGCAGAAGATGAATACACAAAATGAGCTAGTACATGCTATTAATGAAGGAGAAATATACGCCTATTTACAGCCTAAAGTGAATTTGCAGACGGGCAAGATAGAAAGTTTTGAAGCATTGGCTAGATGGACCTCTCCAAAGCTAGGACAAGTTTCCCCAGACGTCTTTATCGAAGCAGCAGAGTCTATTGGTAAAATTCAAGATGTCGACATGCTCATATTGGAGCAAATACTCTGTTGGATGCAATCAAGACAAAAACAAGGATTGCCTGTATACGAGGTTTCGGTTAATATTTCCTCTATCCATTTTTATAGTCCAAATTTTGTTGAGACTTTGGCAAAGCGAGTGACGGATTTTGGAATAGAGCCAAAGTATATACGACTTGAATTGACAGAAAGCATAGGCTTGTATGATTTAAAGATTGCAAAGCAAATTTTGAATGATTTACAAAACTTAGGCTTTGAAAGTTCTGTAGATGATTTTGGTATAGGGTTCTCTTCTTTGAGTTATATACATGAGCTACCTGTCACGGAGATTAAAGTGGATAGAAGTTTCATCAACAATGTCCAAAAAAACGGAACTAATGCTGTTATTCAAACAATTATACAATTGGCGAAGAATATGGGATTGATCGTTGTAGCTGAAGGAATAGAAACAGAAGAGCAATTGGAAGTGCTAAAAGAACTTCAATGTCCAATTGGTCAAGGATTTTATTTTTACAAACCCATGGCGATAGAACAAATAGACGCAATATTAAAAACGCAGGATTGCTAGTATCCACCCTGCGTTTTTTGTTATAATTAATAGAATTGCAAATAAAACCACAAAGGAGACAAAATTATGCCAAAAATTTTTGTATTTGATCATCCCCTCATTCAACACAAACTCACATATATCCGCAATATTGAAACGGGAACAAAGGAATTCCGTGAACTTGTAGATGAAGTGGCTACCCTTATGGCGTTTGAAATTACAAGAGACTTGCCATTAGAAGATACTATAGTAGAAACTCCTGTTCAAAAAACAAAATCGAAAGTATTGGCAGGGAAGAAAATAGGGATTGTCCCTATATTACGTGCTGGAATTGGTATGATTGACGGCATTTTAAAGCTAATTCCTGCTGCAAAAGTTGGACATATCGGGCTATACAGAGATCCAGAAACGCTACAACCGATTGAATATTATGTGAAGCTTCCAGCAGATGTAGCTGAACGAGATTTCATCTTAGTGGATCCCATGCTAGCAACAGGTGGCTCTGCAATAGAAGCTGTCAACTCACTTAAAAAGCGAGGAGCAACAAGCATTAAATTCATGTGTCTAATCGCAGCTCCAGAAGGGGTAGAAGCTTTACAAAAAGCTCATCCGGACGTGGATATTTATATAGCGGCACTAGACGAAAAACTAAATGATCATGGATATATTGTTCCAGGTCTTGGTGATGCTGGGGATCGTTTATTCGGAACAAAGTAATTTATTAAGTATATTCAACTGAGGATTTGCTCAAAGGAATCGTAGAAAAATAATGATAAATTTGCGAATACTTTGAGCATTTCTATAAATTTGTCGATAAGATGTCAAATTGAATGTATTTGTGAAGAATTTCACTGTTTCCAATTGACATCATTTTGGCCCTATTGTATGCTTACAAAGGATGTAATGATAGGGTTTTCATACTCACAACACTTGTTACATCAACTTTCTACTAGATTCGCAGTTTTTACTTAATAAGGAAAACATGAGGATTCTTTTATGCGTCAGTCAAGACGTCCGTTACAAGGGATTGCATTCTATTCAGCGATTCTCTCACAGCTTGTAGGTTCTATTTTAATAGGTATATTCACAGGAATGTGGATAGATAAAACCTATGGAACCACTCCAGTTTTTTTAGTAATATGTCTACTACTCGGTCTATTGGTCGGTGTAATAGCGCTTATTGCTACCATTCGAAAATATGATTCAGGAGACTAAAGAACAATGCTAGAAATGCAACGTATTTTTACGAAGCAGAAGAAATACATATTTTTTTTGCTCGCAGTATATGCGCTGGGTTGGGGATTCACCCCCTATTCGACAATTTTCGCAGGCTTAGCACTAGGTTCTTTATTTGGTCTGTATAATTTCTGGATTTTAACGCGTAGAATGGAGAAATTTGATCGAGTGTTGTCTGGTGAAAAAGGACGAGCAGGTTTAGGTACAGCATTCCGATTTGCATCTGGTATTGCAGCCGTTGCTATTGCACTTGCCCTTCCAAAGTATATTCATCTTATCAGCACAGTTATCGGTTTAATGATTCCCTATGTTCTACTTGTTGTAGAACGTATTATGTTTCATGCAAAAAATCAGAAATGAGTACGTGAAAGAGAGGTGAACAAATCGTGGAACATGCAAATCCCACTTTTGAGCTATTCGGCATGTATGGTAACTGGTCAAACATTTTAATGCTAGCGGTTACTACACTCATTGTATTTTTGATCGCTTTTATTGCGACAAGAAACTTGAAAATGAAGCCAACTGGTATGCAGAATTTCATGGAGTGGATTATGGACTTCGTGAAAGGCATTATTAAAAGTAACTTCGACTGGAAAACTGGTGGACGATTCCATATTCTTGGGATTACCTTAATCATGTTTATCGCAGTAGCGAACGTGTTAGGTCTTCCATTTTCTATTTCGTATGATGGAGTGCTTTGGTGGAAATCCCCAACAGCAGATCCGACAGTAACAATGACACTTGCAGTAATGATTCTTCTATTAACGCACTATTACGGTATTAAAATGAAAGGTCTGAAAGAATATGGTAAGGACTTCTTGAAGCCACTTCCATTCTTGCTACCTTTGAAAATTATTGAAGAGTTCGCAAATACGTTGACACTCGGTCTTCGTCTTTACGGTAACATTTATGCAGGGGAAGTTCTACTAGGACTACTTGCAGGCTTAGCAACATCTGGTGCATTTGGCTTTATTGGGGCAATTATCCCAGCAATGGCATGGCAAGGCTTCTCCCTATTCATAGGTGGAATCCAAGCATTCATTTTCGTTATGTTAACAATGGTTTATATGTCACATAAAGTGTCATCAGACCATTAATATAACTGTTTAGATCCATAAACAGAAATAAATAAAAACAAACACATTTCAAGGAGGAAATTACACAATGGTAGGTTCAGTTGGTCTTTTAGCAGCAGCTATAGCAATCGGTTTAGGTGCACTTGGTGCAGGTATTGGTAACGGTTTAATCGTTTCAAAAACAGTAGAAGGTATCGCTCGTCAACCAGAAGCACGCGGAGCTTTACAAACAGTTATGTTCATCGGGGTAGCATTAGTTGAGGCGATTCCAATCATCGCTGCAGTTATCGCGTTCATCGTATTAAACAAATAATAAACATAGACAAGTCTATAATGGCGGAAACTTATCCGCCATTCTCTTTATGAATTAGAAAACAATGAATGATATTTACATTATAGAAGCAATATCTCTTAATAGCGTTTGAAAGGAGTGAAACAATCGTGTCTTTTGATTACCTTATCCTTGGTGCTAGTGGCCATGATGGATTAAACATTTGGGATATTATCGCTACATTATTCTTCTTCATACTACTTATGGTTCTTTTGAAGAAAGTAGCATGGGGTCCACTTATGGGGATTATGACTCAACGTGAAGAGTTGATCGCGAGTGAAATCGAAGCAGCTGAAAACAGCCGTCAGGAATCACAGCGTTTACTTGAAGAACAACGTGACTTACTTAAAGAAGCACGTACGGAAGCATTAGCGATTGTAGAAAATGCGAAGAAACAAGGCGAAGTATCTCGTGAAGAAATTATCACGACTGCACGCACGGAAGCTGCGCGTTTGAAAGAATCTGCTATCCGCGAAATCGATACAGAAAAAGAAAGAGCGATTGCAGCAGTACGAGAAGAAGTAGTTTCACTTTCAGTACTTGCAGCGTCGAAAGTTCTTGAAAAAGAAGTTTCGGAAGAAGATAATCGTGCGCTAATCGAGGCAACGATTGCGAAGGCAGGCGAAGTTAATTGAGTAACTCAACTGCAGCAAAAAGATACGCAATCGCTTTATTCGAACTAGCACAGCAAAAAAACGAACTTCAATCAGTAGAAAACGATTTACGTGAGCTTAAAGTTGTCTGGAATGGCAACAAAGACGTAAAAACATTATTTACTTCACCAAAGCTTTCATTAGCAAAGAAAAAAGAATTGATTCGTGAAATTTTCACAAACGCTAATCCAATCGTCGTTAATACGCTTTTAGTACTCATCGATAAAAAAAGATTAGATGAAGTTTCCAACATCATTTCTGAATTTATGGCACTTTCGAACGAAGCACAAGGTATAGCGGACGCGAAAGTATATACTACTCGTGAATTAACAGAACAAGAGCGTGCAAACGTCTCTACTGAATTCGCGAAAAATGTAGGCAAACAATCTTTACGTATTCAAAACATTGTAGATCCATCAATTATTGGTGGAATGCGTGTTCAAATCGGAAACCGCATTTACGATAGCAGTCTTAGCACTAAGCTAGATCGTTTAAAACGTAATTTGATCGGTTAATATTATGAATTTTGAGAGGTGACATACATGAGCATCAAAGCTGAAGAAATCAGTGTCTTGATTAAACAGCAGATTGAGAACTATGAATCTGAGATGAAAGTTAGCGATGTTGGTACAGTTATCAAAATTGGTGACGGTATTGCCCTTGCTCATGGCCTCGACAACGTCATGGCTGGAGAACTTTTAGAATTCTCAACTGGTGTACTAGGTATGGCACAAAACTTGGAAGCGAACAACGTTGGTATCGTTATCCTTGGACCATACACTGACATCAAAGAAGGCGATGAAGTACGTCGAACTGGCCGTATTATGGAAGTTCCTGTTGGTAAAGAATTGATTGGCCGCGTTGTCAATCCACTTGGCCAACCAGTTGACGGACTAGGTCCTATAGCAACTACAAAAACTCGTCCAATCGAAAGTCCTGCACAAGGGGTTATGGCACGTAAATCTGTACATGAACCACTTCAAACAGGTATTAAAGCGATTGACGCACTTGTTCCTATCGGACGTGGTCAACGTGAGTTAATCATCGGTGACCGTCAAACAGGTAAAACGACTGTTGCGATTGATACAATTCTTAACCAAGCAGACCAAGATATGATCTGTGTTTACGTTGCAATCGGTCAAAAAGAATCGACTGTGCGTAATGTTGTAGAAACACTTCGTAAAAAAGGTGCTCTAGACTATACAATCGTTGTTACTGCATCTGCATCTCAACCAGCTCCATTATTATACTTAGCTCCTTATGCGGGTGTAACAATGGCAGAAGAATTTATGTTCGAAGGCAAGCATGTCCTAATCGTTTATGATGATTTATCTAAACAAGCAGCCGCTTACCGTGAGCTTTCATTACTTCTTCGCCGTCCTCCAGGTCGTGAAGCATACCCAGGGGATGTATTCTACTTACACAGCCGTTTATTAGAGCGTGCTGCAAAGTTAAATGAAACACTTGGTGCAGGTTCAATCACTGCATTACCGTTCGTTGAAACACAAGCTGGAGATATCTCTGCTTATATTCCAACAAACGTGATTTCTATTACAGATGGTCAGATCTTCTTACAATCAGATCTATTCTTCTCGGGCGTACGTCCAGCAATCAACGCTGGTTTATCTGTATCTCGTGTAGGTGGTTCTGCTCAAATTAAAGCAATGAAAAAAGTTGCGGGTACACTTCGTCTAGACTTAGCTGCATACCGTGAACTAGAAGCATTCTCTCAATTTGGATCAGATCTTGACGCTGCAACTCAAGCAAAACTTAACCGTGGTATGAGAACAGTAGAAGTATTAAAACAAGACTTGAATAACCCGCTTAAAGTGGAAAAACAAGTTATGATTTTATATGCGCTTACTCGTGGCCATTTAGATGATATTCCAGTAAAAGATGTTACTCGCTTTGAAGCGGAGCTTAATAGCTGGTTAGATTCAAACCACACAAACGTTTTAGATCATATTCGTACGACTAAAGATCTTCCTTCAGATGAAGATATGTCAAATGCAATCAATGCATTTAAAAAGACTTTCGCTAAATCTGAATAATTCTAAAGTCTAAGTGAAAAAAAACGATAAGGTGGTGAAATACCAGTGGCATCATTACGCGACATTAAAAGTAAAATTACGTCAACAAAGAAAACAAGTCAAATTACCAAAGCTATGCAAATGGTTTCTGCTTCTAAATTAAATCGTGCGGAGGAAAATGCGAAAGCATACGTTCCTTACATGTCGAAAATTCAAGAAGTAGTTGGTGCAATTGCAACAGGAACGAGCGACGGAGCACATCCAATGTTAACTTCTCGTCCTGTGAAAAAGACAGCATATCTTGTTATTACTGCGGATCGTGGCTTAGCTGGGGCGTATAATAGTAATATTATCCGTGCAGCAGCAAATAGCATAGCAGAGCGACATTCTTCAAAAGATGAGTATGTGATCTTTGCAATTGGTCGTATGGGACGTGACTTCTTCGCAAAACGTGGTTCGAATGTAATCGGAGAAGTAATAGGTTTACCAGATCAACCTGCTTTTTCTGATATTAAAGAAATAGCGCGCAGAGCTGTTGGTATGTTCACAGATGGTACATATGATGAACTTTATATGTACTATAACCACTTTGTCAGTGCCATCTCTAGTGAAGTAACAGAGAAAAAGGTACTGCCACTTACGGATATTGCAGTAGAAACAGGCTCAACTGCTTCTTATGAATTCGATCCTTCAGCCGAAGCGATTTTAGAAGTATTGCTTCCGCAATATGCAGAAAGCCTAATTTTTGGTGCATTACTCGATGGTAAAGCAAGTGAACATGCTATGCGTATGTCTGCGATGAAATCCGCGACAGACAACGCAACTGATTTAATTGGTAACTTAACATTAGTTTATAACCGAGCACGACAAGCAGCAATTACGCAAGAAATTACGGAAATTGTTGGCGGTGCAGCGGCATTAGAATAGTCTAGGAAAGAACAGTAAGACAGGAGGGAACAGTAGTGAACAAAGGACAAGTACTACAAGTAATGGGTCCAGTTGTTGACGTTAAGTTCGACAACGGCCAATTACCAGCTATCTATAATGCATTAACTGTAGCGATTGAACGTCCAAACGAAGCGCCTACTACATTAACATTAGAAGTAGCTTTACACTTAGGAGATGACTCTGTTCGTACTATTGCTATGGCGTCTACTGACGGTCTTAAGCGTGGTACAGAAGTAATAGATGCTGGTGCAGCAATTTCTGTTCCAGTTGGTGACGTTACATTAGGACGTGTATTCAACGTTCTAGGTGAAGTTATTGACTTAGGAGAAGAAATCTCTGTAAATGATCGTCGTGATCCTATTCACCGTCAAGCACCAACGTTTGAAAATCTTTCAACAGAGGTTGAAATTCTTGAAACAGGTATCAAAGTAGTAGACTTACTAGCTCCATATATTAAAGGTGGTAAGATCGGTCTATTTGGTGGTGCCGGCGTAGGGAAAACAGTTCTTATCCAAGAACTTATTAACAATATCGCACAAGAACACGGTGGTATCTCGGTATTCGCAGGTGTTGGAGAGCGTACGCGTGAAGGAAATGACTTATTCCACGAGATGAGCGATTCTGGCGTTATTAAGAAAACAGCAATGGTATTCGGTCAAATGAATGAGCCACCTGGTGCACGTATGCGTGTAGCATTAACTGGTCTTACAATGGCAGAATATTTCCGTGATGAACAAGGTGCAGACGTACTTTTATTCATCGATAACATTTTCCGTTTCACTCAAGCAGGTTCGGAAGTATCAGCTCTTTTAGGTCGTATGCCTTCAGCTGCTGGTTACCAACCAACACTTGCTACTGAAATGGGTCAATTACAAGAGCGTATCACGTCTACTAACACTGGTTCTGTTACATCTATCCAAGCGATTTATGTACCAGCCGATGACTATACGGATCCGGCTCCAGCAACAACATTCGCTCACTTAGATGCAACAACAAACTTAGAGCGTAAATTATCTGAGATGGGTATTTACCCAGCGGTGGATCCTTTAGCTTCTTCTTCTCGTGCGCTTTCACCAGAAATCGTAGGACAAGAGCATTATGAAGTGGCACGTCAAGTGCAATACACTTTACAACGTTATAGAGAGTTACAAGATATCATTGCAATCTTAGGTATGGATGAATTAGGAGATGAAGACAAGTTAACGGTTAACCGAGCTCGTCGTATTCAGTTCTACCTATCTCAAAACTTCCATGTTGCAGAACAATTTACAGGCCAAAAAGGTTCATACGTTCCAGTTAAAGAAACGGTTCAAGGATTTAAACAAATTCTTGAAGGTCAATATGACCATCTTCCAGAAGATGCATTCCGTTTAGTTGGACGCATCGAAGAAGTTGTTGAAAAAGCGAAAAGCATGGGCGTAGAAGTATAATAAATCGGACCAGGAGGTAAAAATATGAAGACACTTACAGTCAATATTGTCACTCCCGACGGCCCGGTATACGATTCTCAAGTCGACATGATCATCGCTAAAACAGCATCCGGTGAAATCGGTATTTTACCTGGCCATATTCCCACGGTTGCTCCACTTGTTATTGGTGCAGTTAAACTGAAAAAAGATGGAAAATCCGAGTACGTAGCAGTAAACGGAGGATTTGTAGAGGTGCGTCCTGAAAAGGTTTCAATTCTTACACAATCAGCCGAAATTGCTTCAAATATCGATGTAGCTCGTGCAAAAGAATCGATGAGACGTGCAGAAGAACGTCTTCAAAGTAAAGTAGATGCAACCGACTTTAGTCGTGCTGAACTTTCTTTGAAACGTGCAATGAATCGTATCAACGTTTATGAGGGTAACATTTAATCTTATTTAGCAGATTAAGGCCTCGGGTGGATGTCACAAATTTTGTATAGTGCTTGCATAATGCAAAATCCGCCAAGGCGAATTTGATTTTTAAAGGTTATGGAACGGGCAGAATTAGTTCTGCCCGTTTTTTCTTTAACTGATGAAAATGGAGGGAAACGAAATGGGTTTATTAAATAGCCAGCAAGCAGTACTTGCGATTTTAGCAAATGTTTTTTTTATCGGAATTTCCTTTTATGCATTACAGGCACTTATGCTGGACAGAATAATTAAAAAGAATCATGTGTTTAAAGCACAGCTTTTTTATATTTTGGCAAGTATAATGATTGGTTCTTCCGTAGCAAACTTTTTCTTGAATTTAACTGCATGGTCTGATCAACTGCAATATCTATTTAATTAAATGAGATCCTATATGCTCATGCAAATAATGGACAAGTTTGTATGAGCATGTAGAATCTCCCCATATTTCCTGGGAAATATATTGTCGAAAAGGTTTATGTGAAAGTACATGGGGTACTTTAAAATTATCTACACGAAAAGACTGGGTATTACGTATAATAGAACAAGAAAATATACTGAATTAGACTTTGTGAAAATAGTGTTTTTGATGCTTGTATATAGTCGAATTACGTTGTATGATGAATATTGTTTTGAATACCTAAATATGACATCATACATATTTCTTTTATATAAAGCAAATGGATAATGAACGCGGAGGGAACGAAGTGGATAAAATCGTGGTTAAAGGTGGCCAAACGTTAAAAGGGAAAGTTCGAGTAGAAGGCGCTAAAAATGCAGTCCTACCCGTGCTTGCAGCAGCGTTACTTGCAACTAAAGGAAAAAACGTTATTAAAGATGTGCCAACACTTGCGGATGTTTTAACGATAAACGAAGTGTTGAAAAGCCTAAATACAGAAGTAGTATATTGCCCCGAAAAAAACGAAGTAATCATTGATTCACAAAAAAGACTTTCAAGCGAGGCTCAATTTGAGTATGTACGCAAAATGCGTGCTTCTATACTTGTTATGGGTCCAATTTTGGCACGCAATGGATTTGCCCGTGTTGCATTGCCTGGTGGCTGTGCAATAGGCTCACGTCCGATTGACCAGCATTTAAAAGGTTTTGAAGCTATGGGCGCAGAAATTTCCTTCGGCCACGGTTTTGTGGAAGCAAAAACTGTTGGTCGCTTGCAAGGTGCAAAAATTTACTTAGACGTACCGAGCGTTGGAGCTACCGAAAACATTATGACAGCCGCAGCTCTTGCAGAAGGTACTACAGTTATTGAAAATGCTGCTAAAGAACCAGAAATTGTCGATTTAGCTAACTTTATAAATGAAATGGGAGGAAATGTTCGAGGTGCTGGTACAGACACGATTCGTATCGAAGGGGTAACAGAACTTTATGGTACTGAACATCATATTATCCCTGACCGTATTGAAGCCGGTACTTTCATGGTAGCTGCAGCTATTACAAAAGGTGATGTAGTTATCGAAAACGCTGTACCTGAACATATGACTGCCTTAATTTCTAAATTGCAAGAAATGGGCGTTGAAATTACTGAAGAAGGAAACGGTCTGCGCATTAAATCGACAGGTGATTTGAAATCTGTTGATATTAAAACAATGCCGCACCCTGGTTTTCCAACAGATATGCAGTCACAAATGATGGCCTTAATGATGACTGCCCATGGCACAGGAATCATTACTGAAACCGTTTTTGAAAATCGTTTCATGCATGTCGAAGAATTCCGCCGCATGAATGGTAATATGAAAATCGAAGGACGTTCCGTAATCATGGAATCGCCATCCAAGCTACAAGGCGCTGAAGTGGGAGCAACTGACCTACGTGCTGCAGCCGCATTAATCATTGCTGGTCTAGTCGCTGAAGGCATAACTCGAGTTACCGAACTATATCACCTAGATCGCGGTTACGTGGACTTCGACAAGAAGCTTGCTGCCCTAGGTGCAGACATCGAACGCATCGGAACAGAGAGCTCCGAAAAAGCAATGCAATTCGTATAATACTATATGTAAAGCACTGTGCATGTATTCATCATGCACAGTGCTTTTTTACGTTAGTTGCGATTATGGCAGATTTGGTTGCTCTCATGCCTAAACTGGTCGCTCTCCCTGGAGAACTGGTTGCTTTCGGAAACGAATTGGTCGCTCTCGAAGGTAAACTGATCTCGTTCAGCCATTTACTGGTTGATTTTTGGGTTATAGTAGCGAATTTTTGCCGATTTGAAGCTGGGAAGGAGATTTGGTTGCTCTCAATAGGAAACAGGTTGCTCTCCTAGCTAAACTGGTCGCTCTCCCCGGCGAACTGGTCGCTTTCGGGAACGAATTGGTCGCTCTCAAAGGTAAACTGGTCTCGTTCAGCCATTTACTGGTTGATTTTTGGGTTATAGCGAATTTTGCTGATTTGAAGCTAGGAAGGAGAACTGGTTGCTTTCGGGAACTATTTGGTTGCTCTCATCGCTAAACTGGTCGCTCTCGCCGGAAAACTGGTTGCTTTCGGAAACGAATTGGTAGCTCTCGAAGGTGAATTGGTCTCGTACAGCCATTTACTGGTTGATTTTTGGATTATAGCAGCGAATTTAGCTGATTTGAAGCTGGGAAGGAAACTTGGTTGCTCTCGTGCCTAAACTGGTCGCTCTCCCTGGAGAACTGGTTGCTTTCGGGAACGAATTGGTCGCTCTCGAAGGTAAATTGGTCTCGTACAGCCATTTACTGGTTGATTTTTGGATTATAGTAGCGAATTTAGCTGATTTGATGCTGGGAAGGAAATTTGGTTGCTCTCAATAGGAAACAGGTTGCTCTCGAAGGTAAACTGGTCTCGTACAGCCATTTACTGGTTGATTTTTGGATTATAGTAGCGAATTTTGTCGATTTGAAGCTGGGAAGGAGATTTGGTTGCTCTCAATAGGAAACAGGTTGCTCCCCTAGCTAAACTGGTCGCTCTCGGGAACGAATTGGTTGCTCTCGAAGGTAAACTGGTCTCGTACAGCCATTTACTGGTTGATTTTATGTCTCGTAGTTGTATGGGTTCTTTATTTGTCGTTAGCCAAACCACTAACTATTTATGAAAAGGCATGCTGTATTTTCTGTTTCGAGATTGTCCAGATTTCATTAGCATGGAGTTTCTTAGTATTCTCGTAGCTTCGTGTTTATTGTTTAACTTTAAGAATTGTTGGCAATCTTGGTTGGTCATCGTGTTCTTAAATACAAGAAAGTAATCCTTTAGAGCATTTTCATGTGCGGTACGATGATAAACTTTGCATCTTGGGCAAAACCAGTTTCGACTTAATTTTTTCATACCAATTAAGCCACAATGTATGCATTCTACTCCTCCCCGAATAGAAGTAGGATCAATCCCGTAGTGTTTGGTTATAGGAAATGATTGAAAATCAGTATTTGCTTTTAGAAGAAAATCTTTGACGTGTTCGAGTTGGGTATCAGTTAGCATACGAGGACCTATTTGTATATTACGTAAATAGGATTTGATTCCTCTTCGGAATAATATCGTTTTATTTTTAGGAGGCACTTTTATAATGCTTGATGAAAAGGCGAAGACGATAGCACCATAGATAGGAAGTGGTATATTATTTGTTTGAAATACATGCTTTAATTGATATTCATAATCTTCCACTTGAAGAATTGGATTATCAAAGGAACTGATTTCTTTGGAGGGAAGTGTTCTTATTAGTTGTTGGTCTGTAAACATAATCTCCCCTTTAATATTTTTCACTTCGAAGATTAGTGCATAGTAGGGGGTGATTATGAGTATATCCATTTGGAAAAGAGATTCGTTGTAGATGGATATATTATGAAAAGCATAGAATTTATACGGCAAAGTCAGTTGTTCGACTACTTTCATCACAACTTCCTCGCCAATGTCTCCAGCAACTTTTTGATAGTGATCCTCTTGAATCGTTGAAAATTTGGAATGGTCTCTAGGTATACGTTTATATAGTGCATGCAGTGCTTCTGCGTAAAGAGACGTCGTATACTTTTTTACAATCATTTTCTCACCTCACATATAGCGTAGCATAGTTTGAGTGATACATAGAAATCGCCAAAATCATATTCTATATTCGTATTTTGCACTAAGTTCGTTTAAGATTTGTATTTTGCTACGAAATAGTAGATCAAAAATCGATTTTGCTATAATGGAAATTTTTTTGTTCGTAATTAGAAACGTTTCCGTCGCATATAGTCTTCCTATGAAACAAAATATTATCTTATTTATCCTTTGCATTGGTCTCTTGATGTTACCTTTTTTATTAATCAAAGAAAAAAATGAAGCAAAGCCTGCACCAGATGTTGAGCAATCACTCGAAATAGACTGCCCGATACTAATAGAGGTGAAAGGGGTAAAAGAAAAGATTCCTCTTGAAACATACGTATTAGGGGTTGTCGCCGCGGAAATGCCTGTTACATTTCATGAAGAAGCTTTAAAGGCGCAATCTATTGCTGCAAGGACGTATGTGCTAAGAGAAACCAATTACGGGAAAAAGTCGATCGATAAAACGGTGCAAAAGCAAGTGTACGTGACAGAAGAGGAGCGTAAGAAAAAATGGGGGGCTTCTTTTGCTCAGTATGAGGAAAAACTCCAAAAAGTTATTGCATCTACAGAGGGGCAAATTATCGTTTACAATGATCAACTGATCACTGCGATGTTCTTTTCATCGAGCAATGGACAGACAGAAAGTGCAGAAAACTATAGTGGTAACGCAATTCCTTATTTAGTTTCGGTACCAAGTCAGGCGGAAGAACTTTATGCACCAAGTATTAAAAAACAATTTGAGTTTACGAGTAAAGAATGGGCAAAAGCTTTTGGAATAAAGTGGTCTGGTAATATATCAACTAACTTTAAAGTTACGAAGACAGATACAAACCGAGTGAAGATGATTGAAATGAGTGGCAAAACGTGGACAGGCAGAGAAGTACGGACATTACTTGGACTTCCATCAACTGATTTCACCGTAACCTTCCAGAGTGATAAAGTGGTAGTAGATACAGTTGGATACGGGCATGGGGTAGGGATGAGTCAATATGGTGCAGAAGTGTTGGCAAATGATTCTGTAGGGGCTCACGATATTTTGTTGCACTACTATAAAGGGACTGAAATAAAAAGTTTTTCATCATGTTTAAAATCTCCTTGAATTGCCAACAATGCAAGTGAGGTGATGAAAATGAGAGAAGAACAATCGAACAAGCCTTCTCAGAAGAAGAATACCAATCCGAAAAAGCCATGGTTTTGGCCACTAGTATATGTTGGTTTTTCGGTAGCGTTTGTAGGAATGATTTGGGGTTACAATGTGTATGTCAACAAAGATTCAGCAGGGGATTCGGAATGGGCTGATGTTGGTGGTAAAACCGATAAAGTAAAAATCGAAACGAACGCCCAAGCAGAATCCATGAAGTATCCTTTCAAAGAGGCAATGCTAGATAATGTGGAGATCGTACAACATTATTACGACATGGAAGCGGATGAAACAACTCGCGAGAAATCATTGCTTGTATTCAATCAAACTTACGTAGCAAGCACTGGTGTATCATTATCCATGAATAGCGAACCTTTCGAAGTGGTAGCTGCAATGAGTGGAAAAGTGGAAGAAGTTAATTTAGACCCATTTGTAGGGGATGAAATCGTCTTATCCCATGCAGATGGCAAGCAAACAAAATACCGTTCTGTCACTAACATTCTAGTAAAAGTTGGAGACGAGGTAGAGCAAGGTCAGGCACTTGCGACTGCATCTGAAAATGAATGGAATCCAACTGCTGGAGTACATCTGCAATTTGAAGTTCTTGAAAACGGAGTACTTGTTAACCCGGAATCATTACTAGCTTTTTAAGTGATACTTTTTACAAATAACTATCCAGACTTTAGCGCCTAGCCGCCCGGGGTCAAATGGGAAATCACTGCAGTGGCAAAAAGAAGCTACTTCGTCATTTCCCCTTTGTCTGTCGAGGGTGATATAGGCGTTTTCTCATTTTTGGATTCATAATCGCTTTGGCATATGCATAAAGTGATGGAAAGTGTTCCTTTACTAACGAAAGGAAGAGTTAGTGCACGAAACTATTCGTCATAGATGCATACGTTTAGGTGAAATGGTTATCGAAACAAAAAAGACTGTCCGTGCCATCGCGAGCACAACCGGTCATTCCAAAAGTACCGTACACAAGGACTTAACGGAAAGACTCCATTTAGTAGATCCGCAGCTAGCAAAAGAAGTCAAAGAAATTCTTGCATACCATAAATCGGTCAGGCATTTGCGAGGTGGAGAGGCAACGAAACGAAAATGGAAGACAAAAAAGGAAGATAGAAAAGGTCGTGATTTGTAACAAATCACGCCTTTTTCTTATTTGTGGGAATCGCTCTCGATATGTAGTTGTAGTCCATTGGAGAAAGGATATTCTTGGTTAGTTCGACTCCAGATTGATCTCGTTCATCCGTTTATTTGAAAAAATCAAGCATAAAGAAGAGCTACTTCGGAATTGGTTGCTCTTATGGGAAATCTGGTTGCGCTCAGCCAGGAGTTGGTTGCGTTCACTTAGTATTTGGTTGCGCTCAATCCCAAATTGGTCTCGCCCAGCCATTTATTTGAAAAAATCAAGCATAAAGATAAGCTACTTCGGAGTTGGTTGCTCTCATGGGAAATCTGGTTGCGCTTAGCCGGGAGCTGGTTGCGTTCACCTAGCATTTGGTTGCGCTCAATCCCAAATTGGTCTCGCCCAGCCATTTATTTGAATAAATTCAGCATAAAGAAGAGCTACTTCGGAATTGGTTGCTCTCATGGGAAATCTGGTTGCGCTCAGGTAAGAACAGGTTGCGTTCACCTAGCATTTGGTTGCGTTCGACCCCAAATTGGTCTCGTTCAGCCATTTATTTGAAAAAATCAAGCATATAAAGTAGCTTCTTCAGAATTGGTTGCTCTCATGGGAAATCTGGTTGCGCTTAGCCAGGAGCTGGTTGCGTTCACCTAGTATTTGATTGCGCTCAATCACAAATTGGTCTCGTTCAGCCATTTATTTGAAAAAATCAAGCATAAAGAAGAGCTACTTCGGAATTGGTTGCTCTCATGGGAAATCTGGTTGCGCTCAGGCAAGAGTTGGTTGCGTTCACTTAGTATTTGGTTGCGCTCAATCCCAAATTGGTCTCGCTCATCCATTTATTTGAAAAAATCAAGCATATAAAGTAGCTTCTTCAGAATTGGTTGCTCTTATGGGAAATCTGATTGTTCCCAGGCAAGAACTGGTTGCGTTCACCTAGTATTTGGTTGCGCTCAATCCCAAATTGGTCTCGCCCAGCCATTTATTTGAAAAAATCAAGCATATAAAGTAGCTTCTTCAGAATTGGTTGCGTTCACCTAGTATTTGGTTGCGCTCAATCCCAAATTGGTCTCGCACAGCCATTTATTTGAAAAAATCAAGCATATAAAGTAGCTTCTTCGGAATTGGTTGCTCTCATGAGAAATCTGGTTGCGCTTAGCCAGGAGCTGGTTGCGTTCACCTAGTATTTGATTGCGCTCAATCCCAAATTGGTCTCGCACAGCCATTTATTTGAAAAAATCAAGCATATAAAGTAGCTACTTCGGAATTGGTTGCTCTCATGGGAAAACTGGTTGCGCTTAGCCAGGAGCTGGTTGCGTTCACCTAGTATTTGATTGCGCTCAATCCCAAATTGGTCTCGTTCAGCCATTTATTTGAAAAAATCAAGCATAAAGAAGAGCTACTTCGGAATTGGTTGCTCTCATGGGAAATCTGGTTGCGCTCAGCCAGGAGTTGGTTGCGTTCACTTAGTATTTGGTTGCGCTCAGCCGGGAGTTGGTTGCGTTCACCTAGTATTTGGTTGCGCTCAATCCCAAATTGGTCTCGCCCAGCCATTTATTTGAAAAAGTCAAGTATAAAGAAGAACTACTTCGGAATTGGTTGCTCTCAACTTCTCTCTACCCAAATCACCTATAGTGCGCACCAACAATTTCTGCATATTACGTTTCTAAAAAAAGTGTATTTCTGACAAAACTATGATAAAATTATAAGTTAGAGACATATCGAAAAATACATATAAAAAGGTTTTAACAGGGAAGGAGAAACACTGTTAATGTTTGCGAAGGATATAGGGATAGATTTAGGTACGGCAAACGTACTTATTCATGTAAAAGGAAAAGGGATTGTTCTAAATGAACCTTCCGTTGTAGCTATAGATAAGAGTACAAAAAAAGTGCTTGCAGTGGGCGAGGAAGCGCGTCAAATGGTTGGGAGAACTCCAGGTAATATTGTGGCAATTAGACCTCTTAAAGACGGTGTAATTGCAGATTTTGATGTGACTGAAGCAATGCTCAAGCATTTTATAAATAAATTAAACGTAAAAGGATTTTTGTCCAAGCCTCGCATATTAATTTGTTGTCCAACAAACATTACTAGTGTAGAGCAAAAAGCGATACGTGAAGCTGCAGAAAAATCTGGAGGGAAAAAAATATACTTAGAAGAAGAACCGAAAGTGGCTGCAATCGGCGCTGGTATGGATATATTCCAACCTAGCGGTAATATGGTTGTGGATATCGGTGGCGGTACTACAGATGTTGCAGTGCTTTCGATGGGAGATATAGTAACTTCCGAATCGATTAAGATTGCAGGGGATGTATTTGATAACGATATTCTTCAATATATTAAAAAAGAGTACAAGCTTTTAATAGGTGAACGTACAGCAGAAAATATTAAAATAGAGATTGGTACAGTATTCCCAGATAGCCGTAAGGAAGAAATGGATATCCGCGGACGGGACATGGTAACCGGACTTCCTAGAACTATAACTATCCATTCAGAAGAAATAGAAAAGGCACTTCGTGAATCCGTTTCGGTTATCGTTCAAGCTGCCAAAAATGTACTAGAAAAAACACCACCGGAATTATCTGCCGACATTATCGACAGAGGAGTGATTATTACGGGCGGGGGAGCACTTTTACACGGCATGGATCATCTACTGATGGAAGAATTGAAAGTACCGGTATTTATTGCGGAAGCACCTATGGATTGTGTAGCAATTGGCACGGGAATTATGTTAGATAATATCGACAAAATATCAAGAAGATAAATGACGCTGGATAGTAAAAAGTATAGCTATGGGCAACAGTGGCTATAGTTGCAAAAATAGAGTGGAGGCTTTCACATGTTTCGTGGATTTCATACAGTCGCATCAGGAATGATTGCGCAACAGCGAAGAACCGAGTTACTAACGAATAATATGGCAAATGCAAATACACCAGGATACAAGGCAGATCAATCGACGATTCGTTCTTTTCCTGATATGCTCATGTCTCGACTAGGACCTACTAAAATACCGACAGAAAATCCTATCCATGGCAAGTATGGAGCGGAAGTTGGGGCACTTAGTACGGGTGTGTATATGCAAGAAACGATTGCATTATTAACACAAGGCCAATTGCAGCAAACCGAGTTAAATACGGATATTGCTTTAGTCGATGGCACGCTTCCTGTTGATCCGGAAACTGGTCAAACAGGCGCTGTATTTTATCGTTTGGAACATCCGGTAGAAGGTGAAGCATACACGCGCAACGGTAACTTTACGCTGGATCCAGCAGGCTTTCTGACAAATCCACAAGGGCTATACGTACTGGATGCAGGAGGACAACGAATTCAATTACAGAATGATGATTTTCGAGTAGCAGAAGACGGTCAAATTTTTGTAAATGACGCTTCCGTTGCAAGAATCGGTGTTTCTTTTGCAGCACAGCCTGATACATTAAAAAAACAAGATAACGGTTTGTTTCAAACTGCCGATGGTGCAAATCTACCCTCTGCTTATAATGCGGCAAATGTCAGCTTTGCTTTTCAGCAAGGATATATTGAAGGGTCAAACGTTGATTCTGCTAGAACGATGACCGATCTTTTAACAGCATATCGTGCCTTTGAAGCAAATCAAAAAGTACTGCAAGCATACGATCAAAGTATGCAAAAAGCAGTGAATGAAGTAGGACGCGTGAACTAAAACGAAAGGAGGTCCATGTAAATGTTACGTACGATGATAACTGCAACAAACACGATGTCACAGTTGCAAAGCCAATTAGATATAATCGGAAACAATCTTTCTAACTCCAATACACATGGCTATAAAACGAAAGATGTAAAGTTTCAGGAGTTACTTTATCAACAATATAAAAACGATAAATTGGATACAGTTGAGCGACAATCCCCAACAGGAATTCGCTACGGTGTAGGTGCTTCTTTAGCACAGGCGCAAATGAACTGGAAACAAGGAAGCTTGCAATCTACTGATCGTGATCTAGATTTTGCTTTTCAAGAACCGAAGCAATATTTTAATGTCATCATGCCAGATGGTGAAAATGGTCAACAAACAGCCTATACACGCCAAGGTGCATTTTACGTATCACCACTGGAGAATGGATCACTAATGCTAGTAAATGGGGATGGCTATCCTATAGCGGATTCTTCCGGCCAAGCAATAACAATACCAGAAAATGTTTCAAGTTTTTCGGTAAATGAAACAGGAGTTCTTTCTGCGACGTATCCAGACGGCACTACTGTTCAACGAGAACTAGCGGTATCCGTTCTACAAAAGCCACAGTTGATGGAACAGATTTCGTCCACATATATCGCAATGCCTGATAATTTAGCTGAACTCGGGGTGAATGCACAAGATGTGATGAAGGACCTCCAAGGTGCAGAACGCGGGGAAGTCGCTTTGACGAACCAGGTGCTTGAAATGTCAAATGTCGATATTTCTAAGGAAATGACCGATTTGATGACTGCACAAAAGTCTTATCAATTTAATGCACGTTCAATTACCATTGCAGACCAAATGATGGGTCTCATTAATGGAATTCGATAATCATTCCCGTAAGGAGTTAAGTTTATGACAGAAGAAGTAAAAATCTCTGGCAGACGGCAGCGACGATTAGAACAAGAACAAAGTAAAACAACGGAATCTAAAAAAACATATTGGGTACAAATTCGTATGTTCCCTATTTGGCTGCGTATAATACTATGTATCGTCCTGTTCGCTGGAGCAGCTGCAGCAGGACTTATGGTAGGATACGGGGTTTTAGGGGATGGCTCTCCAAAAGATGCACTTAAATGGGAAACTTACCAACATATTTTAGATATAAAAGATGGTAAATAGGAGGATGATTCCATGTTAACAAACGAACAGGTACAAGCACTTTTACCACATCGTTATCCTTTCTTAATGATTGATCGTATTTTGGAATTAGAAGAAGGAAAACGAGCAGTAGGATTGAAAAATGTAACGATCAATGAGCAATTTTTTAATGGCCATTTCCCTGGATATCCAATAATGCCTGGCGTGTTGATTGTAGAAGCCCTTGCGCAAGTTGGAGCAGTAGCTGTGTTACAAATTCCTGAAAATAAAGGAAGACTTGCTTTCTTTACTGGAATCGATAACTGCCGCTTCAAACGCCAAGTTAAGCCAGGTGATCAACTGCGTTTAGAAGTGGAATTGACAAAATTACGAGGACCAATGGGGAAAGGGCATGGCATAGCTACAGTTGATGGAGAAATAGTTTGTGAAACAGACATCCTTTTTGCATTAGGACCAGTTGTAGAGAATGCGTAATTGATTATTAGTATTCCTTTATTCACTTAAAATTATTCTTTTATGAAATGTAAAAACAGGCAAGTTTGCCATGGGATAGTTCCTTCTTTTCTGAACAACCTATCGTAAGTCACAGAAATGTGATGAAGATAATCCAGAGAGGAGGAATTTTTTAATGCTAAAAAAAGCCGTACCAGTAGTGGCAATGTGTTCAGTTTTATTAGTCGGTTGTAATATGAACAAGGATGTACCGAATAATAACGAAACCCCAATGGGAGAAGTTCGAGACGATGTGGACAAAATTGTCCCAAATCCGGAGGTCAATACACCGTCACCATCAACCCAAAATGGTAATGATAATTACAACAATAATTTTGACAACGATGGTAATAACGGCGGGATAAATGGAACACATAACGGTATTAATGATGTGCAACCAAATGTCAAAGACGAAACTGTTCCAAATGCCAATAATGATGCATTTCCACAACCGAATACTGGCAATGAAGTGATACAAGATTCAACTACAACAAACAACGGCATTATGAATAAGGACAAAAACAACAAATAATAAAAAAGCTGATTCCAAAATGAATTATTTTGGAGTCAGCTTTTTTTATTGATCTCTTTTCAAAGTCGGTCTTGTCTTCATATCATGTTCGAACTTTGCTAGAAGTTCTTCTCCGGTTAAACCATCCTCAATTAAATCAGCGAGTAACGATTCTGCGTATTGTCTTCGAGCGCGTTGTAATGTCCCACGCAGTAATACAGATAAATGCTCTCCAATTTGCTTGACGGAATAGGTTGCTACCTCAAAGTGGGCAGGTTCGTTTTCTGGGTAAGAAATGACAACCTTTGCTTTAAATAATTCGCCGGAAGCTTTTAATTCTGTAAAAAATGCTTCATACTTTTGATCGATAAATAATTCTAAAATCCATGATCTGCTTGTATTTTCTTGGTTGATGACAATTCCATCTTCCAAGGCAATGGGTGTTTGCTTATTATCACGAATTAAATCTACGGAAATCATTTTAAATGTTTTCATCTGCAATCCACCTTTTAAGGATTAGTTAATACTAATTATAGCATAGCGATTCAATGAAAAAAATAATTGTGAAAATGCTAAAATTGAATTTTTAACTTTTGGTGCATGCGATATTAATGGACTTGTTAGGAATTATGGCTTTTAAAACATTGTTTTGGTGAATAAAAACAGCTAAAAATGAAATTGCTGACTTTTGCCAACAATTTAAGATACCAGTATGATGGTGCCAAGAGAGAGAAGGAGGTGACATGGTGAACACAGTTTCGATAATCGGACGAATGACAAAAACCCCACAGCTCAAGTATTTATCAGAAGGGAGAGTGCAAACGAGCTTCGTCGTTGCTGTAAATAAGAGTTATAAAAATGATGAAGCAGATTTTGTGTTATGTTCCATATGGGGGAAAATTGCCGAAACAACGGTCAAGTATTGTGGGAAAGGCTCACTTGTTGGGATATCAGGTAGGCTAAATACTCGATCATATGAAAATGGCGAAGGAACCAGAGTGTTTGTAACGGAAGTAGTTGTGGAGGACATCCGATTTTTAGCGACAAAGAAACGAGACGTGGAAGAAGTAAAAAAAGAAGAAACAGATTTCGAATTTCCATCAAATAAACTTCCAGTATAAATTTTGAATGACCGCAAAGTTCAAAATGAGAATCAAGAGAGGAAAACCTGACCGAAGAAGCACGGTCAGGTTTCACATGTTAAATAGACAATGTTAACAAATCTTTTAAATCAGCGTCGGACATTTCTGTAATCCACTGACTAGAGTGAATTAGTTCTTCCGATAATGCTTGTTTTTCGACAAGTAATTTGTCAATTTTTTCTTCGATTGTTCCAATCGTGATGAACTTATGCACATGCACAAAATTCGTTTGACCAATTCGATATGCACGGTCTGTTGCCTGATTTTCTACCGCTGGATTCCACCAGCGATCAGCATGCAGCACATGACTAGCAGCAGTTAAATTTAAACCAGTTCCACCAGCTTTCAATGATAAAAGGAAAACAGGAAACTCTTTTGCTTGAAAAGCTTCAACTAAATGATCACGTTGATTTTTTGGCATACTTCCAGTCAAAAAGGGTGCGTCCACATCATATAGTTCAGTTAAGCAGTGTTGCAGTAGATGGCCCATACCGATATACTGTGTGAAAATAAGACATTGCTCTCCGCGAGCTGCAATTTCACCTGCAAGTGTAACTATTTGTGCTAACTTTTCTGAGCGCTCCAGCATTTCCTCCGCATCATCAAAAGGCTCCTTCAAATAGAGAGCAGGATGATTACAAAGTTGCTTTAGCTTACTAAGCATTTTTAGAATAAGCCCCTTTTTCTCAAAACCAGTAAGCGTGTCAAGCTTGCTCACGGTTTCCTGAATAAGTGATTCATATAATGCAGCTTGTTCAGTAGTCAATGCACAGTATTCACGCTGTTCCAGTTTTTCCGGTAAGTTCAAAAGCAATTCTGGGTCTTGCTTTGTTCTTCTTAGTAGGAAAGGTTGTATTTTTATACGCAGCTTATGCTTAATTGTGTCAGAATTATCTCGTTCAATAGGTGCGATATAGTTTTCCTGAAATTTGCGGAACGATCCTAAATAACCTTTATGGATAAAATCAAAAATAGACCATAATTCAGACAATCTATTTTCCACAGGAGTACCAGTTAACGCAATGTGATGGGCTCCAGAAAGTTTGCGAATAGCGCGTGACTGTTTCGTATGCATATTCTTAATATTTTGGGCTTCATCAAGCGTTATGCTAGACCAAACAATTTCTTCAAGAGATTCTACGTCTTGCATTGCAGTTCCGAATGTAGTAATCACAACATCCGCAGTTAAATCTATTTCTTTTGTACGGGCTGATCCGTAATGTGTTTGGACCTTCAAAGATGGTGCAAACTTTGCCAGCTCTTTTTGCCAGTTCCCTAAAACAGAAGTTGGACAAATGATGAGTGATGGTGTTTGCCGCTCTTCATTTTCATGCACATGCAATAAATAAGAAATTAATTGGACTGTTTTTCCAAGTCCCATATCATCTGCCAAACATGCACCAAATTGTTCGTTTCGCATAAAAACTAACCACTCAAGGCCAAGTTGTTGATAAGGGCGAAGCGTCGTCAGCAAATTAGGAGAAACTTCGACTGCAGGAAAACCTTTCTTCTCAGAAAGTTGTTCCATCAATGTTTGAAGTGATTTTTGCATCTCAAATTGGAATAGTGGGTCTTCGTCCGACTGATCGTCATCATCCAGCATAAGAGCCATTTCTTCTGGAATCTCTCGGAATAGCAGCTCTTTCACCGTCCAATTTTCATCTTCTGATTTCTTCATTAATTCACGGATTTCATGCATCCAGGCTGCATCAATACGAAACCACTCATTCCCGGCTTGAATGTAAGAGCGGTTTTCATTCACCATTTGCTGAAAATCTTCTGAAGAAATTTCTTGCCCATTTAAAGAGAAACTCCAGTTAAATTGCAAAATTTCATTGAGACCAGCAGTAGTTTTATACGTATTAGATGTTTTAGCAACCGTTTTAACGCGCATTTTCGTTTCTTTTACAGCTTTTAGCCAAGCCGGAAGTACAATCTCAAACCCAAGCGCTTGTAATTTCACTAAGTCGTCTCGCAGAAAAACACGTACCTCTTCATCCGATAAAGTAGAAGAGAAGAACGTTGTAGGATTGTTTTGGTCAATTGAAGTAATGAGCGAAAACATTTTTGTTTGAATTTCTTCTATATAAGTGCTAAATTCACTCCATTTATCTGGTAGTGCATCTTTAATAGGTAAGGACTTTTTCCGAAATGCGGGTGTCCAGTACACACTGCTTTTTTTTCCACGAACGACTGTTTCGAGCAACCAAGTATCATCGAGTGCTTCCGGCTCCGATAGCCTTAATGCAACCAACAAACTTGGATGTTTAGTTTGCGATTTTATCGGCCACCCACCTTTTTGGAAAAATGGAATAAGCGCCGGAACATCCTCCATAGCAAGACCAGCTTGAAATAGTTTTTGTTTAACAGCGTTAGCAATAAGTGTTTTTCCTTTTTTCTCTATAGGTGCATTCACTTCAAAAGTATCCTCATTCATACTTAATAGACCCCACAAATCGGGTGTGGACCAAACGTTTGCGGCATCCTTAAAAGTTTGTAACCATTCTTTAGAATCGTCATCTACACCAGAGAATGCAATGAAAGGATGCATTTTTCCGGAAAAAAGTTCAACCATCTCTACAGGAGTTGCAATCAAAGCATTATCTTCAATTTGCGCAGTAAGTCCGAAAAAGCTTTCCCGGTGATCGATATATAGATAGGGAATCCATTGATCGGCTGGGGTGCTAAACGTTGTTAAATGGAAGTTTCCATTTCCAATAGCATCAATTTTTAAGGGAAATTCTTTTGTAATAGATAAAGGTTGTGTCATAGTGGCAAGTTTCCTTTCTCTATTTCTTGTTGCAATGCACGAAGACGGCGGTATTTTTCGCGTACGTTTTCCACATAAGCATTCCAATAATCCGTTTCATTCGACTTTTTTGCAACCTGCTTCATTTTTTTCCAAATTCGAACTGCTTGTTTGTAGCTATAACGATTTTTCTCATTAATAAATCGCATTGCATAATGATGATAAAGAGGAAGCAAAACTTCAGGGGCTTCTTCTTTCACAACGGAAAGTCCGCACGCCTCGGCATATTCAAGTGATGAATTTGCTGATTGATGAAGAGCCATCCAATCACGATAGCGTTTCTCCTTTAATAGTAAATTCGAATAGGACTGCACACCATACAGCCCGAATGATTGATATAGATTCTCTAGTTCAGCTGGATGTAACTGAATCGCAGAGAATAATAACTCTAATCTACGAATAAGCATTACACGTGATGGATTTGGAATAACTTCATTTAAATAATAGGGAATATGAGGCAGTAACTTTCTCGCAAGATTATTCACTAAATTTTTATTCCCTGAATGCAGCGCTTTTTCACATACTTCCAGCCATTCCAATAGTTGCTCAGCTTGCATTTTCTCTGCTTCATCCAACAACTGATCGGTCATCGATAATGTTAGGTAAAAATAAGGCAAAACAATATTTAAAGGAATGTCCTCTTCAGTTTTTTCTAATTGTCGCAAATACTCAACTTCTTTAAGACGTGTCGCTTTATCCGTCACTAATGCATCCCAAAACGCTAAATACACATGTTTTCGGAAACGAAGAAGTGACTCGGTCTCAAAATAGAAATGACGAACGCGTTGCATCATTTCATCATAAAAGGGATCGGCTGCAAACATTCGAGGCTTTGAGGCAAGTTGCGCCAAGTAGTCATCTAGTTCTTCCAAATATTCATGAATAAAATGATAAACACGATTGCGCATATTTGACTCTGCAAAAGGTTCCAAATACGGCCAAATTTTTATCAATATCGAAAGATTTACATATATATCATAAATAGGCTGCCATTCTCGCTCAAAAGGCCGTGATTTCCGAATTTGCGCTTTCAAATCATGCACGGCAAACTCAAGTAAATAAAAACTGGTCGGTGGATAATTGGAGATAAACTTTCGAAAAAAATTGTCCACCACAATATCCCAGCTTCTAGGACTTCGCTCATCTTTTAATAATGCCAACTGCTGCTGATCTGCATTCGACCGCCATTCTGAAATCCAAGTAGACAACGAATCATTCTGCTGATACAAATAAAAAACAGCCGCTACAATATGCCTACAAGGCTTCTGCATCGGACAAGGACAGAGAAAACTATCATGTAAAAGGTTATACGTCACCTCTATATTACTAACGTCTCGAATCGTGAAGTCGATTTTATGCTCCTGAGGATAATAATTTGTAATCGAGACTGTTCCATTCCGCACAAAAAAAGCGGCACGTCGAACAAGCTCTTCATCTTCCAAAATAGCAGGATGCAGTTTCTTTTCAATCGTAACCATCGATTGGTCTATATATTTTTTATAATGTGTTGCAAGTTTTTGATAAGAAGTAAGGTTCAAGTGAATCTCTCCTAAGAAAAAAGGCTTTCCCTTCATTATACGTATTATCGTGCACGAATAAAAGCCACACCCCCGAACCTTTTCAAAAATATGTTTTCGAGGTTGCACAAAGAGTATCCAAAAGTCTAGTAACCAGAATTAATAATTGGGTAAATCCCCGGTAGTATTAGTCAATAATTGGCTAAGCACATCCAATTATGATTCAGGAGCACCTAACTGTTTGGGAAATCAATCAACGCGCTGTGAAGCAGTAAATGAATCCGAATCGATGATAGGGTCTGCCAGTAAATGGCTAAACGCAACCAAACCAAGCCGAAGCGCAACCAATTCAATGTTGGGAGCAACTAAATGTCTGGTGAAAGCAACCAGCTGCCAACCGAGAGCAACCAAATCGACAAGGAGAGTAACCAACGCGCTGTGAAGCAGTAAATGAATCCGAATCGATGATATTACCTTCCAATAAATGGTTAAACACAACCAAACCAAGTCGCAGGGCAACCAATTCAACGTCGAGAGTAACCAAATGTCGGGAGAGAGTAACCAATTGCCACCCGAGAGCAACCAACGCGCTGTGAAGCAGTAAATGAATCCGAATCGACGATAGAATCAGCCAATAAATGGCTAAACGCAACCAAACCAAGCCGCAGAGCAACCAATTCAACGCCGAGAGCAACTAAATGTCTGGTGAGAGTAACCAATTGCCACCCGAGAGCAACCAACGCGCTGTGAAGCAGTAAATGAATCCGAATCGACGATAGCATCAGCCAATAAATGGCTAAACGCAACCAATTCAACGTCGAGAGTAACGAAATGTCGGGAGAGAGCAACCAATTGCCACCCGAGAGCAACCAAATCTCCTCCGAGAGCAACCATCGAGCAATCCTACACATGCTCTCCAAAAGAAAAAGCCTTCACTCATTTAAAACTGTAAAATATTTTCACAGTAGCATGAGTAAAAGCTTATGTTTTATTGCGTAGTTTAGCGATAAAACGTCTTCGTTCATTATCATTAGAAGAAATCGATACTATATCCATAACTAAATCTCGAAATTCCTTTAAAGGAGTAATTTCGGCAACTATTTCTTCTTGAAAGGTTTCGAGATATCTGGCTCTACTTTCCCTGGCCTCTAACCCGGGATTGTCACTTTTATGTTTTTTATCAGTTAACATTTCGAAAAACTTTTCTTGGGGAATGTTATACACAGCAATAAATTTATTTAATAACTCAATCGGAATGGAAAGGTCGCCTCGCTCATACTTAGACAAGACAGAATGGTCTATCCCCAATCTTCTAGAGGCTTCGATTTGCGTAATTTCAAGTTGTTCTCGATATTCCCGAATACGCTTATAAAAGGTCATACAATTCTCCCCCTATACAATGAAACTAGAATATCGAAATAAGGGAGAAGTATAATGAAAATCGCCAAAATGGAGATTTTGGTGAAATAAAATGAATTATATAGTATATAAGTATATAAATACATCCTGTTACAATGATGTTAATATTAGTAATTAAAAAGATAAGAAGGGAGTGGTGGTAGTGGAGAAAATACAGTTGTATATACCTAATTTATTAGATATAACAAATCATCAATCCAGGAGAAATTTAGAAGAAATAAAGTTGGTTGGTGTAAAATCAAACGATATTAAATACTTTATACGAAATTCGGGGAAAGTAGAAACACGTATTAATCAAATAGTAGCGGAAGACTTTACGGTTTATGATTTGCAATTAGATTTTGAAAGTAAAACTTTCACCTTTTACTTAGAGAACGATGGAGAGCTATCTCGTTCTGAGTTGTTACAAAAAGTATTTCAAACATTCGCAGTTAGATATAACCCTAGGAAGGTAGGATTTTTCCTTTATTCTGGAGGAAGAAACAGACCGAATCCTGTGCTAGTGAAATAACTAATCAAAAAAGCAAGTGCACAATGCATTTGCTTTTTTGAACTAATACACTACACGAAATATAAAAAATATGATAAACTAATATAAGTCAGAAAATTCTAAAAAGGAGGGGATGAAATGTTACTAGTACAGTTAATGAAGCCATTTTATACAAAGCAAGAAGGAAATCAAATTAAGTTAGTTTTTGCATATCAATACTTCTCTATTCGCAAAGATGATGAACTGTTCCACTTTATACCTGTGGAAGGGAAAGAAATCATTATAAATAGCCAAACATTACAAGTAGAAAACTTATCGGAAGTATTTGTCTTTCAAAAAGGAAACAGGTTTATTCGATTACCGCTATACCAACTATTGCTAGTTTCGGATATTCATATGCATTTACAAATAATTATTGAAACAAATGGACAATTAAATTTAAAAACGGCAACATTGGAAAGTGATGAAATCATCAAGCAGCTCGAACAAAAAAACTATGAACGCATGATTGACTACGCATTACTTCATAAAAATATTGCTTTGTTCGATAAACTACAACAAATTAAGCAATTTAACGGAGGCTCTCATTTTGAATAATATTGATAAATAAAAACACCTAACGAAAAAACTCATTTCGATAGGTGTTTTTATATTCGTAAGAAATTAAAATGATGTAAAAAAGTATAAAAACAAAACGAATCCACTTGATCCAAGCACTCCAAACAAAATGTCCCCCCAATTCAATCCTATCATTTTGTCGATTTTCATATACTATAAACTCCTTTCTTGTAAATTTCCCGGGAAATATATCGATTAAAGAATAAGTCGAAAAATAAAACTAAAAGTTACAACTATCTTCCCCAAAAATTCAACAAATTAAACTCTATTATCTTTTTTATTACAGAAATATTACGTGTGTCTGACACTCGTAACAATAATCTTGAGATATAAACTTTCCACTTTAAAAAAAGCAAGCTAAGTCGATATAAGTAGAAACATTGAAATAGTAAGGAGATGCTAGGATGCTAGGTATGTGGAATGCGGCAGGTTTATCCATTATTAGAAATATGAACTCCCAATGGGCGATTGCGAATAAGTCTATGGAACGAATTTCAACTGGATATCGTATCAATCGTGCAGCAGACGATCCGGCTGGCCTTGCTATTTCAGAAAAAATGCGTGCTCAAATTCGAGGACTTGGTCAGGCTGCCCGTAATATTCAAGACGGAATTTCACTTGTCCAAACAGCAGAAGGAGCTCTCAATGAAACGCACTCCATTTTGCAGAGAATGAGAGAATTAAGTGTACAATCTGCCAATGATACACTGACGGATAATGACCGAGAACAACTAGCACTCGAATTTGAAGAATTAAAAAAAGAAGTTACACGCATATCGACCGATACAGAATTCAACACGAAACCATTACTAGACGGTACTCAGTCGTCCATTAAAATTCAAGCGGGAGCAAACGCTGGTCAACATATTGAACTTACAATAGGCAATATGGGATCAGTTACGCTTGGTATCGAAAATCTATCCATTTCTTCTAGGGACGCGGCAGATAACGCAATCGGGGAGCTCGATAAAGCAATAACTAAAGTATCAAATGAACGTTCTCGAATGGGAGCCTACACAAATCGTTTAGAGCATGCCTATAATAATGCAGTGAACATGGAAGAAAATTTAACAGCAGCGGAATCTAGAATAAGAGATGCCGATATAGCCAAAGAAATAATGGCTCTTACAAAAGCAAATATATTAATGCAAGCGGGCCAATATGTATTGAGTATGCATATGCAACAGGCCCAATCCATCTTGCAACTTTTAAAATAGAAGATGCTTTTTAATATAACTTTTTCAAACAATCGTGCACATATACAGCTGCACGATTGTCTTATTTTTGAATCAAAATTTTAAAGAAGAAAATAAGGATAGAAATTTCTGCAGGAGAAGGATTTTTGGGGTAATATAGGTTTATAAAGGTAAGAAGGGGGAATTGGGATGAAGGGGATTTCTGCATTAGCGGCAGCTATAATGACGATTGGTATATTATTAAATCCAATTCCGACTTCAGCAGCACCTCTAGATGAAGTGAAGCAACTGGTTAGTGAAACATATAAAGGAGAGATTCCTTCCAATTTAAAAAGTCTTAAGTCGATTGATGCGATTATAGAGCAACTAGATCCTTATTCTACTTATTTTACAAAAGATGAGTTTGAAGCGTACACGAGCTCTATCAATAATACGACTACTGGAATTGGGGTCACGATTGAGGAGCATAAAAAAGGGATTCAAATTGTGAGTACGTTTGAAAAAGCGGCAGCGATGGAGGCTGGGATAGTTCCCGGCGATATTATTTTGTCGATTGATGGAACTCCTACAGAAGGTATGTCTATTCAACAGGCATCGTCGCTCATCACAGGTAAGGATGGAACTACTGTGCAACTTGTAATATTGAAGTCTACTAATCTCAAAAAAACATACAAGTTAACGCGAAAACAGTTCAGTGTTCCCACTGTGTCTAAGCAGCTTTTATATGGAAATGTCGGTTATATTGGACTGACTTCATTTTCCGATGATGGTGCAACCCTTGTACAACAGGCAAAAAATACGCTTCAAAAACAAGGGGCAACTTCGTTTATTCTAGATTTACGCAATAATGGTGGGGGCTATGTACATACTGCCGAAGAACTGATTGGTTTATTTCCAAAAAGTCCGTATGCCTATGCCCTTCATACAAGACAACAATCAGAGCTGGTTAAATCTGTGCCACAATCGTCCCTATTTCCTTCAAATACGAAAGTACTTATAAACGGCTATAGTGCTAGCGCATCGGAAATGACTGCTGGAGCACTACTAGACCAAAAATCAGCCGTACTTTATGGGCAAACTACTTATGGAAAAGGCTCTATGCAAACGTTTTACAATCTTTCTGATGGTTCCTACTTAAAACTGACTGTAGCTAATTTTACTGGACCAAAAGGAACACCAATTCATAAAACCGGCGTCAAACCACAAGTTACGACAGCACAAGGGCAAGAACTGGCAAAAGCCCATTTGGACAGCATTATTGAAGCTAATAAAACCTATAAAAAAATGCCTGCACTGCAAAAAGTGCCGACAACAAAAAAATTTACAGTTACATTTTCAAATACCGTAGTAGATACCAGGGAACAAAAAGTGGAATTGGTCAAACTAGGAGATACGGGCAGCGTTCCTATAATGCTCACAAAAAAGTCATCCAATCAGTTCGTCATTACACCAAAAGCACCACTTGAAAAAGGAGCAGCCTACTTACTACTCATCCATCCTACTTTCCAAGCGAAAACGGGAAAAGGGATGAAAACCGGTGCTTATGCGGAAGTAACTGTTCAACCATAAGAGGGGGAACAATGGAATGTTTTTTGAATTTCGATTTTGGAAATATCTTTTTAACCGAAATGAGTTAATCAGCTCACTAAAAGATTCAACGATGCGCAGTTTTGAAAAGCGTGTATGGCTCGTCGCATTTTTAGGTGTTCTTCTGTTTGCACTGCGAGATTTATGGGGAATGCATACAGAAGAACTCACATCCATTTTCGTAGGTGGATTTGAAGATACATTTGTCATTGCAAGAATAACTTCTTTAGTCGGAGCAATTATTTGGTCCATTATTTATATGGCATTTCATTTCTTCGGTCTTGCCTTCCTTATACATAAAATTACAAAGGTTGAGCTGTCCAAAGTAGCTGTGTTACAACTTTTTGTAGTAGCTTTGTTATTAATGGAAAAAGCATTTATCTTTTTCTTATACGCTGTGGTTGGCTATACGACTGAGTTTTCTATATTGTCATTTGGTCCGCTCGCAGCGACGTTTTTAGAAAATGAGTTCTTTACTTATTTTTTCAATGAGCTGACAATTATTACAGCACTAGTTATTGCTATTCAATTTCAGTTTTTACGAGCATTTACAACTATGTCCTCTCGTAATCTACTTCTTATTTTAATAGCGATTCAACTAGTTCTTGCCGTGTTAGTATCAGGAATTCAAGTACTCCCAATTGAGTCTTGGTTCGAGGGGGGGAAAACGGTATGAAGAAATTGATAACGATCGGCATTTCAATCGCTGTTTCCACTTTTATTGCTGCAAATGCCATTTTATTGTTTTCGAATAAAAGCGACATTCCAAGATCCTATTACGTACATGAATATGACCGCGTAAATGAACATACATATGCGCAAGAGCTTGAAAAAGAATCCGTTGTCGTCCCTACAAACGAGACAGTAGTTCCTATAAGTGCTGATGCAGTCAGCGATATCGTCGTATCAGAAGGGGATGAAGTGCAGCAAGGAGAGGAGCTTGCGCTACTGAACACGGAATCTGCAGATGTCCAGCGTTCGTTCTGGGAAACGGAACAACAAGCATATACACAAGAACAATCGAAATTGCATGAGATTATGGAAAATCTGGAATCCGAGCGTGCCGGAGCAGATTCCAATTCTTCTAGCAACAGTTCGGCGAGCAATGAAGAGCTCGAAGTAAATGTACAAGTCGACGTAAACGTTTCACCAAAAGGAAATTTTGCGCATGCGATTGCCGAAACAGAACAAAAAATTGCTGAATTAGATCGTAAGCTACAGATTCTAAACACGCAGTTAAACCAAGAAGCCGGAGAAGCGGCATTGCTTAGCCCGATGGATGGAAATATCGCTGAAATTGCGGAAAAGAACGGCACCTATTTTATAACTATTTATGCAAATGAAAAATCGATTGTCACCTATGCAAACGAGGTGGAATGGCATCAAATAAATGAAGGCCAACTCGTCAAAAACTATTCTGGTCACCGTGAAGAAGTAGTTGAAGGTACAATTTCTGCTAAAACACAAGTGCCAGCAAACGATTCAAAATGGCTACAAGCATACAAGCAATTTGGTAATGAAACAAAAGAACCCGTCTACGAAGTGCGAGTTCAACTAGACGATTCCCTAGAAACATTGCCATTTGCCGCAAATATAAACTCAGTCATCACTACAAAAGAAGCAGAAAACGCCGTACGCATAAGATCAAACTGGCTACTCAACCGCACAGAAGAAACTGCGGAAGTATACACTCTAACAAATGAAGGAAAAATTATTCGAGTTCCTGTTACGGTGCCATTCGACATAAAACAATATGCTATCCTGTCTGAAGGGGTAGAAAGCGAAAGCATCATATTAAACGCAGAACCAAAAAACAACGATGCGCCAGCTTTCCTGCCATTCCCTAGAGAACTCCCAACATGGAATAGCATCAAAGCAGTCAGTTGGAAAGACTACCTTAAATACCTAACCTATCAATAATCCAAACAGTTATCGCTCCCAAGCGATAGCTGTTTTTTATATTACAGAATTGTTACTGGTGCTAGGCACCAGTAACACCCCAAAGCCTGGGGTGAGTTCCCCAAAGAGTGGGACGAGTTCTCCAAAACGTGCGCTGAGTTCCCCAAAGAGTGAAGTGAGTTCCCCAAAACCAAGTGAGTTCTCCAAAGCGTGTGGTGAGTTCCCCAAAACGTGACACGAGTTCCCCAAAGTCGAGTGAGTTCCCCAAAGAGTGGAGTGAGTTCCCCAAAGCGTGACACGAGTTCCCCAAAGCGTGTGACGAGTTCCCAAAAGTCGAGTGATTTCCCCAAAGCGTGACACGAGTTCCCCAAAGAGTGGAGCGAGTTCCCCAAAGTGTGTGATGAGTTCCCCAAAGAGTGACACGAGTTCCCCAAAGAGTGGAGCGAGTTCCCCAAAACGTGACACGAGTTCCCCAAAGTCGGGTGAGTTCCCCAAAGAGTGGAGTGAGTTCCCCAAAGTGTGTGATGAGTTCCCCAAAGAGTGGATGGAGTTCCCCAAAGCGTGTGACGAGTTCCCCAAAGTCGAGTGAGTTCCCCAAAGAGTGACACGAGTTCCCCAAAGCGTGTGATGAGTTCCCCAAAGAGTGACACGAGTTCCCCAAACCATGTGCTAAGTTCCCCAAACCAAAAATTCTGCTATTAACATCCCTGTAATATAATCAGAACTTTTTATCCCCTCAGCGGAAGTTTTAACCTTTTTCCCTGTTGAAAATGTGAAAAAGGTTGGAAAGTTTAAGAGAAATGTAAGAGCGAAATTTTATGATATAAATTGAGGAAATCACGAATAATAGAAGGAATATAAGAGAGAGGTCACTAAAATTGGATAACAAAGGGATTTGGTCATGCCGTATATATAAGAAATGCTGGATGAAATTGATTTTACTTGGTGCTTTTGTCCTGACGTTAATTCCATTACATGCAAATGCTCTAGAGCTAGAGAAAAATGTTTTTTATGTATCAAGTAATGGGGATGATTCTAACGATGGCACATTAGATGCACCTTGGAGAACGATCCAGAGGGCTGCAGATAAAATGGAGGCAGGAGATACAGTATATGTTCGGGAGGGTAAATATTCGGAGTTTGTGCATATAACCGTTTCTGGTTCACAGGAGGACGGATATATTTCATTTAAAGCTTTTCCTGGGGAAGCCCCCGTGTTGGATGGGAGTAATCTTACATTAGAAGATGGGAATAGGGCTTTATTTTATTTGGAAAATGCGAGTTATATTACCGTAAAAGGGTTTGAAATTAGAAATTTAAGTACAAACGATTCCAACAAGTATCCTGCTGGTATTCTTGTTAGCGAAGGCGGAAGTGATATACAGCTAGTCGATAATAATATTCATCATATTAAAAATGAATCTAAAAAAGGTAATGCACATGGAATCCTTTTCTACGGTAATTCTACCAACACGATGAGTCGTATTAAAGTACAAAATAATGAAATCCATCATCTCATACTAGGAAGTAGTGAATCGCTAACACTAAGTGGAAATATCGATGGGTTTATCATTTCAGATAATAGCATCCATCATAACAACAATATTGGAATTGATGTCGCAGGGTTTTATGGTGCATGTCAATCGAATTGTCGGGATCAAGTGAGAAATGGAAAGATAGCAAATAATCAGGTTTACAATAACTCATCAGGAAATAATCCTGCTTATAAAGGAAGTAATTCGGCGGCTGGGATTTATGCCGATGGTTCCACAGATATAGTCATCGAAAATAACTTGGTTTATAACAATGATTTTGGGATTGAATTGGCAAGTGAAAACAATGGGAAACAAACAAGCTATATTACGGCAAAAAATAATATTATTTATAACAATAATGGTGCAGGAATAATTATCGGTGGGGCTAATCAATCAAATGGCGGGGCCTATAAAAACGTCATATCAAACAATATATTAAACTTTAATGATCAATTAGGTGAAGGATATGGGGATATAACAGTTCAATGGAACGTAGAAGAGAACCAATTTTTGAACAATATCATTTACAGTAAAAATCCAAAAAACAATATTCAATTAAATGATAAAAAAGAAAAAAGTAACTTGTTTCTAAATAACCGAATTTATACATTCATCATGCAACCATCTCTTGCTAATAGAATTACAACTAAGATAAAAGATTTGATGATTGCTAAAGATTAATAATTGCCTATGTTTATTCGCAGTAACAAAAATAATAGATAGGACGGTAATGTGAATGAAAGTATTGATAACTGGGGGATATGGTTTTATTGGGTCGCATGTTGCGGACAGGTACTTCAAGGAAGGCTACGAAGTTTTTATTATCGATAATATGTCATCTGGAAAAGAAGAGAATATTTCATTCAAACATAAAAGTTATACCCTCTCTGTAGAGGATGCAAAATGTGAGGAGATTTTCAAGTCCTACCGTTTTGATGTAGTTGTTCATTTAGCTGCGCAAGTAAGTGTAGCCAAATCAATTAAAGCTCCCAAGGAAGATTTAGAAGTTAATGTTGTAGGATTAGTAAACATTTTAACGCTTTCTCAAAAATATAAAGTAAAGAAATTTGTATTTGCTTCCTCTGCAGCTGTTTACGGTTTAAACGATCGTCTTCCTTTAAAAGAAGACGAAGCAAGAAAACCTATTTCACCTTATGGGATAAGTAAATGGATGGGCGAAGAGTATTGCCAAAAGTGGAAGGAAATACATGACTTTGAGAGTGTTTGCTTTCGATTTTCCAATGTATATGGCCCTAGACAAAATAATGAAGGAGAAGGTGGAGTTATCTCCATCTTTTTGGATAGAATCCTGAACAACAAACCTTTGGACCTATTTGGAGATGGTGAGCAGACAAGGGATTTTATCTATGTAGAAGATGTGGCGGATGCCATTTTTCGAACTTCAAATTCAACGATAGAAGGAATATATAACCTTTCTACTAATACAGAAAATAGCATTAATCACATAGTAGATATGTTAAGAAATATCCATGGAGATATTCAAACCAATCATTTGGCAGCACGAGAAGGGGATATTTATAAATCCGTATTAAGCAATCAAAAGATAAAAGACGAGCTCGATTGGAGTCCGATGTACGATATGGAAGCTGGCTTGAAACGTACGTATAACTGGGCACAGTCAAGGCAAGTAAAGAAAGAAACCGCGATAACCACTGTCCAATCTAAGAAAAAAACTTCTCCTATCTATAAAAAAGTCCAACCTTATATAGAAAACTTATTAGTATTTTCGTTTATTACTTGGCTTACGCTAACAAACCAAGTAAGTATTTTAGATACGTTAGGTGTGGGCATATTTTATATCATGGTTATCGGCGTTATATATGGTAATAGACAATCCATCATAGCTGTAGGGCTATCTGTATGGTTGCTTGTGATTGAAAAGTTATTGGAAGGTCGGGAAATGGTTTCATTACTCTACGATACATCATTCTTTTTCCAAGTTGCATTATTCCTATTTGTTGGTTTGGTGGTAGGCTACTCAACGCAAAGGAAAACCAATATGCTAAACGAGCAAAAAGTAAAAATGGAAGAATTAGATGAACGATATGATTTTTTAAATGGAATTTATTCAGAAATGCGAGAAGTAAAAGAAGAGCTACAATTACGTATGCTCAATAGCGGTGATAGTTTTGGGAAAATCCATTCCATCGTAAAAGAATTAGATGGTCTGGAGCCTGAAAAAGTATTCACAAGGACGGTTAACGTTGTACAGACCATTATGAATGTAAAAAATGTCTCCATCTATATATTCAATAAAAACAATTCATTTTTACGATTAATAGCCCATGCGAATGATTCTGAGATGCCTCGTATTAACTCCATTAAAGTGGAGGAGACGGAATACGTCGGCAGTATTTTAAGAGATGGAAAAGTATTTGTGAATAAACAACTAAATTCGAATGTACCTTTAATGGCAGCACCTATTTATCATCACAATAGAATTGCAGCGATTATAACGATCAATGATCTCGACTTTGACAGTTTCTCCTTGTATCATGAAAATCTTTTTAAAGTAGTAACAGAATTAGTAGAATCCGCTTTAGGAAGAGCGTTTAGCTATATTGAAGCAACTGAAACCGACCGTTACATTCCGAATACGACTATTTTGAAGAATAACGTGTTTGCAGAGATTTTACTGAGCAAAAAAGAAGCGAAAGAAAAGCATAACACTCCTTTCTTATTATTAGAGGGGGCTTACGAGGAGGAAATGCTTGCTGATTATTCGAGAGAAATCACGAATCTGCTTCGTGAAACAGATTATATTGGACATAGTAAAGAGAACAATTTACTCGTCCTTCTATCTAACACAACCAAAAATGACGGGGAAACTGTGCTATCCCGATTCGAGAAAAACGGGTTTAAATTGAAAATGTTAGAGGGAGAGGTATAAAATGATTTACTTTTACTTGATGTATATCGTTTTATCCGGAATTGTACTGCTATTTATATCCAATAAGAGTCGTAAAGAATGGCTCTTAAAAATGACGATTGTAACTTTTTTACCGGTAATTGGATGGGCTCTGCCGATTGTAACTGCAAATAAGTTTATCAAAAATAAAGGTGAATTATTTGGGAGTTACATTAGTCAGCAAGACGAGGATATTTCATTAGAAATACTAGCAATTCAAGAAAAAATAGATAAAGAAAAGGAACTAGATATTGTTCCTATAGAAGATGCGTTAGTAGTAAGCAACTACTCCAATAGAAGGAAAGTAATGATTGATGTATTAAAAGAGGATACATTGCAATACATGGATGTATTAAAAACTGCTGTGCTAAATGAAGATACGGAGACGTCCCATTATGCAGTAACTGCAGTGATGGAGATAAAGAGAAAACTATCTATATCTATGCAAGAGCTTTCCGTGAAGTTTGACCAACAGAGTGACGATGTTCATGTAGGATACGCCTACGCACAAGTGCTAAAAGAGTATATGGGAAGCGGTTTTTTAGATAAACAGACCATTAGGAAATATAAGTATACCTATATACATGTGCTAAGTCAGCTTATCCGCAATGGAAACGTAGATGAGGAAACGTTTCAAGAAAAAATAAAAACAGAAATGGAGATGAATGAATACTCGGCTGCAGAAGCTACCTGCAATGAGTATTTAAAGAAATATCCTAACTCGGAGAATCCATACGTTAGTTTATTGAAATTATATTATACAACTAAATCTACAATAAAAATGCAAGGTATATTGGATGAACTGAAGAAATCGACTATCAAACTTTCCAATAGGGCACTTACTATTGTTAGGTATTGGTCGGAGGGAACAGAACATGAAAGTAGAAGGGAACTTCTCTAAAAAGATATACATCATCATATTATTTGTATTGCTATTTGGTATCTTGCTACAGGTTTCCCGTTCGCAATTTGTCTTGAAGTTTCAACAAAACCAGAACTTGATCGAACGAAGAGATGAAATTCTAGCGGACATTTCCCAGGAGAATGATCTGGAGCAAAGTGGAAACAACTACTGCGTTTTATATAATCCATCCGATGAATATAGCACAAAGTTGAAAGATAATGCTTCCCACACGCTGCTATATATGAAAAAGAAATTAGCTGTAGTAGATATAACGAATGAATCAGTTGATTTATCAAACTGTCAAGTTGTAATACTTGCAACGGACAAGCTAAAGGATATTGGTAAGGCAGAAGAGATTGAACAATTTGTTTTCGAAGGGGGATATATCTTTTTTATGTCTGTCTTAGACATAGAGACAGACTATCAAATTCTATATCGTAAATTTGGGATCTCTTCTTTTGATACGGTTGTTGACGCAAGAGGAATTCATTTAACTTCCAATGTATTAATAGGGGAAAAGGAACTCTTCTTGGATGATGATTTTATCCATAACTCTGCCATTAGTGTAGATCTAGACGTAGAAGCTGAGCTGTTGGCGGAAAGTGTTAATAAAATACCGCTCTTATGGAAAAGTAATTATGGAAAAGGAGCGTTTATGACGTTCAACGGTGAAATGCTACAAGAAAAGATAAACCGGGGATTTTTTGCAGGTGCTTTAAGTTTATTGGAACCTAATTTTATATACTCTATTTTCAACTCGAAAGTATTTTTTATCGATGATTTTCCTTCACCAATAGCAAAAGGGACTAACCCAATTATTTATGAAGAGTATAAGAGAGATATAGCTTCTTTTTATCAAGAAGTATGGTGGCCAAATATGCTGGAAACTTCCAAAAAATACGATATGAAATACACAGGGGCCATTATCGAGTCATACAATGACCGAGTGCAACCCCCTTTTGATACAGCTGAAGATAAAGATAGCCATTACCTTATTTCCTTTGGTCGTGAGCTTATTAAAAGTGGGGGAGAACTAGGTTTTCACGGATATAATCATCAATCACTTGTACTTGATAAAGCAATTGCAACGGAATTTGGATATAACGAATGGCAAAAAACAGAGGATATGTCTAAGTCTATAGAAGAGCTACTTACTTATGCAAAAGACGCTTTCCCTGGTTATACAATTACCTCCTATGTCCCGCCTTCCAACGTTCTTTCGAAGGAAGGAAGAGAAGCGATGAAACAGACATGGCAGGACTTAACGGTAATTTCCTCATTGTATGGAGAAGATGAAACTGGAACAGCTTATGTTCAAGAATTTGAAGTGGCAGGAGATGGGGTTATTGAAATGCCCAGAGTCACTTCTGGTTATTTTGAGACAGCATATAATCGCTGGGCGGAGGCAAATACGATGACTGGAGTCGGCGTGTTTTCTCACTTTGTGCATCCCGATGACGTCATAAGTAGTGATAGGAGTAATAATATGGGCTGGGACGAAAATTATAAGTTATTCGACAAATACATGAAGCGTGTGAATAAGACATATCCATGGGTTCGTGCGCTGCCAGCAACGGAGGCAGCATTAGAAATGGCTGCAAACCTTCATACTAACGTAAGCTGGACAAAAGAAGAAAGCAGTATTCAAGGAAAAATAACGAATTATAAATCGGAAACATCCTATATCTTACGAACAGATAAAAAGATTGGACGATTAAAAAACTGTGCAGTTAAGAAAATAGATGACAATACTTATTTAGTAACTGCACATGACTCTAATTTCAAAATAGAATTTGGGGGCAATTAGAATGAGAATCTGTTTAATTGCAGAAGGATCATATCCTTATGTCACAGGTGGGGTATCCAGCTGGATTCATAGTCTGATCACAGAAATGCAAGAACATGAATTCATCGTGTATGCCATTGGAGCGGAAACAAAACAAAAGGGAAAATTTCGGTATGAGCTTCCACCAAACTTAATCGAAGTAAAAGAAATCTTTCTAGATGAATATTTATTCGAAGAAAAACGATGGGGAAAACGATATAACCTCACCTCAAGTGAACGGAATAATCTTGTTTCGCTTGTGAATGGGAGTAACGAAGTTAATTGGAAAGATCTATTTGATTTGATAAAAAGTAAAAAGTTCGAAAACGTCAGGGAATTTTTATCTAGTAAAGACTATTTTGATCTAGTCGAGTATTTAGGGAAAAATGAATACAGTCAAGTTCCCTTTACGGAATTATTTTGGACAGTAAACTCCATGATACTTCCCTTATTTTTAACAATTCGTCATGAAGTTCCTAAAGCGGATATCTACCATTCTGTGTCTACTGGATACGCTGGAGTAGTAGGAGCGCTTGCAAAATGCTTGTACAATAAGCCACTACTATTGACAGAGCATGGTATATATTCTCGCGAAAGAGAAGAAGAAATTATTAAAGCGGATTGGGTAAAAGGATATTTCAAAGATTTATGGATCAACTACTTCTATACACTATCTAGTTCAATTTATGAGACTTCTGACAAAGTAATAACCTTATTCAATCGAAACAAAGAAATAGAAATAGAATTAGGATGTCCAGAAGACAAAATCCTCCTTATTCCAAATGGAGTAGATGTTATAAACTATAGCAATCTATTGCAAGCTCCTGACAAGGAAATCATCCGAATAGGAGCTATCGTTCGAGTGGTGCCAATTAAGGACATTAAAACAATGATTCAAAGCTTTGCACTAGTGGAAAGTGAAATACCAAATGTAGAACTATACATTATGGGACCTGCTGATGAAGACGATGCCTATTATGAGGAATGTATGCAGATGGTGGATGCTTTGGGAATTAAGAATATTACATTTACTGGAATGGTACAAGTAAAGGACTACGTTGGCCAAATGGATATTCTCATGTTGACGAGCATCAGCGAAGGACAACCATTAGCAATTTTAGAAGGGTTGGCTAGCTCCAAGCCTTTTGTATGTACGAATGTTGGTGGATGTAAGGAATTGATTAGCGGTAGCGAAAACGATAATTACGGCAATGCAGGTTTCATCGCACCAGTGATGCACTATGAAGAAATAGCGAATTATGTTGTCCAGTTATGTAAGGATAAAAAGCTAAGAGAAAAAATGGGTGAAAACGGATATAATCGTGTGAAAAATAAATACAAACGTAGCGAATTCATCGCAAGTTATCGGAAATTGTATCAATCGGTAGGAGGGTAAACTAGCATGGCAGGTATAGGTTTTGAACTAAGAAAATTATATAGAGAAGAAGGAATTCTTCAAAATATGAAAGCTTATGCATATTCTTCTTTGACAACGATTGGTCCAATGGTCTTATGTATAATTTTAGTGTTCGTCCAACAAAATATGATGTTATCAAATGGCAGTAGATTTCTAGATAATGAATTATTCATCTCCACAATGACGTACTGCTTCATTTTTTCCATCGTTTTGACTTCTGGACTTTCCATGGTCTTAACTAGATTCATCGCAGATATGATCTATCAAAAAAAGTATGAAGAGATTATTTCCTCGTTCTACGGGGCGCTGATCATCATTTTACCTATTGGCGGAATAATTACTAGTATTTTTCTATACGGGGTGGATGAAAGTATCGGCTATAAAATAGCCGCCTATTTGTTTTTTATAGAACTTATTATCATTTGGATTCAAGGTGTATATTTATCAGCGCTTAAAGATTATAAAAGGATAGTACGTGGCTTTGCAATTGGAGTATTGGTATCTATTATCGTTAGCTATGTCCTATTCCAACTTACAACATTTAACGCTACGACAATCGCTTTAGTTGGAATGGATATGGGGTTCGCGATTATTGTAGGCTCAGCAATGTATCATTTTGAACAAGTATTTCCACGAAATGAACAGAGGAATTATTTTTCTTTTATATACTACTTCCGAAAATATCCAACCGTCTTTTTTAGCGGGTTGTTTGTCTATGCAAGCGTGTATATTCATAATTTTGTTTACTGGTTTTTCTCAGATGACCAATTACTAGTTTCAGAGAGATTTAGATTGATGCCTTTTTACGATTTACCTGTTTTTTATGCATACATTTCAGTTGTACCTTCTCTTGTTATGTTTGTCGTAATTGTTGAAACGGATTTTTATGAACGTTTTTTAAATTATTATAAGAATGTAATAGACGGTGGTACGTATAAAAGTATGAGTATAGCGAAGAAGAAAATGCAAGATGTATTATTGCATCGCATCGGTTTTTTAGTAGAGGTACAGCTTCTTTTTACAGCTTTATCTATTGCAATAGGCATTATTTTTTTACCAAAAGTCGGTTTTTCGATGGAACAATTAGATCTATTTATTTTATTATGTCTAGCTTATTTTTTCTTCATTATTATGTTTGTTATACTGCATGCGCTAATGTATTTTGACGATCAGAAAGGCGTGTTAGTTATTAGTGCATTGTTTTTTTGCTTAAATGGTATGTTGACTTTTATAAGTATGAAAATGGGGATAAACGGACTTGGAATGTTTGCTGCATCTTTTGTAGTTTTGTTACTGACAATTGGAAGATTATTATATGTTCTATCCAATATTGATTATTATACGTTCTGTTCTCAACCGTTAAGCATCCAGAAGAAACAGAAAAAAACATATTTCTCGTTTTCCAAAATCGTTACGACACTTGCTATTATCGTAACCTCCAGTATTATTTTGTCGGGCTGTTCAAACAAAGAGCCTGAACAAGTGGCAGCGGATGAGAAAGTACAGGAAACAATAGACAACGAAAAATTAGTGGAAGATAAAAGATTGTACGAACGCGATGAAGATGATTCTATCAAGTCACTGTATATCACCGTTCTACCAGATGATAAGGAGAAACTAGACTGGTATTCTCTTAATCGAATAACGGACCGATACAGTGAGGAAAAAATGGATATTATTTTTGCAGAAGGTACAGAGGATGGCAAAGGTCCCAAAGAAGGGATGTTTGGCAATGGAGCGGTAGAAGCAAATGCGAAGGTTAGTCTACGAGGAAATACTTCCCGCTATGCAGCGCAAAAGTCATACAAAATTAAGTTATTCGATACAGCGGGCTTATGGCAAAATCAGCGGACGATAAATCTAAACAAACATATTGGAGATTTAAGCCGAATGCGAAATAAGCTTAGCTTTGATTTGATGGAAAATATGGCTAATATGACAAGCTTGCGTACGCAATTTGTTCATTTGTACGTAAAAGACTTATCCAATGGAAAAAATGGAGAGTATGAAGATTACGGTTTATATACTCAAATAGAACAACCGAACGAAATGTTTTTAAAAAATCATTGGTTAGATCCAAGTGGTTATTTATACAAAGTCACTTTTTTTGAATTCCAACGATATCCAAATGAAATTAAATCCCAAACAGACCCAACATACGATAAAAAGGCATTTGAAACGATTTTAGAGATAAAGGGCAGGGAAGAACACGACAAACTCATCGCAATGCTGGACGACATCAACAATATGGCAATGCCGATTGAGGAAGTCATAGATAAGCATTTTGATTTGGATAACTTTTTAACATGGACCGCTACGAATATTCTAATGGACAATATGGATACAGACGCCAATAACTTCTATTTATATTCACCTTTGAACTCCGATAAATGGTTCATCCTGCCGTGGGACTATGATGGTGGGTGGGAACTACAAAGAAATGAAAATTCAATTAGACCCTATCAAGCAGGTATAAGTAACTTTTGGGGAAACACTTTGCATAACCGATATTTTCGAAATGAAAAGAATGTTCAACAACTAATCGACAAAGTAGAAGAACTATCTCAAACCATTAATTCCAAAACCGTGGAAACGCAGATAAATCAGTATGCTGAAATAGTGAAACCTTTCCTGTATAGAGATCCAGATATTCAATTCCTGCCTGCAGTGAATACCAATTTTGAAGCGGATCTACAACTGTTGAAGGATACACCAGAACGAGCAAAACAAAGATTTTATGAAGACATTCAAAAGCCAAAACCATTTTACACAGACGATGTGGTCGTAACAGATACAGAGCTATTGTTTTCTTGGCAAGTTTCATTTGATATACAACAAGACGATCTTTTTTATACTGTGACTGTCGCTCGTGATCCACTTTTCACAGAAGTTTTAGAAGTAAAAAAGGATATTCGTGAAAATGAATTTAAAATGGCAAAACCCGCTAGCGGACAATATTACTGGAAAGTTACGGTAGTGGATAATAAAGGAAATGAACAAACCTCCTTTGATATGCACATCGACGAGGAAGGAAACGAATTCTTTGGAATCAGGGATTTTAAGGTGGAGTAAAATGACGATACATGGTAAAAAATTTAGAAATGAACTGAAATACTATTTGCATGTGTACGACTATTTTTCACTTCGACAAAAGGTTTCATCTGTGCTGGAGCTAGATAAAAACTCCCAAACAGAAGATGGATATGGCATACGCAGCCTTTACTTTGATGGCATACACAATCACTCTATTTACGATAAAAACAATGGTGTGTTCAATAGAGAAAAATACCGTATACGTATTTATAATGGAAGCGATCAGAAAATAAGTTTAGAAAGAAAAAGCAAATATGGAGATTTTATTTCCAAAGAAGCAGCTCCTATTACACGTGCAGAATATGACGCTATTCTACGAGGGGATATAGATGTTCTGTCCGATAAAGAACATCCACTATTGAAAGACTTTTATGCAGCATTAAAATTTCGTAACTTTCTCCCTTCCGTAATTGTCGATTATATTCGGGAAGCGTATGTATATGAGCCTGGAAATGTTCGTATTACATTTGATAAGAAATTATCAGCAGGGTTAAGCACAATCGATTTATTTAATCCAAACATCATTTGGGAGGAACCCCTACTACCAGAACAGACAATTTTAGAAGTAAAATTCGACCAGTTCCTCCCGGATAATATTCGCCAATTAGTGCAACCAGAAAGACTTATGCGCTCCGCGATATCAAAGTACGTACTGTGCAGAGAAGTAAATATAAAGCATTTTAAATATTAGGTTTAGTAAGGGGTAAAAATTAATATGAATGATACATTAAACTTTCAAGATGTCATAAAAAAGAGTGTACTTCATTTGGAAGCATTTCGAAGCGTCTCCTATATTGATATTTTTCTAGGATTAGCATGCTCCTTCGGGATTGGCCTGTTTATCTATTGGATTTACAAAAGATATTTCCGCGGGGTTGTATATAGTTACAACTATAATGTTTCCTTTGTTTTAATGACGATGATCACTACATTAATCATTATGACGATTAGCACGAATATCATCCTTTCACTTGGGATGGTTGGAGCACTAAGTATTGTACGATTTAGAACGGCCGTAAAAGATCCTTTGGATATCGTCTACATGTTTTGGGCAATTGCTGCCGGAATCGCAACTGGAGCCAAAATGTACCCACTCGCCCTGATTGGGTCCCTTGTTCTCGGTGCAACGCTCGCATGGCTATCTAAAAAGAAAACAAAGCACGAAGCCTATCTTTTAATCATCCGGCACACAGACGAAGCAACAGACGAATTAAGAACACAGCTGAAAAAATTGAACACCAAACTAAAATCAAAATCAATCCGCAACAACTTTACAGAACTGACCGTCGAAATAAACCTACGCGACGACAACACAGCATTCATGTCCACCATCAACAAAATAAACGGCATAATCGAATGTTCCCTAGTCAACTACACAGGCGACTACGCCCAATAAGAATAGGAGAACCTGCCAAACAACAGAGGCAGGTTCTTTTTTAATTATAGTGAGTTCCCTAAAATGGGTGATGAGTTCCCCGAAGAGTGTGACGAGTTCCCCAAAGAGTGAGGCGAGTTATCCAAAGAGTGGAGCGAGTTCCCCAAAGAGTGGCGTGAGTCCCCCAAAGTCGAGTGAGTTCCCCAAAGTGTGTGACGAGTCCACCAAAGAAGGGAGCGAGTTCCCCAAAGAGTGACGTGAGTTCCCCAAAGCCGAGCGAGTTCCCCAAAGAGTAGCGCGAGTTCCCCAAAGTCGAGTGAGTTCCCCAAAGAGTGTGATGAGTCCACCAAAGAAGGGAGCGAGTTCCCCAAAGTCGAGTGAGTTCCCCAAAGTGTGTGACGAGTTCCCCAAAGAGTGACACGAGTTCCCCAAAGAGTGAGGCGAGTTATCCAAAGAGTGGAGCGAGTTCCCCAAAGAGTAGCGCGAGTTCCCCAAAGTCGAGCGAGTTCCCCAAAGTGTGTGATGAGTTCCCCAAAGCGTGACACGAGTTCCCCAAAGAGTGTGATGAGTCCACCAAAGAAGGGAGCGAGTTCCCCAAAGTCGAGTGAGTTCCCCAAAGAGTAGAGTGAGTTCCCCAAAGTGTGTGACGAGTTCCCCAAAGAGTGAGACGAGTTCCCCAAAGTCGAGTGAGTTCCCCAAAGAGTGTGATGAGTCCACCAAAGAAGGGAGCGAGTTCCCCAAAGAGTGACACGAGTTCCCCAAAGCGTGACGTGAGTTCCCCGAAGTCGGGCGAGTTCCCCAAACCACGACACGAATTCCCCAAACCAAAAAAATCCACTATTAACATCTGAAAATAACTTCGCTATACTAAAGGAATCATATATACATAGGAGTGGAGGAATATGGATCCTAGATTTAAAATAGCGCATCGGGAGGCCCTCATTGGCGTGGGGCTAGCGGTTGCTCACTTTATTTGGTGGTTCGGCTTTGCATATGGACTTGGTTCACGACCGGTAGAGGAGTATACGTATATTCTTGGATTTCCGGATTGGTTTTTTTATAGCTGTATTGTTGGGTTCATTCTTGTGGGAATAACGGTAATTCTTTTAGCGAAGTTTATCTTGAAGGATGTTTCCTTTGAAGAAGAGGGGGATGAGGTATGAATATTCAAGTGATCATCCCGATGATTCTGTTTCTTGGCGTTATTTTTTTCATTGGCTTTTGGTCTAGTAAAAAGATGGAGTCATCCACTGGCGGATTTTTGCAAGAATATTTCTTGGGTGGGCGAGAGCTAGGTGGTTTTGTCCTGGCGATGACCATGGTGGCGACGTATGGGAGTGCATCAAGTTTTCTCGGTGGACCGGGGACTGCTTATACAATGGGTTTCGGCTGGGTTCTGCTTGCAATGACGCAAGTCGTGACGGGCTATTTTGTGTTGCTTATTTTAGGGAAGAAGTTCGCAATATTAGCGCGCAGATACAATGCTATTACATTAATTGATTTCCTAAAAGTGCGTTATAACAGTACAGTGGTTGTGTTGCTTGCAGCGGCAAGCATGATTATCTTTTTATTCTCCGCAATGACGGCGCAATGGGTTGGCGGTGGTCGACTAATCGAGTCATTAACTGGTATGAAGTACACAACTGCTTTATTTATTTTCGCTGTATCCGTGCTCGTTTATGTAGTGATCGGCGGGTTCCGTGCAGTTGCGGTGACAGATGCTGTACAAGGCGGAGTTATGGTAATCGGGACGCTTATTTTATTGATCGCAGTCATTATTGCTGGGGGCGGGGTACCGAATATTATGCAAGATTTACTTTCGGAAAACCCCAATCTTGTGACGCCATACGGCAATGATGGAAATTTATCGGCAGCGTATGTATCCTCCTTTTGGATACTTGTTGGGGTAGGGGTTGTAGGGCTGCCGCAAATGGCAGTACGTGCAATGTCTTATAAAAACACACGCTCGATGCATCGCGCTCTAGTAATAGGAACAATTGTAACTGGTTTTATTATGTTAAATATGCATTTAATTGGTGTGTTTGCACGGCCTATTTTACCTGGTGTGGAAGTGGCGGATACCGTGATCCCGCTCGTCGCGTTGAAAATTCTTCCTGCTTGGCTTGCCGGGATTGTTCTCGCAGCACCACTTGCGGCGATAATGTCGACAGTCGACTCCCTGCTTATTTTAGTAAGTTCTTCTATTGTAAAAGATGTTTATATTAATTACATGAAACCAAATGCAAGCGAGAAATCGATTAAACGGTTAAGCTTTGGAGTGACGACCATTTTAGGGTCCATCGTCTTTTTATTGGCATTAAATCCACCAGACCTGCTCATTTTCTTAAATCTATTTGCATTCGGGGGGCTAGAAGCTGCTTTTATTTGGCCAGTAGTCCTAGGTCTTTACTGGTCTTATGGCAATAAATACGGAGCGATCGCATCGATGATCACAGGAATAGTGTCCTACATAGCATTGCATTTTTACAATGAAGCATACGGCAATCTATTCGGTGTGCACACGGTCGTGGTGCCAGTAATCTTATCACTACTTGCTTATATAGTGTTTAGCTTACTGATTAAAAAAACAAAATATATATTTTAAACAAGGAGGCTCTCAAATGAAAGAATGGAAAATTTATGCCATGCTCGTGTTCGTCATGTTCGTTTGGGGAGCCAACCTTCCCATACTAAAATATTTAGTAACAGTAGTACCGCCTGTTACACTAACTGCTTTTCGAGTTCTGAGTGCAGGACTAGTCGTGCTTTTGATATTGTGGAGAATGAAACTCCTTCGCAAGCCAACGAAGCAGGAATGGAAGTACATATTGCTAGGCGCACTGACAAATGTTGTCTTGCATCATTATTTCTTGAATATCGGATTATCGATAACAAGTGGAACCCATGGAGGACTAATTTTAGGGACCGGTCCTATGCTAACGGCAATCTCAGCAGCATTAATACTGAAGTATTTTCCAACAAAGTTTCAATGGCTAGGTTTAGTATGTGGTTTTGCAGGGCTCAGCGTGTCCATTTTAGTGGGAGGGGATACAGGGGGAGCAAATATTGGCGACTTCTTCGTTTTCCTCGCTATTTTGGCGCAAGTACTGAGCTATATGGTCATAAGTAAAGCGGCGAAAACACTTGACCCAAGACTGTTAACCGCATATATGTTGTTGGTCGGTGCATTCGCATTGATAGTAATTAGCTTTATACAGGAGCCAGGCGGATTTGTTGCATTCACCGAAACTACCCCACTTTTCTGGGGATTGTTTTTAGCTTCGGCAATTGTCTGCACAGCGGTCGGTCATCTCATGTATAACTATGCAGTCGGAAAAGCCGGCGCAACCAAATCAGCCATATTTATGAACTTAAACCCGTTATTCTCTCTCATGCTATCAGCTATTTTCCTAGGAGAAATATTGAATGTGCGTCATTTCTTAGGATTATTCCTAATCATCATAGGGGTTCTTCTTGGTTCTGGTGCAGCGGAAGACCTATGGAAAAAACGGCAAGAAAAAAGAGCTACTTCCTAAAAAGTGGCTCTTTTTTTATTTTATTACGGCTTAGGGACTTTGAACATAGCGTAGTTATCTTTAAAATATGAAATGATAAAGTCACGGAAATCTTTTACTGTAGGGGATAACAAACGATCTTTTACCCATGAAAGCCCTACTGTATAAATAGGGTCAATATCTTTAATTTGAACGTAATTTAAACCGTATTTGTTACATACCGAAATGGGAAGTAATGCTACGCCTTGATCTAGCTTAATTATTTCTGCTAATAGACTAGAGTCCACTTCGAAATTATTAATAGGAGTAAATCCTGCTCTTTCACAAAGAGTAGTTGTAAAATCCTTATATTCCTCATTATTAGCTAAAGAAATAAAAGGTTCATTGGCTACTTTGCTTAACGAGATTTCAGATTCCCCTACCAGCTTGTGGGAGGAAGGCAGAACCAGTACGATATCTTCCTCAACCAGTACACAGCTTTCTATCTCCTCATCCACAATTGGAGGTCCCGCTATTCCCAGATCAATATCCCCTTTTTTCAAACTTGTGAGTATTTCATTTTTTACTTCGATTCCCTGTTGTATTTTCGTGCCGGAATGCAGGCCGATATAATCACTGATTAGCCCTGTGAGAAATCTCGGATTAGAAATCGATATTTTGATGGCACGAGTATTTTTTTCTTGTGACTGAATTTCCATTTTTGCATTTTCAATTTCGGTAAAAATCTTATTCACATGTTTTAAAAGAATTTTTCCAGATGAACTTAACTCGATATTCCTTCCTTTTCGGTGAAATAAATTCGTGCCTAATTCACTTTCAAGTCTCTTAATTGTAAGGCTTAAAGAAGGCTGAGCAATATTAAGTTGTTGGGCAGCCTTCGTAATATGTTCTGTATAGGCGACCGTTTGAAAGTATTTTAATTGGAGGAACTCCATTTCCCGTCACTCCTTTTATTTATTAGAATAAATATATTTATATATTATTATATATTAGAATAAATGTAAATTACGGTATAAAATAATGGAAGAAGGAAAAAGTAAAGAAAGAAAATATTGAAACTTAATCGAAAGGGAAGGTGTTATTCATATGAGAAAGGATGAAGTGGTTAAGCAGTTTACAACTCCGTTGGATGCGGGGGCATTTCCGGTAGGGCCATATCGTTTTTATAATCGCGAATACTTGAACATTTTATATAGAACCGACCTTGAAAGTTTAAGAAAAATTGTTCCAGAACCATTAGAGATTAAAGATCCGCTCGTGAGGTTTGAAATAATGAAAATGCCAGATGTTACAGGACTTGGATCATACACAGAGTGCGGGCAGGTAGTACCTGTAAGCTTTGAGGGTGAAGAAGGTGATTACCTCCACGCAATGTACGTAGATAGTTTTCCGGCAATCGCATCTGGTAGAGAAATAGCAGCGTACCCTAAAAAACTGGGCAAACCTAGTTTAAATGTAGATTCCGACACCTTAGTGGGATTGTTGGATTATGGTACGTTGAGAGTAGCTACCGCAACCATGGGGTATAAGCATTTTCCGCTTGATCATTCGGAGGCACTTAAGGAGATCATTAAACCGAATTATATGTTGAAAAAGATGCCAGGATATGATGGATATCCAAGAATTTGTGAATTGGTACGCAGTCAAATTACGGATATTAAAATACTCGGTGCTTGGTCAGGTCCTGCTAGGCTAGAACTGTTCGCCCATGCTCTTGCACCGATGGCTGATTTACCTGTACTAGAAGTCGTCTCGGCTTCCCATATCATAACAGAATTAACACTGGCATCTCCAACTGTTATATACGATTATTTAGTTGAAAAATAAGGAGGATATTCAAATGCGAATTGCAATTTTAGGAGCGGGTTCTTTAGGAACTATTGCTGGGGCATATATTGCTGCTGGAGGACAAGATGTAGAGTTGATTGATGTCTATCAAGCTCATGTGGATGCATTAAATCAGTCAGGTGCAAAAATTATCGGTACAACGGATTTTCAAGCACAGGTGAAAGCAATTACTCCTGACAATATGTCAGGTATATATGACTTAGTCTTGCTTTTAACTAAGCAACTGTATAACGATTCAATCCTACGAGACTTGCTACCATTTTTAGGAAAACAAAGTGTAGTACTCTCCTTACAAAATGGTATACCTGAAGAAAAAATAGCAGCAATTGTTGGTCGGGAACGAGTGATCGCTGGGTCCGTTGAATTTGGTGCTACGTTTATGGAGCCGGGAGTTTCAAGCCTTACAACAGAATACAACCACTTTAAGAAATATGCTTTTCAAATTGGTGAATTAAACGGTGCAATAACAGAAAGAGTACAGCAGATCAAATCAATTTTGGACCTTGTAGGGGGCACAACCATTTCCGATAATCTAATTGGAACGAAGTGGTCAAAGCTTTTGATTAATAATGCATTTAGCGGTTTATCAGTTGCACTTAACACAGAATATGGAGGAGTACTTGATAGCGAGATCGGTATTGTATGTGCTGCACATATAGCAGATGAAACAATCAAAGTCGGACACGCAAACGGTGTAAAATTTGCGGAAATGAATGGCTTTGATGTTGCATCATTAGAAATAAAAAGCGAAAAGGATATTCCTGTGCATATCCAAACACTACGTACTATTATGGAACCTTCTAGACTATTAAAGGCAAGTATGCTACAGGATCTGGAAAAGAAACGGAAGACTGAAATTGATTTTATAAATGGGGTTGTTCCACAGCTTTCTGCAGAAAAAGGAATTTTGACACCTTATAATGAGATGGTTGTAAAATTAGTGAAACAGGCTGAAGAAACCCAAACAATAACGAATTTTGATTCCAATATTAAATTTTTTGAAGAACTAAATGACTAGAAAAAAAGCTTAAAAGAAGAGGTGTGTTCCATCATACGGAAACACCTCTTCTTTTCGTATATTACAGGATTGTTACTGGCACAAGAAACTTGTATCTTAACTGTAATATTTCGACCCTCTTAAACTGAAATGCTTGTACGAATAATAGAGTGTCCGAGCAAAACAACACGGACAAAATATTATACGAGGTGATTCGAGAATGCAGATGAAATGGAAAAAAACTGGGGCAGCTCTACTAGTAGCAACGATAACAGTAACAGGTGGTAGTTATGCGTGGGCAAATGAAAACTTGTTCGACACGGTTAATCTAAATGATGTACTGAAACAAAACGAAACAGTAACTGAAAAAACACCAGAAAAAACTACTGAGGTTCCAACAGGCGACTCTGTAAAAGAAGTTGTGACAACAGAAGATTCTGCTGGGCTCGACATTACAATACCTGAAGGATATACTGCTGGAAACCTAAAAGCACTTTCAAAAGCATATGAAAATGCGGGTAATGAAACTGCAAAAGCAGCCATTAAACGTAATGCTGAGCGTGCAATTGCAAAATTTGAAGCTTCTCAAAAAGAAGAGACAGAAGTGGATAAGCCAGAAGTTGAGAAACCTGTACAAGAAGAGCCAACAATTGTGGAGCCTGTAAAAGAGGAGCCAGTCAAAGTAGAAACAGTAACTGAAAAAACAGTAGTAGAAAAACCTGTTGAAGTAGCACCGGAAGAAGAGAAAGTAAAAGAAGATACTACTAAAAAAGAAGTAAAAGCTGTTGAAAAAGAAGAGAGAAAAGCGCTTCAAGCAGAGCAAAAAGAAGAACGAAAAGCTCTACAAGCAAAACAAAAAGAAGAGCGTAATGCGTTAAAAGCGGAACATAAAGCCGAAAAACAAGAAAATAAAAAGAACAAAAAAGACGAAAAATAATCATTGTTAAATTTAACCGCTTTTCATTTACCGCAATGCCTTATACAATCAAAGGCGTCCGGATGAAGTGAGAACGGAGGGTATGTATGCTTTTGTCCATTATTTATGGCGTATTCAAAACAAAAACAAATCCATCATGGAGCGAGCTTGCAAGCAAGGCAAAAGCGGGTGATGAGGAGGTTCTTAATGACCTCCTTTTTGCCTATACTCCATTTATGAAAAAAACGGCCTCCTTTATTTGCAAACGTTCAATTGATGAACATGACGAGGAATTTAGTATAGCGATGAATGCATTTCACGAAGCAGTGATGGCTTTTGATGCTGACCAGAATGCTTCCTTGCAAACGTTCGCTCACTTAATTATCAAACGACGGATCGTCGATTATATTCGAAAAGAAGCATCTAGAAAAGAAAAAGTATTACTACTACAACCGATAAAAGAGGAAGAAGCGCTGTCAGAGCAACACTTTTTATTATATGAACAATCGGTTCGTACATATACAGAAGAACAATTAACGATAGCAAGAAGAGAAGAATTACAACGTTACAGCGAAAAGTTATCTATCTATAATTTATCATTTGCAGAGTTAACAAAGTCAGCACCAAAACATGCGGATACAAGAAAGACTGCATTTCAACTAGCACAAATAATTGCTAGCTCAGAAGAATTTTATAATTATTTAATAACCAATAAAAAACTGCCTATGAAAGAAATCGAAGCACTGGTCGAGGTATCTCGAAAAACATTGGAGCGGCATAGAAAATATATTATTGCCGTCATCTTACTACTAAACAGTGATTTCATTTATATAAAAGACTATGTTAAAGGAGAAATCATATGATGCGCACGTACAAAGGAATTGTTTGTGAGAAAAGCGATAAATATATGGTTTTTCTAACGAATGAAGGTGAATTTCTTCGTGGCATTCCACTTTCTACTGACCCAGAAATGGGGGAGGAAACTGAATTTCGTTTAATAGCAGCAACTAGTCTTTATCGAAAACGATTAAAACCCTTTGTCATCGGACCAGCGCTTGTCGCTGCGGTACTTCTAGTTTTTTTGGTAGCATCATTTATTTCTCAAACAAATCCTACATATGCTTATGTTCAGCTAGAAGGGGATAGTGGAGTTAAACTAGGAGTAGACAAAGAAGGAAACATTGTTTCACTCCTTTCATTGGATGAACTGCCTATTTTGGAGAGTGATGAATGGGAAGGTCTTCCGATTGGAATCGTACTAGCAAAAGTGGTGCGGAAAATAGAACCGGAGAATGAAGAGCTTCACATTACGACTGTATACGAAAAACAAGGCAAAGAGGAACTAAAAAAACATATCGAACAAGCCGTAATCAAAGTCCAAAACGAGCATAAGAGCAAAGTAGAAGAGAGAAAGAAAGATAAACAAAAGCCCACTCCAAAAGTTGAACCACCAGCTGTGGAAAATAAAGAAAAACAGCCAAAAGCACCAGTTATAAACAAACAAATGGTTCCAAAATCAACAAGCAAACCTGATAAAGAAGAAAACAGTTCTACTAATAAAGAACAACATAAACCTAACAGTGCTGCCAATAAAAATAAAAATACAGAAAAACAACCCCAGAAGAATAACAAAGGAAAATCTCACCCTTCAGAAAATAGATCTCAAAACAGTAATAACAATAAGAACAATAATGGTAACAATAATAACCATGGCAAAAATGCAAATAAACAATAAAATGCGAAGAGAGAGCGGTCCCTAGGATCGCTCTCTTTTCTGTAATTCTTCCTCAAATTGAAAATTAGCTTCAGATAAATGGATAAGCGTAACCAGCAATCAAACCTATTAAAACAAATCTTATAATATATAAAAAAATACAATTGACTTTATATTTATGCATAGTTATACTATTTTTAATCATTAATGAAGAGGTGGATGAGTTGAAGGTTGGGATAATTGGGGCAACGGGATATGGAGGACTAGAGTTGATAAGGCTTCTGCATAACCACCCAGAAATAGAAAACATAAGTTTGTTCACCTCTTCGGAAGAGGGAATGCAGTTTTCGAATAAATATACACACCTGATGAATATGTATGATCAACCTCTACTAAAAATAGAGAAGGATAGACTAGCAGATTTTGATGTTATTTTTACAAGTACACCATCAGGAGTTTCAACTGAACTTCTCCCCGCTTTAATCGGAGTTGGACCGAAGCTCATCGATTTGTCGGGTGACTTTCGTTTAAAAGACGCGGCTCAGTATAAGCAATGGTATAAAAAAACACCTGCCCCAGAAGAAGTGATCGAAAAGAGCGTGTACGGTTTAACTGAGTGGAATGAAGCGGCCATACAACAAGCACAATTGATCGCCAACCCGGGATGTTATCCGACAGCGGTTCTTCTTTCTGTTCTGCCACTTATTAAAGAAAATCTAATAGACGCAACACAGCTAGTTATCGATGCGAAAAGTGGAATATCCGGAGCAGGCAATAAACCCACCCAAATGACACATTACAGTGAAACGAACGAAAATACAGCGATTTACAAATTACATCAACACCAACATATACCAGAAATCGAGCAAGCAATTGGTCAATTTGCCGACCAAGTTTCACCAATCACATTCACGACCCACCTAGTCCCGATGACAAGAGGGATTTTAGCAACTAGCTACGCACCTGTAACGCAAGGGGTAACGGAAAACCAGCTCACCAATGCACTAGAAGAGACCTATGATCATCACCCGTTTGTCCGAATCATAAGGGAAACAAACAAATTCGGTACAAATCAAGTGTACGGATCGAACTTTTGTGATATTCACGTGAGACTAGACCCCAGAACGAACCGAGCGACTATCGTTTCGGTCATTGATAACTTAGTAAAAGGAGCAGCCGGGCAAGCGATTCAAAACATGAACGTTCAGTTCGGTTTAGATCAAGTGTCAGGCCTCCAGCAAGTCCCACTCTTCATCTAAAAAACTAGGAGGAATTTCATTTGACAACCTTAATGACAATGAAGTCAATTTCATTTAAAAATATCGCATCACCAAAAGGATTCAAAGCAACCGGAATCCATTGTGGTCTCAAGCATAAGAAAAAAGATCTTGCTCTACTAGTGAGCGACGTCCCGGCAAGTGTCGCTGGTGTTTTTACAACTAATGCCATCCAAGGTGCACCTCTTATCGTGACAAAAGAAGTCGTACAAAGCACTGGTAAAATGCAAGCGATCATCATCAATTCTGGCATAGCTAACTCGTGCACGGGCAAGCAAGGAATTATCGATGCATACACGATGCAAGAAAAAACAGCGGAAAAACTAGGAATTTCCCCGAAACTAGTCGGCGTTGCTTCCACCGGAGTAATCGGAGAAATGATGAAAATGGAGCCATTACTTGCAGGCATACAAAAACTTCATCCAATCGATGAGCTTGAAGGAGCAATTGGATTCGCACAAGCGATTATGACAACAGATACTGTAACGAAAAACACATCATACAAAACAACAATTGACGATAAAGAAGTAATAATAGCGGGTACGGCAAAAGGTTCTGGAATGATTGAACCGAATATGGCGACGATGCTTGGTTTCATTACAACTGACGCAAACATCGAATCCAACTATCTACAAGCGGCACTCAAATCGATTACCGATAAAACATTCAATTCCATCACAGTTGACGGCGACACGTCTACGAATGACATGGTCATCGTCATGGCAAACGGACTTGCAGAAAATAATACGCTTACGCCAGAACATCCAGACTGGGAAAACTTCATCCAAACATTGCATGCAGTTTCCCAAGACTTAGCGAAAATGATTGCAAAGGATGGAGAAGGTGCGACAAAACTGATCGAGGTGGAAGTAGAAGGTGCGGCAACCGATGCAGAAGCTCGTATGATTGCCAAAACGGTTGTAGGCTCGCCACTTGTGAAAACTGCAATTTTTGGAAGCGATGCAAACTGGGGGAGAATTATCGCAGCTGTGGGATATAGTGGAGCACAGCTTGATCCAAATGCTATCACGATTAAAATAGGTGGAGCAAAAGTAGTGGAAAACGGGGAGCCAATTCCTTTCTCGGAGGAAGAGTTATTTAATTATCTAAAGCAGCACGAAGTAAAGATTAACGTCGTGCTTAACCAAGGCAACGGTCAAGGATTAGCGTGGGGGTGCGACTTAACGTATGACTACGTCCAAATCAACGCAACCTATCGCTCCTGAATGTATTGTTATTAAACTTGGTGGAAGCATGCTCGAACGGTTGAATGAAGAGCATATTGCAAACTTCAAAAAGCTGCAAGAGCAAGGAATGGACCTCATCTTTGTTCACGGTGGAGGTCCAGCAATTAATAAACAACTCGCAAAAAACGGAGTCACATCTACAACAATCAATGGATATCGTGTGACAACCGAGGAAGCAGTAGGTATCGTACAATCCACTTTAATTGGTCAAGTAAACCCGACACTTGTTCATCAATTGAATAAAAGTGGGATAACTGCAATCGGATTAAGCGGCTACGACAACCTACTTTCTTGCACATTCCTAGATAAAGAAACATACGGCTTTGTCGGTGAAATTAAAGAAGTAAACAGCGAACTAATAGTTACGCTACTTTCTAATGGTATCACACCTATCATTTCCTGCATCGGATGCACGGAAGACGGCATACCGCTCAACATCAATGGAGACACAGTAGCGGGCAAAGTCGCACTGGCAATGAAAGCAAAAAGCCTACTACTTGTCACGGACACATCAGGCATTAAAATCGATGGAAAAGTGCATCAAACAGCCACTATTTCTAATATTAACACTTGGATAGAAACAGCTCATATCTACGGTGGAATGCTTCCGAAAGTGACAGCGGCCCTAGATTGTTTGGCAGAAGGCATGCCATCCGTCCAAATTGTTGGCGAAAATCTAGAAGGAACGACTATTTTACAACAGGGGGTATTCGCATGAGTGCATTATTTCAAAACTACACGCGCAGGCCAATCCATCTCATTCAAGGAAAAGGCACCATGGTAATGGACGACAAAGGGAAAGAGTATCTCGATTTCACAAGCGGAATCGCAGTCTTAAGCCTTGGTCATGCGCATCCTGCAATCGTGTCAGCAATTCAACAGCAAAGTGAAAAACTATGGCACACATCAAACCTATTCGAAAGTCCCGAACAAGAAAAACTTGCCGCATCACTCGTTAAAGACACCCATCTTTCGCATGCATTTTTTTGTAACAGCGGAGCAGAAGCAAACGAAGCCGCGATCAAAATGGCACGTAAGCATACCGGCAAGCATGACATCATTACCTTCGAAAAATCATTTCATGGTCGTACGTTCGGAGCAATGTCCGCAACTGGTCAAGCTAAAGTGCGTCAAGGCTTCGGACCGTTGCTCGAAACATTCCGGACAATTCCATTCAATGACGTCGCGGCGTTAAAAGCAACTATAGACGACGGAGTAGCTGCAATTATGCTCGAACTCATCCAAGGGGAGGGTGGCGTTAACCAGGTAACGCTGCAATTCGCAGAAGCGATTGCGCACATTTGCGAATCGAAAGGCATCCTTCTCATCATTGACGAAGTCCAAACCGGTATCGCGCGTACAGGAACTCGCTTTGCATACGAACAAACCGTTCTAAAACCTGATATTGTGACGCTTGCAAAAGGTCTTGGTGGTGGTTTTCCGATAGGAGCCATGCTTGGCACAAACGCATTATACGACACATTTAGTCCTGGCACGCACGGCACCACTTTCGGAGGAAACCCGCTTGCAGTCGCAGTCGCGCAAACTGTTATCAGCCATGTATTCACTTCTGAATTCTTAGTGGAAGTTAATAAAAAATCCAGCTACTTTTTAGGAAGGTTAAAAGAACTACTACCCACATACGAAATAGTCGGCTCCGGGCTATTGCTCGGCATTGTATGCGAGGAAGAAGTAGCACCATACATCGAACAAGCAGAACAATCCGGTCTCTTATTAGTAGCGGCAGGCCCAAACGTCATCCGACTACTGCCTTCGCTAACCGTCACGTTCGAGGAAATCGACCAAGCCATATATATACTTTCTTCTATATTAATATAGAAGAAACACCTTGAATTAAAGCGCTCAGAGAATCGCTATTCATAACCAAGGACCGTCCTGAAAAATGGCGGTCTTTTTACTTATTTTAAAATTCAAACAAAAGTGACTAATCAGTTATTGCAATCCTCCGCTATTATGCTACACTTTAGAAAACTCACTGAATATTACCTATAGGGAAAAGGAGTGCACACATGCTAACGTGGCATAAAGAAATAACAATTCCAGCACCAATAGAAACAATATGGAATCTATTTGATTTAAATCATATTCAAAGAATCATGCCGAACATCATGGAACACAAACCTGTGGAAATAAAAGAAGGAGTCGTTGGCTCTACCTATCAGCAAACGTATAAAGAAGGTAACAGAACAGAGACTTACATCGTAACGGATTTGGAGTATGAAAACACTCCAAACAAAAAACATAATAAAATCGAATTCACCTTAGCGAAACTTTTCAACATCCAAGCTGCATTCACACTAATAAAGATAGATGACCAAACAACCCAATTTATCTATACTGGTCAAAACGCTGGTGTCAATTTTCTTGGCCGTACCTTAAGTAAGCTAGGTTCTAAAAAGCAAAATGAAAAAATAGTAAATGACTTTGTAGAACTAGTTCGCACTGAATCTTTGAAAGATATGCAGAAGGTAAGATAAGAAAAATATGCAAATAATCCTTTCTGTATTTTGAAGTTTTTTTGACTATTGCGATAAATCCGCAAAAAAAGCCTTCCGTCTAAGCGGAAAGCCTTAAAAACTATGAGTCATCGTCCAAACTGCTACAGCGTTTTCATCACCAGCATTAATAAATCGATGTGGCAGTGAGCTATCTAAGTAAATACTATCACCTTTACAAATTGTATGACTACCGCCTTCCACCTCGACACGCAAACATCCAGAAAGCATCATCCCGCATTCCTCGCCACCATGAAACAAAAAAGGAGTATCTAAATCTTCTCCAGGCTCCACAATCATTTTAAATAAACTCATTTGTTTTCCAGAAGGAGGGGATAGCACCTCATAGCTCACGTTGGGGCGTATGCGCCTAATAGTTTTAGCTTCCCCAGCACGTGAAATAATAACAGGGTTTGTCTCTTCTGTTTCGAAAAAGGAAAAAACAGGAACCTTTAAGCTGTGACTTAACTTCCAAAGTGTCTCCAAAGATGGAGATACCAGTCCCCGTTCTATTTGAGAGATCATACTTTGACTAACACCTGTAAGTTTGGCAAGCTCCTCCGACGTCAGGCTCTGAAACCTGCGCAAATATCGAATTCGCTTGCCTATTTCTTCTTTTGGAAACTCCATTCCAACACCCCTTTGAATAAACATTCAATTAACAGAATAATAAAACATATAATAATTGATTACTTGTAAACATAAACTCTATTATTAATTCTATTTTGCACCTTTTTGCAAATAGAATCAATAATAATAATATTATAACTAATTATTTTTTATGTAGACAGTTGAATAATAATAATTTATACTACTAATAATTCACTAGTTTCATAAGGGGAACTGAAGAAATAACAAATGGGGGTAAGAGAAAAATGAAAAAATGGTTAGCAGCTGTACTTATGATTACCGTTTTAATTATTGCTGGTTGTAGCAATGATTCAGGCGGTGGGGTATCAACAGAAAACTCAACAATTCAAAAAGCACTCAAAAACAAAAAATTAGTCATCGGGATGTCGACAGGATATTTCCCATTCGACATGAAAAATCCAAACGGTGATTTCGTAGGATATGACGCGGACACTGCAGAAGCACTTGCTAAGGCACTTGGAGTAGAAGTAGAATATAAACAATTTACATTTGACGGTCTAATTCCTGCGTTACAAACAGGAGAAGTAGACATGGTTTTCGCTGGTATGACAATCCGTGGTGACCGCGCACTAGCAGTAAGCTTTGCAGATCCATACTTTCAAACAGGTCAAGCTGTTATGCTTCCTGGTAAAGATACAACAACAAAAACATGGCAAGACCTTGATGTAGCAGGCAAAAAAATTGCAGTAGGTATCGGAACTACTGGTGCGTTACTTGCGAAAGATGTATTTAAAAACGCACAAGTAATGGACTTCGAAAACTTCCCAGATGCAGCAGCAGCTTTAGCAGCAGGAAAAGCGGATGGGATCGTATATGACGAGCCGGCAATCGCGATTTGGAAATTACAAAATGGAGACAAAGTAAGACAATTAGAAGGTTTAATCTCCACTGAAAACCTAGGAATCGCACTGAAAAAAAATGACTTCGAAACAATTCAATGGGTAAACTCATTCTTAAACAGCTATCTAGGAAGCCCAGCAGAGCTTGCATCTCGTGAAAAATGGTTTGAAACTTCTGACTGGTTAGATGAAGTAGTAGAAGAGTAGGACACTCTGGCAATCTAGAGGAGGAACAACAATGATATACGACTGGAGTGTTATCCCGCGTAATATGGACGTCTTTATAGACGGTGCCATAAAAACATTAGAAATTTCTTTATTAGCGATTCTTATTGCTATCCCGATAGGCGTAATTTTTGGGATGGGACGTATTTCGAAAAACAAGATTTTCAGATTGATATCTTCTATTTATGTAGAAATTATCCGCGGTGTTCCACTGCTTGTTTTACTTATTTGGATATTCTTTGTTCTCGGACAATACTTTAACCTTGGTTCCTATTGGGGTGCAATCTGGGGGCTTGCGATATTTGCTGGTGCATTCATTGCAGAAATCGTTCGTGCAGGTATTCAAGCTGTCCCAAAAGGGCAAATGGAAGCTGCACGGTCACTCGGCATGTCACATTCAAAAGCGATGACGCATATTATTCTTCCGCAAGCTTTCAGACGAGTATTACCACCGCTTGCATCGCAATTTATTATGCTCATAAAAGATTCATCTCTCGTATCAACCATTGCGGCAACTGACTTAACGCTAAATGCAAAAAACCTAGTAGCAACATCATTCCGCTCGGTAGAAGTATGGACATTCGTTGCACTAATCTATTTCATCATGACATTCAGCCTATCACTAATCATTCGATACTTCGAAAAAAGATTACTGAAAAGCGAAGCATAACGTTAAGGAGGGTGTACCCAAATGATCACTATTAAAAATGTCAATAAAAGCTTCGGTGCCCACCACGTCCTAACCGACGTTTCGCTCGAAGTACCTAAATCGAATGTAGTTGCATTAATCGGACCAAGTGGAGCAGGAAAATCCACCCTTATCCGTACGATCAATGCCTTAGAGCCTATTGATAATGGAGAAATCATCGTCGAAGGAATATCTATTCATGACAAAAAAACGGACATTAACAAAGCGCGACTTAACATTGGCTTCGTATTCCAAAGCTTTAATCTATTTCCGTTTCTAACAGCACTGGAAAACGTAACGATTTCACCAATGAAAGTAAAAGGTCTTTCAAAAGAAGCAGCCGAAAATAGAGGGAAAGAACTACTGGCATCTCTTGGACTAGCTGACAAATGCGACGCTTACCCAAGCAGACTTTCCGGTGGGCAACAACAACGTGTAGCCATCGCTCGCGCACTCGCAATGGATCCACAAGTCATGCTATTTGACGAACCAACATCCGCACTAGATCCAGAAATGGTAACCGAAGTGCTCGATGCCATCCGCAAACTAGCAAAAGACGGCATGACCATGGTAGTCGTAACACACGAAATGGGCTTCGCCAAAGAAATCTGCGATGAAATTGTCTTCATGGCAGAAGGAAAAATCGTCGAACGCGCCGCACCATCTAAATTTTTCGCCAACCCAGACACCCAGCGTGCCCAAGACTTCCTATCCAAAGTCCTAAACCACTAGAGCAATCTAGTGGTTTTCTTTTTTGGGGGGGAACTATTCATCGAGTCCCCCAAAGTCATGCCCGAGTTCCCCAAAACACCCGACGAGTTCCCCAATAACCCCCGGGTTCCCCAATAACCCCCGGGTTCCCCAAAACACCCATCGAGTTCCCCAAACTCATCTCCGAGTTCCCCAAAACATCCGACGAGTTCCCCAATAACCCCCGGGTTCCCCAAAGTACCCATCGAGTTCCCCAAACTCATCTCCGAGTTCCCCAAAACACCCGACGAATCCCCCAATAACCCCCGGGTTCCCCAAACTCATCTCCGAGTTCCCCAAAACACCCATCGAGTTCCCCAAACTCATCTCCGAGTTCCCCAAAACACCCATCGAGTTCCCCAAACTCATCTCCGAGTTCCCCAAAACACCCGACGAGTTCTCCAATAACCCCCGGGTTCCCCAAACTCATCTCCGAGTCCCCCAATAACCCCCGGGTTCCCCAAACTCATCTCCGAGTTCCCCAAAACACCCATCGAGTTCCCCAAACTCATCTCCGAGTTCCCCAAAACACCCGACGAGTTCTCCAATAACCCCCGGGTTCCCCAAACTCATCTCCGAGTCCCCCAATAACCCCCGGGTTCCCCAAACTCATCTCCGAGTTCCCCAAAACACCCATCGAGTT